>NZ_JBLWFN010000001.1:0-1102500 GCF_048323735.1 Faecalibacterium sp. 3
TCTTCAGTCACGTTCCTGTGATGATGAGCCACGTCCGTAACAAATGCGATGATCTCCCACTGAGGGAATGAGCGGTAGGTTGACGGTAAATGGATGACAGCTTCTCCATAGCTAAGAGCCATCACAGAATAATGATACTTCTGCCTTCGGGCAGCTCGGTGAGAACCACGGAGAGGTGAGAACCCTATGGATTCGGTACGCTGCCGGACGGCTGAAAGATTTCCCACACGAAAACTGAGTTTTCGGTTTCCGGGGATGTCGGGGACAAATACGGAAAGGTATAGAACTATAAATCACAGCAATTTGCTGTTTGAGATAGTAGGGTGGGCTGTGCGAGCAGCCCACTGTTACATATACGGATAGAAAGGAGAAATCCAAATTGGCCACACGAGGTAAAAAAGAGAAAGAGTATCCGCCTATGCCCGCAAACTGGATGTACAAGCGCGGGGATGTCTACATGATGGATCTGAATCCTTACAGCGGTTCCGAGCAAGGCGGCATCCGACCTGCCATTGTTGTCCAAAACGATGACGGTAATTTTTATTCCAATGTTCTTCTGGTCGTTCCACTGACAACACAGATCAAAAAGCGAAATATGCCAACGCATTTTATTCTGCACAATCGTTTTTTGAGTGCGCCATCTATGGCGATTTGCGAAAGCCCGCGCCCCGCAGATAAATCCAGAGTGTTAAGCTACCTTGGGCACCTGTCCAAATATGAAATGCGGCAAGTGTCAGTGTGTCTGCAATACAGCTTTGGGTTCATTGGATACAAGTCATTCCGAAAATACCTTACGGCTCCTCCGCAGGAGGATGTTCTCGCCGCTGCAAAAGAGCTGCTCTCCCAGCAGTTTCAGAATCTTCGGGTGCTGAACAGTCAGCCCCCTGCTCTCGCCAAGCACACAAAAGGCGATCTACATAGCATTGAGCAGATATCGGAAAGGATGCTCTCCACCCCGACGGAATCTTCTGTTGAGTTCATGGTTGCAGAACTGGATGATGCGCTTCAATCGCTTATGTTCCGCTGGAATATCTGTTATGAACGGTATTCCGCTTTCCGCTTATCCGATAACGAAAAGAAGAAAATCGGTTCGATTATCCAATCAGGAATTGATTTTCTGCAAAAAAAGAAGGAGGTTCCTTTATGATGAACGCAGTTGTAAAACCTTACCATGAAATGTGCCTGAACAGCAGTGAGCTGATCGTGCCGCGCGACACTTATCAGCGTGCTCTTCACCCCGCTCGTGTTGCCCGTATCGCAAAAGAATTTGACGAGCGGGTTGCCAATGAGCCGAAGATCAGCTTCCGGGATGGTCACTACTATGTGATGGACGGGCAGAACACCATCGCTGCCCGGAAGTTCCTGAACGGTGGTGATGATCTGCAGATTCGCTGCAAGGTCTACTTTAACATGACCGAGCAGGAAGAAGCCCTCCTGTTTGCACAGCAGACAGGCATTTCGGAACGGCTGAGTGCAGGGCAGAAGCTCCGTGCCCTGATTTTTGCAGGGGAGCCTGCTGCCGTTGCATTCCAGCAGGCCACCGAATTGGCTGGCGTTCATCTTTCTTTTGAAGAAGGCCGGGGCAAGCAGCGGATCAGCTGCATCGCAACCGCCTATCACGAATTCATCCGGCTTGGTCCTGAACTGTATATCGAATCCCTTGATGTTTTGCTGAATGCGTGGGACGGAGAACCTGATTCCATGAGTTCCGCAAATCTGCTCGGCATCTGCCGCTTTGTAGAACTGTACCACTCCGAATACAGTAAAAGCCGTCTGATTGCCAAACTGCGGCAGGTCGATGCATTCACGATTTTTCGCCTTGCACGAACCGCAGGCGTAAGCCTTCCCGGCAAGACGAAGTACCTCCAGCAGGTCTATACTATTTATAATGGTGGCAGCCGCCGGGCTGCATTGCCGCTCAAGTTTTAACTTTAAGTATATTTAACGAGGTATTATCCAATGATTATCCATGAAGAACCTTCGCCCAACTCGGTTTCCTCCCCTGTTTCCACAGCAAAGGACAGCCGCTGCTATACCGTAGAAGACCTGATGGAAATGCTGCTCCTGAGCCGTCCCACTGTCTACCGTCTACTGAAGCAGAACGAATTCCGCTGGTTCAAGGTAAGCGGCGCTTACCGTATTTCCAAAGCCAGCTTTGAAGCATGGCTCAATGATGGCACTGTTGAACGCAATCCTGCTGTTTGACATCCTCAACATTTCACGCGAAATCTGCTATTCTTTAGCCGGGATGAGAAATCCCGGCTAAACTTTTACATAGATAGAGAGGTGTCTTTCATGGATGATATGCGGAATACTTCGGCTCCCTTATACGGAAAAGCTGAACCTGCCACTACCAAAACCACCATGTCGGTTCGTGAGATGCGGCAGCTTCTCGGCCTTGGCAAAACAGACAGCTATTGGCTGCTTCATAAGAATCTCTTTGAAGTCATTCTGATAAACGAAAAAAGGCGTATCGTTATTTCCAGCTTTGAGAAATGGTATACCAATCAGGTCAAATATCATAAGGTCAATGGCCCACCACCGGGCGAGGAACTTTGCAAACGATCCTATTCCGTTCCTGATGCCGCCGAGATATTGAAGGTGAAACCCGAAACGATCTATACACTCATCCGACAGGGCAAGTTGAAAACAGAAACGACAGACTTCTGTATGAGGATTCCCAAAGAGGAATTTGAGCGGTGGTACCGGTCACAAAGCCGCTACCGCACAGCAGCTGACCGGGAGCGTGACCGGGAGATTGAAGCGCAAACCATCTCCATCCCGGAAATGGCAAAACTACTCGGTATCCCACGCAAGAATGTTTATGGGATTCTTGATTGCAAAAAATACCGAGATTGTTTCGTCATTGAGCGCGTGGCCGACAGGCCGCGCATTACCAAAAAAAGTTTTAAGGCATGGCTTAAAAGCCAATCTACATACCAACTTCAAAAACCGAAAAAAGAAACGCATGAGGAGCCGCCGCTAAAACTGCAATGTCCCAAGAATGGGAAATACTACAGTTTTCAGGAAATTCAGGCTTTTTACGGAATCAGCCGCCCAACACTTGACTCGTGGGTTCTCAAAGAAGGAATTCCAACGATGAAGTTGGGAAGGGTAAAACGCATCCAAAAAGATGCTTTCGATGAAGTTCTGAAGTCCAAACGTAAAGTAGAGGAGGATGTATAATGGCTAGCATTGTCAAACGCAATAACCGATACTGCGTTGTCTATACCTACAAACACACTAATGGAACGCTAAAGCAGAAATGGGAAACCTTTACCGACCTTGCAGATGCCAAAAACCGTAAGAAAGAGGTCGAATACAAAGAATCCGTCGGTACCTTTGTGGCACCCCAGTGCCGAACTCTAAAAGACCTGCTTAAAGAATACGTCACCCTGTACGGAAGAACCAAATGGGCACTTTCAACCTATCAATCAAACACTGCACTGATTTCAAACTACATAGAACCGCTTATCGGCTCAATGAAGCTGCAAGATCTCACCACCCGCGTAATTGAGGGATATTATCAGCGGCTGCTTAAATACGAAGCCGTTGACCCTATGTGTGGAAAGCGTCAGCATCAATACGTTTCTCCCGGCACAGTTCGTTCGGTTCACAAAATTTTGAGAAGTGCCTTTGAGCAGGCCGTAAAGTGGGAACTTATGGAAAAGAATCCCTGTATTTATGCCACCTTGCCCAAATACACTGCAAAGAAGCGTGATATCTGGACTGCCGAGACCCTGTTCCATGCCTTAGAAGTCTGTGATGATCCACGGCTCCGGCTTTGCATCAACCTCTCCTTCTCTTGTTCCCTGCGCTTAGGGGAATTGCTCGGTCTGACATGGGATTGTGTGGATATCTCCCCCGAAAGCATTGAAGCCGGGCGAGCCTCCATTTACATAAATAAGGAATTGCAGCGTGTAGATATTGCTTCGCTGAACGCCTTGGAAAATAAAAATGTCATCACTCGTTTTCCCTCGCTGAGTTCCCGCTGCACCACGGTCCAGGTTCTGAAAAGTCCTAAAACAGACAGCAGTATCCGAACCATTTTTCTCCCCAAAACAGTTGCCGAAATGCTTGTCCACTATAAAGCCGAGCAGGACATGACAAAGGACGCACTGGGTGCAGAGTATGCAGACTATAATCTCGTGGTTGCCGGCCCGCTGGGAATGCCGACCGAACAATCCACCATTAACGGTGCATTGAAGCAGCTGATTGAGGAAAACGATCTCCCCAAAGTGGTTTTCCACAGCTTCCGACACTCCAGCATTACATACAAGCTCAAGCTGAACGGCGGCGATATCAAAGCCGTGCAGGGCGATTCCGGTCATGCACAGGCTTCGATGGTCACCGAGCAGTACGCACACATTCTGGATGATGATCGGCGTTTGAACGCACAACGATTCGACGATTTCTTCTATCAGCATCATGGTGCAGAGCCTGAAGCCCTCCCTCGCGCAGAGCAATCCACTCCCAAAGCCAGCCCAGTCGATACAGATGCGGTAGCAGCTCTTGCTAAACTGCTGGCTGACCCCTCTATGGCTACACTCATTAAAAATCTTGCAAAGAACCTATAAGCCTCTATACATAAACAGCGGCAGTTTTCCGTATATGGAAAACTGCCGCTATCTGTTTTAGGATGATCCCGTTTCTTTGTGTTTTTTCGTCTTAGCTTCCTCTATGTCCATCTTCAGCTGATGTGTAAGCTGTTTTACATAATCGAGTGAAACTTCATAGCCTTCTGCGATTTTTTCTGCCGGCATCCCATCAAGGATACGGGAGATCACAATGTTCTGAGTGGCTTGTTTTCTCGACTCTGCAATCATTTCCTCAATAGAGGAGCAATGTTTATTATGCATCCAATTCAAGTAATCCAAGCGTTCAGCTTCTATCCGCGATAGAAGCCTGACTGCATAGAAATTGTCATCTACCTCGAAGCGAACTTCCTCTCCGGGTTTGACTTCAAGTTTTTCCAGAACCGCATCTGGGAGTTTTACAGTTCCATCTTCACCGACTACAATATTAAATTTCTTTTCCATCGCACACTCCTAAAATCACGCAAAGTTCCTTGCATCCAGTGCCTTTACTCCCGTAAGAATACCATAAGCCCCTTCCTTTTACAAGACAATGCGCATTTCCATTCGCACTGTTACATAGACCAGAGTTTTCTCGCAGAAAGCTCTGGTCTTTTTCTATTGAAAACATTTGTCCATCACACCAGCTACGGCTGTATGGTCTGGTTCACGAATGCTAAACAAGCAAATATCCGTAGGGAAACGTACACTTCCCAGCTAATGAAAGGTGGGCATTTTACAATGAACCTTCCACTTTTCATTAGCTCTGCTAATTTTCTGCTAATGAAAAGCCTTTTACTCGTTTTATTTCGGGGTTTGTGTTCTTTACTCAGATTGACAGCGCAACAAAAAATCAATTGATAAAACGTTACTTGTTTTACCTACTTTTGCCTAGGATTTATGGCTTCAGCCCCTACTCCTAAGCGGAAGGCCGTGTGTTCGAATCACATCGGGGACGCCATTTCAAGAAAATGCGAAGGTCATTTTTCCATGGGAAAGACGATCTTCGCATTTTTCATTTTGAACCTATCGCCAAAATCAGCCAGCGAATGCCATTAGCAGAATTTTCGGTTTCAGCTAATAAAATCGGCTTTCCAGCTAATTGAAGCCAAAATCGCCGTTTTCTATGCTTTCTGCTAAAATAGGCAGGCGCTCCCTATAAACCGGTGTCAATCTATCTGGACGGGATGCTGTTCAAGTACACCCAGCCCCGGCATCAGCCGGGCCATTTCTGTTTTCAGGACATTGCCACCCGAAAGAAAATCCGGCAGAGAAAGTTTCTGAACTCTCTGCAAAAACGAAAGGGCTGCTGCACATCGCGGTGCAGCAGCCCCTTTCAGTTCATGAAAAATGGGGATATTCGGGACAGCGCTTCACAAGCGCAGACTTTAGTGCAGCTCAGGCCAGTAGTCCTTGTTGGCTACGATCAGGTCGTCCAGGATCTCCTTGGCTACCTTGGCGCTGGGCACGGTCTTGCTCAGGGTCAATGCCTGCCACATCTTCTGGTAGCTGTGCTCGCAGTAGGCCTCGACCACCAGCTTTTCCACGGCGACCTGCTGGTTCATCATGCCCAGCTGGAAGGTCGGGATCTCACCCTGACACAGGGGCTCCGGACCATCGTTGCCCACCAGACAGGGGACCTCCACCATGGCGTGGGGATCAAAGTTACTGATAGCACCCTTGTTCTCCACGATGCAGAGCATCCGCTCGTGGGTATTGTAGGCAATGGCGCGAGCCAGATCGACGATAAAGCTGGCGTGGTTGTCGATGTTGAACTCGTCACCCTTAAACTCGCCCGAAGCGGTAATGGCGCGTGCTGCACCGAAGACATTCTTTTCGCGGCCATCGATCACCTCGTTGGCGCGGGTGTAGTTGGGGTCGCTGTGCTCCACCACGTAGTCCGGGTACAGGTAGTACTTCAGGTAGGTGTTGGGCAGGCAGTCCGGAGTGACCGCCAGCAGATCGGCGGCCTTGCGGTGGGTCTCCTGCCAGCTGGCATCCATGTGCTGAGTCTCAATGGCCTTCTGGGTCAGATAGCCGTTTTTGCTCACGTAGTCGATCAGCTGCGGGGTGTAGTCGGTGCCATCTTTGTCCTTGACACTGGTCCACCAGCCAAAGTGATTCAGACCGTAGTAACGCACGTCCAGATCCTTCGGGGTCTTGCCCACGATGTAGCTCATGCGGCGCAATGTGCCCACCGGCATATCGCAGATGTTGATGATCTTGGAGTGAGGACGAAGCACACGGCAGGCTTCTGCGACGATGGACGCAGGGTTGGAGTAATTGAGCATCCAGCAGTTGGGGCTGTATTTCTCCATATAGTCGATCAGCTGCATGATGTCAGGGATGCTGCGCATACCATAGGCGATGCCGCCGGGGCCGCAGGTCTCCTGACCCACTACGCCGTGGCTCAGGGGGATCTTTTCGTCCTTTTCACGCATGGGATAGCCGCCGCTGCGGATGTGTGCCATGCAGAAATCCACGTCGGTGAAGGCCTCTTCGGGGTCGGTGGTATAGCTGAATGCCACATCCGGGGCGACCTTCTTCATAGCCAGTGCCACAGCATCGGCAATGGTCTTCTGACGCTCGGGGTTGTTATCGTACAGCTTCAGGCTGCGGATCGGGAAGCGATCCAGACTATGCATCAGCATCATAACGATGCCCGGCGTATAGGTGCTGCCGCCGCCGGCGATCACAATAGAAAACTTTTTCATGGAAAAATGCCCTCCTTCTTATGGATGTTTTCTATAATTCAATTCAAGAAACGCAATTGGTTAATCTTCGCCGCTCAGGCCAAGCTCTGCATCCACGGCCTTGCGCACGGCGTTGACCTTCAGGCCATACACTACCTGCACATTTTTGCCCTTGTGGATGACGGCAGAAGCGCCGGTCTGGTTCTTCAGCACATCATCCTGCACCTTGTCGGGGTCTGCCAGCTCGGTGCGCAGACGGGTGTAGCAGTTGGTCACCTTCAGGATGTTCTCCTTGCCGCCCAGTGCCTCCACGATGGTGGCAGCGTCCACGGCAGTGTCCTGTGCGGGCGCAGCAGCGGTGCCGTTCCCAGCAGTGGCAGCAGTCTTGGCCTTGTACTCAGCCTTGGTGTGGAGCTTCATCTCCATGCCGTCCGCCTCACGGCCCAGCGTGTGGAGGTTCAGCTTGACGATCAGCACGCGGAAGATCACATAGTACAGGAAGAAGTACAGAACGCCTACGCCAATGTAGATGGGCCAGCGGGTCTTGCCAATGCCCAGCGGCAGGTTGTACAGCAGGAAATCGATAAAGCCGTTGGGGCCGATGGCGCGGCAGCCCAGCAGGTTCAGCACCACAAAGCTGGAACCGGCCAGCACAGCGTGCACAACGAACAGGACGGGAGCCACGAACAGGAAGCTGAACTCGATGGGCTCGGTGACACCGGCGATAAAGGAGGTGACAGCAGCGGTGATCAGCACGGGCTTGATCTTTTCGCGGTTCTCAGAACGTGCAGTCTGGTACATGGCCAGGCAAGCACCGATCAGACCAAACATCTTGGAAATGCCGCGGGCATCCCAGATGACAGACTGGCTCAGCACAGCAACGGAGGGATCTGCGATCTCGGCGTAGTAGATGTTGCGGGCACCCTCCAGCACCTGACCGCCCACAGTGGCAGTGCCGCCCAGAGAGGTGTACAGGAACGGGGTGTAGACCAGATGGTGCAGACCGGTGGGGATCAGCAGACGCTCCAGCGTGCCGTAGACAAACAGGCCGAAGTTGCCTGCGCCGCGGATAAAGCCGCCCAGAGCGTTGATGCCAGCCTGTGCATACGGCCACACAAAGGTGAACAGCACAGCCAGAACCACCATGACCGGGATCAGAACGATGAACACAAAACGAGTGCCGCCGTAGATCTGGAAAGCGTTGTTGAACTCAGTCTCGCAGAAGCGGTTGTGCACCCATGCGACCACGATGCCCAGCAGCAGGCCGATGAACACGCCCATGTCCAGGACCTGAACGCCCAGAACCATGGCCTGACCGGTGCCGGAAAGGCTGCCCTCTACCAGCATACCGCGCATGTTCATGAATTTGTTCATGGCATTGAGGAACACCAGGAATGCCAGCAGAGAGATAAAGCCTGCCTCAGACTTTTTCTTGTTGGCCAGGCCCACGCTGAGGCCCACGCAGAAGATAACGCCCAGATTGCCCAGGATGGCGTTGAGCGAACCGGACAGCAGCGTGCCGAAGCCGATGGTGACCGGGTTGTTCAGAAACGGCAGCACTGCCTGCAGCCGGACATTGGTGAACAGGTTGCCCACAGCGATGAGAATACCGGCAATGGGCAGGATCAGAACGGGGATGAACATTGCTTTGGAGAACCGCTGCAATGCATCCATTACCTTATCCTTCATGGGTTGACTCCTTCTTTCGTTTCACATTTTTCAGATATCGTTCTTGCGCGGGATGCGTCCATCCACACATATCCGGCCGGATCTGTGCCATTACTATCGCACAAAAATTTACAGATGTAAACAAATTTTGAACAGAAGGAAACGCGTTACCAAAAGCGGTAACGCGTTTCTGGCGCTTCTGTGCAAAAAACGGAGTCTTTTTTGCACATTCTGCACAAATACTCGTTATTTCATGTCTTTTCCAAGGCACAGACGGCGGTATTCGTAGGCAATCAGCTCGATCAGCATCATGGTCTGCGGAAAAAAGGTGCTGGGCATGGTGTTCTGGTCATCCAGCTTCCACGGGTTCTCTATCCGAAACCACAGGTCTGCAAACTGTCCGATGCTGTTTTTCTGCTCGCCGGTAATGGCTACGGTGCACACGCCGTTTTCCTGTGCAGTCTTGATCTTGTCGCGCACCATCGAGGTCTCGCCGGATTTGGAGATGCAGAAAAACATCCCCATCCGCTCCAGCGTATTCTCAAAGATGCCCACAGAGTCGCCGCCCGTGGCGCTGACGCACAAAATGCCCATGTTGACCAGCTTCTGGGTCAGGTAGGTGCACACCGTACCGGAAAAGCCGGTGCCGTAGACAAAGATGATCTTGTCTTTCTGCTCCAGGATCTTTTCCGCACAGGCTTTAAGCTGCGTATAGGTATTGTAGTTCAGCAGCGACTCCACGCCAAAGCTGTTGAGAAAGTTTTCTTCCTCCTTCATCGTCTGGTGCGGCGTCTCGGTAAAGGAGCGCAGCTTGTAGCACATATCCACAAAACCGCTGTAATCCATCTTGCGCGCCAGCCGCATGATGGTGGAGGTGGAGGTATAGTTTGCCCGCGCCACCCCGCGCACGCCCTCGGTCTGCACCGTGTCCAGATGATCCAGAATGTACTCCAGCACGGTCTGCTCTGTATCGGTCAGGTTCTTCCCCTGCGTGATCTTTTCAATGTTCACAAAAGCATCCTCCTGTACGTGATCGTTCTGTATCATCCGTTTGCCGTTCCGGTCTATGCTTGTATCGTACCGCTTACTCGCACGGACGTCAAGAACAGATTTCACAGCGGCAGGACATCCTGCAAAGGGGGCTGCTGCACAAAATAATGTACAGCGGCCCTTATTTTTATAAAATACCGCTGCAAATGAATTGAAATCCTACTTAATAAATGGTATATTGATAACATAACAAACTGCAACAAATCCGCGTGGCACTTTTGTGACGATGCAGTGCCGTGCGCAGAAAGAAATAGGAAAGGCCGTGCAGGGGATTATGACGATTCAGGAGTGTTATAAAGAAATGGGCGCAGACTATGAAGAGGTATTTCATCGGCTGCCCCGTGAAAGTATGGTCCGTAAATTTGCGCTGATGTTTTTGAACGACGACAGCTATCCAAAGCTGGAGCAGTCGCTGAAGGAAGGAAACGCACAGGAAGCATTCCGTGCGGCACACACGCTCAAGGGTGTATGCCAGAACCTTGGCTTCACCAATCTCTATCAGCCTGCCTATGAGCTGACCGAGGTTCTGCGTGCGGGCACACTGGAAGGCTCCGGGGAATGGTTTGCCCGTGTAACGGAACAGTACAAGATCACGACGGATGCCATCCGTGGAGTGCAGTAACGCAGGCTGTCCCCACAGTTTTCCGCCCGCCATGTGCGCCGATGCAAAGAAATCGGACACGCGTAGTTTTTATGTATAAATACGTGGAAATTCATTGAAAATCCTTCATGGCAGTAGTAAAATATTTTTATGTTTCTGTCATTCTCTGCCCTTTCGCGGTAGAGGGAGAGTACAAAACAGGACACACGCAAAATATTTGCGGCATCCTTTCCGTGGGCGGGTTTTACAGCGTACACTCTTGCGAGCAGTGATGTACGACAAGTAGGCCAAAGCAGCTTTGCCGGAAAACGGCATGAATGGCTTTTTGTCCAAACCCATCGTGATCGGCGATCTTGTGCAGGAGCTGCGCAAAATTTTGTAACAAGCCGCCTGTCAGGCATAAAAAATAAAGCACCCACAGCAATTTGCTCACCGGAGGTCAAAACCTCTGTGGCACTTGCTGTGGGTGCTTTTGCTTTTGGGCGCTGTTTATTTCAGTACATCTGCAAGGACCTGCAGCAGGTGCGGAATATCCAGCGGCTTTGCAATATGGCCGTTCATGCCGGCCTTCAGCGCGTTCTGACGGTCTTCCTCAAAGGCATTTGCCGTCATTGCAAAGATGGGGATGCCCGCCTTTGCAGCATCCGGCAGCGCACGGATCTGCCGCGTTGCCTCGTAGCCGTCCATGTTGGGCATCTGGATGTCCATGAGGATCAGGTCATACTGTCCGTCTGCCGCCTGCTTCATCTTCCGGACGGCGATCTCGCCATCCTCGGCCGATTCCACCTCAAATCCCGCTTCCTTCAGGATCTCCACTGCGATCTCACGGTTCAGCTCGTTGTCCTCCACCAGCAGGATCTTTTTCCCTTTGAAGGC
This sequence comes from Faecalibacterium sp. 3, assembly GCF_048323735.1. Classification (NCBI taxonomy): domain Bacteria; kingdom Bacillati; phylum Bacillota; class Clostridia; order Eubacteriales; family Oscillospiraceae; genus Faecalibacterium; species Faecalibacterium sp. 3. The sequence continues at coordinate 11,463 of NZ_JBLWFN010000001.1, forward strand.
CTCCGCGTTCAGCTGCACCGGCCTGCAGGCAGGCTCTGCACCGAACGGCCCTGCCAGCACTCTGCGCAGCTCCGAGAGGAACAGCGGCTTTTCGCAGAAGGCGGTAACACCGGCAGCGCGGGCTTCCTCTTCAATATCGGCCCAGTCGTAGGCGGTCAGGATGATGATAGGGCAGCTTTTTCCAATCACCTTGCGGATCTGCCGCACGATCTCGATGCCGTTCATATCGGGGATCAGCCAGTCGATGATGTAAACACTGAATTCATCCCCCTGCTCCATGGCGTACCGGGTGCGGATCACCGCTTCCCTGCCGGAGATCGTCCACTCCGGCCGCATCCCGATCTTGGAGAGCATGGTGCTGACGCTCAGACAGGTGTCGGTATCGTCGTCCGCCACCAGTGCCCGCAGCCCTTCCAGCTGCGGGAGCTGTCTGAGCTCCACCTTTTGTCCGCTGAGCGCAAAGCAGAGATTCACGATGAACTCGCTGCCCTTGCCCGGCTCGCTCTCAATGGCGATGGTGCCGCCCATCAGGTCCACAATGTTCTTGGTGATGGACATGCCGAGGCCGGTGCCCTGAATGCCGCTGACGGTGGAGTTTTCCTCACGGGTGAACTCCTCAAAGATGTGCTTCTGGAACTCCTCGCTCATGCCGATGCCGGTGTCCTTGATGCGGAACTCATAGCAGGCCCGGCCCGCAGGCGCACCGTTTTTCTCAGCAATGCGAATGCTGATCATGCCGCCTGTGGGGGTAAACTTGATGGCATTGGACAAAATGTTCAGCAGGATCTGGTTCAGCCGCAGCGGGTCGGTGATGATATCCTCGTTCTCCACATCCATGGTATCAATGAAAAGCGACAGCCGCTTTGCCGAAATATTGGGCTGGATGATGGAGCGCACATCGTGGATGAGGTTCGGCAGATGCACCGCTTTTTCCTCGATCTTTACCTTTCCGCTCTCGATACGGCTCATATCCAGTACATCATTGATGAGGGAAAGCAGATGCTGGCTGGAAGTGGAGATCTTTTTCAGGTAGTCCAGCACCTGTTCCCTATTGTCGATATGGGTCGCAGCCAGCGAGGTGAAGCCGATGATGGCGTTCATGGGGGTGCGGATATCGTGGCTCATATTGAACAGGAACTCCCGCTTGGCGCGGTTTGCCGCTCCCTCGTGCTGAAGCGCGATCTCCAGCTTGCGGTTCTGCTCTTCCAGCTGGGTCTGATACTTCCTCTCCTGCTCTTTTTTCTGCTGTTCCATCTCCTGCACGGAGCGGCGGCGCAGCAGCTGAAGGACCATTACAAGCAGGCTGTAGCCGACCAGCGCCGTCAGGACCAGCGAAAGCGACTCCCGGAAGATCATTTTTTCGTCCGTATACGCATAGAGATCGAAGGATCTGCCATGGCAGAACATCCCGAAATAGCAGCCGGAGCCGTTCCAGTCCTGGGTATGGGTCAGCTTCTCTGCGGCACCGGCTTTGCGGAGCCCCTGCACCAGCGGGCTGTCCGCAGTATCCTGCCCGATCAGCTCCGGGCTGTTTGCGGCAATGACCTGATTGTTCTGCACGATGAACAGCGTGCCGCTGGTTTCTGCCGGGTATCCGTCCAGTACGCTCTGGATGGACAGCGCCGTTTCCTCCACAAATTCCGCCGGGGTATACCGGTAGGCAAGCAGGAGCAGCTCTGCGCTTTCTGCCCGGTGTGCCGCAACATCCACAGCAGAGCCATCTTTCAGCAGGACGCGCTTTACATAGGTCTTTCGCGGGTAAGATAAAACGTCCAGAACGGCGTCATTTTTCAGCTGGCCGCCAAACCGGGCATAGCCGATGCCGTTGGTCGTGGACTCGCACCGGAGCGTGCCGTCCGGCCCCAGAACCGAAATGCCGGTGAGCCAGAGCTTTTCTGCCTGCCTGTTCAGGCACTGCGGGTCGGAGAGGTCGAGGGCAGGGTCCTCTGCCAGCTGATGGACCGCGACCGCCGTGCGGCGCAGTGTCTTTGCCGTGATGGTATCATTGTACTTTTCAAAGCTGGTGGACTGGGATTTGACAAACTCAAGGGTCTGGCAAAAGCGCTCCTCCGCTGTGCGCATTGCCCGCCAGCCGGAAAGAAATATCACACCGATCATCAAGAGCATGCCGACGATCAGATAGCCCTCCCATCTCCTTTTATCCGGGGTGGTTCTGTTTTTACGCGCCAATGGTGTCCACCTCCAGATACTGCGCAGCATTTTCAAGGTATCGGCCAATGATCCGCTCCAGCGTGCCGTCCGCGCGCATCTGCGCAAGGGTATCGGTCAGCTGGCTGTCCAGCCCGCGGGTGTCGTTCTTGGCAAAGGCGATGCCCAGCCCGGTGACCAGCAGCGGTTCCTCCAAAATGCGGAAGTCTACAGCATTGTCCTTCATATATTGCAGGATGCCTGTCTCGTGGGCGGCAATGCCGTCCACATAGCCGCAGGCCAGCATTGCGTACTGCACACTGCGGTTTTCGATGCTGAGCACCTCCACCGTCTGCGGGATGCGCGGGTCGGAGCCGCTGAGAAAGATCTCCTCCGGCTTGCCGGTGCTCTGCACGGCGATGGTCTTGCCGGCAAGGTCGCTGAGGGATCGGATGCTGCTGTCGGCATCCACCGCAACCACCTGACGGCTCACCATGTAAGGCCCCGCCCAGCAGTATGCATCTTCGCGTCCATCCATGGAAAAGCAGCCCCAGATGCAGTCGATGGCACCGCTTTCCACAAGATTTGTTTTCTGCTCCCAGTCGATCGTTTCAAACCGGGCAGCATACCCCATGCGGCGGAACGCCTCGGTGGCGATCTCCACATCGATCCCGGTGGGAACACCGTCATTGTTCAGATAGATATAAGGCGGGTAGGTGTCGCTTCCCACAACGAGTTGTGCAAGACCGCGGTCTTTTGCTTCCTTTCCTCCGCAGGAAGTCAGACTGCCTACGGCAGCAGCTGCCGCCATCAGCGTGCATCCGTTCAGGAATGCACGGCGTGAGATTCTGTGTTTCATTCGGGCTTTTTATACTCCTGTTTTGATCGCATCCACAGCTCAGTCGGGATGCCCCTGTAGCTCTTCTTTCAGGTCGGTCTGGATATCCGTCAGGCATTGCAGCAGCAGCGGATTGAACGCCCCGCACTCGCCGTTCAGGATCATCTGCACGGCTTTTTCGTGGGGGTAGGCTTTTTTGTAGCAGCGGTCGCTGGTCAGTGCATCGTACACATCGGCCAGCGAGACCAGCTGTGCGCTGATGGGGATCTCATCGCCCTTCAGCCCATCCGGGTAGCCGCGGCCATCCCAGCGTTCGTGGTGCCAGCGGGCGATCTCGTAGGCGGTCTGCAGCAGCGGCTGCTCGCCAAAATTATCCAAATCATGCAGCATCTCGGCGCCCCGCATACTGTGGGTCTTGACCAGCTCAAATTCCTCCGGGGTCAGCCTGCCGGGTTTGTTGAGCACCTTTTCGTCAATGGCGATCTTGCCAATGTCGTGCAGGGCAGAGGCCAGCGGGATATGATCCTGCTGCTCCGCCGTGAGCGGATACCTGCTGCTGATGTCCAGCAGATGGTGGAGCAGCAGTTCAGTGATGGTGCGGATGTGCCGCACATGGGGCCCGCTTTCGCCGTTGCGGAACTCCACGATGTGGCTCAGCACGCCCACCAGAATATCCGTATCGTTTTCGCGGGCGCGGATCTGATCCGACACCATCTGTACCAGCCGCCGCTGCTTGGCGTACAGCTTGATGATGTTGGTCACCCGGCGGTATACGATGCGTGCATCAAAGGGACGGTTGACATAGTCGCTCGCACCCAGCTCATAGGACCGTCGGATCGCATCTTCGGAGTCCTCGCTGGAGATCATGATGACCGGGGTATCCTCGATGGTGTGGTTGGCATTCATGGCCCTCAGCACCTCAAAACCGTCCATGAACGGCATATTGATATCCAGCAGCACCAGTGCAATGTTTCCGGCTTCCTCCCGCAGTTTTTCCATGCATTCCTGTCCGTCCTTCGCTTCCAGAATGCGGTACTCCTGCCCCAGGATCTCCGACAGCATCACGCGGTTCATTTCGGAGTCATCCACCAGCAGGATCTGCGATTTTTCCTGCAAAAGTCTTTCCAGCGCAGCCAGATCCTGCCCCGGGACCTCCACCGTGACGGTATTCTTGCGGCGCTTTGCCTGATACATCAGCCGGTCTGCACGGCGGACCACATTTTCCATCGGGTCGGTGATGGACTGCATGGTTCCGCCGATGCTCAGCGAGATACGGAAATGCGAGTAGCCGGGTACGGACGCCATCTGCACGGCGGTGCAGATCTGTTCCAGTTTGGTGCGCAGAAAATCTCCCGGAATGCCGGGCAGCACCAGCAAAAACTCGTCCCCGCCGCAGCGGATGAGCAGGTCCGACTTCCGGATGCGGGATTGAATGGCGTTTGCCGCCGTTTTCAGCGCCATATCTCCGGCATGATGCCCATAGGTATCGTTGCAGATCTTGAAATCGTCCACATCCAGCAGTGCGACCCCCGCCGGGCCGATGATCTTGCGGACGACCTCTTCGTAATAGCGGCGGTTGTAGGCTCCTGTCAGCGGGTCCCGATAAAGCTCTTCTTTGAGCTTCTGCTCCCGTGCAGCATGCTGCTCGGCGGTTTCGTCCACCGGTGCTCTCTGATTTTCGGTCAATTGTTTCAGCTTCTGATTCGCTGCGGCAAGGGCTGCTTCCTGTTTGTGGAGCTTTTCGATCAGCCGCCGCTCGCGCTTTTTGTAATAGCCCTCGATCTCGGAAAGTGTATTCACGTTCTAACCTTCTCCTGCATCATTTACATCGTTTGTGTGCTTCCTCTGCGGAAACGCGCTTGTCCGCTATTTATTTTCGGGGGGGGGGGGTAACACGAAAGCGTTTTACTGTCTGTTCCAGCGCAGCGATATCCACGGGTTTGGACAGATGCTCGTCCATACCGGCTTCCCTGCTCTTCTGCATATCCTCAAGGAAGGCGTTGGCGGTCATGGCAAGGATGGGGATGATCCTGCCCAGCGGGTTTTCGCCGCTGCGGATGCGGCGGGTGGCTTCCAAGCCGTCCATCACCGGCATCTGCACATCCATCAGGATCATGTCATAATCGCCGGGCTTTACGCTGGCAAAGGCATCCACGATCTCCTGACCGTTGGAGCAGATGGTGCAGCTTGCACCCTTGGTTTCCAGCAGCATTTCCAGAATTTCGGCGTTGATGGCGTTATCCTCGGCGCAGAGGAACTTCATGCCACACAGGGGCGAAGTTTCTTCCGCTTCCTCCGGCAGGGCCTGCACCTGCTGCGCATGGTCTGCCTCGGCATCAATGGGAAATTCCAGCACCACCTCAAAGCGGGTGCCCTTGCCGGTGGCGCTCTCCACGCCGATGGAGCCGCCCATCAGGTCCACAATGCTCTTGGTGATGGCCATGCCAAGGCCGGTGCCCTGCACCTTGTTGGTGCCGGAGCGCTCCTCCCGGGTAAAGGGGTCAAAAAGAGTCTTCTGGTAGGCCTCGCTCATGCCGATGCCGTCATCCTGCACCACAAAGCGGTATCGGGCGTAGTGCTCGTTCCGGGGCAGCTCGTCCACCTCAAACCGGATATGTCCGCCGGTGGGTGTGTACTTGACTGCGTTGGAGAGAATATTCATCAGCACCCGATTCAGACGGTTGGGGTCTGCCAGCACATTTTCGTGCTGCAGATGGATGTTTACCGTAAAGGTCTGGCGGCGCTGACCTGCCTGCTGGCGGATGATGCTGTCCAGCTGGCTGATTTGCTGGGGCAGATTCATTTTTTCCTCATTCAGGGTGGTCTTGCCGCTCTCGATGCGGCTCATATCCAGAATATCGTTGATGATGCCCAGCAGCAGCTGGCCGGAGTTTTCCAGCTTGCCCAGATGCTCGGCCAGCTTTTCCGGCTGGTGCAGCTCGTTTTTCATCAGGGTGGTAATGCCGATGATGGCGTTCATGGGGGTGCGGATATCGTGGCTCATATTGGCAAGGAAGTCCGTCTTGGCCTTGCTGGCACGCTCTGCGGACTGCAGCGCCTCTGCGGCAGCATCCTGCGCCCGCCGCATCTCGTCGTTTGCCTGCGTCAGCTGGATGTTGTATTGCTCCAGACGGAGGTTCGCTTCTTTTTCTGCCTGCAGCTCCTGCTGCTGCTTTTGCCGCAGGAGAGACCAGCCGACAAAAACTGTTATGACCGAGAACACCATCGCAATGACGATGATGATGACCATGACGATGTTGACCAGCTTTTGGGTATTCACGGCCACGTATTCTGCCGGAACAAGGAATGCCAGCGTCCACCGGGCGTTTTCCATCTGCTTCAGGGCGTAGAAATACTCGGTGCCGTCCAGCACGGCGTTGGAATAACAGGAGCCTGTTCGGTCAAGCCGCTCCTTTGCCTCCGCAAAGGAAGAACCGTGCAGATAGGACATCCGGGAGAGCACGGTGTATACGTTGTGTCCCTTCAGCAGTTCGGTATCGTTGGCGTTGAACAGCTTGAAACCATCGTCATCCAGCACATAGACGCTGTTGTTATTTTCGTAGGCATCACAGCGGAAATAATCGTTCAGCTGGGTCATGCTCTGCGAAATGCCAAAGTAGCGCAGGGTGATCTCTTTTTCTCCGCTTTGCAGTGTGATGGGGGTGGAGAGCTGTTTCAGGAACACCATCCGGGAGTCGTCCACGGTCAGCGAGTTGGAAACGTAGCTGATCCGCTGCGGTGCGCTTTCCAGATACTTCATTCCTCGCAGCAGCCCCATGCGGCCATTCTCAGTATAGTAATGTCCGGCAGAGTCCACGGCAATCAGTTCGATCTGTCTTTCATGGTAATTGGAAAGCTCCGACAGCTTTTTCAGATAGCGATAGAACTCGGTATCGGTCTTTAACGGAGTGCAGTACAAATAATTGCATTGTACATTCACCTCGCTCCAATGGGTGTCGATCACATCCTCCAGACTGCGGAACATCTGGTGGGTGACCTCTTCCATCTGGTTCAGCCGCTCATGGTAGACAAGGTTCTGGATGTAGGTCCGGCTCATGATAAAAAGGGTCAGGATGACCGCAACGATGACAACGCCGATGCCCCAAAGCAGCTTTTTATATAGTTTGTTGTTCACATCCAGTATCTCCTGTCTGTTCTATTCAGCTCCATGCGGTATCTGCCCGGCTGATGGTGGTGTATGCACCAAAGAAGGCTTTTGCAGCATCCATGCCCACCACGCCGCTGTCTGTGACCGTGGTCTCCGCAGCCAGCTGGTCGCTCACGCCGCAGATGGCAACCTGATAGGTCTTGCCCGCATCCGGCTGCACCGGGCTTACCAGCACATAGGGATAGCCCTTGCCGTTGCCGTAGGCATCATAACCAGAAGCAAGCAGGTCGTTGATCTGCTGCCCGGTCAGGTCAACGGTCTGGATGGTGCGGTTCCAGCCGGTGGGCAGGATCACCGAAAGGTCGTAATCCGTAATGCCCTTGGCGTACAGCTTGGCAGCGACGCCTTGGCGGTTCTGTTCGGACGGGTTGCCGGGGATCCATGTGCTCAGCGACACCAGCGCAAGGTCGCTGCCGGTAGCCTGTGCAAAGCAGCGGCCCACCAGCATGGCGCAGTCCTCCTGCGAAAGCTCCTCGGTGACGGTAGTGATGGTATCTAGGGTGTTGTTCACCACACTATCCTGATCCTCGTCCAGCTGATGGATCACATCCTCCATGGTGGCGTTGCCCTTCATGAAGTCCAGCATTTTAAGGCCGGTGGTCACGATGGTGTTTTCCCAGCCGGAATAGATAAAGGGCGCGGTATTGCCTGCGTTCAGGGCATCGGCGATGTCGGCATAGTAGGTGCCGTCCGCTTTTGCGTCCTTAAAGGGCAGCAGGCTGCTTTTCAGCGCCGTTGCGGGCTGCAGAGCGCTGGTGCCTGCAACGGTGGAAAGCACACGCATCACCTTGAGCGCATCTTCCAGCTTCTGGGGGTCCTGCTCCAGCTTTTTATTCAGACCGTAGAAGCGGTTCACATTCAGCACAAAAACGTTCTGGGTGCCGTCCTCCGAGAGAAACGGCATCAGCCCGTATTTATCGGCGTTGCCCTCTGCCTCCACGATGCCGTTGGTGCCGCCCATCAGAAACAGGGTGTTGCCCTCGGTCATCCTCTGCCGGGTCACATTGTCGTCAAGAGCGTCGCCGGAGCCGTTCAGCATCCCGATATCCTTCCACTTCTGGACATAGGCCATCGCCTGCATCATGCCGGGGGTATTGCTGACATTCGCCTTACCGGACAGATAATCCCGCTGCCACAGCCTGCCGTCCAGTGTGCCGAGGAAATCGGCGTCTGCAATGTTGCACAGGTACTGGAACCCGTAGCCCGGATACTGGATCTGCGGCAGACAGAGATCGACCCCGGCTTCCTTGGCCTTTGCCGCCAGTGCTTCCAGCTCAGCGAAAGAATTGGGCAGCTCCCAGCCGTATTTCTTCAGCAGGGTCTTGTTGTAGGTGATGCCGTAGCAGTTGTAGGTCGAGGGCAGCAGGTAGATGGCACCGTTGTCGAACACGTCCTGCAAGCGGGACTCCACATAGTTATCCGTAAAATCGTAGCCGGAAAGGTCCAGCAGTTTGTCGGAGACCAGATCGATCCGGGGGTCGTAGTAGGTCAAGGTGCAGACGTCCGGCAGGTCGCCCGCCGCAAACATATTCTGCAAACAGGTGGTGGTGTTATCGCCGCTGTAGGGCACGACCTCGATGTTCACTTCCGGGTAAACACTGTGCACCTGCTCAATAAAGGCTTCTATCTCCTTATAAGGTGCCATAAAGGTGATGGCTTCGTGCGCATCGTCTTTTTTCGCCGTTTCGGTCTTACCGCCGCCGCAGGCGGTCAGCGCTGCCGTTGCCGCCGTAATGCCGCAAACCTGCAAAAACGAGCGGCGGGAGATCTTTTTCATCATACGAATATTTTCCTCACATTTTCGGAGGCAGTACCACGCAAGTGCAGTAGCGCAGTGCTGCTTTAGCGATTCTTACACATCCCATAGGAACTCCGACGCTTGCGAGCAGACCGCACTGAGTTTTGCGTCGATTACCCCATAAAAACAGTGTTATTATTTTAACACTGCAACAAAAGCGTTTCAAGCTATTTGGGAATTTTTCGCACTTAAAAGGGTAAATTCCGGGCTTTTTATCGTTATTTTCCTTCCGGTGCGGCAAAAAACGCAAAAAGCTGAGCACCTGTTCTTTCACAGATGCTCAGCTTTGCACGACTTTTCTGTTATTTATCGCTGTGTTTTCAGCATTCTACCCGATGGTAACGGCTGCTTACATGGCGATCCAGCCAAGGGCATTTGCCACCGAGCTGACCAGAATGATGGCCGCAAAGATGGGGCACAGATAGCGGATCATAAAGTTGAAGATCTTTTTGCGGCGGAAGGGCTTGCCGTCCAGCGTCACCTCTTCTTCGATCTTCTGCACGCCGATGACGCGGGACACCAGCAGGCAGGTGGCAATGGCTGCAATGGGCATCATGACAGAGTTGGTGAGGAAATCGAAGAAATCCAGAAACTGCATCCCGAACACCGTCACGCCCGCCAGCGGGCCGTAGCCCAGCGCAGACAGACTGCCCAGCGCCACCATGATCAGGCCGATCAGTGCCGTTGCGCGCTCGCGGCTCCAGCCCAGCTCGTCCTCAAAGGTGGAGACAGCGCTCTCGGTCAGGGCAATGGAGCTGGTCACAGCTGCAAACAGCACCAGCAAAAAGAACAGGACGCCCACCACGTGGCCAAAACCCATGCTCTCGAACACCTTGGGGATGGTAATGAACATCAGCGCCGGACCGGCCTGCAGGGTATCCGGGTCGCCGCCGGAGAAGGAGAACACCGCCGGAATGATCATCAGGCCCGCCATGATGGCAATGGCCGTGTCGAACAGTTCCACGTTCTCGGTGGATTCCTCAATGGAGACATCCTTTTTCATATAGGAGCCAAAAGTGACCAGAATGCCCATGGCGATGGACAGCGAATAGAACATCTGACCCATGGCTGTGACCACCGTCATCCAGGAGAAGTTTGCCACGTTCGGCACCAGGAAATATCTGACGCCGGCCAGTGCGCCCGGGCGCGTGACCGAATAGCCCGCAATGACCACCGAAAGCACCACCAGCACCGGCATCATCACCTTGGAAACACGCTCCACGCCGTTGCGCACACCGGCAAAGATGATGGCCAGCGTAAAGGCCGTGAAGATCAGAAAGCACACCTCTGCCGACAGTCCGCTGGAAATGAAATTGGAAAAATAACCGTCCTGCGAAAGCTCACTGCCATGGCCGCTGATATACTCCGACAGATAGCGGATGACCCAGCCGCCGATGACTGAATAGTACGGCACGATCAGAATGGGGATGACCGCATTGATCCAGCCGCCGAACCGCAGGCCGCCCTTTTTGCCAAAGGCGCCAAAGGCACCCACCGGGCTTTTGTGGGTCATGCGGCCCAGTGCCGTTTCGGCCACGATCATCGTGTAGCCAAAGGTGACGGCCAGCACGATGTACACCAGCAGAAAAATGCCGCCGCCGTATTTCGCGGCGAGATACGGAAACCGCCAGATGTTGCCAAGGCCCACCGAAGCGCCTGCGGCCGACAGCACAAAGCCGATCTTGCCGGAAAAAGCGCTGCGCTTTTGTTTTTGTGTATCCATGTTGCAGATCCTCTTTTCCTATATTCCTATACACAAGTGGTCTTAGTGTACCATATCTGTCGGCCAAATACAACGGTTCCGCCTGTTTGCGTACAAAAAACAAACAGCGCCCCGCAAGGGAGCGCTGCCTGTCTTTATAAGAGGTATACGCGTTGAGCTCAGAAGATGCTGTAACCCAGCAGCTGCGGCAGGGCGGTGGTAAGCGGGCCCCACAGGCTGATGGAGATCAGAACGATCACATTGCAGATCACGTAGGGCGCTGCGCCCTTGAAGATCTCGATGATGGGCATGCGGTTGATCTTGTTGCAGGCGTTCAGGCACATGCCGACCGGCGGGGTGACCAGACCAATGGCCAGACCGGTGATCATCATGGCACCGAACTGCAGCGGCGAGAAGCCGTACTGCACCATGACCGGCAGCAGGATGGGGGTGAGCAGCAGGATGGCCGGGCTGACGTCGATGAAGGTGCCGATCATCAGGATCAGCACATCAAAGATCAGCGCAATGGCCCACGCGGGCATGTTCAAGGACATGAAGAAGGCACCTACCGTCTGCGGCACCTTCTGCATGGTCAGCACCCATGTGAAGATGGTGGTAAAGCCAATGATGAGCATGATGGAAGAGGAGGAGATCAGGGTCTTTTTCAGGGCCTCCCAGACGCCCTTCCATGTCAGCTCCCTGTAGACGAAGAAGCCCACCAGCATGGAATACAGCACGGCCACACCGGCACTTTCAGATGCAGTGCACACACCGAAGGAAACGCAGATGATGATGAACAGCGGCATGATGAGGGCAGGGATGCCGGAAAGCAGGCTCTTTGCGGCGCGCTTGCCGTCAAACTTGACCTTTTCCGGGTGCCAGCCCTTCTTGGCGCTGATGATGTACACCAGCACCAGCTGGGTCAGGCCGATCAGGATGCCGGGCACGGCACCTGCCACGAACAGCGCACCCACCGATGCGCCGGAGATCATGGAGTAAACGATCATGGGCGTAGAGGGCGGGATGATCATGCCCATGGTGGAGGATGCCACCGTGATGCCCGCAGATGCTTCCGGCGGGTAGCCTTCCTTCTCCATGGCGGGGATCAGGATGGAACCCAGAGCCGATGTGTCGGCCACCGAGGAACCGGAAATGCCGCCGAAGATCATGGAAGCCACGATGTTCACTTCGCCCAGACCGCCGCGGACGGGGCGCAGCAGCTCCATGCAGAAGTTGATGATGCGCTGGGTGATGCCGCCGGTGTTCATCAGTTCACCAGCCAGCATGAACAGCGGCATGGCGATCATCAGCTCACTGTAGGCACCGTTCCACACGCGCTGCGGCAGCATGGTGATAAAGGTAGGTGCATAGATCAGGATGTAGGTCACGCAGGAAGCGCCGATGGCGAAGGCCAGCGGGATGCCCAGCGCGGCAAAGAAGATCAGCAGCACCAGAAGGATGAGCATTGCCATAGTTGTGTATTCTCCCCTTTCCGCTTATGCGTCGTCACGGCTCAGCGCCTGATTCTTGGGCGCAAAGTAGGAAATGTCGGCCTTGTACAGGGTGATGATCTTGATCACGACGCAGATGGCACAGATGATGCCGCACACCGGCATGATGCCGTACATATACATCATGGGGATCTCCATGCCCTGACTGATCTGCTTACCGGCAACGCCCACATACTTGAAGCCCTGATAGGTGAACACCAGCACCACAGCCAGCACGATGAGGTAGTTGATGATGGCAAGCCAGCGCTTGCGGGCAGGCTTAACACCGTCGTAAAGGATGTCGATCATGACGTGCTCGTCCTTGATCACGTTGATGCCCATGCCCCAGAAGGTGGTAAAGGCAAACAGGGTGGTGTTGAACTCTGCCAGCTGCTTCCAGCTCAGGGAGAAGCAGTAGCGCGCAATAACGGTAAAGATCACAAGAGCTGCCAGCAGTGCCATGGCGATCACGCCGATGGTAAAGTATATGTCAAACAGCTTCTTGCCGATTTTTTTCAGCTTTTCGATGGTGCTCAGCCCCTTTCGGTTATTTTACAACTTTTTCCATTGGCCTGTTACAGCAGAGGGCAGCCCGCAGGCTGCCCTCTCGCCTTTACCGTAACATGGCCGTTTTTGCCTTTGGTCGTTTCTGCTTATGCCTTTGCAACGATATCCTGCATTTCCTTGATCTCGTCGGCGGTGCAGATGCCCTCGGTGACACACTGGTCGTACACGGACTGCACAGCGGCCTGGAAGGCCTTCAGCTCATCGGCAGAGGGCTCGTAGACTTCGCAGCCGTAGTCCACGATGGTCTGCTTTGCGGCGCTGGAGTTCTTGTCGATCAGCTCGTCGTTGTATTCGCCCATCTTGGTGGCGCACTCGGTAATGATATCGCGGTACTCCTCGGGCAGGCCGTTCCACCATGCTGCGTTCACATAGAAGGGATCCGGATGGAACTGGTAGTTGACCTCGGTGAAGTACTTCTGCACTTCATAGAACTTCATGCCTTCCACGTTGACCCAGGGGTTCTCCTGACCGTCTGCAACGCCGGTCTTCAGGCCCATGTACAGGTCGGAGTACGGGATGGTGGTGGTGGTAGCGCCCATTGCCTGGAAGGTCATGTCAATGGTCTTCATGCCGTTTGTGCGCATCTTCAGGCCCTTCAGGTCTGCGGGAGCCTTGATGGCATGCTTGGAGTTGGAGAACTGGCGGTAGCCGCCTGCATCGCACAGGTTGATGATGACGGTGCCGGTCTCGCCCTCGGCCTCAGCGCACACCTTCTGTGCCAGATCGCTCTGCAGCAGAGCCGTGACCTGTGCACGGGTGTTGGTCAGGAAGGGCAGGGTGAACATCAGCAGACGGGGGCTGAAGTCGAACTGACCACCGCGCATGCCCTGCACGGTACCGGCCACGACCTGCTCCAGCATCTCCTTCTCGGTGCCCAGCTGGCCGTTGCCGTAAACTTCGATCTTCACATGGCCGTTGGTGGCCTCTGCCACATCGGCGGCAAACTGCTCCATGGAAACAAAGCGGGGGTTGCCCTCGGGCTGTGCATGACCCACGGTCATGGTGAAATCGCCCAGAGATGCAAACTTGTCCTCACCGGCTGCTGCGGCACTTGCTGCAGTGCTGGTGGATGCTGCACCGGAAGCAGCCGGAGTGGATGCACCGGAACCGCCGCAGGCTGCCAGAGCACCTGCAGCTGCCATTGCACCAGATACCTTCAGGAAATTGCGACGAGAGATCTTTTTCATAATCTTCCTCCTTGTTTCAGGGGTGCCGTTTTGCCTCATACGCCAGCAAAGTTTTTTGTATGCCCCTGTATACAGCATTTTCATTGCACGCTAATCGTAACAGAAAATTCACATCCGCACAAGAGCCAAACTTCACCAACTTCGTAAAGTTTCTTTGTGCATAACTAACAATCTTATCCGTTTCTCGTGGAAACTGTTACAATTCGATGACACAATTCCGTTCATTTTCATCTGATATATCAATTTTCGTCAAAAATGATAAATTTCGGAGCTTTTCCTATACTTGTATACAGGCTATTGTATACTTCATCCTCATACGTTGACAATCTCTTTTGGGCAGGCTAAAATAGAAATATCTTATCATCAACTGTGTAAATGGAGTGTGAGCACATGGCTGAACAGCTGCATCCGGAGGACATCTACCAGACGTTGGAACACGATATCGTTACGCTGAAGATCAAGCCCGGAGAGACCATCAGCGAAAATCAGCTGTGCAAACGGTTCGGCATTTCGCGCACGCCGGTGCGCGCTGCCCTGCAGCGGCTGGAACAGAACGGCTTTGTGCAGATCATTCCCTGCAAGGGCACCATCGTCACCCCCATCAATCTGGATATCGTGGATCAGATCGTATACCAGCGCACAGCCGTTGAAAGCACGGTGCTGCGCGATTTCATTCAGGTCTGTTCGCCCAAAGAGTACATTGAGATCAAGCATAAGTATGACCTGCTGGAAGAGATGGCACAGACCATGACCGACCCGGACAATGTGGATATCAATGCCTTCCTGACGCTGGATCTGGAAATGCACGCCATCTGGTTTTGCAGCATGAACAAATGGTACATCTGGCAGAACCTGACAAAGCCGCAGCCGGACTACTCCCGCTTCACCCGTCTGGATGTGGTGCGGGCAAACAATGTGCCGGATGTGCTGAGCGAGCACCGGGAAATTTTGCGGGTGATCCGGGAAAAAGACCTGGATGCCATTGAACCGCTGATCCGGCGGCACCTGTACGGCGGCCTGCGCCGCATGGGCACCCAGCTGTACGCAGAAAAGTACAGACCTTATTTTACCGGCATCTGAACCAATGAAAAACAGGCGCATCCGCCAACCTTTCGGCCTTTGGATGCGCCTGTTTCGTTTTTTGTATAATTTACTGCTTGTGGTACTTGCGGTCCTCTTCCTCGTAAACAGGGTCACAGGTCAGGTACATTCCCAGCCGGTTCAGGGTGCTGGTATCCACACCCGAGAGCAGCACGGTGGAGTGCACATCGCAGCCCTTGAGGTTGGGCAGCTGATGCATGGCCGCTGCAGCCTGCTCGTTGTCGGCTGCAGAGCTGGACAGGGCAATGAGGATCTCGTCGGTGTGCAGGCGGGGATTCTTGCCGCCCAGATAGTTGGTCTTGAGGGTCTGGATGGGCTCAATGGAAGCCGCACTCACAAGGTCGGTCTCCTGCGGGATGCCGGCCAGCACCTTGAGGGCGTTCATCAGGGCAGATGCAGCCGCACCCAGCAGGGGGCCGGTCTTGCCGGTGACAACGGTGCCGTCCGGCAGCTCAATGGCGGCAGCAGGGGCCCCGCCGGTGCTCTCGCTGCGGGCATGAGCCTGCTTTTCCACTTCGCGCTGGCCCACGGTCAGGTCGGCCTGATTCAGCAGTAGTTCCAGCTTGTAGCGCTCGGTCTCCTTGACCGTACCGGTGATCTTCTGCTCACACAGGCACTTGAAGTAACGGCGCAGGATCTCCTTGCGGGATGCTTCGCGGCAGACTGCATCGTCCACGATGCAGTTGCCTGCCATGTTGACGCCCATATCCGTGGGGCTCTTGTAGGGGCTCTTGCCCGCGATGAGCTCGAACATGGCGTTCACCACCGGGAAGATCTCGATGTCGCGGTTGTAGTTGACGGTGGTCACGCCGTAGGCTTCCAGATGGAACGGGTCGATCATGTTCACATCGTTCAGGTCGGCCGTGGCGGCCTCGTAGGCCAGATTCACCGGGTGCTTGAGAGGAATGTTCCAGATGGGGAAGGTCTCGAACTTGGCGTAACCGGCCTTCACGCCGCGCTTGTACTCGTGGTACAGCTGGGAAAGGCAGGTCGCCATTTTGCCGCTGCCGGGGCCGGGGGCCGTGATGACCACCAGCGGGCGCTGAGTCTCGATGTAATCGTTCTTGCCGTAGCCCTCGTCGCTGACGATGCGGGCCACATCGTTGGGGTAGCCGGGAATTTTGTAGTGGCGGAAGGTGCGGATGCCCAGACCGTTCAGCCGCTTTTCAAAGGCCTCCACCTCCGGTGCGGCGGCGTACTTGGTCACGCACACGCTGCCCACATACAGGCCCACCTCCTGAAACGCGTCGATCAGGCGCAGCACGTCCAGATCGTAGGTGATGCCGTAGTCGCCGCGGATCTTGTTGCTGATGATGTCCTCGGCGCTGATAACGATGACCACCTCGGCCTGATCCTTCAGCTGAAGCAGCATCTGCAGTTTGGAATCGGGCTGAAAACCCGGCAGCACGCGGGATGCATGGTAATCATCGAACAGCTTGCCGCCGAATTCCAGATAGAGCTTGTTGTCGAACTTCTTGATGCGCTCACGGATGTGCTCCGACTGCATCGAAAGATATTTATCGTTGTCAAATCCAATTTTCATCGTTCGTTTCCTTTTCCTCTTTGCTGTGCCCGGCACACCGCACCGGAACTTTTCCATAACAGAAACAGTATACCACACTCAAAAACCGGGTGCAATCCAAAAGGAGGCCCGAGAGGCTTTTTCCAGCAAATGCGGCGTTTCGCCTTATTCTTTGCCCTGTTTTTTGTGAAAATGGTTCTTGCCGCCTTTTTGACAACGGGTGTATAATGGAGCTGTTCGGCAAACGCCTTTGAAAACAGAGAGGAAGTCTATCATGAACTCTGCCGAGGATTATACATACCGTTATCTTGAGACCGACGATCTCGATCAGTATAACGCCCTGCTGCGCTATACCTTTCAGGTGACCGAGGAAGAGCTTACCGCCACCGGCTGGAAGGACGACGAGATCAAGCAGTCCAAGTTTCCTGTGCTGGAACGCGCCGATGTGCTGGGCTGCTTTGACGGCAAAAACCTCGTCTCGCAGTTCGCGGTCTACCCGCTGAAAATGAACATCTACGACACGGTATATCACGTAGGCTTTGTGACCAGCGTGTGTACCTACCCGGAGTACACCGGCAACGGTATCATGAAGCGGCTGATGATCCAGGGACTGACCCAGATGCACAAGGAGGGCAAGAGCTTCGCCCTGCTCTACCCCTACTCCATCCCGCTGTACCATCACCTTGGGTGGGAGATCATCTCCAACAAGATCTCCTTCAACATCAAGGACCGGCAGATTCCCACAAAGGTCTCCGCGCCCGGCTATGTGCGGCGCGTCGCATGGGACAACACCGAATTCCACGAGCTGCACTCGCACTTTGCTTCCATCACGCACGGGTGCCTGTTCCGCAACGCGCTGGCATGGGAAGAATACTGGCGCTGGGATGAGGACGACACCAACGTTGCCGTCTATTATAATGTAAAGGACAAGCCCTGCGGCTACATGGTGTACCTCATTAAGAACGACATCATGCACATCAAGGAAATGATCTACCTGAACCGCGAGGCCCAGAAGGGCCTGTGGGAGTACATCCATGCCCACGATTCCATGATCGATGAGGTGCACGGCAACACCTATTTCAGTGAGCCCATCGCCTTTGAAATGGACGACGGCGACATCAAGGAGGCCATCCGCCCCTATGCCATGGGCCGTATCGTGGATGTGGCCGGCTTTCTGGAGGATTACCCCTGCGACCCGGACGGCGGTGAGCTATGCATCGAGTTGGAGATCGCGGACACTCTTCTGCCCTGGAACGACCGCACCTTCCGCATCCGATTTGCAGACGGCGGCTGCAAGCTGACTAATGCCCCCGCCGAATACCACCTGAAAATGGGCATCGGCACCCTTTCCACCCTGCTGCTGGGCTACAAGACCGCAGAACGCCTGTTTGAGCTGGAACGCATCGAGGGCCGGGAGGAAGCCGTGGAACGGCTGGACGATGTACTGTTCCATAAGATCCCGTACATTTCGGATTATATCTGATGGCTCATACTTGACAAAGTACACACCAGCGTCTATAGTGAAGACAGGAAAAGGCACTGCCCGCAAACGGCAGACCCCTTACCGGCAATTAAATTTCAAAAGAAAAGTAACCGCTTAGATTGGGAGTCGTGGGCGGTTACTTTTTCTTTTTATCCTTCGCGTAATACAGCAAGCCCCCGGGTCTCCCCGGGGGCTTGCTGCGGCTTTATGAAGTATCTCGAATATGGAGGAAATAGCGTTTATTCTGCGTCGGTACGGTTTTTCTTGAGCAGGCTCAGGATCACGGCACCCAGCACGCTGCCCACGGCCAGTGCCACACAGTACAGCACTGCGTGGTCAACCACAGGGAACACGAAGATGCCGCCGTGCGGTGCACGCAGAGCGCAGCCGAAGGTCATGGAGAGCGCACCGGCCACCGCTGCACCGGCCACGCAGCTGGGCAGGACGCGCAGGGGATCTGCTGCTGCATAAGGGATCGCGCCCTCGGTAACGAAGCACAGGCCCATGACGTAGTTCACGATGCCGTTGCGGCGCTCGTCGGCCGTCCACTTCTTGGGGCAGAAGGTGGTGGACAGGGCGATGGCGATGGGAGGGACCATGCCGCCCACCATGACAGCGGCCATCACCTCATAGTTGCCGGAGGCAAGGGCTGCCGTGCCAAAGACGTAAGCTGCCTTGTTGAAGGGGCCGCCCATATCAATGCTCATCATACCGGCCACGATGGCACCCAGCAGCACCTTGGAGGTGCCGCCCATGGCGTTCAGGCAATCGGTCATGGCCGTGTTGATCATGCCCATGACCGGGTTGATGCCGCACATCACCGCGCCGAGGATGAGCATACCGCCCAGCGGATAGATGAGCATGGGGCGGATGCCGTTCAGGCTGGCAGGCAGCTTTTCGGTGATCTTTTTCAGCAGCTCAACGATGTAGCCTGCAGCAAAACCGGCCAGCAGCGCCGCAAGGAAGCCGCCGGAAACACCGGTGGTCTCACCCGCTGCAATGCCTGCAAAGTTGGTGCCGTTCATGGCCAGCACACCGCCCGCAAAGCCGACTGCCAGACCCGGACGGTCTGCAATGGACATGGCGATGAAGGCCGACAGAATGGGCAGCATGTAACCGAAGGCTGCGTTGCCCACCGTCTTAAAGAAGGCAGCGGCCGGGGTGTTCATGCCAAAGTTGGAGGGATCGATGGTGTAATCGTCCAGCAGGAACGCCAGTGCGATCATGATGCCGCCGCCCACCACGAAGGGCAGCATGTGGGAGACACCGTTCATCAGGTTCTTGTACAGGGTGCGGCCAAAGCTGTCCTTGCCGGAAGCATCCTCGGCGGCCTGTGCGCCTCCCTCGGCGTGGTAAACAGGCACCTCGCCGTGCACGATCTTCTTGATGAGCTCCTCCGGCTTGTGGATGCCATCGTCCACCCGGGTGAACAGCACCGGCTTGCCGTCGAAGCGGGCGGTCTCCACCTTCTTTTCTGCCGCCACGATGATGCCATCGCAGTTTGCGATCTCTTCTCTGGTGAGGATGTTCTTGGCACCGTCCGAGCCATTGGTCTCCACCTTGGTGGGCAGGCCCAGCTTGTCACCGGCCTTGGTCAGGGCTTCGGCGGCCATATAGGTGTGGGCAATGCCGTTGACGCAGGCCGTGACAGCCAGAATGCGGTAGCCGTTCTGGGGGATCTCCTGCTGGGTGAAGCTCTCCGCACCGAACTGAGCCTCCTCCTGTGCATCGATGCAGTCAAGGAACTCTGCCGGGGTCTTTGCGGCCTTCA
This sequence comes from Faecalibacterium sp. 3, assembly GCF_048323735.1. Lineage (NCBI taxonomy): Bacteria > Bacillati > Bacillota > Clostridia > Eubacteriales > Oscillospiraceae > Faecalibacterium > Faecalibacterium sp. 3. The sequence goes on from NZ_JBLWFN010000001.1 coordinate 31,238, forward strand.
GCTTTTCTACAAAGTCCTCGTTCATCAGCATCTGCATCATACGGGCCAGCATGTCCACATGCAGGCTTCCGTTTTCCGGCGCTGCAATGGCAAACAGCAGGTCGGTGGTGCCGTCGTCCTCGGCATTGTACTGCACCGGGCTGCTCAACCGCAGCGCCGCCAGACTGGGCCGGGTGACTACATTGGTCTTGGCGTGGGGCACCGTGATGCCGTTGTCCACATAGGTGGAGCCCTCCGCCTCACGGGCATAAAGGGCCTTTTTGTAGGCTTCCTTGTCCGTGATGTTGCCATGGGTGGCCTGCAGCTCCACCAGACGGCTGATGATCTGCTCCTGATCGGTCAGAGCCTCATCCAGTGCGATGGACTGCGCGGTGAATAATTCCGTAATACGCATGATTTTTCTCCCTTCCTGTATAACTGCAACCCTCTCCGTCACAGAGGGTCAGATTTCCTTCATCAGTTCGTCGATTTTTTCTTTGGTAGCAAGACCCAGACTGAACGCCGTGGCGCTGCCGCAGGCGGTGCCCAGACGCAGTGCAAAGGAATAGCTCCGGGTCTGCATCCAGCCAGCCACAAAGCCGGCCACCATGCTGTCACCTGCGCCCACGCTGTTTACAACCTTGCCCTTGGGGCAGCCGATGCGGTGTACCTGTCCCTGCTCGTCCACCAGCAGAGCACCGTCCCCCGCCATGCTCACCAGCACGTTGCGGGCGCCCTTTTCCTGCAGGGTGCGGGCCGCAGCAATGATCTCTTCCTCTGTTTTCAGCACCTTGCCCACGATCTCGCCCAGCTCGTGATTGTTGGGTTTGATGAGGAAGGGGTGATACTGCAGAACATTCACCAGCAGGTCGCGGGTGGCATCCACCACCGCGCGCACGCCCCTGCCCTGCAGCCGGGCCAGCAGCCGCTCGTAGGTATCCTGCGGCAGACTCTTGGGAATGCTGCCCGCCAGAATGAGGATATCATCCTCGTTCAGGCTGTCCAGTTTCTTTTCCAGCTCCTGCATGGCGCTCTCCGGGATGTCGGGGCCCGCCCCGTTCAGCTCGGTCTCCTGCCCGGCTTTGATCTTTACATTGATGCGGGTCATGCCCTGCTCCAGATGCACAAAGTCGGTCTTCATGCCCTGTGCCGCAAGGCCCCGCTCCAGCCATGCACCGGTCTCGCCCGCCACAAAGCCCAGTGCCACGTTCCCGCAGCCCAGCTGTGCCAGCACGCCGGACACGTTGATGCCCTTGCCGCCCAGCACGCAGTCCTCACCGGCTGCGCGGTTCACCTCGCCTACTTCCAGCGGTGCTTCCAAGCGCACCACATAATCGATGGCCGGATTGAATGTAACTGTGTAGATCATACTTCCGTCTCCTTTACCAGTGTGAACTGTTTGTATTTCGGATTGGGGCAGCGGTTGGTGAGGATGGCACCGCCCTGCAGGTCGGCGATGACCGCCGGGTAGATGCGGGCAAACTTGGCGTCATCCACAAGGAACCATGTTTCCTGTGCCCGGTGCGCCGCTGCCGCCTTGACGGCGGCTTCTTCCGGGTCCGGGGTGGTAAAGCCTGCTTCCAGCGCCACACCGTTGGCGCCCATGAAGGCCTTGGTGAAATTGTATTGCTGGATAATGCTCACGGTAGGCGCACCCACAATGGCCTCGGTCTGGGGCCGCAGCAGTCCTCCGGGCAGATACACCCGACAGCCCTTCTGGGCCAGCGCCCGGGCGTGGGCCACGCCGTTGGTCAGATAGCTGGCCTTGAGGGCATCCCCGGTCAGGGCCCGCACCAGCTCCAGCGTGGTGGAACCGGCATCGATGAACACAAAATCGTTCGCGTTGATGAGCTGCGCCGCAGCCTGTGCGATGCTGCGCTTCTGCTCCACCGCCAGCGTTTCCTTTGCTTCCATGGTGGGTTCGTCTGCCAGAAAGCGGCTGTCCGGCAGCGTGGCACCGCCATGCACCTTGTTCAGCTTGCCCTGCCGATCCAGCTCGGTCAGGTCGCGGCGGATGGTGGATTCGCTGGTGTTCAGCGCCTCACACAGCTCCTGCACCGTGACGGTGCGTTTGCGGTCCAGCTGTTCCATGATCAGGCTGAAGCGTTCTTCTGCCAGCATCTGCATCCTCTCCTTGGGCTTTATTTTTGTTTGACGGTTTGTGACCGTTTATGCATTGTTTTGGTTGATCGTATCTTTATTATAGCAAATATAGTGCCAAAATCAATCATTTTCAGTCGCTTTCGTTCATTTTCGTTCACAAAAAATTGTCTTGAAATTTGTGCAGGGAGCACAAAAGCTGGGATACAAGCATTCTGTGCAAACAAAAAAGCCGCCGTGCGTACCAATCGCACAGCGGCCGGAGAGAAGGTCTGGTTCAGGAAAGGCTTACTCGGCAGCCCAGTAGAAATCATCGCCGGGCATTGCGCCGCCCACCGCCTTGGGGTCGGCGTCAAACAGCACCTGCAGATAAGCGGATGCGTTGGTCTTGAGCTCGTCGCCGGTCAGGCATACGATGTTGCACTCGGGCAGAGCCTTCTTGGCGATCGCAGCCTTGGCCACAACGCCCTGCTCCTCGCACAAAGCAGCGGTGCCGTCCAGATCGGTATTGGCAGCTTCCACGCTCTTGGCGTAGTCGGTCAGGAATGCAGCCACCACGTCCGGGTGTTCCTCGGCATACTCCTTGCGCACCACGGTCACGCCCGTGATGAGCTGGGTATCGGCCACCTTGTTCCACTCCTCGGTCAGGTCCAGTGCCACACGCAGGGTGTCGTCCTGCAGGCCTGCTGCAGTCACATAGGGCTGGGGCAGGACGGCAATGGCATCCTCGGTATTGGCCATCTGGGCCGTGACCTCGGTGGCCTCGCTGTAGTATTCAATGGTCACGTCCTTGTCCGGGTCAATGCCATTCTGAGCCAGCAGGTAGCGCAGCACATACTCGGGCGTGGTGCCCTTGCCGGTGGACAGGATGGTACGGCCTGCAAGGTCTGCCATGGACTGGACCGTATCGCCGCCCTTTTCCACTACGTACAGCACGCCCAGCGTGTTGACGGCAACAGCCTGAATGCCGCCCTCCGTCTTCTGATACAGAGTCGCAGCCAGATTTGCCGGGATGGCAGCCATGTCCAGCTCGCCCTTCATCAGCAGGGGCACGATCTCATCGGCAGCACCGTAGAGCTGCAGATCGTAGTCCATGGAAGCGGTACCGTCCTCTTCCATGCTCAGCAGGTTCACCAGACCCATGGTGGTGGGGCCCTTCAGGCCGGCGATGCGCAGAGCATCGGTGGTGGACAGCTCCTTGGCTTCCTCGCTGGAAGCAGCTTCGGAGACGGCTTCGCCAGAGGCAGCGCTGGAAGCAGTGGAGCTGGATGCTGCGCCGCCGCAGGCGGCAAGGCTCAGGGCAAGGGCCAGAGTCAGCAGCACAGATGTCAGTTTTTTCATGCGGGGTTCCCTCTTTTCCTCATCAGACAGCGCGATCCCTGTGCCGCAAAACTTTGCACAGAATCATCGGACTGTCTTTTTATATTTTTTACAAAGCAAATTTGCAAAATCATTTGCTTTGCGGGTCTAAGTTTACTATAATAGAATCAAAAATACCGTTGCGTGTGCAACGGAATTGCAGGAGGGCTGTGGAGACCCCAGGTCTTTCCCACAAATTTGCGATGAAAAACTATCTTTCGCTGTTATGCTCCACCTCATTATTCAATGGTCTGACCGCCGAAGAGCTGCAGACCCTGCTGAGCCAGCTGGGCGCCGTGGTGCGCAGCTACGGCAAGGGCGAGGCCCTTGTGCTGGCGGGCGAACCCAGCCGTCGGGTAGGCATTGTGCTGAACGGCGAGCTGGAAGCCTACCGTCCCGGGCCGCAGGGCGCCCGCATCCCCATCACCCACATGGAGCCGGGCGGGGTGTTCGGCGATGTGCTGGGCGGTTCCAGCCGGACCAGTCCGGTCACGGTGGTGGCATCGGTACCCTGTGAGGTGCTGCTCATCCCTTACGAGCAGCTTCTGCTGTCGGACGGCAGCCCGGCGCATCAGCTGGCGCTGCGCAATCTGGTGCGCACCATCAGCGATAAATATTTTTCCCTCTCCCGCCGGGTAGACCTGCTGGTGCTCAAGAGCCTGCGGGCCAAGGTGTGCGCCTATCTTCTGAGCGAGAGCGAACGGGCCGGAAGCCTGACCTTCAGCATCCCGTTCTCCCGCATCCAGCTGGCAGATTACCTGAACTGTGACCGCAGCGCCCTCAGCCGTGAGCTGAGCCAGATGCAGCGGGACGGCCTGCTGGACACCTACAAGAGCAGCTTCAAACTGCTGAAACCCGAGGTGTTGAAGCAGATGGTGCAGTGACCATTTGAATAGCCGCCGCGTGCGCTTTGGCTGTATTCAGCGGAAATTTTATTTTTATATTTGAGTTTTAGAAAAATCTGCGGATTTTTCTAAAACTCTTTTTCACTGGAAGGCCGTAACCGTCAGCGGCATTATCTTGTTATTTTTAAGGAGTATTTTTAAATATGTCAAAACCGATTTTATGGATCGTGATCCCCTGCTACAACGAAGAGCAGGTGCTGCCCATCACAGCACCCATGTTTCTGGAAAAGATCCATTCTCTGGCCGCACAGGGCCTTGTGAGCGAGAAGAGCCGGGTGCTGTTCGTGAACGACGGCTCCAAAGACAAGACATGGGAGCTGATCCAGAGTTTTGCCGCGCAGGACGAGCACTATATCGGCATCGCCCAGAGCCGCAACCGCGGCCACCAGAACGCCGTGCTGGCCGGTCTGATGGAGGCGCTGCACAGCGGCACCTGCGATATTACTATTTCCATCGACTGCGATGGTCAGGACGACATCAACGCCATGGACGAGATGGTAAAAAAGTATCTGGACGGTGCCGAGGTGGTCTACGGTGTGCGCAGCCGCCGCGATACGGACACCTTCTTCAAGCGGTTCACCGCCGAGGGTTTTTACCATGTGATGAACGCTCTGGGTGCGGACATCGTGTTCAACCACGCAGACTACCGCCTCATCAGCACCCGTGTGCTGGAAAGCTTTGCCGACTACAGGGAAGTGAACATTTTCCTGCGCGGCATGGTGCCTCTGGTAGGCTTCCGGAGCGATGTTGTCACCTACGAGCGCCATGAGCGCCTTGCCGGTGAGAGCCACTACCCCCTGAGCAAGATGCTGGCACTGGCCTTTGACGGCATCACCAGCCTTTCCAACAAGCCTATCCGCATCATTACCGGGGCGGGCATTGCCGTGAGCCTGATCGGCTTTATCGGGGTCATCTGGGCCATCGTGTGCGCCGCCATGGGCAGCAGCGTGGCCGGCTGGGCCTCCATCGTGTGCATCGTCTGCTTCATGAGCGGCGTGCAGCTGGTGTGTCTGGGCGTTATCGGCGAATATATCGGTAAGATCTATATGGAGACCAAGGCCCGTCCGCGCTACATCATCAGCGAGCGCACCTGGGCCCCCTACGAAAGGAAGTATCACGGATGAGCAAACAGAGCTGGCGCGGCAGCACCCTGCTGAACCCGGAACCGCCGGTACTGGTGTCCTGCGGCGGGCTGGAAAAGCCCAATCTCATCACCATCGGCTGGACGGGCACCATCTGCACCCAGCCCAGCATGGTATCCATCAGCGTTCGGCCGGAACGCTACAGCCACCACCTCATTCAGGAAAGCGGACAGTTTGCCATCAATCTGCCCACCGAAGCGCTGGTGCGTTCGGTGGACTGGTGCGGCGTGAAAAGCGGCCGTGACGTGGACAAGTTTGCCGCCTGCGGCCTGCACGCCGCCCCCGGCACTGTACTGACCGACTGCCCCATTCTGGAAGAAAGCCCGGTGAATCTTGAGTGCAGAGTGACCCAGGTGATCCCACTGGGCAGCCACGATCTGTTCCTTGCCGAAGTGGTGGCCTGTGATGTGGACGAAAGCCTGCTGGACGAAAGCGGCAAGCTGTGTCTCGAAAAGGCAAAACTCATCGTCTACAGCCACGGTGAATATCTGGCACTGGGCAAAAAGCTGGGCACCTTTGGCTACAGCGTGCGCAAGAAAAAGCCGGTAAGGCGTAAAAAATAATTTACATTTCATCGCTTGACTTTTGCTCAAAACTGCATATACTAAAGATAGGCAATGAGATGAAGGCCTGTTCCGTGGTTACCACGAAAAAACCAAAAGCCCCCCGGTACTGATACTACCGGGGGGCTTCTTGAGTTAGTGCTTACTGCCCTTGAAGAACAGGCTGTCAAGCCACTTGCACAGATAGTAGGCAACTACCTCTGCTCCGACAGTCTGTATAAATGAGATGAAGGCTTCCATTGGTTACCACCTCCTTTCCGCGGTTAGGGGAATGGAGAAGGGCCGCAGGAACAGTATAGCACAAAAACCGGTATCGCGCAATTTTGACGCAATACCGGTTTTCTTTTGCATTTATTCGTGCTTTACGCGCTGGATCTCGCCCAGATCATAGGGGGTGTTCTGGTAGACATAGTAGTTCAGCCAGTTCTCATACAGCAGGTGGGCGTGGGCACGCCAGCGGAACAGCGGCGGTTTGGACGGGTCATCATCCGGGTAGTAATTCACCGGCACATGGATGGGCAGGCCCTTGTCCACATCGCGGCGGTACTCTGAATCCAGCGTGTACTTGTCGTACTCCGGGTGGCCGGTGACAAAGATCTGCCGTCCGTTCTCGGTGCTCATGAGGAAGGGCCCGGCCACATCGCTCTCGGCAAGGATGCGCAGAGCCTTGCAGTTGTCCACATCCTCGCGGCTGATGCCGGTGTGGCGGCTGTGGGGCGCATAGAACACCTCGTCAAAGCCGCGCACCAGCGGGTTCGACGGGCGGACGACCCGGTGCTCGAATACGCCGAACATCTTTTCCGGCAGCAGCTGCTTGTGCACGCCGTAGTGGTAGTACAGGCCCGCCTGCGCGCCCCAGCACACATGCAGGGTGGAGTAGACATTCGTCTCGCTGAAGTCCATGATCTCGCACAGTTCCTGCCAGTAATCCACCTGCTCAAAGTCCATGGTCTCCACCGGTGCACCGGTGATGATCATGCCATCGTAGCGGTTGTTCTTTACCTCGTCAAAGTTCTTATAGAACGATTCGAGGTGTGCCGCCGAAACGTGGGTCGCCGCATGGCTGGCCGTCTGCAGCAGGGTCATGTGCACCTGCAGCGGGGTATTTGCCAGCAGACGGGCGATCTGGGTCTCGGTGGTGATCTTGGTGGGCATCAGGTTCAGGATCAGGATCTCCAGCGGCCGGATATGCTGGGCGAGGGCGCGCTCGCGGTGCATGACAAAGACGTTCTCCTTGTACAGGGCATCGTAGGCAGGCAGAGTCTTGGGAATGATCAGCGGCATAGTGTCGTACTCCTAACGATTTAGAATAGCCTCCGCTGACGCTCTGGCTATCTTCAGCGGAATTTATTTTTGTACTTTGTACTCCAGAAAAGCCTGCGGGCTTTTCTGGAGTACCTTTTTATGGAGAGGGGCCCAAACCGGCAGATGCATAAAGCTCACCCTTTGGGGGGAGCTGCTGAACGAAGTGAAGCTGAGAGGGCGAACCCGTTTGCCTTTTAGATCTTATCCAGCGCCTGTGCGATATCCGCAATGAGATCCTCGCTGCTTTCCAGACCGCAGCTCATGCGCACCAGCTCTGCGGGCACACCGGCAGCCTTCAGCTGCTCATCGTTCATCTGGCGGTGGGTGCTGGATGCAGGGTTCAGGCAGCAGGTGCGGGCATCGGCCACATGGGTCTCGATGGCTGCCAGCTTCAGATTCTTCATAAAGATGCTTGCAGCCTCACGGCCGCCGGCCAGACCAAAGCTGACCACGCCGCAGCTGCCATTCGGCAGATACTTCTCCGCCAGTGCATGGTACGGGCTGGACTCCAGACCGCAGTAGTTCACGTAGGCCACCTTGGGATGGCTCTCAAGGAACTCTGCCACGGCCATGCCGTTGGCGCAGTGGCGCTGCATCCGGACATGCAGGCTTTCCAGACCGAGGTTCAGCATGTAGGCGTTCATGGGCGACTGCATGGAGCCAAAGTCCCGCATCAGCTGAGCGGTCGCCTTGGTAATGAACGCTCCCTCTTTGCCGAAGCGCTCGGCGTAGGTAATGCCGTGGTAGCTGTCGTCCGGGGTGCACAGGCCAGGGAACTTGTCGGCGTGGGCCATCCAGTCGAATTTGCCGCCGTCCACGATGGCACCGCCCAGCACTGCGCCGTGGCCGTCCATGTACTTGGTGGTGGAGTGGGTGACGATGTCCGCGCCCCACTCAAAGGGGCGGCAGTTGACCGGCGTGGGGAAGGTGTTGTCCACGATCAGCGGCACGCCGTGGGCGTGAGCAGCCTTGGCAAACTTCTCGATGTCCAGCACGGTCAGGGCCGGGTTTGCGATGGTCTCGCCGAACACTACCTTGGTATTGGGCCGGAATGCGGCGTTCAGCTCTTCCTCGGTGCACAGCGGGTCCACGAAGGTGGCTTCAATGCCCATCTTCTTCATGGTGACCGAGATCAGGTTGAAGGTACCGCCGTAAATGGTGCTGGATGCCACGATATGGTCGCCTGCTTCGCAGAGGTTGAACAGGGCAAAGAAGTTTGCAGCCTGACCGCTGCTGGTCAGCATTGCGGCCGTGCCGCCTTCCAGCTCACAGATCTTTTTGGCCACAAGGTCGCAGGTGGGGTTCTGCAGACGGGAATAGAAATAGCCGTCGGCTTCCAGATCGAACAGCTTGCCCATATCCTCGCTGGTGGCGTACTTAAAGGTGGTGGACTGGATAATGGGGATCTGGCGGGGTTCGCCATTGCCGGGGGTATAACCGCCCTGCACACAGATGGTATCACGATTCATACTACATACTCCTTTACTGGGTTTGTCTGTATAACACAATTCCCCGCAGGAGTGCAGCAGCCTCCGGCGGGGAATTGAAACGTTAAATTTTACTTCCCGTCGGGGGCGAAATGAGGAGAAAACTCCTTCCGTCAAAGCCTGTCGGCTTTGCCACCTCCCTCAAAGAGGGAGGCTTTGGCAATGCCGAAAAGTTTTTCTCTTCGCCAGAGGCTCCCTCTCCGAGGGAGCTGGCGCACGAAGTGCGACTGAAGGAGTTACTTCCGCAGCCTCTTATCGCTTCTGGTGGCCCATGCGGTGCCCACCGTCTGGAACACCTGGACCATCAGCACCAGCAGCACGACACAGACGATCATGATGTTGGTCTGATAGCGGTAATAGCCGTAGGACAAAGCGATCTTGCCCAGACCGCCGCCGCCGATGACACCGGACATGGCCGAGTAGCCCAGAATGGTGGTCAGGGCGGTGGTCATGCTGGAGATCAGGCCCGGCAGGCACTCCGGGATCATCACCTTGGTAATGATCTGGAAGGGGGTCGCGCCCATGCTCTGGGCGGCTTCCACCACGCCCTCGTCCAGCTCGCGCAGGCTGGTCTCCACTAGACGCGCCACGAACGGGAAGGCTGCCACCACCAGCGGAACGATGGTGGCCGTGGTGCCCACCGTGGTGCCCACAATGGCACGGGTGAGCGGGAACACGCAGATCATCAAGATCAGGAACGGCACACTGCGCAGGATGTTGATGATGATGTTCAGGGTATGCATCAGCCAGCCGGGCAGCGGCAGGACGCCGTCCTTATCACCCGCTACCAGCAGCACACCCAGCGGCAGGCCCAGCACCAGCGCAAACGCGGTGGAAAGGACCGTTACGTAAAAGGTCTCCCAGATGGCAAAGCCGTAATCTGCAATACTCATTCGCCGGTCACCTCCTCTACCGTAATGCCGGGCTGGGCGCGCATATAGGCCGCAGCCTGCTTTGCCTGCTCCACATCAGCGGGCAGCTTGAGCAGCATAGAGCCGTAGCACTGACCGCTCAGGTCGCGGGTATCGGCGCTGAGCACCGACACCAGAATGCCTTTTTCTGCAGCAAGGCTTGCCACCAGCGGCTTTGCCGTGGACGAACCGTTGAAGGTGACGCGCACCACATGGTCGTCCGGGGCAAAGCTGGAAAGGTCCCGCGCAGCGCTGCCGCCGTTGGGGGCCACCAGACGCCTTGCTGCGGGCGTTTTGGGGTTCGAGAAGATCTCCTGCACGGAGCCCTCCTCCACCACGACGCCGCCGTCCAGAATGGCAACGTGATCGCAGATCTCCTCCACAACGCTCATCTGATGGGTGATGACCACCACCGTGATGCCCAGCTTCTTGTTGATGTCCTTGATCAGGGTCAGGATGGCATGGGTGGTGTTGGGGTCCAGCGCACTGGTGGCCTCGTCGCACAGCAGGACCTTGGGATCCGTTGCCAGTGCGCGGGCAATGGCGATGCGCTGCTTCTGACCGCCGGACAGCTGTGCCGGGTAGGCGTTGGCCTTATCGGGCAGGCCCACCACCTCCAGCAGCTCTCTGGCACGCTTTTCGGCATCCGCCTTCTTCACACCGGCCAGCTCCATGGGGAAGCAGATGTTCTTCAGGCAGCTGCGCTGCATCAGCAGGTTGAACTGCTGGAAGATCATGGTGATCTCACGGCGGCGCTCACGCAGCTGGGCCGGGTTCAGGGTCTCCATCGCGGTGCCGTCAATGACAACGCTGCCCTCGGTGGGGCGCTCCAGCAGATTGATGCAGCGCACCAGCGTGGATTTGCCCGCACCGGACATGCCAATGATGCCGTAAATCGAACCATCCGGAATGGTGAGGTTGATGTCCTTCAGCGCATTCACTGCGCCGTCCTTCATCTGGAAGGTCTTGGAAAGATGTTTGATCTCGATCACAGAAATTGCTCCTTGTATGGAAGCCCTCTCAGTCACGGCTTACGCCGTGCCAGCTCTCCCGAAGGGCGAGCTTTTTGCTTCTGACGGAAAGGGATTCCTTCTGATGAGAAGTGATATTTTACTGCACCAGCTCATAAAGCTCCCCCATCGGGGGAGCTGCCGAACGAAGTGAGGCTGAGAGGGTTTGCTTAGCCCTGGATCGGTGCCAGGCTGTCCTGCTTGCCGCCGTAGATGCCCATGGGCTCCACATGGATGCCGGCAACGGTCACCAGATGGGTGCCCTTTTCCTCGTTGAAGTTGTCCAGATACGGCTGATGCTGGAAGTAGTTGGTGTCGCACTGGCCGTCCTCAACGATGGTGTTGGGGATCACATAGTCATCGTACTCCTGAATGTCCAGAGTGATGCCCTTGGCAGCCAGAATGTCCTTGCAGACCTCCAGCACCTCGCAGTGGGGAGCCGGGGTAGCAGCGCAGCTGACGGTCTCGCCGTTCAGTGCATCGTAGTCGATGGAAGAGTCGTAGCCGTCGGTAGGGTTCTCCACAACAGAGACCACAGCACCCTTGTAGTTTTCATCCATGAAATCCTTGACCTGCTGGCTCTGCAGAGCAGCCACCAGAGCCTTGATCTTGGGCTCGTTCTCGTTGCCCTCCTTGCAGACCAGCACGTTGACGTAATCAGAAGAGCCGTCCTCCATTGCCAGAGCGTCGGTCATGGGGTCCAGACCAGCAGGAATTGCGTAGTTGGAGTTGATAACGGCGTAGTCCTCATCCTGCAGGACGTTGGGCACCTGAGCGGCCTCCACCTCATCGACGGTAACATTCAGGGGGTTCTCCTCGATGTCGTTCTTGGTAGCGGTCAGGCCGGCGTCTGCCTTCAGCTTAAAGAAGCCGTTCTTCTCCAGCAGGGTCAGAGCACGTGCCTCGTTGGTGGTATCGTTGGGCACAGCCACCTTCACCTTATCCAGCTTTGCTGCAGTGGAAGCAGCTGCAGAAGAAGCAGTGCCGGAAGCAGCGGAAGATGCGGTGGAAGAAGAGCCGCCGCATGCGGTCAGGGCAGCTGCAGCAGCTGCGACGCCAGAAACCTTCAGAAAATCACGACGAGTAATCATAGTTTTGTTCCCTCTCTATTGCTTAATAAAATGTACTGCGGCCCGCACGGCACAGTTCCGCACGCGGCCTGTGAACGCAAGCATGAAAAAAGCTCCCGTCCTTGACTTTGCGCCATAACGCTCAGCAAGGACGGGAGCATAACATACTTCCGTGGTACCACCTTGGTTCACCGTACCCTCACGGGCACAGCCTCGATGCTGCGGCAGCCATGCTGCTTACAGCCGGACGCTGTAACGGGCGCTCCCGTTGCAGACTTAGCACTCATGCGCCTCGCCCACACGGCTCCGAGACCATTTTCAGCTTCCTGTTTCCCGCCCTTTTCCATCGCCCGGGCTTTCTGGTAAGGATCAATGCGAAGGCCTACTCTTCTCTTCACAGCCATTTTTGTGATATTGCATTTATAATAACCCCATCTGCCGGATTTGTCAACAGGCAAAACGAAGTTTTTCGGTAGGGAATTGCGATTTTTTATCTTGTGCGCCAGCCGTGGACATGGTAGAATAAGACAGCATTATTTATAAAGGAGGTGCGGCAATGAACAGCCGCGAGGTTTTCCCGGACGAGGAGCTGCGCCGCCGCATCATGGATTTTATCATGGCGGCGGGGCAGACACTGCTGGAAAACGGTGCCGAGGTGTTCCGGGTGGAGCAGACCATGGAGATCATGGCCCGGTCGTTCCATCTGCGGGAGTTCCACGTTTATGTGCTGACCAACGGCATCTTTGCCAGTGCGGGCACCGCCGAGATCAGCGAGGTGCGCAATGTGCCCAGCCGCACCACCCATCTGAGCCGGGTGGCGGCAGTGAACGCCCTCTCCCGCGAGATCGCCGAGGGGAATATGACTCTGGACGAGGCCGAGAGCCGCCTTGTGCTGGCACGGCGCATTCCCTTCCCCAAGGACTGGGTGCAGCTGGTCTCCGGCATGTGCGGCGCGTTCTGCTTTGCGCTGATCTTCGGCGGCACGCTGCGCAGCGCATTGGCGGCGGCACTGGCAGGCTTTCTTGCCAACGGGTATCTGCTGCTGTGCGGCCGGCACGACCTGCCCGGCGGCTTTTGCAAGATCAGCTGTGCGGCGCTCATCACGCTGACGTGCATTCTGGGCTGCAGCCTGCTGGGCACCTCTGCCAGCCACGCTATCATTGGTTCACTGATGATCCTGACGCCGGGCATCGCGTTCACCATGGGCATCCGGGATTTCGTGCAAGGCGACTACCTTTCCGGCACCATCCGTATGATCGATGCACTGCTCATTGCGGCCAGCATTGCCATTGGCACCGGCCTTGTGCTGAGCCTTTATACATTCTTTACGGGGGTGGTGGTCGCATGATGCTCACCAGTACACAGATCGGAGAGCTGGCGGCGCAGTTCTTCATTGCAGGGGTCGGCACCCTGTGCTTTGCCGTCCTGTTTGCGTGCCCCCGCAAAAGCCTGTTCTTCTGCGGGCTGGTGGGTGCCGTGGGCTGGTTCGTCTACGAGCTGGCCGTAATGCTGGGGGCAGACAGTGCTGCAGCCTCCCTGCTGGCGGTGATCCCCCTTACCCTGCTCACCCGGGTGTTCGCCATCACCCTCAAAATGCCGGTGACAGTGTTCCTGCTGTCCGGCATCTTCCCACTGGTGCCCGGCGCGGGCATCTACTACACCGCCTACTATTTTATACAGGGCAACAATGCGCTGGCCCTTTCCAACGGCATCAGCACCTTTAAGGTAGCCGTTGCGCTGGCCATCGGCATCAGTCTGGTGCTCAGCGTGCCCATTCCAAAGCGGCATCGGAACAAAGTGTGATGTTTACGGATACAGCATATCTGCTACAAAATAAAAACGCATCGGCATCCTGCAAAAAAAAAGCAGAAACCCGGAACCCTTCTGAGCCATTCAGGCCCCGAAAAGGTTCCGGGTTTTGTGCATGATCGATTCAGGGAGCTGTTTTACGGCAGCTCTCTTTTTCATACTGCTTTATGAGCGATTCAGTTCTTCGCCTCAACGTAAACGGTTGCAACGCCGTCCTTAATGACGCCCTGAGAATAACCAAAGAACTTCTCGTCAGCCTTCAGAATCCTATAAGCGCAGTTCTCAGAAGGCAGACTATCCAGCTGCTCCTGAGTGAGGGCCGTTGCATTCTCATCAACCTCCAGCTCATAGAACTTAAAGTCTGTGCTGATGACCTCGCTGGTGCCAGTAGTATACTTAATCGTAACCTTCTTCATAGGCTTTGCAGCTGCCTTCTTGTGCATCTTAATGACGACAACGCCATCGGCGGGGATCTTCTTGTCCTCAGTGCTTTCGAACTCATAGTCTTTCAGATCGGCAGGCACATTATCCTGAATAGTCTTAAAAGACACGGTCTCAGCCAGAGCAGGAACCGAATAGGGCACTTCCTTGACGATGCTTGCGCCCTTGGTCACCATGTACTTCAGCGTGATCGGACGCTTTTTGCCCGTATCGGGCGTGCTCTGATCGGAGCAGCCAGCCAGAACACCGGCAGCCGCCACAGCCAGAGCAGCCACGCCTGCGCCCTTGAGGAACTTACGACGAGAAATGTTAGACATAAGAATCAACCTCACAATCTTTTCTGCATGCCCCGATCACTTTTTGTGGAGCCTGCTTTTCCTATATAATACCCCCCCCCCGGTAATAGTTTGTCAAGTGGTTTTTGGCATCTTTGGCCGCCGGATGCAGAAAAAGGGCGGCAGTCCTGTGACTACCGCCCTTTTGTGCATTTTGATTTTTCTTATTTTATTAGAGGGACAGAATGACCTGAGCGACCGGAGTCTTGCCCGTCCAGTCGATTTCAATTTCCTTCGGTGCCTCCTCAGCGCTGCAGCCCGAGTTCGTGCACACAGAACCCAGATTCTTCAGCTGCTCTTTCTTGATGGTTTTCTGACCCTTCACAACGCTGATGGTCTCGTCATACTCACCTTCCTTGCCGATCGTGATATACTTCTGAAAGATATCGCTCCATTTGGTATACTTCACAGTAACATCCACCATTTCCGGAGCGCTGGAACCACAGCCAGCCAGCATACCGGCAGCAGCCACAGCCAGAGCAGCCACGCCTGCGCCCTTGATGAAATTGCGGCGAGAAATCTTAGACATCGTTTTATCCTCCTGATTTTCCTGCTATTTGTACTTTTCCATAGCGAAACAGACTAACCAAGAATGTCGTGGTTAGTTCGCTTTAACAAACAGCAAGATACCATACCATTTTCCGATTGTCAAGATTTTCACAGCAAGTTAATCCACCACAACTTTTCAAGCGCATCTGTGTTATTTTTATTCATCCTCAGCATGTCCCGTTTTCATCTTCTGTCTGCTCATGTTCCCCTCTTGCCGCATGCATCAGGCCTGCCGTCACAAAGCCCACATTGATCCCCACCAAAAAAAGCACAAGTCCAACCACCAGTTTCATGGTTTCTTCCTCCTTCTTTGTTTTTCACAGTTTACCATGTTCCCTTTGTCAGCTGGGGTCAAAGCCTGTCGTGCGCCGCAAATTTTTCTGCCCGGGCGCACTGTTTTTCCGCTGCAGTGTTGCACAGCCCTGCCGCATCTGCTATACTGCTGTCAGTATGCCACGATTTTATGAGTTTTTCAACGAAACGAGGTAATTTTATGTCTGTCATGGAACTTCTTGCTTCCCGCCGCACCTACCGCCGCTTTGAGCAGAAAGCGGTGCCGCAGGACGTGGTGGAGGATATCATCGAGGCCCTCCGGCTTTCCTCCTGCGGGGCCAACCGTCAGGCCGTGCGTCTGGTGGTGGTGAACAGGCCCGAGGACGTGGCCAAGGTGCAGCCGCTGGTCAAGTGGGCCGCCTATCTGCCGCCGGAGCAGGGCACGCCCAAGGCGGACGAGCTGCCCACTCTGTACGTGGCAGTGGTGCAGGACGCCTCCATCCCCGGCGACCTTGCCACCGATACCGGCATCGCGCTTGCCAACATGACCCTTGCCGCATGGGCCAAGGGCGTGGGCAGCTGCATCATGGGTGCCATCAACAAGCCCGCGCTCACCCAACTGCTGGGCATTGAAGAGCCGCAGAAGCTGGCGTTCATGGTGGCCTTTGGCTACCCGGCCCACAAGGCCGGCATCGTGCCGCTGACCGAACAGACCGGCGTGAAGTATTATCTGGACGAAAACCGGGATTACTGCGTGCCCAAGCGGAGCAGGGAAGAGATCGCAAGGTATCTGTAACGGGAAACGGCCTCGTCCAGACTCCTTCCGTCGCACTTCGTGCGCCAGCTCCCGCAGCGAGGGAGGTGGCACGGCATCCGCCGTGGCGGAAGGAGTTTTTGTATATATGCAGTTTTTCTTTCTCCGCAATGCATAATTGTTATCAATTCGGTTTCAAATCGTCAGATTTTTTGCACAAGTATTGACTTTTCAATTTGTACAATCTATACTAAATCCGTTCACCGGTTGTTCGATGAATCGCATCGTTCCGGTGGGCCGGAAACTATACAGTACATTTGAGGAGTGTTTGAATATGAAAAAGATCTCTCGTCGCAGCTTTCTGGCTGCTGCCGGTCTGTCCGTTGCTGCTCTGGCTCTGACCGCCTGCGGCGGTTCCGCTTCCAGCGTGGCTTCCTCCGTGGCAAGCTCTGCTTCTTCCGCAGCTGCTTCCACCAGCGCTGCCGCTGGCGAGCTGACCACCGTTGAGGCCGGCAAGCTGACCATGGCCACCAATGCAGCCTTCCCTCCGTACGAAATGACCACCGATGCAGGCGATTTTGAGGGTATCGACATCGAGACTGCTCAGGCCATCGCTGATAAGCTGGGTCTGGAGCTGCAGATCGATGATATGGACTTTGACGCCGCTCTGCTGAGCGTGCAGCAGGGTAAGGCCGACATCGTTATGGCCGGCGTCACCGTTACCGACGAGCGCAAGGCTGTGATGGACTTCTCCGACAGCTACGCTACCGGCATCCAGTCCATCATCGTTCCCGAGGGCTCCGACATTGCTTCCCCGGATGATCTGGCAGGCAAGAAGATCGGCACCCAGCGCGGCACCACTGGCTACATCTACTGCTCCGATGACTTCGGCGACGACAGTGTTGTGGCTTACGACGACGGTCTGACCGCTGTGCAGGCTCTGAACAACGGTCAGGTGGATGCCGTTGTCATCGACAACGCTCCCGCCCAGGAGTTCATTGCTGCCAACCCCGGCCTGAAGATCCTGGATACCAGCTACGCCGAGGAAGACTACGCCATCGGCATGGCAAAGAACTCTCCGCTGGAGGACGCTGTCAACTCCGTTCTGGAAGAGCTGAAGGCTGACGGCACCCTGCAGGCCATCGTGGACAAGTACATCACCGCTGAATAATCCGGCGGCTGACATCTGAGCCACGGGGAGGCAGCCCCCCAACTGGGGCACCTCCCCTTTTTTGGAAATAAGTGGTTACAAAAGATTAACAAAATCAGAACAGGAAAGTGAGGATGCGAATGGCTGCACAGTACGAACTGCTCAAAGAGCTGCTCAACAGCGGCACTACGCTCAACTTCGAGCAGGAATTCTTTTTCAAGTTTTATCAGGCGTTCATCCTGAAAGACCGCTGGCTCCAGTACATCAACGGCGTGGGCACCACCCTGCTGGTCACTGCCATTGCGCTGGCACTGGGCATCGTGCTGGGCAGCGTGGTGGCACTGGTGCGTGTGGCACACGACCAGCAGCGTCCCGGCCGCAGAAACCCGGTGCTGGGCTTCTTCAATGCGGTGTGTCAGGTGTACACCACCATCATCCGCGGCACGCCCATGATGGTGCAGCTGCTCATCATGAGCATGGTCATCTTTGCCAACAGCCGCAACTTTACCATGGTGGGTGCGCTGGCACTGGGCATCAACTCGGGTGCCTATGTTTCGGAGATCATCCGCGGCGGCCTGATGGCCGTTGACCCCGGCCAGATGGAGGCCGGACGCAGCCTTGGCCTGAACTACATGACCACCATGGTGGTCATCATCATCCCGCAGGCCATCCGTGCGGTGCTGCCCGCACTGGGCAACGAGTTCATCGTCCTGTTGAAGGATACCTCCCTGATCACGGTCATCGGCGGCAAGGAGCTGCTGTACGCCGCACAGGGCATCATGAACCGCACCTACGAGGCCATGTTCCCGCTGCTGGGCGTTGCACTGATCTACCTTGTGCTGGTCATGCTGTTCACCCGTCTGCTGGCAAAGTTTGAGAGGAGGCTTGCTCAAAGTGACCGATAAGATTCTGGAAGTCCGCGGCCTGACAAAGACCTACGGCGGCGAAAAAAAGCAGGGCGCAAAGCAGCCCACCCCCACTCTGGACGTGCTGAAGGGCATTGACATCGATATCTACCGCGGCGACGTGGTCTGCCTGATCGGCCCCTCCGGCTGCGGCAAATCCACCTTTCTGCGCTGCCTGAACCGGTTGGAGATCCCCTCCTCCGGCAGCATCAAATTTGAGGGCACCGAGGTGGATGAAGCCCACATCGACGCTGTGCGCCAGAAGATGGGCATGGTGTTCCAGCACTTCAACCTCTTCCCCCACCTGACCGTGAAGAAGAACCTTGAGCTGGCCCCCACCCTGCTCAAGCTCAAGGATAAGCAGGCCATTTCCGACAAGGCCGATGAGCTGCTGGCCCGCGTGGGCCTGTCCGACAAGGCCGACGCCTACCCCAAGAGCCTTTCCGGCGGCCAGCAGCAGCGCATTGCCATTGCCCGTGCCCTTGCCATGGACCCGGACGTGATCCTGTTCGACGAGCCCACCAGCGCCCTCGACCCCGAAATGGTGGGCGAGGTTCTGGAACTGATGAAGGAGCTGGCCCACACCGGCATCACCATGCTGGTGGTCACCCATGAAATGGGCTTTGCCCGCGAGGTGTCCAACCGCGTCATCTTCATCGACGACGGCAAGATCCAGGAGGACGAGCCGCCGCAGGAACTGTTCACCAACCCGAAGCATCCCAGACTGAAAGCGTTCCTTTCCAAGATGCTGTAATATTTTTCCACCACATAGCAAAAACCTCCGCCGTGCAAAACACAGCGGAGGTTTTTTGTTATTCTTATAATGCAGGCCATCAGATAGCTTTCCACGCAAACGCAACGGGCCATTCCATCGCCTGCCCTATTGCCTGCGGCAACAGGGTCCCACCCCAGCGGATCATTTGCTTAGGAAACTATCTGCCGTCCTGCTGATAAAGTTACAGATTATTTTCTCCGTTATCGCTGCCGTCCTGCTCACTGGTATAAAGCACCATCAGATGGTTTGCACTCTCTTCCAGCTGGGTCTTGGCCTGACGCAGGGCGGCTTCCTCGTTTTCATTCATCTTTTCGGGCTTATCCTTGCGCAGGCAGCGGCGGAGGTTGGCGAGATCCGTTTTGACGCGGTTCTTCTCGTCCTTGTCCAGCTCCTTTTTGCATTTGGAAAGAGCCTCGTCCACCTTGTAGGCCAGCACCTCGGCCTGATTGTGCAGGTCCAGCCGCTCCTTGCGGCGGCTGTCCTCGGCCTCGTAGGCGGCAGCGTCCGCCATGGCGCGCTGGATCTCGTTCTCAGAAAGGTTCGTGCTGCCGGTGATGGTGATGTTCTGCTCCCGGCCGGTGCCAAGGTCCTTGGCAGATACCTTCACCACGCCGTTCACGTCGATATCAAAGGTAACTTCGATCTGCGGCTTGGAAGAAAAGCTTGCCCGGATGCCGGTGAGCTTGAATTTGCCCAGACTCTTGTTGTCGCGGGCAAAATGGCGCTCGCCCTGCAGCACGTTGATCTCCACGCTGGTCTGCATGGGCCGTGCGGTGGTGAAGATCTGGCTCTTGCGGGTGGGAATCATGCTGTTGCGGGTAATCAGAGGGGTTGCTACGCCGCCCAGCGTCTCAATGGAGAGGGTCAGCGGGGTCACATCCATCAGCACAAGGCCCTGCGCGGCTGCGCCGGTGGCACCGGCCAGCTTGCCGCCGCCCTGCAGCAGACCGCCCTGCACGGCAGCGCCCATGGCAACGCACTCGTCGGGGTTCAGGTTGTGACTGGGTTCGCAGCCCAGCAGCTCCTTCACCTGACGCTCCACCGCAGGCATCCGGGTGCTGCCGCCCACCAGCAGCACCTTACCCAGCTGGCTGGCGGAAATGCCTGCGTCCCGCAGGGCATTCTGCACGGGAGCCACTGTGCGGGCCAGCAGGTCGCCGGTCATCATCTCAAACTGCGGGCGGGACAGCGAAAGGTCCAGATGGTGCGGACCGTCCTTGCCCACCGCAATGAACGGCAGGTTCAGCTGTGCGGACGGCGCGGCGGAAAGCTCCTTCTTGGCCTTTTCAGCCTCTTCCTTCAGGCGGCCCATGGCAGCGGGGTCGCGGCTGAGGTCGATGCGGTCAGACTTCTTGAACTCTGCCACGGCATACTCCACGATGCGCTGGTCGAAGTCGTCGCCGCCCAGATGGGTGTCGCCGCCGGTGGCAAGCACCGTAAAAGTCCCGTCCTCGATCTCGATGATGGACACATCAAAGGTGCCGCCGCCCAGATCATAGACAAGGATCTTCTGCGCCGCTTCGTTATCCAGACCGTAGGCCACAGCAGCGGCAGTAGGCTCGTTGATGATGCGCAGCACGTTCAGGCCCGCGATGCGGCCCGCGTCCTGCGTGGCCTTGCGCTGGCTGTCGTCAAAGTAGGCGGGCACCGTGATGACCGCCTCGGTCACCGGCTCACCCAGATAGCTCTCAGCATCGCGGCGGATCTTGGCTAAGATCATGGCGCTGATCTCCTGCGGGGTCAGGTCCTTGCCGTCGATATGCACCCGGTAATCGGAGCCCATGTGGCGCTTGATGCTGGAAATGGTGCGCCCGGAGTTCGTGGCGATCTGGCGCTTGGCTGCGCCGCCCACCAGACGCTCCCCATCTTTGGTAAAGGCCACAACGCTGGGGGTGGTGCGCTCGCCCTCCGCATTGGTGATGACCACGGGCTTGCCGCCCTCCACCACTGCCACACAGGAATTGGTCGTACCCAGATCAATGCCGATCACTTTGCTCATATCGTCTGTTTCCTCTCCGGTGCCGTTTCTGCACAGAATTTTTATCATTTTCTGATTATTGTAGCGTATCTGTATGACGCTTTTTTAGTCCAATTGTAAAGAATCCATGTCATAGGCTGCAGGCTGTGCAGGCGGCTCAGCGGTCAGCTCCCGGATGAGCTGTTCCGCCTCGGCCAGCCACTGGGCCGCGTCCGGCTCCTGTTCCCGGTCCAGAAGGGCAAAACCCTGCCTTGCTTCTGCCGCAAGCGCCAGCGCCTTTTTGCGGCTGGTGTAGCGGGTCTCGGTCTGGGCCATGCGCAGGCACACCTGCGGGGTGTACTCGATATCCGGCATGTGGGCAGCGGCTTCCCGCGCTTTCCGGTACCAGATCAGCGCTCTGCCCGTCTCACCCCGGGCGGCGCAGTCATCGCCCAAAGCGATCATGGAGAGCACCTCGCCACTCTCTGCGGCTTCCTTCCACATGCGGCGGGCCTGTGTGCGGCCGGGCCGGGTGCCGCGGCCCTTATAGATGCAGTCTGCCAGCCGGGAAAGTCCCATGGCGCTGCCAAGCTCGGCGGCTTTTTCAAAGCATTCCACCGCCTGTTCCCAGCAGCCCTTGCGGGCGGCTTCCTTTCCGGCGTCCGCCTCCTCGTCTCCGGGTTCCTCGGGGGTGTGACCCGCGTGCAGCAGACCGTTGAGCAGTGCCCCATCCAGCGTAGCCGAGTGGCTCCACGGGTCCAGCACCACGCCATCGATGCCCGGGGTGCTGAGGGCCAGCTCCATAGCATCCTGCAGCGTGTAGTCCGCCATAGGCCGGGCGGCGGTGCTGCGGTCGCCGCAGGCCGCAGCGCCGGAGGTGAACAGCGGCAGCCATGTGCGGCCCTTGTCATTGCGCAGGGTCCACAGCTGCAGGCCCTTTGCCTTTTCGGCCGGGACCGGGTGCTCCGTCCATGGAGCGGGCATGTTGTGCACGGTCAGAGCCGTCTGCAGCGGCACCAGAACATGGGTCTCCATTTCCAGCGCATAGTTCAGTGCGCCCATCAGCGTCCAGAACGCTTCCTCGTTCTGGCCCTTGTAAAGATTTTCCACTGCCTGCTCAAAGGCCGGGCAGCCGGTCCCCGCCGGGCTGTAGGTCGGGGCGGTCTGCCGACGCTTGTGGGTGCCCACCGGGCGCAGCCGGATGCCGCCATCTGCTCTTCTTGCCATCTGCTCACCATTCTTCCAGTTTCTGTAATCTATTTCAGTATAACAGGTTTTGCGCAATTTCTCAATCAACAGTTGAAACCCTCTCAGTCAAACCCTACGGGTTTGCCAGCTCTCCCGAAGGGCGAGCTTTTATGCATCTGACGGTCAAGCACCAGAAAACTCCCCCTTGGCGGCCGAACGCGAGACTAAGAGGGTTATTTTCCTATGGCATTTTGCCTTTTTCTGCGCTATAATAAGATGGTTTTATTTAATAATGTACAGAAAGAAGGAGAACCGCCTTGAACAAGATGCTGAGCTACCTGAAGGGCTACAGGCGCGTGGCTGCGCTTGCTCCCCTTTTCAAGATGCTGGAAGCTACGTTCGACCTGTTCGTGCCGCTGGTGATGGCGGACATCGTGAACGTCGGCATTGCCGCCCACGATTTTCACTATATCCTTGTGCGGTGCGGACTTTTGCTGTTGCTGGCTTTCATCGGCCTTGTCTGCAGCCTGACGGCGCAGTATTTTTCCGCAAAGGCGGCGGTGGGCTATTCCACAGCCCTGCGCCATGCCCTGTTTGCGCATATCCAGACCCTGAGCTTTACCGAGATGGACACGCTGGGCACCAGTACCCTCATCACCCGCATGACCAGCGACATGAATCAGGTGCAGAACGGCCTGAACCTGTTTTTGCGCCTGTTCCTGCGCAGCCCGTTCGTGGTCATCGGTGCCATGGTCATGGCCTTTACGGTCAACGCCCGGGCCGCGCTGATCTTTGTTGTCACCATCCCGCTGCTGAGCGTGGTGGTGTTCAGCATCATGGCAGCCACGCGGCCCCTGTATAAAACGGTGCAGAACCGTCTGGACCGCGTGCTGGGCCTGACCCGCGAGAACCTGACCGGTGTGCGTGTCGTGCGCGCCTTTGATAAGGAAGCCAGCGAGGTGGAGCGCTTTGAGAACGCCAACGACCTGCTGACCCGGATGCAGCTGCATGTGGGCCACATTTCTGCCCTGATGAACCCGCTGACCTATGTGCTCATCAACATTGCCATCGTGGTGCTGCTGTACGTGGGCAGCATTGAGATCAATGTGGGCGGCATGGCCTCCGGCGACGTCATTGCTCTGGTAAACTATATGAACCAGATCCTGGTGGAGCTGGTCAAGCTGGCCAACCTCATCGTGCAGGTGAGCAAGGGCCTTGCCTGCGCAGGCCGCGTGCAGGCTGTACTGGACACGCAGCCCGGCATGGCCTTCCCGGAAAAGCTTCTGGGCGAGGTGCCTGCCGCAAAAACCGGCGATGCCGTTCGCTTTGACCACGTAAGCCTGACCTACGCGGGCGCAGGCGCACCCAGCCTTTCCGACATCAGCTTTACCGCAAAGCAGGGCCAGACCATCGGCGTCATCGGCGGCACCGGCAGCGGCAAATCCAGTCTGGTAAACCTTATCCCCCGCTTCTACGATGCCACCGAGGGCAGGGTGGAGATCATGGGCCGCGACGTCCGCAGCTACCCCCGCGAAGCACTGCGCGGCAAGGTGGCCGTGGTGATGCAGAAGGCCCAGCTGTTCGGCGGCACCATCCGCTCCAACCTGCTGTGGGGCCGCAAAAATGCCTCGGATGAAGAGCTGTGGCAGGCTCTTGAGACCGCACAGGCGGCAGAATTTGTCCGGGCGAAGCCCCTTGGGCTGGACGAGCCTGTGGAGCAGGGCGGCCGCAACCTGTCCGGCGGCCAGAAGCAGCGCCTGACCATTGCCCGCGCCCTTGTGGGCAGGCCGGACATCCTCATTCTGGACGACAGCTCCAGCGCACTGGACTACGCCACCGACGCCGCCCTGCGCAAGGCACTGGCGGCTCTGCCCGGCAGCCTGACCGTGTTCATCGTGAGCCAGCGTGCCGCCAGCCTGCAGCACGCGGATCAGATTCTGGTGCTGGACGACGGCCATCTGGTGGGCATCGGCACCCACGACCAGCTGCGCCAGACCTGCCCCGTCTACGAGGAGATCTACGAGAGCCAGTTCAAGAAAGGGGATGCGCAGAAATGAGTGCAAAAGCAAAAAACAGGCTGACCCCGCAGCAGCGCAAGGCCACCCTGACCCGTGTTCTGGGCAAGATCAGACCTTATTCCCTGTTTGTAGTGTGCAGCCTTGTGGTGGCTGCCGTGAGCGTGGGCGCACAGCTGTATATTCCCATCCTGTGCGGCAGCGCCATCGATCTGATGCTGGGCAAAGGCACCGTGGATTTTGGCGGTGTGATGCGCATTATGATTGAAGTGCTGGTGGTAGCCGCAGCGGCTGCGCTGGCCCAGTGGCTGCTGAGCGTGTGCAACAACCGCATCACCTTTCTTGTCAGCCGCGACCTGCGCAACGAAGCCCTGCGCAAGATCCAGACCCTGCCGCTGTCCTATCTGGACAGCCACCCCTCCGGCGACATCGTGAGCCGCATGGTGGCAGATGTGGACACCTTTGCGGACGGCCTGCTGGTGGGCTTCACCCAGCTGTTCAGCGGCATTTTGACCATTCTGGGCACATTGCTCTTCATGCTCAGCGAGAACGTGCCCATCACGCTGGTGGTGGTGTGCATCACCCCGCTCAGCCTTGTGGTGGCAAGCTTCCTTGCCAAGCGCAGCTATGGTTACTTCCAGAGCCAGAGCACCGTACGCGGCGAGCAGACCGCGCTGGTCAACGAGATGATCGAGGGCCAGAAGGTGGTGCAGGCCTTCGGCCACGAGACCGAGAGCCTTGCCGCCTTTGATGAGGTGAACAGCCGTCTGCAGGATGTGAGCCTGAAGGCCATCTTCTTTTCCAGTCTGACCAACCCCGCCACCCGCTTTGTGAACAACATCGTGTACGCAGGCGTGGGCCTTGTGGGTGCCGTGTACGCAGTGCGGGGCGGCATCACCATCGGCCAGCTGAGCGTGTTTTTGAGCTACGCCAACCAGTACACCAAGCCCTTCAACGAGATCTCCGGCGTGGTAACGGAGCTGCAGAACGCTCTGGCCTGTGCGGCCCGCGTGTTCGACCTGCTGGACGCCGACGATCAGGTGCCGGAAGCCGCGAACGCCCCCGTACTGCAGCCGGACGGTCATGTGCAGCTGGAAAGCGTCTCCTTCCGCTACCTGCCCGACCGCCCGCTGATCGAGGGGCTGAGCCTCGACGTGAAGCCCGGTCAGCGCATCGCCATCGTGGGCCCTACGGGCTGCGGCAAGACCACCCTCATCAACCTGCTCATGCGGTTCTATGACGTGAACGGCGGCAGCATCAAAGTATCCGGCACTGACATTCGGGATGTGACCCGCGCTTCCCTGCGCGGCAGCTACGGCATGGTGCTGCAGGACACCTGGCTGCGGGCCGGTACCGTGCGGGAGAACATCGCCTACGGCAAGCCGGACGCCACGCTGGAAGAAGTGGTGGCGGCAGCCAAAGCCGCCCACGCCGACAGCTTCATCCGCCGCCTGCCCGAGGGTTACGACACCGTCATCGCCGAGGACGGCGGCAATATCAGTCAGGGCCAGAAGCAGCTGCTGTGCATCGCCCGCGTGATGCTCTGCCTGCCGCCGATGCTGATTTTGGACGAGGCCACCTCCTCCATCGATACCCGCACCGAGGTGCGCATCCAGAAAGCCTTTGCCCGCATGATGCAGGGCCGCACCAGCTTCATCGTGGCCCACCGCCTTTCCACCATCCGGGAGGCAGACCTCATCCTTGTGATGAAGGACGGCCGCATCGTGGAGCAGGGCGATCACGACCAGCTGCTGGCGGCAGACGGCTTCTACGCCAAGCTCTACAACAGCCAGTTCGAGGGCGTGGAGACCTGAGAGCCTCTGATAATAATAGCAAAAAGGAGAGATGCGTTGCATCTCTCCTTTTTGTTATTATTTGCTTTCAACTTTTTGCACGATGGGTTCAGTGGGCGGCGGAGTGAGGGTGGAATGCTCCACGATGAACTGCTCTGCCCTCTCCCGGGCCAGACGCTGGCGCACCTTGCGTGCATCGTTGGCCGGGAAGGTACGCTCGCCGTCCAGCTTCGCGTCCCAGTGGGCAGCGGCTGCTTCCACCTCGGCGTCCGAGGGGGCAAGGCCCTCTTTTTCCGCCACCAGCAACAGGCCCAGCCAGCTGCGCAGCTTGCGCTCTGCCTGCGTGTGGAGCCAGACGCGGAACTCCTCCACGGTCTGACCGCGCACCTTGAGGAACTGGTCAAAGTTGATGCCGTTGGCCTGCAGGCTCAGGTTGAACTGCCGCTGCTCGGCAAAGTAATTACCGCCCACCAGCTGTTTGGGCAGTGTGCCCGTTACCGCATCGCCCAGCTGCCACACCAGCTCCCTGCGGGCACGCTGCACCGCCTGTGCGCAGCGCTGAGCCCAGATGTCCCGGGCCACCTGCCGGCGCAGCGCAGCCTTGCCCGCAGCATCGGCTGCACGCTCCTCGTCGCCGTGGTGACGGTTGATTTCCAGTTCAATGGTCAGCTGCCGGATGGGGTGCGGCTCCACGGCCTGCACGAAACCGGTGTACTGCCCCACTTCCAGCGGCGGCAGCGCGTAGAACTGCGCCCCCGCCCGGAAGCCCTCAGCCCGGTTCACCGCCAGCAATTCAAAATCCGGGTCGGTCACCGGCACCACATGGTACTCCCGCACCAGCTGCTCATACAGCGCCGAAAAGCCGCCCAGAATGGTGCGGTTCACCGCCTCAGTCAGCAGACCGTCCTCTTCCTGCGGCGCGTCCGGCCCTGCCTGCACCTGTGCAATGGCTGCCGCCAGTTCCTCGGCACCTGCTGTGAATACCAGTCGGCAGTCGCCCGGCTCAGCCATGCCAAAATGTTCCAGTTTCATCCTCTTTTCCCCCTTTCAGCGGGCAATGCCCACGGTCAGCACCAGCAGGACCACACCCAGCACGGCATACAGCACCTCGGCTCCCAACGTGGCCCGGTCGCCTTCCACGTACATCTTCTCCGGGGCGTCGGGGTCATAGTATAAGGTGACGGTATCCCCCACCGCAAAGCTCTTGCCCCGCGCAGGCTTCGGGTAGTGCAGCCGATGGCTGCCGCCTGCGGTGGTAAAGGCCAGCACATAGGCACCACCATCCCGGCTCTGCACGGTGCCCTCCACCGTGGCCGTGACCTTCTGCCCCTGCGTGCACAGCCTGCGCCGTGCCAGCACACTGCGCAGCGCCATAAAGAACATGATGCCTGCCCCCAGCAGGAAAATGATAACATTGAACATTCTGTTTTCCCTCATTTTCTCGGCAGCCGCTTTCCCGCGCCGGGGCGCACCGGGCCGACACCGCGCCACTGCCGGTATGGCAGCAAGCGGGCCGCGCAGCGGTGTGCTGCGGTGTGCAAAAGCAGCTTCTTAGTCTGCGCATACAGGAGCACCCGCAGCGCGTCTTGTTTATTGTATCACACTTTGGCGAAAATTTCGCCCTGCAGCGGCTATTCAGAGTGCATCAATTTTGCCGCAAAAATTTGTCGAGAAAATCTGAAAATAATGCTTGACATTCTTCGTATATCTGGTATAATAACTATCGTTCCGAGCAGCACAGCTCACGAACACAACAGAATATGCGGATATGGCGGAATTGGCAGACGCGTTAGATTCAGGTTCTAATCGGGGCAACTCGGTGGAGGTTCAAGTCCTCTTATCCGCACCAAACCATGAAAATCCGAACCTTTTCTCGATAGGAGAAGGGCTCGGATTTTTTGTTTTCTTCGGAAACGAGAACAATGGCTCTTCCCTTACGGCTGTGTGTCCAAAACCTTATCAGAAGAAAGACCGTATCACGAAGGTCACAACAGTAAGAGTGCCGTAAGGCAGAAGGGACGCAAGATTATGAAGTACGATGCAAGAGCCTGTCAGTTTAACATGGGCACCGGCTGTGTGGAGCTGCTGCTCCGGGATGGGCGCAAAATTTCCATCAACTGCACCGGTGTCGAGGATGCACTGGATGTTACCATGGCGCAGAGGTCTGAACTGGACTACCTCATCTACAATGACCCGCTGGCGTATGCAGAGCTAATTTTGAACGGTGAGCCAGAGGAGTATCTGAGAAATGCGGCTGGAAGTCACGGATTAGAGGACTGAACGCAAAAACAGGGTGCGCCCTGCCGGACGCACCCTGCAAAAATCCACACACGATAAGTAAGGCAGGGAGTTCCCCGACGGGAACTTCCTGTTTTTCTTTGGTTGCGATATGAGCCTGTTCCGCCTGCCATGCAGCAAATTCCCGTTGACCTTCCTCGCTGTTCCAGCAGGCAAGGATCGCCGGATAGAATGCCCGTGCCAGTCGTTCGATGGCTTCATCGGGGTAAGGGGAAATATTTGTGGACTTTTTCTTTTTGTTCAAACGCACACTCCTTTGGATTTCTGTTGACAGCATACAATGTGCCTGTTGTTATGCTGTCTGCTCATCCTCTGCGAGCGCAGATTCCAGCGAAGCAAGGTACTCCTTGTGCTTGTGGATGATTTCGAGAATGACTTCTCGCTGTGCTGTGTCTGGCATAGTTCTCAGAAGATAGTCAAACTCTGTGCGGAAACGTGTTGTAACGTGTTCCAGTGCGACATAATCATGCCGCACTTCTTCCGGGTAAGCATCGCTGTCGTAAACCGATTCGATTTTCTGAAACGGCAATACAGGTGCCTTTCCCGGTTCCCGGATGATGCCATCGGCATCCGGTTTCGGTTCAACTTTCAGTTCCGGGTGCAGGATTTCCTGCAAGGTCTGTGCGCGGGCATCATAGTTGGCTCGTGCAAGGCGGTGCATATCAGCCTTGCTGACTTTTACCTGTTTGTTCAGAATCTTCTCCCGCATACCGGGAATCAGGGATTCAGCAATTTCAACACCTTTCATGTACTTCGATGCGCGAAGTACAGTTGCCTTGCTTACACCATTTTCCTCTGCGATTCGTTCGCAGGTTTTCATGGCTTCACCGGAGTTATCAGTTTGAGAACTCCGGTGAAATCGGCCATTTTCATCATGCGATTCTTTGCGGGCTTCGCCATGAGAGGATTTTTCCGCTTCATATTGCTTCCCGATGAGGAACAGCTTCTGCTCCGGGGTGAGGTTGCGCCGCCCCAACTGATTCTTGCAGATCCATGCGAGGACTTCTTCTCTGCTTTCAAATCGGAGCGGCATGGTGGAAAAGCAAATCTCCGGGTGCTTCTGGAGAATTGCATAACGATTGTGGCCGTCAACGAGGGTGTTGTTCCAGACGATCAAAGGAGAGAGCAGCTTGCCTTCCTTGAGGATGTTTTCTTCAAGCTGCTTGTACTCATCGTCCGTCAGCGGCGGGATCTGATTCTGGAACTCCGGGTCGATTTTCAGATTGATCATACGCACAACTCCTTATCTCTCGTGATGTTGCGTCCGTTCGTCCTCCCGGAAGAACAGGGCAACATTCTGTTTTGCATCTTTCAGCTTGAGCAGTTCGATCTTGGCTTCCTTGTACTGCTCATAGAACTGGGCCTTTTCGGAAGCAAGAGCGCAGTATTCCGCTTCCAGCTTGTTCGGACTTGGCAGTTTAGTGATGTTGTTTGCCTTGAGATAGGCTGCTGCTGTCCGGTATGCTGTCAGCTCTGCACGATGCTGTTCTTCAAAGGTTGCGGGGGATTTGGCAGCGTTCCGTTTCTGCGCGAGCGGTCGGTACTGCTTGTAGGAAGCAGCATAACGGCGCAGTGTTTGGTTGTTTGCCATGCGGGTTTCGAGGTCTTTCACTACGGCCAGCGATTCATGGAACTTGGTGTCAAGCTCTGCAATTCTCTGGTCGAGTGCGTCCTCGTTGAGCAGACCTTTCTCCTGCAAAAGAATCAAGGTCTGCGCCATGGCTTTGAGGTTGTGCTTCTTCGCCCAACGCTCATAGCCGATGCCCTTGCCCTGCTTCAGTTTTGCCTGAATGTCCACCAGCTTCTTGATTCGGTCGGGTTTTTCCTCAAGATTGCTGTGGAGGATAATGGGCTGGCTCTTGGCATTTTCTTTCAAGGTGGCAAGCACGAGTTCTTTCTCAAACTTGTCACCGAGGCTGTGCGCCCGGATAAACTTCTTTCTTCCGGCTGGCAGGTAGCTGAGCCGCCCACGGCTTTTCTTGACCGTGATGCCGTACTGCTGCAAGAGCCTGTCCGAGAAATCTTCAAAGCTCGCTGCATTGTCCAGCACATCCGAGATCTGTTTCCGCAAAGTCTCCTTTGCGGTTTCAAACTCCGTTTGTGTAGGCTGCTGTCCGGCGGCAAGCAGGGCAGCGTTTTCACGGTCGAGTTTCATTTGACTGCGCCGTTTCATCCAGTATTCACGCTCGCTCACACGCTTTTTCGAGCTGAGCAGGTCGATCTGGTACAGCTTGGCATCCTGACACATTTCCATGACTGCGACACGCAGGTGCCGCATGGTCTGGGCTGTGCTGGAATGCTTCATGCCCTCACGCCAGTCACGGGGCTTTTGCATATAGGGCTTGCGCTCCACTTCTCGTGTCCGGACGCTGCCGATCACGATGTGGACATGGATATTTCCCGAATGGTTGTGTCCGTCCGGGTGGGTGCAGACGATAGCAGGATGACCGGGAAAGTTCTCTTTGCAGAAGTTCAGGCCGAGGGCCTGTGCCTTTTCCATCGTCAGCCCATTTTCGGCTGCATCCCGCGGGTCGAAGCTGATGATATACTGGTGACTCTTGATGTCATCCGGGTGGTTGTTCTTGTCGTACTTCCGGTTTGCCAGCAGGCAGGCCATTGCAAACGAGGCTTCGCCGCATTCAAGGGTGTCCAGAATGTACGATTCCCGCAGCTTGGGTCTGCTCTGTTCATCCAGAATTTTCTTGCCGGAAAATTCATCGTGCTGGTAAACCAGATAGGTCTCAGCGGCAGAGTAGTCCGAATTTTTAGAGGAGATATGCTTCAGCGTTGCCATACAGTTTACCCAGAACTTTCTCGGCGTTGAGCCGGAAGGCAGTCAGGTCTGCAAGTTCGTCCAGAAGTTTCGCCCGGAGCTGTTCGGTGTCTGCTCCGCCGGAGTTGAAGTGTCGTGCGAGTTGGTTCAGGTTGCCGCCCACCCTGCTGCACTGGGCAAGCAGAGTGGAAACGGCAGTCAGGGTTTCTTCTCCGCCGCCGGCAACGACAACGGTGCGCTCGATCTTCGCATTGTGCAGCGCACGGCGGATGAGGGTGGACAGGGAGAGATGAAGGAGTTTTGCTGTGCATTGGAGTTCCATCTTTTCAGTTTCCGTCACACGGAACTTGATGATGTGCGTTTTGTTGTTCGGCGTGTCGTGGCGGTGGGTCGTGCTGGGTTTCGTTTTGACATTCGTTTTGTTCATTGAACCTCCTGTCGTTTCGCTAGCTCCTCGGTGGAGCTATGTAAGCACGACACGCCGTTCTTTCGCACCGCAAGGTGCGAATATGAGCAGGGTTTGGGGCAGGTACGCCCCAACAAGATCACATCAAAACTCGCAAGAGTTGCAGATGTGAAGTCCCGGTGGAGCACAACATTTTCAAGAATTGAAAATTTGTGGCCACGGGACGGTTCTTGCTCTCCACCGCTGCGCTCAAAACGCATTTCCGAAAGTTGTTTCCGAATTGTTAAGACGCAAAAATAAGTAGAGAGTTCCGCTGCTCGTGTATGTTGATCGCCGTTTGCTCCGAACGAAGTTCCTGCCCCTGTTTTGCAGCGGCGTTGGCCGAAAAGCCGGTATCACGCTCGGACGGCTCATGAAATTCTCAAGGTACGGCTTCCCCAAAAAGAAAATACCGCCCACGCAGTACAGGCGAAGGATTTTGTCGGGTGAAACAGACGGCAAAATGATCGGGTGTGTTGCGGGGCGGTAAATCTTCGCAGGAAATAAAACCGCACAGAATCGTTTCTTTACAGAAATCGCTGTGGATTTGTTGGGAATGATAACATAAGTATTGATGTGTGTCAACACTTCAGGATAATGAATACATCAGATGAATGAAACACACAAAGTACAAGCAAAAGCAAAGCAATGTTTTAGGAGAATGTTTTAATTTTCGCAGTTCAGGCGGACTTGGACGGTAAACACACCGTCTTTCTTTTTCGTATAGAAGTCACCATGGTTCTCCTGAACGATACGATTTATATTTTTTAGTCCGTAACCGTGATACTCTCCGATGCGGATTCCGCGAGAAGTATCACTGTATGGGTTTTCCAGCCGATAGAAGAGGCTTCGATACTGCTTGCGCAGCTGTAGATGAATGATTCTCTGTTCCGCTGGCAGGTCGCAACAGGCTTCGATGGCATTGTCAAATGTGTTTCCGATAATGATGCTCAAAGACAACGATGAGATCGTCAGGACTTCAGGAATCGTCACATCCAGTTTGACGTTGATGTTATTCCTTTCCGCAATTCGTAAGTAATAATTCAAAAGAGCATCAACAACAGGATTTCCGACCGCAGAAATATTTGTGGAACGCTCGAAAACATCCGTGGCAGCCTGCGCAATCTTGTGAAGTTCTTCGGTATCACCGTGTTCTGCAACTGCCTGCATCGCCAGGATGTATTTCTTCACATCATGCCGCAGAGAACGGACTTCTTCCTGGCGTTCTTTGAGCTGCTGGTAGTATTCCATTTGAAGATTGTACTGCTGTTCGTTGAACTTAACTTTGAATTTTTCCAGTTCATTTTCCCGGAGAGCTTCCACATAGAACACGATCAGGATGTTTATAAGGAGAAGCACCGCCATAAGACCGACCATATAATCCGGGAAATACTCATCCGCAGTATGATACTGTGCCACATAACAGACAGCAATACTTGCGATTTGAATCGCAATGATCGGCAGCAGCCATAGGATACGCAGAGCATTTCCTTTTCGGCTGAAAAAATGTGAGATCAGGACTACGAGTGGAATTTGAATCAGGTTTGAAAAAACAACATAGACCAACCGTGCTGCCCCAGCCTGCATTAGAATGTCGGTATCCGGGATACGCAGCCCAATCAGAAGCATTGCAAGCACTTCCACCAAAGCAATCAGTGTGAAGAAAGCTCCGCTTGCAAAAACCGCCTGCCACGGTCGAACCTCATAGAACAGCAATGCAAGGAAAAATCCGCCAACTAAAAGATAGATCGTGCGCTGCGTCACCCAATCCGGGAATAAACTCAAAGCACACTGCCCAGCAATCAAGAGTGCAACATAGGCATAGAACCACCTTGAGACGGGCTCCTTTTTGGGAAACAGCCGACCGATAAAAAGCAGCAACAGGGCAATGTTGGCAAAGCTCCCTGCAAACTCAACGAAATAATAAAGCATCATCTTCCCAAATAAGCGTTGAAGATCTGATTGAACTCCTGACGCTTCCTCCTGCTGATCGGCAGCTGATGTCCGCTGGAAAGAAAAACAGCGGTTCCCGTAGCGTAAACAATGTGTTCCATGTTGACGAGATAACTTTTGTGTGGTGACACAAAGCACCGTTTGGGAAGCTGCTCCAAGGCTTCAGGAATGCTCATTCGCAATGTAAGGTCTTGCTCCTTGCAGTGAATCAGAACTTTATGTTCGTGGCTTTCCAGAAAGTAAATGTCCGATGTTTCCAAGGACATGGTAACACCATCGTATTCGATCGTGAAATGTTTGGAGTTCAGTTCCTGAAGGACGGCATCCATTGCCGCAGCGAACAGCGTCTGATCCAAAGGTTTGACAAGGTAGCGGAATGCAATGCCATATCCCTGCACAGCGTACTCATGCCGCTTCGTGACAAATACCACCAAAGGATGCTTCTCCATCTGAATCAAAGACTGCGCCAGCTGAAAACCGTTGGATGGCATCTCGATATCGAGAAGAAGCAGATCAAAGGATTTCTTCTGCATTTGCAATTCGCTCAGAAGTTCGTTTCCATCCATGTAAGTTTCAATGTCAAAGCAGCCTTGCACATCGTACTGCTGGACGCTTTGAACAATGCCATCAAGGTCTGATTTCTCATCATCGCAGACTGCAACGTGGTACTTCAGCATTTCGACAACCTCCACAAAATAATGTCCTGCTACTATTATAGACTGTGCAAAGGCTCCTTACAAGTAGCCTGACCTACCACTTTTGTCACCAGAACGACCAGTTTTGCCAAACCTCTTGATTTTGCTGAAATTTATGATACAGTGAAGCAAAAATCAGAAGATAAGGTGGCGCAACTGCAATGTGGGAACGCACGCTGTCTCAAAAATCAGTCCGTCTTTTCTGCGAGCAAAAAGTGATAGATGAAGCAAAGGCGGATGCGTATGTCTATGGGTACGAGTTGCTCATATCATCTGTTGTGAGCGTTCTGCTTGTTGTTTTAATCGCTGTTGTGTGTGGTGATGTGCGGTACGCACTTTCATTTTTGATTGGGTTTATCCCACAGCGAATCTACATTGGCGGATACCATGCAACATCGCACACCAGATGCTATTTGGCATTCTCCGGACTGGCACTTATCTGCATTTTGCTAAGTAAGGCAATCGCAGCAAATCACCTTTTCCGTATCCTGACAACAGTAGCTCTTTTGGGCATCTCTATCTTTCTCTCACCTATCGAAGCAAAGAATAAGCCTTTAAGTGAAAAGAAGCGGTCAAGTTACAAGATGGTCGCATCTGTTCTTTCGTCAATAGATTTCCTGCTTGCCATTTTTAATGTGCTTCCGTATACACGTCATGTAGTTTGCTACTATCTCTCCAAATGGGTATTGATTGTATTCTCAACAATTCCTTTGGTTCAACAAAAATTTAATGCCAACTTTTGTAGATAGGGAGGTGATAACATGAAAAAAAACAAATGGGTGCTGCTTCTTATCGCTTTTGTTGCATTTTTGGTATTGGTTTATTTTATTGGTGCTTGCCTTAATGCAACGGCAGAGGCATTGACAATTATTTCGCTCTGCATCGGCATACTGGTCATTTATTTAGTCGTAAAAGCAATCAAATCAAAATAAGGAAAGGAAAATGTGATCATGAGTACAAGAAAATTCATCAAAAAACTTACGGCGAGTCTGCTTTTTATTGCGGTTGTAATGTCGTTTGGCGTTCAGTCTGCCTTCGCTGAATCGAATTCACCGAAAGCTACCGTTAAGAACAATGTTGTTACTTTTAGCAATCTCGATCAACTGAAGGCAAACGAGAAGCTCGCAATTGCGGTAGTTGACAGTAATGGTGATCCAGCAACTATTACTATCGAGTCAGTGGACAATTCAATTTCTCGTGTAGCGAAATCGTCGAATTCTTGGAAGGTTTCGTATAAGGGAGTGGTGATTCATGCATATTTTTATATGACAGTGACGAATAACAAAGTCACAAATGCATGGGACTATTCGATTACAACTTTGGGTTCCACATATAGTGATGCAAGTTTGACGTATAACTCCAGTTCGGCAAAACTCACCTTTACCAGTAACGCTTATAATGGTATTGCTTCTCATACTTGCTGGCTGAAGGGAACTCCTCGCGGAACAAACAATGAAGTCGATGTAACGTATTCTATGTAATGTGGAGGACAATATGAAACAGAATTCACAAAAACTGATTTTTTTCCTGAGTAAAATTACATGTGCTTTTGCAATGGCGATTGCAGTCTTAAGTGTGAATAGCACCTGCTGCTTTACAGCGTATCAGCCGGATGTCCCTGAATCGCTTGATCGCAACTAAACTCATATGATAGACATTATATCAAAAACGATGTGAGGTGATAGAATATGAAAGATGTATCTCGAAGAGAATTCTTGAAAACTTTATGTTTAGGCATAACAGTAGCCGCTTTACAAAATTTGCCAATGACAACGGCTTTTGCAGACAGTGCAATCAGTAAAACAAAAATTATTTCTAAAAGCGACCGTGAAAATTTGGTGGCTACTGTTGCAAGAACTGTGCAAGTGTCCTACAAAATAGATAAAAATACGATCATTGAAGTAACTCGCTTTACTGATATTGATGGACAAAATGTTACCTTGAACCGGAGCGTTAAAGAAGATGGTACAGGTGAACTTGTCTATACGAAAGCCCAAAAAACGAAAAAAAGCAAATTGACCAATCAAAGCTATGATGTCTTTTTGAAATTAGCAACTTCAAAATCTATGCCTCAAACAAGGGGAGCCACTGTTGGAAGTGATGTTACAGGATCACAGTATAAGCATATATTTGTATCAAATCTCAGCTATACAATTGACAATACGGCGATTGCGCAAATTGAGATTGGTGGAGTTGAAACTGCAGCAAGCCTTTTAATTACTGGGTTGCACTTGCCGGGAAGCACTGCTGTTACGGTTGGATCCTTTTTGGTTAGTGTGGTTCTAGCTACTTCTCCATCGAAAGTTGTTATAAATCAATCGCTGTATGAAGTCCATTTCGCATATGATAATAGCTACTATACCCATTGCTATCATGATATTTTGTATTCGTATGATTCCGGTGGACACCTTATGGATACTACAAAATCGTACCATCAAGCTGTGGGAGGCTAAGAATGAAAAAAGGCAAAAGCAACTTTTTTCTTATTGCTCCTTTTGCCCTTTGGGGCTGCATTTCAGTATGGACTAGTAATCTTGTCCGATTGACAGATAAAAGCGCAGTACCTTATGCTTGGGCTTCTTTGTTTTTCTCATATGGAATCGTAGCAGTGCATTATATCCAAGTGGCAGTATCCTCCAAAGGCTGTAACAATGCCGAAAACGAAAAAATTGCATGGGTTCAGCTTGGGCTTTCAACTTTGTTCTTGATAGTAGCTGTTGTTCTAGCTATTCAATGAAGGAAAGCAAAGTAATCACCCAAAGCAGTGTAAGGTCACAATATTTTCTATTCCAGCAGTATTCTAGTAGTTTCAGCATTTGTATGGTTCACATTTATTTGCCGAGGAGTATACACCTGAAGGGGAAAATTTAATGAAGGTGATTCCAATGGAGCTTTAGTGTATTGAGTGAAGAAAAAAAATAAATTAGGAGGCAGTATACTATGACTAACAAAATCAAACGGCTGATTTCCATTCTATTGGTCACGGTTTTATTTCTCCTGACCATTCAGCCAGCATTTGCAACTGGAAATAAGAGAAAGATCGATGATTATTCGATAGAAGAACTTCTCAATCTTTCTGTGCAAGAACAAGAGAATCTCGGATTTTATGTTTTGGCCGAGGTTCCAATGCGCATTCCTGTTTCTAATACAGACGGCTCAAGAGTTGTATCGTATATTGATGGAACATGGAGAGTTCTTTATACAAAGGCCAATGGATTGGGCTTTTATATGAGTGGAACTACCGTCGGTATTGGCCCGGATTTAATAAAAAATGTTTCAGGAACGGATTACTACACGAGCTATTCCGATAACATCGAACGAAGCTGCCCATTTTCAACGACAGCACTAGTTCCAGAACAAAGTATATATAATACAACCTATACATATGACTTCTATGATGTTGGAACTTATCTTGATTGCAGCGTTGGGTGTTATTTTGGAGTGGTTGGCTCAAGCAAACCAATCTATTGGAGTGCAACTACACAAGTTACCATCCCGAAATTATGATTTTGACCAGCTATGGATGAAATTGTTTTTGAACCCAGTGATGTCAATATGTTAGCAGCTTTAGGCATCGTCGAAAGTGTAAAGTTGTTTCCGTTTATGTTATCAATGGGAGAACTTCAATATGCTTGCGATTCAGAATATCGTTGCAAACAATTCGTGAATTGCCTTTCAGAATATTATCCTGATAGCCAAATTGAAGCTAGACAACTGTGGTCGAAATATCATGGTACAGCGAATGCGGTTCAATGTGATATGATAAATCATAAGCCACTGCGTGTTTGGGTCAGGAGTTCTGCCGATTGTTGGTGCGGCATTTATTATATTTGTTACTATGCAGCAAAGTATGGTACAAATAGAATTTTGCTTGCATCCAGAGAAGGTCTGAAAGAATTTATGGAAGGGAAAACCGATAAGATCTCACAAAAGTATTTGACGGAAGAAACTATTACTGAGTATGCCAAAAGATGGGGAAAGCTATTAAACGAAAACACCTCCATGCGTATTTGGCATGCGAACGATGTTAAAAGCGTTAACATAGATTATTTCGACCAGAGAATTATTAGTTTAGTATCGAGAATTCCTATTTCGGTTGGTGAACTTACCGCAGACGTATTAAAAGCGATTTCTGCTCCGGTAAGTGACTGGTATGTCATGAAACGCATAGAAGCACTTTTGAAAAAGGGTGTTCTTCAAGTCGTTATTCCAAACAAAATCTTTTATAATACCATCGTCCAGCTAAACGAAGAATAAAGGAATCCGAGCAAGTCGGCCCAACAGTCACCTCATTTCAACGAGAGGGGTGGCTGTTGGGTCAATTGTTCAAAAAGAAAAACTGAAGATAATAAAAAGTCTTGATTTCTCCATCAAAACATGGTATATACATTATACGAAACAGTGCTTTGAAAGAACGCTCCACCGTTCAATGACGTGTAAAGAGAGGTGCTTGCCATGACCGCTGTGATCTACGCCCGCTATTCCAGTGATAACCAGCGCGAAGAATCCATCGAAGGCCAGATTCGTGAATGCACGGCCTATGCCGAAAAGAATGACATCACTATCGTCAAGCACTACATTGACCGCGCCATCTCTGCCAAGACGGATAATCGCCCTCAATTCCAACAGATGATAAAGGACAGCGACAAGAAGCTGTTTGATATTGTTCTGGTCTGGAAACTTGACCGCTTTGCCCGGAATCGCTACGACAGTGCCCGGTATAAGACCCAGCTGAAGAAGAACGGTGTCAAGCTCATGTCGGCTACGGAGATCATCTCCGAGGGGCCAGAGGGTATTATTCTGGAATCGGTTCTGGAGGGCTATGCAGAATACTACTCTGCCGACCTTGCCGAAAAGGTTGTCCGTGGACAGACAGAGAACATCCTGAAAGGCCGCTGCAACGGTGGTCGTGGAACGTTTGGATATACGCTGGATTCCGAGCGGAAATTTCACATCGACCCGCTTGCCTCCCCTTTCGTGCTGGAATCGTTCACGAAGTATCGGGATGGCCTCACGATGAAAGAGATTCGGGACTGGCTGAATGAAAACGGCATCAAGAACCCGGTCGGAGGCGAATTTACTTACAACAGCGTGGAGCACATGCTCAAAAACCGGCGTTATATCGGAGAACTGAAATTCCGGGATGTGGTCGTGCCGGATGCGATTCCGCCCATCGTGCCGCTGGAACTGTTCGATGATGTGCAGGAAAAGATTGCCAAAAACAAGAAAGCCCCTGCCCGAAGAAAGGCAGAGGACGATTACCTGCTGACAACCAAGCTGCACTGTGGTTGCTGCGGTGCGCTGATGTTTGGCGAAAGCGGCACAAGCCGGACGGGAGAAGTCCACCGCTACTATAAATGTGCCACGGCCAAAAAGAAGAAGGGCTGCAAGAAGAAAACTGTCCGCAAACAGTGGCTGGAAGATCTGGTGGTGAACCAGACCATGCAGCTTGTCCGGGACGATGCCGCCATGGAATCTATCATCGCCAAGGTGATGGAACTGCAAAACAAGGAGAATACCAACATTCCCCTTTATGAAAAGCAGCTCCGGGATGCGGAATCGGGTATCCAGAATATGCTGAATGCGATTCAGGCTGGAATCCTGACCAGTTCCACCAAGGAGCGGTTGGAGCAACTGGAAGAAACCAAGCGTGAGCTTGAAGCCCGCATTGCAGAAGAAAAGCTGGCAAAGCCCAAGGTCACGGAGGAGTTCATTCGCTTTTGGCTGCTGCGGTTCCGTAAACTCAACATGAATCAGAAAGACCAGCGGCAGGCACTGGTGGACACGTTCATCAATTCGATTTACCTGTACGATGATAAGGTTTTGATAACCTTCAACTATAAAGAAGGAACACAGACCGTGACTTTTGGAGAAGCGACGGAAGTTGCATCCGAGGGAAATGGTTCGGATTTGGATTGCATTCCTGCACCAAGAAAAACCAGTACACAATGTGTACTGGTTTTTCTTTTTCGGTGCGGAAGAGGACTTGAACAGCACGGCCCCACCGCAGGCGGGGCAACAAAAGCCCCAGTGGGGCTTTTGTTAGTGCGCGGTTCCCAACCTGTAGGAATGTCTACCGGGAGGCAGACTGTCCACTGTCTTTTTTGTTTTACACGGCAGTTTCCCTTTAGCAGTAACTGCGGATAAGAGGACTTGAACAGCAACGACGACGACCGCAGCCAGCGGCTGAAGCAGGGAGGAGTTGTTGGGGCCGCGTTCTGATTTTTCAAAGCCCTGCCAAGGGGCTGAAGAAAAATCAGTAAACGCAACCCGTAAGGCTCTGACCACCAGATTCCGCTGCGGTTCCCAACCTGTAGGAATGTCTACCGGGAGGCCTGCCGCTAAAATTGAAAAAACACCGCCTATCTGCGTAATGAAACGCAGGTGGGCGGTGTTTTGCTCTACTGGCGTAGGACTTGCATCGGATACAGCTCATGCAAGGCTTTCAATGATCTCCGCACACTTTTCAATGCCGATGACCCCGCTATCCAGCGCAATATGATAGTTGGCGGCATCGCCCCATTTCATATCGGTGTAGAAGCGGTAGTAGGCAGCGCGGCGCTTATCCTTCTCCTTCAGACGGGCCTCGGGAGATTTCTCCCGCTCCCCGTAGACCCGCACGATGCGGTCAGCCCGGAACTTCATGTCCGCGTGGACAAAGACCTTCAGGCAGTCGGTGCGGTCCTGCAGGATAAAATCGGCGCAGCGTCCTACGATGACGCAGGGCTCTTTTTCTGCCAGCTCCCGGATGATCCGGTATTGCAGCTTCCAAAGCAGGTCCTCGTTGGTGAGGCCGAAGCTGCGGTCGGTAAAGGCAGAGGTAAGGAAGCCGCCGGGGGTGTACTCTCCGGCCTCCTTGATGTAGCTCTCGTCAAAGCCGCTTTCAGTAGCCAGTTTCTGGATCAGTTCGGCGTCGTAGCACTGGATGCCCAGATGCTCTGCCACCAGCTTTCCGATGGTCCTGCCGCCGCTGCCAAACTCGCGGCTGATGGTGATGATGCGTTTTTCCATTAGAGTTCTCCTTTCCCGTTCAGTTCACGGTAGGTCTTGCAGATCAGATAGCCTGCGATCAGGAAGGTGAGGATATCCGACATGGGCATGGAGTACAGCACGCCGTCCAGCCCGAAGAACCGGGGCAGCAGCAGGGCAAAGCCCACGCCGAACACCACCTCACGCACCATGGACAGGGCGGTGGATTCTGCCGCCTTGCCCATGGCCTGCAAAAAGATGAAGCAGGCCTTGTTGACACAGGCCAGAACGATCATGCACAGGTAGATGCGGAAGGACTTCACGGCAAAGTCTGTGTAGTAGACGCTCTCGTTGGCAGCACCGAACAGGGCGATCAGCTGACGCGGGAAGCCCTCCACCAGCACCAGCGCAACAACGCCCACGGCCGCTTCTGCCAGCAGCAGCTTGGTGAACAGTTCCTTCACACGGGCGGGCTTTTTAGCACCCATGTTGAATCCCACCACGGGGATGCAGCCAGCCGCCATGCCCACCACAATGGAGATGACGATCTGGAAGAACTTCATCACGATGCCCACCACCGCCATGGGGATCTGGGCGTACTGCTCCTGCCCGAACACGGCGTCCAGTGCGCCGTATTTGCGGATCATGTTGTTGATGGCTGCCATTGCCGCCACAAGGCTGATCTGGGACAGAAAGCTGGTCATGCCAAGGGTCAGGGTACGGCCGCAGATAGAGCCTTTCAAGCGGTAGTCACCCTTTTCAGGACGGATGATCTTCATGTGCAGCAGATACCACACTGCCAGCGCTGCGGTGACCAGCTGACCGATCACGGTAGCCACTGCCGCGCCCATCATGCCCCAGCGGAAGCCGAAAATGAAGATGGGGTCCAGTATGATGTTCAGCACCGCACCCGCAAGGGTGGAGATCATGGCAAAACGGGGGTTGCCATCCGCGCGGATGATGGGGTTCATGGCCTGCCCGAACATATAAAAGGGGACGCCCAGCGTGATATAGAAGAAATATTCCTGGGAGTGGTGATAGGTCTCGGCGTTCACCGTTCCGCCGAACATGGCGAGAATGTTGTCTGCAAAAATCAGATAGAGCGCGGCCAGCACAATGCTGCTGACCAGACACATCACCACTGCGTTGCCGACGCTCCGCTTTGCCTTGGGGACCTCGTTCTGTCCAAGGCTGATGCTGACGAAGGCGCAGCAGCCGTCACCGATCATCACGGCAATGGCCAGCGCTACCACCGTCAGCGGAAATACGACCGTGTTGGCGGCGTTGCCGTAGGAGCCCAGATAGCTGGCGTTTGCAATAAAGATCTGGTCCACGATATTATACAGCGCGCCCACCAGAAGCGAAATAATGCACGGGATTGCGTATTTCTGCATCAGCTTGCCGATGCGCTCCGTGCCGAGAAATTGATTGGAACTTTCCATGGGATTCACCTTTACCTTTCCATTTTGGGGCAAACAAAAACAACGGGCAGCCCTCATGCAACCGGTTTTACGCATGAGTGCTACTCGTTGTACGAAATTATTATAGCCTGCCCGCGGGGGATTTGCAAAGGCAGTTTTGCACAAGATTTGTACTGGGCATTCTGCGCAGATTGCACGAGGCAAACTTTGTGGAAGATGCCCTTTGAAGCCAGCCGCCCAGTCGTGGTACAATATAACAGAGAGCAAAAGTACGCTGGAAGGTCTGTTTTTGTACTCCTTCCATACAAGGAAACGAGGAAAATACCATGTCACGGTTTCAGGCGGGAGCGCTGGTGGTCTACGGGAATCTGGGAGTGCATGAGGTGGAAGCTGTCGGGCTGCGGCGCTTTTGCGATGAGCCCGCCAGAGAGTATTACACCCTCCGGCCTTATTTTTCGGATTCTCACGACCGCAGCTATATCCCCACGGAAAAGGAAGCGGCGTTGCGCCCGGTGACCCCGGCACAGCAGGCAGCAGCCGACCTTGCACGCATCAAAGCGGAGAAGCTGCCCATCCCGGCGGGGGTACAGACAGCGCTGGCAGAACACTATCAGGCGCTGCTGCACACCAATGATTTTTACCAGTACCTGACCCTGTTCAAGGAACTGGGGCAAAAGCAGACCCAGCAGCAAAGCCGCGGCCGAAAGATCAACGCCATGGATGCGTACTTTTACCAGATGGTAGAGCGTGTCCTGCGGGAGGAGCTGGCGGTGACCTTCGGGGAATCGCAGCAGGAGGCAGGCAGACGGCTTCTGGAGGTTTTGCGCTAAAGCCGCATGGTGATTTTTACCAACAAATGCAAAGGCTCTTTTTGTGTAGAATCGCCTTTGCATTCTCCTTTTTTATGTGAGATCGTTAAACAAGGTGGACCAGAAGCATATTTCGATGCATCGGTTCCGCACCGCTATGTCAATGCGGGGCAGGAAACCACAAAAATGACGCTGCTGATCCAATATTTATAAAAGAACTCGATTGTAACAGGAGTATGAAAATCGATTTTCTGCTGCCGGAGGATGGCTTATAAAAATCGCGCAGTATCAGCAAAAGCAGGGGGCTGTTGCAAAATAGCCCCAACGAAAAAAAGATAGACTTTCCCGAAGGGGTTGCCTATCTCTTTTTTTGTTGTAAGCTGAGGTTGTGAAAAAACAGATACAACAAGAACAGTATACAGGAACGGGCGGCATACATCAACAGCCGACTCTGCCAATAAGCGAAAATATTTTAATCCATGGTCTGCATGGCTTCGCTCAGGGAATAGAGCCCATTTGAAAATCTGCGGAAAATATAAAAAGCAAGTGCATCCCCTCTCCATCAAAAATTTTGGTTTTCGAGAAAAAGTGTTGCACTTGCTTTTCTTTATGTGAGATCTCGGTTTGAATTATCGCGTAATATCGTCAAACCAAAGAGTGCTGTATTTTGCAGCAGCCCCTTTGATTTTATGACCGCGATTTTCCAAAGCAGCTCTATGCCGTGTGCGGTCACGCCCAGTTTTTCCGCCCGTAGCGGGTGGTCAGCAGGCAGATCTCCTTTTGAAGCTTCTTTGTCAGCTGGGTCTTTTTCAGCCGCCAGCGCCAGTTCTGGCCCACGGTGGAGGGCTGATTGATGCGGGCAGAATTGTCCAGCCCCAGCCAGTCCTGCATGGGAACGATGCAGGTCGCCGCTGCGCTGCGCAGGATCAGTGCGATCATGCTTTTATAGAGCTGCTCTTCCGGGGTGGCGTAGTCGTACAGGTAGTCCCGCACCATGGCACGCTCGGCATCGGTGATGGTCTGGTACCACGACACCAGCGTCTCGTTGTCGTGGGTGCCGGTATAGGCCACGCTGTTTACAGTGTAGTTGTGGGGCAGGTAGTCGCTGGCGCTGCCGGTGTCCCGGGAGTCAAAGGCAAATTCCAGCACCTTCATGCCGGGGAAGCCGCTGTCCCGCACCAGCTGACGGACCGTCTCGCTCATATAGCCAAGGTCCTCTGCAATGATTTCCCGCTTGCCCAATGCCTGCTCCACGGCGCGGAACAGCTCGATGCCGGGGCCTTTCTCCCAGTGGCCCTCCGCCGCAGTCTCGCTGCCGTAGGGGATGGAAAAATACTCATCGAAGCCGCGGAAGTGGTCGATGCGCACCACATCGTACAGCTCGAAGCAGTACCACAGGCGGGTGATCCACCACTGATAGCCGGTTTCGCGGTGAGCTTCCCAGCGGTAGAGCGGATTGCCCCAGAGCTGACCGGTGGGCGAAAATCCATCCGGGGGAACACCCGCCACCGCCGTGGGCAGATTTTCCTGATCCAGCTGGAACAGCCCCGGGTTTGCCCATGCATCTGCCGAGTCCAGCGCCACATAGATGGGGATATCGCCGATGATCCGGATGCCTTTGCTGTTGGCGTAGGTTTTCAGCCTGCGCCACTGCTCGTCGAACTTGAACTGGAGATACTTGTGGTACTCCACCTCAAAATACAGCTCCCGGCGGTAGTAGTCCATGGCAGGCTGCCAGCGCAGACGGATATCCTCGGCCCACTCGATCCACGGCTTGCCCTCAAAGC
Organism: Faecalibacterium sp. 3; assembly: GCF_048323735.1. Lineage (NCBI taxonomy): Bacteria > Bacillati > Bacillota > Clostridia > Eubacteriales > Oscillospiraceae > Faecalibacterium > Faecalibacterium sp. 3. Next base: position 76,163 of record NZ_JBLWFN010000001.1, read on the forward strand.
GGTCCTTCACTGCCATGAACAGGGCAAAATCATCCAGCCACCACTTGTTTTTCTCACAGAATGCCGTAAACGCTTCGTTGTGCCCGATGTCGCTGCGGGAGTACGCCAGCCGCAGCAGACGGCCGCGCTCGGTATACAGGCGGCTGTAGTTGATGTCGTCTGCCTTGCGGCCGAAGTTTGCCTTTTTGCACTCGTCAGCAGTCAGCGCCCCTTCCTCCACCAGTGCATCCAGACTGATGAAATACGGATTGCCCGCAAAGGCGGAAAAGCTCTGATACGGGCTGTCGCCGTAGCTGGTAACACCCAGCGGCAGGATCTGCCAGTAGGTCTGCCCGGCTTCCTTGAGCCAGTCCACAAAGTCGTATGCCTCCTGCGAAAAGCAGCCGATGCCGTAAGGGGACGGCAGACTGCTGATGGGCAGCAAAATGCCTGCACTTCTCTGCATCTTCGATTCCCTTCCTTTATAATTCGATCAAAATACCTGCATGGTCGGATACCTGCGGCTCCTGCAAGCCGTTGAACACCACCCGGCTGCTTTTTATGGCTGCCGCTCGGGAGCACCAGATCTGGTCGATGCGCTTTTTTGCCGCCGCATCCGGAGCGTCCCGCCAGCCATCGATGGCCTGCACAACGGTGTAGCCATCATCCCGCTGCTGCGCCAGACGATAGGTGTCCTGCCAGCCGCTGCGGAGGATGAGGTCATAGCCTTCCCCCCGCACGTCGGCTTCACTGTTGAAGTCCCCCAGCAGAAAGGCGGTCTGCTTTGCGCCTGCCGCCTGCGACAGCGTTTCCCACTGGGCAGCAAACGGCTCCTCTTCGTCCTTCCACCAGCCCATGTGCACCGTATAATACCAGACGTCTCCTGCACAGACGCCCAGTGTGCGGCGGGTCTTCCAGTTGCTGTAATCGTTTGTTTTGCTCAGCAGCAGGTTTTCGGCGGCGGTGATGGGTGCACGGCTGAACACCGCCTCGCCCTCATCGTAAATATCGTAGCCGACCTTTGCCGGGAGCCAGCTCCAGTAGTAGTGCACGCCCCGCTGTTCCAGCATCCGGGCCACCGCTGCGGCGTGGTTGTCCGCTTTCAGCGGCACCCTATTGCCAGGGCAGGGATAGTACCCCGTCGGAGCGTCCCCCAGCAGCGGAGCGGCGGCGGTCTGGTTCACCTCCTGCAGGGCGAACACCTCCGGCTGCTCCGCTGCGATGAAGTTTACAAAAATCTCCCGCTTGGCCTCATAGTCCGGCTCGATGAGGCTGTGGGTATTCAAAGTCAGCAGTTTCATAGTTTTTTACAGAATATCGTTGATATCAGATTTCAGAACGTCTGCCTTGGGGCCGTACACAGCCTGAATGCCGTCGCCCTTCACCAGCAGGCTCAGGGCACCCTCAGCCTTCCATGCGGCAAGGTCGGCCACCTTGGCGGGGTCCTTCACGGTAACGCGCAGACGGGTCATGCAGGCATCCACCAGCACGATGTTCTCCCGGCCGCCCAGCAGGGCGATGATGCGCTCGGCCTGACCGTTGTCAGCCTTTTTGTCGGCCTTCTTCTCGGTCTTTGCGGCGGCGGCAGAATCGTCCGCGTTGTCATCGGTGTAGTTGCCCAGACGGCCCGGCGTAGCCAGCTTGAGCTTGCCGATCATGAAGTAAGCCACAACGTAGCCGATGGCAAAGAATGCGATCACGCAGATCACAAAGTTGATGATATCGCCGCCCAGACCGGCCTGCAAGGACATAGGGATACGGGTGATGAATTCCAGATTGCCGAAGGAGTGCAGGCGCAGATGGATGATGCCTGCCATGGCGAAAGCACAGCCCTGCAGCAGTGCGTACACGATGTACAGCGGCATGGCGCAGAACATGAACATGAATTCCAGCGGCTCGGTGACGCCGGTCAGGAACACGGCCAGTGCGGTGGAGATGAACATGGACTTATAGTTTGCGCGCTTGTCGGCGTCCACACGGCGGTACATGGCCAGTGCGATGCCCAGCAGCAGACCGGTAGCGCCGATCATCTGGCCTACCTTGAAGCGGGCGGGGGTAACGGTAGCCAGCAGGTTGTTATAAGCAGCCATGTCACCGGCCTTCTTGAAGTTGATGAGGTCGTTGGCCCATGCCAGCCACAGCGGGTCCTGACCAAATACCTGACTGCCTGCATTGACGCCGGTGGCGATGGTGTAGGTGCCGCCGAAGGAGGTGTAGTTCATGGGGATGGTCAGCATGTGGTGCAGACCAAAGGGCAGCAGCAGACGCTCCAGCGTACCATAGATGAACGGAGCCAGAATGGGAGAAGTCTCGGAAGAGTTGGCGATCCAGATGCCGAAGTTATTGATGCCGGTCTGCACCACAGGCCAGAACAGCGACAGCAGGATGGAAATGACCACCGAGTAGCCAATGACCACCATGGGCACGAAGCGCTTGCCGTTGAAGAAAGCCAGTGCATCCGGCAGCTTGCGGAAGTTGTAGTATTTATTGTAAGCCACACCGCCCACAAAACCGGCGATGATGCCCACGAACACGCCCATGTTCAGGGCCGGAGCACCCAGCACGGAGGTAAAGTAGCCGTTGACGGCGATCTCCTGCCCGAACAGGGTGTGGGTCACGGCATTGGGGTCTGCCAGCATGGCGCTGGTAACGCCGAAGATGTTGCCGGTGATCACATTGATGAGGGCAAATGCCAGCACTGCCGCGAAGGCACCGCCGGCGCGCTCCTTTGCCCAGCTGCCGCCGATGGCCACAGCGAACAGGATGTGCAGGTTGTTGATGACTGCCCAGCCGATGTTCTCCATGGTGGTGCCGATGGTCATGATTGCTGCGATGTCGCCGCCGCCCATCTGCACCAGCTTGCCCAGACTGATCATCAGACCGGCAGCGGGCATGACGGCGATGACCGTCATCAGCACCTTGCCCAGCTTTTGTAAAAAGTCGAAGTTGATGAGCCCCTTTTTGCCCGGAGCCGCTTTTGTTGTTGCCATGATGTTCCTCCTTGTTTCCTTTTGCATCGTTTTACGCAAGTGTTGCGCCACGTTTGCGTAGCTTTACGCAACAAGAATAATCCAACTCCGCAATTTTTACAAGAGTTTTCTATGACGAAAATAAACTTTCTACGTTTTCCACAACGCAGCAAAGGATTCTTTGTGAAAGTTGTCGAAGGTACGCAGAGTGACGCATTGCACGATTTGCGCAACTCTTTGTGCAAACATTGACATTGCGTGCAAATGGCTTTACAATAGAACTACTATACCAGACACGGAAATCAACTTTTGATGCTTGACCCAGAGCAAAAGCCTTCACCCCTTGGGGACAGATTTCCCCCGCACCGGGGGAAAATGTCGCATAGCGACAAAAGGGGGAGTAGGTGGCGCGCAGCGCCGGATGAGGGGTAATTCCCCGTAAGCTGCTGCTTATCTGCGCCCTCATCAGTCACCTGCGGTGACAGCTGCTCCCCTCTTTGTCACCTACGGTGACATTTCTCCCCGTCGCGGGGAGAATCTGTCCCTTCCGGGGGAAGCCTTTAGAGGAAAATTGATTTCCTTGTATGTCGAGGAGGAACAGATCATGGCAGTTACCATCAAGGATGTCGCCGCAGCAGCGGGGGTCTCCCCCTCCACGGTTTCCCGCACCTGCAAGGACAGCCCTTCCATCAGCCGGGACACCAAGGAGCGGGTGCGCCGCATCATGGCACAGCTGGGCTATGAGCCGAACTTTGAAGCCGAGCCAGTGGAAGCTTTTTCCAAGACCATCGGCATCATTCTGCCCTCCTCCCAGCGGGACGTCTACGAAAATGCATTCCATCTGGAGATCATCCGCGGCATCGGGCAGTTCTGCAACCAGCGGCGGTATGTGAACACGGTCATCACTGGGCAGGATGATGCAGAGGTTCTGGACGCCATCCAGAGCATGGTGGCCAACGCGCAGGCAGACGGTTTCATCCTGCTCTATTCCAAAAAGGACTGTCCTGTGGCAGCCTATCTGCGTAGCGAAGGACTGCTCCACGTCATTGTGGGCAAAGCGGCACAGTCCGCCAACCAGACCATCTACATCGACAACGACAACGCCCTTGCCGGAGAGGAAGCCGCCGACTACCTCTATGAGATGGGCCACCGCCGCATTGCCTATTTTGGTGTCAGCAATGCCATGCTGTTTTCGGCAGAGCGTAAGCGCGGTTACCAGATGTCCCTGCTCAAGCATGGCATCACCCCCCGCGAGGAGGACTGCATGGAGATCGACACCCTGAACGATGCGTACGAAGAAACGCTGAAGGCCCTGCTCACCGCGCCGGACCGCCCCACCGCCATGCTGGTCAGCGATGATATTCTTGCTGTGGTGCTGGAGCAGTTCTGCGGCAAACTGGGGCTGCACGTCCCGAAAGACCTTTCCATCGTGTCCTTCAATAACTCGCTGTTCTCCCGCATCACCAGCCCGCAGCTGACCACCGTGGACGTGAACCCCTACCAGTTGGGCATGGAAGCAGCCAGCCAGACCATCAACCACATCGAGAACCCGAATCTTCTGGCAACCAAGATCATCGTGCCGCACCGGCTCATCCCACGGGAGAGCTGCTGCCCGCCGCCGGAGGTCTGATGTGCAAAAAACGAGGCCGTTCCCTCTCTTTTCCAGAGAGGCAGAACGGCCTCGTTTTGCTTATTTTTTCCGGTACTCCCGGGGCGTCATGCCGAAGTGTGCCTTGAACGCCCGGTTAAAATAGGAGAGGTTCTCAAACCCGCACCGGGAAGCGATGGTCAGAACCGTCTCATCCGTGGCCTGCAGCGCTTCGGCGGCGGCGTTGAGCCGGTACTCGTTCAAAAAGGTCACAAAGCTCTGTCCGGTCATCTGCCGGAACCACCGCATAAAATGGCTGGCGCTGAAGGAGCAGACCCCGGCGGCATCCGCGACCCGGAGCGCCTCGGCATAATGGGCCGAGAGCCATTGCAGAAGCGTTTTCAGCCGCTGGGTGTCGGCTGTCTCGGCGGCAAGCCGCTGCCGGCCCTGTGCAAGGAGCAGGGCAAGAAACCGCAGCAGCGCCCCCTTGACCTGCAGTTCATAGCCGGGGAGCTTGGCACGGTTGGCATCCTCCACCTCCCGCAGGCAGGCGGCAGCCTGCAGATAGCACAAATCGTTCGGGGTCAGCCGCGCAGGCAGCGACAGTCGCCCGCTTTGCAGCGGAAGCAGATATTTCTCGGCACAAAGGTCCTCTGCGCCGCCCAGGAGCTCCAGCTCAAAAATGATATTTTCGTATTCCATGCACTGCCCCTCGGCCTGCCGCAGGGCATGAAGGGTGCCGGGCGTAAAAATAAAGATGTCCCCCATGCGGGCCGGGCAGCTTTCAGCGCCCACCTGCACCAGCCCTGTGCCCCGCTTGACAAAGACCAGCTCCATGCTCTCCTGCCAGTGGAGCGCCACCTGCGGAAAGTCCCCCGGAATGGTGCAGGGATACAGATTGAAGGGAAACCGCACGGCACCGTGCTGCTTGGTCTCCTGCAAAGATGCCTGATTTTGCATCGTTTCACCTCCCGATGATAGGATTGTACCACAGTCTGCGCTTTTTAGGCAAGATTTTGATTGTTTTATGTGGTATATCTGGAAGTACAGATGTCAAACCTGTTTTCCGCAAGGTGTATTTGAAAACAAAGAAACTGACGAATATTCCACAAGCACCAGCGGGCTCTAAGGCAAAGAGCCGCAGGAATCCTTTGTGGATCTCAAGGCTGTTTCACGCAAGATCCGGCTGTGCTTGTAGAAACAGACTAAATTTTCGACTTTTCAGATACACTCTAACAAAGGAGGATGCATTTATGAGCTTTACCGAAACGTTACAGGGTCTCACGGGCAAGCCGCTGGCGGACTGCACGAATCAGGAGCTGTATCTCGCACTGCTGGAACTCGTCCGGCAGAAGAGCGCCGACCGTGTGCAGCCGGTCACCGGCCGCAAGCTGTACTATATCAGCGCCGAATTTCTCATCGGCAAGCTGCTGTCCAACAACCTTATCAATCTGGGACTGTACGATGAAGCCCGCGATGCACTGGCTGCCGCCGGCAAGAGCCTTTCCGATATCGAAGAGGTGGAGCCGGAACCCTCTCTGGGCAACGGCGGTCTGGGCCGTCTGGCTGCCTGCTTCCTCGACTCTCTGGCAACGCTGAACCTGCCCGGCGACGGCGTGGGCCTGCGGTATCACTTCGGCCTGTTCCATCAGTCCTTTGAGGACGGCGTGCAGAACGAAAAACCCGACCCGTGGCTCACCGCCCACAGCTGGGCCGAAAAGACCGACATCACCTACCCGGTGGAGCTGGCAGGCAAGGAATACACCGCCCGGCTGTACAAGCTGGCGGTCACCGGCTACGAGGGCCGCACCAATACCCTGAACCTGTTTGACCTTGACACCATTGACGAGAGCATCGTCCATGACGGCATTGCCTTCGACAAGACCGCCATCGACAAGAACCTGACCCTCTTCCTCTACCCGGACGATTCCGATGAGGCGGGCCGCCGCCTGCGGGTGTACCAGCAGTACCTGATGGTCTCTGCCGGTGCCCAGCTCATTCTGGCCGAGTGTGCCGCCCGGGGCTGCGATTACCATGATCTGGCCGACTACGCCGCTATCCAGATCAACGACACCCACCCCAGCATGGTCATCCCGGAGCTGATCCGGCTGCTGGGCGAAAAGGGCATCGAATTTGAGGAAGCCGTAAAGATCGTCACAAAGACCTGCGCCTACACCAACCACACCATTCTGGCCGAAGCACTGGAAAAGTGGCCCCGCGCCTATCTGGATGCCGTTGTGCCCCAGCTGATGCCCATTATCGAAAAGCTGGATGCGCTGGCCCGCACCCGCACCAAGGACGAGAGCCTTGCCATCATCGACAAGGACGACCGGGTGCACATGGCCCACATGGACATCCACTTCACCCACTCCACCAACGGCGTGGCAGCGCTGCACACCGAAATTTTGAAAAATTCCGAGCTGCACGGCTTCTACGAGCTGTACCCGGAAAAGTTCAACAACAAGACCAACGGCATCACCTTCCGCCGCTGGCTGCTGGAATGCGACCCCCGCCTGACCGCCGCACTGGAACAGCACATCGGCTCCGGCTTCCGCAAGGACGCTGCCGAGCTGGAAAAGCTGCTGGCTTTTGCCGATGACGAAGCTGTGCTGGACCAGCTGACCGCCGTGAAGAAGGCCAACAAGGAAGCTCTGGCAGACTGGCTGCTGCGCACCCAGAAGGTGAGCGTGAACACCGATGCCGTGTTCGATATCCAGTCCAAGCGCCTGCACGAGTACAAGCGCCAGCAGCTGAACCTGCTGTATCTCATCCATCAGTACTACGAGATCAAGGCCGGGCACCTGCCCGCTGCTCCTCTGGTGAGCATCTTCGGCGCCAAGGCCGCACCTGCCTACACCATTGCAAAGGACATCATCCATGCGCTGCTGACCCTGTCCAAGGTCATCGCCGCAGACCCGGAGGTGTCCAAGTGGCTGCAGGTGGTCTTTGTGGAGAACTACAACGTCACCGCCGCCGAAAAGCTGATCCCGGCCTGTGACCTGTCCGAGCAGATCAGCCTTGCCTCCAAGGAAGCTTCCGGCACCGGCAACATGAAGTTCATGCTGAACGGCGCGCTGACGCTGGGCACCATGGACGGTGCCAATGTGGAGATCAGCCAGCAGGTGGGCGAGGAGAACATCTATATCTTCGGCCAGACCTCCGATCAGGTCATCCACCGCTACGCCGTGGGCGACTACGACCCCGCCCAGTGGGTGGAGGGGGATGCCAACATCCGCCGCGCCATCAACTTCCTCACCGGCCCGGAGATGCTGGCCGCCGGTCATGCCGAAAACCTGACCCGCCTGCACAACGAGCTGATCCATAAAGACTGGTTCCAGACCCTGCCGGACTTCAACGCCTACGTGGTGCGCAAGGGGCAGGCCCTCAGTGATTACGCCTGCGACCCGAAGGGCTGGCGGCGCAAGTGTCTGGTGAACATTGCCAAAGCCGGCATGTTCTCCTCCGACCGCACCATTGCCGAGTACGACCGGGACATCTGGCATCTGGGCAAATAATTTTTCCTGAACTGCGTTTCGCCATCATTTTCTCAAAGGCTGCTGCACGGCAAAAAGCGTGCAGCAGCCTTTTTGTATAACGAAAAGGCCCTCTCTGTTTGTCAAGCAGGGAGAGCCTGTATCTATTCGGCATTGCCGCTGTTTGCGGAGAAAGCGGTCTGACGGCCTTTCCTTTATCCTCTCCACCCTCTGGCAGAAGGGTCCAGCATTTCGGCGGCAGAATAAACTAGGGCGTTGCAGATGGCTGCGGCCACATTGCTGCCGCCCTTGCGCCCCATGGCAGCAATGGCAGGCACGCCGTGCTGTTCGCAGACTGCAAAGAGGGTCTCCTTGCTTTCCACCACGTTCACAAAGCCCACCGGCACACCGATGACCAGCGCAGGCCGCAGCCCTGCTTCTATTTCTTCTGCGATGGTCAGCAGGGCTGTGGGCGCATTGCCCACGGCAAGGATGGCCCCCGGGTGCTCCCGGGCAGCGCGGTGCATGGCAGCCACGGCGCGGGTGGTGCCCGCCTGCTTTGCCGCTTCGGCCACAGCGGGGTCGGCCATGTAGCAGACGGCCTCACAGCCCAGCTTTGCAAGGCCCGGTCTGGAAATGCCCGCCAGTGCCATGTTGGTGTCGGTGACGATCACCGCACCCCTCTGCAGGGCCCTGACAGCGGCCTGCACCGCGCCGGGAGTAAAGCGCAGATTTTTTGCGTAGTCGAAATCGGCAGTGGTATGGATGACCCGTTTGACCACCGCAGCCGTCTCCGGCGGCGGGGTCAGGCCCAGCTCGTCCAGTTCCCTTGTGATAATGGAGATGCTCGTCCGTTCAATGTCGGCGGGCAGATGATGCTGCGGTGTCATGCGTTGTCTCCTTTCGGGCCGGCAAGGCCCATAGCGGCGTAAACGGCAGGCAGGTCCAGCGCCGCACGCACGCCGTCTGCCAGCAGGTCAAACTGCTGCTGACGGTATTGTTCCATGGGGATGAGGTCGGCCCCGGCCGGGTCGATCCCCTTCTTTCTGCACAAAAAAGCGGTCAGTTTTTCAGTCAGTTCGCCGGTGTCGAACAGCCCGTGCAGGTAGGTGCCGAACACATTGCCCTGCACACAGCCCTCCGGCGTGCCGTCTGCAAGGGTGCAGAACGCACTGCCCCGCACCTCGGTGCGGCCTGCGTGGATCTCGTAGCCCGTGAGCGCTGCCCCGGCAAAGGGGGCAGCGGCAGCGCGGGCTGCGGTCTGGGTCAGGTGCTTTTCGGTGCCGAACACCGTCGTGGTGGGCAGCAGGCCAAGGCCCCGCAGGGTGCAGGGGGTGCCGCTCTCCTCCCCTGCCGGGTCGCAGAGCCGTTCGCCCAGCATCTGATAGCCGCCGCACACACCCAGCACCGGCGTTCCGGCTGCCGAAAGCCTGAGCACCGCCGCTTCCAGCCCGCTTTCCCGCAGCCAGCGCAGATCATCCATGGTGTTCTTGGTGCCGGGCAGGATGACGAGATCCGGCGCGCCCAGCTGGCGGGTGCGCTGCACATACCGCACGCCCAGCAGCGGGTGCTGTTCCAGCGGGATAAAGTCGGTGAAGTTGGACACATGCGGCAGGCGCAGGATGGCGATATCCAGCGGCTTGATGGCGCTTTTTGCTTCCAGACGGTCCGAGAGAGAATCCTCGTCCTCGATCTCCACCCGCAGATACGGCACCACACCCACTACGGGCAGGTGCGTTTTTTCTTCCAGCATGGCAAGGCCGGGCCGCAGGATCTCCACATCGCCCCGGAACTTGTTGATGATGAGCCCCCTGATGCGGGCGCGCTCGTCGGCTTCCAGCAGCTCCACGGTGCCGTACAGCTGCGCGAACACGCCGCCCCGGTCGATATCGCCCGCCAGCAGCACCGGTGCATCCACCAGCTTTGCAAGGCCCATGTTCACGATATCATCCGCCTTCAGGTTGATCTCCGCCGGGCTGCCCGCGCCTTCGATCACGATGATGTCGTTCTCGGCGGCAAGGCTGTTGTAGGCTTCCAGAATGTCCGGGATAAGGCTGCGCTTCATCCTGAAATAATCGGCGGCGGACATCTGGCCCCGGGCTCTGCCATTCACAATGACCTGACTGCCCACATCGCTGCTGGGCTTGAGCAGGATGGGGTTCATCCGCACATCCGGTTCTGTGCCCGCAGCCTGTGCCTGCACCACCTGCGCACGGCCCATCTCCGCGCCGTCGCGGGTGACGAAGCTGTTCAGAGCCATGTTCTGGCTTTTAAAGGGTGCCACACGGTAGCCGTCCTGCGCAAAAATGCGGCACAGCGCCGCGCACAGCAGGCTTTTGCCCGCACCGCTCATGGTGCCCTGCACCATAATGCATTTTGCTTTGCTCATTGCGCCACCTCCGGCAGGATCTCGGCCAGCAGCGCAAGCAGCTGCCGGTTTTCATTCTCGGTGCGCACGGCGGTGCGGTACCAGCCTGCGTCCAGACCCGGATAGTTGCTGCAGCTGCGCAGCACCGCGCCCTTGTGCCGCAGCGCAGCGCCCAGCGCTTCCGGCGCCCGGAACAGCAGATAGTTGGCCCGGCCCTCGATCACCCGCAGGCCCAGCGCCCGCAGGCCGTCTGCCAGCACAGGCCGCTGTGTTTCGATCAATGCACACACCTGCGCCACATATTTCGTCTCGTCCAGCGCAGCAATGCCTGCCGCCTGCGCCAGACCGGACACCGCCCACGGCTGGCCCGCCGCCTGCATCCGGGCAAGGCGGCTTTCGTCCGCGCTCAGGGCATAGCCCAGACGCACGCCCGCCATGCCGTAGAGCTTGGTGAAGGCTTTCAGAATGATCAGCTTCCTGCTGGTGCTCAGCAGCCGCTTTGCGGAAAGGCTCTGCCCCTCGGGCAGAAAATCCAGAAAGCATTCGTCCACGGCCAGCACTGCACCCACGGCCTCGCATCTGCGCAGCAGCGCCTCCACAAGGGCAGGCCGGGCCAGCTGACCGGTGGGGTTGTTGGGCTGACAGAGGAACACCAGATCGATGCCCGGGTGCACCGCATCAAGGATGGCGTCCGTCACCGCAAAATCGTTTTCCTCCTGCAGGAAATGCCGTTCCACCCTGCAGTCCACAGTTCCCAGTGCCGTGGCGTACTCGGCAAAGGTGGGTGCCGTCACAAGGGCGGTGCGGGGCTTTTCGGCCAGCGCCAGCCGGAAGATGAGGTCTGCCGCGCCGTTGCCGCACTGCAGCCATTCGGCGGGCACACCCTCAGCCACCGCCAGCTTTTCACGCAGGGCCCGGCACAGCGGGTCCGGGTAGCGGTCGGCCGTGGCAAGGGACGCCGTAATGGCCTTTGCCACGCCCCCGGGCAGACCCAGCGGGCTGACATTGGCCGAAAAATCCAGCGGGTCGCGGCCGAACTCGGCGCGGTAGCCCGCCCAGTCGCCGCCATGGGTCAGTGTTTGCATAGGTTCTCCTTTGTGCTTTTGGACAAGCAGCCTCACCCTCTCAGGCTCACATTCGTTCGCCAGCTCTCCCGAAGGGCGAGCTTTTCTGCATCTGCCGGGTAGGATATTCTTTCGATGAAAAGATGATTTGTCTCCGGTTCCACTTATAAAGCTCCCCTTTCGGGGGAGCTGGCAAAGCCGTCAGGCTTTGACTGAGAGGGTTACAAGACACCCCCGTATCACAAGGCCCAGCACCACCGCCAGTATGCTGGCCGCATACATCATGCGGTTGGCGCGCAGGATATCCTGCGGCTCAATGGGACGCAGAGCATCGCCGATGGTGGGCTTGGGGTAATATTCGCCAAAATAGTAAGCCGGGCCGGCCAGCTGCACCCCCAGTGCACCGGCGCAGGCGCTTTCGGTCTGGGCGCTGTTGGGGCTGGCGTGGCAGTGCCGGTCCCGCCGCCAGATGCGCCATGCACCTTTGGCATCGTTTCCGGTAAAGGCCGCAGCCGCCACCCACAAAAGGGCGGCAAGGCGGCTGGGGATGTAGTTGGCCACATCGTCCAGCTTCGCGGCTGCGCGGCCAAAATAAAGGTACTTCTCGTTCTTGTAGCCCAGCATGCTGTCCATGGTGTTAATGGCCTTGTAGGTCAGCGCCAGCGGTGCCCCGCCGATGAGCATATACAGCAGCGGCGCAATGACGCCGTCGCTGGCATTTTCGGCCACGGTTTCCACGGCGGCCTTTGTTACGCCCTCGGCGGTCAGATTCTGGGTGTCGCGGCCCACGATGCGGCTCACGGCTTTGCGGGCAGCGGGCAGGTCGTTCCGGACCAGTTCGTTATACACATTTGTGCTCTCCTGTGCAAGGCCTCTGGCTGCCAGCGCCTGCCCGCACCAGAACATCTGCACGGCAAGGCCCAGCCACGGGCTGAGCTTTGCCGCCGCTAGACACACAAGGCTCGTGACCAGAAAGGTACCCACCGGCAGGCAGAACGCCGTCACGGCACCGCCCAGCAGCTCTCCCTGCGGGGTGCCGGGCAGGCGGGCGCGCAGGAACTTTTCCAGCCGGGAGATGCATCTGCCCATGAGCACCACCGGGTGCGGCAGCCACGCCGGGTCGCCGAAGAGGGCGTCCAGCACAAAGCCGCCGACAACTGCCTGAAGGATCATGCCCTGCTCTCCTTTGTGTACTGGACGGTCTTCACGAGATACAGCAGATGCTTTTCCGTCCAGTCCTTTGCATCCAGCACAAAGCCGCCCGCGTTGGGCCCGCACCATGCATAGTAGTCCCTGTGGGGGACGGCAAACCGCTCCATGGCGGCCATCTGGGTACCGCCGTGGGCCAGAATGACCAGCCGCTCTTCGTCTGCGGCAAGGGCTTTATCGATCAGCCCTGCCACAGTGCGGCAGATGCGATCCGAAAAGTCCGTCTTGCGCTCTCCGTCCGGGCAGGGGCTTTCGCAGTTGGCCTTCACCCATGCCTGATACTCGGGGTCCTTTTCCATCTCGATGAAATTGCGGCCCTCAAAGCTGCCAAAGCACATCTCTTTCAGACCGTCCACCGGCACAAGCTTCGCCTCCGGGAACAGGATGCGCGCCGTCTGGCTGGTGCGCTGCAGGGTGGAAACATAGACCACATCGGGGTCAAAATCTGCCCGGCGCAGCTGGGCAGCGCCTTCGGGTGAGAGCGGGATGTCGCGCTGGCCCTGATAACGCTTCTGGGCGTTGTATTCCGTCTGGCCATGACGCAGAAGATAGATCAGCATTGAGACAATTCTCCTTTCAAAACCGTTGGGATGCCGCAGAACATCTGCACGACGCACTCTGCCCGTGCGGCCAGCAGGCAGGCAAGCCTGCCCGCCGCCTCGCGGTCGGCACGCTGCTTTGGATCCATCGGCACAACACCGCCGCCTACCTCGGTGGCGATGAGGATATCGTATTCATGGGCAAGCTTGTCTGCCAAGGCAGGCAGGTCGGCGGCATCGGCAGCCAATACCTGCACGTCCGAAAGACGCTTGCCGGGAAGTGTTTGCGCAAAGGTGCGCTTGCCGCTGTAGAGCGGCCCGGTGATAAAGATCATAGCAGTCCTCCCCACTGGCAGGCACACAGCGCCGCCAGCATCCAGAGCTCGGCCTTTTGCAAAAACCACCCGGCAAGGTCGCCGGTGATGCCGCCGAACTGCTTCCGGCTCACGGCATGGTAGCGCCAGAGCACCGCCAGCGCTGCCAGCACCAGTGCCCAGCCGCCCAGCGCCGCCATGCCCATGCACAGCACTGCGGCCAGCGCCGCCAGCACCCGGCGCACCACGGTTTTGTCTGCCGCAGTGGCAAAGGTGTGCGCAAGACCGGTGTTTTTCGCCATGGGGAACGATGCCACCGCATAGCCCGAAAGCGCTCGTTCCAGCACCAGCGCCAGCACCCACAACACCCCCGTCCGGGGGGTGAACCGCACACAGGTGCACAGGGCAAAATAGGCCAGAAAGTAGCTGCACAGCCGGATGACCGCAAAGGCGCCGCAGTGGGGGTCTTTTAGTATTTCCAGCTTTTTCGTGCGGTCGCCGTAGCTGGAAAGGGCGTCGCAGGTGTCGGCGTAGCCGTCCAGATGGATGCCGCCCGTCACCCACACAGGCACCAGCGCAAAGCCCGCCGCCTTTGCAAGGCCCGGCAGAGGCAGTGCCCCGCACACGCACCATGCCGCCCCAATCACCATACCGATGAACGGGAAGGCGCACATGGCGTAGCGCATATTTTTTTCATTCCAGTCGAACTGCGGCACCGGGATGGCCGAAAACATGGCAAAAGCCACCGCGATGGTCTGCAAAACGATCATTTTTCCACTCCTTTATAGTACACGGGGATGCCGCATACCACCCGCACCACTGCATCTGCCCGGGCGGCAAAAGCATTGTTCACCTGCGCCAGTGCCCGCAGATAGCGGTCCGTATCGCCGGCATAGTCAGCCCCGCCGCTGAACACCTCGTTGGAGACCACGAGCAGGTTTTCGCACTGGGCAGAAAGGCTGTCCAGCCCCCGCAGGATGGCAGCGGCGGCATCCTCCCCTGCCCCGGCGGGGTCGTACAGCTCGTTGGCCGCAAGGTTGCCAAGGTCTTCCAGCAGGACCGTGCCCCGGGCAGGCAGACGCAGCTTTTCCAGATGCAGTGGGCACTCCACCGTTTCAAACTGCTTTGCGGCCCGCATTTTGCGGTGCTTTTCCACCCGGGCGGCACACTCGGCGTCCCATACCTGCATGGTGGCAAGGTACCAGCGGGGGCCGGTGGTCCTGAGCACAAGGCTCTCGGCATATTCGCTTTTGCCGCTGGCTGCACCGCCCAGCACCAGCGTCAGCATTGGGGCTTGTACGGCTCAATGCCGCCCTCCGCAAAGGAATAGCATCCGCCGTACACCGCCAGTGCCATATCCCACAGCGGGATGCTTGCCACCGCACCGGTGCCCTCGCCCAGATGCAGCCCCGCGGTGATGACGGGTGCCTTGCCCAGTGCTTCCAGCACCATGCGGGCCGCAGGCTCTGCGGAGCAGTGGCTGGCGAACACGGCCTTTGCCGCCGCCGGGCACAGCCGCACGGCGCACAGCGCGGCTACCCCGCTGATAAAACCATCTGCCAGCACCGGCACCCCGGCCAGCGCCCCGCCCAGAAAGATGCCGCACAGGCCCGCGATGTCAAAGCCGCCCAGCTTGGAAAGCACATCCAGCGGGTCCTCCGGGTCCGGCTCATTCTTCAGGATGCCGCGGCAGATGGCATCCACCTTGCGGGCAAGCCCCTCGTCCGAAAGGCCCGCACCGCGCCCGGTCATAAGCTCCACGGGCTGGCCCAGCAGCACCGCCGCCACCGCGCTGGAGGTGGTGGTATTGCCAATGCCCATTTCGCCGGTGGCGATGAGCCTGTAGCCATCCTCTGCCAGTTCCCGGGCAAGGGCGATGCCCTCCCCAATGGCCTGCGCCGCCTCGGCCCGGCTCATGGCGGGCCCTGCCGTAAAGTCCATCGTCCCGGCGGCAATGCGGCAGTTCCGCACGCCGGGCACCGGCTCGCCTGCCATGCCCATATCCACGGGCACCACATCACAGTGGGCCGCGCGGGCCATCTGGCACACACTGGTGCGCCGCATTGCAAGGTTTTCGGCCACGGCGCGGGTCACTTCCTGCCCGGTCTGGCTCACCCCCTGCGCCACCACACCGTTGTCCGCGCAGAGCACCACCACCGCCCGGCGGGAGAGATCAAACTCCGCACTGCCGGTGAGGGCAGCGGCGTCCTCCAGCATGGTCTCCAGCCGGCCCAGCCCACCCAGAGGCTTTGCAAGGCTGGCCCAGTGGGCGTGTGCTGCCGCGCGGGCGGCTTCGTTGGCCGGGGTGATACCCGCCAAAAGTGCATTCAGTTCCGTTTCGGTCATTTTGGTCGTCCTTTTGTTTTGCTGTATCGTTCTGCCGCACGCACAAAGCGTCCCGGCAGGGGCGTGCCCGCCCAGTATAAATGCGGGAAGCCCGCATAGAAATTCTCGTTTGCAAAGCCGCATTCCCACTGCATTTTCTCGTTTTTACGGGCCGTAAATGCAGTGCCGTTTGCGGTGGAATCCCAGTGGTGAAATTCGTGGACGGGCAGGCTTTCTCCCGCGCGGAACAGCATACTGTCCCGCTTTGCGGTCAGGACGGCATAGCCGAACCGCACCAGCCTGCCCGCCCGGACGCCTGCTCCCGGCAGGACGCCCGCCATGGGCCAGCTCTTTCCCTCGGCGTCCTCCAGACTCTGCCCGAGATACAGAAAGCCGCCGCACTCTGCCGCTGTCGGCAGACCGGCGTTCACAGCCTGCCGGATGGAGGCCCGCATGGTTTTATTTTCGCTCAGGGCCTGCGCATACAGCTCCGGGTAGCCGCCGGGCAGATACAGCCCGCAGACTCCCTCCGGCAGGGCAGCATCCCGCACCGGGCTGAAAAATACAGGCTCTGCGCCCGCCTCCCGCAAAGCGTCCAGTGTTTCGGCGTAAGTAAAACAGAAGGCTCCGTCCCTCGCCACGGCGATGCGGACAGAAGCGGAAGCCGTTCCCCGGGGAGAAAGGCGTCCGCCCTCGGGGCACGGCCTTTCCGTCACCGCTGCCAGCTTCTCCCAGTCCATCACCAGACGGTCTGCCAGCAGAGCGATCTTTTCCTGAATGTCCGTGATCTCGCCTGCGGTCTTCAGGCCCAGATGGCGGCTTTCCACCGCCGCCTGCGGCAGGCGGGGCAGATAGCCCAGCACCGGCAGGCCGGTCTCGCTTTCCAGCAGGTCTTTGAGCATTTTATACAGCTTTTCGGAGCAGCTATTGAGCAGGATGCCCGAAATATGGCTGTTTTTGCGGAAGTGCACAAGGCCCTGGATCTCTGCCGCCAGCGTTACGCTGGCCCCTCCGGGCTGCACCACCAGCAGCACCGGAAGCCCCAGCGTGTCTGCCAGCTCCCATGCGCTGGCCCGGGTGGTCAGGCCCTGCCCGTCGTAAAAGCCCATGGCTCCCTCGCACACGGCAGCGCCGTGTCCGGCGGCGCAGCGGGCGTAAAGTGCCTGCACCGTGGGCCGGTCCGAGAGGAACAGATCCAGATTATGGCTGTCCACCTGCAGAGCGGAGCGGTGGAACATGGGGTCGATGTAGTCCGGCCCGCTTTTGAAGGCGCAGGGGTCGGCCCCGCGCTTTTTCAGTGCCGCCAGCACGGCGCAGGTCATCGTGGTCTTGCCGCTGCCGGACCGGGGCGCGGCGATGAGGAATTGCATCATTTGCGTATACCCGTAATGAGGAAGATGGGGTTATTTGCCATGAGCAGGTGAAGACGGCCTGCCTGCTTTGTGCGGCTGACCGCCAGCTGCACCACCTCGGCGGCAAGGCCCCGGGCGGTAAGGGCGGCAGCCGCAGCGCTCAGCGTTTCCAGCGCAATGGCGGAAATGCAGATGCGCGCGTCCGGGTTTTTGGCAAGCACGGCATCCAGCACGCCTTCCATGCCGCCTTTTGTTCCGCCAATGAACACGGCGTCCGGCGCAGGCAGGTCTGCCAGCGCATCCGGGGCGCGGCCCTCGATGAGGGTGAGGTTGTAAGTTTGGAACTTTGCCCGGTTCTGCCGGATCAGGGCACAGGCGTCCGGATCGCACTCCACGGCATACACATGCCCTTTAGGCGCTGCCAGTGCCAGCTCCACGCTCACACTGCCCGTGCCTGCCCCCACATCCCACAGGATATCCGGAGGCTTCACGGCCAGCTTTGCCAGTGCGGCAGCGCGCACCTCCTGCTTGGTCATGGGCACCTGGCCCCGGATGAAGCTTTCGTCCGGGAAGCCCGGCGTGCGGAAGTGCGGGACATCGAAGTTTTCCACCAGAAGCACGCTGAGCGGTGCAAAACTCTGCCCCGCCAGCTCCGCCGCAGAGCCGTAGCGAATGGCTTCTTCCCCGGTGCCAAGGTTTTCGCCCACCACGCCGTGGGCTTCGCCCATGCCGGCATCGGCCAGCTTCCGGCAGAGGGTGGCGGGTGTTTCGGCCCCGCCGGTGAGGAAAAAGACGGAGCGCTCCGTCATGCACTCTGCCACCGGGTCGCAGGCACAGCCGTGGGCCGACACCAGCTTCCAGTCCTGCCATGGGCGGCCCAGCACCGCCGCCAGCAGCTGGATGCTGGAAACGCCCGGATACACCCGCGCAGGGATGCCCAGCGCCCGCAGGGGCGTGAGCAGGCCGGACGCGCCGGAATAAAACCCGGTGTCCCCGCTGTAAAGCACGGCGGCATCCTGCCCGGGAGCCTGTGCCAGCGTCTCAAGGATCTCGGCAGGCTGATAGAGGGCAAACTGCCGGGCGGTGCACTCGGGCGGGAGGCCCGCCAGCAGCCGCTTTGCACCAAACACAAGGCCTGCCCTGCGCACAGCGTCCTGCGCCTGCACCGACAAAGTCTCCCAGCTGCCGCTTCCCATACCGATCAGTGTGACCATTTCAAAATCTCCTGACAATGCGTGAATAATCCTGCCTCGGTCTCGCCGACCTCCTCCGGACGGCGCAGCACCACCAGCTGTACGCCGGTCTCGGCTGCGGCCTGCACCTTTTCGGCAAAGCCGCCCGCCGCGCCGCCGTCCTTGGTGACGAGGTACCGGATGTGGAACTGTTCGATCAAAGCTTTGTTCAGCTGGCAGGAAAACGGCCCCTGCATGGCAATGATGTTCCGGTGCGGGATCCCGGCTGCCTCGCAGGCGGCGATGCCCTCCGGCGTGGGCAGGACCCGGGGATAAAGCCGCGCCGGGTCCAGCGGCGCAAACGCTGCCAGCTCCTTGGCACCGGTGGCAAGCAGGATGTTTTCCTTCGTTCCGGCAAGGTACTCTGCCGCCTGCGCCGCGGTCCCGAACACCACGCAGTCCTCGGGCAGCGGGCTCCGGGCCCGCAGCAGGCGGCGGTATTCCACGCCGGCCTGTGCCGCCGCAGCGCAGATGTTCCGGGTCACATCCACCGCATACGGATGGGTGGCATCCACGCAGAGGTCTGCACCCGTCAGCAGCGCCGCCATGGCATCCGGTCCCAGCCGCCCGGCGTGGACCGTGATGCCCGCCATCTCACCCTGTTCCTCGGCTCCCAGCGGCGTGGCCACACACACGGTCACCTCAGCCCCCAGTGCCGCCAGCTTTTTGGAAAAGCGGCGTCCCTCGGTGGTGCCGCTGAACACGACAGCTTTCATTTGCGATACCCCCGGGGTGTGACCATTCGGCCCGAAAGGGCGCGGGTGTTCCCGTTGCCGATGTACACGGTGGTGAACATATCCACCGGCGTGTCTTCCAGCTCGGCCAGCGTCAGCACCCGGGCGCTCTGGCCCTCGCGGCCAATGTTGCGCACAAGGCCGCAGACCGTCTCCGGCCCCTTTCCGTTTGCGCGCAGGATGCGCACCGCCTTTTGCAGGTAGTCCGGCCTGCCCTTGGAAGAGGGATTGTACAGTGCCACGCAGAAATCGCCCTGCGCGGCGCAGGCCAGCCGCTTTTCGATGACCTCCCACGGGGTGAGCCGGTCGGAAAGCGAGATCACGCAGAAATCGTGGGCCAGCGGTGCGCCCAGCACCGCTCCGCCGCTGAGGGCGGCAGTGAGCCCGGGCACCACCTCCACGGCAACATCCGGGTAATCCTCGGCCAGCTCCAGCAGCGGGCTGGCCATGCCGTAAACGCCCGCGTCGCCGCTGCACACCAGCGCGACCCGCTTGCCGGTGCGGGCCTTTTCCAGCGCCCAGCGGCAGCGGTCGATCTCCTGCGTCATGCCGGTAGCATAGTATTCCTCGCAGGGGAACTCGGGCTCGATCAGATCAATGTAAAGCTTGTAGCCGCAGATCGCATCTGCATGTTCAAGGGCGCTCTGGGCTTCCTGGGTCAGATAAAAAACATCGCCGGGGCCAAGGCCCACCACGTAAACAACATTCTCGGGCCGGTCCATGTCCCATTCGTACATATCAGACATGCTGCCACCTCCAATCCGGGGCAAAGGGCCGCGCAGCCAGCGCAAAGGTCACGCCGGTGCGGGCAAATTTGTGAAAAACCAGCGGCCCGCCTGCAGCCAGCACTGCAGCCCGCTCGCAGACGTTATCCACGCCGGTGACGCTCTGCACAAAAGCCGAGGGCGTAAAGCTGCCGGGGGCCTGCCGCAGCTGTTCCGCCGTGAAAAACTCCACAGGCCAGCCTCGACTCTGGCAAAAGGCCAGAAGGCCCGCTTCGTTCTGTTTTAGATCGATGCTGGCCGCCGCCGCGATGCACTGCGGGGCAAGGCCTGCCTGTGCGCAGAAGGCCGCAAAGGCTTCGGCCAGCGTGTCGGCGCCGGTGCCGCGCCTGCACCCCACCCCCAGCACGCCGATGCGCGGCACAAGATGCAAAGCATCTCCCGCCGGGCACAGGGTGAGGGCAAGCTCCGGGGCCGCTGCATCTTCTGCAAGGCCCGCAGGCGGGCTGCCCGCAATGGGCCAGTCGGATGCGAACCGCACCGTTCTGCCCGCCAGCAGTGCGCCGCTGACCTTTTTGATGCGCTCCGGCTCCAGCACGGCACAGTTCTGGTGTCTGGCCCATTCATCCACCGCAAACACACCGTTTGCGTCCGTGGCAGTGGTAATGACCGGCACCGCGCCGCACACAGCGGCCAGCCTCCGCGCCAGCTCGTTGGCCCCGCCCAGATGGCCGGAGAGAACGGGCACCGCAAAGCGTCCGCACTCGTCCAGCACCACCACCGCCGGATCAGACGCCTTGCTTTTGCAGTGGGGCGCAATGGCCCGCACCGCAATGCCCACCGCACCCACAAAAATAAGGGCATCACTGTGTGCAAACTGCCGGGCCGTCCAGTCTGCGAGGCCCGGCTGCCCGGGCTCATGGCCGCAGCGGGCCACGCTGCCGGGATATTCTGCGGCCAGCTTTTCCGCCAGCGCAAGGCCCTTTGCCGTAAAGGCAAGGTAGGCCCGGGTCACTGGTCTGTCCCCCTGCGGAACTCGGTGGTAAAGGCCGGGTCGTACAGCTTGCTGCGCTCGTAGTTCCGGCCCAAAAAGTCACCCACCACGATGAGCGCCGTTTTGGTGATGCCCGCTGCATGAACGCTTTCCGCCAGCGTGCCCACAGTGCAGCGGACGGTCCGTTCTTCCGGCCATGTGGCCTTGTACACCACCGCTGCCGGGGTATCCGGCGTGTAGGCTCCACCCGCCAGAAGCGCCTGCTGCACCTTTTCCACAAGGCCGATGGACAAAAAGATCACCATGGTCGCCCCATGGGCGGCAAGGCCTGCCAGCTTTTCCTTTTCCGGCACCGGGGTGCGGCCCTCCATACGGGTGATGATGACGGTCTGGCTCACGGTGGGCAGGGTGTACTCGGCGTTCAGCGCCGCTGCCGCGCCGCAGAAGCTGGAAACACCGGGGGTATCATCGTAGCGGATGCCCTCGGCGTCCAGCACATCCATCTGCTCCCGGATGGCTCCGTACAGGCAGGGGTCGCCGGTGTGCAGACGCACGGTGGTGCGGCCTGCGGCTTCCATCTGCCGCATTACTGCCAGCACCTGTTCCAGCGTCATTTCGGCGCTGTTGTAAACCGCACAGTCCTCTCTGGCAAGGCCCAGCAGCGCCGGGTTGACCAGACTGCCCGCATAGATGATGCAGTCAGCTGCCTGCAGAAGGGCCGCACCGCGCCGGGTGATCAGGTCCGGAGCACCGGGGCCTGCGCCTACAAAATGTATCATAACATCACTCCTTTACCAGAACGGTGGTAAAATAGCCCGGCTGGACCTGCGGCTGCCCGCGGGAAAGGTCCGGGCAGACCTGTTCATCCGGCAGGCCGCAGTTGCACACAAGGACGCTGTTTTTCAGCTTATCTGCCTGCCGCAGGGTATCCAACAAGGCAGGCAATTGCCTGCCGGTCTTCATCAATACTTTGGTGCCGGGCGTTTCCAGCACGCGGCCCGCCCAGCTGCCCGGCGCAATGGTGAGCGGCGTATCCATGCCGCCGGTCAGCGGCACATTCAGCCGCGCCGCCGCCGCACAGAAGCTTGGCACACCCGCCGCCATGGCGGTGGGATAGCCCTCTGCTTCCAGAAGGCACTGCAGATAGCCAAAGGTGGCATAGATGGAAACGTCCCCAAGGTTCAGCATGGCAGTATCCTGCCCGGCATCCAGATAAGGCCGCACCGCCTGCACTGCTGCTTTGTGGGAAGCCGCCAGCACGGCCGGGTCGCGGCTCATGGCAAAGTGCAGCGGGATGATGGTCTTGCCGTCCAGCGCTTTTCCCAGCGCGCTGCGGGCGATGTCCAGCGCCAGCATCTGGCCGGAAGAAGTCTGCGGCGCAGCCAGCACCGGGCATTTCCGGATCAGCCGCACCGCCTGCAGGGTCAGCAGCTCCGGGTCGCCGGGGCCTACGCTGACGCCGTAAAAGGTGCCTTTCAGTTCTGCCATTCCTTCATCAGCTCCTTTGCCGTTTTGGTCTCGCCCAGCGGGCCGTGCTGGTTGGAAAAGAGCACCGCGCCCACCCGGAACGCCCCGCCTGCCCGTCGGTCCAGATGCATCTGGATGGCCGCAAGAATGCTTTCCAGCACCGGGCCGCGCAGCCCTGCGCCGTCCAGAATGTCAAGGCAGGCATCCGTGGTGGCGGCATCCATCAGGGCAGCGCACACTTCGCGCGAAGCCCCGCACAGCGCCGCATGGGCACAGAACACCTCGGCACGGCCATCTGCCGTGTGGGAATGGGTGTTCATGACCCCTGCCGCCAGCTTGCAGAGCTTACCCACATGTCCCACCAGAAGCACCTGTTCAAATCCTGCCGTTGCCGCCATATCCAGCGTATCCCCGATGAAGTTGGAGGTCTTGACCACCGGGAACCGCTCAAACTGCGGCAGAGCGGAGGCCAGATAGTCCAGCCCGTAGTTGCCGGGTGCCAGCACCAGCCGCCGGGGGCCGGGGGCATTTTTTGCCCGCAGCGCAGCCTGATTCATTTCCAGCTGGATGGTATCCAGAATCGCCTGCTGGCTCATGGGCTCCACGATGCCGCTGGTGCCCAGCACGGAAAGCCCGCCCTCCACCCCGATGTGCGGGTTGAAGGTGCGCTTTGCGGTCTCGGCACCGCCCTCGATGGAAATGGTCACCGCAAAGCCGCCGGTGTAGGCAGCATTTTCAGCTTCCCGTTCCAGTGCCTCGGTGATCATCCGGCGCGGCACATGGTTGATGGCGGCTTCGCCTACGGGCTGGTCAAGGCCGGGCTTCGTCACCCGGCCCACCCCCTCGCCGCCAAAGATGCGCACACCGGGGGCATCCGGTTCCAGCACCACCGATGCAATCACCGGCAGGCCCGTGGTCACGTCCACATCGTCGCCGCCGTCCTTGCGGATGGCACATGCGGCACCTGTGTCCGTTCTGCGGCACCAGAGGGGCGCCACCTCCACCACGATGCCCTTGGGCGTGCGCAGGGCCACCGTTTCCGGTTCGCGGCCGGTCAGCAGCAGACGCGCCGCCCCGGCAGCCCCCAGCGCGGCACAGGTGCCGGTGGTGTAGCCGCAGCGCAGCAGCTTCTGGCCGCTGCGGACGTAATGCTCAAACTGCGGCTTTCCGGCGGGTGCCTTTTCGGCTTCCGGCTCCGGTGTGCCGAACAGAGCCGTGTACTGCTGTTCGGTCAGGCCGTACAAAGCGCGGATGTTCTCCGGCTGAAACGCCTGTTCCGGGGTCAGCACGCCGGAAACACCGCCGGGCGAAACGCACACCACCGTGTCCGCTATTTTTTCGGCCAGCTCCAGCTCGTGCAGGCTCAGGATCACCGCCAGCTTTTGGGTGTGTGCAAGCGTTCCGAGGATGGTGAGCAGTTCAATTTTGCCCTTGATATCCAGAAAAGAGGTCGGTTCGTCCAGCAGGATCACTTCCGGCTGCTGGCACAGGGCCCGGGCCAGCAGGATGCGCTGGCGCTGGCCGTCGCTGATGCGGTTAAAATCCCGGTCTGCCAGCTGCGCCGCGCCCACCAGCTCCAAGGCTCTGTGCACCTGCTGCCTGTCCTCGGCAGACAAAATGCCCAGCCGTCCGGTGTAGGGATAGCGCCCCGCCGAAACAAAGTCGAAGCAGGTGGTCAGCTCCATCCGGCGGCTGTGCGGGGCCATGAGGGCCAGCTTCTGCGCCCGCTGGGTACCGGTGTAACCGGCAAGGCTTCTGCCTTCCAGCAGCACCGTGCCGCCCATGGGGGCCAGCTGACCCGCCAGCGTGCGCAGCAAGGTGGATTTGCCTGCGCCGTTGGGGCCGATGAGGGTCAGGATCTGGCCCGGCTGCACCCCGAGACAAATATCGGAGAGCAGCGGTGTCTTGCCATAGCCGATGGCAAGACCCTGTGCTCCGCACAAAAAATGTTCCTTCATCGTGCCCCCTCCTGACTGCGCCGCACCAGCAGCCAGATGACCACCGGTGCGCCGAACACGGCCGTGACCGAGCTGATGGACAGCTCCGTGGGCGCAAACAGACTGCGGGCCAGCAGGTCGCAGAACAGGCAGAAGGCTGCACCGCCCAGACAACACCCGGGCAGCACATGCAGCGGCTTTGCGCTGCCCAGCAGCTGCTTTACAAGGTGCGGCACCGCGATGCCCACAAAGGAGATCGGCCCCGCAAAGGCGGTGACGCAGGCGGCCAGCAGACTGGAAAGCAGCACCAGCACCGCTGAGAAAAGCCTGACGTTTACGCCCACACTGCGGGCGTACTCCTCGCCCATCTGGTAGGCCGCCATGGGTTTGGAGAGCAGAAAGGCAGCTGCCAGCACAGGCAGCGTCACCAGCGCCGCCGCCTGCACATTGGCCCATGTCATGCCGGAAAAGCTGCCCTGCGACCAGTTGTGCAGGTTGACGATGTTGGAGTCCTGTGCAAAGGCCACCACGATGTCGGTGACAGCGGAACAGATGTAGCCGATCATCACACCGCAGATGACAAGGATGCTCATGCGCTGCACCCGCCGGGCCACCGCCAGCACAAAGGCCATGGCCGCCATGGCCCCCGCAAAGGCAGCCACGATCATGGTGGCCGAGCTGGTCAGCATCCCGCGGTCCAGAAACACCACCATGGTCAGAGCCACCGCCAGCTTTGCGCCGCTGGAAACGCCCATGACAAAGGGCCCGGCGATGGGGTTTGCAAAAAAGGTCTGCAGAAGGTATCCCGCTGCACTGAGGGCTGCCCCCAGCAGCGCCGCCATGACCGCGCGGGGCAGGCGCAGCTGCAGGATGATGTTCCCCGCAAGCGCATCGCCACCCTTGCCCAGCAGCGCCGTCAGCACCGCACCCGGTGCAAGGGATACGCTGCCCCAGAACAGGTTCAGCGCAAAGAGCACCGCCACGGCTGCCGCAAGGGCAATATAGGCGGCTGCAAGGCGTCTGGTACGGGTCATAAGCTTTCCTTTCTGTAAAATTTCTCTTCTTTAATCCACATGGGTGAGGAATTTCAGTTCACCGGCGGCAGGTGTGCCCTCGGTGAACACCCGGTTCATATCCACGATCAGGTCTGCCAGTTCCATGCTCTGCTGGAACAGGCTCTGGGTGGTGCACCACACCTGACCGTTCTGCACCGCTTTGAACTCGTTCAGCAACGGGAAACGCTCGGTCAGCTGGCTCACCGATGCGATCATGCCCTCGATGGCGCTGTTGTAGATGAGCACATCGGCATCCTTTGCGCCTGCATAGAAGTCCTCAAGCGGCAGGTTCATGGTAGCAAGGCTGTTGCCATTGTCCGTCAGGTCCGCAAAGACATAGCTGCCGCCTGCCATTTCGATCATGCGGGCCACATAGTCACTGCCCTTGCGCACAGTGGCAAGGTTGTTGGTGGTCAGCGAGAAAAAGGCACAGCTTTTTCCCGTGGGTTCCTGCGAGAGGATGGGCTGAACGGCCGTCTCCTGCGCGGAAAACACACGCTCTGCCTGTTCTTCCCTGCCCAGCAGGATGCCGTAAAGCTTGATCCACTCCATGCGGGCCAGCGGGTCGCTCTCGTAGCTGGAACGCTCCACCAGCACCGGGATGCCAAAGTGTTCCAGCTGTTCCTTTACCTCCGGCGTGTGCAGGATCATGGTATTCTCAATGGCAAGGCGGCAACCCGCCGCCAGGATCTGCTCGTAATCCGGGGCGCTGTACTTGCCCGCATACGCGATTTTCCCCTCTTCCATGGCCTGCTGCACCGCGGGCAGATACCAGCCCTCGGCCTTGGTGCCGGAAAAGGCCACGCTGTCCAGTGCATCCAGATGCAAAAGCAGATCCATCACTGAGGTGGAGACCAGATAAATATTCTCCACCGGCTGGCGCAGCACAGTCACGTCAGCGGGCAGGCTGTCCACCTCCGCAGCATCTTCCGGCACAACAAGGAACCGCGTATCCGACTCCGCAATGGTCAGCATAGTATAGCCGCCCTCATAGCAGTCCGCTGTGAACTGCTGCGCATAGTCCAGTTGGTAATGATGGGAGAAAACAAGACTTTCCGTATTAGCAGGCTGAGTCTTGCTGCCGCAGCCGGTCAGCGTCAGCGCCGCAGCGGGGATCAGTTTCAGAAATTGGTTTCGAGTGATCTTCATAGGTAACTCCTTCCGTTACGGCTTACGCCGTGCCACCTCCCTCATAGAGGGAGGCTTTGGCAGTACGGTAAAGTTTATCTTTTTGC
The DNA here is from genome assembly GCF_048323735.1 of Faecalibacterium sp. 3. Lineage (NCBI taxonomy): Bacteria > Bacillati > Bacillota > Clostridia > Eubacteriales > Oscillospiraceae > Faecalibacterium > Faecalibacterium sp. 3. The sequence continues at coordinate 102,719 of NZ_JBLWFN010000001.1, forward strand.
CAAAGAAGGTGACTGGAGGAGTCACTTCAGACTTGCGGAATCAAAGGTCAGTGTGTACTCGATCTCGTGGGGGGTGCTCATGGCCACGGTGTCGGCGGTGACGTCCAGTGCCGTGTCCAGCGCGGCAACGGGGATCTCAAAGGTGGAATTGCCCTCGGTGTTGGTGGGCAGATACTTCTCGCCGTCCACGAGCATATAGTCGTAGTTGGGGCTGCTCCACACGATGGTAGCGGTCATTTTGCCATCTGCCACGGTCAGGGCAGCGGGGCTCTCCACGGTGGCACGGCCAGAGCCGCCTTCCAGCGTCACATCGCAGGTGTAGGTGCCGTCGGCGGGAGCTGCGGTACCAGCCTGTTGGACCGCATTGCGCACGCTGACGACATGGTCGTACCACTTGCCCTTGGTGCCCAGAATGGCAAGGTCAAAGTCCGTATCCACAGCAGTGACCGGGATATCAAAGCCGTACACCTCCTCCGAGGTGCCATCGGAGTAGGTGACGGTGTCGGTGGTGGGCTGCAGCCAGTCGGACGCGTTGGCTGCGGCGTCCGCAGCCTTGCCCAGATACAGGTTGACGATGTGGGTGGAAGCCAGACTGACGTGGAAGGTCATCTGGCCATTCTCCACGGTCAGGGTGCCCTTGCCGTTGCAGGCTTCGTTGGCATGGAACATGGAGCTGTCGGTGTCAAAGTCGGCGGTATACACACCGTCCGGAAGAGCGGCGGTCTCAACGGCAGAAGAAGCCACGGAAGAAGCAGCCTCCGAGCTGGCAGCGCCGGACGCCGCAGAAGATGCCGTGGAAGAAGCGCCGCAGCCCGCCAGCAGGCTCAGCGCCAGAGAAGCAGCGACAACACAGGAAAAAACGCGTTTCATAGGAAATACCTCTACATTATAGAAAATCAGCTTTTATTATACCATTGTTCCGATAAAAAATGAACCCTCTCCACCGGGTGCCGCAAAGCGGCCGCGAAACGGAGAGGGTTCGTTTGATCAACCGTTCAGAGAATCGATCGCCGCCTTGGTGTGGGCGACATACAGCTTCTGGACATCCTCGATCTCACCCAGACCAGCGATCTGGCAGTCAACCGACTCAAATGCATCGGAAGCGTTGAACATGCTCAGCCAGGAATCATCATCCGAACCGGCCATGTCGTTGTTGGCGTGATCGCCGGCAACCACCATCAGCGGGCGCAGGATCACCTTGGTGTAGCCTGCAGCCTTGACAGCCTCGATGACGTTCTCGCAGGCAGTTTCCTCCGGCTCACCCTCAACGGTGCCAATGAACACATTGTCATAGCCCAGAGTCTGCATGGTGGTCTGCATCTGGCTGTAGCTCACCTTTGCGGTGTGAGAGGTGCCGTGGCCCATAAAGACAAAGGCGACCTTGTCCGCAGCAGCGGCATCCAGACTGTCGTAGCCGGCTTCCTTCACGGCAGCAGCGGTGACAGCCTTGGCAACGTCTTCCTTATCCTGATTGATGATGGTAGCATCGGAGCCGACCTCACCCAGCAGGGGCTCAGCCACAGCGACAGATTCAAACTTGTCGCGGTAGGTGTCGATCATTTCCATCATTTCGTCGTACTCAGCGCCGTGCATCAGGTGGGTGGGCTGGACGACAAGGTTCTTCACGCCGTTTGCCACAGCGCGGTCCATGGCCTGCTGCATATTATCGATCTTTTCGCCGTCACGGGCCTGCACATGGTTGATGATGATCTGTGCGGTGAAGGCGCGGCGCACGCTCCAGTCCGGGTATGCGGCCTGCAGAGCATCCTCGATGCCCTTGATGTCCTTCACGCGGCTGTCGTTGAAGGAGGTGCCGAAGGAGACCACCAGCAGCTCGTTGTCGCCGATGTCGTCCTGATTGCGGGCATCATCCTTGGAAGCATCGCCGGTGTCACGGCCAAAGTAGTCGGGGTCGGCGTTCTCGCCTTCCACCAGTTCCTTCTGGGCGTCGGTCAAAGCATCCCATGCAGCCTTGGCGGCTTCGCACTGAGCGTCGGTGTCATCATTGCGCTCCTGCACATAGATGGCATCGATCAGGTCTGCCACATTCTTTGCTGCCATTTCGTCAGCCTCCTCGCTGCTCACTTCGCTGGAAGCGGCAGACGCAGCGGTGCTGGATGCAGTGCTGGAAGCAGCACCGCCGCAGCCGGTGAGCACGCCGGCGCACAGGGCCAGAGCCGTAACGGCTGCAGCCAGCTTTTTGGTTTCGATCTTTCTCATTGTCTTGTCCTTTCCTGTGGATAAATTGCGGCCGAACCGAACAAAGGGTACAGGAAAGTGAGGTAAAAAAGAGGCCCTTTTGTCCTGCGGATGGCATGACAAAAAGACCTCTGATTTTTTCAGGGCTTTTTGGTACAACCAATTCCTCGTGATCTGGGGCTCAGGCCCCCGTACCAACAGCAGGCAGGTTTCCTGACTGAAAGATCGCCGCCCGGCATCCCCTTCCCGGAGCAATGCTCCAGTGGCCGGTGCGCACAGCACCCTGACGCGGACTCCCTTATCACAGTGACGAGATCGTGCGGGATCTGCACCCGCTTCCCTTTTACCCTTCCCACCGCGCAAAGTGGCAGAAGGCACCTGCTGTTTTCTGTTCAGTTCGTCCGAAATTATAACATAGAATTGCGCAGAATGCAATCCGGAGCCGCCGGATCTGCCGCTTATCCAATAAATATTTTTGCAGCAAAAAAGACGGATGTCCGCCGTTTTCGCACAAAGCCATCCACATTGCCGCACCCCGCCTTCAACGGGTGCAAAAAAGCTTTGAAGAAAAAAGTAAAAAACAGTTGACAAAATCCATTTCCCATGCTAAAATAAGCAAGTCGTCCGGCGAACGGACGCACAAAAATGAATATGGGCGTGTTCCCGAGTGGCCAATGGGGACAGACTGTAAATCTGCTGCTTTCAGCTTCGGTGGTTCGAATCCACCCGCGCCCACCAAAAAAGCTCTAGCGTATTTAGTACGCTGGAGTTTTTTGTTTTGCAGCAAAGCCAGACTCACTGGGCGGGTGGATTCGAACAGCATCGACCCGCCGAACAGTCCGGCGGGGAAAAAAGCCCCTGCGGGGCTTTTTTAGATGCGCGGCTTGCGACATCCACCCGCGCCCACCAAAAAGACCAGCGTAGAAAATACGCTGGTTTTTTGTTTTATCCGGTATCTTAAGTTTCACCCTCAAGGGTGGATTCGAACAGCTGCGGCGACGTCGCTGAAGACGGCGCAAAAACAGCCCAGTGCAACAGCGACGACCGCTGCCAGCGGCAGAAGCAGGGAGGAGCTGTTGGGGCTGCGGCCAGCAGGATGCGCGTGCCGCCCAAGGCACGACGCAGCCGCTGGGAGCCGCGACCCGGGTTCCTTTTTATTTTGTGCGGCTCGCGATATCCACCCGCGCCCACCAAAAAGCCTCAACGTATCACGTTGCATTCCCTTTTTCCTGTTTCATCTCTCCCTCAAGGCCGCCTTGCCTTGCAGGGTAACAAAAAAAGACGCCTTGCGATCTCTCGCGAAGCGTCTTTGCCTTTGATGCCTAAAATATAGCGTTTTCTGTTATTTCTTTTAATCTGAAAGCTGCAACAACTTTGCCATCACATTTTTTCATGTTTTGTAAAGTTACACAAAATCTCGCCTTATTTTTTGTCGATTCATGCAGGGGCAGTTTTCATACCAGCGGCATGATGCCTTCCGGCGCAGCGGCAAAACACTGCGGCGCGGCGGGTGCAGCAGCCCCCAGCGTTGCCTTGCTCACCTTCCACCACAGGCGGGTCGTGCCGTCGGGTGCCAGGAAGATCAGATTCCAGTCAAACGGATTTTCACTGCTGGAAATCGCCTTTACCGGCAGCGCGTTCTGCGCTCCCGGTGCGCAGGGCGCAAGGTCGTGGGCGCGGATCCCCACGGCAGTGCAGTGTTCCGGCACCTCGGCTGCAAGGCGCAGCGGGGCGTCCCAGCCGGTCAGCCGCACCGTATGCGCATCCACGCGGGTGCAGGGCAGAATATTTTTGCAGCCGGTCAGCCGTGCGGCGGTAATGCTCTGCGGGTCGGCAAACACCTCTTTGGTGGTGCCGGTGCGCAGCACCCGCCCGCCATCCATCACTGCCATCTCCCGGCATAGGCGGTAGGCCTCGTCCCGGTTGTGGGTCACCAGCAGAGCCGTTCCGTCAAATCCCGCCAGCAGGCTGCCCACTTCGCTCTCCACCTCTTCCCGCAGGTAGCTGTCCAGCGCGCTGAAAGGCTCGTCCAGCATCAGGATGCGGGGCCTGCCCACCAGAATGCGGGCCAGTGCCGTGCGCTGCTGCTGTCCGCCGGAAAGCTGGGCCGGGCAGCGCTTCGCCAGTGCTTCCAGCCGCATGGCACGCAGCATTTCCGCGCAGCGTTCCCTGCGGACGGCCTTGTCTTTTTCCGCTTTCAGCCCGCAGAGGATGTTCTGCTCCACGGTCATGTTGGGGAACAGCGCATAGTTCTGGAACAGAAGGCCCACGCCCCGCTGCTGCGGCGGCAGGTCGATGTGCTGTTCGCTGTCAAACAGCACCCGGCCATCCAGCACGATGCGGCCCGCATCCGGCTTTACGATGCCCGCGATGCAGCGCAATGTCATGCTTTTGCCGCAGCCGGAGGCCCCCAGCAGAGCGGTGGCCGTGCTGCCTGCGGTAAACTCGGCCCGAAGGGTGAAGCCCTCCAGCTTTTTGGTAATGTTCACTTCCAGACTCATTTCCGGCCACCCGCCTTCTGTTTTTTCTCCAGAAGATTCACGGCCAGCAGCACCACCGCAGAGATGGCGATATCCACCAGCACCCAGCGCATGGCACCGGCCTCATCGTTGGTGCGCCACAGCTGATAGACCGTGGTAGCGATGGTGGCGGTCTTGCCGGGGGTGTAGCCTGCGATCATGCTGGTGGCACCGTACTCGCCCAGCGCCCGGGCAAAGGCCAGCACAGTTCCGGCCAGAATGCCCTGACGGCAGTACGGCATCCGCACCCGCCAGAAGATCCAGCTGTTGGACTGGCCCAGCGTCTGGGCCGACCACGCCAGCGTCTCGTCAAAGCTTTCAAAGGCGCCGCGGGCGGTGCGGTACATCAGCGGGAAGGCCACCACGATGGAGGCAAAGATGGCGCTGTACCAGTTCATGACCAGCTTGACCCCGAACTGCTCCATGAAGAAGATGCCCACCGGCCGCTTTGCGCCAAAGAGCAGCAGCAGAAAGTAGCCCACCACCGTGGGCGGCAGCACCATGGGCAGGGTGAGCAGCACGTCCAGCACGCCCTTGACGGTGCGCGGCAGCTTTGCGATATAATAAGCGGCAAAAATGCCGAGAAAGAACACTGCTGCGCAGCTGATAAGGGCGATGCGCAGGCTGTTCCACAACGGATACCAGTCCATGCCTGCTCCTTTATACGGCGCTGAAGCCCACGCCCTCGAACACGGTGGCGGCACGGTCGGTCTGCAGATAGGCCAGAAACTCCTTGGCGGCCTCGGCGTTGGGGGCGGCCTTCAGCACGGCGGCAGGATAGATGACCTGACCGCACATCTCTTTGGTGGCCTCGTCCACGGGGGTCAGACCGGCGCTGAAAGCATCGGTGCAGTAGACGACACCGGCATCCACGCTGGCCTCGGTGATCTGGGTGGTGACCTCCTTGACGTTGGAGCCGTAGGTGATGACACCGGCAGCGGCAAGTGCCTCCTCGTCCAGATCGTAGTAGGCAAGGATCTTCTGGGTGTACTGGCCCACAGGCACATCGCTGTTGCCCATGCAGAACAGGATGTCCTGTGCCTCCAGGTGCTCGGCCAGAGCGTCAAAGCTGTCGATGCCCTTGTCGCTGCCCTCCGGCACGCAGAGCACCACCTTGTTTTCCAGCAGGTCCACGCGGGTGTCGCTGTCCACAAAGTCCAGCCTGTCCTTGTTCACATCGGCCGAAGCTATGATGTCCAGCTGGTCCATCTGCTTCTGACCGGCAGAGATGAACAGGTCGCAGTCCGCGCCCTCCTGGATCTGGGTCTTGAGGGTGCCGGAGGAATCGAAGTTGAAGCGGAAGGTCACGCCCGGGTTCTCTGCCGAGTAGGTCTCACCGATGGCGGTGAGGGTCTCGGTGAGGGATGCGGCAGCAAACACGATCAGCTCCACGCTCTGGGCTGCTTGTGAAGAAGCGGCGGCAGAGGATGCCACGGAAGCAGCTGTGCTGGAAGCAGCGCCGCCGCAGGCAGTGAGGGCAGCGGCTGCACCGGCGATGCCGGCAGCAGCCAGAAAGCTCCGGCGGGAAATGCGATGGTCGTTCATATCTGTTTTTCTCCTTCAAGTAAAACAACATTCTATTTCTACGCCCCGCAAAGGAAAACAGGGCGGGAAAACCTTATTTGCGGGCGCACTCGCCGTCCAGACCGGCGGCAATGCGCACACCGTGTTCCAGACTGGGCAGGATGTACTCCAGATTTTCCTGCACGGCCTTGGGGCTGCCCGGCAGGTTGACGATGAGCGTTTTGCCGCGCAGCACGCTGACGCCGCGGCTGAGCATCCCCCGCGGGGTGATGCTCAGGCTGTGATAGCGCATGGCCTCAGCAATGCCGGGGGCGTTGCGGTCTGCCACCGCACAGGTGGCTTCCGGGGTGATATCCCGGGGCGAGAAGCCGGTGCCGCCGGTGGTGAGGATCAGATTCACCTGACGGCCGTCGGCCAGACGGATGAGCTGAGCCTTCAGGGCCTTTGCTTCGTCCGGCAGGATCATGGTCTCTTCCACCACATATCCTGCGGCGGTAAGCATCTCCACAATGAGCGGGCCGCTCTTATCCTCCCGCTCCCCGCGGCTGCCCTTGTCCGAAAGGGTGATGACTGCAGCCCGCAGGGGCGGGTTTTCCAGCGGGGCCAGCAGAGTCACTTCGTCCCCCACATGGATCTCGCCGCCGGTGAGCACCCGGGCAAACACGCCCTCCCGGGGCATGATGCACTCGCCGGTCTGCTGTTTGATGACGCAGTCGTTGTGGCACTCCTTGCCGATCTGGGTCATTTCCAGCACCACGTCCCCGATGGCGAACCGGCTGGTGACCGGCAGATTGCGGAAATCGAAGCCTTCAATGACCAGATTTTCGCCAAAGGCACCGTAGTCCACCCAGATCTTTTTACGGAAAGCCTCGATTTTTTCCGCGCTCAGCAGGCTGACCTGCCGGTGCCAGCTGCCGCCGTGGGCATCGCTCACGATGCCCCACTCCGGGGTCAGCACGGCGCTGGGCACCTCGGTCTTGACGGTGCCGCGCTTGGGGCTTGTGCAGATGGCCAGAATTTTTCCCATAAAAATTTATCCTCCGATGCGATACATGCCGCGGGTAGCGGGCATGGAACTGTCTTCAAAATGGTGTTCCCGGGGTTTGGCCCAGATGGTCTCCCGGATGGCGGCCAGCAGCTGCGTATCGTCTGCGCCGCTGCGCAGCAGGGCGCGCAGGTCGCACCCGGCTTCGCTGGCAAGGCAGGGACGCAGAAAGCCCTGACTGGTCAGCCGCACCCGGTTGCAGCTGGCACAGAACTTGCCGTGCACCGCCGCAATAAAGCCGATGCTGCCCTGCCAGCCGGGCACGGTGTAGTATACCGCCGGGCCGTCCCCGAAGGTTGCTTCTGCCAGCGGCTGCAGCTCCGGCCAGCGGCGGGCAAACCGCTGCCGCAGCTCCGGACCGGAGATGCAGGGCATGGCCGCGCCGTAGCCAATGGGCATCATTTCAATGAAGCGCACCTGCAGCGGGCGGTTCTCGGCAAGGGCCGCAAGGTCTTCCAGTTCGCCCTCGTTGACGCCCGCCTGCGGCACGCAGTTCAGCTTGACCGGGATGCCGCTTTCCAGCGCCGCCTGCAAGCCTGCCTGCACGGCCGCAAACTCGTCCCGGGCAGTGATCTGCCGGAACACCTCCGGGCGCAGGGTGTCCAGACTGATGTTCACGCTGTCCAGACCGGCCGCCAGCAAAGCGGGCAGCTGCTGCGCCAGCAGGATGCCGTTGGTGGTCATGGTAACTTTGCGGATGCCGGGGATGGCCTTGAGCCCGGCCACCAGCTGTGCCACGTTTTTGCGCACCAGCGGCTCGCCGCCGGTGACCCGCACGGTGTCGATGCCGCACTGGGCGAACAGCGCCGCCAGACGCAGGAACTCCTCGTAGGTAAGCACAGCTTCACGCTCCAGCTTTTCCACGCCGTCCGGCATACAGTAGCGGCAGCGCAGATTGCACAGGTCGGTAACGGAAAGGCGCAGATAGTGGATCTCGCGCCGGGTGGAATCAAACATAGCCGCCCTCCGCCCGGATATAGTGGCCGCTCTTGCCGCCGGTCTTTTCCACTAAATGGATCTCGCCCAGCTCCATGCCCTTGTCCACCGCCTTGCACATATCGTAGATGGTGAGCAGCGCGGTGGAAACGCCGGTCAGCGCTTCCATCTCCACACCGGTGACACCGGCGGTCTTGACGGTGCACAGGGCTTCCACAGCCTGCCGCTGGGGCAGCAGCCGGAAATCCACGCTCACCTTGGTCAGCGGCAGTGGATGGCACAGTGGGATCAGCTCACTGGTTCTTTTTGTGGCCATGATGCCCGCAATGCGGGCCACGCCCAGCACATCGCCCTTTTTCACGGTGCCGCTCTGCACGGCGGCAAAGGCTTCGGCGTTCATGGTGATGATGCCGTGGGCAGTGGCTTCCCGGGTGGTGACGGGCTTTGCGCTCACATCCACCATCACGGCATTCCCGGCAGCATCAAAATGGGTCAGATTATTTTCGTTCATATTTTTTCACCTTAGTAAAGCTCCCCCGAAGGGGGAGCAGGCAAAGCCGAAAGGCTTTGCCTGAGAGGGTTTTCAGCAGTGCCCAAAGCCGCAGTTGGGCCAGTGGCACACTTCGCAGTTCAGGCACAGACCGCCCTCGCCCAGACGGGCGATGTCCTCGGCGGTGATGGGGTCGTCCGCCAGCAGACGGGGCAGCAGCAGGTCAAAAATGGTGCGCTTGGCGTACATTACGCAGCCGGGCAGGCCGCACACCGGCACACCGTCCAGATAGCTCACAAGGAACATGGCACCCGGCAGCACCGGGGCACCGTAGGTGATGATATCGGCCCCGGTGTTCTTGATGGCCAGCGGGGTGCGGTCATCAGGGTCCACGCTCATGCCGCCGGTGGTAAAGATCAGCTCACACCCTGCGGCCTTGGCTTCCAGAATGGCGGCCGTGATGCCGACAGGGTCGTCATCGCAGACCTTGTGGAAGATCACCTCACAGCCGTAGACGGCCAGCTTGCTTTGCAGGATGGGGGTGAATTTATCCTCAATGCGGCCCTTGAACACCTCGCTGCCGGTGGTGATGATGCCCACTTTCTTGGCCTGCATGGGCAGCACGTTCAGGATCGGCTCTGCCCCGGCGGCGGCCTGCATGGCGTCCATTTTTTCCTGCTCGATCACCAGCGGGATGATGCGGGTGCCTGCCAGCTTCTGCCCTTTTTTCACGGGCAGATCGCCGTGGATGGTGGCGATCATCATCTGCGGGAGGCTGTTCACTGCCAGCAGCGCCTTGCGGTGGATCTTCAGCAGGCCGTCGCAGTCCGCGATCAGCTCGATCTTGCCCTCCTTCGGCTCGGTGCCGTGGATATTTTTGCCCGCAGCGGCCTTGTACAGCAGGGCGGCGGCTTCATCCTCGTGGAGGATGCCGGGGTGCTTTTCCCAGACGTAGAGGTTTTCCTTGCCGATGGAGAGCAGCACCGGGATGTCCTCCGGCTGGATAACATGCCCCTTGCGGAAGCGGGCACCCTTGAACTCGCCGGGAATGATCTGGGTGATATCATGGCAGAGCACCTGCCCTGCCGCATCTTCGGTACGAATCAGTTTCATTTTATCTTCTCCTTACAGAGTCGGCATCTGGGCAATGATCCAATCGGCCAGCGGCTGGATATCCTCCAGCCCGAAGTCTGCACCCGGGATGTCGCCCACCACGGCCAGCGGCTGGAACGACACCGGCGCATCTGCGATCTCCCTGCGCACCACTTCGATCTTGGGCCAGCCGCTGGATTTGAAGCCTTCCAGCAGCACAAGATCATAGCCGTGCCGCTCGAACAGGGCCAGCAGATCCTGCTCGGTCAGGCGGATTTCCTCGGTCAGCAGATAGCGGGTGCCGGAGTAGACCGCCACGCCTTCGGCCCCTGCTTCCCGCAGACGAAAGCTGTCGGTGCCGGGCACATCCGGGGTAAAATCGTGGCCGTCGTGCTTGATGATGCCCACCTTCAGCCCACGGCTGCGCAGGACGGGCAGCAGCTTTTCCAGCAGGGTGGTCTTGCCGCTGTTGTGTACGCCGCTGACGGCCAGCACCGCCGGGCGCTTGAGCTCCAGTTCTTCTGCCAGAGCCTGTTTGGATTCAATATACAAAGTAAAGCACCTCCACTTCTTCGCCCGGAGCCACCGGGCCGCTGCCTGCGGGCAGCTTTACCAGACAATTGCAGCCGATCATAGCAGAAAGGCTGCCGGACGAATGCGCTTCGGCATTGCCCTCGCCGGGGATGGTCACGCTGCCGCCTGCCGCTTTCGCCCGTAGGTAGCGGTCGCCCTTGCTGGATTTGGAAAAGCCGGTGGTCAAGGTGCAGGTGGTGCGGGGAAGAATGCAGCCTTCCTCCCGACGCCCTGCCGCCCGCAGCAGGGCCGGGACGGCGTACTGTTCCAGGGTTGCCGCCGCAGCAAAGGGGTTGCCGGACAGGCAGAACACCAGTTTGCCGGCGACCTCTGCCGCCAGCATGGGGCTGCCGGGCTTCTGTGCCACGCCCGCAAAGAGCATCTGTGCCCCCAGCTGTTCCAGCACGGCGGGCAGATAGTCCTTCTGCCCTACCGAAACGCCGCCGCTGGTAATGACGGCATCGCAGCCGGTCAAAAGTTCCCGCAGCTGGCAGGCGATGACCTCCGGGTCGTCCGAGCAGTGCCGCCGCTGCACGGCAAAGCCCAGCTGCCCCAGCCGGGCGGCGTTCTGGATGCCGTTGGCGTCGTAGATCTTGCCGGGAGCCCACGGTTCACCCGGAGCCAGCAGCTCACTGCCGGTGGAAAGAATGCCCACGGTCAGGGTGCGGTATACCGGCACCTCGGCATAGCCCTGCCCCGCCAGCACACCCAGATGGGCGGGGGTCAGCGGTGTGCCCTCGGCGGCAATGATGGCTCCGGCGGCGATATCCCCGCCCCGGGACACCACGTTCTGCTGCGGTTTCAGGCTTGAATAGAGCTGCACCGTTTCTTCGCCGCTGTCGGTCAGCTCCTGCATCAGCACACAGTCCGCGCCTTCCGGCAGAGGGGCACCGGTCATGATGCGGGCCGCGCAGCCCACAGGCAGGGCGGCGGCGGGGGCATCCCCGGCGTAGAGCTTCATGGTCACAGGCAGCGCGACCGGCGTTTCGCGGCTGGCCCCGGCAGTGTCGGCGCTGTGCAGGGCGTAGCCGTCCAGCGGGCTGCGGTCAAAGGGGGGCTGATCCATCCGGGCGCACAGCGCCTTTGCGGCAATGCGGCCGCAGGCTTTTTCCAGCGGCAGGGTCTCCACCGCCGGGCGCGGCAGTGACGCCGCTGCATCCAGCACGCGGCGCAGCGCAGCGGCAGGTGCGCAGAAAGGCTGTTTCATAAAAAATCCTCCAAATGCCCGGCTGCACCCAGTCTGCTATGGCTCAGACGGGGCGTGCCGGGGATATTCTTTTTTAACGACAGGTGAAAAAGAAGCGGAGACGTCTTGACCGAAAATCAAAACGCCTCCGCAGAATATCCGCACATACCGGCCAGCGGCAGCTTGCAGTCTGCCCTGCCGACGGCATCCCCGGCTGTGCCGTCCTTGCAGTGACGGTACGGCCCGGGAAGTGCCCTGTGTGGATGGGAGGAGTTCTTTTTTTCAAATTGCAGCGTTTCTTCTGCGGGAAGGCGGCGGGGTTTTCCCCTCCACCCTTGAATGCCGGCCGATCTATTCTATCTCAGCCCTTAGCATTGCGGCGCGGTGTCCTGCTCTTTGTGGGAGTTTAGACACCTTTGCTCAAAGAAGCTCTTATACCCTGATTCAATTGTAGTTTATGGTTTAATCGCAGAAATCGTCCACGTCGCTGATAGCCTTGGCGTAGCGGCGGGTGAGGTGCTTGGTGGAAAAGAGGAACCGCTCATTCTGATTGTTGGTCAGCTCCTCAATGTCGGCATACTCCGGCTTGCCCTGCATGGACTTCCATGTCTGCTCGATGACCTCCGGCGCAAGGCCGTAGGGGGAGCGCTGGAAGTACTTCAGCGGGGTGGCACTGGGATAGATGCGGGCATTGAACCGCACCATCTCGGCGAACATCACACACAGATCCTTGTCCTCGATGAGCTGCGCGATCATGGCGTAGTTGTCGCTCATGTTGGCGGTGGAATAGTAGTAGGTATCCTTTGCGCCCTTGCGGGTGGTGATGTCCTCACACTGGGGGTCTGCAGGCATCTGCGCCAGCAGCTCGTCTGCATTTTCCACCTCGGTCAGCAGCAGGGCGTGGGGGGTCAGCAGCGCAGCCGCAGAGCGGGAGCGAATGTAACCGGCCAGTTCCTGTGCCGGGGTAAGCTCCGGCAGCTCCGGAGCGGTCTTGGTGGGCTGATCCGCAAAGGGATCATTTTCTGCCTCCGGCTCAGCAGCCAGAAAATCCAGCAGCTCCGGCTTTGTAGCATCAGGCTGTGCAGCCTCAGTGGCTTCGGGTGCGGCCCCGGCGGCCTGCTTTGCAGCAAGCTCGGCGGTCTCCCGCTCCACCACGGCCATCACATCCTCGCCGGCCTTGGCGGCACTGCCGTCAAAGGTGCTGCCGGTCTCCTTCAGGCGGCGGGCCGTCTCGCTGGCGGCATCGATGTCGAACACCTCTGCCTTGGGCTTTTTCTTTGCGGCCAGCTCTGCCTTCTGCAGTTCCAGAACGGCCTGCTCCGGGTCTGCGCTGCCATCTACGGTGGTGGTGTAGCCGGGTTTACGTCTGCCAAACAACATGACGATCGTTCCTCTTTCTATGGGATTTACTATAGGATTTATTCAGCTGCCGCGGTGTTCTGGGCGTAGATGCCGCGCTTTTCCAGATCATCGGCCATGTCTGCCAGATCATACTTTTCCAGCGTCTCGCGGGTGGGCACACCGGTGGTGCGATCCCAGCCGAAGATGTCGTAGAACAGATCCTTTGCCTTCTCCATGTCGGCGCGGTCCAGCTTGGTGGTGCCTTCCTCGAATGCCTTGAAGTCGGGGTCCTTATCGAACACCCAATCGCAGATGGCATCGTGCTCCTGACGCAGGTTTGCGCTGCCGCAGTTCTGCTGGAAGCTGATGGCGGTCATCACGCGCAGCATCTGGGTGATGCGGGCGCCGTCCTCCTGCAGACCGGCCTGGGTATAGGTCTCGCCGGTGACAGCGGTCATAAAGTCTGCCTGCAGGTCCAGGTCGCCGTGGTACTCACGCTCCTTGGAGGGAGACTGGGTCATGGGCCACATCCAGTTGCACAGGGTGGCAGAGTCGTGGAAGTTCTTGTCGTTGACGCAGTATGCAGCCAGCTTTGCCTTGTTCTCGTTGATGGGAGTGTAGGCCTTGGCCTTATCGTAGCAGCCCTCGCCGAAGAAGTCCTCCATGACCTTCTTGGTCACCTCATAGGGAGCACCGGAACCGGTCTCGCAGACGATCTCGTGGATCATGCAGTCGCGGTTGTAGACAAGGTTGTACAGCATGCCCACCTGCCATGCCTCAGCAGGGCCGTGGTGGTTGGGGAAGCCGTTGTAGATCAGGTTGGAGTTGGTAGCGCCGTCGTCGCGGTCCAGCCAGCTCTTGGGCAGGCCGAACTTTTCCATCATAGCCAGGGTGCCCTTGGCGATGACGGACAGATCGCCCTCGCCGTAAGCCATGCGGCGGATCAGTTCGACCTCCCAGCGGGGATCGCCGGCCTTCTCCCACTCCCAGGGCAGAGAGTCGTACTCAGCCTCGCTGATGTACTTGGTGGCCTCTTCGCGGGGCATCCGCAGGATCCACAGCAGGTCGCGGTTCAGGTTGCCGTAGTTGTCCCACAGGCCCATATCGTCCACAGCATGAGACCATGCCAGATTGATGACCATGGTGCCGTCGCCTTCGTACTTGAAGTCGTGCACGCCGTCCGGGTAGACGCGGGTGCCGTACAGCACGGGCATGCAGGTGTTGGAGTTGTGGGTGGGCAGATCGTAATCTGCCAGCGGGTCCACATCATACTCGGTGTAGCAGCGGATGGGGCAGGAAGAGCAGCCGCCGTTCTTCACGGTGTACTCGGCAGCGGGAGCGCCGAAATCGAAGTAGCCCTTGAAGCAGCGCAGAGCCACCTTGTTGATATCGTTGTAGGGCTGCTCGCCGGTATCCACGGGGCCGCCGGGAGCCTTTTTCCACATACGGCCGGGAGCGCCGGACCAGCGGTTCTTGCCGGAGGTGGCGCTGTACTCTGCCCAGCTCTGGGGCTGTGCGGGCACGTTGTGGTTGTTGTTGCCGCCGATCAGGTTGCCCATCATGTAGTTGGACAGCTCCAGCACCTTCTTGGGGTCAGCGACCTTGACGCTGCCGGTGCCGCGGATGGCCAGACCCTTCAGCTTCTTGTTGCCCAGCGCAGCGCCCAGACCGGCGCCGCCGGAGTTGCCGAAGCTGGTGTTCAGGGTGGAGTAGTCCACCAGATTCTCACCGGCAGGGCCGATGGAAGCAGTCTCAAACTCGCGGCCGTTCTGCTCCACCATCCACTTGTTGGCAGCAAAGGTGCCCTTGCCCCAGATCTCGCTTGCGTCCTCCAGAGAGACCTTGTCGTCCTCGATGCGCAGGTAGACGGGCTTTTCGGAGATGCCGCTGAACACGATGCCGTCGTAGCCGGCATACTTCAGCATGGAGCCGATGTGGCCGCCCATGTGTGCGTCGATGATGGAGTGACCCTTAGACCAGGTGGAGCGGAAGGTCACGTTCATACGGCCGGAGCAGGGCACACCGGCACCGGTCAGGGGGCCGACACCGAAGATGACCAGAGCCTTCTCGTCATAGGGGTCCAGCTCCATGGGAGCTTCCTCGTACATGATGCGGTAGGCCATGCCCATGCCGCCGATATATTTATGGTACTTTTCATCGTCCTGAGTGGTGATCTCACCGGTGGTCAGGTTGACGCGCAGGATCTTGCCTGCCCAGCCATAAGTTTCAGCCATTGTTGTTCCTCCTTACAGGTCCTTGTAGGCAGCCTGTGCTGCGCTGGTGACGGCATCCCAGTCCACGATGGACAGAGCGCCGGACGGGCAGCCTGCCACGCAGGCACCGCAGGCGATGCACTTGGACGACTTGCCGGTCTCGGGGTTGACAGTGGGCATGTGCCACGGGCAGGCATCATGGCAGGCACCGCAGCCGATGCACTTGTCGGTATCCACTACGCGGATGCCGCGGTCGTCGGTGGTGATAGCCTTCTGCGGGCAGGCGTTGCCGCAGGCGGGGTCCTCACACTGGCGGCAGGTGTCCGGGAAGTAGACAAAGCAGTTGTCGGTGCCGGACAGCAGGCCGTTGCCGTCGCCATCCAGATTCAGGCGGCGCTGGATCTTGACACGGCTGATGTAAGAGGAGCACACACCGTCGTTGGTCAGCGTGCAGTTGATCTCGCAGCGCTGGCAGCCGGTGCACAGATCCGCATTGACCACCAGCAGGCCCTGCGGCAATGCCCAAGTAGCCACTGCGCCGCTGTCCACCTGCTGCTGGGAGCAGCCGAACAGGGACAGCATGGATGCGGAGAGGGTGAGCCCTGCAAGGCTCCTGCCCGAAATTTTCATGAACTGGCGGCGGGTCATGTCAGCCGTCAGAAAATCGGTTTTTGCCATAGTTTCCATTCCTCCGTTGAGGTCACTCTGCGCAGAGCACCTCGGTCACATAGAAATACGAGTTGTTGACGATGTTCGTTACCGCCGTCGAGGTGATGGTCGCGCCGGAAAGGGCGTCCACCTCGGTCAGATCGGCACTCACCGCACCGGTCTGGGCCTGCTCCGTGGTCAGGTCGGCCTGTGCCAGACGCGCCTTGGACTGCTCTTCTGCCGAGAGATCCGCAAAGGGGATCGCCATGGGCTCGCCGTCCAGTGCGCTCTTGCTCAGCTCGGCTGCGTACAGCCTGCGGCGTGCCACGGCCTCTGCGCTGGAATCCAGCGGCGGAGCCAGCTCATCGCTCAGGGGCTGACCGTTCAGTGCCGAGAGGGTCAGGCCTGCCGCATACATCCTGCGGGTGGCCTCGGCCTCGGGAGAGGTGTCGGACACGTTCCACTGTGTGGGATCGAACTCCTCAGCGGCAGTGGTGTCCTCCGCCACTGCACCGGCAGAGGCGTAGGCTGCGCCGGTGGCCGGGTCGGTCACGGTGTAGCTCTTGCCTGCCAGCGTAAAGGGAGCCGCGCCCTGGTACTGGGACGTGAACTCCGGGTTGACGCACTGGCCGCCAAGGCTGTCGGTCTCCGCCTGCGAAAGGATCTCCACAGCGGAAACATTGCCCTCGGCGTCAAGGGTCACAGCAGCCTGCACATCGCTCTGGAAGCCCTTCTGAGTGCCCTCCACGCGGTAGCTGCCGTCGTCGAGCTGGTACACTGCGCTGATGCCGTAGGCGGCTGCATCCGCCTCCGACACCGGCAGCAGGGTACCGGCAACCGTGGTGCGCGCGTGCTGCACAGCGATCAGACCGACCGCCATGGCAACCGTGGCAGCGCCCATGGCTGCATAGCCCGGCAGCCGCTTACGCCACAGCGGAACGGGCGCAAACGGGTTGGTTGCCTGCTTCATGTTATCACCTGCCTGTTTTTGTTTGTGCGGGAAAGTTTCCCGGACATGAAAATAGCCGCTCCTGCTGCTGCAACAGCGAAGCGGTTTCTTCGTTACTATTTTATCATCCGTACCGGAGGTAAGTCAACGCAAACAGCCGTGCTTTCTCTATTTTGTCACCATCATTTTACACATTCTGCTAAAGTTAGCGGATGTTTCCTGCCGCACACCAGCTGCAGGCCGTATTCCTGCGCCAGTTCCAGCGATTGGATCGTGGGCATGCTCTTGCTCACCAGTGCCGGAACGCCCGCCCGGATGGCCTTGCGCACCATGTCCACGGGCACCCGGCCGCTGGTATAAAGCACGCATTCTGCCAGCGGGACGCCCTGCAGCAGCATCTCGCCCACAGCCTTATCCAGCGCGTTGTGCCGACCAATGTCCTCGCAGGCAAAAAGGATGGTTCCCTGCCGCAGCACAAAGCAGCTGTGCACAGCGCGGGTGGCGCGGTACAGCGGCAGACCGGCGCTCATGGCGGCGGCAAGCGTGTCCAGCCATTCCGGCTGCAGCTCCATCTGCGGCACCGTGCGCAGCGGCGGCAGCTCCACCGGACTGCTCAGCGTGACATTATCCGTACAGCAGCTGGACACCGCCTGCGCCGCTGCACTGCGGGCCGTCAGCCGATGGTTCAGGTAGACGTTCACCTTCAGCCCCTCGGCACAGACCGTGGTCTGCTCTACCTCCTGTGCCGAAGTGATCCAGCCTTCGGTCAGCAGCCGCCCCAGTGCCAGCTGCGGCAGCAGCTCCGGCGTGCACACCACCCGGAAGGCCGGCTGCTCATTGACATAAAGCGCGGCGGCATGCTCTGCCGGAAGCACCGCTGCGGTGCCATCCGGCAGACGCGCCGTTTCAAAGGCAGCTGCCCTGCCAAAAAGGTCGTTGATCTGCATAAGTCCATTTCCTTCCCTGTGTGCCGGGTCTCAGAAGCATTTCGTTCCCGCACCAATACAATATAAGTATAGCAGAGGATCCCGCACGAGAAAAGACTGTCCGCTGCATTTCAGGGCAAAAAGGTTATTTCGGGACCCTTTTGGGCAGGGCAGGCGTCCCCTTCTGTTTGCATGAAAAAGCACCCGCCGCCGGGCATTTTCAGACCGGGCAGCGGGTGCTTTCCTTTATATCATGGAGAACGATGCAGATGATTTACTTTGCGGCAACATTCTTGGTGACCATCACGTCACTGTCCAGTCCGCAGACGTTGTGCAGAACGATGGTGCCTGCCTTGACGGGGGCAGTCAGCACCACCTTGCGGATCTCGTCCATCACCGGGAAGATCATATCCTTGGGGATAGCCCGGGTCAGGCGGACGCTGGTGACAGGCAGCTCGCCGCCCTTGACCAGCACCGAGCTGGCGATGGTGCGGCGGGGCGCAGTCAGCTCCTGACGGACATACTGTTCGCCGCGGGGGCAGGTGTGGCCGGTGACCGAGATCACCTGACCATTTTCAACTTCGGCTTCGATCTCGCAGCCGTTGGGGCAGACGATACAGGTAAATTGCTTTTTCATTCCACCGACACCTCCAGTGCGCCTTCCTCCTGCAGCTTGGCAGCAGAGACCTTGAACTGGATCATCTCCGCAGGAATGGCTTTCTTCATCTTCTTGGCAGCAACTTCCACACCGTTCTGGCGCACCACGATGCGGCAGTCACGGTAGTGGTTCCGCACACGCAGCGACAGGCTGAAGTCGTTCTTGCCGCTGACCTTCTGCGGGATGGTGTGGCCCACGCCCTCGCCGCACTTCACGTCCAGCGTGCAGGGGTCGATGCCCTTGCCCTCAACGTAGGCGGCAGCGTGGCGTGCCAGTGCTTCGGACTCCATGGAAACGAAGTCCACCAGATCATGCACATGCAGCACGTTGCCGGCAGAGAACACGCCGGGCACGTTGGTCTGCAGGTTCTCGTCCACGAAGGCACCGTTGGTGTGGGGGTCAATGGCGATGCCGGCATCCTCCAGCAGCTTGTTCTCCGGGATCAGGCCGACGGAGAGGATCAGCGTATCACACTTGTACTCCTTCTCGGTGCCGGGGATGGGCCGACGGTTCGCGTCCACCTCGGAGATGGTCACGCCGGTCAGACGATTGCGGCCATGGATCTCGGTGACGGTGTGGCTGAGATAGAGCGGGATATTGTAGTCATCCAGACACTGCACGATGTTGCGCGGCAGGCCGGAGGGGTAGGGCATCAGCTCGAACACTGCTTGCACATGAGCGCCTTCCAGCGTCATGCGGCGGGCCATGATCATGCCGATATCGCCGGAACCGAGGATGATGACCTCCTTGCCGGGCATCCGGTTGTAGAGGTTCATGTAAGCCTGCGCGGTGCCTGCAGTGAACACGCCCGCCGGACGCTCGCCGGGAATGCCCAGTGCGCCGCGGCTGCGCTCCTTGCAGCCCATGGCAAGCACCACAGCCTTTGCCTGATACTGGCGCAGGCCGCTGCGGGTGGAGGCGGTGACGACACGATCCGCCGTCAGACTCAGCACCGTGGCGCTGGTCTCGTAGGGGATCTCACGCTTGTTTACCTCATCAATGAAAGCCTGTGCATACTCGGGGCCGGACAGGCTCTCGCCGAAGCGGCCCAGACCAAAGCCATCATGGATGCACTGGCGCAGGATGCCGCCCAGCATCGCCTCGCGCTCCAGAATGATCATGTTGCGGATGCCCTGCTTGTGCAGTTCCACCGCTGCGGCAAGACCTGCGGGGCCGCCGCCGATAATCACAACGTCCTTCTGTTCCATCGCTCAGTTCTCCTCCTTCCGCATGGTTCCGGTCAGGACCCAGGAGCCCTGACGGCTGTAACGAACATCCTCCGGCTCGGTGCCCAGCTCCTGCTCGATGAAGTTCTCGATCTTCATCTGGCAGAAGCCGCCCTGACAGCCGCCCATCATGGCGCGGGTGCGGTACTTGATGCCAGTCATGGTGGAGACGCCCAGCGGGTTATGGATGGCCTGCAGGATCTCCGCCTTGGTCACTTCCTCACAGCTGCAGATCATCTCGCCGTAATCGGGGTTCTGTGCGATGAGCTCTGCCTGCTGCTCCGGAGTGCACTCTGCAAACTTGACGATGCCCTTGTGGTGCGGGTCGAAGCCGGGGTTTGCCTCGAACTTCTCGTGCTCCAGCATCAGGCCGATGACGTAGCGGGCCAGCGGCACGCTGCCGGTCAGGCCCGGGGACTCGATGCCCACGAGGTTGACGGCATTGGGTGCCACGTCGTCCCGGATCTCCACCTTCCAGTCCTGAATGGCTCCGTTCTCATCCACCCACTTGGGCTGGATGCCGGCGAAGGTGCGGATCTGATCCTTTTTAAAGATGTGGGGCCACAGCTTTGCGCCCTCCACGGCCAGACTGTCCATGTTGGCCTGCGGCACGCTGTAATCGTCCAGCACATCGGTGTTCTCGGCATCCGGGCCCACGGTGACGTTGCCGTCCACGGTGGGGGTGATGTGGATGCCCATATAGGTGTTGCTGGGCACCGGGTACACCGGCATGGGCAGCAGCTTGCCCATGCGCTTGTGCAGGATGATGTAGTTGCTGCGGGAGCCGATGACACGGTAGCCGGTCAGGCCCAGCAGGTCGGAGATCTGCTTTGCGCCCAAGCCTGCGGCGTTGACCACCCAGCGGGTGCAGACATCGCCGTGCTCGGTGTGCAGGTAGTACAGCTCGTTTTCGCGGGTGATGGCCGTGACCTTGTGGTCAAAGAAGAAATCCACGCCGTTGGCATGTGCGTTCTCGGCCAGAGCCACCGTATACAGGAACGGGTCCATGATGCCGCTGTTCTTGGACCACATGGCAAACTTGCCCACCACGGCGGGCACCAGCTCATGCAGCTTTGCTTCGTCGATCATCTCCAGACCAGTGCAGCCGTTGACAGCGCCCTGCTTCATGGTGCGCTCCAGCTGCTCCATGTCCTCGGGGGTGTTGCCCACCAGCACCTTGCCGCAGCGCTTGAACGGGAAGTTCAGCTCCTCGGCCAGCTGGTCCATGATCCTGTTGCCTTCCACGCAGCATTTTGCCTTCAGGCTGCCGGTGGGGTTGGCAAAACCGCCGTGCACCACCGCAGAGTTGCGGCCGCTGGTCTCGTTGCAGACGTCCAGATTCTTCTCCAGCACTGCAATGCTCAGCTTGTAGCGGGACAGCTCGCGCGCAATGGCACTGCCCACGACGCCCGCACCGATGATGACCACATCGTATTGTTTTTTCATGGTATCCACCTTTCTCCTTTTTCTGGTATGGGAAACCGGCGTTGTGTTATATGTTTCATCGTTTCAAATATATAACATCCCGTGACTTCTGTCAAGCACTTTCCGCAAAAAACATAAACAAAAAGAAGCTCTGTCCTTTGGTAAAAACGACAGAGCTTCTGGAAATTCGGCGGGAACCGCTTGAAATGCCAAGGGAAAAGGGGCTCCCGAATGCAGGCAGGGCCTCCGCATCCTTCCATTCACGGAAGCGGCCCTGCTCACAAAAACAGCTTCTCAGATGAAGAAATCCGGGAAGCGGTCCAGCAGGCTCTGGAAGTGTTCCCGGTAGGCGCCCAGATGATGCTCAAAGAATGCGTCCACATCCACATCCTTGGGCAGGCCCACCATCAGATATTTATACAGCTGCTCATGCTCCTCGCGGAAGGTCTCCATATCCATCTGGCACAGAGCGGTGTCCAGATAGCGCACACGATCCATGTGGGTAGTAACGTTGTGCATGGCCTGCCAGATGCGGTCATAACCGGCATAGGTATACAGGCGCTTATGGAACTCGTTGTCCAGCGTGATGAAGTAATCGCCCAGCACATCGTGGCTGATGCAGGCGGAGCCATCCTGCTGTTCCAGCAGACCGTGCAGCTCGCTGAGCTGCGCCTGATTCAGGTGGCCGGACAGGCTGCGCAGCAAAGCGGGTTCCAGCATCTTGCGCATGGCATAGCCCTCGTTGATGTACTGGATCGAGATCTTGGAGACGATGCTGCCGCGCTGAGGCAGCACATCCACCAGCCATTCGCCCTTGAGCATCATCAGTGCTTCGTGGATGGGCGTGCGGCTCATGACCAGATGCTCGCTCAGCTCCGCCTCGCTCAGCTGGCAGCCGGGCTGCAGCTGGATGTTCATGATATTCTTGCGCAGGATGCGGTAGGCGTAGGCCCGGTTGTTCTCGTCCGGCTGGCGAGGGTCCATCAGCAGCGGCAGGATGCGGGACTTGTCATCTTTCATTGGTAATTTCCCCTTACAATAGTTTGCTCTCCGGCAGGAAAGCGCTGGGTCAAGGTTTGTTGCTTCTAAGATATTGTTTCCTCTATTATAAGGCATAACATATCACTTGTCAAAAGCCTTTTTGCTAAAAAGCAACTAAAATCCTGAAATTGCGGATAAAAAACTGTAAAACAAGTTGCATTTCTGCCCCAAAGGCGTTATAATATGCTCAACAAGTAACATATCAGTTGGCTATAGGAGGTCAATCACATGTCTGAAATCAATGCGATCCGCTTTGCAGAACCCTGGCAGGTCTCCTGCGTCAAGATCCCCATGCCGGAACCCAAGCCCGGTGAGGCCCTCATCAAGATCATGGCAGCCGGTATCTGCGGCAGCGACATCGGCGCGTTCCGCGGCACCAATGGTCTGGTGAGCTACCCCCGCGTCATCGGCCACGAGCTGGCCGGTGTGGTCGTCTCCATCCCGGAGAACAACAAGAACGGCATCAAGGTGGGCGACCGCGTGGTCGTGGACCCGTACCTGTACTGCGGCCACTGCTATCCCTGCTCCATCGGCCGCACCAACTGCTGCGACGATCTGCACGTTCTGGGTGTGCACGTTGAGGGCGGCATGGCCGAGTACTTCTGCCACCCGGCTGATATGCTCGTCAAGATCCCCGATGGCATGAGCTGGGTGCAGGCTGCCATGGCCGAGCCCCTGACCATCAGCCTGCACGGCATCCACCGCGGCGGCCTGAAGGCAGGCGAATACTGCGCCATCATCGGTGCAGGCCCCATCGGTCTGGCTGCTGCCATGGTGGCACAGGCCTACGGCGCACACGCCATCCTGC
Organism: Faecalibacterium sp. 3; assembly: GCF_048323735.1. NCBI lineage: Bacteria > Bacillati > Bacillota > Clostridia > Eubacteriales > Oscillospiraceae > Faecalibacterium > Faecalibacterium sp. 3. The sequence goes on from NZ_JBLWFN010000001.1 coordinate 125,518, forward strand.
TGGATCTGGTGCAGGAGCGTCTGGACTTTGCAAAGTCTCTGGGCGTGGAGTACACCATCAACTCCGGCAAGGAGGATGCCAATGCCCGTGTCCACGAGATCACCGGCGGCGAGGGCGCACAGCAGGTCATGGAGTGCTCCGGCGCAAACCCCGCCATCCGCAGCACGCTGGACCTTGTGAGCCATGCAGGCCGCATCACCTTCACCGGCTGGCCCAAGAAGGAGACCAGCCTGCCCACCGACACCATCACCCGCAAGGAGATCGACCTGCGCGGTGCCCGCACCAGCGCCGGCGAGTTCCCCGAGGCTCTGGAGCTGATCGCCACCAAGAAGGTGGATATGCTCAAGCTGCTCACCAAGACCGTCAAGCTGGAAGAGGTGCCTGAGACTATCATCGACATCGAGAAGAACCCCGGCAGCTACATGAAGGTCGTTGTCACGATGGAGTAAACGGCTCCCCACTACATTGAAGTTATAAGGAGAGTACTGTTTTGGACGCATGGAATATTCTTGTTGTGGTCGTTCTGGCCCTGATCCTTCTGCTGATCCTGCCCATGGTGGCTGCGCGCAACGGCACCAAAAGCTTTACGCAGGCCCTGATGGCCCCGCTGCACCGCAAAAAAAAGCGCGGCCCGCTGGGGCTTGAGGTCGAGCCGGAAAAAAAGCCGGAACGGCATGTGAACAACAGTATGCAGGGCGAGCTGACCGCGATCGTCTCGCAGCTCATCACCTTTACCAAGCGCCAGCACTATACGCTGGTGTACCCCGGCACCATTCAGGAAGGCGGCCAGCTGACCACCACGCTGGCGCTGGTGGTCACCCCGGGCGGCGTGGTGGGCCTGAACTGCTTCGGTTTTGCCGGTGAGATCCGTCCCGGCGACCAGCCGAACGACCAGTGGCGTCAGCACATCAACCACACGGACAACCGCATCCCGAACCCTGTCACCACCAGCGAAAAGCAGCAGGTGCTGCTGCGCCGCGCCATGGACAGGGCCGGGCTGAGCGGCATCCCGGTGGAGGTGATCGCCGTGTTCACCAGCAAGGAAGCCCGGCTGACCGGCGTCTCTGCCCAGAAGTGCTTTGACCGCGACGGCATGATCGCCTATCTGGAGCAGGAGCGCTTCCATTCCGGCCCGGTGGAGGACACCCACGAGACCGGCGTGAAGCTGAAGAGCCTTGTAACGGTATACAAGTCCGAAAAAAACAAGAAGAAAAAGAAATGATCTGCGTCTGAAATGTTACCAGCAGCCTTCCGGCACAGCGGAACGCTGCGGATGCATTCTCTGGGATTTTTAAACAGACAGCCCGGTATGGTCCTCCTGTACCGGGCTGTCTGTTTTTGTTTTTTCTGGTTTTTATGCTCCATTTCTCCATTTTTTCAGGCTAGTATACAACATAAAGCACAGCTTTTCTTTAGGGAACGGCTGGTAAAGATTCAGATAAGAAGCGCCGTTTTGTATTGTTCCTGTCAAGCTGATATGTTAGTATATCGTCAAGGGAAACATGCCGCAGACGGAACGCGGCGCACGGCTGCACGAACCGGCGCAGCGGCGTTCCACCCTGACCGCAGGCATGAAAACAAATGAAAAGGAGAGATTTTCTTATGCGTATCCACAAGATCACTCGTCGTAACTTCATGAAGGTTGCAGGTGTCTCTGCACTGGCCATGGGTCTGGCAGCCTGCGGCGGCAGTTCCTCCAGCACTGCTGCTTCCACCTCCACCGCAGGCTCCGCTGCAGGCGGCGAGGTCACCGGTGATAAGGTCGTGATCAACATCGGCCACATCAACGACGAGAGCGACTCCTGGCATCAGGGCGCTCTGAAGTTCAAGGAGTACTGCGAAGCCAACTCCAACGGTACCATCGAAGTGGACGTGTTCCCCAACAGCCAGCTGGGTCCCGAGGTCGATATGATCCAGGGCATCCTGTCCGACAGCGGCACGGTGGACATCACCTTTACCGGCGAGTCCATGCAGACCTATCAGCCCGATCTGGGCATGATCGGCATGCCGTACCTGATCCAGAGCGACGAGCAGATGGAGAAGGTTCTGACCGGTGAAGTCGGTCAGGAGTTCGAGGGCCTGATGGAGGCCTGCGGCATGAAGTGCCTGGGCTACTTCACCCGTGGTCCCCGCTACATCACCTCCACCAAGAAGATCACCAGCGTTGCCGACTGCAACAATCTGGTCATCCGCACCCCCCAGTCCGCTATGACCGTGGCCGCTTTCCAAGCTCTGGGTGCAAAGCCCACCCCCATGGCACTGTCTGAGGTCTTTACCTCTCTGCAGCAGGGCACCATCGAGGCTCAGGAGAACCCGCTGGCCATGATCGAGACCCAGAGCTTCTATGAGGTCTGCCCCTACCTGATCCTGACCGCTCACCTGCGTGCATGGGTCTACATCGCAATGGGTCTGGCCCAGTACAATCGCCTGTCCGACAGCCAGAAGGCCGTTGTGGATCAGGCTGGTGCCGAGTGCCAGGCATACGAGCACGAGCTGTTCCTGGACAACGAGGAAAAGTACTACAACCAGCTGCAGGAGCAGGGCATGGAGTTCATTGAGGTCGATACCGATGCGTTCGCCAAGGCAATGATCGACGGCGTGCTGCCCATCCTGACCGACAGCCAGAAGAAGATCTACGACGCTATCGAAGCGCTGGCCTGATGCAGCTGTGAATCCTGAAAAGAGGTTGAGATCATGAAGAAAGGCTTGGATAAATTCATCAAGGTCTACATGGAGATCTTGTACGCTTTGAGTTCCGTCTTCTACGCAGGCTTCTGCTTCTGCGTTCTGGTGCAGGTCATCAGCCGCAACTTCCTGCCCAATGCCCCCTCCTGGACTGAGGAGCTGGCCCGTTATTCCTTTATTTATATGGTGGCCTTCGGCGTTGGTCTGGCGGCCCTGAAGCACGAGTTCGTCAATGTTGAGTTCCTCGGCGATTTCCTCAAGTCAAAGAATCAGAAGGCGCTGGATGTGCTGAACCTCGTCATCGAGGTCATCATCCTTGCCATGTGTCTGGTCATTCTGGTGATGGCCGAGCCGAAGTACTGCTTCCCCACCTTTGCGATGAACTCCACCGCCACCAACATCTCCATGAAGTACATCTACTTCTCCCAGTTCCTCACCTTCATCATCCTGCCCGTCAGCTACCTGCTGGACATCGTCCGCACTCTGGTCGGCTGGACCGAGAAGCCTGCTGCATAAAGGAGGTCGAAACGCAATGGTTGCAGTTCTGTTTATTGTTTTCCTCGTCGCGCTGGCCATCGGCGTGCCCGTGGCGTTCAGTCTGGGCCTCGCATCCGTGGCCTACATGCTGGGTGCTCACATCCAGATGATCAACTTTGCACAGTATTTCTTCAAGGGTCTGGACTCCTTCACCCTGCTGTGCATCCCCGGCTTTACCTTTGCCGGCAACCTGATGAATCAGGGCGGCATCTCGGATAAGCTGCTGGACTTTGCAGACGCACTGGTCGGCCACGTCACCGGCGGTCTGGCTTATGCAAACGTTCTGGCCTCCATGGTCTTTGCCGGCATCTCCGGCACGGCTCTGTCCGACACCGTCGCACTGGGCGGCGTTGAGATCCCCATGATGGTCAATCAGGGCTATGACGTGCCCTTCTCGGTCGCCATCACTGCCGCTTCCTCCTGCCTTGGCCCCATCATTCCCCCGTCTGTTCCCATGATCATGGCCGCTACCATGACCGGCCTGTCCGTCTCCAAAATGTTCATGGCCGGCATCGTCCCCGGCCTGCTGCTGGGCTTCGGCATGTGCGCCACCTGCTACATCCTGTCGGTCAAGCGCCACTACCCCAAGCGTAATACCCCGCCTAAATGGAGCCATATCTGGCATGCGACCAAGGAGGCCATCTGGGCACTGATCATGGTGGGCATCATCCTGTTCGGCATCATGGGCGGCATCGTCACCCCCACCGAGGCTTCCATCATCTGCGTGGTCTACGGCCTGTTCGTGTCGGTGTTCATCTACCGCAAGATGGGCCCCAAGGAGATGTACTCCTGCCTGAAGGATACCGTTTCCTCCGCTTCCGCTATCATGGCTCTGGTGGCCTTTGCAAACGTGTTCGCTTTCATCCTGACCAAGGAGCACATCCCCAGCATGATCGCTGACGCAATGCTGCACCTGACCACCAACAAGTACCTGATCCTGCTGCTCATCAACCTCTTCCTGATCTTCGTCGGCATGTTCATGGAGACCATTGCCGCCATCCTGATCCTGTTCCCGACCCTGCTGGCTGTGGCTACCGCCGTGGGCGTCGATCCCATCCATTTCGGCATCATCGTGGTCATGAACCTGGTTCTGGGCCTGTGCACTCCTCCCGTCGGTGTCTGCCTGTTCGCCGCTACCAACATCGGTGCCCGCTATGGCAAGTGCACCCTGTCCGACAGCGTGAAGGCTCTGGTCCCGCTGCTGATCGTCAACTTCGGCGTTCTGTTCCTGGTCACCTATGTGCCCTTCCTCACCGTTGGCGTGGCAAATCTGGTCATGGGCTGATAAGCTTTCCTTCTTCTCTTTCTTCTTACGGCTCCTTCCGCTTTTGCGGAGGGAGCCATTTTTTGTCGCTGCGCTTTCCGCACCCGGTTTTGCAGTCCTTTCCATACGCTGGCATTGTCAAAGAATTGTGTAACATATCATCAGGTGTTTTCCAACCTTTGTCGGTCACCGCACAGGATCGTTGCGAAAGAAAGGATTTTTATTGTAATTTATTTGTAATTTTCACCTCTGCCGGAGAAAAGTTTCGTCTGTTGTATCCAACAAGCTTCAAATTTTTTACATTTCGCACAAAGATTTGGCTAAGAATTTGGCAAAGAAACTTTGCTTTTTTACTGGACATTCCTCAGCTGATATGTTAGTATATTTGCAGGAAAACCGAACCGCAGAAGCACGAACCTGCTGTTCGGACGTGATAACCGGAAAAGGTCATACGAAGTAAAAGGAGAGAATTTTATGCGTATCCACAAGATCACTCGTCGTAACTTCATGAAGGTTGCAGGTGTCTCTGCACTGGCCATGGGTCTGGCAGCCTGCGGCGGCAGCTCCTCCAGCACTGCTGCTTCCACCTCCACCGCTGCATCTGCTTCCACTGCTGCAGGCGGCGAGGTCACCGGTGATAAGGTCGTGATCAACATCGGCCACATCAACGACGAGAGCGACTCCTGGCATCAGGGCGCTCTGAAGTTCAAGGAGTACTGCGAAGCCAACTCCAACGGTACCATCGAAGTGGACGTGTTCCCCAACAGCCAGCTGGGCCCCGAGGTTGATATGATCCAGGGCATCCTGTCCGACAGCGGCACGGTGGACATCACCTTCACCGGCGAGTCCATGCAGACCTATCAGCCCGATCTGGGCATGATCGGCATGCCGTACCTGATCCAGAGCGACGAGCAGATGGAGAAGGTTCTGACCGGTGAAGTCGGTCAGGAGTTCGAGGGCCTGATGGAGGCCTGCGGCATGAAGTGCCTGGGCTACTTCACCCGTGGTCCCCGCTACATCACCTCCACCAAGAAGATCACCAGCGTTGCCGACTGCAACAATCTGGTCATCCGCACCCCCCAGTCCGCTATGACTGTGGCCGCCTTCCAGGCTCTGGGCGCAAAGCCCACCCCCATGGCACTGTCTGAGGTCTTTACCTCTCTGCAGCAGGGCACCATCGAGGCTCAGGAGAACCCGCTGGCCATGATCGAGACCCAGAGCTTCTACGAGGTCTGCCCCTACCTGATCCTGACCGCTCACCTGCGTGCATGGGTCTACATCGCAATGGGTCTGGCCCAGTACAATCGTCTGTCCGACAGCCAGAAGGCCGTTGTGGATCAGGCCGGTGCCGAGTGCCAGGCATACGAGCACGAGCTGTTCCTGGACAACGAGGAAAAGTACTACAACCAGCTGCAGGAGCAGGGCATGGAGTTCATCGAGGTCGATACTCAGGAGTTTGCTGATGCAATGGTCGGCGGCGTGCTGCCCATCCTGACCGACAGCCAGAAGAAGATCTACGACGCTATCGAAGCTCTGGCCTGATCGACTGACGATATAAGTTAAGTTGTTCCAACGGGGCAGGCTGACAAAACTTGCAGTCTGCCCCTTCTTTATCGTCCATACCACCCTCAAGGAAAGAGAGGTCGAATCTTTTATGAAAAAAAGCCTGAATAAGTTCATCAAGGGCTACATGGAAGTGCTGTATGCGCTGAGCTCCGTTTTCTACATCGGTTTCTGCTTCTGCGTTCTGGTGCAGGTCATCAGCCGCAACTTCCTGCCCAATGCTCCCTCCTGGACCGAGGAGCTGGCCCGTTATTCCTTCATCTACATGGTGGCCTTCGGCGTTGGTCTGGCTGCTTTGAAGCATGAGTTTGTCAACGTTGAGTTCATGGGCGACTTTTTGAAAAAGAAGAGTCCCAAGGCGCTGAAGGTGCTGAACCTTGTCATCGAGGTCATCATCCTTGCCATGTGCCTGATTATTCTGGTGATGGCCGAGCCGAAGTACTGCTTCCCCGCCTTTGCGATGAACTCCACCGCCACCAACATCTCCATGAAGTATATCTACTTCTCCCAGTTCCTCACCTTCATCATCCTGCCTGTCAGCTACCTGCTGGACATCGTCCGCACTGCGCTGAGCTGGAACGATACCGCTGAAAAGGAGGACTAAGCAATGGTTGCAGTTCTGTTTATCGTTTTCCTCGTCGCGCTGGCCATCGGCGTGCCCGTGGCGTTCAGTCTGGGTCTCGCATCCGTAGCCTACATGCTGGGTTCCCACATCCAGATGATCAACTTTGCACAGTATTTCTTCAAGGGTCTGGACTCCTTCACCCTGCTGTGCATCCCCGGCTTCACCTTTGCCGGCAACCTGATGAATCAGGGCGGCATTTCTGAGAAGCTGCTGGACTTTGCAGACGCACTGGTCGGCCACATCACCGGCGGTCTGGCTTATGCAAATGTTCTGGCCTCCATGGTCTTTGCCGGCATCTCCGGCACGGCTCTGTCCGATACCGTCGCTTTGGGCGGCGTTGAGATCCCCATGATGGTCAATCAGGGCTATGACGTGCCCTTCTCGGTCGCCATCACTGCCGCTTCCTCCTGCCTTGGCCCCATCATTCCCCCGTCTGTTCCCATGATCATGGCTGCCACCATGACCGGCCTGTCCGTCTCCAAGATGTTCATGGCCGGCATCGTCCCCGGCCTGCTGCTGGGCCTCGGCATGTGCGCTACCTGCTACATCCTGTCGGTCAAGCGCCACTACCCCAAGCGCGATAAGCGCGCAAGCCTGGCTCACGTCCTGCATGCAACGAAAGAGGCTATCTGGGCGCTGATCATGGTGGCCATCATCCTGTTCGGCATCATGGGCGGCATCGTCACCCCCACCGAGGCTTCCATCATCTGCGTGGTCTACGGCCTGTTCGTGGCAGTGTTCATCTACCGCAAGATGGGCCCCAAGGAGATGTACTCCTGCCTGAAGGATACCGTTTCCTCCGCTTCCGCTATCATGGCTCTGGTGGCCTTTGCAAACGTGTTCGCCTTCATCCTGACCAAGGAGCACATCCCCAGCATGATCGCTGACGCAATGCTGCGCCTGACCTCCAACAAGTATCTGATCCTGCTGCTCATCAACCTCTTCCTGATCTTCGTCGGCATGTTCATGGAGACCATCGCCGCTATCCTGATCCTGTTCCCGACCCTGCTGGCTGTGGCTACCGCCGTGGGCGTTGATCCCATCCAGTTCGGTATCATCGTGGTCATGAACCTGGTTCTGGGCCTGTGCACTCCTCCCGTCGGTGTCTGCCTGTTCGCTGCTACCAACATCGGCTCCCGCTACGGCAAGTGCACCCTGTCCGACAGCGTGAAGGCTCTGGTCCCGCTGCTGATCGTCAACTTCGGCGTTCTGTTCCTGGTCACCTATGTGCCCTTCCTCACCGTTGGCGTGGCAAATCTGGTCATGGGCTGATCCTTTCCCTAGTCTTTCCAAGAAACTCTTTTACTTCGTCAAAAAAGGGCTGCTGCAAACAGCCCCAAAAAGAGATAGGCGTTCCCGAAAGGGGCCGCCTATCTCTTTTTTTGCAACATACAGCCTTCGTGCCGCCCCGCTGGGATGGGAACGGTCATTCCGCCCCATGCCGGCCTGTCATAGATAGGCTGTCCCGCTCCGGCCTCTTCGCCGGTCGGCATCCGGAGCAGCAGGAGTTCTCTGTGCAAAGATCATAGAAGCCTGCTGCGCTCAGGACTGCCGGCTGAACCGGCGTCCTGAGGAAGTCCTGAACATCATGCAGAATGCCCCCGCAAAGCCCCTGTGCAAGGGGCCGCGAGCAGTCGTCCTTCCGCTGCATTGCCTGCCCCGCCGCTCTAACGCGCTGTGCCATAAAGTGCATTTTTCGCAATGGCAAGTTCTTTGTCATTCCGCAATGCCCGCCATCTCCGAACAAAAAACGGCCAGACAAAAGCAGGGTGCGCCCCGAAGGACACACCCTGCCAGTTTTATTTATATCTTACAATGTGCGCTGAAACCGGCGCACAGCGCCCTCAGAGCGCGGAAGCGCCTCGGTGAAGGGTTCTTACTTCTTGAAGGTCAGAACGCCCTTGCGGTAGGAAGGATCGCGGCTGTCCACGAAGTCGAAGGCTGCCTGTGCATCCTCGAAGTTCCAAGTGTGGGAGATGCTGCCGCGCAGATCCACCTTGCCCTCGTTGACCAGATCGATGACATCCTGGAACTTGCGGTTCTGCAGGCGGCTGCCGCGAACGTCCAGCTCCTTGGAAGTAATGACGAACTGGTTGACCTCGGTGGGAGCCACGGAGAAGCCCATGGTGATGACGCGGCCGGCGTTGCCGGTGGCCTGCAGAGCGGTCAGCAGGCTGCCCTTGACGCAGGCGGCATCGATGGTCACGGTGGGGCCGTAGCCCTCGGTCAGCTCGTGAGCCTTGGCGGGAACGTCCTCCTTCAGGCTGTTGATGGTGTAGGTCGCGCCGTTCTTCTTGGCCTCTTCCAGCTTGGCGTCGTCGATATCGGTGACGATGATGGCCTTGGGGTTGTACAGCTTGACGATGCGCAGGATGGAGCTGCCCAGAGCGCCGCTGCCGATGATCATGACGGTGTCCTCGCTCTCCAGCTCAGCACGGCTGCAGCACTGCACAGCAATGGTGGTGGGCTCGATCATGACCGCCTCTTCGTCGCTCAGGATCTCAGGCACCAGATAGCAGTCGCGGTCCGGCACAGCCATGTACTCGCGGTAGCCGCCGTCGATGTGCACACCGCGCACCTTCAGGTTGCCGCAGACGTTGGGACGGCCCTTGCGGCAGGCGTAGCAGTGGCCGCAGGCGGTGACCTGATCGATGATGACGCGGTCGCCCACCTTCACGCGGGTCACGCCCTCGCCGATCTCCTCAACGATGCCCACATTCTCGTGGCCGATGATGCGGGGATAGGTGGCAGCGGCATTGGTGCCATGGTAGATGCCCACGTCGGAGCCGCAGATACCGGCAGCAACCATGCGGACCAGAACATTGTTTTCCTTGTCGATCTGAGGCTTCTCGAGATCAACGATCTGCAGTTTATTCGGTTCAACGATCTGAACGCCCTTCATAAAATCTTCCTCCTAAAATCTGATAACGGTCTTAAAGATTTTGATGATCTTTCTGCACGGTGGGCGGATGGCTCCGGGCCGTGCTGATACTAACATATTACCACAGATGGGTCAAAAAGTAAATTGCTTTTTGAAAAAAGAAAGTATTTTTCCTTTTTCGCAAAAAAAGACCTGTACAGCGGCTTTATTTCATATTTTAATGAAGCCCCGGCAAAAACATGTAACATATCACAATGGCTAAAATTCAGTAAAAAATGAAACGGGCCATTGCACAGGGGGCGAGACCCGGAGCAACAGCCCGTTTTTTTGTTCTCAACAACAGGAAGATATTAAAAAGGATACAGTCAAACCGGATGCGGCAGCCCGTTCCGGTCGTTATGCAAACACGGCCACGACCACCTGCATCGCCACGCCCAGAAAGGCACCTGCGCCCCAGGTCAGGCCGGTGATGAAGAGGTTCTGCTTCCAGGAAGGGTTGGTGCGCCACAGCACCGCCAGACCCACGCCTGCACCGGTGCACAGGCCCGCCACCAGACTGGAAAAGCGCAGGGCGCCCTCCACATACAGCTGGGTCAGCAGCACGCTGGCGGCGCAGTTGGGGATCAGGCCCACCAGCGCAGCCACCACCGGCTGGAAGAAGCCCATGCTGCCCAGAACGCTGGCAAAGACGTCCTCGCCCACGCCCTCGACGATCAGGCCGAACACCAGACTGAACGCAAAAATGAACACGAAGATCTCCAGCGTGTGGCGCAGGGCTGCCTTCCAGATGGGCTGTGCATTTCCGGCTTCGTCGCTGTGCTCCTCGTGGCAGTCCACTTCATCCGCGTGGCCGGTGTAGCCGCCGCGCAGGCTTTTGGGCAGCACACCGCGCAGGACAAAGTCCAGCGCAAAGCCCACCGCAATGGCGTACACCACCTTGATGACCATGAGCACCGCCAGCTTGTCCCAATAAGCCGGCATGGATACCAGCAGCGGGATGGCTTCGTCACTGGTAGCAAGGTAAACCGCCATCAGGGTGCCCAGCGTGATGACGCGGGAGGAATAGAAGTTGGACGCAATGGCCGAAAAGCCGCACTGCGGCACACAGCCCAGCACCGCGCCCGGAATCGCGCCCCAGCGGCCGCCTCCGGCCAGCAGCGCTTCGATGCGCTCGCCATGGCGGGTCTCAATGTATTCGATCAGAAGATAAGCCAGAAACAGGAAGGGCAGCATCTTGGCGGTATCCACCAAAGACTCGCCCAGAACATCCAGAAACAGTTCCATATACACTCCAAACGCAGCAGTAAATTGCTTTATCATAACAAATTGCAACCAATTTGCATTTTCGAACAGGGATGATTATACACGATATTCTCTCCAATTGCAATACCAAATTGCAAATTGATTGCAAATTTATATTATAGAACGCTGCAGCGCGTAAAAAGCACGATCTTAAATAGTCTTTGCTGATGCTCTGACCATTTTCAGCGGAATTATTATTTTATTTCGCAATTCTGGAAAATCTGCGGATTTTCCAGAATTGCCTTTTCACGGGAGGAGTCATAACCGAAAGCGGAAGCTGCCGCGCTGGTTTCCTGCGGAAACATTCGTGCGGCGGAGTTAACGTTCTGCCCGCAAGCACAAGCCTTTCCTCCACGACCCCCGCCCATGAAAATGGGGTCCAGAAACGCCCGCAGGCGTTTCTGGACCCCAAAATCAAAAATATAATTTCCTTAGCTTATGCGCAAAGCAATGCGGAGCGCATTTCAAATCGTCCCACACAGCAGGAGTCTGCGGTCTGTTTTACCCCTTCATTGGCACAAAGCCCACAAGGTCTTTTACCACCTCGCCGCCGATGATCAGGCCGGCCACCGAGGGCACAAAGGCATTGGAGCCCGGCACCGAACGGCGCTGGGTGCACTTGCGCTGGGTGCCCGGAGGGCAGATGCAGTGATTCTTGCAGCTGATGGCGTCATCCTCGATGGGGGTCATGGCAGGCTCCTTGGAGTAGACCACCTTCAGGTGCTTGATCCTGCGCTTGCGGCACTCGGTGCGCATCACCTTGGCCAGCGGGCAGACCGAGGTCTTGTAGATATCGGTCACTTCAAAGCGGGTCGGGTCCATCTTGTTGCCTGCGCCCATGGAGCAGATGATGGGGGTGCCCGCCTCCTTGCACTTCATCACCAGGGCCAGCTTGCCGGTGACGGTGTCGATGGCGTCCACCACATAGTCGTACTGGGTAAAGTCGAACTGATCCTGTGTTTCCGGGCCAAAGAAGCACCGGTGGGTGGTCACTTTGATATCCGGGTCAATGTCGTGGATGCGCTGCGCAGCCACATCTACCTTATATTGCCCTACCGTGCTGCGGGTGGCGATGATCTGGCGGTTGAGGTTGGTCAGGCAGACCTTATCGTCATCGATCAGATCCAGTGCCCCCACACCGCTGCGCGCCAGCGCTTCCACCGTGTAGCCGCCCACGCCGCCGATGCCGAACACCGCCACGTGGGAATTGTGCAGTTTTTCCATGGCTTCCGCGCCCAGCAGCAGCTGCGTGCGGGAATACTGATTTTGCATTTCGTTCTCCTTACTTTTCTACGCGGGTGATGGTGCCGCCGCCCAGCACCGTGTCGCCCTGATACAGCACCACGGCCTGACCGGGCGTAGGGGCGCGCTGGGGCTGGTCAAATTCCAGCCGGAAGCCGCACTCCGCCGGGTAGACGGTGGCGGCCTGCTCCACCTGATGGTACCGGGTGCGGGCTGTGACCCGCAGCGGCCCGGTCAGCTCCGGAATGGCGATCCAGTTCACCTCGTCCGCATACACGATGCGGTCGAACAGCATCTCCTCCGGCCCTACCGTGACGGTGTTTGCCTGCATGTCCTTGCCGCAGACGTACACAGGTGCCCCCATGGCAAGGCCCAGCCCCTTGCGCTGGCCGATGGTGTACCGCACCGCGCCGTTGTGGGTGCCCACCACCCTGCCGTTTTCGTCCAGAAAATCACCTGCCGGGTAGCGCTTGCCGGTGAAGTCCTCCATAAAGCGGGCATAGTCACCATCCGGCACAAAGCAGATGTCCTGACTGTCGTGCTTGCGGGCATTGACGAATTTGTGCTGCTCCGCGATCTCGCGCACCTCGGTCTTATGCAGGCCGCCCAGCGGCAGGCGGATATGCGCCAGCTGCTCCTGGGTGAGGTTGTAGAGCACGTAGCTCTGGTCCTTGCCCTCGTCCAGCCCCTTTTTGAGCAGGAAACGGCCGGTGGCCTCGTCCTGCTCCACCCGGGCATAGTGGCCCGTGACCACATACTCCATGCCGTGTGCCCGGGCCCAGTCCAACAGATGGCGGAACTTCATATATTTATTGCAATCGATGCAGGGGTTCGGCGTGCCGCCCGCCTCATACACGCGGACGAATTTTTCAATGATCTGCTCCCGGAAGTCGGCCGTGAAATCCAGCACCTCGTACGGGATATCCATGGCAAACGCCACCTCTGCCGCGTCCTCGATGTCCTTTTCCGAGCAGCAGGTGTGAAAGCCGGACTGACCCAGCGTTTCGTTGCGGGTGAGCCGCATGGTGATGCCGGTGCAGTCATAGCCTGCCTGCTGCATGAGCCATGCCGCCACCGAGCTGTCCACGCCGCCGCTCATGGCAATGAGGGCACGCGGCTTTGAATCAGGGATCTGTGTGGTCATAAGTTCTCCTTTGGTGCATTCAACACACTAAAACAGTAGTATAATAGTAACTCTGAAAAAAGCGCTTGTCAAGACGCAGCAAGCTGCTGCACTGCGGCCAGCAGGGCTTGCCGCTCATTGGGGTATTCTTCCCGGATCACACCGTCCAGCAGCGCTTCCAGTATTTTGCGGATGCCCGGCCCCGCCGGGACGCCTGCCGCCATCAGGTCGCGGCCATTCACAGCCAGCTGGCTGACGCGGCAGCACACGCCGTCCGCATCCAATTGTTCGGCCAATTCGGAAAGTGCAGCAAAATCAGCCGCGTGTTCCGGCTGCAGGGCTGTGCCCAGTGCTGCCAAACGCTGCACGGTACACAAGTTATATTTGCCCAGTAGTCGGCGGGCGTAGATAGTAAAGTCGGGTGTGACGGTAGTTTCTCTGAGGACCGTCCGCTGGGGTGGGACCCTGTTGCCGAAGGCAATAGGGCGGGCGATGGAATGGCCCGAATCGTGTCCGAAGAGAAAGCTACCGTCACGCCTTCTGGCTTCCCGCACCAGCACCGCCGTTTCCTCAATACAGGCATTGGAGCAGCGCAGGCGCCTGAGGGTGCGGCGGGTGCCGCCCTCGCCAAGGCTCAGCAGCAGCGCCGCCAGACGGACGGGCAGGGCCTGCTCCCCCGCCGGGCAGGCATCCACCACCGGCTTTGCCGCCGCCAGTGCCTCCGGTGAAAGCTCGGGCAAAACAACACTGAGTATTTTTTCGTCAAGATATGCCGCAGGGGCGGGTGCACTCAGCAGTTTTGCAAGCTCTTCCTCGATGCGCTCCACCGATACGCAGTCCAGATGGGCGCACAGCTCCTGTGCCGCCTGCGCCGTGGGCGGGTCGATGGAAAAGCCAAACCGCGCTGCGAACCGGTACAGCCGCAGGATGCGCAGCGCGTCCTCGGTGAACCGCTGGTGCGGCACACCCACGGCCCGCAGGATGCCGCTCTGCAGATCGGCCTGCCCGCCAAAGGGGTCCACAAGGCCCTCTTTTTCATTGTAGGCCATGGCGTTGATGGTAAAATCCCGCCGGGCCAGATCCTCCCGCACATCCGGTACAAAATGCACCTCGTCCGGGTGGCGGCCATCGGTATAAGTCCCCTCGGTGCGGAAGGTGGTGATCTCGTACAGCCCACCGCCCTGCTTTACAGTCACGGTGCCGTGCTGCAGGCCGGTGGGAATGCATTTTTCTTCGCCGAACAGCTCCATCCCCTGCTGCGGCAGGGCGCTGGTGCAAAGATCCCAGTCATGGGGGGTAAGACCCAGCAGGCTGTCCCGCACGCAGCCGCCCACCACATAGGCCGCATAGCCCGCCCTGTGCAGGGTGTCCAGCAGCTCCGCCGCGCCCTCGTCCATCCGGATGGTCATGGCTGCACCTCCTCGTACTGCAGGGTGATGCTTTTGCCATCAAAGCCGCATTCTGCCGCCGGAAAGATGCCCTGTGCCTGTTCGGCATACTCCTCCGGGTCGGTGATCATGGGGGAGTAATGGGTCAGCCACAGCCGTTTTGCGCCCGCCTGTGCAGCAAGGGCCGCGCTCTGCCCGAAGGTGCTGTGGCCCCACTGCCGGGCCTGCGCTTCCTGCTCCGGCAGCGCATAGGTGGCGTCGCAAAGCAGCAGGTCTGCATCCTGTGCCGCCTGCAAAAGGCCCGGGCAGGGGGCGGTGTCGCCGGAGAACACCACGCTCAGCCCCCTGCGCGGGGTGCCCAGCACCTGCGCAGGCTGTACTGTTCTTCCCTCCACGGCAACGCTCTGCCCTTTCTGCAGCAGCTTCCATTGCTGCACCGGCACCCCCAGCGCCCGGGCCTGCTCCGGCGAAAATTTGCCCGCACGGGGCAGCTCCAGCCGGTAGCCAAGGCTTTTTACCCGGTGCTTTGTGGCAAACGGCACCAGCCGCGCACCGGCAGGCCAGCCCTCGCTCAGCGCATCCAGCGCCAGCGGCTGGCCCGGCATAAGCACCTGCGGCTTCATCGGATAGGGCAGCGGGCCGGTCAGCGCCCGCACAGCCGCCCAGATATCCGGCAGGCCCTCCGGACCCAGCAGGGCAAGCGGCCTT
This sequence comes from Faecalibacterium sp. 3, assembly GCF_048323735.1. NCBI lineage: Bacteria > Bacillati > Bacillota > Clostridia > Eubacteriales > Oscillospiraceae > Faecalibacterium > Faecalibacterium sp. 3. The sequence continues at coordinate 140,836 of NZ_JBLWFN010000001.1, forward strand.
GTGCGACCCTGCGCCCCCAGCGTCTGCAAAAGGCCCGGCAGACCAAAGATGTGGTCGCCATGGTAGTGGGTCAGGCAGATGGCATCTGCCCGCATCAGGTTCACGCCTGCCCGGTGTGCCGCTGCCTGAGTTCCCTCGCCGCAGTCCCAGAGCAGGCCGTGCCCGCCGCAGGCTGCAAACGCAGCCGAAAGCGCCCGGTCCGGCAGCGGCATGGTAGCAGCGGTGCCCAGCAGTGTGATGGTAAGCATAAAGATCGTTCTCCCTGTACAATGTATCTCTTAAGGTTTTATTGTACCACAGCCGGGCCGGTTGCACAATCGGTGCCTGCGGCGCATAGGATGGCCCAGCACAGCAAAAAAAGGGGGGCAGCGGGATGAGACGCAAAAAAGGGGAGCCTTTTTCCGGCAGGCCGCACAGCGGCCTTGGATGGGTGCTGCTGCTCGCCGCGCTGGCCCTGTTTCTGCTGGCCGGTGCGCCCGGCTGCATGGCCCAGCGGATGGCGTGGTCTGCCCGGGGAACGATGATCTTTCTGCCCGGTGGTTCCTGAAAAAAGGGGAGCGTCCTGCCGCGCAGAACGCTCCCCTTTTCATTTTCCATCCGAATACGGCAGCTGCCCGGAGACGGTCAGCACCTCGGCCAGCTCTTCCTCGGAGCGGTAGCGCCATGCCGCCGTTCCCACCGCCACGTAGCAGGCATCGGCACGGCCCTCCGGCGAGACCGCAAGGATCACGGTCTCACCATCGCCCACAGCGGTCACTGTGCCGTCTGTGCTCACCTGTGCCACATCCGGGTTGCTGCTGAGCCATGTCATTGCCGTGTTTTTGCCGCCTGCAGCCTGCGCGGTCAGCTTCTGGCTGGCCCCCACTGCCTGCAGCAGCATGGCGTTTTTGCTGATCTGCACACGGCCTATTTCAGAGGTGACTGTCACCGTGCAGCGCAGCACCTGCCCGGCTGTCGTCAGTGCGCTGATGACGGCTCTGCCGGAGCTTTGGCCCGTCACGGTACCGCTGCTGCTCACCTGTGCCACGGAAGGGCTGCTGCTCACCCACTGCCGCACATAGATGAACCCTCTGTCGTTCTGTTCCAGCTTCAGCTGCGCCGAAGGCGCAGGCTCCTGCTCCGTAATGGTCAGCGCCAGCTCGGTGGTATTCAGCACCGGGCGGGCCACTGTGCTTTTGTGCACGGTCACAAAGCAGGCCGTTTTTTCGCCCCGCTCGTTGCAGGCTGTGATGGAAGCCGTGCCCTCGGAATGGCCGGTCACCTTGCCGGTGCCGTCCACCGACGCCACCGACGGTGCGCTGGACGTCCAGATCAGGAAAAAGTAATCGTTGGGTGCCTGCACCGTCAGATAGGCCACCGGGGCAGGGTCCTCACTGGTCAGCTCCAGCAGCAGCTCCGAGGTGTCCAGCGTCATACCGCTGTCCGGGACCGGGTGGGCCTTGACCGCACAGACCGGCAGAGCTCCTGCCAAAAGCAGCACCACACACAGCACGAATGCGCCAACGCCGGTCTTGAATCTTTGCTTCATGGGCTTTGCCCTCCCTGCCTGTTTCCGGAAACGTTCAAATACTCTTATCTTCGTATTATTTTACACGCAGAGCAAAACATGGTCAAGTTTTTGGGCCCTTCTGCCGTGCCGCTGGGCCGCATTTTGTGGGGAGTGCTAAAATCCGGTTTTCAATTTTGTACAAAACGCCGCCGTACCCGGGACCGGATACGGCGGCGTCTGCCTGTTTTTATCAGTAGTTGATCTTTTTCAGCTCAAAATAGCTCTGAGGATGTGCGCACACCGGGCACTTGAGCGGTGCGGACTTGCCGATATAGGTATATCCGCAGTTCCGGCACTGCCACACCTGCTGTTCCTCACGGGCAAACACCCTGCTGTTCTTCAGGTTATCGGCCAACGCGCGGTAGCGCTCCTCGTGCTCCTTCTCGATCTGTGCCACCATGGTGAACAGGGCTGCGATCTGGGGGAAGCCCTCTTCTTTGGCCTCTCTGGCCATACGGGGGTACATTTCCGTCCACTCGTCGTGCTCGCCGCCTGCGGCCATGTCCAGACAGGTCAGGGTATCGGGGATCGCGCCGCCGCACAGCAGCTTGAACCAGATCTTTGCGTGTTCCTTCTCGTTGCCGGCGGTCTCTTCAAAGATCGCGGCCAGCTGCTCGTAGCCTTCCTTTTTGGCCATGCTGGCAAAGAAAGTGTACTTATTGCGTGCCTGGCTCTCACCGGCAAATGCTTCCATCAGGTTTTTCTCGGTTTTGGTGCCCTTCAGTTCCATGGTGCTCTCCTTTCAAAAACGGATCTTCTGTCAGGATCGACCGATCCCGGCTCTATCATTCAGCCCGGCGGAAATTTTTCCGCCTGCGGCTCAGGTTCTGAACAGAGTATACCATATTCCCAATGTAAAATCAAGAATAATTCCTATTTATTTTAAGAATAATTCTCACTTTTAATTGTGCTGCTTCAGGGCGCAGACTGCAATGCTCAGTGCACTCCACGCGGCCTGATACATCAGCACCGTCGCCACCGACAGCTCCCAGATGCTGCCCGCGCTGGTCAGCAGAGCCGCAATGACGATGGAGAACAGCACCGAGACCATCTGCACCGTAGTGGCACTGTTCTCCGCATTCTGGGCCTGATCTGCCGCCTGCAGGCCGCCGGTCAGGCTGGCAAAGCCCTTGAGATGGATCATGCAGCAGACGTCCGCCGGGTCGGCAGGTGCGGCCTTGATGGCATCGCACTGCTCCTGATCCAGCACCGTGACCATGCCCTCCGGCAGACGGTACACCTCGGTGATATGCTTTGCGGTCAGGCTGGGGTCCTGACAGGTGACCATCAGCCGGATATTTTCCTTCTGCAGCACGGCAAGGCCCCGGGCCACATTGCGCCCGCCCACATACTTCAGTACGAACATTGCGTGCAGATTGCCGGAGACTGCCAGATACAGGATCTGCAGTTCTCCGTTTTTGGAGTGCTGCGTCTCGTACTCTTCATCCGGCAGCGAGACGCCCTCCTTCTCCAGATAGCGGCGGGTGCCGATGAGGATGCGGTTATTATCGCACCAGCCCGAGAAGCCCAGTCCCCGATGCTGTTCCAGATCCTTGACCGGGAACAGGATGTCGGTACGGTCCTCGATGATCTGGCGGAACAGGCCCCGCAGAGCACCGTGGGTCTCGTTGAGCACGCTGGCCGCATACAGGATCGCACGGTCGATGCGGCCGCCCTTGAAGATGCGGATATCCTCCAACTGTGCGCTGTCGGTTGTGAACAGGTCGTCGGCGTCGATCTGCAGCGTATCGATACCGCCCAGCTGCTCAATGGCCTGCCAGCCGGGCACCACCGCACCCACAGCCGCAGCGGCGCGCTGCAACCGCAGCGATGCAATGCCCGCGATGAGGGTGGAAGACAGCGGTGCACCCATGCACAGCACTGCGACCATGGCTGCAACGGCCTTGTTCCACCCGGCTCCTGCCAGCAGGAACAGCACACCGCTGAGCAGGGCAACGCCCAGCAGAATGTACGAGACCTTGCGGGCACGGCGCTCGCTGGCACGCTCGCACAGGCTCTGTTCCACAAAGCCTTCGGCATCCTGCATCGGGCGGCTCAGCAGCACCCATGGATCCTTCTGTTCCAGATCCCGTGCCAGCGCACGCAGCAGGTCCTTATCTCTGGCGCGGAAAGCACCCTGATGCTCCACGCCATTGGTCACCAGCTCATACCCGCCCTTGACCGCTGCCAGCATCACCCGGCTGCCCAGCAGGGCAAGGAACAGGCCCAGCGCCGCCATGCCGCTGAGCAGAGAAATGCCCGTGGTGCCGCGGTAGACATTGGCGTTCAGCATTGCCGTCACGGCCTGCAGCAGCGCCGCCGCTGCAGCCAGAGCCGGCATCGTATCGGCCGAGGGACGCCCGCGCAGGCCGGTCAGGCCGTCCCGCAGGACCGGGAAGCCCACGCACAGGCTTGCCGCCAGCAGCAGCAGGTTTGCGCCGTAGAATGCCGCCGGAGCTGCATCCGGGTCCAGCGCGGCCATCGCGGGCAGCAGCCCGTCCGACACCAGACCAAAGTGCAGCAGCACCACGGCCAGAATGCCGCCCAGTACGCAGCGCAGCGTCAGCTCGGCGCTCATACGGTGCAGCTTTTCCGCTGTCGCCTCCGGGCCCTGCGGCTCGCTCTCCGGCTCCTCAGCCAGCGGCGCAGGCTGCTCCCCGGCTTCCGGCTTTTGTTCCAGCTGAGGCGCTGCCTCTGCCTTTGTCTGCGGCTCTACCGCCGGGGCTTCGCCGTCCAGCGGCAGCAGCGGCAGGCTCATGGTGTCCTCTTTTGCAGCGGGCGCATCTGCCGGGGCCGAGGGGGCCTGCGGTTTTTCTTCGTCCTCTGCATGGCCAAAGAAATCGATCACCGGCTTTTTGCATTCCGGTCTCTTTTTTTCCTTCGGCTGCAGGTCGGCATCCGCTTCCTTCACCGACGCAAACACAGCAGCGGGCAGCGGCGTGCCGCTTTCTTCTTGTTTACGTTCAGGAGCAGTTTCCGGCTGCGCTGCCGGGGCTGTTTCCTCTGCCTGTGCCGTCCGGGTCGGCGCGGCTGCGCCGGGAGCGGGCTTTTTCTCGCTCAGGCCATTGATCATGGCCTTGAGCTGAGCCATTTCCTGCTGCTCCTGTTCCTCCTGCGGCAGCAGCACCTCCGGTGCATTCTTGGGGCTGCGGGAGGGTTTTGCCTCACTGCGCTGCCCGGCAGTCTCTGCCACCGGGGCTGTGCTCTGTCTGGGCGGCTCCGGCTTCTTTGCAGGAGCAGGGGCCGGGAGATCCACCCTGAGCGGTTCTGCATCCTCCGCTTCCGTCTCCAGAAGGGGCCACGGGGCCAGCTCCTGCTCCGGGTCTGCCGCAGGCTTCAGCATCAGTTCCAGATCTGCTTCCTGCTCCGGCTGGGCATCCCCGCCCAGCACCACCTCACCGGTGGGCATTTCCTGCGGCTCTGCTGCCTGGGCTTCCTCCTGATCTGCCTTGCCGCGGGCAAACAGGCCAAACCGCTTCTGCGGCTTTTCCTCCGGCAGTTCTTCATCCCGCCGGGTCATTTCATCCGGGATGTTCACCGCCGTGGTGCTGAAAAAAGAGCGGAACTTTTCATCCTTGGTCATTGCCTGATTGTTATTTTTATCCTTCGGCATTCTTGTCCCTCCTGTAAATATCGTTGAGGTTCCGGCCTTTGTACCGGTTTATGCCTGCTGTGCTGCGCGCTGGGACTGGATCTCGTACAGGATGATGCCCGCAGCCACCGACACATTGTAGCTGTCCACACCGGTGCCGGATGCCGCCATATCCAGACGCACCACACCGTCGCACAGCTTCTTGACCAGCTGGGAAACGCCGCTGCCTTCACTGCCCAGCACCAGTGCGATGGGGCCGGTGAGGTTGTTCCTGCGCAGGGACACGCCGTCCATATCCGCGCAATAGACGAACACGCCCTGATCCTTTAGGCGGCGGATGGTCTCGCCGATGTTGGCCACACGGGCCACCGGCAGACGCTCCGCTGCGCCCGCGCTGGACTTGATAACGGTGGGCGTCACCGATGCACCGCCGCGCTTGGGGATCACGATCCCGTGGGCACCGCACAGCAGAGCGCTGCGCATCACTGCGCCCAGATTGTGCGGGTCCTCGATGCCATCGCTCAGCACCAGAAAAGGTGCCTCGCCCTTGGCCTTGGCTGCTGCCATCAGGTCATCCACCGTCACATACTCGATCTCGCTGGCAAATGCAGCCACACCCTGATGGCTCTCAGTGCCGGTCATCAGGCGCAGCTTGTTGGGATGCACCCGCTTGACCGTGGCACCCGCCTCCTTGGCCAGCGCCGTATAGTAAGCCGCCACCGCCGGAGCCAGACCCTCGGCAATGAGCACGGTATCCACGCCGGAACCGCTCTTGAGCAGCTCGGTCACAGGATTTTTGCCGTAAACAAGGCTCTCGTTTTTCTGCGGGTTCTCCTCCGGGCTGCGGCGCGGACGGCGCGGCTGATTCTTTTCTTCCATTGTATTTTCTCCCTTTCTTTTCTTTGTATTACCGGAACGTGCTGCATGCACCCTCCAAAAGGTGCGCGGCATCCTGCACTGCGCACCCGTAGCGTTTCCATATGATAACTCATTTTGAAGTATAACATATGCCGCCTTTGTTTGCCAGTAAATCACCATTTTTTGTCCCTGTCCGGCAAAAGTTTTCACACCCTGTTCACGGTCTGCCGCATTTTCCGCTTTGGCAGGCCGCGCTCATTTTTGCAGAAATGTTTTGCCGCACAGATGCATCTTCACTCTGCTGCTGCACAAACGTCCTCTGTTTTGCCGACGAGAAAAGTTTTCCACAAAAATGTGGTATACAATCCGTAAAGGGCCGATCACTTTTTCCACATGTTGAAAACCCGGTGGAGAAAGTTCAAAAGTCCTGTTTTAAAGCCTGTTTTACGGGTGGAATTCCACACTTTCCACCGTGTTTTCCACATTCCGGTTCGACCTGTTTGTTTTTCTTGCGTACAGTTTGTAAAATACAAGTCGGAAATATGACAATTTTTTGAACTGCATTCTGTCCGGTTTTGCCAGATCTTCCAATATCATTTTGACGAATGTGGATCCATGTTGAAAATTCGTCCTTTTGCTGCTTTCCCGCCGCGCGGCTTCATGTTGCAGATTTTATGGAATATTGTTGTTTTTTGTTCTGTGCTGACCCTTTCTGACGGAAAGTTTCCTTCCCCGCAGGGATCGATTTTCCGCATTGTTGCAGGAAAAAAGCCCGTTTGGATTGATTTTAGGCGCTGTTTGGGGTATACTAACCCTGTAAGTTCGTTAAGACGTGCACAAAGCAGGCACGAAACGAGCAAGGCCCCAATGATTTTGTGGAGGTAATGAATAATGTTGGTAAATGCAACCGAAATGCTGATCAAAGCACGTGATGGCCACTATGGTGTGCCTCAGTTCAACATCAACAATCTGGAGTGGACCAAGTCTGTCCTGACCGCCTGCGAGGAAATGAAGAGCCCCGTGATCTTGGGCGTTTCCGAGGGTGCTGGCAAGTACATGACCGGTTTCAAGACCGTCGCTGCTATGGTCAGCGCTATGGTCGATTCCATGGGCATCACCGTTCCCGTTGCCCTGCATCTGGATCACGGCACCTATGAGGGCTGCAAGGCCTGCATCGAGGCCGGCTTCTCTTCCATCATGTTCGATGGCAGCCACTACTCCATCGAGGAGAATGTGGAAAAGACCAAGGAGCTGGTGGCTCTGGCACACGCTAAGGGCCTGAGCATCGAGGCAGAGGTCGGTTCCATCGGCGGCGTCGAGGACGGCGTTGTGGGTGCCGGCGAGATCGCAGACCCCGAGGAGTGCGCAAAGATCACTGCTCTGGGCATCGACTTCCTGGCTGCCGGCATCGGCAATATCCACGGTGTCTACCCGGCAAACTGGAAGGGTCTGGACTTCGAGGCTCTGGACCGCATCCACAAGGCCACCAATAACATCCCTCTGGTCCTGCACGGCGGCACCGGCATCCCCGACGAGATGATCGCTAAGGCCATCAGCCTGGGCGTTTCCAAGATCAACATCAACACCGAGTGCCAGCTGGTGTTTGCTGAGGCCACCCGCAAGTACATCGAAGAGGGCAAGGATCAGCAGGGCAAGGGCTTCGACCCCCGCAAGCTGCTGGCTCCCGGCGCAAAGGCCATCGAGGCCAAGTGCAAGGAGAAGATCGAGCTGTTCGGCTGCGCAGGCAAGGGCTAAGCAGAAGCTCGTATCGTAACCGGTACACCATCCAATAAAGTATGCGGCCCCGTCACGTTGAATGCTCAACGCGGCGGGGCCGCTTTTTCTACTTTTATTCAGTTTTATTCAGAAATGCGATAGTGTCCGATGATGTCCGTTCTCTCTTCCAAAATATCCTGCTCGTAAGCTGTCTGCCATGGGTCATTGTGGTGGATCACATAAGGCACACCGTTTTTATTTCGACGGTCAGACACTACGCCGATATGTCTTTCGAAGATCACAATATCACCGCCCTGCCATTGTTCCGTATATTCCCCCTTTTGATAGACACGATCTCTCAGAGCCTTTTCGTGCACTGTACGTGCAATATGCGGCAAAAATTTCGGAAGCAGTTCAGACAACAAAAAACGCCTCAGAATTTCTTCTGAAGCGTTTTGTTTAAGTCGGCGACTACCTATTTTCACGCGCCGTTTCCAGCGAACTATCTTCGGCACAAGTGAGCTTAACTTCTGTGTTCGGAATGGGAACAGGTGGAACCTCACCGTCATTGACACCGACCGATCTGACTGGCTCAGTATACCATAACTGGTCTACTTTGTCCAGTGTTTCTTAGAAGGACGTGCCTTCAAAACTGAATAATCACTGCTAACATTTTTTCGTTGACTCTCAGAGTCTCAAGCGAACTGTGGTCAAGCCCTCGACCTATTAGTACACGCTTGCTGAATGGATCGCTCCACTTACACATCATGCCTATCAACCTTGTAGTCTTCAAGGGGTCTTACTTGTTTGAAACAATGGGATATCTTATCTTTGGGTCGGCTTCACGCTTAGATGCTTTCAGCGTTTATCCGATCCGTACATAGTTGCCCAGCTATGCTCTTGGCAGAACAACTGGTGCGCCAGAGGTACGTCCGCTCCGGTCCTCTCGTACTAGGAACAGCTCCCATCAAATATCCTGCGCCCACGACAGATAGGGACCGAACTGTCTCACGACGTTCTGAACCCAGCTCGCGTACCGCTTTAATTGGCGAACAGCCAAACCCTTGGGACCGAATACAGCCCCAGGATGCGATGAGCCGACATCGAGGTGCCAAACCTCCCCGTCGATGTGGACTCTTGGGGGAGATCAGCCTGTTATCCCCAGGGTAACTTTTATCCGTTGAGCGATGGCATTTCCACTCACATACCACCGGATCACTAACTCCAACTTTCGTTACTGCTCGACCCGTCAGTCTCGCAGTTAGGCTCGCTTCTGCGTTTGCACTCTTTTGCTTGATTTCCGTTCAAGCTGAGCGAACCTTTGAACGCCTCCGTTACTCTTTAGGAGGCGACCGCCCCAGTCAAACTGCCCACCTAACAATGTCCCCCGCCTTGATTCAAAGGCGCAGGTTAGAATTCCAATATCGCAAGGATGGTATCCCAACGGCCACTCCACAAGCGCCAAAGCACCTGCTTCCCAGTGTCCCATCTATCCTGTGCATGCAACATCGAAACCCAATATTAGGCTACAGTAAAGCTCCATGGGGTCTTTCCGTCTTGTCGCGGGTAACCGGCATCTTCACCGGTACTACAATTTCGCCGGGCGGGCTGTTGAGACAGTGCCCAAATCATTACGCCTTTCATGCGGGTCAGAACTTACCTGACAAGGAATTTCGCTACCTTAGGACCGTTATAGTTACGGCCGCCGTTCACTGGGGCTTCGATTCAATGCTTGCACATCTCCTCTTAACCTTCCAGCACCGGGCAGGCGTCAGCTCGTATACGTCATCTTTCGATTTAGCACAAACCTGTGTTTTTGGTAAACAGTTGCTTGGGCCGATTCTCTGCGGCTGCATTGCTGCAGCACCCCTTCTCCCGAAGTTACGGGGTCAATTTGCCGAGTTCCTTAACAACCCTTCTCCCGTTGGCCTTAGAATCTTCTTCCTACCTACCTGTGTCGGTTTGCGGTACGGGCACCGCAGAAATACACACAGCTTTTCTCGCCATCTTCCATCCCGGACTTCGGTACTAACTTCCCTCGATCGCTACCGGAACCAACACCCGGCTCCGAGACTTCATATGTGTCCCTGTGTTTAACTCTTTTGGTGGTGACGGAATCTCTACCGTCTGTGCATCGGCTACGCCGTTAGGCCTCACCTTAGCTCCCGACTGACCTGGAGCGGACGAACCTTCCTCCAGAAACCTGAGGCTTTCGGCCATGCAGATTCTCACTGCATTCGCGCTACTCATTCCGGCATTCTCACTTCTATACACTCCACAGCCGCTTACGCTACTGTTTCACCGCGTATACAACGCTCCCCTACCCAATACATTGCTGTATTGCCTAAGCTTCGGTGTCAGGTTTAGCCCCGTTAAATTCTCCGCGCAAAGCCGCTCGACCAGTGAGCTATTACGCACTCTTTGAATGAGTGGCTGCTTCTGAGCCAACATCCTGGTTGTCTGCGTATCTTCACATCGTTTTCCACTTAACCTGACTTTGGGACCTTAGCTGTAGATCTGGGCTGTTTCCCTTTTGACAATGACATTTATCTGACACTGTCTGACTCCCAAGCATCAATACTCTGGCATTCTGAGTTTGATAAGCTTCGCTAACCTCTCGGCCGCTAGGCTATTCAGTGCTTTACCTCCAGGTATCTAACTTGAGGCTAGTCCTAAAACTATTTCGGGGAGAACCAGCTATCTCCGGGTTCGATTGGAATTTCTCCGCTACCCACAGTTCATCCGCCGCCTTTTCAACGGAGGTCGGTTCGGTCCTCCATGGAATTTTACTTCCACTTCAACCTGACCATGGGTAGGTCACCCGGTTTCGGGCCCATTATATGCAACTTAACGCCCTTTTCAAACTCGCTTTCGCTTCGGCTCCAGACCTTAAGTCCTTAACCTTGCTGCATACAATCGCTCGCCGGACCGTTCTACAAAAAGTACCCTATCACGCATTGACGCGCTCTAGGTGCTTGTAGGCACAGGGTTTCAGGTTCTTTTTCACTCCCCTCCCGGGGTGCTTTTCACCTTTCCTTCACAGTACTATACGCTATCGGTCACTGGGTAGTATTTAGGGTTGGAGGGTGGTCCCCCCGTATTCCGACCAGGTTTCACGTGTCTGGCCGTACTCTGGAATTCGCTCGGCTCTCGTCGTTTTCACCTACGTGGTTCTCACACTCTCTGACCGGCCTTCCCATGCCGTTCGGTTAACAACTTAAGTCCTAAATGCGCTCCGTACCCCGAAAGTATTTCTACTCTCGGTTTGCCCTCTTCCGCGTTCGCTCGCCACTACTTACGGAATCTCGTTTGATGTCTCTTCCTCGCCCTACTTAGATGTTTCAGTTCAGGCGGTTCCCTCGATATACCTATTTTGAAGTTCAGTATAACGTACCTGAGTATGAACCCAGGTGAGTTTCCTCATTCAGAAATCTCCGGATCAATGCTTATTTGCAGCTCCCCGAAGCTTATCGCAGCTTATCACGTCTTTCATCGGCTCCCAGTGCCAAGGCATTCGCCCTGCGCCCTTGTTCGCTTGACCTTTCAAACGTTCTTTCAAGAACATTTGGTATCCTCTTGATTCTCTCTTGCCAACGAAGATTATTGTTACCCTTCCTTTTGAAATTGCAATATTTCTTAAAAAAGAACTTACTATAATCTTTGTTTCGCAGTTATTATTCAGTTTTCAAGGTACGTCTTTGAAGGTTCTTTCGAGCTTTCACTCTTCAGGGCCCTCAAAATCGAACAATATCTACTCTGCTTGTTTGTTACCTGTCCGAAAGATCGTCATCTTCGATGTCGCTCTTTCGCCTGACTCCTTAGAAAGGAGGTGATCCAGCCGCAGGTTCTCCTACGGCTACCTTGTTACGACTTCACCCCAATCACCAGTTTTACCTTCGGCGGCGTCCTCCTTGCGGTTAGACTACCGACTTCGGGTCCCCCCGGCTCTCATGGTGTGACGGGCGGTGTGTACAAGGCCCGGGAACGTATTCACCGTGGCATGCTGATCCACGATTACTAGCAATTCCGACTTCGTGCAGGCGAGTTGCAGCCTGCAGTCCGAACTGGGACGTTGTTTCTGAGTTTTGCTCCACCTCGCGGTCTTGCTTCTCTTTGTTTAACGCCATTGTAGTACGTGTGTAGCCCAAGTCATAAAGGGCATGATGATTTGACGTCATCCCCACCTTCCTCCGTTTTGTCAACGGCAGTCTGGCCAGAGTCCTCTTGCGTAGTAACTGACCATAAGGGTTGCGCTCGTTGCGGGACTTAACCCAACATCTCACGACACGAGCTGACGACAACCATGCACCACCTGTCTCCTTGCTCCGAAGAGAAAACATATTTCTATGCCTGTCAAGGGATGTCAAGACTTGGTAAGGTTCTTCGCGTTGCGTCGAATTAAACCACATACTCCACTGCTTGTGCGGGCCCCCGTCAATTCCTTTGAGTTTCAACCTTGCGGTCGTACTCCCCAGGTGGATTACTTATTGTGTTAACTGCGGCACTGAAGGGGTCAATCCTCCAACACCTAGTAATCATCGTTTACGGTGTGGACTACCAGGGTATCTAATCCTGTTTGCTACCCACACTTTCGAGCCTCAGCGTCAGTTGGTGCCCAGTAGGCCGCCTTCGCCACTGGTGTTCCTCCCGATATCTACGCATTCCACCGCTACACCGGGAATTCCGCCTACCTCTGCACTACTCAAGAAAAACAGTTTTGAAAGCAGTTTATGGGTTGAGCCCATAGATTTCACTTCCAACTTGTCTTCCCGCCTGCGCTCCCTTTACACCCAGTAATTCCGGACAACGCTTGTGACCTACGTTTTACCGCGGCTGCTGGCACGTAGTTAGCCGTCACTTCCTTGTTGGGTACCGTCATTATCTTCCCCAACAACAGGAGTTTACAATCCGAAGACCTTCTTCCTCCACGCGGCGTCGCTGCATCAGGGTTTCCCCCATTGTGCAATATTCCCCACTGCTGCCTCCCGTAGGAGTCTGGGCCGTGTCTCAGTCCCAATGTGGCCGTTCAACCTCTCAGTCCGGCTACCGATCGTCGCCTTGGTGGGCCATTACCTCACCAACTAGCTAATCGGACGCGAGGCCATCTCAAAGCGGATTGCTCCTTTTCCCTCTGCTCGATGCCGAGCCGTGGGCTTATGCGGTATTAGCAGTCGTTTCCAACTGTTGTCCCCCTCTTTGAGGCAGGTTCCTCACGCGTTACTCACCCGTTCGCCACTCGTTCGAGAAAGCAAGCTCTCTCTCGCTCGTTCGACTTGCATGTGTTAGGCGCGCCGCCAGCGTTCGTCCTGAGCCAGGATCAAACTCTTTATAAATGATATTTATCACTTTTAAAGTGTTAAATCTTGTTCGCTCAGCACGCAATCGCTTGCGTCCTGTGTGAATTACTTTTGGAATTGTTTTAAGTGTTTTTCCAAACACATAAAGGTTCCTTACAAGTTTTTCGATATTGTTCAATTTTCAAGGTCCTGTAGCGCCTCAGCCTTGCGGCTGACGACCTGTTTATTGTACCACCGAAGTGGTTTTTTGTCAAGCCTTATTTTTTAGAAGCTTTTGAACTTTCTGAACTTGAAACGCTTCAAGCATCTCAGTGTCAACTGGTGTTTTCAGCGTCTATTGGTTCTTTTCAAGGGCTTCCTGCTGTGGCTCCAGAAGTCATTCTTTTGCCTCAGCGCTTGGCGCTCAAGTATAATACCACACCCCCGCCTCCTTGTCAACACTTTTTGACAGATTTTTTTCATTCTTTTTTGCGTTCATCCCAAAACAGCAGCAAACCGCAGCTGCAATGCAGCTGCGGCGGCAAAAGCGGAAGAGTCCTCTCCCGGAAATATTCAGGTTTTCAGGATCTTCGCAGGGTCAGCCAGACTGCAGCAGCCAGCATGGGCAGCATTCCGATCAGGCCAATGGGTGCCGGACCCAATACATTGTAATAGCTGTCTGCCGGGTTCGTCAGAACCACAAACAGCGCTGCCACCGCATTGAACGCGCCGTGCGCAATGGACGGCACCCAGATGCACCCAGTCTTTTCATAGAGCCAGTCCAACAGGGTATTGAGCGCAAAGCAGACTATGCACCACACGAAAAGGCCCAGCACCGGCGCACCCAAATAGTTGGTGCCGTATTCGTAGCCCACCAGCAGCATCAGCGGCCAGTGCCAGACACCCCAGATCACGCCGCCCAGCAGGCGGCCGTTGAGCAGGCCGAGCTGCTCCTTCAGGTGAGGCATCATATACCCGCGCCAGCCGGCTTCCTCGCCCAGAGCTGCGAACATATTGATGAGCGGAGCCAGTGTGACCGCGAACAGACCTGTTTCCAGCATGTAGCTGAGGTTGGATACGCCCAGCTCCCTGTGCAGGGTTTGAGCGTCCATCTCGCCGCCGTAGGCCGCTGTCAGCCAGCTGCCGGAGAGGTCCAGCCGATGCGGGAACACCGCAAAATAGAGCACTGCAGCCAGCACCGTGAACACCGCCGGGCCGAACCACGCCGCCAGCCAGTAGCGGCGCTTGCCCTGCACCTTCCAGCCGATGCCGGTGGGCTGGCGCAGAAAGACCTTTTGCACCAGCAGCACCGCCAGCAGCGGGCAGAGCATGGTGGCGACCAGCGCCAGCTGATACAGCACGGCATTCTGCTTTTGCAGCAGCGCCATGCAGCCACCGACCTGACACAGCCATGCCAGACCAAACGCTAACAGGAAATAAAGGCCGAAGCCCTGCTTTTCTTTTGTGGTCATACGAACTTCACCGCCGTTCCATAAGCAATGACCTCTGCCGCGCCCTGCATGACGCTGGCAGAAGCGTAGCGCATCCCTACAACTGCATCCGCTCCAAGGGCCTCTGCATCCTTGACCATGCGTCCTGTGGCGATCTGCCGGGCTTCGGTGAGCATATCCGCGTAGTCGGTCACTTCACCGCCCACCAGCGTGCGGAACCCCGCCATCAGATCGTGGCCCAGATTGCGGCTCTGCACCGTGCTGCCGCGCACCACGCCCAGCGCTTCCAGCTTTTTGCCGGGCACCTCGTTAATAGTTACGATAAGCATCTTCTTCTCCCTTTCCGATCTCTTCAATGCGTTCCAGCAGTACCTTCAGCGTGCCCACGATGCACCCCACCGGGATGCCGAACAATACGATGAGCAGCGGCAGCGGCGGCGCTTCCTGCGGGTCGCTGTAAAAGGCCCACGCCATCGTCGCGATCACAAAAGCCATCAGCGCCACAAAAAGGGCCGCGCCGACGCAGGCACCGCGGATGCGCTCACCTTTTCGGTCTGTGCGTTCAATGTTCACAAAGGTCACCCCCTGTTCTTCCCGTGCAGCAAGGCGCGCAAGCGTCTGCTCCACATCCAGTTCTTCAAGGTTTCCGGAAGCCTTTTCCAATACAGTGCAGAAGCCGATGGCTTCGTCCAGATCCTTGCGGCGGGCGTTCAGCCGTTCCAGCTGCTGACCCATTCCCTCGGCCAGCGTCTTTCGCCCTTCCAGCATTTCCCGGATCTCGGCCAACGGAACATCCAGCTTGCGCAGCAGCTTGATGCGGCGCAGGCGCTCCACATCCGCCTGCGAGTAGCTGCGGTAACCGTTGCCCGGTTCGCGGCCGGGGGTAATGAGCCCCTCCTCCTCGTAAAAGCGGATGTTCTTTTTGGTCACGCCTACAGCGGCTTCCACTTCATTGATCTTCATGGCTCCGGTGCCTCCTTACGTGCCTATGTTACACCTTCCAGAAAGGGGAAGGTCAAGTCTTTTTTACAAAAAGAACTCCCTTCGTCTCGCATTCGCTTGACACCTTCCTCAGAGAGGGAGGCTTACCGTACGGGCAGGCTCCCTCCTTGAGAGGGCTGTCTGCGGAGCAGACTGGGGGAGTTTCTTCCTTTAAAAGTAACACTTGATCTGGAACCGGTCGGCGTTGTCCTTTTTTTCCTCCACCACGATGTGCTCATGGTTGAAGTCGAAGTGCACCGGGGTGCACAGGTCGGTATTGCGGGTCAGGCGCAGCAGCTCCTGCACCCGCTTTTTCTCCTCCGGCACATAGAACAGGTAGCTCACGCCCTCCTTTTTGGCACGACCGGTACGGCCGATCCGGTGGGTGTAATGTTCGTTCTCGCTGGGCACATCGTAGTTGATGACGGCGTCCACGTCCGAAACATCGATGCCGCGGGCGGCAACGTCGGTGGCTACCAGAATGGCCAGCTTGCCGTCCCGGAAGTTCTGCATGATCTGGTTGCGCTCCTTCTGGGAGAGGTCGCCGTGCAGACAATCCACCGAGAAGCCCAGCCGTGCCAGCTGGTTGGCCAGAGTGGCCGTGTTGAACTTGGTATCGCAGAACACCATTACCCGCTTGTAGCTCTCACCAATGATGATCTGTGCAAGGTCGGAAAGCTTGTTGCGGCCGGAGGTCTCCAGCATATACTGGGTGATCTTGGGCTGGCTCTCCTCCCGGGGCTGGACGGTGATCTCCTCAGCGTTGTGCTGGTACAGCCAGCCAATGTCCATCACCTCGCGGCTGATGGTGGCCGAGAACATGGAAAGGGACTTGCGGGCCTTCATCATTTCAATGATATGCCGCACATCCTTATAGAAGCCCATGTTCAGCATCTCGTCGGCCTCGTCCAGCACGATCTGGGTCACATGGGAGATGTCGATGGTGCGGTGCTTGTAGTGGTCCATCAGACGGCCCGGCGTGGCCACCACGATCTGGCAGCCCTCGGCAAGGCGCTTTGCCTGCTTTTCCATATTGGCACCGCCATACACGCAGGCCACCTGCACCTCCGGCATAAAATAAGTCAGCTGGGTCAGCTCTTCTGCGATCTGCTGGGCCAGCTCCCGGGTGGGAGCCATGATGACAGCCTGCGGGTACTTGTTTTCCGGGAGGATATGTTCCGCCACCGGGATGCCGAAGGCACAGGTCTTGCCGGTGCCGGTGGGGGCTTTTGCGATCACGTCATGACCCGCCATCATGACGGGGATGGTCTTTTCCTGGATCTCGGTCATTTCGGCAAAGCCCATGCGTTCCACCGCCTGATGGATGGCCGGGCTGCACTGCAGTTCACTGTAAAGCATCTGAATCTCCGTTCCTTTGTCCTTTTATATTCTGCACTCAGTATAGCATGAAATGCCGCACTTGTCAGCAGAGAAACAAAAAGATGCCGTGCGCCGGGCACAGAGCGGGACGATTTAGAATGCCCTCCGCTTTGCTCTGGGCATTCCAAATCGTTCTCTTGCCCGCATATCCAGCAAACAAAAAGGACCGCACCCGGGGTCACGGGTACGGTCCTCAATGCACATCGATCAGGCGGTCTCTTCCACGTTCTTCTTGCCTGCTTCCAGCTTCTGCTTGAAGCGGCCGCTGGCCTTGAAGCCGGGGATGGAGGTGGACTCCAGACGGCTGGAAACCTTGGTCTTGGGGTTGGTGTAGGCCTTGGGCTTGCGGGGACGCATCTCAAAACGGCCAAAGCCTGCGATGGTCACCTTCTCGTCTGCGCGCAGGCAGTCGGCGATCTGGTCAAACATCGCATCCATCGTGGTCTCGACCTGAGCTTCGGTAAAGCCGGTCTTGCGTGCAACAGTCTCGATCATCTGGGAACGGGTCATGTATCTATATCCTCCTGGAATGTCCAAAAGTAACGGTCTTTTGGCAAATTTTGCGTTGTTGAGTATAACATAATTTGCGCACTGTTTGCGACAGATTGCGCACAAAACGTCATTTATTGCGCACGAACTTTTATATTCTCTGTCTGCCTTTCACAAATACAGCGCCCGCCGTTTTGGCGGGCGCTGTATAAAGTCTGTCTTTATCCGTTTCCGGGGGTAATTACAGCGGTAATTACTTGCGGTGATACAGGGTGGCAATATCCACCAGCGGGATATTTTCCAGACTGTGGTCGCTGCGCAGGCAGTCCACCAGAGCGTTGGCGGTATCCACAGCGGTGATGCAGGGAATGCTCAGCTCCACGGCCTTGCGGCGCAGGCGGACGGAATCGCGCTTGGGGTCACGGCCCTTGGTGCTGGTGGAGAACACGTAGTCCACCAGACCGCTCTGCAGCAGGTCCACGATGTTGGGCGACTCGCCGGACATATTGCGCACCTCGTTGCAGGGCACCATGTGCTTGTTGAGCCATGCGCAGGTGCCGGAGGTGCCGTACAGCTTGTAGCCCATGCTCTTGAGCTTCCACGCAATATCCACGAACTCCGGCTTGTCGCTGTCCTTCACGGTGAAGATGCAGCAGCTTGCGGGGCCGGGGGTCTTGAAGGTGTAGCCCGCGCCGATGAGGCCCTTGAGCAGGGCGTCGTGATAGTTGGGGGCAATGCCCAGCACTTCGCCGGTAGACTTCATCTCGGGGCCGAACTGGGTATCCACACCGTGCAGCTTTTCAAAGCTGAACACAGGCACCTTGACGGCCACATAGGGTGCGTTGGGGTGCAGGCCGGTGCCATAGCCCATATCTGCCAGCTTCTCGCCCAGACAGCAGCGCACTGCCAGATCCACCATGGGCACGCCGGTGACCTTGGAGATATACGGCACAGTACGGGAGGAACGGGGGTTCACCTCAATGACGTACACTTTGCCGTTGGAGACAGCGTACTGCACATTCACCAGACCGGTGACATGCAGCTCGCGGGCAAAGCGGCCGGTGTAGTCCACCATGGTATCGATCTCGGCCTGGGTCAGGTGCTGTGCCGGGTAGACACAGATGGAGTCGCCGGAGTGCACACCGGTGCGCTCCACCTGCTCCATGATGCCGGGGATCAGGAAGTTCTCGCCGTCGCAGATGGCGTCCACTTCGCACTCGGTGCCCAGAATGTACTTATCCAGCAGCACGGGATGATCCATGTCCACATGCTCGGTGATGACGCCCATGTACTCAATGACGTCTGCCTTGGTGTAGGCCACGATCATGTTCTGACCGCCCAGCACGTAGGAGGGGCGCATCAGCACCGGCAGGCCGATCTCATCGGCAGCGGCCAGCGCCTCGTCCAGATTGAACACGGTGCGGCCCGGTGCGCGGGGGATCTTGCAGCGCTCCAGCAGCTCGTCGAAGCGCTCACGGTCCTCGGCTTCATCGATGGCATCTGCCGGGGTGCCCAGAATGGGCAGGCCGATCTCGTCCATGTGCTTTGCCAGCTTGATGGCGGTCTGGCCGCCGAACTGCACCACGCAGGCGTCCGGCTTCTCGGTGGCGATGATGTTGTCCACGCTCTCCGGGTTCAGCGGGTCAAAGTACAGACGGTCGCCGGTGTCAAAGTCGGTGGAGACGGTCTCGGGGTTGTTGTTGACCAGAATGGCTTCGCAGCCGTGCTTCTTCAGGGTCCACACGCAGTGCACCGAGCAGTAGTCGAACTCGATGCCCTGACCGATGCGGATGGGGCCGGAGCCAAAGACCAGCACCTTCTTTTTCCTGGGCTCGCCCTTGGCGGATGCCTCGGCTTCCTTCTCGGCAATGAACTCAGCGGCTTCGTTGTCGCCGTCGTAGGTGGAGTAGAAGTAGGGGGTGTTGGCCGAGAACTCGGCCGCACAGGTATCCACCATCTTGAAACCGGCGCGGTAGTTCTCCACAGGGAGCTTGTCCACCTGTGCCAGACGCTTGATGGTCTTATCCTGGAAGCCGTACTTCTTGGCAGTCTTGTACTGCTCTTCGGTCAGCACGCCGTTGCACTTGGCAAGACCGTTTTCCAGATCTGCCAGATGCTGCATCTTGTCCAGGAACCACCAGTCAATCTTGGTGATCTTGTAAATGGTCTCGTGGTCGATGCCGCGCTTGAGAGCCTCGTACACGCAGAACACGCGCTCGGCGTCCTGAACATGCATGTGGGCCACGATCTCGTCATCGGTCAGCTCCTCAAAGGGCTTGTGGGTCAGGGTGTCCATGCCCAGCTCGATGGAGGAAACTGCCTTCATCATGGCAGCCTCGAAGCTGTTGCCAATGCTCATCACCTCGCCGGTGGCCATCATCTGGGTGCCCAGAGACTTGTCGGCGTAGACGAACTTATCAAAGGGCCACTTCGGATACTTGACCACGATGTAGTCCAGCGCAGGCTCAAAGCAGGCGCAGGTCTTGCCGGTGACATCGTTGGTGATCTCGTCCAGCGTGTAGCCGATGGCGATCTTGGTGGCCACCTTGGCAATGGGATAACCGGTGGCCTTGGAAGCCAGTGCAGAAGAGCGGGACACACGGGGGTTGACCTCGATGACCGCATAATCAAAGCTGTCCGGCTTCAGAGCAAACTGGCAGTTGCAGCCGCCCTCGATGCCCAGCTCGGTGATGATATCCAGAGCAGCGGTGCGCAGCATCTGGTATTCGTGGTCGGTCAGGGTCTGGGAAGGAGCCACAACCACCGAGTCGCCGGTGTGGATGCCCACGGGGTCGAGGTTCTCCATGTTACACACGGTGATCACGTTGCCCTTGTGGTCGCGCATGACCTCGTACTCGATCTCTTTCCAGCCGGCAATGCACTTTTCCACAAGGATCTGATGGATGGGGGAAAGACGGAGGCCGTTGGTGCCGATCTCAATGAGCTTTGCCTTGTTCTCGCAGATGCCGCCGCCGGTGCCGCCCATGGTAAAGGCGGGGCGGACGATGACCGGGTAGCCGATGCGGTCTGCACAGGCCAGCGCATCCTGCAACGTCTCCACCACCTCAGAGGGGATGATGGGCTGGTGCAGCTTTTCCATGGTCTCCTTGAACAGCTCGCGGTCCTCGGCACGGTCGATGGTCTCGGGCTTGCAGGCCAGCAGACGGATGCCGGTGCGGTCCAGATAGCCGGAGCGGGCCAGCTCCATGGACAGGTTCAGGCCCATCTGGCCGCCGAGGTTCGGCAGCACGGAGTCCGGCTTTTCGATGTCCAGAATGCGCTCCACGACTTCCAGCGTCATGGGCTCGATGTAAACATGGTCGGCCACATCCGGGTCGGTCATGATGGTTGCGGGGTTGGAGTTCAGCAGAACGGTCTCGATGCCCTCTGCCTTCAGGGCACGGCAGGCCTGCGTGCCGGAGTAATCGAACTCCGCAGCCTGACCAATGATGATGGGGCCGGAGCCAATGACCAGCACCTTCTTGATTCTAGGGTCCTTCGGCATTTCAGCGTGCCTCCTTTTTTGCTGCTTTGACGTTGTTCAGGAAGCGGTCGAACAGAAACTCGGTATCCTTGGGGCCGCCGTTTGCTTCCGGGTGGAACTGCACGGTAAAGCAGTTCCACTTCTTGTACTTGATGCCCTCACAGGTGCCGTCGTTGGCGTTCACCTGTGCCACCTCGCCCATCTCGGCGGGCAGCTCGTCGCCCACCACAGCGTAGCCGTGGTTCTGGCTGGTGATGAAGGTGCGGCCGGACTCAAAGTCGGTCACAGGCTGGTTGGCACCGCGGTGGCCGTACTTCAGCTTCATGGTCTTGGCACCGGCTGCCAGCGCGGACAGCTGGTGGCCCAGACAGATGCCGAAGGTGGGGATGTTCAGTGCAAAGATCTGCTTGAGGTTCTCGATGACCTCCACCGGCTCGGCGGGGTCGCCGGGGCCGTTGGACAGCATGATGCCGTCCGGGTTCAGAGCTTTGATTTCCTCTGCCGTTGCAAAGGCGGGCATGACGGTCACCTTGCAGCCGCGCTTGACAAGGCAGCGCACGATGTTCCGCTTGCAGCCGTAGTGCATCAGCACGATATGGGTCTCGCCCTGCGGGTTGAACACCTCGGGCTTTTCACAGGTAACATTCTTCACCGCATCGGTGACGGCGTAGGCGCGGATCTGGGCCAGCAGGGCCTCGGTCTCGGCCTTGTTGGCCGGGTCGGCGGGGTCAAAGGTGGTCAGGATGGCGCCGTTCATCACGCCGCTTTCCCGGATGATGCGGGTCAGGTGGCGGGTATCGATGCCCTCGATGCCGATGGTGTTGTTCTTTTTCAAAAAGCTGTCCAGCGTCTCTTCACAGCGCCAGTTGGAGGGGGTGGTGCAGGCCTCGCGCACGATGTAGCCCTTTGCCCAGATGCGGTCGGACTCCATGTCGTCCTTATTCATACCATAGTTGCCGATCAGGGGGTAGGTCTGGGTGATGATCTGGCCGTAGTAGCTGGGGTCGGTCAGAGTCTCCTGAAAGCCCACCATACCGGTGGCAAAGACCACCTCGCCCACGGTGACGCCCTCGGCACCCACTGACTGGCCGGCAAAGACCATGCCATTTGCCAAAAGAAGATATGCGTTCATAGTTTTCCTCGTTTCAACACATTACAGGGTCTGCTTTGCTTCCTGCTTCATCTTGCGGCTGCCCAGATGCACCAGCGGCAGCTTGCCTTCCTTGCAGATGGGGCACTCTTCGGGTGCGTAGTTGGGCAGATCCAGCTTGAGGGCGCTTGCCACGATGGGAATGGGAGACGGAGCCTCGGGCTTGGTGCGGTCCACCACGCAGGTGATGCCCACACAGATGCCGCCGTTCTCCTCAATGACCCGCTTGGTCTCCAGAGAGGAGATACCGGTGGTGACCACGTCCTCAGCGATGAGGCACTTCTCACCCGGGTGGATGGCGAAGCGCTTCAGGGTCATCACATTGTCCACGCGCT
The DNA here is from genome assembly GCF_048323735.1 of Faecalibacterium sp. 3. Taxonomy (NCBI): domain Bacteria; kingdom Bacillati; phylum Bacillota; class Clostridia; order Eubacteriales; family Oscillospiraceae; genus Faecalibacterium; species Faecalibacterium sp. 3. The sequence continues at coordinate 163,097 of NZ_JBLWFN010000001.1, forward strand.
CGGTAAAGATGGCGCGCTTGCCGGTCTGGCGGGCCAGCTCGTAGGCGTACACGATGCCGCCCATGGCAGGTCCCACGATCACATCCACGTCCATTTCCTTGACTTTATCTGCCACGCTCTTCATGACCTCGGCGCAGCGGTCGGGGTACTGCTGCAGATAAGCCATCTGGCAGTATGCGCTGGAATGGCGGCCGGAGGACAGCAGGAAGTGGCCTTCCAGGAACGCGTCACAGCTCTTCAGGATCTCAAGTGCTTCACTCATTGTACTTCTCCCTCTCTTTTATAAAAATGTCTTTTGAACGGTATTGTACCACGCTTTTGCGTGATTTGCAAATTTATGCAGCAACTTTGTTTTTATGCGTATAAATCAGGATTTATGCTGGTATATCAATTGGATTATTCAGCATTTCGGGCACATCCGCGGATCTCGTCCAGCGTTTTCACGCCGTTCTTGTCCATCCATGCGGCCATCTCGTCCGCAATGGTCTCCATGGCGCGGGGGTTGGCAAAGTTTGCGGCACCCACCTGCACCGCCGTGGCACCTGCCATGATGAACTCCAGTGCGTCGCGGCCCGTGGCGATGCCGCCCAGACCCACCACCGGGATGTTCACCGCGCCCACGGCCTGCCAGACCATGCGCAGAGCGATGGGGCGCACCGCCGGGCCGGACAGGCCCGCAAAGATGTTGTTGAACACCGGGCGGCGCTTTTCCAGATCGATGGCGCAGGCCTGGAAGGTGTTGGTCAGGCTGATGGCGTCCGCGCCGGCAGCTTCCACAGCCTTGCACATCTCGGGGATGTTCTCGGCCTGCGGGCTCAGCTTGACCATCAGGGGCTTTTTGCAGGCAGCGCGCACCATGCGCACCACCTCACCGGCAGCCTCGGCCTTGACGCCGTAGGCCATGCCGCCCACCTTGACGTTGGGGCAGGAGATGTTCAGCTCCACGATGTCCACTGCGCTGTCGCTCAGCATCGCGGCACCTTCCACATACTCTTCCTCACTGTGGCCGCCAAGATTGGCGATGGCCACCGTGCCGTACTTCTGCTTCAGTTCCAGCATCTCGGGCAGCTCCACGTCAATGAAGTGCTGCACGCCGGGGTTCTGCAGGCCGATGCTGTTGATAAGGCCGGAGGGGGTCTCCCACAGGCGCTCGCCCTTGTTGCCGTACTGGCCGTGCAGGGTCAGGCCCTTGCCGGAAATGCCGCCGATCTTGGAAAAGTCTGCCAGCTCTTCGTACTCCACGCCGTAGCCCACAGTGCCGGATGCGCCGATGACCGGGCTGTTCATCACAAAGCCCAGCAGGTTGGTTTTCAGGTCAGCCATCAGAAGAACACCTCCGTTGCATCAAATACCGGGCCGTTCTTGCACACGCTCTTGCCCTCGCCGCCCTTGGTCTCGCAGGTGCAGCCAAGGCAGGCACCAATGCCGCAGGCCATCTTCTTTTCCATGCTCACAAAGCAGGGGGTGCCCTTTTCGGCACACAGGCGGGCGGCGTTCTTCATCATGACCGTGGGGCCGCACACCAGCACCACATCGTAGTCGGCGGGGTCGTACAGCTGGGTGACAAAGCCGTGGAAGCCCACCGCGCCGGTGTCGGTGGACACCTTGACGAGGTTTGCGATCTCGCGGTACTCCTCCATGCAGTAGGGGGCATCCCGGAAGCCGAAGAACACATCCGGCTTCACGCCTGCCGCTGCCAGCTCGCGGGTGAGCTGGAACATGGGCGCGGTGCCGATGCCGCCGCCCACCACAGCGATTTTTTTATACTTGCTCAGGATGTCCGGCACATCAAAGCCGTTGCCCATAGGGCCGGTGAGCTGGAAGGTATCCTTCATTTTGAGCTGCGCGATCTTTTCAGTGCCCTCGCCCACCACCTGATACAGAAACTCGATGGTGCTGCTGTCCGGGTTCCAGCGGTGCACGCTGATGGGCCGGGACAGGAAGGGGGCTTCGTCTGCGCCCCATGCACGCAGGGTAAAGAACTGGCCTGCGTGGGGTGCGTGGTCGCGGTCCGGCCAGACCACCGTCAGCAGACGGATGTCCGGGGCAATGACCTCATTGCGCAGGACAGTGGCTTCACAGCAGGCTGCACGCATGAGCAATGGCCTCCTTCATATTCACACATTCGTTGTAAGCGGCTTCGTCAAAGGCAGTGCCCGGCTGCTTTTTGTAGGCCAGCAGGATGCCGCGGCTGGAGTTGACCACGCCGCCGTTGCCCTTGGTAAGATACTGGGCAATGTCCTCGGCCTTGCCGCCCTGTGCGCCGTAGCCGGGGATCAGGAAGAAGCTGTCCTGATACTTTGCACGGATCTCGGTGGCCTCCTCGATGTGGGTGCCGCCGATGACCAGACCGATGGAGGAATAGCCGTGCTCACCCATGTAGTCCTTGCCCAGAGCGTTCAGCTTGTCGCCCACCAGATCGTAGACGTGGCGGCCATCGGCCAGCTTCTCATACTCAAAGTCCTTGGCACCGCCGTTGGAGGTGCGGCAGAGCACGAACATGCCCTTGCCCTGCTTTTCGGCGTAGGGCAGATAGGGGCTGATGGAGTCCAGACCCATATAGGGTGCCAGCGTGACGAAATCGCTCTCGAAATCACCGGTAAAGTGACCCATGGCGTACATCTCGGCGGTCTTGGCAATATCGCCGCGCTTGATGTCGGCGATCACCGGCACACCTGCCTCGCGCACAGCCTTCAGGGTGTCGGCGTAGGCCTTCATGCCCTCAAGACCCAGAGACTCGTAGTAAGCGATCTGCACCTTGTAGCAGCCTGCCACGGCCTTGGTGGCGTCAATGAGCTTCTTGTTGAAGCGCACGATGTTCTCGCCGCGGGACAGGGTGCTGTCCACAAAATCGGCGGGCAGGTAGCTGAAGTCGGTGTCCAGACCCACGCACACCGGGCCGCGGGCTTCCACAGCTTCGTACAGTTTGTCCATGTTCGTCATTTGGGTGTACCTCCTGTTTGCTCTCTTATCTATTTTATATCATATTATTTTGTGAAACATTTTCTCAGTTCTCTGCCTGATAGGTCAGCTTGCCGCCCTTGATGGTGGCGCAGACCTTGCCAAACAGCTGGGCACCATCGAACGGGGTGTTGTGAGATTTGGAATGCAGCTTGTCCTTGTCCACGGTGTAGGGGGTATCCAGATCCACCAGCACAAAGTCCGCGTCGTAGCCCGGCTCCAGCTGACCCTTGGCAAGGCCCAGGATCTCGGCGGGGCGGGTGCTCATCAGATGCACCAGCACTTCCAGCGGCAGACCTTCCTGCTTGCAGAGCTTGGTGTAGCAGACGCCGAAAGCGGTCTCGCTGCCCACCATACCGGCCATGCCCTTCAGCTTGTCCTCTTCGGAGTGGGGCGCGTGGTCGGTGGCAATGGCGTCCACGATGCCTGTGCGGATGCCATCCACCAGCGCCTGCACATCGTCGGCGGTGCGGATGGGCGGGTTCACACGGTAATCGCAGGTATCATTGGTGAACCACAGGTGGTGCGGGGTCACCTCGCAGGTGACAGGTGCACCCCGCAGCTTTGCCATCTGGATGGCATCCAGTGCACCGCGGGTGGACACGTGGCACATGTGCAGCCGGGTCTGGTAGTATTCGCTCAGCCAGCAGTTGCGCACCGTCTCGATGTCCTCAGCCAGACGGTAGTCCCACGGGCTGATCTCCATATCCTCAGCGTGGCTCATCACGGTGATATCCTTCTGGGTGCAGATAGCGAAAGCCTTTGCCATGGTGGCATTGTCCTGCACGCCGTGGCCATCCTCGGTGATGAACTTCACACCGGCAGGCAGGGTCTTGAGGTGGTCGATGCTCACACCGTCAAAGTTCTCGGTGATGGAGACGGTCTGGTTCACATCGCACAGGCCCACCTCGGCGGCTTTCTGTTCCACCATCATGGCCTGTGCCGCAGAAGAGCAGACCGGCTTTGTGTTGGGCATCAGGTTCACGAAGGTGTAACCGCCGGCGGCTGCGGCGCGGCTGCCGGTCTCGATGTCCTCCTTGTACTCAAAGCCCGGGGTGCGCCAGTGGCAGTGCAGGTCCACAAAGGCGGGCAGCACGGTCAGCCCTCCGGCATCAATGACCGTTTCGTTCTCCCCGGCCAGTGCCTCCAGCTCCTGACCCACAGCAGCGATCCTGCCGTCCTTTACAAAAATCTCAAGCGGTCTTCCTTCGGTGTTCACAGCATTTACAAGCAGCATCGCAGTTCCCTCCTGATTTGCGTTTGTCTGGTTCGGCTTTCCGGCTTACGGGCAAAAAAAAACTTTTCCCCGCAAAGGGAAAAGCTCATTCCACAAAAAAAGGAAACAACGAACCCACGGCAAAACCGGATGCGAACTGCTTGTTCAGTTTGGTGCACATCGCGCTTTTCTGCATGGTGCTGTCTCCTTTTATAAGTCTGGAATCTTTTCATAATATTTTAGCATAGAAGCGCGAAATGTGTCAATGCTTCCGCATATATTTTGTTGCAAAAAGGTTTGCCGCTTCCCTCCCGGAATTTTAGCTACTCTACCCAAAAGCAGTTTTTCCCCGCCAGATTCAGGGTTAGTTACATCAATTCCTAGCATATTGCTGTACATTCCCGTCCGGGTGTGCTATTATAATATGGTCAAAAGAGTCAGAGGCTGTTTTCATGGCAGAGGCGTGATTTTTATTCAGAGCAGCTTCATCGGAATCAGGAAAGAGAGGGTTTTCCCATGGGTTTGTTGGAGGACGCGCGGAACATCCAGCGCAAGGACCCCGCAGCACGCAACGTGCTGGAGGTCATTTTGCTGTATCCGGGCTTTCACATTCTGGTGTATCACCGCATTGCGCACTGGCTGTACCAGCATAAGCGCTTTTTCCTTGCCCGCTGGGTCAGCCAGCACGGACGCCGCCGCACCGGCATCGAGATCCACCCCGGTGCCACCATCGGCAGATGCCTGTTCATCGATCACGGCATGGGCATCGTGTTCGGTGAGACCTGTGAGATCGGGGACAACTGCACCATCTACCACGGTGTCACTCTGGGCGGCACCGGCAAGGACACCGGCAAGCGCCACCCCACTCTGGGCAACAACGTGCTGATCGGTGCAGGCACCAAGGTCCTTGGCCCGGTGTATATCGGGGACAACTCCCGTATCGGCGCAGGCAGCGTGGTGCTGCGCAATCTGCCCGCCAACTGCACCGCCGTGGGCGTGCCCGCCGAGGTGGTGCGCATCAACAACAAGGCCGTGAACCCGGCGGACGATCTGGACCAGCAGGATCTGCCGGATATCGTAGCCCAGCGCCTGACCGATCTGGACCGCCGCCTCGGCGCACTGGAAAACGCTGCGCAGGGCGACACCCCGCCCACGGCAGCGCAGATCGCCGCACGGCAGAAGTCATAACGATTCAGAATGCCCTCCGCTTGCGCTCTGGGCATCTTCAGCGGAAAAATATCTTATAGCAACAGCGGACAGCCTGCGGGCTGTCCGCTGTTGCATTTTCACGGAAAGGGTCCAAGAGGGAAACTTGATCTGTCTGTGCTCGTTTCCTGCGGAAACAGCCGCACAGCCGGGAAACAGGCCACTTCTTCATTGCGCCCGCTCCGGTGAAAAAGCAAGTCGGAAAATCCCGCAGGATTTTCCGACTTGCAACTAAAAAATATAAATTCCTTGAATCATGCCCAGAGCGAGAGCGGAGGGCATTTTCAATAAACCCTTTTTCCGCAGCCTTCCCCGGCGCAGAGGGCTTTCACCTTCTGCACCGCAGCGGCCACTAGATCGCTGATGGGCTGCTCCGGCACACCCACGATATAGTTTTCGCAGTGGTTCACCGGGATGAGCACCCGCGTCGCATGGCTCTGGCACACGGCCGTGGCCATGGCGGGCGTGATCTCGCCCAGCAGTGCATCCGCAATAACGATGCCGATTGGCCCCACGATGATATCCGCGCTGCGGCAGTTCACCGCCACTGCATTCTCGCCGGTGGCGGCACGCGGGGCACCGGCCTTGCGCATGGCGTTTGCCGCCAGACTGTTGGTGCCCACCGCAGTGAGCCGGATCTCCGGGCACTGCGTGCTCAGGGCCGCCACCAGCTGTTTGCCAAGGCCCCCGCCCTGCCCGTCGATGACGAGCACATTCACCGGCTGCATCAGAAGTCGATTTCCTCAAGGCGCAGCAGCGCGATGATATAGATTTTTACGGCTTCCAGCAGCTTGTCAATGGGGGCAGCTTCGTTTGCACCGTGCATCGGGCCGCCGAACTCCGGCAGCGGCAGGTCCACATGCTCGGGGCCAAAGCTGACCGCATAGGGGAAATGGCGGGCATAGGTACCGCCGCCCATGGTGAAGGGCTTGGCGTTCTCGCCGGTGACTTCGTTGTAGGTGTTGATGCAGGCCAGAATGGCGGGGCTGTCGGCTTCAATATAGAAGGGCTCGGCAGCGGTCACATCGCGCAGCTCAGCGCCGTCGCCCAGTGCGGCACGGATCTGCTCGGTCATCTTTTCGCCGTTGGTGCAGGTGGGGAAGCGGCTGTCCATGGTCTGGAAAATGCGGCCATCTTCCATGTAGATGCGGCCGCCGATCACGGTCAGCGGGCCAAAGGGGCCGTCGGCGCAGTTGATGCCCAGACCCTCACCGGCGGTGGAAGCATGCAGCTTGCGGATGGCTTCCAGATACGCACGTTCCGCATCGTTGCACAGGCCGTTGTCCAGCAGGTAGTTCACCACCAGACCAATGGCGTTCACGGTACCCTGCGGCATAGCTGCGTGGCCGGACTTGCCCCAGCCACGGATGCGCACGCCGTCGCCTTCCGGTTCCAGCGTGATGTTGGGGGCATTCTTCAGCTTGGAGATATCAGTCTTGACCAGTGCACTTGCACGGTCGGGCACGGCATTGTTTGCCACGCCGCCCTCGATCTCCACGATGACGCCGTTGCACACCGGGCTGACGATCTTGGCACCGAACAGGCCCTTCTCGCCGTTGCACACCGGGAACTCGGCATCCGGGGTGAAGCAGAAGGCCGGGGCCGGGTAGTTTTTGAGGTAGTAGTCCACATCCTGCATGTGGGTCTCCTCGTTGGTGCCTGCCAGTGCGCGGATGGGGTAGCGCAGCTCATAGCCCTGCTCCTTGAGGAACTTCAGGGCATACAGGGTAGCCACCATGGGGCCCTTATCGTCGGCAACGCCGCGGCCCAGCAGCCAGCCGTCCTGAATGCGCATGGTGAAGGGGTCGGCCGTCCAGCCGTTGCCCACGGGCACCACGTCCACATGGCAGATGGTCGCCAGATACTTTTCAGGGTCCTTGCCGGCCAGCTCTGCATAGCCGATGTAGTTCTCGCAGTTGCGGGTGGCAAGGCCCATGCCTGCAGCCAGCTCCAGCGTCTTGTCCAGTGCGGCGCGGGGGCCTGCACCATAGGGTGCGCCCTCCTCGGGGGTTCCCTCCACGCTGTTGACTGCCACCAGTGCGGCGATATCCTTCAGCAGCTGTTCCTTGTTTTGTGCAATATATGCGTCGATTTTCTGATTCAGTGCCTGATCCATGATCTTATCGTTCCTTTCCGTCCGGCAGCTTTGCGCCGCCGGTTCCAAAACACTTTTTTTATTTTAGCATACTCGGCGGCAAAATGCCATTGTCAATTGTTGTTCTTTGCCGGAACGCAGTCTTTTTTCTCAGCCCACCGAGAACAGGGTGCTCAGCGCACCCAGCAGGCCCGCGCTGGCCAGACCCATGATGATGCCCGCCAGCAGCACGCCGCCCATGCAGGCCTTGACCACGTCCTTGAACTTCATATCCAGGATTGAGCCCGCCAGCGTCCCGGTCCACGCGCCGGTGCCCGGCAGCGGGATGCCCACGAACAGCAGCAGCGCCACCTCAAGGCCGCGGCCCGCCTTGGCTTCCAGTGCGCGGCCGCCTTTTTCGCCTTTGACGATGCAGAACTTGCAGATGGGCCCGATGATGGGCTTATGGTAGCCCCAGATCAGGAATTTGCGTGCAAACAGATAGATGAACGGCACCGGGATCATGTTGCCCACCACGCACACCAGATAGGTGGGCAGGATGGGCAGGCCCATGCCAAGCCCGATGGGGATGGCACCGCGCAGTTCAATGAGCGGCACCATGGAAACGAAAAATACCAGCAGATAGCTTTTGAGCATAGAGTCTCCTTTTCCCTGCTCTTTCCGGGAGAGCAGGCGTTTTTTACAGGTTACAGGTCAATGTCCAGCTCCACCGGGCAGTGGTCCGAGCCGAAAATCTCGTTGTGGATCTCTGCCGCCCGGATCCTGTCGGCGATGCGGCGGGATACGATAAAGTAGTCGATGCGCCAGCCCGCGTTCTTTTCCCGGGCATGGAAGCGGTAGCTCCACCAGCTGTACTTCACCTCGTCCGGGTGCAGCACACGGAAGCTGTCGGCAAAGCCGGCATCCAGCAGCTCGGTCATTTTTCCGCGTTCCTGATCGGTGAAGCCTGCGCTCATGCGGTTGGTTTTTGCATTTTTGATGTCGATCTCCGTATGGGCCACGTTCAGGTCCCCGCACAGGATCACCGGCTTTTTCGCATCCAGCGCCAGCAGGTAGGCGCGGAAGGCGTTCTCCCATTCCATGCGGTAGTCCAGACGCTTCAGCCCGTCCTGACTGTTGGGGGTGTAGCAGTTCACCAGCCAGAACGCCGGGTATTCCAGCGTCAGCACCCGGCCCTCGTGGTCGTGCTCCTCGATGCCGATGCCGGTGGTCACGGCCAGCGGCTGCTCACGGCACCAGCAGGCCGTGCCGGAGTAGCCCTTTTTCTCTGCGGAATAGGTGTACTCCGTGTAGCCCTCCGGGGCAAAATCTGCCTGTCCCGGCTGCATCTTGGTCTCCTGCACCGAAAAGATATCGGCATCCAGCTGCGCAAAGCTCTCGGCAAAGCCGTGGGTCAGGCAGGCGCGCAGACCGTTGACATTCCAGCTGATCAGTTTCATGCTGTACTCCTTTATGTTATGCGTGATATTTGTTCTTCCATACACCGCTACGGAAGCGGATGACAAAGCAGGTGACACGGCACATCCAGTCGATGATCATGGCGATCCATACGCCCACGGCACCCCAGCCCATCCGCACGCAGAGCAGATAGCTGAAGCCAAGCCGCCACACGGCCATGCTCAGAATGGACACGAGCATGGTGAATTTCACATCATTGGCGGCGCGCAGTGCGTTGGGCAGCACAAAGGACAGGGTCCACAGCAGGATGGCAAAGCCCGCGTGGATGCGCACCAGCGTCTCGGAAAGCACCATCGTCTCACCGGACAGCGCATAGATGCCGATGAGCTTATGCAAAAACAGCAGGATGGCACCGTTGGAAAGGCCCATTGCAATGTAGGACCACAGGGAGAGCTTGCGGGTGTAGTAGACCGCCTGCTCGCTGTCTCCCGCGCCCACACAGCGGCCCACCACCGTGATCATGGCAAGGCTGAGGGCCTTGCCGGGGATGACGCCCATGCCGTCCAGATTGTTTGCCACCGCGTTGGCCGCGATCTGCACCGTGCCGAAGGTGGAGATCATGCTCACCACCAGAATGCGTCCGGCCTCGAACAGGCTGTTCTCGAATGCAGAGGGGATGCCGATGCCCAGAATGCGCCGGGTCATCCTTGCATCCAGACGGGTGGTCTTGGGCACCTTGAGGGCGTTGCCCTTCTGGTAGCATCTGCGCAGGATGAGGAACGCTGCCACCATGCGGGACACCACGCTGGGCCATGCAACACCGTCCACGCCCATTTTCAGGCCGAAGATGCACACTGCATTGCCCACGATATTGATGACATTCATCAAAAAGCTGATCTGCATGGAGATTTTAGAGTTGCCCATGCTGCGGAACAGTGCCGCGCCGCCGTTATACAGTGCCAGAAACGGATAGCTGATGGCGATGATGCGCAGGTACAGCACGCTGGCGTCCAGCACATCGGCATCAATGGCACCGTAAAACAGCCGGATCATGGGCCGGGCCAGAACAAAGCAGAATGCGCCCACCAGCAGCCCGAACAGACCGCTGAGCAGGATCAGCTGACCGGAGCTCTCATTGGCGCTCTTCTGCTCCCGTGCGCCCAGGAACTGGCTCACCACCACCGCGCCGCCGGTGGCCAGTGCCGCAAACAGCACGATGATAAGGTTGTTGATCATGTCCACAAGGCTGACGCCCGAAATAGCCGCCTCGCCGCAGCGGGACACCATCATGGTATCGGCCATGCCGACGGTCACTTCCAGCAGCTGCTCCACCAGCAGCGGGCCGGTCAGCAGCAGCAGTTCCTTTTGTGTGAACAGCGGCTTCCGCCCTCCGAAGAGCGGCTTTTTTGTTCCGCTCACCGTCTGATTTTCCATTGATATGCTCCTTTCCCCCGTGCCGGGCCTCTTTTCCCCTGCACGCCGTCTGCCGCACACAAGGCAGACTCCCCATTGAATGTATCCATCATAACACACAGGCCGACGCTTGTAAAGAACTGTCGTATCCTGTGTGTTTTTTGCGCGGCATCCGGGGCGTTTCTGCTGCTTTTTGGGCTTGTTCGTCAGTTTGCTGGGAACTTTTCGTCAAATTTGTGCGTTCCTCCAAAAATGAGTTTTTTCGGACGTCTTTTGGTGAAAAATCAAAAAAAGGGCTTGTATTTTTATTTGAAAAGTGGTATGTTGTATCCAACAAAGCTGCAGTGTTGGATACATGAACTTCTCAGAGCGGTTTTTCGCTCATTATCGCGCTTTGTTCCTTATTTTTGCTATTTTCTTCATTTACCTTCTTATCATTTACCCTGCCTGCCCCGCAAGGGGCAAGAAAAGCGATGACTCAACCTGCACGAGTCACCGCTTTTTCTTTTTGTCTGTGCTATCGCAGGCCTAACCATTTGAATGCCCTCCGTTTCACTCTGGGCATTTTCAGCGGAAAATTATTTTTTTATTGCAAACAAGCCAGCCCTGCGGAGCTGGCTTGTTTGCTTTTTCACAGAAAAAGTTGCTTCTTGTGCAGAGAGCGGTCGCGTAGGACAGGTTTCATAGCTTTTATAAAAATCATCGCCGCTGGTGACGCTCCGCTGGGCCAGAGGCAGGGAGGGGTGTTTCGAGTCCCCCCTCCCTACCTCTGGACTCCACCCACCCCGCAACGAGAAAGGGGCTGCTCGCCCCTTTCAAACCCCAAAGCTGTTGGGCTCCATACAAAAAATCCAAGTCGCTCCGCTAAAGGATTTTTTGTGTTGCGCCGATTTCAAGGCCCCTCAGTCGCTGCGCGACAGCTCCCCGCAGGGGAGCGAGCGCCAGCAGATGCAGCTACTCGCCACGGTCCCTTCCCGTGAAAAAGCAACTCAGGAAGATCCGCAGATCTTCCTGAGTTGCAAATATTAAAAATAATTTTTCCGCTGATGATGGCGCAGCGCACGCGGAGCCATTTTAAATCGTCAGCCCTTCACAAGTTCCGCAAAAGCTTTCCGCACATCGCCGGAGAAATACAGCGTGCCCAGTGCGCACACCGGGCCTTTACCGCCCAGCTCCACCGCCCGGGCCACGCCCGCTTCGATGGAGTCTGCCGCTTCTGCCCTGCAGCCATAGGCCCGGATGTGTTCTGCCAGCACCTCGGCAGGCATTGCCCGGGGCGTGTGTGCCGTCACCGTGACGAACCGCACGGCCAGCGGAGCCAGCAGGCTCAGCATCTGGTCCACGTCCTTGTCTGCCATGATGCTGACCAGAAAAACAAACTTCTGCCCCGGGAAACGGTCTTTCAGGCTCTGCACCGTAGCGCGCATCCCGTGGGCATTGTGGCTGCCGTCCAGCAGGAAGGCGGGCGCGTGCCGCAGCAGCTCGAACCGGCCCGGCCAACTGACCGTTTCCAGACCTGTGCGGATGGCGCTTTCCGGAATGTTCCAGCCATGGGCGCGCATCACCCGCAGGGCCGTGACCGCCAGCGCCGCATTCCGGGGCTGGTAGCTGCCGATCAGGGGCAGGTGCACATCGGTCAGGCCATCAAAGTCGAACTCCACGGCGTCAAGGCTGCCGCCCTCGTATTTCAGCCTGCTGAAATCCACCTCGGTCAGCTCGGCGTGCTTTTCCGCTGCCACGCGGCGGATCACAGCGTCTGCTTCCGGCACACCACCGTAGCTCACCACCGGACAGCCTTCCTTGATGATCCCCGCCTTGGCAGCGGCAATGTCCCCAAGGGTGGGGCCAAGCTCCTTCACATGATCCATGCCCAGTGCCGTGATGACTGCGCACTCCGGGGCATCAATGACGTTGGTGGAATCCAGCGTGCCGCCAAGGCCCACCTCCAGCACCACGATCTCACATTTCTGCTGGGCAAAATAGAGCATCCCCAGCGCCGTGATGATCTCAAACTCGGTGGGTACATCCTCCATGGTGTCGGCGGCGGGCTTTACCTGTTCCACCAGTCTCACCAGCTCTTCATCCGGGATCTGCACTCCGTTGATCTGGATGCGTTCGTTGAAGCGGTTGATGAAGGGCGAGGTGTACAGACCCACCCGATAGCCTGCGGCCTGCAGGCAGGACGCCATCATGGCGGCGGTGCTGCCCTTGCCGTTGGTGCCTGCAACATGCACGAATCTGAGCTGTTTATGCGGGTCGCCCAGTGCGGCCAGCAGGGTGCGGGTACGTGTCAGGCCGGGCTTGTGGCCGGCCCACTGGACGGCGTGGATGTATTCCATTGCCTGTTCGTAGTTCATTGTAATGCCTCTTTTCGAGATCACTATTTTAGACGAATTTTTTATTTTTGCGGATACGGAAAGCCTTTATTTTTTCACCATCTTCATCAGGGCACGGTTTTCCAGCAGGATGCGCAGCAGCACGGTGTTCACCGCAGCCAGGATCAGTGCATTGGGGATGCGCACGGCCAGCGTTGCCCACGGGTAGCCGTAGAAGATGCGCAGTGCCAGCGAGGTGATAACCATGGAACCCACAAAGTGTCCCAGCAGTACACTGATCTGCAGCCGCAGGCCGGTGCGCAGCCCGGGCAGCTTCTGCCATGCAAGCCCCGCCACCAGACCAATGGCACCTGCGCCCAGCGTGATGAGCGGGTTGATGGCGTAGCCTGCCAGCACGCCGCCGATCATATCGGCCACGGCGCCCACGGCAAAGCCTGCTCCCGGGCCGAACAGCAGCGCTGCCAGCAGCACCGGCAGGCTGCCCAGATTGAACCGCACAAAGCCGGTGGAGATGCTCAGCACCCGGCTGAACACGATGCTCATTGCCACCAGCAAGGCCAGCATGGTGAGCGTGCGGACGGAATTTTTCGAGTTGTTCATATCAACTGTCCTCCTTGCAAAAGGAATACCGGGCGGGCGGTCTGCACAAACAAAAACGCCCTCCCTGTGACAAACCGCACAAAGGAGGGCGTGAATCCAACAACTTTCACTTCCGGGCGGGACGCAAGCCGTCTCGCCTGCACCCAAGTCCATGCAGCAGCGGGATGCAGACCATGCACCGCGGGTACACCTTCGTCCACAGCACAACTCCCCGTTGATGCGGCACTTAACGCACATGGTCTTACTCTGTTGATGGCTTTATTATAGTCTTTTTTCTGCGGCCTTGCAACCATATCAATGGATAACTTTGCTAAAACGCAGCACCAATTTTTAGCAGTTGTGCATAGCATCTGCCGGGTTTTGGCCTGTATCCTCTTTTCATTTGCCGCATAACGTGGTAAGATGAGTTTAACCTTAAATATGGAGTTTTCTCCCGGAAAGGAATGTTTCCCGATGAAATTCAACGAAATGACCTATACCCGCCCGGACATCGATGCCCTGCTGGCCCGGTGCAGGGAGCTGGCCGCAAAGGCCGCTGCCGCACCGGACGGCGATGCCCTTGTCCGGCTCTACTATGAGCAGAGCGAAGCCTTTGCAGAGTACAACACCGCCGCAAACCTCGCCAACATCCACTACACCTGCGACACCCGCGACGCTTACTGGAAGGCCGAGCAGGACTTCTTTGATGCCAACGGCCCCGCCGTGACCAACGCCAGCGTGGAGATCAGCCGGGCATTTCTGGCAAATCCCCATGTGGATGCCCTGACCGAAAAATTCGGCACCACCTGCGTGGCCGGCATGAAGAACGCCGTCCTCAGCATGGACGACCGCACCGTGGAGCTGCAGCAGCAGTTCAATGCTCTGGTGAGCCGCTACCAGCAGATCTACGGCGGCGCACTGGTGGAGCTGGACGGCAAACAGCTCACCATCCCCCAGCTGGGCCCCTACAAAGAAGATCTGGACCCTGCTGTGCGCCGTGCCGCCTACGAGGCCGAGGCCGGTTATTTTGACGCCCACCGTGCCGAGCTGGACGAGCTGTACGGCGAGATCGTGAAGAACCTGAATGCACAGGCCCGGGTGATGGGCTATCACGACTACAGCGAGCTCTCCTACGTCCGCATGAACCGCATCGGCTACGGCCCGGAGGAGATCCGGAAATTCCGCGATCAGGTCGCAAACGATGTGGTGCCTCAGCTGCAGAAGGTGATGGCCCTGCGCGCAAAGCGCACCGGCATCGCCCATCCCGCCTTTACCGACCTGCCCATTCTGTTCCGGGACGGCAACCCCAAGCCCATCCCCGGCTACAAGGCCCGCATGGATGCCGCCCGCACCATGTACCACGAGCTGAGCCCCGAGACCGCCGAGTTCATCGACTTCATGCAGGACAACGAGCTGTTCGATGTGGAGAGCCGCCCCGGCAAGATGTCCGGCGGCTATATGACCAGCCTGCCCAGCTACAAGGCCCCCTTCATCTTTGCCAACTGGAACGATACCTCCGGCGATGTGGACGTGCTGACCCACGAATGCGGCCATGCCTTTGAGGGCTATGTAGCCGAGCGTGACCCCGCCATCCCCGCCGATCTGGAATGCCCCGGCATGGAGAGTGCAGAGATCCACTCCATGGCCATGGAGTTCCTCACTGCGCCGTGGCATCATCTGCTGTTTGGCAAGGATACCGACAAATACGCCCTGCTGCACGCCGAGGACAGCTTCGTGTTCCTTGCCTACGGCTGCGAGGTGGACGAGTTCCAGCACATCATGTACCAGAATCCGGACCTGACCCCCGATGAACGCAATGCCGAGTGGCTCAAGCTGGAAAAGAAATACCGTCCGTGGATCGATTTTGACAATCTGCCCTTCTATGGCCGGGGCGCAGGCTGGCAGCGCCAGCTGCACATTTATGAGTGCCCCTTCTATTATATCGACTACTGTCTGTCCACCATGGCCGCGCTGCAGTTCTTCCTGCTGAGCCTGACCGACCACAAGGATGCATGGGCGCGCTATCTGCGCCTTGTGCGCCGCGCCGGTACGGCCAGCTACACCGAGCTGCTGGAGACTGCCGGGCTGAAAGTCCCCTTTGAGGAAGGCAGCATCAAGGGCATCGCCCAGCAGATGACCGACTGGCTGGAAAACCATCAGGTGTAAGAGGCCGTTTTCATCCGCACTGCACACCATCTGAACGGTCGTTCTGATGCATCTGATGGTCGATTCATGCCGTTTTGCTGTCAGAGACCGTAAAATCTGGTATGCTCTGGACAGAGAAAAAGCATTTCTGTGAAGCGAAAGGAGATCCTTATGAAACTGACCGGACTGTTCAAGCGCGGTGCCGCCTGCCTGTGCACCGCCGCCATCCTGATGGGCGGCGTCTCCGCTTTTGCCCTGACCCCCGCCCTTCCGGACGAGCCTGCTCCGGCAGAGCTTTCTGTGACCAATGCGGTGTCGGAGGCACAGCTGCGCTCTACCCTGTCCAAGCTCACTGTCACCTATGACAGCGAGGCCGAGGGCTGGCAGATCGATTCTCCCTACGAGGAGGCCAGCATGGAAAAGGCCTCCTGCGGTCTGTACCCCTACCTGTTCGTTACCAACGATGATCCCACCGTGTATCTCAGTCTGGGCATAACCTACTTCGGCAATAAAAAGCTGGACATGAAATCTGTTCGGGTAGAGACCGAGGATAACTACTACGACTTCACCTGTGATGAAGAGTTCATCGGCGGCTATGACAACGACCTCAAGGCATGGTTCGACTATGAGCTGTTCGATATGGACGACGAGACCAGCTGGCTGAACGAGTGGCTTGCCGCCAAGAGCGTCACCGCCACCTTTACCGGCAGGGACGGTTCCACCAAGACCTACACCCTGACCAAGGACAACCTGCAGGCCATCCGGGACGTCCTGAACGTCTACGACACCCTGCTCGGTTCCGATGTTTCCACTGCGCGTGTCGTGCTGCGCAGCCTTGTAAAGTAAAGCTCTTCTGTTTACGCAAAAGCCCCCGGAACGGATCACCGTTCCGGGGGCTTTGTGTTATGCCTTATTCAGATTCAGGCACTTCTCTTACAGGTTGAAGTAGCGCTTTGCGTTGTCGAAGCAGATGCCCTTGACGATCTTCTCCAGAGCCTTCTCGTCGTTGGGATACTCGCCATCCTCGACCCACTGGCCGATGATGTTGCACAGGATGCGGCGGAAGTAGTCATGACGGGTGTAGCTCAGGAAGCTGCGGCTGTCGGTCAGCATGCCAACGAAGTTGCCCAGCAGGCCCAGGCTTGCCAGACGGGTCATCTGCTCTTCCATGCCGATCTTGTGGTCGTTGAACCACCATGCGGAGCCGTGCTGGATCTTGCCCGGCACCTCGCTGTTCTGGAAGCAGCCCAGAATGGTGCCGATCTGTGCGTCGTCGGCGGGGTTCAGGCTGTAGATGATGGTCTTGGGGCACTCGTCGGTGTCGTTCAGGGCGCTCAGCAGGCTTGCGATCTCGCCGCCGCAGGTAGCGGTGTTGATCATATCATAGCCGGTGTCGGGTCCCAGCAGAGCGTTCATCTTGCGGTTCACACCACGCAGGCAGTTGTAGTGGATCTGCATGGCAATGCCCAGACGGTGATACTGCTTGCCCAGATGGATCAGGATATAGGTCTGGTACTTCTCAGCCTCTTCGGTGGTGCAGGTCTCGCCCTTCATCACCTTCTGGTAGATGGCGTTGACCTCTTCCTTAGTAGCCTCACGGTAGGGGATGTAATCCAGGCCGTGGTCCGAAGCGCGGCAGCCCATCTCGGCAAAGAACTCGATGCGCTTGGTCAGGGCATCGGTCACGCAGTCGATGCAGGCCAGCTTCTCCTTGCCCACAACAGCGGCCAGCTTGCCCATGTACTCTGCAAAGCCGGGCTTGTTGATGTTGATGGCCTTATCGGGACGGAAGGAAGGAGCCACGGTGAACTTGATGGTGGGATCTTCCTTGATCTTCTTGTGCCAGTACAGATCATCGATGGGGTCATCGGTGGTGCCGATGAAGGCAACGTTGGACTGCTCGATCAGGCCGCGGACGGTCAGCTTGGGGTCATGCTGCAGCTTGTCGTTGCACAGGTTCCAGACTTCCTCAGCGGTATCGCCGTTCAGCACGCCCTCGTAGCCGAAGAACACATGCAGCTCCAGATTGGTCCAGTGGTACATCGGGTTGCCGATGGCCATGGGCAGAGCCTCTGCAAACTTCTGGAAGCGCTCGCGGTCAGGCTTATCACCGGTGATGTACTCTTCGGGCACACCATTGGAACGCATCACGCGCCACTTATAATGATCGCCGAAGTAGCTGCCGTCCGGGTTGCGGCCGCCCAGCCACACCTGAGCGATGTTCTCAAAGCGGCGGTTCTCGTAGATCTCACGGGGAGGGATGTGGCAGTGGTAGTCGCAGATAGGCATATCCGCAGCGTAGTCGTGGTACAGATGCTGCGCAGTGGCAGACTGGAGCATGAAGTCCTTATCCATAAATGCTTTCATGGGTCGATAACTCCTTTTTCTGATCGATGTTTGTTAGAAAATAGTCAAACGTTGTGTACAACGGGACACCCGCCTGCACGGGCAAACTCGTCTTACTTTTAGTATAGCGGAAAATTTGCATGTATACAACTGAAAAAGTGACAAATTTTCTAGCACACAATTGTGCTTTTCGCTGGAAATGCCCCAAAACGGCACCTTTGGGCTAAAAATATTGCACAAAGCCCTTGACTTATTTGTATACAACAGCATAAAATAGGGTAAGGAGCAGAGGGCAGACAAAGAGGCTCTCTGATAAGCAAAGCAAGTTTATAAAGGAGATCAACAAGATGGAAACTTTGAACTACAAGGTTCTGGAAGGCACCGGCTACAACGGCTACATCCTGAAGGATGCACCCGTCAAGGTCATGCAGTTTGGCGAGGGCAACTTCCTGCGTGCTTTCGTGGATTACTTCTATGATATCGCAAACGAGAAGGCCGGCTACAACGGCAAGGTCAAGCTGGTGCAGCCCATCAGCAACTTCCCCCAGATGGCAGACTGGATCAACGAGCAGGAGGGCCTGTACACCCTGTACCTGCGCGGCAGCGAGAAGGGCCAGAAGGTCGATGCAAAGCGCGTGATCTCCTGCGTGTCCGACTGTGTGTGCCCCTACATCGACGGCAAGTGGGACGAAGTGCTGGCTCTGGCACGTTCTGCCGATCTGGAGACCATTGTTTCCAACACCACTGAGGCCGGCATCGCCTACACGCAGGGCGACAGCGAGTTCGATCAGGTTCCTCCCAACAGCTTCCCCGCAAAGCTGACCCGCGTGCTGTTCGAGCGCTACAAGGCATTCAACGGCGCTGCTGACAAGGGTCTGACCATCCTGTCCTGCGAACTGATCGACAACAACGGCAAAGAGCTGAAGAAGTGCTGCAACAACTACGCAAAGGACTGGAATCTGGAGCCTGCTTTCATCGACTGGATGAACAACGCCAACACCTTCTGCTCCACTCTGGTGGACCGCATCGTTCCGGGCCGCATCCGTGATCCCAAGGAACTGGCTGCCATGGAAGAGGTCAACGGCTACCACGATGCCGCTCTGGACGTGGGCGAAGTGTTCGGCGTGTGGGTCATCGAGGGTCCCGCAGGTCTGGAGGACAAGCTGCCGTTCAAGAAGGCCGGCGTCAACGTCATGGTCGTGCCTGACGTCACCCCCTACAAGAAGCGCAAGGTCCGCATCCTGAACGGTGCCCACACCGGCTTCGTTCTGGGCGCATATCTGGCCGGCTTCGACATTGTGCGTGACTGCATGCACAACGACACCATCCGCGGCTTCATGAACAAGATGCTGCACGAGGAGATCATCCCCACCCTGCCGCTGGACAAGAAGGATCTGGAAGAGTTTGCCTCCGCTGTTGAGGACCGCTTCAACAACCCCTTCGTCAACCATGAGCTGATGAGCATTTCCCTGAACTCCACCTCCAAGTGGAAGGCCCGCAACATGCCTTCCTTCCTGGCTTACATCGAGGAGCAGAAGCAGCTGCCCAAGTGCCTGACCATGTCTCTGGCAGCCTACATTGCCTTCTATTCCAACGACATTCAGGAGCGTACCGCTGACGGCCTGATCTGCAAGCGCCCCGCCGGCAACACCTACAAGATCCAGGATGACGCATGGGCTTTGGACTTCTACTATGCACACAAGGACGACACCGCAGCCCAGCTGGTGCACGCTGTGCTGACCAACACCCAGATGTGGGATCAGGATCTGACCAAGATCGAGGGTCTGGAGGCCGCTGTTCTGGCAGACCTCGAGAAGATCCGCACCGAGGGTGCCGAGGCTGCCTACAAGAGCTGCCTGTAAGCCTGATCGTTTAAAAGAAACATTGCTTTGAGGTGTGAACCCTCTCAGTCCGCTTCGCGTCCAGCTCCCCCGAGGGGGGAGCTTTTGCGGAAACGTAAAGTTTTCATCGCAAAGACCTCGCCCTTCGGGAGAGGTGGCATCGCATGGCGATGACGGAGAGGGTTCATTCCCTTTTGTGCTTTTAATTGTCAACAAGGAGAACTACTATGCCGCAGGCAATTCATATCAGCCCCATCGACAACGTGGTCGTTGCTCTGCACCCCATTGCCAAGGGCACGCTGGTGGAAGTGGACGGTCTTTCTGTGACTGCTCTGGAGGACATCCCGCAGGGCCACAAGATGGCGGTCAAGCCCATCAAGAACGGCGAGAACGTCATCAAGTACGGCTTCCCCATCGGCCACGCCACCGCTGACGCCGCTCCCGGCAGCTGGATGCACACTCATAACGTGCACACCAACCTGTCCGGCGAGGTGGAGTACAGCTACAACCCCGCCCCGGATCTGGCTCCCCTGCCCAAGGTCGAGCCGGAGACCTTTATGGGCTTCCGCCGCAAGGACGGCCGCGCCGCCATCCGCAATGAGATCTGGATCATCCCCACCGTGGGCTGCGTCAACGACATCGCCAAGAAGATCGTTGCTGACAATCAGGATCTGGTCACCGGCTCCATCGAGGGCCTGTACACCTTCACTCATCCCTTCGGCTGCAGCCAGACCGGCCACGACCATGCACAGACCCGCAAACTGCTGGCTGCGCTGGTGCGCCACCCCAATGCTGCCGCCGTTCTGGTGCTGCATCTGGGCTGCGAGAACCTGCAGCACGATCAGTTCGTGGAAGAGCTGGGCGAGTACGACCACGACCGTGTGAAGTTCCTCACCTGTCAGGAAGTGGACGACGAGTTCACCGCTGCCCGCGATATCCTCAAGGAACTGGCCGCTTACGCCGGTCAGTTCAAGCGTGAGCCCATCCCCGTGTCCGATCTGGTGGTGGGCATGAAGTGCGGCGGCTCGGACGGCCTGTCCGGCATCACCGCCAACCCCACCATCGGCCGCTTCTCCGACATGATGGGCCAGCGCGGCGGTTCCACCGTGCTGACCGAGGTGCCCGAGATGTTCGGTGCCGAGGGCTTCCTGATGGACCGCTGCATCAACCATGACGTCTTTGTCAAGGCCGAGCACATGATCAACGGCTTCAAGGATTACTTCATCAGCCACAACGAGGTGGTCTACGATAACCCCTCTCCGGGCAACAAGCAGGGCGGCATCACCACGCTGGAAGACAAGAGCTGCGGCTGCGTGCAGAAGGGCGGCACTGCTCCCATCATGGATGTCATCGGCTACGGTGATCCTGTTGTCACCAAGGGCCTGAACATGCTGTACGGCCCCGGCAACGATCTGGTCTCTGCCACGGCCATGACCGCCGCAGGCGCACACCTGATCCTGTTCTCCACCGGCCGCGGCACTCCGTTCTCGGCCCCGGCTCCCACCCTGAAGATCTCCACCAACACTCCGCTGGCCCAGAAGAAATCCGGCTGGATCGACTTCAACACCGGCGTGATCGCAGATGGCGAAAAGACCATCGACGAGGCCGCAAAGGACCTGCTGGATCTGGTCATCCGCGTTGCAAGCGGCGAGCAGACCAAGGCCGAGAAGCACGGCTTCCGCGAGATCTCCATCTTCAAGGACGGCGTCGTTCTGTAAAAAATCAAAGGCTGCTGAGCGGTTCGCGCCGCCCGGCGGCCTTTTTGTGCATCTGTGAGCCACAAAAAGGATGTGTTATTATGGCTATGACCACCCGTATGATGATCTATGCGTTCCTGCTTTACGGCGGCATTTTTGCCGCTATCGTGGCCGTTATTGCAAGGGTCATAAAATATCTCATCCGCTATGGCATTGATTATTATTTTGAAAAACTAAAAGAACATCAGAAGGACTGAACCCTCTCCGGCATCGCCTTGAGATAAAGCGCAAAAAGCTCCCCCCTCGGGAAGCTGGCTGTGAGCTTGCGAACAGACTGAGAAGGTTAAAACAGGAGGTATATTTTATGAATCAGATCACCACCCGTTACGTCACCGAAAACGGTGCCTGCTACGAGCAGTATGTCATCACCGACGCCGAGGCAAAGACCGAGCTGGTCATCACCCCGGAGCGCGGCGGCATGATCACCGGCTTCTCGCTGAACGGCGAGGAGTACATCTGGACCCGCCACCCCAATTTTTCCGAGTGCAACCGTCCCCGCTTCGGCGTGCCGGTGCTGTTCCCCAACTGCGGCCTGCCCGATAACGGCGTGCATATCTTCGACGGCAAGGCATACCCCATGGAGAACCACGGCTTTGCCGACCTGTGCGCATGGGATGTGGAAAGCGTCGGCCCGGACGGCGTGACCCTGATCCTGGAGTCCACCCCCCTGACCAAATTCCTCTATCCCTTCGATTTCACCGTGCTGATGAACTACAACCTCGAAGGCAATACTGCCGCCATCAACATGACCGTGATCAACGAGGGCGACACCAACATGCCCTTCAGCTTTGGCTTCCACCCCTACTTCAAGGCTTCCAAGCTGGAAAATGTGGACTTTGACATCCATTGTGCCACCTGCTCCGAGAGCGCCAAGGGCGAGCAGCCCGCTGCCCCGGAAAAGATCACCCTCACCCGCAAGGAAGGCGCCGACAACAGCGTGCGCCTGCTGACCGGCGTACAGTTCCCCATGACCCTCACCGACAGCGGTAACGGCCACAAGGTGACTGTGGATGCAGACGACAGCTTCGACCACGCCGTGCTGTGGCAGCAGGATGCCGAGAGCTTTGTGTGCATGGAGCCCTGGAACGGCTGGGCCAACAGCGTCAACGAGGAAGGCCGGCACGAGGTGCTGGAGCCGGACGAGGCCATGACCGCCGATTGGAGCATCACCATCGAGAAGGTCTAAGCTTCATATCATATAACAAAAAGGACACACCTGTCACGGTGTGTCCTTTTTGTTATAGTTCAGTTCTTTGCCGGAATCACAAAGCTCTTATTTTCCGCCGGGTCCCAGTAGAGCAATTCCACCCTGCCGCCCTGTGCCAGCAGTTTTTCCTTCGGCTCCTGCTTTTGCCAGCAGCGTTCCAGCAGCTTTTCCATGTCGGCATCGGCAGACACCTTCTCCGGGCAGAGGGTACTGCCCTGCCACTTGCCGTCTGTGTACAGGCTCAGCACACCGGCATTGCCCGCCAGAATCGCGGCAACGTCCTTCTTCATGCGGTCGTAGTCATACTCCACCGTCTTGTACTGCCCATGCCACAGGCCGAAGAAGAGCGAGAACTCGCCGCCCAGTTCAATGAGCAGATTCTCTTCGTTGTGCGGATTCTTGACCACAAAGGCCACATCTTCGTTTTCCATGTAGTCGAAGTCCGGCTCCTCATTCGTGTGCACGGTCACATGCTGGCTGCTCAGCGCCGCAAGCAGGTCCTCCTGCACGGCACTGGTATCCGGGATCTCATCATAATTGATATTTGCGTTCATGGGTAGATGCTCCTTTTCTCTGTGCTATTTGTGCTGTTATTTTTCACCAGACCGCACAGGCCTACTTATTTTCCTTCATATTGCCGGATCATTTTTATACGCTGTGTAACAGAATACATAAAACGGCTCACCCTACTTCACATTAGATCAATGCTTTTTGACTCTAACCATCGAACACACAACCTCGACACGATCCGGATTGTCCAAACTCAATTCAAGGTCATGGTCAATGATGGGCAGCTTGAACCGGACAGACTTCAGCCACTGTCCGTTAGGCTGGCGTTCCGGGTAGATCTGCACCTCATCGATCAAAATCTCCACCAGCCTGCGGCGTTCCGCCTCGGTCATGGTGGCATAAAGCTTGTCGAAGCAAATCAGGATCTTATAGATGTTGTCACCTGTGATTTTGTCGGCTTCAATGGTCTGCTTCTTTGCCCGGGCATCCATCAGTCCATTTTCCGCCTCTTCGATTTTATCGTACATCTTATAAAGGCGGTCGTCAAGGTCGGATTTTCGGGCGATAAAGTGCCGGTCGTCCGGGTCAAGGCTGTCGATCTCCTCCATAAGCCGGGATTTTGTGGAGTAGTGCTGCCGCAGCTGCTTCTCATAGGCGGCGATCTCCTGCTCAATGGCAGTGGTATCTACCTTCATGTGTAGACCTTGGTCTTTTCTGCTGCCATTTCCAGCACCTCCCATTCGTACCGTCTTGTTCGGAATAGACTTTGCAAGCAAAGTCGTGTGCCAAAGGGCGCTGCTCTCGCCTGGCGACCCGCGCCCCTTTGGATTCTCCGTTCACATTGTCCTACGGACGATGTGATTTTATTGTTGTAGCGATTCGCTTCATCCCGGTTTCGTCCCGGTTTGCAGAATGCCCTTGCAATCCGAAAGGAGCCGTGCTATAATGCCGCTGTAATTGAATCAGAAATCTTCAGGGCAGGGTGCGATTCCCTACCGGTGGTACAGCCCACGAGCCGTAAGGCATGATTCGGTGAAACTCCGAAGCCGACAGTACAGTCTGGATGAAAGAAGATACCAAGCGCAGAGCCCGCACGGTTCTGCGCTTGTGGAGGCTGCTCTGGGATGCGTTTGCATTCTGGAGCTTTCTTTTTTGCACAAGGGTCCCTTGTGTCTTTTCGGCTTGCCCTGAACGTTTTTGTTCAGGGCTTTTTCTTTTGGAGGCGACACGATGAACGACAAAGACTATATGCGTCTGGCTTTGCAGCTTGCAAAAAGGGGCTGCGGATGGACATCTCCCAACCCGATGGTGGGTGCCGTGGTCGCAAAAGAGGGCAGGATCATCGGACAGGGCTGGCACCAGAGATACGGTCAGGCTCATGCGGAGCGCAATGCGCTGGCATCCTGCACCGAAGATCCGCAGGGAGCGACCCTGTATGTGACATTGGAGCCGTGCTGCCATTACGGAAAGCAGCCGCCCTGCGTGGATGCGATTCTGGACGCGGGCATTCACCGGGTGGTCGTGGGTTCTGCTGACCCGAATCCGCTGGTGGCTGGAAAGGGAATTGCAATCCTGCGCGCACACGGCATAGATGTGACCGAAAATGTTCTGCAAGAGGAATGCGATGCGCTGAACAAGGTGTTCTTCCACTATATCACCACAAAACGCCCCTTCGTTTCCATGAAATACGCCATGACGATGGACGGAAAAATCGCCACATACACAGGCGCTTCCAAATGGATCACCGGGGAAATTGCCCGGAATCATGTTCAACGGCAGCGACACCGATTCCGCGGCATTATGGTGGGAGTCGGAACCATCCTAGCAGATGACCCGCTGCTGACCTGCCGGATAGAGGGTGGCCGTGATCCCGTCCGGATCATCTGTGATACACATTTGCGGACACCGCTGCAATCACAGGTGGTCATGACCGCCAAACAGGTTCCGACCATTCTTGCGACCTGCTGCGGCGACCCGGAGAAGCAGGCGGCATATCAACAGGCCGGGTGCCGGGTCCTTTGTCTGGAAGCGCATTGCGGTCATGTGAATCTTCTGCAACTGATGGAACAGCTGGGGCAGGAGCAGATCGACAGCATTCTGCTGGAAGGCGGCGGAACCTTGAACTGGTCTGCACTGGAAAGCGGCATCGTGCAGCAGGTACAGGCTTACATTGCCCCGAAGCTGTTCGGAGGAAGGGATGCCAAAGCACCCATTGAGGGTGCAGGTGTCCCGCTTCCGGATGCTGCATTCCGCCTGAAGAACAGCCGATTGGAACAGCTTGGCGAAGATTTCCTGATCGAAAGTGAGGTGGAGTACCCGTGTTTACCGGAATCGTGGAAGAAGTCGGAACAATAAAATCCATCAATCGGGGACAGCATTCCGCCGTACTGACTGTTTGTGCAAAAACGGTTCTGGAAGGAACCAGGATCGGCGACAGCATCGCCGTCAACGGCATCTGTCTGACCGTCAGGCAGCTCTTCCCGGATAGCTTTGCTGCGGATGTCATGCACGAGACCTTGAACCGCTCTGCACTTGCACAGCTCACCGTTGGAAGTGCTGTCAATCTGGAACGTGCCATGCCGGCCAACGGACGTTTTGGCGGACACATCGTAGCAGGCCATGTGGATGGCGTCGGACGCATTGCTAATATCCGAAAAGACGATACGGCCATCTGGTACACCATTCATGCAGATTCTGCGATCCTTCGCTATGTTGTTGAAAAAGGCTCTATCACAATAGACGGTATCAGCCTGACCGTGGCTGCGGTGGAACCTACGGGCTTTTCCGTGTCCACGATACCGCACACCGTCCGTCAGACGAACCTGAACCAACGGCACAAAGGGGATTTTGTCAATCTGGAAACCGATGTTGTTGGAAAATATATCGAGAGGCTGCTTCCATCAGAAACACCGAAGCAAAACACGCTCACAAAAGAAATGCTGCTGCGCTGCGGCTTTTAAGGAGAGTTTACGATGAACTTCAATACCATTCCCGAAGCTTTGCAAGACCTGAAGCAAGGAAAAATCATTCTGGTAACGGATGACCCCGACCGTGAAAACGAGGGGGACTTCATCTGTGCTGCCGAATTTGCCACCACCGAAAACATCAACTTTATGGCGACCCACGGCAAAGGTCTGATCTGTATGCCGATGTCCGAGGCTTTTGTCCAGAAGCTGCAATTTCCGCAAATGGTGCAGTATAACACCGACAACCATGAAACGGCATTTACGGTGTCCATCGACCACGTTTCTACTTCTACGGGCATTTCTGCCGCAGAGCGTTCCATTACGGCGATGGCTTGTGTGGACGATCACGCAAAAGCAGAAGATTTCCGCAGACCGGGCCATATGTTCCCCCTTCTGGCAAAAAAGAACGGTGTGTTGGAGCGCAACGGTCACACGGAAGCAACCGTTGACCTGTGCCGTCTGGCAGGGCTGAAAGAATGCGGCCTGTGCTGCGAGATCATGCGGGAGGATGGCACGATGATGCGCACCGCTGAACTGGCAAAGCTGGCAGAGCGTTTCCAGATCAAATTCATCACCATCCGTGATTTACAGGAGTACCGCAAGTGTCACGATAAACTGGTCGATCAGGTGACGGCAGTGAACCTGCCCACCAAGTATGGCACCTTCAGAGCTTATGGTTTTGTGAGCCGCCTGAACGGAGAGCATCACATTGCACTGGTAAAAGGTGACATTGGCAATGGAAAGGATATTCTGTGCCGCGTCCACTCGGAATGCCTGACAGGAGATACATTTGGCTCTTTGCGTTGTGACTGCGGCCAGCAGCTGGCCGCTGCCATGACGCAGATCGAAAAAGAAGGCCGGGGTATCCTGCTCTATATGCGGCAGGAAGGCCGGGGCATCGGTCTGATCAACAAACTGCGTGCCTATGAACTTCAGGAGCAGGGCATGGATACGCTGGAAGCCAATCTCGCTCTGGGGTTCCATGGAGATGAACGGGAGTATTATCTCGGCGCGCAGATCCTCCGGGAACTTGGCGTAAAAAGTCTGCGCCTGCTTACCAATAACCCGGACAAAGTATATCAGCTCTCCGAGTTTGGGCTGGAGATCTCCGAGCGCGTACCCATTCAGATGACGGCGACCCCGTATGACCTGTTTTACCTGAAAACGAAGCAGGCACGGATGGGACATCTTCTGGAATATTAACAACGAAAGAGGTATTTAAAAATGAAAACATTTGAAGGCAAGCTGGTTTCTCAGAATATCAAGGTCGGTATCGTAGCTGCCCGATTCAACGAATTTATCACGTCCAAACTTCTGAGCGGAGCAATGGATGGTCTGCTCCGGCACGATGTGCAGGACGCTGATATTCATGTTGCATGGGTTCCGGGTGCTTTTGAGATCCCACTGGTCGCCTCTAAAATGGCAAAAAGCGGAAAGTATGATGCTGTGATCTGCCTTGGTGCCGTGATTCGCGGTTCTACCAGCCATTACGACTATGTGTGCAATGAGGTTTCCAAAGGCATTGCCACGGTCTCGCTGGAAAGCGGGGTTCCCGTCCTCTTTGGTGTTCTGACCACCGAAAACATCGAACAGGCCATCGAGCGGGCAGGCACCAAAGCAGGTAATAAAGGCTATGACTGTGCAGTCAGTGCCATCGAGATGGTAAACCTGCTCCGGGAAATGGATACCGCCGCAGAGTAAAATACACGCAGGAGTTTGCCATGATCGTTATAAAGACCCGACAGCCTGACCCGGAATTAGAGCAGAAGATCCGGATGCTTCTGGAACGAGAGCACATCGAGGCAGAGCAAATATCCATTGATTCATGGGAGAAGTTGGTTCTTCCGGGGCTTACACTGGACGGAATGACCCACGAAGTGTCGTGCAACGGCAGAAAAGTCTCCCTTACACGACTGGAGTTCGATTTGCTGCTGATGCTTGCCTCCCACGAAGGACAAATCTTCTCAAAAGAAGAGCTTTTCCGTGCTGTGTGGGGACAAAACTGTGACGACACCTTAAAGGTCGTGGCAAATACCGTTTCCAATCTGCGAAAGAAGCTGGCCGGCTGCGGTAGCTTTATCCGCACTACCCACGGCGGCTATGCTTTTGTAAGCCAAAAGGAGAACGACCCGGCATGACCAGGATCTTATTTATTTGTCTCGGAAATATCTGCCGAAGCCCGATGGCGGAGTATGTGATGAAAGACCTTACGTCCAAGGCAGGACTATCCGAGCAATTTGAAATCGCATCAGCCGCCACCAGTGCATGGGAAATCGGAAATCCGGTCTATCCTCCTGCACGGCAGAAGCTGGCAGAACATGGCATCGACTGCAACGGCAAGACCGCCCAGCAGATGACCCGGCTGGATTATGCACGGTATGATCATCTGATTGGCATGGACGAAAGTAATCTGTGCGACATCCTGCGGCTTGTCGGCGGAGACCCACAGCATAAAGTCTCGCTGCTGATGGCGCATACGGATCATCCCCGTGAAGTGGCAGACCCATGGTTCACGGGAGATTTTGAAGCCACATGGCAGGATATACTGGAAGGATGCACGGCATTGCTTGAGGAACTGCGATCATAACAGATTATCATAAAAACGGACGGATGTCTGCCAGTTGACAGACATCCGTCTATTTTTTTATTTCAAATCATCTTAAAATACTTCAGCGCCTCCCGGATGGCTCTTTCCTTCTCCGCCGGGCACTTGAGCCGCTTGGGGTTCTCAGCCTTAGGCTTGTTGTAGTTCTGCCGCTCCTTGATGCCGCACTTGCGCTTGACCTGTGCAATATAGAGGTCGCTCACGTTCAGACCGGTGTGCCCCTTGACGTACTCCCGGATCTCTTCATAGGTAGCCTTGGTCTCCGTAGCAGTCACGTCCAACTCATCCATCTTCAGGTCTACCGTGATCTTCTGGTAGACATCTAGTTTGGACAATGCGCATACCGTCTCGATATGCTCACTGTGGGGAAACATATCCACCGGCGTGCTGCTCTCCACTTTGTATCCCTTCCGGGTCAGCAGCTCCAGATCCCGGGCCAGCGTGACCGGGTTGCAGCTGACGTACACCACACGCTTCGGGGCCATGCGGGCCACGCTTTCGATAAACTGCGGTGTAGAGCCCTCCCGCGGCGGGTCCATAAAGATCACGTCTGCCCGCTCGCCTGCGGCGGCAGCCTCGCCGATCCACTGGGTGGCATCGGCGGCAAAGAAGCGGGCGTTCTTCACACCGTTGTGCTTTGCATTGCCAATGGCGTCGTGCACGGCGTCGCGGTTCAGCTCCACACCCACCACCTGCTTTGCGTGGTCGGCGGCGGTCAGGCCGATGGTTCCGATGCCGCAGTAGGCATCCAGCACTACCTCTTTTCCGGTCAGCTTTGCGGCGTCCACCGCAAGGCCGTACAGCACTTCGGTCTGGGCGTGGTTGATCTGATAAAAGCTGCGTGGGCTGATGGCATAGGTCTTGCCGCAGAGGGTATCCAGAATGAAGCCCTTGCCGTACAGCACCTTTTCCGCTTCACCCAGCACTACGCTGGTCCTGCGGCTGTTCACATTCTGCACGATGGTGGTGATGGTCACGCCCTGCCTTCCGGCTTCGGTCAGCAGTGCTTTGACAAAGTTTTTGGCTCCTGGCAGCACCGGCTGGGCCGTTACCAGCACCACCATCACCTGCCCGGTCATGACGCCCCGCCGCAGCAGGCAGTGACGCAGAAGGCCGGTGCCCTTATCCTCATTGAAAGGCTGGTAATGGCAGACGCCCGCCGCTGCGCGCACAGCCAGCATGGTCTTGTCCAGCACTTCGTCCTGCAAAAGGCAGCTTTCCACCGGCAGCACCTTATGGCTGTTTGCCGCGTAAATGCCGGAAGTAAGTTTTCCACCCCAGCCGGTGGTAAAGGTGGATATCACCTTGTTCCGATAGTGGTACGGCGTTTCCATGCCCCGGATGTGCTCCACCGGGCCGAATCTGCCCAGCAGCTTTTTCACGGTCTCTTCTTTCTGCTTCAGCTGTGTGGCGTAGTCCATGCCCAGCATCGGGCAGCCGCCGCAGTTCTTGGCACGCAGTTTGCAATCCATCTTCCGCTCTCCTTTTTACCCATAAGGGTCATACAGATCATATTCTTCCGCTTCCAGATGCTTTTCCTCCAGCACCTTCATGGCCTGTTCCAGCTCGCTCTGGCCGCAGCCGCTCTCACTCACCAGCGCGTGCACCGCCGCCGCAAGGTCGCCGCCAAAGAGGGTATCCAGCCGTTCGCGCATGCTCCACACATGATAGGCGCGCCGGGTGATGGCCGGGGTATAGGTGTTGTGGTTGCCGTCCTTGCCGCTTTTCACCCAGCCCTTTTCTTCCAGCCGGTAAAGAAAGTTGAGCACGGTCGCCGGGGCCCAGCCCTTTGCGTGCAGCTTTTCGTCGATGTCCCGCCGGGTCGCGGGCGCACGGCAGGCCCACACCGCCAGCATCACCTGCTCCTCTGCCGCCGAAAGCGGCTTTACACTGTCCGGGATGCCATACATCCTGCTGTTCTCCCTCCTTTCCGCATCTTTTTTGCTTTTACATTTGTCTTTGTTTCTTTATTATACCTGTTTTCCCATAAAAGTGCAAGAGCCGGAAATGCCGATGAAATCAGGCTTTTCCGGCTATATTTTACACTTGTCTTTGTTTTTGTCTTTCTGTTAAGGACATTTGTGTGCTTTGTGCCTGCGCAGGGGCTTTTGCGCCGTATCTTTGTGCAAAGATGCTCTTGTTTTCGCCCCCGCAAAACCGGTATACTACGGCTACAGCAATCAACAGAACGCACCGCAGAAAACCGCGGTGCTGTGCGATACAGGAAAGGGAGAGTTCATTATGGCACGAGTTTACAACTTCAGCGCAGGCCCCAGCATGCTGCCCGAGAAGGTGCTCAAGCAGGCACAGGCAGAGCTGCTCGAGTACGGCGACAGCGGTCAGAGCGTGATGGAGATGAGCCACCGCAGCAAGTGGTTCGATGCCATCATCAAGGACACCGAGGCCACCCTGCGCCGGGTAATGAACATTCCCGACAACTACAAGGTCGGTTTCTTTCAGGGCGGTGCCACCCAGCAGTTTGCCATGGTCCCGCTGAATTTCATGACCACCGGCAAGGCAGATTACCTTGTCACCGGCAACTTCTCGAACCTTGCCGCCAAGGAAGCCGCCAAGTTCGGCGAGGTGAACATCGTTGCTTCCAGCAAGGACAAGAACTTCACCTACATCCCGGACGTGAACGCCATCAACTATGATAAGGATGCCAGCTACATCCACATCTGCCAGAACAACACCATTTTCGGCACCCAGTTCGTGGAGGTGCCGCAGGTGGAGGGTGTGCCTCTGGTGGCAGACATGAGCTCCATGATCCTCTCCAAGCCGGTGGACGTGACCAAGTACGGCTGCATCTACTTCGGCGTGCAGAAGAATGTAGCCCCCGCCGGTATGGCCATTGCCATCGTCCGCGATGACCTGCTGGGCCATGCCGCCGACAATGTGCCCACCATGATGAACTACACCACCCTGCTGGGCAAGGACAGCATGTACAACACGCCCCCTTGCTGGTGCATCTATATGACCGGTCTGGTGCTCAAGTATCTGGAAAACGACATCGGCGGTCTTGCCAACATGCAGAAGATCAACGAAGCCAAGGCCAAGGTGCTGTACGACTATCTGGATGGTCAGGACTTCTTCACGAATCCTGTGGAGCACCGCTACCGCAGCACCATGAACGTCACCTTCACCAGCCCCAATGCAGATCTGGACAAGAAGTTCTGCGCCGAAGCTGCAGAAGCAGGCTTCGTGAACCTGAAGGGTCACCGTCTGGTAGGCGGCATGCGCGCTTCCATCTACAACGCCATGCCTGCCGAGGGCGTGGATAAGCTGGTGGACTTCATGGAGAAGTTCCGCAAGGAAAACGCATAAAACCCTCTCAGCCTCACTTCGTTTGGCAGATTCCCCCTTTTGTCGCTGCGCGACATCTTCCCCCGGCCGGGGGAAGTCTTTCCTCTCAGGGGGAGCTTTTTATCAGAAGGACAACTTGATCGAACCCGCTTTCTAAGCTCGCCCTTTGGGAGAGCTGGCACGGTGCAAGCCGTGACTGAGAAGGTTCTCGTATAACAGAAGGGAAATCTGGACTATGTACACCATCAAAACTTTGAACGCCATCAGCCCGGTGGGTCTGGCAAAGCTGAACAACAAGCAGTTTGACGTGGCTGTGGACACCGATGCCCCGGACGGCATCCTCGTCCGCAGCGCCGACATGCTGAATACCGCCTTCAACGACAATCTGCTGGCCATCGCCCGCGCCGGTGCCGGCGTGAACAACATCCCGCTGGAGCGCTGCAGCGAGCAGGGCATCGTGGTGTTCAACACCCCCGGTGCCAACGCCAACGCTGTGGCCGAGCTGGTGATCGGTATGCTGATCGCCGGCAGCCGCAATGTGGCTGCTGCTGCCCAGTGGTGTCAGGGCCTGACCGGCGACCCCGCCATGGCAAAGACCGTGGAAAAGGGCAAGAAGCAGTTTGTGGGCAACGAGATCAAGGGCAAGACGCTGGGTGTCATCGGTCTGGGTGCCATCGGCTCCCGCGTGGCCAACTGTGCCATTGAGCTGGGCATGGAGGTCTACGGCTACGACCCCTACATCTCCATTGACGCCGCATGGAACCTGAGCAGTCAGGTACACCACTGCGTCAACCTGAACGACATGCTGCCGCTGTGCGACTACATCACCATCCATGTGCCCTACCTGCCCACCACCAAGGACACCATCAACACCCAGACCCTTGCCCTGTGCAAGGACGGCGTGAAGATCCTGAACTACGCCCGCGGCGAACTGGTCAACACCGAAGCCCTGCTGGAAGCCATGGAGACCGGCAAGGTGTCCGGCTACATGACCGACTTCCCGTCTGAGGCCATTCTGGGCAAGCCCGGCATCGTGTGCACCCCGCATCTGGGCGCTTCCACCCCGGAAGCCGAGGACAACTGCGCTGTCATGGCTGCAAAGGAGCTGAGCGACTACCTGAAGAACGGCAACATCATCCACTCGGTGAACATGCCGGAGGTCAACCAGCCCCGCGCCGGCGGCAAGCGCATCTGCATCATCCACAAAAACGAGCCCGGCATGATCAGCCAGATCACCGCCCTGACCACCGAAGCCGGCCTGAACATCGAAAACATGGTGAACAAGAGCAAGAAGAACATGGCCTACACCATGCTGGATGCCACCGGTGCTGTGGACAAGAAGCTGGCCGAAAAGCTGGCTGCCATCCCCGCTGTGATCCGGGTGCGCATCCTGTAAAGCAAAACGATTTTTATTTTAGCAACCCGGAAAAATCTGCGGATTTTTCCGGGTTGCTTTTTCACAGAGAAGGGCCGTGGCGGCAAACTGCATTTCCAAACCAGGACTTTTTACAAGCTGGAAATTCTTTCTCGTCCCATCTGCCGGTTAGTTTCCATTTACAAACTGTAGTTTGTCTCAAAAAACACGTTAGAGATAGCTTTTTCTAACTACACATCGTAAAAAGTTTACATGTATTAACATTCAAGAAAAAGCTTGAAAATGGTAAATTCTGTGCTACAATAGGCTCGACAGAAGGGAAATGTCCACCCTGTTCTCCGGCTTTTGGGCCGGTATATTCATCTTACAGGTCCTGCGGTGCAGGGCCTCTGACAGGAAATAGAAAAGGTAGGGAAGTTACTATGGATATCAAGAAGATCGCACTGTTCGCCGCCGGCACTCTGTTCGGTTCTGCCGGTTTCAAGCTGCTGTCCAGCAAGGACGCCAAGAAGGTCTACACCCAGACCACTGCTGCCGTGCTGCGCATGAAGGACTCCACCATGGAGACCGTCAGC
The DNA here is from genome assembly GCF_048323735.1 of Faecalibacterium sp. 3. NCBI lineage: Bacteria > Bacillati > Bacillota > Clostridia > Eubacteriales > Oscillospiraceae > Faecalibacterium > Faecalibacterium sp. 3. Next base: position 196,931 of record NZ_JBLWFN010000001.1, read on the forward strand.
AAGGTGCAGGAGCAGGCCGGTGACATTCTGGCCGATGCAAAAGCCATCAACGAGGCTCGTGCTGTTGAAGCCGAGGCTGCTGTGATCGAGGATGCCGCCGAGGAGACCACCGAAGAGACCGCTGAGTAATTTTCGGTTCGTAAAGCACTGAAAGCCCCAACGTGGCTTTCGAGCCGCCTTCGGGCGGCTCTTTTTTGTGAGAGTGGGGCCGCAGGCGTGCAGGGTATAGCAGCCTGACGCTGCGGCAAAAAGATAGAGAAGGATATTTGATATATGAAATGTACCATTCTGCATGAAGGCAAGGGCCGGATGCGCGTGCATGTGGAAAAAGTCCGCATGACCCTGCACCGTGCCGATGTGCTGGAAGCTTATCTGAACCACCATGACGCCATTGTCCATGCCGCCGTTTACGAGCGCACCGGCGATGTAGTCATTACCTATACCGGCAGACGTTCCGCTGCCATCGCTGTTCTGGCGGGCTACAAGTTCGATGTGGCCGAGTATGACGCTCTGGTCACCTCTACCGACAGCCGCAGGCTGAACCGGGAATATCAGGATAAAATGTTCGATCTGGTGGCAGGCCGCTGCCTGCGCAAGCTGTTCCTGCCCGCACCCCTTGACGCTGCCTACACCGCCTTCCGCTCCATCCGCTTCCTCTGGAAGGGTGTGCGCTGCGTGCTGAGCCGCAGGCTGGAAGTGGAGGTGCTGGACGCTTTGTCCATCGGCGTCTCGCTGCTGCGCGGCGACTTTGGCACTGCCGGTTCTGTCATGTTCCTGCTGAATCTGGGCTCTCTGCTGGAAGAGTGGACCCGCAAGAAGAGTCTGGACGATCTGGCCCGCAGCATGGCCCTGAACGTGGACAAGGTGTGGGTGCGCAGTCAGGGCACCGAAGTGCTGGTGCCTCTGACCAAAGTACGCTCTGGCGATGAGGTGGTCGTGCGCAGCGGCAACATGATCCCGCTGGACGGCACCGTGCTGGAAGGTGAAGCCATGGTGAATCAGGCTGCCCTGACCGGCGAAGCCATGCCGGTGCGCAAGGCAGAGGGCTCCACCCTCTATGCCGGCACCGTTGTGGAGGAGGGCGAGTGCGTCTTTATCGCCAAGGCTGAGGGCGGTTCCAACCGCTACGACAAGATCGTGGCCATGATCGAGGAATCCGAAAAGCTCAAGTCCAGCACCGAGAACCGTGCGCTGGTACTGGCCGACAAGCTGGTGCCCTGGTGTCTGGGCGCAACGGTGGTCACCTATCTGCTCACCCGCAACGCCACCCGCGCCATCTCCTGCCTGATGGTGGACTTCTCCTGCGCGCTCAAGCTCTCCATGCCGCTGGCCGTGCTTTCTGCCATGCGTGAGTGCGGCAGCTACCACATCACCGTCAAGGGCGGCAAGTATCTGGAAGCCCTGTCCAAGGCAGACACCATCGTGTTCGACAAGACCGGCACCCTCACCCGTGCCACCCCGCAGGTGGTGGAGGTCGTACCTTTTTCCGGCTGTAACGAGCGCGAAGTTCTGCAGCTGGCTGCCTGTCTGGAAGAGCACTTCCCCCATTCCATGGCCAACGCCGTGGTGCGTGCCGCCAAAGAGCGCGGCATTTCCCATGAGGAGATGCACTCCGAGGTGGAGTACATCGTGGCCCACGGCATTGCAAGCCGCGTAGGCGGCGAACGGGTGGTCATCGGTAGCCACCACTTCGTCTTTGAGGATGAAAAGTGCACCATCCCCTCAGCCGAGCAGCAGAAGTTCGATGCCCTCAAGCCCGCGTATTCGCACCTGTACATGGCTGCCAGCGGGCAGCTGGTGGGTGTCATCTGCATCTCCGACCCGCTGCGCCCGGAAGCCGCCGCTGTGCTGAACGGCCTGCGTGCGCTGGGCATCCGGAACACCGTCATGATGACCGGCGACAGCGAGCGCACCGCTGCCGCCATTGCAAAGCAGGTGGGCGTGGACCGCTTCTTTGCCGAGGTGCTGCCCGAGGATAAGGCCAACTTTGTCCAGCAGGCCAAGGCCGAGGGCCACACCGTGGTGATGATCGGTGACGGCATCAACGACTCGCCTGCCCTGTCTGCTGCCGATATCGGCATCGCCATCAACTCCGGCGCTGCCATCGCCCGCGAGATCGCCGATGTGACCATCAAGGCCGACAGTCTGGAGGAGCTGGTGGCGCTCAAGGCCATCGCCAACTCCCTGCAGAAGCGCGTGCACGCAAACTACCGCTTCGTGCTCACCTTCAACTCCGCCCTCATCGCGCTGGGTGCTCTGGGCATCCTGCAGCCGGCCTCCTCTGCCATGCTGCATAACCTGTCCACCATTGGCATCAGCCTGAAGAGCATGACCAACCTCCTGCCGGAGAACAGGGCCCCGCAGCTGAAAGCCTGAACCATTGCATAAAAACAACGCCGTGTCTTAACATTCGACACGGCGTTGTTTTTTGCGCTCTTATTCCAGCCCGATCTGCTGTGCGTACTCTTCCAGCAGCTCCCGCTCCAGGAACGGCGTCTTGACGCCCTCGCGGTCACGGTAGGTCTCATGGCCCTTGCCGATTACAGCGATCAGGTCGCCCTCCTGCGCGTGATCCACTGCGTAGTGCAGCGCATCCAGACGGTCGGGGATCTCCACGAACTTTGCGTCCGGGTTGCCCTTGTTCATGCCCACGCGGATATCGGCAAGGATGTCCTCCACCTTTTCAAAACGGTTGTTGTCCTCGGTGAGGATGGAGAAATCGGCCATTTTGGCGCAGATCTCGCCCATGCCGTAGCGGCGCAGCTTGGAGCGGTTGCCGCCGCAGCCGAACACCACCACCAGACGGTGGGGCTTGTAGGCCCGCAGAGTGGTGAGCAGGCTTTCTGTGGACACCTCGTTGTGGGCGTAATCCAGCAGGATGGTGAACTTTTTGCTGATGGGCACCAGCTCCACCCGGCCCTTGACCACGCATTTGCCAAGGCCGTCGTGGATCGCCTGATCCGGCAGGCCCAGCACCTTGCCCACCGCCAGAGCTGCCAGCGCGTTGTACACGCTGAACTCACCGGGCATATTCACCTTCACGTCCATCTCGTCCTTGCCGGTCACATGGAATTTAACGCCCAGAAAATCATGGGTGCGCAGCAGCTCATAGCCGGTCTCGCGGTAGTCGGCCTTTTCATCACGGCCATAGGTGACCAATTTGCAGGTATGGCCTTCCAGCAGGGCTTCGGTGTTCTCATCGTCAATGTTCACCACGCCCACGTCGCAGCGCTTGAACAGCTGGCCCTTCCAGCTGCGGTACTCCTCAAAGGTCTTGTGCTCACCGGGGCCGATGTGATCCGGCGAAAGGTTGGTGAACACACCCACGTCGTAGTGCACGCCCGCCACGCGATCCATCATCAGGCCCTGACTGGACACCTCCATCAGCGCAGTATCACAGCCTGCATCCAGAAACTCCCTAAAGGTCTTCTGCAGCTCGTAGCTTTCGGGGGTGGTGTTGGCCGTCTCCTTGTGGCAGCCCATGTAGTAGATGCCATTGGTGCCGATCATGCCCACCTTGCGGCCCGCTGCTTCCAGCACGCTCTTGATCATGTGGGTGGTGGTGGTCTTGCCCTTGGTGCCGGTAACGCCGATCATGGTCATCTGGCGGGACGGGTTGCCGAAGAGGTTTGCACTCATCAGCGCCATGGCATAGCGGCTGCTCTCCACCCTGACCACGGTCACATCCGGCAGGGCGGAAAGGTCGATGTCGTGCTGGATGACCAGCGCGCTGACTCCCTTTGCGGCACAGTCGGCGGCAAACTCGTGGCTGTCGCGCTGGGTGCCCACGATGCACACAAATGCAAGCCCCGGGGCTGCCTTGCGGCTGTCATAGATGATATCCGAAATTTCCGTATTCAGGCTGCCCTGCACCAGAGTAAAGGGCACACCTTCCAGTAACTGTTCCAGTTTCATTGCTGCTCACTCCTCAAACGGTCGTATTCTTACATGGGGTCCTGGGTCTCGTTGGCGGTCATGCGGGCGGGGTCGGTCAGCGGCGTTTCCTCCGCTGCAGCCGTATCGCCCGCAGGCTGGGCTGCGGCATCCTCTGCGCCGTCTGCCGTGGTATCATCGGCAGACGGTTCCTCGGTCTGGGCCGGTTCCTCCGGTTCCGGCACCACATAGCCGGAGGGCAGGGTCGGCTCTCCCTGTGCAAAATAAATTTTGCGGGTGCTGCCTGCGCTCACATGGCTGAAATCCAGTCTGCCGGTGTCGGTAGGGGCACAGCCCTTACCGTCGGCATTGGTCAGCACATAGCGTGCGCGGTCCAGCTTATAATCCAGATCGTTCAGGGTGCCAAGCAGCACGCTGACCCGATCCTGATACAAAAATGCCACCTGATCGGTGTCCGCAAATTCCATGCGGGTCACATCATCCAGCAGTTCATATTCCTCCAGCTTTGCCTGCAGCGCCGTCAGGGTCTCCATCTTTTTGTCCGCTTCCTCCGGGCTGCTGGCCGCTGCGCTGTCCGACGCTGCCGTGCTGTCGGCGGCATCCTCTGCCGCAAAGCTCAGCTGCTCGCCGGGGGCAGTCGTTTTCGTCTCACCGCCGTACAGGGTCTTGAGTCCCTCCGGCTGGGCCGACCCGCAGGCCAGGATCTTGAACTGATCCGAGAGGGTCAGCCACCCGCTTTGGGTCTGCATGGCGTAGGCAGGCACTGCTTCCGTCACCTGCACCACCACCGTGTTGGGATAATCCCGCACCACCCTGATGGATTCCAGCAGAGGGAATTGGCGTTCCAGCGCCGCCTCCTTTTCGCCGGGGTCAAAGCTGAAGATATTTTCCTCCGGCGCTACACCCAGCGCCTGAATGATCTCGCTGCTGGAATAGCCGCCCGCTTCCTGCACCACGGTGCCATCCTCCGTCTGCACCTGAATGGTGCCGATCTTGAACAGCATGGTCATGGTCAGGTAAACGCCGGCGGCGATCACAGCCAGCAGGGTCACAAAGGCCATCAGACGCCGCATCATCCGCCGCCGTTTCAGCGCGGCGCGGGTCAGGCGGCGTTTCTTGCGTTTTTCCCGCCGCACCGGGTCCCGGACCTGCTGTTGCTGCGCCGGGCGCAGGCGCTGATTTTTGTAGCGCTGGCGGGAGGCTCTGTCTGCCGCCTGCCCGGTCTGCTGGCTCTGGGGCCTGCGCTGCTGGGGCCTGCGGGCTGTGCCGGAGCTGTTCCGGCCTGCAGACGCAGGGCGGGAACGCGGTGCGCTGCGGTTCTGGCCCTGACTGCGGGTGCGCGGGGCACTGCTCTGGGCTGTGCGGCGCGGCTGGGTGGGAAACTCGATGCTGTTGTCCGTCCGGGTCCGCCGGACGGCGCCGTTGGACGTCCGGTCCGGCGCAAAGCTCAGCGGCTCACCATTAAAGCCATAGCGGCTGTCGGTGCTGCCGGAGGTCTCCTTTTTCTGTGAAGGTGCCTGAGGACGCTGCAGATCCTTCCGCAGATCGTAGATATTGCCGTTGTTTCCACCGGATCGCTGCATGGCGTGCACCTCCTTTCCGTTTTTTTCCTCGTCAGTGCTTCTGCACCAGTTTCATCAGGGCAGCGGCAATGCGGTCCAGACTGTCGTCTACCGACAGGCTGCGGGCATTTCTGCCCATTTCGGCCAGCTTACCGGGCTGTGCCAGCAGATCAGCGACGGTGCCCACCAGCTTTTCGCCTGTCAGGTCTTTTTCCTCAATGACCACGGCGGCACCAGCCTTCTGCAGCTCCATCGCGTTGAAATACTGATGGTTCTCTGCCACATTGGGGCTGGGGATGAGCACGGCAGCGCGGCCCACGGCCTCCAGCTCGGCCAGCGTCAGCGCACCGGCACGGCTGATGACAAGGTCTGCCGCTGCCAGCAGCTCCGGCATGTTGTTGATGTATTCCTTCACCACAAGGCTGCTGCCCTCGGCAAAGTTCTTTTCCTTTTCCAGATCCTTGAACAGCTGTACGCCGTACTGACCGGTGGCATGCAGATGCAGCACCGGCTTGTGCTCCTGCTGCTCCCATGCGCACAGGTCGGCCACCACCTCATTGACGCGGCGTGCGCCCAGACTGCCGCCGAAGGAAAGCACCACGGTGCGGTCGCCTGCGCCAAGCTCGGCACGGATGGCGTCCCGCTCCTTTGCCTTTGTGAACACCTCCGGGCGCACCGGGTTGCCCACCACGATGGTCTTATCGGGTGCTCCCAGCTTTTCCACAGCGGCGGGCACAGCGGCGAACACGATGTCCACATCCGGTGCCAGCAGCTTATTGGTCACGCCCGGAAAGGCGTTCTGTTCATGGATAGCGGTATGGATGCCCATTTTGGCAGCACAGCGCACCACCGGGCCGGACACATAGCCGCCGCAGCCGATCACGAGATCGGGCCGGACTTCTTTCATGATCTTCTTTGCCTTGGGGCCGGAAAGGGCCAGATTCCACAGGGTGACGATGTTGCGCCTGATGTTGTTCAGCGACAGTCTGCGCTGGAAACCGGTGATCTCGATGTGGTGGAACGGATAGCCTGCCTGACCCACCAGACGGTACTCCATGCCCTCCCTGCGGCCGGCAAAGTGGATCTCGGCAGAAGGATCTGCCTTTTTGATGGCACCTGCAATGGCAAGTGCCGGGTTGATATGGCCGGCAGTGCCGCCGGCAGCGATAAGAACTCGCATACTGATCTCCTCCTATATGTGTCCGGCCTTTGCCCGGAGCCTCTCATTTCCCGTTCTGTGCACGGCGGGCATCCTCCAGATTGATGGTCCTGCTGGCCCGTTCGGCCTCCTGCGCCGCACGTTCTGCCTCCCGCCGGGCGTGGTCTGCAGCCCGCTGCTGGGCCGCTCGTTCTCCATTGCGCCCAATGTTCACCATCACGCCCATTTCTGCCAGCAGCAGGATCAGGCTGGTGCCGCCGGACGAAAAGAAGGGCAGGCTGATGCCGGTGTTCGGGATGGTATTGGTGACAACGGCGATGTTGCAGAACACCTGCCATGCGATCTGTGCCATAATGCCGATGCCCACCATGGTGCAGAACTGATTCTCGGCCTTGTAGGCGATCAGCAGGCCCTGCACGATGAACAGGATAAACAGCACGATAATGAGCGTGGCCCCGATGAAGCCCAGCTCCTCACATACCACGCTGAAGATAAAGTCGTTGGTGCTCTCCGGCAGCCAGAGCTGCTTTTCCACGCTGTTGCCAAGGCCAAGGCCCTTCAGGCCGCCGGAGCCAATGGCATACAGGCTCTGTTTGGTCTGGGGGTTCAGTTTTTCCAGATCGTCCGACCATGTTTTCAGGCGTTTTTGCAGGTACTCAATCGAGTTCACATGAGTCAGCAGCGTTTCCAGCAGCAGCGCCGCGGTGCCTGCTCCTGCCCATGTAATGATCCCGCCGCTGCCGCTCATCATCAGGATGGTGCCCACAATGGCGGTGGTCAGCAGGATGCCGGACATGTGCGGTTCCATGATCAGCAGCACCAGCACCGGTACCAGCGGCAGCACCGGCAGGATGATCTGCCGCACGATGCGGATGAACAGCCAGTCCTTCAGCCGGACCTTTTCTTTCAGGGACGGACGGAACCGCCCGATCTGCGGCGCACTGGACGCCAGATGCGCCGTGAGCAGGATCATCTCAAACTTAGCCACCTCAGAGGTCTGCAGGGTCAGTCCTCCCAGACGGATCCAGCGGCGGCAGCCGTTCAGCGGCGGAAAGGCCAGCGTAGCTGCCAGCATGAGCAGCACGATCCAGTAACACGGCTTGCATGCCCAGCGCAGAAAGCGGTGATCCACATAGCTCATGGCTGCCATGCATCCGATGCCAATGGCCATGCAGAGGATCTGCTGCTTGATGTAGTGCAGGCTGTCGCCCATGCGCAGGTAGCCGGTGGTGTAGCTTGCGCTGTACAGCATCACAAGGCCAAACGCCATAATGACCGCCAGTGTTGCCATCCAGTTGATCACCAGCCGGCTCCACGGCCCCGGGTCCCGCTGCAGCGGCGGGGCCCATGTCGTCTCTTTTTGTCTGTATTGTCTGCGGGCGGCTTCCATTGCCCTTCCCCCTCGTTTTTTCAGAATAAAGCGCTCAGGCCCAGCGTGCCAGACGCACGGCCAGCGCCAGCCCGCACACGCTCAGGGCGCACAGGCTGTAAAAAACATTCACCGCGCTCAGGCCGCGCTTTTCCAGCCAGCGATGCAGCGGCGCAGCCGCGAACAGCGGCCTGCCCCGGCGGCGGTAAAACAGGATCTGCAGCGCCACCATGCCGCCTTCCAGCCAGAAGGGCAGCGCCAGCGGGACGCTGAGCTCTGCATAGCCGATGCACAGCGGGATGCAGCCGATGGCTCCCGCCGCAAACAGACACCCGCATTTGCCGGGGTGCAGCTTTGCCGGCGGGAAATCCCACAGCAGAAAAGCCATCAGTGCTCCGGCCAGTGCTGCCGGGAACACCGCCAGCGGGAACCATCCCAGCTGCGTTTCCAGCATCATCAGGCCCAGCATGGCCACAAAGGCCGTGCCGCACACCGTGCCGTCCGCGCCGTCGGCCACGCGGGCCGCTTCGGCCAGCGCCACCAGCAGTGCACCCCACAGCAACGGTGCCGGAGCAAACCGGATATAGCCTGCTCCCGGCAGGACGAGCCCGGCAGGCAGGCAGCCGCTCAGGGCAAGCAGTCCCAGCACCAGAGCCGCAGCAGCCGCTTCCAGCGCAAGGCGCGGTGCACGGCGCATGCCCAGCGCCGAACGGCTGCGGATGCACGCAAGGTCATCTGCCACGCCCACAGCACCAAAGGCAAACGTGCCCAGCAGCGCAATGAGCAGCCGGGACATCATCTGCCGGTCGCTGCCAAGCAGGGAGGGCTGTGCGGCACATGCCGCCAGCCAGCCAGCACCCACTGCAGCCAGCGTGCCCACCATCAGGCACAGCCCGCCGATCGTGGGCACAGGCTCTTCCGGTTCCTTCTGGTCGATCTCCCGTTCCGGCTGCGCGCCGCGCATCGTGCGCTGCAGCTCCCGCAGCAGCGGCACCATCAGATTGCCGAGCGCCGCCGTCAGTGCAAAACCCAGCACCGACGCGGCGATCAAGGCGAAACGAATCATTTTTCAGTCTCCAAATTCATGCCGGAATGTTATTCTTCGGCATCTTTCTGCTCTGCGTAGAAAATTTCCAGCACCTTTTCCAGAGCCATGCCGTGGCTGGCCTTCACCAGCAGTGCATCGCCGGGCTCCATGCGGTCCAGCAGAGCGTCCGCGGCTTCGCGGTAGCTGTCTGCATGCAGGGTCTTGACCCCCTTGGCCGCAGCCACCACAGCGGTGCGCTTTGCATTTTCGCCGTAGGTCACAAGGCAGTACAGATCGCTCTCTGCGGCCAGACGGCCCAGCTCCTCATGGGCTTCGCGGGAAAGCTCGCCCAGTTCCAGCATATCGCCCAGCAGGGCAAAGCGGCGCTTGCAGGGAAACTCCCTGAACATGGCAAGGGCAGCCTTCATGCTGTCGGGGTTTGCATTGTAGCAGTCCTCAATGACAGTAACGCCCTTGCTGTGCACCACCTTCTGGCGACGGCCGGTCTGCTCAAAATTGGAAAGGCCCTTGATGACGCCGTGCGGGTCGCAGCCCAGACGGGTGGCGGCACAGTAAGCAGCCAGTGCATTGGCAACATTGTGCCTGCCCATGGCCGGGATCCGCACCACAAAGGTGCCCTCTTCCTGATCTTCCAGCACAAAGCTCATGCCGTCAGTCTCCTGCCGGATGGACAGCGCACACACGTCCGCATTCTCATCCGTCAGGCTGAACCACACCGGGCGCACATGCTCCGGCAGCTTTGCCTTGCGCAGGAAGGGATCGTCATAGTTCAGCACCAGCGGTGCGCCCTCGGGCAGGCCGGCGCAGATCTCCAGCTTTGCCTTGCAGATGTTCTCCTGACTGCCCAGATTCCCGATGTGGGACACGCCGATGCAGGTGATGATGCCCACATCCGGACGGGCGGCACGGGCCAGACGGTCGATCTCGCCCGCATGGCTCATGCCCATTTCAATGACTGCATACTCGGTGCTGCTGCCAATGCGCATCAGGGTGCGGGGCATGCCCAGCTCATTGTTCTGGTTGCCCTCGGTCTTGATGGTCTCGCCAAAACCGGCAAGGGCCGCATAGGTCATCTGCTTGGTGGTGGTCTTGCCCACGCTGCCGGTCACACCCACCATCTTGGGGTGATACTGGCTGCGGTAGTTGGCACCCATCACCATCATCGCGTGGTAGCTGTCCGGGCAGAGGATGGCCTTCTCCGCAGGGACGCCCTCCACCGGGTGGTTCACCACCACGTAAACAGCGCCGTTTTCCAGTGCCTTTGCCGCAAAGTCGTGGCCGTCAAATTTTTCGCCCGGGAAGGCCACAAAGATGCAGCCGGGCCGCACCTCGCGGCTGTCGGTGGTCACAGACTCCACCTGTACCTCTTCCGGGATGGAACCCGCGGGCACCAGCCCTGCCAGAAGCTTGCTTGCAGAAATTTTTTCCATTGGTTCTTTCCCCTCTCTTTTATCTTGTAAAACCCTCTCAGTCAATGCCTGCGGCATTGACAGCTCCCCCGAAAAGGGGAGCTCTTTTGCATCTTACGATAAAGTGCAGTTCTTCAGAAGATTCACTTTACCGTACCCACTCGTAAAGCTCGCCCTTCGGGAGAGCTGGCGCGTAAGCGCCTCTTGTTATTTATCCACAGGTAATGGTCACGATGGTGCCGCGCTGCACGCTGGAGCCGGGCTCCGCGCTCTGCGCCTGCACCGTGCCGCCTGTATTCCCCTCTACCACGCAGTTCAGTCCGGCAGCGGACAGCATCTGGCGGGCAAAGTCCGCGCTCTTGCCGGTCACATCCGGCACCTCGGTATGGCTGCCCTCGTAGGTATCGGTATACAGATACACGGTGGTGCCATAGGCCACCTTTGCACCTGCATGGGGGTACTGGTAGGTAACAGCTGCCGCCGCCTGACTGGCTGTGCTTTCGGCCAGCTGATGCTTGAGGCCCTTGATGTTCAGCTGCACCTGTGCGCTGCTCCACTCGGTGCCCACCAGATTCGGCACCGTGACCACCGTCTGACTGCGGTCCTCGCCGTCGGTGGCAATGCCAAGGTACGGCGCGATCTCGCTGATGATGTTGCCCACAACGGGAGCCGCCAGCAGGGACGAATAGTCCGTTCTGGCGTTGTTGGGGTCATCCAGCATCACATAGACGATGATCTCCGGGTCGTCGGCGGGCAGCACGGCGGCAAAGGATGCCACCTTCTTGTAGTCGCCATCAGCGCGGCGGTCCATGTTCAGCTGTTCGGAAGTGCCGGACTTGCCGCCGATGCGGTAGCCGGACACATAGGCGTACTTGCCGCCGCCGGTACCGGCGCCCACCTCATATTCCATGATCTGGCGGATCACGTTGCTGGTGCTCTCGCTGACCACCTGACGGCGGACATTGGCGCCGATCTCCTCAATGACATTGCCGTTGGCATCGGTGATCTTATCCACGACATGGGGCGTGACCAGATAGCCGCCGTTGACCGCTGCTGCCACCGCAGTGCACATCTGCAGCGGGGTGATCGCCATGGCCTGACCAAAGGCCGAGGATGCCAGCTGCACTTCGCCCAGCTGGCTGCCCTTGTAGTACTGCATAAAACCGGTCTCGCTGGGCAGGTCCACGCCCGTGCGGTCGGTGAAGCCAAAGGCGTCAAAGTAATTGTAGAACGTCTGAGATCCAATCCTCTGGCCCAGCTGGATGTAATAGATATTGCAGCTCTGGCGCAGGGCATCGGCCAGATTGATGGTGCCGTGGGCCTTGTGGCCTGCACAGTGGTAGGTCTCCTTGGCCACGCCGTAGGCACCGGCGCAGGTAAAGGTGGTGTTGATATTCGCCAGACCGGAATCCACGCCCATGGCCGAGGTGATCACCTTGAACACGCTTCCGGGGTAATACAGCTCGGTGATGGTCTTGTTCTTCCACTGGATATCCCGGAAGTAGCCGGAATAATCCGCTTCCTCGTCCAGAATGCGGTTGCCGTTTGCGTCCTTGAGCTCGTTGCCGTTTTCATCCTTTTTGTAGATGCCGTACAGCTCCGGCTCTGCGTGCACCAGCTCGTTGAGATAATCCAGATTGGCACTGTAATCCAGCGGATCATTGGGGTCAAAGTCCGGCTTGGAGGCCATTGCCAGAATGGCACCGGTCTTGACATTCATCACGATAGCCGCGCCGCGGTTCTCCACTGTGTTGGCTGCAATGGCTTCGTTCAGATACCGCTCCACGATCTCCTGCACGTTCACATCCAGCGAAAGCACCAGATTGCTGCCGTCCTTGGCGGCAAAGGTGGTGGCATTCTCGTCCGCAATGGCATTGTTGTAGGCGTTGCGCTTGGTGATGGTGCGGCCGTCCACACCGGCCAATGTGGACTGATAGGATTTTTCCAGTCCGTAGGTGCCGATGCCGTCGGCATCCGTAAAGCCCAGCACCGCCGCCGCAAATGCCCCGTAGGGATAATTGCGCTGAAAGCTCTTCTCGCTGCCCACCGAGATATTTCCCTTGCGGGATGTGCCATTGGCACGCTTGTGCGCCTTATTGAACTGCGAAACATACGATTCAATGGACAGCTTGACGGCGTTGTTCACCTTGGTGGCCAGCACCTGATATCTGGTGTCGGTTTTGGAAAGTGCATCGTAGACCTTCTGGTATTGGGTCTGGTACGTCTCCGACGAGGTGTCCACCGCGTCCAGACTCTCACCGTCGCCGGAGAGCAGACGCAGGGTCAGCTCCCGGCTCACCTCGGCGCACATGGCAGGGTCCAGCGTGCGCACCTCGTTGTCCTCCTCGCCGGTGGAGGTGTACAGGATCTTGCTGTTGTCCGGATCGGCCCAGATGGTCCACACCACACTGGTGGAAGCCAGCGTGATGCCGGAGGTATCATAGATCTCGCCGCGGGTCGCCTTGATGGTGGTATCCAGCAGCTGCTGCTTTGCCGCCAGCTGACGATAAGTCTCGCCGTTCCGGATCTGGATGTTATACAGGCTGTAGGTCACACGGATGGCCGCAAGCCCCATGATCGCAAGGGCCAGACTGCCGCAGAGCAGGCTGATCTTGGGGTTCATGCGGGCACCGGCACCGGTATCCGGCCATGGCCCTTTTATTTTTTTGGTGATCTTTCGGATAAATTTTGGCATGGTATGCTCCTGCGGCAAAAGGCAGTTTCTGCTTCCCGCCGCACTTTTATTGGATTTGAAGTTTTTTTTGCAAAGGGGGCATAAAACCGAAAAAGCGTGCGCTGCCGCACGCTTTCCCGTACCTGATTCACCTTATGGTGCCAAGAATGTTCACTGCTCCGTTATAGATAAAGTCAGTCCACTGCCGCACAGCGGACTGGGTACGCTCCAGCGTATCGCTCTCGCCCAGACGGATGTAGGTGATCTGGCTCTGGTCGATCTTCATCAGGCCCAGACGCCCGGCGGTTTCCTCCACGCTGGTGATATTGGTCTTGCTGTTCAGGGTGCTGTTGTAATAAGTATACTGGCTCTGCTCGCTCACCAGCTGTGCCTTTGCATCCTGGATCTGATCGTTCAGCTCCACCAGCTGGGATTCGCTCCACAGCAGGCTGATGGCAAAGCCCACCAGCAGCGCAGCTGCCACCAGATTCATGGCATTGTGCACCGCTGCCTGCAGCGGCGTAAGACGGCGCTTGCCGCCCTTTGCAACACGCAGGTTCGCCTTGCGCTGTGTCTGCGGGGCTTTTCTGCGCCGCACTGCGTTATAATCATATGCTGCCTGACCCATGGCTTGCTCTCCTCCTCACAAAACAGGTATTCTGTTCAGCATTTTTCCAAAACTCTCAGGTGGGCGGAACGGCTGCGCCGGTTCTCCTCCAGTTCCTGACTGTTTGCCTCAATGGGCTTGCGGGTGACAAGCTTTGCTTTTGCCTTGCCCCCGCACACGCACACCGGAAACTCCGGCGGGCAGGTACAGGCTGTGGACCAGCGGCGGAATTTGTTCTTCACCAGCCTGTCCTCCAGCGAGTGGAAGGTGATCACACACAGCCGGCCGCCCGGCGCAAGGTGATCAAAAATGGTATCCAGCCCTTCTTCCAGCGCATCCAGTTCATGGTTCACTGCAATGCGCAGCGCCTGAAAGGTGCGGCGGGATGGGTTCTTGTTCTTGCGGCGTTCTGCCGGCGGCATGGCGCTGGCCACGATGTCTGCCAGCTGCAGGGTCGTTTCAATGGGAGCGTTTTCTCTTGCTTCCACGATCCTGCCTGCGATCTGCCATGCAAAAGGCTCCTCGCCGTAATCCCGCAGGATGCGCGCCAGCTCTTCGCGGCTCTCGGTGTTCACAAGGTCTGCCGCCGTCTCGCCCTGCTGGCTCATCCGCATGTCCAGCGGTGCATCTGCCCGGTAGGAAAATCCCCGGGCTGCATCGTCCAGCTGATGGCTGGAAACGCCAAGATCCAGCAGTGCGCCGTTGATCTTGTCGATGCCAAGGCTTTCCAGAGCTTGTCCCGCATAGCGGAAGTTGATCTGCACCACCGTAGCGGGCAGGCCCGCCAGACGGGAACGCGCGGTCTGCACGGCATCCGGGTCCTGATCCAGCGAGATCAGGCGTCCGCCCTTTGCCGCATCCAATCGCAGGGCGATCTGGCGGGAATGTCCCGCGCCGCCCGCCGTTCCGTCAAGGTAAGTGCCAGCCGGGTCGATGGCAAGACCCTCCAGACACTCGTTCAGCAGGACCGGGATATGCTCAAACGAGGCCGGGTCAAAGGCTGCTTGTGTTTCAAGTTCCATCGGTACGGCCTCCTTTCTTCGTTCATGGCTTTGTGCATCAGAGGGCTGTGCACGCAGTACACGCTTTCACCCGATGACACAACTTTATTGTAGCAAATCAAGCCCTTGAATGCAAGGGTTTCCGTTTCCGTTTTATCTGCAAAATGTAACAAAAAAAGCCCCTGCCAGCCGTCATTTTTGCCTGCAGGGACTTTGTTATTCCGGGGATGTGTAATTTGTGTGTGAGCTTGTGGGAGCAGAGTCTCTCTGCCGGCTGTCCTGCGCTTTTGCTGCGGTGTCACATCATGCAGCCGCAGTTTATCCGTTTTTCTTGGCATTCTGGCGCAGATTTGCCCGCACATTTTTCACCTGTGCCGCATTTTCCACCATGGTCTCCTCGGTGTTGCGGAGCATATTGTCGCAGTAGTCCGTCACGGTCTGGCGCAGGGTGCGCACCTCATTCTGGGCTGCGGTGGTGATCTCCGCGGCACGCTGCTGCGCCGCCTTCACGATCTCCGCCTCGCTGGTCAGGATGCGGGCTCTTTCCTCCGCCTTTTTCACGATGACCTGTGCCTGCGCGTTGGCCGTTTCCACGATCTGGGCGCGATCGTTCACGATCTGCTGGGCCTGCCGCAGCTCACCGGGCAGGTTTGCGCGGATCTCGTCCAGCAGATCACGGATCTGCTCCACGTCCACGATCTTCTTGCCGCCGGACAGAGGGACATTTGCGCCTTCCTCCAGTGTATCCTCAATGGTATCCAAAAGTTCGTTCACGTTCATAGTGCTTCTCCCTTCTGCTCATCACCGGCCGGCTGCATGGGCTTTGTGTACTTCCACAGCAGCACTCTGCCGTACTTGTACTGCTTGCGCAGGGTCAGGCCGCCTGCCTCGGCCGGCAGCACGATGCCCGTCTCGCTCTCGCACAGCACGATGCCGCCGGGTGCGGTGCATTTGTCCACCGCCGGCAGGATCTTTTCCAGCGTACCATTGCGGAAGGGCGGGTCCAGCAGTACGATGTCGAACTGCTCCCGGCAGGCGGAAAGATACCGTGCAGCCTCGCCGATATTGACGCGGCTGCGGTCGAACACGCCGCAGGCCTTGCAGTTGCGCATGATGATATTCACTGCCTCGCGGTTCTCGTCCAGAAACACGCAGCGCGCCGCGCCGCGGCTCAGTGCTTCAATGCCAAGCTGGCCGCTGCCCGCATACAGGTCCAGCACCCGCGCGCCGGGCAGGTCGAACTGGACGATGCTGAACATCGCCTCTTTTACCTGCGAAAGGGTGGGCCGGGTCACATCTGTTCCCGGCAGGGCCTCCAGACTGCGGCCCCGGGCTTCTCCTGCGATCACGCGCATGTTCTC
The DNA here is from genome assembly GCF_048323735.1 of Faecalibacterium sp. 3. Taxonomy (NCBI): domain Bacteria; kingdom Bacillati; phylum Bacillota; class Clostridia; order Eubacteriales; family Oscillospiraceae; genus Faecalibacterium; species Faecalibacterium sp. 3. The sequence continues at coordinate 213,015 of NZ_JBLWFN010000001.1, forward strand.
TTTCCTCCTCCTTGCAGCCGGAAGATGCAGCTGCAAACACATTTTTGTATCACTTTATTATCACCCAACTGCATATTCTTGTCAAGAGCCGCGCGTTGCGCCATCTGTCGGTTTGTGCTACAATAAAATCGGCAGCGCCGGGCTTTTGCGGCGCATTCTGGACACCAAAAGGAGAGTATCTGTATGAAAGTTCTGCTCATCAACGGCAGCCCCCACGAAAAGGGCTGCACCTATACCGCCCTTTCCCTCATCGCAAAGGAACTGAACGACGCCGGTGTGGACACCGAGATCCTGCATGTCGGCGGCAAGCCCGTAGGCGGCTGCATCGGCTGCGGCGGCTGCGCCGCAGGCAATGGCTGCGTGTTCGGCGGCGTGGTTAACGAAGCCATTGAGAAGGCCAAGACCGCCGACGGCTTTGTGTTCGGCAGCCCGGTGCACTATGCATCCGCTACCGGCAACATGACCAGCTTCATGGACCGCCTTGCCTACGCAGGCGGCAGATATCTGGCCTACAAGCCTGCCGCCATCTGCTGCTCTGCACGCCGCGCCGGTACCACCACCACGCTGGACCAGCTGGTAAAGTACCCGCAGTTCTTCCACATGCCGCTGGTGAACGGCTCCTACTGGGCCATGGTGCATGGCTCCAACGCCGAGCAGGTCCTGCAGGACGCCGAGGGCTGTGCCGTGATGCAGGAGCTGGGCCGCAACATGGCCTGGCTGCTGCACTGCATCGAAGCCGGAAAAGCCGCCGGTATTGAGCACCCGCAGAACCCCAAGCGGCCCATGACCAACTTTATCCGGTAAGAAAACGTTTTTCCGCAGTTTGCACATCGGGAAGTTCCGCAGAGCTTCCCGGTGTGCTTTTTTATGCAGAAAAGACAGCAGGGCCTGCACGGAACGCAGTTTTTGTTTGCACTCTCCCGCTTTTTGTGCTGAAACGACTAAAAATCCTTTCCAAAGCGCCTTCCGTATCTTTTTTCGTTCATATCTTTATGTTACTATAAGATGTAAAGTGATTTTATCAGATGGAGCGCTGCTATGGAACACTACGATTGGAACGAAGGCTGGCTGTTCACGCCCCGGTTCGACCCGGCACTGGTGCGGCCGGAATGCGGGCTGGAACTGGAGCCGGTGCGCATCCCCCATACCGTGCGGGTGCTGCCCTACAACTATTGCAGTGAAAATGAATATCAGTGTCTGTGCGGCTACCGGCGGGAATTTTTTGCGCCCAGAGAGTGGGAGGGCCGCACCGTGCTGCTCACCTTCGGTGCCATTGCCCACGACGCCACTGTGTTCTGCAACGGGCGGCGGCTGTTCCACCACGGCTGCGGCTACACTGCCTTTACGGTGGATCTGACCGGTGCACTGCACTTTGGCCAGAAAAACGTGGTGGCCGTGCGCTGCGACAGCCGCGAGGATCTGAACATCCCCCCCTTCGGCGGGCAGATTGATTATCTGACCTACGGCGGCATCTACCGTGCTGTCAGTCTGGACATCAAGGAGCCTGCTTACCTGCGGGATGTGTTCATTGAGGCAAAGGCCGAGGGCGATTTCCGCATCTACACCTCCACCGTGGGCGAGACCGTGGGCTGCACCCTGCAGGCCGAGATCCGCAGCCCCTCCGGCAGCCGCGCCGCCTACAGCGGCGAGCTTTCGCTGCCCATCACCGGTGTGCTGAACGGCGTGCATCCGTGGAGCATCGAGCATCCCACCCTGTACACCCTCACGGTGCAGCTGATCCGTCCCGGCTCTGCCGGTCTGCCGGACCGCGTGCTGGACGAAAAGACGGTGCGGTTTGGCTTCCGCACCGTGCAGTTCGTGGCAGGCGGGCTGTATCTGAACGGCCAGCGGGTGGAGCTGCGCGGTCTGAACCGCCACCAGAGCTTTGCCTATCAGGGCTATGCCATGCCGGACAGCATCCAACGGCTGGACGCTCAGATCCTGAAAAAAGATCTGGGCTGCAACGCAGTGCGTACCAGCCACTACCCCCAGAGCCCTGCATTTCTGGACGCCTGCGATGAGCTTGGCCTGCTGGTGTTTACCGAAATGCCCGGCTGGCGGTACATCGGCGATGAGAGCTGGAAGGCGCAAGCCCTGCAGAACTGCCGCGAAATGGTGTGCCAGTGCCGCAACCATCCCAGCATTTTTCTGTGGGGTGCCCGGGTGAACGGCAGCGGCGACGACGAAGCTTTCTATAAGCGTACCAACGAGGCCATCCACCGGCTGGACCCCACCCGCCCCACGGCAGGTGCACGGAACCACCGCAAAAGCCAGCTTCTGGAAGATGTGTACGCCTACAACGACTACTCCTGCCGGGGCCGCGGTGCCGCCTGTGAAGCCCGCGCCGCAGTGACTCCCGACACCCGCAAGGGCTATCTGATCAGCGAATTCGGCGGGCAGCAGATGCCTACCAAACCCTTTGACGACGAGACCCATCGGCTGGTGCAGGCGCTGCGCACCGCCGCCGTGCTGAACGATTCTATCGCGCAGCAGGGCGTGGCCGGCAGCTTTGGCTGGTGCATGGCCGATTACAACACCCACCGGGAATTTGGCAGCGGCGACCGCATCTGCTACCACGGCATGCTGGACATGTTCCGCAACCCAAAGCTTTCCGCAGCCGTGTACGCCAGCCAGAAAACGCCGCGTTCCCCTTCGGACATCGTGCTGGAGGTCTCTTCCGGCATGACGCTGGGCGACCTGCCCGGCGGCGCGCCTACGGCCTGCTGGGTGTTCACCAATGCCGAAAGCGTGCGGCTGTACCGCGGCAACGATTACATTGCCGCGTTCTCGCCCGACCGGCACGGCCGCTTTGCCGCCATGCCGCACCCGCCCATTGAGATCAACGATTTTGTAGGCTCTCTGCTGGAAAAGTACGAGGGCATGGACTCGCCTTCCGCTCAGGCCGCTGCGGCCATCCTGAATGATATGCGCCGGTGCGCCATGGAGCTTTCGCCGCTTTCCAAGGCGCGGATGCTCTCGCTGCGGCTGAGCTGGAACGAAGTGGCCCGCATGTACTGCAAATACATCGGCATTCTGGGCAGCCCCAGCCCCGTGTACCGCTTTGAGGCGGTCTGGCACGGCCGGGTCGTGGGCACAGTGGTGCGGGAGCCGGTGCAGAGCGTCCGGCTGGAATGCACCGTGCACAATCCCATCCTGACCGACGGTCCCACATGGGACTGCGCGGCTGTCAGCCTGCGTGCCATCGACCAGAACGGCAACCTGCTGCCCTACTGCGGCGAGGCTGTCCAGCTGCGTGTGGACGGCCCGTTGAAGATCATCGGCCCCAGCGTGGTGCCGCTGCGCGGCGGCATGGCGGGCACCTACCTTGCCACCACCGGCGAGGCGGGCCGGGCCGTGCTGCACTGCCGCATGGAGGGTGCGCTGGACACCGACGCCGTCCTGACCATCCGCAGCCGGGAGAACGGTTAATCTCCGTCCCTTCATGATAGATTTGCACTCTGTTCAAAATTTCATCATGGTTGGCTGGTATCCTAAGAAATGTAAAATAACAGCGGGCACATCCCGCTTTCCGCTTTGATTCCAAAATAAAAGGATGCAGGACTTATGAAAGAAAAATTCCGTCAGTTTATGATCGGCCGCTACGGCACCGATGGCCTGAACCAGTTTCTGAGCATGGCCTCCATCGTGCTGCTGCTGCTCTCGCTGCTCACCCGCTTCAGCCTGTTCACCTGGCTGGGTCTGGCTCTGCTGATCCTGTGCTACTACCGTTCTCTCAGCCGCAATATTTCCAAGCGCACCGAGGAAAATTACCAGTACTACACCCTGAAAGACCGCATCGACCGCAGGTTCCGTTCCCTGAAGGATCAGTGGGCCAACCGTAAGATCTACCACTACTACCGCTGCCCCAAGTGCCGCCAGAAGCTGCGCGTACCCCGGGGCCGGGGCCGTATTCAGATCTCCTGCCCCCGCTGCGGCACCCAGTTCATCAAAAAGAGCTGACCGGATATGTTTGGTTATGTTGTTCCCAATCAGGCTGCGCTTTCGGACGAGGCGCAGAAGCGCTACCGCACCGCCTACTGCGGGCTGTGCCGCCGCATCGATGCACTGCATGGCCTGCGGGGCCGTTTTACCCTGAGCTATGATCTCACCTTTCTGAATCTGCTGCTGTGCAGCCTGTACGAGGGCGAGACCGAAGTTTCTTCCGGGCACGACCGGTGCCCCATCCACCCCTTGGGCGGTGTGGAATGGCGGGCGGCCTCCCCCACCGATTACTGTGCAGATCTGAGCGTAGCTTTGCACTACTACAACGCTGAGGATAAATGGAAGGATGACCACAGCCTGCTGGGCCTCGGCTACGAAAAGCTGCTTACCGGCTGCAAACAGGACGCCGAGAGCCGCTGGCCCCGTCAGTGCAGCGCCATCCGCACCTGCCTTGACCGGCTGGCCGGATACGAAGCCGCCGGCAGCGAGGATCTGGACGCAGTGTCCGGCTGCTTTGGCACGCTGATGGCTGAGCTGTTCGATTACAGGCAGGATCACTGGTCGCCGGAGCTGCGCAGCATCGGCTTCCATCTGGGCAAATTCATCTACCTGCTGGATGCCTACGACGACCTGAAACGCGATCAGCGCAAAGGTGCCTACAATCCGTTGAAAAGCCTGAGCACCCAGCCCGGCTATGAAGAGGAAATGAAGGAGATCTTTGAGCTGCTGCTGGCACAATGCGCCCGAAGCTTTGAGCGTCTGCCCTGTGTAGAGGATGCAGACCTGCTGCGCAACATCCTGTATTCCGGCGTATGGCTCAAATACAACTGCAAGACCGCAAAGGATGCCCGCAACCGGCAGTCTTGAGCGGTTTTGCTTGATTTTTGCACGGCAATACGGTAGACTATAAACGTTATGCCGCAATGGCGGCTGCATGAAATGAGACGTGAGGAAGTATATCCATGAGAGATCCCTATGAGGTGCTGGGCGTTTCGCGCGGCGCAAGCGATGACGAGATCAAAAAAGCATACCGCGCCAAATGCAAGCGCTGGCACCCGGACCTGAACCCCAACGACCCCACCGCCGAAGAGCACTTCAAAGAGGTGCAGGCGGCTTATGACGCCATCACCAAAGGCGAGACCGGCCCTCAGGGCGGCAATCCCTACGGCAGCTACCAGCAGGGCTACGGCCAGCAGAGCTATCAGCAGCAGGGCTACCAGAATGGTTACGGCGGTTTTGGCGGCTTTGATGGTTTTGACGGCTTCGACCCGTTCGGCTTCGGGTTCGGCTTCGGTGGGCAGCAGGGCTACGGCCAGCAGGGCGCCAGCTACTCCGGCTCCGACAGCCCGGAAATGCAGGCCGCCCGCAACTTTGTGGTCAATGGCCGCTACGCGGAGGCCCGCCGGGTGCTGGACGGCATGACCGGACGCAATGCACGGTGGTATTATCTTTCCTCCCTTGCCAATCAGGGGCTGGGCAACCGCATCGATGCGCTGCAGGATGCCCGCCGCGCCGTGCAGCTGGACCCCAATAACACCGAATACCAGATGCACCTGCGCCGGATGCAGAACCCCGGCCAGACCTACCGCACCACCCAGACCACCTACGCACGCCCCGGCGGCTTGATGCAGTGGTGCTGGAGCATGATCCTGCTGAACCTGTTGTGCAACTGCTGCTGCGGCGGCTGGGCCTTCCGGTTCCGCATGTGATCCATTTTTTCCGCAGGATACAGCAAGGCCCCGCACCTTTTAGGTGCGGGGCCTTGTTTTTGTTACAGCATTACTTTACGATGATATTGCGGCTGATCTTGCTGCAGTTGTAGTTGCCGCCGATCTCTGCCGTCTGCGTATAGGTGCCCGGCTTGGTGGGCAGCTCGCTGGTGCTCTCGGTGAACCAGCCCTGTTTTTTATAGGTATAGCGGATCTTGTCGGTGGGCACCACCTGACCATCCACCTCCAGCACGGCTGCTTCGTTGAAGGCTTCCAGCTCTTCGGCGGTCATTGCCTGTTCTGCCTGCTGGGCCCAGTACATGCGCACACCGTCGCGCTTGGGCTTGATGCGGAACATGGCAAAGCCTGCCGTGTTCATATCGCTGCTTTCCAGCGCCAGCGCACCCGCCACATAGTTGCCGGAATCCACCGGCTGCTCGTCCAGATAAATGCGGCTGAATGCCCCCTCCGGCAGATACTTGCGGATCAGGTTCAGTGCAAGACGCAGGCCGTTGGACACCTGATCGATGGTGGGCACATAGAAGTGCAGCACATCCATCACCGAGACGACCTCATCGGCCACCCGCAGCAGCACGCCGACGTCGTTGCCGTCGATCAGCTGCTTGAGGTAGTTGTACACATTGAACTCTTCCACCTGATCCGGCGTCTTGGACATCACCCGCGGCAGGGGGATCATTTTGAGCAGGGTGCGGATCTTATCTGAGAGCATCAGCGTCACATAGCCGTTTGCCTCGCCGCCAATACCCACAACGACACCGATATACTGGGTATCGGCAGGGGTGGTCTGCACTTCCAGTTTATAATCCGAACCATAGACAAGGTTGCCCGTAGCCTTGATCCGGATGGACACTATTCCGTTTTCCTGTTCCACTGCTGCGGTCTGCTGCGGCAGTGCAGCGGCGGCGAACACCGGTGTTGCTGCTGCGCTGAGCATGAATGCCGCTGCCAGCACAAAGGATATCAATCGTTTGGCCTTCATCGTATAAGACCTCCTGTCTTTCAAAGGATCACGCAGCCGTACCCACCGGCACGCTGCATCGGGAACCGGCATGATGCCATGCCCTGTTGTACTCCGATTTTACCGCAAAACGCTGTTTCGGTCAATAACTGGATTCAAGTGATTCAAATATTTTATATTTTCGCACAAAAGAGGGCCTGCCTTCGCAGCAGGCCCTCCCGGCTTGTCATTCATCGATAAAGTATTCCGGATGGATGCTGCGTGCCTGCGCCACCGACTGCTTGTACCGGCTCAGGTGGCTTTCCAGTGCTTCACTCACATCGTCCGGGCTGCCGTGCAGCAGCGCTTCCAGGATTGCCGTGTGGGTGGCGCACACCGACTTGTTCTCCTCGGTCTGCAGGCTGAACTTGCGGATGCGCTCCACATGCTGCAGGCTGGCAAGCATGTAGTCATAGTGCGCCGCCATCCCGATCAGCTCAAAGGATCTGCGGTGGAACGCATTGTCCAGCTCCAGCAGCCGGGTGGGACGGTCAGGCTGGGTCAAATCTGCTTCCAGCACGCGGTAGTCCTCGATGTTCCTGCGGTATTCCGCTTCCTGCTGGGGCGTCACATGGCCGCGCAGCCGGTTCAGGATCTCCTTTTCCAGCGTGAAGCGGGCAAACTGCTCCATTTCCATCAGCCGCAGATTGATGGGTGCCACATGGGTCCCGCTCTGGGGCTTGATGTCCACCATGCGGGCCAGATTGAGCATCAGCAGTGCCTCCCGCATGGGGGTGCGGCTGATGCCAAGCTCCTCTGCCAGTTCACGGTCATTCAGTGGGTCGCCGGGCTTGAGCTCCATGGTAATGATCCGGCTGCGGAGGGTCTGGTAGGCCATTTCGCGCGCACTCAGTGATGCCATACGGTCTCTCTCCCTTCAGGGTGAAAAATTGATATACTAGTATTGAAGTTGTAAGACCATATTACCCAACCTGCTGGCGGCTGTCAAGTGTAACGGCAACTAAAAATCGCCCATTTTTTTCTCTGTTTTGTTCATTTGTCCGCGCCCGTGCGCAAGAAAAGCCCCCGGCCGGGGACTTTTGGTCATTTTCCTGCAGGGCGGTACACCACCGGCACCCACACGAAGGCCACGGCCAGACCGCACACCACATCTATGATGGAGTGCTGTTTGGTGAACACCGTGGAAGCGCAGATCAGCGCCGCCCACACCCATGCCAGCACTTTCAGGGCCGGGCGGTCCTTTGCCAGACGGCTGTTGGTGAAGGCCAGCGCCATGCAGGCCGAGCTCTGGCAGTGGATGGACGGGCACACGTTCACCGATGCATCCGCCTTCCAGATCAGATTCAGGATGCTCATGGCAATGTTGCTGCGTCCTATCGCCTCTGCCGTGGGGCGCAGGTCCAGACCGTTGGGCAGCAGCATATAGAGGATCAGACAGAAGGTCATGCCCGAGAACATGGTCAGGCAGAGCTTATCATAGCTTTGGGTGTCGCACCACCACAGCAGCGCCGTCACCCCGGCCAGCAGCAGAAACCAGCTGCAATACGGAAAGATGAACCACTCGTTGAAGGGGATCCGGTCGTCGATCCTGCTGTGGATGATGTATTTGGGATCTGTGATGGTAAGGTCCAGCCAGAAGAACCAGATGAGGTACACCACCCAGTACAGCTGAAACCACAAATGCGGGCGGCACCGGGCCCGCAGCTGCTTGCGATTCATGGTATTTCTCCTATAATTTCAATGTGTTGACGTATGATTATACCACATCCCGCCATCTTGCGCAAACCCATGCGGTGCGATAAAATAGACAGAGAGCTTTTTTCTGTGGAAATTGTACCGATTATAAAAGGAGCCTTTATGTTGCAAAGTTTTCCCTCTGTCCGCCTTGTTGCGCTGGATCTGGACGGCACTCTGCTGAGCCGGAACAACGAAGTCACCCCTGCCACCCGCGAAGCCATCGCCCGCGCTGTGGCGCACGGCGTGGCCGTGGTGCCTGCCACCGGCCGTCCGCTGGCCAGCCTGCCGCCTGTGGTGGCAAAGCTGCCCGGCATCCGGTATGCCATCACCTCCAACGGTGCGGCCGTGTGGGATCTGGGCGACGACCCCATGGGTGCCGTGTACAGCCGCTACTCCAATGCTGCCCAGCGCCATACCAGTGAGCCCGCCTGCCTGCTGCACCGTCTGATGCCGACGGAGACTGCGCGGGAGGTCTTTGCCCTGTTCCAGCAGTACGATGGTGAACTGAGCGTGTTCTGCGATGGTCTTGCCATCAAAACGCCGGAGGGCATCGCAAAGCTTGCCTCCCGCACCACCCACTTTCTCTCCTCCGAGGCCCGGCAGAACCTGACCGACGGCCGCTTTACCGTCATCCCCGGCATCGAGAGCTGGATGTCCCGCCACGCCCACGAGATCGAGAAGCTGTGCATGTTCTTTGACAGCATCGAAAAGACCGCCGCCGCTCTGCCGGGATTTCAGGCCATCCCGGGCGTGGAGGTGGTGCAGGGCTCGCCGGACAACATTGAAGTGACCGCTGCCGGTGTGGACAAGGGCAGCGCCCTGCTGGCTCTGGCCGACCGGCTGGGCATCCCCCACGAGAATACTCTGGCGGTGGGCGACAGCGAGAACGACCGCGCCATGCTGGAAAAGGCGGGCATTGCCGCCGTGATGGCAAACGGCATGCCCCAGATCAAGGCGCTGGGCGACCTTGTGAGCGAGGCCGACTGCGATCACGACGGCGTTGCAGAGCTGTTCCGGAAGCTCGGCATCTGAGTAAACAGGGGCAAACCGGGGCAAAACGGCCCTGCTTTTCAGGTCATTCGTCATTTTTGTGCAATGTATACAAGCTATTATGCAAAACATTGTGCTTGTTGAGCATTACCAAACTTGTTTCCGTCGTTTATACTAATATTACAAGCGCACGATGGGTGTACCATGCCCAAACGGCAGCCCACGCGCACCGAGAAAGTTAAATTCAAAAAGGAGAAATGCATTTATGAATCCCATCGTAGAAAAGGTCTATCAGATCGGCATTATCCCTGTTATCGCTTTCAACAGCGTTGATGAAGCCCTGCCCCTGTGCAAGGCTCTGGCTGACGGCGGTCTGCCCGCAGCTGAGGTCACCTTCCGCACCGCATGTGCTGAGGATTGCATCCGCAAGATCCACGAGGAGATGCCCGAGATGCTGTTGGGCGCAGGCACTGTCCTGACCACCGAGCAGGCTGACCGTGCAATGGCAGCAGGCGCATCCTTCATCGTTGCTCCCGGCTTTGACCCCGAGGTCTGCAAGCACGTCATCGACAAGGGCGGTATCATGATGCCCGGCACCTGCTCTGCAGGCGAGATGCAGCAGGCTATGAACATGGGCTGCGAGGCCCTGAAGTTCTTCCCCGCTGAGGCAAACGGCGGTGTCGGCATGCTGAAGAACATCGGCGCAGCCCTGAAGAGCGCACGCTGGATGTGCACCGGCGGCGTCAACGCAAAGAACGTCAACGACTATCTGGGCTACGACCAGATCTTTGCTGTCGGCGGCACCTGGATGTGCAAGAGCGACGTGATCAAGGCTCACGACTGGGCTAAGATCACCGCTCAGAGCAAGGAAGCGGTTGACACCATGCTGGGCCTGAAGCTGATGCACGTCGGCATCAACACCGAGAACGAGGAAGAGGCCATGAAGATGGCAAACCTCATCGGCAGCCTGCTGAACATGAAGGTCGCTCCCGGCAATTCCAGCATCTATGTGGGCAACAAGGAGTTTGAGATCATGAAGAAGCCCGGCCGCGGCACCAATGGCCACATCGCCATCGGCTGCAACAACGTCGACCGTGCCATCTACCACCTGTCTCAGCGCGGCGTGAAGTTCGATCTGGACAGCAAGAACGTGAAGAACGGCAAGACCATCGCCTGCTACTTTGCAGACGAGATCGGCGGCTTCGCATTCCATCTGGTCCAGGCCTGAGCTCCGGCTCCCCTATCCGTGAAAGCCCTGCTGCGCCGGGGATGCCCCGCAGCAGAAGGTCATAAACACCTGTAAATAAAAGGAGAATACCCAATGAAAGTTGTTACTTTTGGCGAACTGATGGTCCGTCTGCAGCCGTTCAACTACGAGCGTTTCGTTCAGGCTAACAGCCTGGAGTTCACCTTCGGCGGCGGCGAGGCAAACGTTGCTGTTTCTCTGGCCAACTACGGTCTGGACGCAGCCTTCGTCACCAAGCTCCCCGCACACGCAATCGGTCAGGCCGCTGTCAACAGCCTGCGCCGTTACGGCGTTGACACCAGCATGATCACCCGCGGCGGCGATCGCGTTGGCATCTACTACAACGAGAAGGGTGCTTCTCAGCGTGGTTCCGTCTGCATCTACGACCGCGCCAACAGCGCCATCCAGCTGGCTCAGCCCTCCGACTTTGATTGGGATAAGATCTTCGAGGGCGTGGACTGGTTCCACTTCACCGGCATCACCCCGGCTCTGGGCGAGAACGTCGTCGAGATCTGCCGCGAGGCCTGCAAGGCTGCTAAGGCACACGGCGTGAAGATCAGCTGCGACCTGAACTACCGCGGCAAGCTGTGGACCCGTGAGCAGGCCCGCGCTGCCATGACTGACCTGTGCCAGTATGTTGACGTCTGCATCTCCAACGAGGAGGACGCAAAGGACGTGTTCGGCATCGAGGCCGAGGCTACCGATATCTACGGCGGCAAGCTGAATGCTGAGGGCTACAAGAGCGTTGCCAAGCAGCTGGCTGACAAGTTCCACTTCGAGAAGGTCGCTATCACCCTGCGTGAGAGCCACAGCGCCTTCGACAACGGCTGGAGCGCTATGCTGTACGACGTTGCTTCCAATGAGTACTGCTTCTCCAAGAAGTACGACCTGCACATCATCGACCGCGTTGGCGGCGGTGACTCCTTCGGCGGCGGCCTGATCTACAGCCTGCTGACCGGCAAGACCACTCAGGAAGCTGTTGAGTTCGCTGTTGCTGCTTCTGCTCTGAAGCACTCCATCGAGGGCGACTACAACATGATGACCGTGTCCGAGGTCGAGAAGCTGGCTGGCGGCGACGGTTCCGGCCGTATCCAGCGCTAATTGCAGGAAGGAGTCCACAATGGATATCCGCTACTCCTGCAACCAGAAGGATTTCAAGCGCTATACCACTGAGGAAATGCGGGACGAAATGCTCATCACCGGCCTGTACAAGGCCGATGAGGTCGTTGCTGTGTACAGCCATGTGGACCGTATGGTCACGCTGGGCTGCATGCCGGTGCACGAGACCGTGTCCATCGACAAGGGCATCGACGTGTGGGCAAACTTCGGTACCCACTACTTTCTGGAGCGCCGCGAGATCGGCATGTTCAACATCGGCAAGGATTCCACCGGCATCGTGGTGGCCGACGGCGTGAAGTACGAGCTGGGCTACAAGGACTGCCTGTACATCACCAAGGGCACCAAGGAAGTCACCTTTGCTTCCGCCGACCCGGAGCATCCCGCCAAGTTCTACATGGTGTCCGCTCCCGCACATTGCTCTTACGAGACCCGCCTGATCAAGATGGCTGATGCAAATCACCGTCCTCTGGGCAGCGTCGAGACCTGCAACAAGCGCACCATCAACCAGTTCATCCACCCGGATGTGCTGAAGACCTGCCAGCTGAGCATGGGTATGACCGAACTGGACGCCGGTTCCAACTGGAACACGATGCCCAGCCACACCCACGAGCGGCGCATGGAGATTTATACCTACTTTGAACTGCCCGAGGGGCAGGTGGTGTTCCACATGTGCGGCGAGCCTACCCAGACCCGTCACATCGTGATGCACAACGAGGATGCTGTCATCAGCCCCTCCTGGAGCATCCACAGCGGCGTAGGCACCTCGAACTATACGTTTATCTGGGCAATGGGCGGCGAGAACATGGAGTTTGACGACATGGACAACATCGCTACCACTGACCTGCGCTAAAAAGCACCATTCAAAAGCCCCGTACCGGGTAACCGGTACGGGGCTTTTTGCTAAAAATTTAACTTGAACCTTCTCCGTCATTGCTGCGCGATGCCACCTCTCCCGAAGGGCGAGGTTTTTATCCATCTTTCCTCAACGTATCTAAAAGCTCCCCCTTCGGGGGAGCTGGCTGCGAAGCAGACTGAGAGGGTTATTTAACTTGAGAAGGAGAAAATCATGGATCTTTCCGCTTTCAATCTGCAGGGCAAGGTTGCTCTGATCACCGGCGGTGCCCACGGCATCGGCTTCTCCATCGCCGAGGGCATGGCCCAGTGCGGTGCAACCGTCTGCTTCAACTGCTCCTCCGAGGCAAGTCTGGAGAAAGGTCTTGCCGCCTACAAGGCTGTCGGCATCGACGCCCACGGCTATGTGGCAGATGTGTCCGACGAGGACGCTGTGAACACCATGGTGGCAAAGATCAAGGCCGAGGTGGGCCCTGTGGACATTCTGGTGAACAACGCCGGTCTGATGAAGCGGGTGCCCATGATCGAGATGAGCCACGCCGACTTCATGCGGGTCATCGACGTGCATGTAGGCGGTGCCTTCAACTGCTCCAAGGCCGTTCTGCCGGACATGATGGAAAGGCGCGAGGGCAAGATCATCAACATCTGCTCCATGATGAGCGAGCTGGGCCGCGAGACCGTCTCTGCCTACGCCGCCGCCAAGGGTGCACTGAAGATGCTCACCAAGAATATCGCTTCCGAGTACGGTGAGTACAACATCCAGTGCAACGGCATGGGCCCCGGCTACATCGCCACTGCCCAGACCGCACCCCTGCGGGAGGTGCAGCCGGACGGCAGCCGCCACCCCTTCGACCAGTTCATCACCGCCAAGACCCCCGCAGGCCGCTGGGGTGAGCCGGACGACATGGTGGGCCCCTGCGTGTTCCTTGCAAGCCACGCTTCCGACTTTGTGAACGGCCAGATCCTGTACGCCGACGGCGGCATTCTGGCTTACATCGGCCGCCAGCCCAAGTAAAGCCATTGGGGCACTGCGCCTTCTTTAACCTTCCGACCAGACAGCTCTGTGCAGGCCAAAGTCTGCATGGGGCTGTTTTTTTTTACGAAGCGGCAAGCGGCCTTTCCTGCAAAACTTTGCTTCATGTTAACTCATGTTAAAATGTTCCAATTTCATGTCAAATCGGTAACAGTTCCTGTTTCATCGTCGAAAATGCACATAGGCGTCTTGATTTTTTGTCGAAATTCCCGTATAATCGTCTTCATCATCCATCACACCCTGTTGGTTGATCTGAATACGAAGAAATTTCAAAGGAGTATATTTCACATGAAACTCAAGAACATTGCGATCGTTGCTGCCGCTGCAGCACTGGCTGTTGGCATGACCGCCTGCGGTTCTTCTGCATCCTCCACCGCCGCTTCCTCTTCTGTGGCTTCTTCTGCTGCCGCTTCTTCCGAGGCTGCAAGCTCTGAGGCTGCTTCCAGCGAAGCAGCTGAGCCCACCACCGCTGAGTACACTGTGTACAACACCACCGGTTCTACCGTCACCGAGCTGTACCTGTACGATGCAGGCAGCGACGAGAAGGGCGACAATTTGGCCGGCGAGAACGGTCTGGCTGACGGCGAGAACATCGTCATCACCCGCGACGTGGAGGCTGACAAGCAGTCCGACGTGACCTACATTCTGGAGTTCACCACCGAGGACGGCCAGACTCAGAGCTTTGAGACCCTGCACTACGAGGTCGCTCCCATCTCCCTGCTGAGTGTGGATGCCGCTGCAGGTGCTACCCCTATCGCTTTTACTGCACCGGAAAAGTAAGAACTGTTTCATCACTGTAAAACGGGAAAGTCTGCGGGCTTTCCCGTTTTATTTTTTGCCAAAAGCGGGCTGAGGCTGTCATTTTCCCTTGCAATCACGCCAAAAATCCGCTATCATAAAAGCAAATACGTTCCCTTGCGGCACAAAGGGAGTAAAGGAGTGGATTTCCTTATGGCAGAAAAAGAAGTCAAGGGCATCAAAAAGTTTTTTGAAGAGTTCAAGGCCTTTGCCATGCGCGGCAATGTGCTGGACATGGCAGTCGGCGTTGTCATCGGCGGTGCTTTTACCGCCATCGTCAACTCACTGGTGAACGACATCATCAACCCCGCCATCGGCCTGTTTTTCAACGCCGATTTCTCGGACGTCGGCATCCATGTGGGCGATGTGATGATCGGCATCGGTTCCTTTATCAATGCCGTCATCAACTTCCTGATCGTGGCATTCGTGCTGTTCGTGGTCATCAAGTTCGTCAACTCCCTGCACAAGAAGCCTGCTGAGCCGGAAGCTCCCGCAGAGCCCACCACCAAGGTGTGCCCCTACTGCCAGAGCGAGATCTCCATCAAGGCGGTGCGCTGCCCCCACTGCACCAGCAAGCTGGAGGGCTTCCCGGAGATCAACAATTAAATTTTGAATGGCCTCCGCTTTGCTCTGGCCATATTCAGCGGAATCATTTTCCAAATTACAAATCGGGAAAGTCTGCGAACTTTCCCGATTTGTTTTTTCACCGGCGGAGCCGCAAAGGCAAACAGCATAATCAACGCAAAACCTCCCTGCCCGGCCGCAGTCGCTGCGGTTCCAGAGCGGGGAGGTTTTATTTTATCCGGGAAAAATGTGGAAGATCGGTCTGGTGAAGCTTTACTTGACCTTGGTCAGGTCGGCCAGCTTGTGGAAGATCTCGGTGTTGTCGAACACGCCGCCGAACTTCTCCGCACCCACGCCGTTGGCGTAGACGTTCACCATGGCACCGGTGTGAGCGTAGGTGGTGTGGTCCATGCCGGATTTATGGTTGATGGTATGGCAGATGGCCATGCTGAAGGGGATGTAGGTGCCGTACAGCTCGTAGTCCTGCTGAGACATTTCCTTCTGGCTGGCAGAGCCGACCTTCAGGGTACGCTCGTAGGCGGTGCGCAGGTTCTGCACCTCGTAGTCGGTCAGCAGCAGCTTGCCGGCGCTGGCGGCATCCGGGTCGGTGGGCAGGGTCAGACCGAAGTTTGCCTTCACATCCTGCATGGCAGCTTCAAAGGGGGTCTTGTTGGCGATGTAGTTCTGCACATAGGTAGAATCAAACTTTGCGTAAGACATCTTCTGGTGGGCCAGATTGGTCAGGAAGGTGTCGTAGTTGGTGGTCTTGTAGCCGATGGCCATACCGCCGGTCTCGTGGTCGGCGGTGACAAGGATCAGGGTCTCGTTGGGGTGCTTGTTCTGGAACTCCACAGCTGCCTGCACGGCGTTGCTCAGCTCCAGCACATCGTGGATGGAAGCAGCGGCATCGTTGGCGTGGCAGGCCCAGTCGATCTTGCCGGACTCGGTCATCAGGAAGAAACCCTTGGGGTTTTCCAGCAGCTCGATGCCCTTCTTGACGTAATCGGTCAGCTGCCACTCGCCTGCAGCGGCGTCCATGGCGTAGTTCATGGCCTTGCCGTCTGCCAGATTCTCGGCAATGATCAGGGTCTTGTCTGCGCCTGCGGTCAGGGCAGCCGCGCCTGCCTGCGTGGTGACCACATTGTAGCCTGCCTGAGCAGCCACCTCGTGGTTGTTGGGGCCGGTGCCGTCGCCGTTCACCTTCTGGAACTCGCCGCCGGCAAAGTATTCAAAGCCGGAGTTTGCCAGCTCCACGCCGATCTGGTAGTAGTTCTTGCGGGTCTTCTGATGGGCGTAGAAGGCGGCGGGAGTGGCGTGGTCGATGTTGACCGAGGAGATGACGCCCACCTTGTAGCCCTTCTGGGCGTGCAGCTTTTCGGCAATGGTCTCATAGGGCACATCGCGGGTCCAGGGGCACATGTTGATGACGCCGCTCTCAGTCTTGTGGCCGGTAGCAATGGAGGTTGCGGTGGATGCGGAGTCCGGGCAGAAGGAGGTGCTGTCGTAGGTGGTCACGCTGCCCACGGTGGGGAAGCCGGTGAAGCTCAGGTCGGCCTCGGTCACAGCGCCGTTGTTGTCCACGGTGCCCTTGTAGAAGCGGGCAGACTGGATCTGGGCGGTGCCCATGCCGTCACCGATGAACAGGAAGATGTACTTGGGTTTCTTGAACAGGTCCAGCAGGCCGTTCTCCTCATCCTCGGCAACAGCGGCGTCCGGCTGGGCTGCACTTGCAGCCACGGGTGCTGCGGCCATCATGCCGGCAGCGGAAGCGGCTGCACCAAACTTCAGAAAACTGCGGCGGGAGATCTTATTTTCTTTCATAACGTGATCCTCTCTTTTTATCCAATCAAATGCGGCGGGCCTGCCTCAGGCACCGTTTTTTGTCTTTCGGGAACGTCTATATTGTAGCGCACCGCCGCCTGCGGAAAAACCATGCCGCCGCAAAGCTTTGGTAAAACCGGTGCGTGCGCTGCCCCTTCAACGTAAAAACCCGGAAAATGATGTAAAATCCTGTGCAGGCGGCGCTCTTTTTCCACAAACCGCGCCGGAAGGGTTGAAAATCGGACGCATTTCATTGTACAATAAAAGAGTAAGTGCTTTTTTACCTTTATATAGATGGAGAGGAATGTATTTTTATGGCAGAGATCAAAGTTCTGGCGCTGGATCTGGACGGCACCCTGACCAACAGCCAAAAGGAGGTCACGCCCCGCACCCGGGCTGCACTGGATGCCGCCATTGCAAAGGGCGTTACCATCGTGCTGGCATCCGGCCGTCCCACCGCGGGCGTGCTGCCGCTGGCAAAGGAACTGGGGCTGGACAAAAAAGGCGGCTGCATCCTGTCTTACAACGGCGGCAAGATCATCGACTGCCGCACCGGCGAGACTTTGTACCAGAAACAGCTGGATGCCCAGTACGTACCCGAGCTGTGCGCCTTTGCCGCCGCACAGAACGTGACCATTATCACCTATAATAAAGAGGGCGTTGTCACCGAGCACCCGGATGACAAGTGGGCCCTGCGCGAATGCTTTACCTGCAAGCTGCCCATGACCGGCGTGGACGATCTGGCAAAGTATGTGGATTACCCCATCTGCAAAATGCTCATCACACTGGACCCTGCCCGCCGGGACGAAGTGTGGGCCGCAGGCAGGCAGCAGTTCGATGGCCGCATCGACCTGTACCCCTCCAGCCCGTTCTTCATTGAAGCCGTACCGCTGGGCGTGGCCAAGGACGGCAGCCTTGCCGCCCTTTTGGAGCGCATGGGCCTGACCCGCGATAACCTGATGGCCTGCGGCGACGGCCTGAACGACCGCTCCATGATCGCCTACGCCGGTGTGGGCGTGGCGATGCAGAACGCCGAAGACCCGGTAAAGGACTGCGCCGATTATGTGACCGCTGCCGACAACGATCACGACGGCGTGGCTGAGGCCGTGGAGAAGTTTATTTTAAAGTAACGAGAGGAACACAAAACAATGCCGCGCAATCTGGTTTTATTTGATCTGGAATGGAACATCGGCTACCAGCCGTATACCTTTAATTATCACGGCGTGCAGCAGACCTTCCGGGGCGAGATCGTAGAGATCGGCGCCGTAAAGATCGACGAGGACGCCAACGTGCTGGATACCTTTTCCATCCATCTGCGCCCCCGCATCTTCCGCAAGCTGCAGCACCACATCGCCAAGGTCACCGGCCTGACGCAGGCCGATCTGGACAAGGGGGAGCCCATCGTGCAGGGCCTGCGCCGCTTTATGCAGTGGTGCGGCCCGGACGCCGAGTTTGCTGAGTGGGGCATGGACGATGTGCCCGTGCTCAAGCAGAACCTTTACCTGTGCAATATTGACGAGTCCAGGCCCACCGTCTGGTACGACCTGCAGCAGGTGTTCCTGCGGGAGCACCCCCGCAAGGAGGGCGAGGGCATGACGCTGGAAAGCGTCGTCACCCGCATGGGTATCCCCATGGAGCGGCAGTTCCACGATGCACTTTCCGATACGCTGTACACCGCCGATGTCTGCCGTCTGCTGGACCTGCGGGCGGGCCTTGCGGCCTACCCCACCGAGGACGAAGCCCTGCGGGCCAGCCTGTGCCCGGCCCCCGGCGACTACCGGGATTTTGAGGTGTTCCACGGCTACGTGGAGCAGTACACCTGGCGCACCGACCCCAAAATTTACACCATGAACTGCCCGGAGTGCGGTGCACCGCTCAAGCCGGACGATGTGTGGCTGAAAAAGGGCAGCAACAGCTGGTACACCCTGAGCCAGTGCCCCCGGTGCGCCGGCAGCGGCAGCGCTGCAGGCAAAGGCGTATTCCAGCGGTACAAGCTTGCCCGCCGCGACGGCCTGCACTGGAGCTACGCCCGCTGTCTCCAGATGCCGGATGACGCCTCCCTTGACCGCTGGGAGAAGCAGCGCACCGCCCAGCTGGAGCGGATGAAGGCCCGCGCAGAAAAACAGGCTGCGGAGTAAAAGCGGCACCGGCTGCTCCGTCCCGCCTGCACTCGCCAGTCCACCAGCGTGAGAAGCCTTCGCACTTCCCATTAAGGCTGTCTGGTCGATTTTATAGCAATTCAACTTTTTAATGCAACAGCGGTGAATTGCATATCGCAAAGATGCCGTTTGAATGCTGCACTCATTTCTTGAGTTGCGATAAAATTTGCGATAAACGATTTTGGGAAGGAATAGAATCATGTCGAAAGATGAATATTTGATCACAGATCCACCCCTTAAAGCGCTGACTGTTTTTGCGCTGCCGATGATCCTTGGCAGCTTTTTTCAACAAGTATACAATATGGCCGATTCCATAATCGTTGGTCAATTTGTTGGCTCCTCGGCACTTGCGGCTGTTGGTGCTTGTGCTGCGCTGACCAATGTTTTTATTTGTGTGGCGCTTGGTGCTGGTGTGGGCGCAGGTGTGCTTATAAGCCGCTATTTTGGTGCAAAAAATTATGGTAAAATGAAAACCATTGTGTCAACGTCCCTGATCAGCTTTTTGATCTTAAGCGTTGTCCTTGGTGTCTTTGGCTTTTGCTTTTCCCATTTCATGATGAACGGATTACAGACCCCTGCCGATATATTGGAAGAAGCCGTATTGTATCTGCGTGTCTACTTTGTGGGTTTCCCGTTCCTATTCATGTACAACATTCTTTCCACCATGTTCACTTCCATCGGTGAATCCAAAATTCCGTTGGGACTGCTGATATTCTCATCGATCCTGAATATTTTTATGGATCTCTGGATGGTGGCCGGTCTTGGTCTGGGGGTGTTTGGTGCAGCCCTTGCGACCTTGATCGCACAAGGAATTTCTGCCGTGTTTTCGTTTTTGATCTTTCTGTCTCGGATGCGGCAATACAAGAGCTCCTTTAGCAGGTTCGACCGGCAGGAGCTGTATTCCATGCTTCGCATTGCGGTACCATCGGTTTTGCAGCAGTCCACAGTGTCTATCGGTATGATGATCGTGCAGGCAGTGGTAAATCCCTTCGGCACACAGGCACTTGCCGGGTATGCGGCAACGATGCGGGTAGAAAATGTTTTTTCGCTGATCTTCGTATCCATCGGCAATGCAGTTTCGCCGTTTGTATCCCAGAATCTTGGCGCAAAGAAACTTGAGCGTATCAAAAAAGGTTATCATGCTGCACTGGTGTTGGATCTATGCTTTGCAGTTCTTGCTTTCGTGGTCATTGAAACACTGCACACACAGATTTCCTCGCTGTTCTTGGGAAAAGACGGAACCGCGTTGGCCTATCAGGTGTCCGGTGATTATATGAGATGGCTTGGTTACTTTTTCATCTTCATGGGCATCAAGATGGCAACGGATGGCGTTCTTCGCGGACTTGGAATCATGCGGCCGTTTCTTATTGCAAATATGGTAAACCTTGCAATCCGCTTGTCTGTTGCCTTGATTTGTGCACCGCGTTTTGGCATTGCTTTTGTTTGGCTTGCAGTCCCGGCAGGTTGGCTTGCAAACTTCCTTATTTCCTATGCGGCGCTCAGAAGATCGTGGCCAGAGGATAAAGCAGCGGTATCTCAATGATTTCATGCAGTGGAGAGGTGCTTTGTTCTGACGTGTTTTCCTTACAGAGAATGTGACGCGAAAAAAATTCGCCGGTGTTCCGTGTGATGATAAAAATAGACCCCGGCAGGAGATTGCCGTCGTAAAAAAAGAGATTGCCGTAAGTGCAGCCTGCACGCCAGACATGGCTTCGCGCAGCTTGCCGGAGCAGCCGGTGTCGTTTCTCCCCTGTTTTGCAGGAAATCACCTCTCTGCTTCGTAGTATCCCAAGGAAGCTGTGTGCAGGGCAAAAAAGTCGTTTTCTGTTCATGGCTCTGTCATACAATGTGGATATACTACGGATAGACGGCCCGCGCTTTGAGAAGGGGCGCAGGCAGAAGGGATGGAATACGCACGATGAACGTTTGGCTGCGTCAGCTTGGAACGCTGGGATTCTGGAAAGCATTACTGGACAGTTTTGGCGGCCTTGGCCCCATTGCCCCCATCGTGCTGGCCATGGTGGAGTCTTTTTTCCCGCCGCTGCCGCTGATCGCCATTGTGGCGCTGAATGTGGCGGCCCACGGCGGCCTGCTGGGCTTTCTGTACAGCTGGGCCGGTGTGGCACTGGGCGGCTGCATCATGTTCCTGCTCTGGCGGCGGGTAGTCAAGCGCTTCTTCTGGAAGTTCGCCTCCCGCTCGCCCAAACTGGAAAAAGCCCAGCAGTGGGTGAACCGCTTTGACACCTCGTCGCTGTTCATGCTCACGCTTCTGCCCTTCACACCAAGCTCCTTTATGCATCTGGCCTTTGGCATCTCAGACTTTGACGAAAAGCGGTACCTCATCACCATGCTGCTGGGCAAAGGCGTCATGGTGGCTCTGATCGCGCTGTTCGGGCAGTCGCTTGTCAGTTCCCTGAAAAACCCGGTGTATCTGGTGCTGGCCATTCTTTTATGGGCAGGCATGTACTGGGTGAGCAAAAAGTTCTGCAAGAAGCACAATCTGGAATAATCATTTAGAATGCCCTCCGCTTCGCTCTGGGCATATTTAGTTTTTATAATAGGGCAACAGCAGACAGCCTGCGGGCTGTCTGCTGTTGCCTTTTCACAGTAATGGCCCAAAAGGGAAACTCCATCTGTTGCGCTTATTTCCTTTGGAAATGACCGTGCAACCGGAAAATATGCCGCTTGCAACTACGGCCCCTTCCGTGAAAAAGCAAACCAGCCAAGCCCGCAGGCTTGGCTGGTTTGCAATATAAAAAATAATACTTCATTTAAAATCGTTCACTTCCCCTTGACATTCACTTTGTCTGCCGTATAATATGTATGTTATCAAACAGTTTCATTCAAAACTGTCCAGCTTCAAACAAATCAAAGGAACCGATCATTATGTGTGACGAAATCAAAATCGAGTGCTGCAAACGCACGGACCCGCCCTGGGAAAGCCCACAGGTCATCCCGGCACAGATCCGCCGGGTGGACAACCTGATCTTCCGCAAGATCAACCAGTTTGCCCGCGAAAACGGCGTGGAGCAGGCCACCCCCATGCACGGGTGGATCATTGAGTATCTTTACCGCCACCGGGACGCAGCCGTGTTCCAGCGGGACATCGAGCGGGAGTTCTCCATCACCCGCTCCACCGTGACCAACATCCTGCAATTGATGGAGCGCAAGGGGTATATCGAGCGGCGCAGTGTTCCGCAGGACGCCCGGCTCAAGCAGCTGGTGCTCACCGAAGAGGGCATCCGCTTCCACGAGAACACGATTCGTTCCTTCCATCAGACCGACGACTATGTGGCCGGACTGCTGACGGAGGAAGAGAACACCGAGCTGCTGCGGCTGCTGAACAAGCTGCGGGATGCACTGAAATGAACCCTCTCAGGCTCGCTTTGCTCGCCAGCTCCCCCGAAGGGGGAGCTATATGCACCATAATACAAAGGGTGATGCGTCCAATTCAAAGCAGGTCGTATCGTTCAGAGCAAGAAAAGCTCCCCCCTTTGGGGGAGCTGGCAAAGCCGACAGGCTTTGACTGAGAGGGTTTGTCAACTTGCCTAAAATCGGCTTGCTAAATTAGTAATTATGAACATTTTTTGAAACGTCTTGACAATTAAAATGTTTTGTATAAAATTGTTCTGTACCAAACAAATAAAAGCAACAGGAGGTAACTCAGATGATCAAAAAGTTAGTGTCGCATCTGGGCGAGTATAAACGCGCCGCAGTCCTGACACCGCTCTTTGCCGCTCTGGAAGCCGTGATGGATGTGCTTTTGCCCACCATCATGGCCTTCATCATCGATCAGGGCATTGAAAAGGGCGATATGAACGCCATTCTCAAGTACGGCCTGCTCACCTTTCTGGTGGCTGTGGTCGCGCTGGCGCTGGGCGTTCTGGCCGGCAAATACGCCGCCGAGGCATCCACCGGCTTTGCCGGCAACCTGCGCGATGCCATGTATGAGAACATCCAGCATTATTCGTTCTCCAACATCGACAAATTCTCCACCGCGGGTCTTGTCACCCGCATGACCACCGATGTGACCAACGTGCAGAACGCCTTCCAGATGATCGAGCGCATGTGCGTGCGTGCCCCGGTGCATCTGGTGTTCGCCCTGTTCATGGCCGTGATGATCGGCGGCCCGCTGTCGCTGATCTTCGTGGTGGCTGTGGTCTTTCTGGTGGCGGTGCTGGCAGGCATCATGGTGCCCACCTTCCACATCTTTGACCGGGTGTTCAAAAACTACGACGCCCTGAATGCGTCCGTGCAGGAGAATGTCTCCGCCATCCGCGTGGTGAAGAGCTTCGTGCGCGAGGGCTTTGAGAACGAAAAGTACACCAAAGCCTGCCAGAGCCTGTATGACCAGTTCGTCAACGCCGAAAGCCGCCTGAGTTTCAACAACCCCGCCATGCTGGTCGCTGTCTACGGCTGCAACCTTGCGCTGAGCTGGCTGGGCGCAAAATATGTGCTGCACGGTGCCATTACCACCGGCCAGCTGAACGCTCTGTTCGGCTACATCATGAACATCCTCATGGCCCTGATGATGCTCAGCATGGCCTTTGTCATGATCTCCATGTCTGCCGCTTCCGCCAAGCGTATCGTGGAAGTGCTGGACGAGACCACCGACCTGCCCCCCGCAAAGCAGCCGGTGCAGCAGGTGGCCGACGGCAGCATCCAGTTCGACCATGTCACCTTCAAGTATAAGCACGGCAGCGGTCAGCCGGTGCTGAACGACATCAGCTTTACCATCCGGCCCGGCGAGACACTGGGCATCATCGGCGGCACCGGCAGCGCAAAATCCAGTCTGGTGCAGCTGATCCCCCGCCTGTACGATGCCGAGAGCGGCACTGTGCGCGTGGGCGGCGTGGATGTGCGGGACTACAATCTCGATGTGCTGCGCCGCGAGGTATCCATGGTGCTGCAGAAGAACGTGCTGTTCAGCGGCACCATTCTGGACAACCTGCGCTGGGGCGACGAGAACGCCAGCGAGGAAGAGTGCATCCGTGTGGCAAAGCTTGCCTGCGCGGATGAGTTCATCGAGCGCTTCCCGGACAAATACAATACATGGATCGAGCAGGGCGGTTCCAACGTGTCCGGCGGCCAGAAGCAGCGCCTGACCATCGCCCGCGCCCTGCTGCGCAAGCCCAAGGTGCTGATTCTGGACGACTCCACCAGCGCCGTGGATACCGCTACCGATGCCAAGATCCGCAAGGCATTCCGCGAAGAAATTCCCGGCACCACCAAGATCATCATTGCACAGCGCATTTCCTCGGTGCAGGACGCCGACCGCATCCTTGTGCTGGACAACGGCCGCATCGATGGTCTGGGCACCCATGAGGAGCTTTTGAAGACCAACGCCATCTATCAGGAAGTCTACAGCAGTCAGACACAGGGCGGCGGCGACTTTGACAAACAGGGAGGTGAACAGTAATGGCTCAGGCAAAAGAAGTTCGCGGCCCCGGCCCCCGCATGGGCGGCCCGCGCCCCAAGGTGGAAAACCCGGGCAAGCTGCTGAAGCGCATCATGGATGAGGTGTTCCGGCACTATCTGCCCCACTGCATCCTTGTGCTTGTCTGCATCGTGGTCAGTGCACTGGCAAACGTACAGGCCAGTCTGTTCTTAAAGACCCTGATGGACGATTACATCGTACCCATGACCCAGCAGCAGGACCCGGATTTTGCCCCGCTGGCTGCAGCTCTGCTGCGGGTGGGCATCATCTACGTCATTGGCATTCTGGCAGCGTGGGGCAACGCCCGCATCATGGTCAACGTGACGCAGGGCACCCTGCGCAACCTGCGCACCCAGCTGTTCACCCACATGGAGAGCCTGCCCATCAAGTATTTTGACCAGCATCCCCATGGCGATATCATGTCCGTGTACACCAACGACGTGGATACCCTGCGCCAGATGCTCAGTCAGAGCATCCCGCAGCTGGTGTCCAGCGCCATTACCATTGTTTCGGTGTTCTTCAGCATGTGCATGCTCAGCTGGCAGCTGACGATCGTCACCATGCTGATGGTGGCGCTGATGATGTTCTGCTCCAAAAAGATCACCCAGCAGTCCGGCAAATACTTCATCCAGCAGCAGCGGGATCTGGGCAAATTGAACGGCTACATCGAAGAAATGATGGAAGGCCAGAAGGTCGTCAAGGTGTTCACCCACGAGCAGAAGGCGCTGGACGGTTTCCGCCAGCTGAACGACCAGCTGAAGGACAGCGCCAACAAAGCCAACAGCTTTGCCAACATCATGATGCCGGTCAACGCCCAGCTGGGCAATATCAGCTATGCCGTCTGCGCGCTGGCAGGCGCAGCCATGGCCGTGAGCGGCATGGGCGGCACGACCCTTGGCACGGTGGTGGCTTTCCTGAGCCTGAACAAGGGCTTCAACATGCCCATCAGTCAGGTGTCCATGCAGGCCAACAGCGTCATCATGGCACTGGCCGGTGCTGAGCGCATCTTCAAGATGATGGATGAGCCCAGCGAGACCGACGAAGGCTATGTGACCCTTGTCAACGCAAAGTACGACCGCAACGACCAGCTGGTGGAGACGGACGAGCGCACCGGCCTGTGGGCATGGAAGCACCCCCACCACGATGGCACCACTACCTACCACAAGCTGGCGGGTGACATCACCTTTACGGACGTGGACTTCGGCTATGTGCCGGAGAAGACCGTCCTGCACGGCATCAACCTCTATGGCCGCCCCGGCCAGAAGATCGCCTTTGTCGGCTCCACCGGTGCGGGCAAGACCACCATCACCAACCTCATCAACCGGTTCTACGACATTCAGGAGGGCAAGATCCGCTACGACGGCATCAACATCCACAAGATCAAAAAGGCCGACCTGCGCCGTTCGCTGGGCATCGTGCTGCAGGACACCCACCTGTTCACCGGCACGGTGATGGAGAACATCCGCTATGGCCGGCTGGAGGCTACCGATGAAGAGTGCATCGCCGCCGCCCGCCTTGCCAACGCCGACAGCTTCATCAAGCGCCTGCCGGAGGGCTACAACACCATGCTTACCGGCGATGGTGCCAACCTTTCGCAGGGGCAGCGCCAGCTGCTGGCCATCGCCCGCGCGGCCGTGGCCGATCCCCCGGTGCTGATTTTGGACGAGGCCACCTCCTCCATCGATACCCGCACCGAAGCGCTGGTGCAGCGCGGCATGGACGGCCTGATGTACGGCCGCACCAGCTTTGTCATTGCACACCGCCTGTCCACCGTCCGCAATGCAGACTGCATCGTGGTGCTGGAGCAGGGCCGCATCATCGAGCGCGGCAGCCACGACGAGCTGATCGCCAAAAAGGGCAAGTATTACCAGCTCTACACCGGCAATCTGGCCGAAAACTAAGCTTTTTCTGCCTCCTCAATGAAAAAGCGGCAGCGTGCATCAAATTGCGCGCTGCCGCTTTTTGTGTTATACTGGCTCTGCGGCCCTTCTCCGATCCCCCTGTCGCGGAAAGGAGGTGGTAAACATGCCTAGCTTTATCGCGTTTTTTCAGACTGTCGCAGCAGAGGTAGTAGCCTACTATTTATGCAAGTGGCTTGACAGCCTGTTCTTCAAGGGCAGCAAGCACTGATGAAAAGAAGCACCCCGGTAGAACCAGTACCGGGGTGCTTCGATTTTTTTACGTGGTAAACACGTTCGGCTTTATCGCGTTGCCTACCCTTATTATACGCACTTTCATGCAAAAGTCAAGAGGTTTCCAATCTGTTTTTCTACCATGTTACGTCAGAATTTTTTATACTTTACAAGGCTTTGCCGTTGGTTTATACTGAAAGCTGAATGATTCTATCGTATTGAGGGGTTTTACACTGTGGTTTCGGAAAGCAAGTTGACATTAGACATCCTGCCCCTTTCGGCAGACACGGCCCGGCTGGTGCGGGTGTACGGCACTGCACCCTGCGTGGTGCTGCCTGCCGTCCTGCCTGCGCCGGAGGGCGGCAGTTTTGCCGTCACCGAGCTGGGCGGCTACTGCTTCTCGGAAAAGCCCCGCAGCCTGCCTGCGGCAGACAAGACCTGCCGCTATACAGTGGAGCCGGACGGCACGGTGCGGCTGACCCGGGCATTCGGGCAGGCGGTGGGCGGTGCCTGCCGCCGGTATGACTTCGACTTTGACGCCCCGGCAGCGGACGAAGAAGCACTGCACCCGGTGTGCGGCAATTTTCTGGAAGAGGTCACCCTGCCGGACAGTTTGCAGGTCATTGGCAGCTGCGCCTTTTACAACTGCCGCAGCCTGCGCCTGCTCACGGTGGGCAGCGGCAGCCTGATCGTAGGCAGCGATGTGTTTTTAAACTGCTTCGCGCTGGAGACCATCCGGGTGCAGGCCGCGCCCGGGGACTCCACCGGTCTGTTTGCCCTCGTGAACAACATCACCGAGGCCGTGCGGGTGGAGTTCCGGCCTGCCGGTACCGCCGCGCCGCTGGCGGCGCTGTGGTATCCCGCCTACTGGGAGGACATTGAGGAGACCCCCGCCCACATCCTGCTGCACACCTTTTCCGGGCAGGGATACCATTACCGACAGTGTTTTCTCAACAATATATTCCTGCCTGCAGAATATGACAGCATTTTCCCGCAGGGTCACGATGCCGACGATGCCAATGTGATGGCAATGCTCTGCTTTGACCGCCTGCGGTATCCGTGGCAGCTGACCAAAGCCGCCGCCGGGCATTACCGGGCGTTTTTGGCAGCCAACACCGACCGGGTGCTGGCCCGCCTTTTAAAGGCGCAGGACCTTGACGGCATCCGCGCCCTGCTGGCGCTGGATGTGCTGGACAAAGCCGGTTTTGCGTCCGCCGCCGCCCTTGCCGCCAAGGCAGAGAACGCCGCTGCCGCCGCCCTGCTGGCAGATGCAGAGTACAAAAAATATGCCCCTCAGCCCAAAAAGCAGCGGTACGATTTTGATTTTTAAGCAGTAAAAACCTCCTTCCGTCGTACTTCGTGCGCCAGCTCCCTCTAAGAGGGCTGGCATCGCGCAGCGATGATTGGGGGGAGTTTGCTGCGAGGCTGAGAGGGTTCTAAGTGAGGTGACACCTTTGCCCCAAACCATCCAAAAAGAAAAATTTTTCGACCCCCGCAAGCCCTTCCAGTCCCAGCGGCCCGAGACCCACGAGGAATGGCAGGCACGCATGGGCGGCGAGGTGCTGGCGGTGGTGCGCAGCGGGCTGTATCTGGACTTCCGGTTTCTGGATATGGCACTCAGCGCCCTGTCCCCCGCCCCGGACGAGCGCTGCCGGGTGCTGGCTACGGACGGTCAGGCCCTGTTTTATCAGCCCAGCCACCTGCTGCGGCTCTATCAGGACAATCCAAAATATCTCAACCGGTTGTATCTGCACACCATATTCCACTGCGTATTCCGTCATCTCTGGCTGAAAGGCCGCCGGGAGCCGCAACTGTGGAGCCTTGCCTGTGATATCGCGGTGGAGAATGTCATCGACAGCCTGAACCGCACCAGCGTCAAGCGGCCGCTGACCTATGTGCGGCAGAACGCCTATCAGAAAATCACCGCAGAGGAAACCGTGGTGGCAGCTGCGCCGGTGTACCGATGGCTCACCCGGCAGACCCCCGGCGTGCTGCGGCAGCTGGAGCGGGAGTTCGTGACCGACGACCACCGCCTGTGGCCCAAGGACGCCCCCGACCAGCCCCAGCAGATGCCCACTCCCCTGCCCCAGAAAACGTGGCAGAAGATCGGGGAGCGGATGCAGACCGAGCTGGACCTGCGGGACAAGGAAGCGGGCGATGGGGCCGATGCTCTGAAGCAGCAGGTGAAGGCCGCCAACCGCAGCCGCCGCAGCTACAGAGACTTCCTGCGCCGGTTCTGCGTGCTGCGGGAGGAAGTCAAGCTGGACCCGGACGAGTTCGACCTGAACTTCTACACCTACGGTCTTTCGGTGTATGGCAACCTGCCCCTCATCGAGCCGCTGGAAAGCCGGGAGAGCAAAAAGATCGAGGAGCTGGCCCTTGTCATCGACACCAGCTACTCCACCTCCGGCGAGCTGGTGCGGGCGTTCCTTGCCGAGACCTACACCCTGCTGAAAGGGCGGGAAAACTTTTTCCACCGCATGAACCTGCACCTTATTCAGGCGGATAACGCCATCCGGCAGGATATCCTCATCCACAACGAGGACGAACTGATCCACGCCATGAACCATTTTGAGCTGCGGGGCGGCGGCGGAACGGACTTCCGCCCGGCATTCGAGTACGTGAACCAGCTCTGCGCTGAAAAGAAGTTTGCAAATCTGCGGGGGCTCTTATACTTCACCGACGGCATGGGCACCTACCCCGCCAGGCGCCCGGCCTACGACACCGCTTTTCTGTTTTTGGGGGAGCGGTTCGATGACGCCAACGTGCCGCCGTGGGCCATGAAGGTGGTTCTGGACGAAGAAGAATTTACCGGTGCAGCCGCCCGCCCGGCAAGCGCTCTTGCAGACGCGCTGGCCGAAGAGGACGACCTGTACCGTGACCTGAACAACTCCTGATAAAGAGGGGAACATCTGTTATGAACATCAAACGTGCCAAAGAAGAGATCGAACACACCGTAAAAGCCTACCTTGCCAAGGACGCCTTGGGCGAATACGCCATCCCGGCCATCCGGCAGCGCCCCATCCTGCTGATGGGGCCTCCGGGCATTGGCAAGACGCAGGTGATGGAGCAGGTGGCCCGGGAATGCGGGGTGGCGCTGGTGGCCTACACCATCACTCACCATACCC
Organism: Faecalibacterium sp. 3; assembly: GCF_048323735.1. Lineage (NCBI taxonomy): Bacteria > Bacillati > Bacillota > Clostridia > Eubacteriales > Oscillospiraceae > Faecalibacterium > Faecalibacterium sp. 3. The sequence goes on from NZ_JBLWFN010000001.1 coordinate 242,661, forward strand.
GCCAGAGCGCTGTGGGCCTGCCCTTCATCCGCCAGCGCAACTATGGCGGAAAGGACGTCTCGGTGACCGAATACACCATGAGTGAGATCATCGCCAGCATCTACGCCAAAATGGAGGCCACCGGCCTTGCGGAGGGCATCCTGTTCATCGACGAGATCAACTGCGTGTCCGAAACGCTGGCCCCCACCATGCTGCAGTTTTTGCAGTGCAAGACCTTCGGCAATCAGGCTGTGCCTGCAGGCTGGGTCATTGTGGCGGCAGGCAACCCGCCGGAGTACAACAAGTCGGTGCGGGATTTTGACATCGTGACGCTGGACCGTGTGCGCCGCATGGACATTGAGCCGGATCTGCCGGTGTGGAAGGACTACGCCCGCGCGGCCCACATCCACAGCGCCATCCTGAGCTATCTGGAGCTGCACCCCCAGAACTTCTACCAGATCAACGCAGACGTGGACGGCACCCAGTTCGTCACCGCCCGCGGCTGGGAAGACCTGTCCAATCTGCTGGACACCTACGAAGCGCTGGGTCTGCAGGCAGACGAGGAGCTGATCCGGGAATACATCCAGCACCCGAAGATCGCTGAGGATTTCTCGGCGTACCTCGACCTCTACTATAAGTACCGCGACGACTACGGCGTGGAGGAGATCCTTGCCGGGCAGGCAAAGCCCGCCGTGTTCGCACGGCTGCTGCAGGCCCCCTTTGACGAGCGGCTCAGCCTTGTCAGCCTGCTGCTGGCCGGGCTGGGCACCCGGTTCACCGCATCCCGGCAGGCGGACGCTGTGGCCGACAGCTGCTACGCCCTTCTGCGGGAGATCAAAAAAGCCCTTGCCACCCTGCCGGAGGATATCCCGGACGGCTCCGCGGAGCTGTTCCACCAGCAGCTCGTGGACTATGATGCCGAGACCCAGCAAAAGCGCGCGGCGGGGCTGCTCTCCAAAGACAGCCTGACCACCCGTCTGCAGGTCCTGGCCGTACTGCGCCAGTGGGAGGGCGAACTGCGCCGCGCCAGCGCCGCCGGGACACAGGAAGCCTTCGACCTGCTGCGCGGGCAGTTCCAGTCCCTTGCCGATAAGCGCGAAAAGGCCCAGCAGGCCGCCAGCGCCGCGCTGGAAGCCGCCTTTGACTTTATGGAGCAGGCCTTTGCCGAAAGTCAGGAGATGGTGGTGTTCGTCACCGAGCTTACCGTGGACCCTGCGTCCCACGCTTTCCTCACTGAGAACGGCTGTGAGCGCTACTTCCAGTACAACAAGGATCTGCTGCTGGACCACCGCAAAGCTGCCCTGCAGCAGGAGCTGGCGGCAGAGCAGCGCCGCCACGGCGGGGTGTGAGCCATGCTGGAAAATCTTCTGTTCAGCCTGAACAGCACCCTGCCGCTGTTCTTTATCATGCTGCTGGGCTATGTGCTGCACCGCACCGGCTTTCTGAGCGACGCATTCGTGGCAGGGGCCAACAAATTTGTTTTTTACGTTGCACTGCCGGTGCAGCTCTTCCGCGACCTTGGCAAAAATGACGTCCGCACCACCTTTGACGGCCGGTACGTCCTGTTCTGCTTTGTGGTCACACTGGTGAGCATCCTTGTGATCTGGGCGCTGGCAAAGGTATTTTTAAAGGGCACCGGCCTTGTGGGCGAGTTCGTGCAGGCGTGCTACCGCTCCTCTGCCGCCATTCTGGGCTCGGCCTTTCTGCAGAGCATCTACGGCAACGCCAGCATGTCCAGCCTGATGATCTTAGGCAGCGTGCCGCTTTACAACATTATGGCCGTGGTCATCCTGACGCTGGAAAGTCCGGCTGCCGCCCAGACCGGCAGCATGTCCGCAAAGCTGAAAAAAAGCGCCAAAGGCGTCCTGACCAACCCCATCCTGCTGGGCATTGCGGCAGGCTTTGCATGGAGCATGCTGCACATTTCCATGCCTGCCATGCTGGATAAGACCCTCTCCAATGTGGCCGGGCTGACCAGCCCTCTGGCCCTGCTTGCCATCGGTGCGGGCTTCAAGGGCCGCAAGGCGCTGGGCTATCTCAAGCCCACCACCATCGCCACCGTGGTCAAATTGATGATCCTGCCCGCACTGTTCCTGCCGCTGGCGGTGCACCTTGGTTTTACAGACGAAAAGCTGGTGGCACTGCTGGTGATGCTGGGCAGCATCACCACCCCGGCGTGCTACGTCATGGCAAAACAGATGGGGCACGAAGGCGTCCTTACCGGCAGCGTGTGCGTCACCACCACCTTGTTCAGTGCCTTCAGCCTGACCTTCTGGCTGTTCGTGCTGCGGAGCCTCGGGTATATTTTATAACCTCTTTTGCATAGCAAAACAGCGGACAGCCTGCAGGCTGTCCGCTGTTTGCTTTTCAGAAGCTATTGGGGAAGCAGGGTGCACCGAACGGATGCAGCTTCTGCCTTTTATTCGGTCATTTCCAGTTCAGCGATCCATTCCCGCACGCGGTCGGGACGGTTGGTCACGATGGCATCCGGCTGCAGCGGCCAGAGGTCTTTTACCGTCTTTTCCCCGTCCACCGTCCAGTATGCCGTCTTGATGCCCAGATCATGCAGCTTCTGCACCATGCTGGGCTGCTGATAGGCGGTGTGGTACTCACAGCTCACCCAGTCCGGCTTGAAATCCAGCGTCTGGACATACTTCACCGGGTCCCGCTGATCCAGCAGGTGCTGGATCACTTCTATCAGGCTCTCGTTCGGAAACTCCACCTGCAGCATACTGACCTGACTGCCTATCTGGCGCAGCAGCCAGCTGCAGTTTTCATCGTCCACATTTTCCACCGAGAACATGGGCAGCTGTGGAAAATCGCCCTCTTCCAGACTGTTCTGCAAACCAAGGATCTCCCACATGGCGGTGGGCAGAGCCATGGTCTCCATGGCACCGTAGACCAGCACGCCCACCTTCAGCTCCGGCATCAGCTGCTTTGCCTGCCGCAGCAGGTCGTGGTTGAACGAGATCACCACCAGCCGATCGGTGATATCCGCCGCACGGATCTCTTCGATCACCCGGGGCACAAAGTCCGGGTCGTTATCGATGGTGGCCTTCAATTCCAGCTGGACAACAGTGCCTTCCATTTCCCTGCACAGTGCCAGTGCCTCCTGCAGGGTGGCGATCCGCTCATCCTTGTAGCTCACATCCTTCCAGCTGCCAAAGTCCAGCGCCTTCAACTCCTCCATGGTCATGTCGTAGATCTGGCCCCGCATATCGGTGTGCCAGTCAATGAGAAAATCATGGTGGATGACCAGCTTTTTGTCTCCGGTCTGCTGTACGTCCATCTCCACGCCGTCCGCGCCGATCTCCATCGCCTTGCGGAATGCGGTAAGGGTATTTTCCGGTGCAAGGTAGGACGCACCACGGTGTGCAATGATCTCAGGCATCATTCTTTTCTGATTCCTCTCTCGTTTGTTTTTGTATTTTATGCAAGGTCAGAGCCGTTTGAAGCAATGACCTTTTTGTACCAGTAAAAGCTGTCCTTGCGGCTGCGGGCCAGAGTGCCCCTGCCGTCGTTGTCCTTATCCACATAGATAAAGCCGTAGCGCTTTTTCATTTCGCCGGTAGAGGCGCTCACCAGATCGATGGGTCCCCATGTGGTGTAGCCCATCAGCGGCAGGCCATCCTCGTTGATGGCCTTTTCCATCTGTTCAATGTGGGCCCGCAGATAATCGATCCGGTAGCTGTCGTGGATGGAGCCATCCGGCTCCACCGTGTCCACCGCACCCAGACCGTTCTCCACAATGAACATGGGCTTCTCATACCGGTCATAGATGGTGTTCAACGTCACGCGCAGGCCCACCGGGTCGATGGCCCAGCCCCACTCGCTGGCCTTGAGGTAGGGGTTCTTTACAGCTTCCATCACCGCATTGCCGTCGGCCTTTTCTTCTGCCAGGATCTCCTTGTCCGTGGTGATGCAGCGGCTGGAATAGTAGCTGAAGGAAACAAAGTCCACAGTACCATCCCGCAGGGTCTTTTCGTCCTCCGGCTCGGTCTGCAGCACGATGCCTGCCCGCTCCATCCGTTTTCCGGCCCACACCGGGTAGGCCCCACGGGCCTGCACATCGGTAAAGAAGTAGTTGTCGCGGTCCGCTTCCTGTGCGGCGCGGATATCCTCCGGTGCACAGGTGCGCGGGTAATACTGGCCCGCTGCCAGCATACAGCCCACCATGGCACCGGGCATCTTTTCGTGGGCCAGCTTCACGGCCTTTGCGCTGGCCACCAGCTCATGATGTGCCGCCTGATACTGCACCTGCTTTACGTTTTCACCCGGATGGAACACCAGCCCTGCGCCGGTGAAGGGCAGATGCAGCAGCATGTTGATCTCGTTGAAGGTCAGCCAGTATTTCACCTTGCCCCTGTACCGGTCGAACAGCACCTCACAGTAGTGCACATAGGCATCCACCATGCGGCGGTCCTTCCAGCCGCCGTATTTTTTGATGAGGGCAATGGGCGTATCAAAGTGGCAGATGGTAACAAGCGGCTCGATCCCATATTTATGACATTCATCGAACACTGCATCGTAGAAGGCAAGGCCCTCTTCGCTCGGCTGGGCATCATCGCCGTTTGGCAGGATGCGGGTCCATGCGATGGACAGCCGGAAACACCGGAAGCCCATCTCGGCAAAGAGGGCGATATCCTCTTTGTAGTGGTGATACAGGTCAATGGCCTCGTGGCTGGGGTAATAGTGCCTGTCGTCGCATTCCAGCATTTCCAGCCGGCCCAGCGCTACCGGAAAGCGGTCAGCGCCAAACGGGGTCACATCCACGGTGGCAAGGCCCTTGCCGCCCGCCTGCCATGCGCCTTCGCACTGATTGGCAGCGGTGGCACCGCCCCACAGAAAATCTTTCGGGAAACTGCCCATACGTAAAACCTCCCTGTTTTCTATCTTTCCGGCACCGGACAGGCCGGGGCCCTGCTTTATCTAGTATAAAATACCGCACAATCCGCTCTGTGTCTATGCCCGCATTTTACAAAAAACTGCTTCATTGTTGTGAAAGTACGACTTTTATCGTCAAATCGCCGAATTTCACTTTTATTTTTCGTACATTTTTCACGAGAAAAATGCAAAAACAGCCCTATTTTCCTTTCATTCTGTTTCTTTCAAACTGTCCGCAGACATGGTACAATAATCAGGTAAGATACACCGCCGCTTTTTCGGCATTGGAAAATGGAGTGTTTGATTATGACTGAGTTCAAGCCCATTAAAGAAGGCAAGGTCCGTGAGATCTATGATAACGGTGACAGCCTCATCATGGTTGCTACCGACCGCATTTCCGCGTTTGACGTCATCCTGAAAAACAAGGTCACCAAAAAGGGCACTGTTCTGACCCAGATGAGCAAGTTCTGGTTCGATTACACCCGCGATCTGCTGCCCAACCACATGCTGAGCGTGGACGTGAAGGATATGCCGGAGTTCTTCCAGCAGCCCCAGTTCGACGGCAACAGCATGATGTGCCGTAAGCTGACCATGCTGCCCATCGAGTGCATCGTGCGCGGCTACATCACCGGCAGCGGCTGGGCCAGCTACCAGAAGACCGGCAAGGTGTGCGGCATCCAGCTGCCCGAGGGCCTGAAGGAATCCGACAAGCTGCCCGAGCCTATCTACACTCCCTCCACCAAGGCCGAGATCGGCGACCACGACGAGAACATCTCCTACGAAAAGAGCATCGAGGTGCTGGAAAAGCAGTTCCCCGGCCACGGCGAGGAGTATGCCACCAAGCTGCGCGACTACACCATTGCCCTGTACAAGAAGTGTGCTGAGTATGCGCTCTCCCGCGGCATCATCATTGCCGACACCAAGTTTGAGTTTGGTCTGGATGAGAACGGCAACGTAGTGCTGGGCGACGAGATGCTCACCCCGGATTCCTCCCGCTTCTGGCCGCTGGAGGGCTATGAGCCGGGCCACAGCCAGCCTTCCTTCGACAAGCAGTTCGTTCGCGACTGGCTCAAGGCCAACCCCGACAGCAACTACGACCTGCCGCAGGACGTGATTGACAAGACCATTGCCAAGTATCTGGAGGCCTACGAGCTGCTCACCGGCAAAAAGCTGTAAATTTTACGATAAAACGAATCCCGGCAGATGCTTGACAGCTCTGCCGGGATTCGCTATAATGTCTATAGAAAGGGCACTGCGACAAGCGGTTGGCCCCAGTTCAAGGTTTACAGTTTTTGAGAACCGTCACCGTGCCGGGTGGCGGTTCTTACTTTTTCACGCGAATGGTGAATGTCAATCCAAACAAGTGGAATGTCAAAGTAATTGGCATGTACTCACCTCCTTTCGGAAGTGAGGGCCGAACCGCCTGCCGTTGTTTGCAGTGCCCCGCCGCCTTTCAGCAGCAGAGATAGCATAACATCGTTTTCGGCTGATTTCAACAAAAAAATGCTTCCGTGCGGCGCACGGAAGCATTTTTTTGTTTCACTCGCTCAGCTCTGCGCTTTCCACGGAAGCATCTTCGGACTCTGCCGTTTCTTCGTTTTCTTCGTCCAGCAGGTACTGCACCTCGGTCTGCTTTGCCATCTGCTCCGCTGTCCAGTCCAGCTGCGCAATGCCCACCAGCTTCAGCGTGTACTGCTCCACCTGCTGCAGTGTTCCCGTACCAAGGCTCTGGCCCGGGTCGTTGTCCGGCGACCATGCAAAGATCAGCGTATCGGGTTGCGGGCGGCACTGCTGCACCGCATCCGTCATGCTGCGGCAGGCCTGTGCAAACTGCTCTGCACTGCCGTAGCTGCCGGACAGCTCCACATCGAGGGTCACATAGCCGCTGCCACCATCTATGTCCTCCAGCGTTTTCACCGCTCCGGTATAGAGATACACGTTCCCGCTGATGTCCTTTACCGGGGCATCCGGGTCAGATTTCCGGATCTGCGCATAGGCATCGGCGGTGTACTGCTGGCTGAGCTTCATGCTTGCCTGATCCCGCTCCGGGCCGATCTCCTCCCACACCACCGGCAGCAGGGACAGGCAGAAGCACCCGCCCATGAGCACAAGGCAGATCAGCACCGACCAGAAATCGTATTTCCAGCGGCCCGGCCGAGCGGCAAAAAAGAGCACCTCGCCGCCCAGCATCACAAGGCCTGCTGCCGGGACGATCCGGAGCACCGGCTGTGTGGGAAAGCCCGGCACAAAATAGGTGAGCAGAAAGAAGATGCCCGCCGCGATCAGGCATGCACCCAGCGTAAAGCTGCCCACCCGGCGCAGCGGCGGCTGTTTCCCGGGCATTTCCGGGGCAGCAGAGCCGGTCTCATTCTTCTCGTCCATCCTCGTCCTCCGTCTCGTCCTCCGGGGTCACAGGCTTGCCCAGCAGGGCCGAGAGCTTGGGCATTGTAAAGCCCTTTTTCTCCGGCCCGGCCGGTGTTTCCTGTGCGGCATACTCGGTAAAATCGGCGTCCGCGGCCTTCTGCTTCGGCTTTCTGCCCTTGGGGCCGCGCACCAGCCACGCACCGCAGATGATCAGGGCCACGCACACCACGATCTCCGGCAGCTGATCCATCATCAGGTAAAGTGCGCGGAAGAAGGGGCTGCTCTGGCCCCAGCGCCACACGATATCCCCCAGCGTGTTCATAAGGATGTTCTGGTAGGCCACCAGTGCGCCCAGCACGATCAGGCCCCAGCCCAGCAGTTTGTGGCTGTCCATCATGAACTCCTGCATCCGCTGGTCCTTCCAGTTGATATGCACCAGATAATCGTCCTCCGGGGCGGTGCCTGCGCCGATCTGCGCCCGGAGATTGAAGGTGTCAAAAAAGCTGTACATCCACACGATGACACAGCCGATGGTCAGCACTTCCAGCGTAGATACGCCAATTACAACGAACAGGCAGAACATTGTGATCAGCGAAAGGCCGCGCTTCATATAGCCCTGATACATCTGGCCTGCGCCCGGGCAGAAGGCAAAGATAAAGGTCAAAATCCCGTTTTTCATCATGATTGATTCCCTCATTTCGTTTGATCGGTAAGCGGCAGATCTCTGTTGTTCTCTGCCGCCGGGCTGTGGGCCCCGAACAGCAGATCATTGACCGCCTTTGAAAAAGACGCCTGCGGCTTCGGCTCTTCGTCCTCCACCGGTCGACCCAGTGTTTTCGGCTCGGCAGGCCGACGGCCATCCTCCACCGGTCGGCCCAGCTGCGCAGGTTCTTCGGTCTGGCTCTGGCTGGCTTCCTGTGTCCAGCTGCGCAGCTCCTGCCGGAAGTCCAGCAGCTGCTCCACGGTACCGGAGCGCCACATGGTGAACGCCAGCACTGCTGCCACACCGGCCACTGCAGCGCGGCCCCATGTGTTCTGCATCAGCCGCACCCAGACGGCGGCCATCACAGCCTTGTGCGCGGAGTGCGGCGGCGTTTCCAGTGCATCTGCCGTCAGCAGGGCCGTGTAACGGTCCATGCATTTATCGCAGTAGGCAAGGTGCTCGGCTGTTTCCAGCCGTCCCAGCTCATCCAGCCCGCCTGCCTGCAGGGCCTGCAGGCCTTCGTCGGTCAGGCAGCCGTTTTTGTCAAACAGTTCCATGTACACACTCCCCTCCGCAGCGCTCACGCTGTAATATCTGCTGTGCCAGCATCTTTTTGGCCCGGTAGATCTGCGCCTCCACCGTCTTGGGCGGGCGGCCGCACAGCTGTGCCGCCTCGGCCATGGTGTGCTGTTCCAGCAGCACCAGACGGCAGGGCGTTCTGTAGGGCTCCCGCAGGTCCAGGATCATGGCGGTGAGCTCTTCTTCGCCCAGAGCATCCAGCACCTGCTTTTCCGGCTGGGTGCCGGGCGGCGCTCCCTCCAGTGCCAGCACCTCATCGCCGGGGGTGTTCACCCGGCGCACCCATGCGCTGCGCAGATAGTCTTTTGCCTTGTTGGAAGCGATGCGCGCCAGCCACTGTTTTTCAAACCCGGGCGGGCAGCGGTCAATGGCCCGCCATGCCGCCAGAAAGGTCTCCTGAGTCAGGTCCTGCGCATCGCCGGCATCCGGCACCAGCTGGTGGCAGACCGTATACACGAGCGACTGGTATTTTTGCACCATCGCGCTGAATTCCAAGGTCGTCAACGATCCACCCACCTCCTTTCGGTTTCGTCCCGGTCCGACGAAGTGCAGCCCCTGCATTGCCCTTCTGCACATTCATACGAAACAGCCATTCAAAATCCTGCAAAAAATTTTATTTTTATGATACAATAGAAATAGTATAGCACAAAAGGAGGCATTCGGCCATGGCTGTCAGTACCCGTCAGGCACTTTTGCAGGCACTTTCCTCTGCCGGGGGCAGCTACGTTTCCGGCCAGCAGCTGGCCGAGACCCTCGGCGTGAGCCGCGCGGCGGTACACAAGGCCGCTGCGGCCCTCACGGCCCAAGGGTACGCGCTGGAAGCTGCGCCCCGCCGGGGCTACCGGCTGGCTGGCGGTGACCCGTTCTGCACCGAAGCCATCGGGGACTACCCTGCACCCATCTATTTATATGACACGTTGGAAAGCTCCAACCGCACGGCAAAGCTGCTGGCGCTGGATGGGGCACCCCATGGCACGCTGGTGCTCACCGCCCACCAGAGCGCCGGACGCGGCAGGCTGGGCCGGAGATTTGAAAGCCCGGCAGGCAAGGGCGTTTACTGCTCTGTGCTGCTGCGCCCGGAAATGCCCGCCGCCAATGCCCAGACCGCTACCATCAGCGCCGCGGTGGCGGTCTGCCGTGCCGTGAAAAAGCTCTGCGGGCTGGAGCTTGCCATCAAGTGGGTCAACGACCTGTACTATCAGGGCCGAAAGGTCTGCGGCATCCTGACCGAGGCGGGGACCGACCTCGAGAGCGGACAGCTGGAATGGCTGGTGGTGGGCATCGGGCTGAACCTTACCTCTACCGCCGCCGACTGGCCGGAGGAGCTGGCCCGCAGGGCCGGGAGCCTGTACCCCGGCGGGCCTGCCCCGGTGAGCCGGGCCGCACTGGCCGGGGCCATTGCCCGGGAGCTGCTGGCCCTCTGCCCCGGCTTTGACTGTCTGGATGAGTACCGCGCCCGGTGCTTTGTGCCCGGCCACTGGGTGACGGTGTGTGCCGAGACCGAGACCTACGCCGCAAAGGCCCTTGCCATCGACGAGGAAGGGCGGCTGGTCATCCAGCGGGAGAACGGCCGACAGGAGGCTCTGCGCTGCGGCGAGGTGACCACACGGCCTGCACGGACCGAATAAGACGCAAAAAAGCACCCTTTCCTGCCCGGAAAGAGTGCTTTTTATGTTCTGCACTTATGTATCCAGATCCACGGCTTCCAGCACCGTGATGTCCTCTTTTTCAAAGGCGGTGCGGATCATCCCGGCAAGGCCGGGCATTTCGGCCTTGTTCTCGATGCACAGGGTGATAATGCCGTTCAGGCTGGAGGCTTCCACGCCCATGGAGCCGCCATCCGGCGGGACCCAGACATTGAAGTCTTTGGTGTACTTCTGAAGCTCCGGCGTGGCCGGCAGCAGCGGATTGCCCAGATAGCTGAGCCAGAAATCCGCCGAGACACCGCTGATGTACTCGCCCATCTGGAACACCCTCTGCTTGATGCGCAGGGGCGCTTTCTGCCGGTCCACCTTGTACACCCAGCTCATCTGCTCGGCCATGCGCTGCAGCTTGACTTCGGGCTGCAGGCTGCGGCGCACAAAGGCGTCCATGCCCGGCACGATGTCCGCAAGGCGGGTATCATCGTTCAGCTTCACGCTGCTCTGGAAGGAGCACACGCAGTTGTAAAGGGCATCCGGCACGCCCGCTTCCCTGCGGGTATCTGCCGAGTAGGAATACTGGATCTCGTCCTTGCCCAGATAGCTGCGCAGTGCAAGGCTCAGCAGACCTGCCAGCGCCGTAAAGGGCTTGACGCCGTTCTCCACTGCCCGGTCCACAAGGCTCTGCTTGGTCAGCCGCACCCGGGTGCGGCGCATCCTGCCCTCGTAGGTCTGCACCACATCCCTCTGCATCGTGTTCTCGGTGGCTGCGGGGGATGGATATTTTTCCATCATGGCCTCGATGTCATAGGCCGGGCTGCACAGGATGGGCGTGTTTGCAAACGCCGTGCCATAGCGCAGGTTGCAGTACTGTTCCAGAATGCGGGTGAGGAAGGGCGACACCCCGTGGCCGTCCATGAGGAAATGATACCAGTCAAAATAGATGGTGTCTCCCTCACAGCTCACGCTGAAAAGATAGCCGTTCGTTTCCTCCGGGATATCGCGCTGTGCACTGCCCTGATACACAAGGCAGGGGTTCGGGTTCGGCTCCAGAAAAAAGCTCCGCTTTTCCTGCACCAGCTGTACCTGATAGTACGGTGCGGCCGAAAGCGCCGTATCCAGTGCACGCTGCAAAAGAGCGGGTTCCACCGCGTCCTGCAGCGCAAACTGGTACCGGCACAGGATCTTCTCCCGACGGAAGAAATACATCGTTCCCTGAAAGATGTACTCCGTCGAGCGCTGCGACTCATTCATGAACTGTTACCCCGCGTTTGCCGCCAGATAATCCACCAGATCCCCTATGGTCACAAAGTTGCGCAGCTCCTTTTCGGGGATGCGCAGGCCGAAGGTCTCCTCCAGGTCTGCCACAATGGTCAGGATCTCCATTGAGGACAGATCCAGATCGTCCATCAGGACGCTGTTCTCGTTCACATCTTCGGGAGAGACCTCGGCAACATCCTCCAGGATGGCCAGGATCTGGGAAATGATCTCTGCTCGTTCCATAGAAATTTTCTTCCTTTCCGTGACGGATAATAGGCACAATCTCCTGTGCCTTTCCATAATAATACCCTGATTCTCTCCTGTGCGCAAGGGTTCCGGCAACAAAGCCTTGTTTTTTGTCGGAACTCCTGTCATCAGTCTTCCGGTCTGCCGGCCCATTTATGCATGTGGGCATTCTATCGCATCCGTATCACTGGCGCAGCAGTTTTCCCATGGCGTTGCGGGGCAGCGGCTGTGCGCTGAGCTCCGGCACCATGCGCTTGTACAGCGGCAGGCCGCGGTTGACCCCGGTGACGAACTCCTTCACAGTCTCCTGCTTTGCAGGGTCACAGTAGATGAGGGCACAGATCTTCTTGTCCTTTTCCTTCACGATGCACTCCCGAATGTCCGCACAGGGCACCAGCAGCTTTTCCAGCTCCTCGGGGCTCACGTTCTCGCCGCTGTCCAGAATGATCACGTTCTTCTTGCGGCCGGTCAGGTACATGTAGCCGTCCTCTTCCACCCGGGCAATGTCGCCGGTGTGGAACCAGCCCTCTGCATCGATGACCTCTGCAGTGCCTTCCGGGTCCTTGTAGTAGCCCAGCATGATGGGGCCGCCCCGCATGCACAGCTCGCCGTCGTCCAGCTTGTATTCACAGCTGAGGTCCACATGGCCCACGCTGGTCAGGTACTTTGCCTCCTGCGAGGAGTTCCATGCACCGTCGCCGCAGGTCTCGGTCAGGCCGTACATCTGAGCCACAAAGAAGCCCTTCTCCATCATATCACTCAGCATCTTGGGGTCGAACATGGCAGCACCGCAGGTCAGCATGCACAGGCCGTTCAGGCGGTCGCGGCGGCCCCTCATCACATCGCTGTAGATGCTCTTCAGCAGCACCGGCACCACCGCCATCACCTCGCTGTGCATGGCACCCAGATCACGGTAGAAATACTTCAGGTTGTTGCACAGGTTGATGGAGTGGCCGGTGATGCTCCACGAAACAAGGCTGGTCATGGCGGAGATGTGGAACATGGGCAGGGCGGACAGGGACGAGAACTCGTCGGTGTTCCAGCCTGTGTACTTCTTCACATCGTCAAAGGGGTTCAGGAAAGCCGGCATGGCGCTGAACAGGTTCTTCTGGCTCAGCATGACGCCCTTGCTGCGGCCGGTGGTGCCGGAGGTGAACATGATAAAGGCCAGAGCAGAGAGGTCCTCCACCTCGGTCACGTCCTCGGCAGGCTCATAGGCAGAAAAAGCGTCCATGGGCTTCAGGATGCTGCCGTAGGTCTCGGTGAGGGCAGGCTCCCGCTCCGCGAACTCGCCATCCTGCAGGATGCACACCGGCTCGGTGAGGCCCAGCTCGTAGGAGATGGCATCCCAGTCCTTGCCAAGGTTCAGCGGCACAGCCACGCCGCCTGCGATCACGGTGCCGTACATGCAGATGACATACTGGTAGCTGTTGCGGGCCAGGATCGCCACACGCTTGCCGCGCACGTCGCCATACTCTGCACGCAGGAACGCCACGAACCGGCGCAGATCCTGGGCATACTGTGCGTAGTGCACCTCGGCAACGCCCTGCTTTTCTTCATCATACCAGCGCAGAGCCACACGGTCTGCAATGTTGGTTTCCATATTGCAAAGGGACTGATACAGCGATGTAATCATTTTTTTCCTCCATTTTTATCATCCGATCCGGTGCACCGGTGTAAGCCCACACAGATCCTTCCAGACATTTCCAACTGTGCCCAGTATACAATAAGACCCGTGTCAATGCAAGAGTTTTGCAACATTTAATTTCCAACATTGACAACAAAGCCTTGCACATCATACCGTTTCCAGATGTAAATTCTGCCTTTCGTTGCGAAGCCGCCCGGCCTGTGCTATGCTCTTATTGCAGGCGGCATGTGTCCCCCGCCCGCCAGACTGCAATTCAAAATTGACAGTCTGTGCAAAAAGCATTATACTGGGTTCATATCCATACAAATTTTTATCTTTTTCATTCAAAATCTACGCATTGTGCGGCGTCCGGCTCTGAGGGAATGTCCCGCGCAAGGAAGGAACCTCCATGGAAGGAACCAAACCTCGCACCGTCAGCTCCATCGGCATGTTCGACATGCTCAAGGGTGCCGGTATGCTGATCATCGTTTTTGCGCATACCGCCGAGCTTTATCCCATGCAGGCGGTCAGCGGCCTGTCCCTGACCGCGTTTTTCCCGTTCATCTACCGCGAAGCGCTGATGGCCGCTTTCTTTATTGCCAGCGGCTACGGCTTCCGCAAGCGCTCCATCGGCAAATGCATCCACCAGCAGCTGAAAAGTCTGCTCAAGCCTTACCTCTATACTGCACTGTTCACCTGCGTGCTGCACTTTATCATCCACTATAAAACGTTCCGGTACCTGCCCGGCACCATCGGCGAGTCGGTCAAGGTCACCGGCGGTTTTCTGCTGGGCCTGCCCCACACGGCAGAGTATTTCGGGCAGGAATTTTTCTCCTGCGGGCCCATGTGGTATCTGCTGGCCCTCATGGTGGGCTGGATCCTGCTGGATGTGATCCTGAACATCTTCCCGGAACAGTACGTTCCCTGGGCTGTGGCCGGGTGTGCGCTGCTGGGCTGGGGCGTCAGCCTTGTGTGGGAGCCGCCCTTCTGCCTGATCCAGGGCGCGGTGATCGTCCCCTATCTCTATATCGGCTTCCTTGCCAAAAAGAAGCATCTGCTGGACGAGCCCCTGCCGCCCAAAGTCTTTGCCGGGCTGCTGGGGGCCTCAGCACTCATTGCCGTAGGCGCTCTTGCCACCCGCACCACCGACTGCATCTCGCTGGCCGAGTGGTCGCTGGGCCCCCTGAGCATCTTTCTGGACGGTGCTGCCGGTCTTTTATTCATCCGGCTGTTCATGCGGCTCAGCCATTTCCACGGCCGCATCGTGCGCTTTCTGGAGGCGGTGGGCCGACGCTCGCTCCACATCTTCTGTATACATACCGTGGAAATCATCGCCATTCCCTGGTATCTGATGGTAGCCAGATTTTCGGACCGGCCGGTGCTGGGCATGTGGCTGCAATATGCCATCGCTCTGGGCTCCATCTGGCTGGTGTGTGAGCTGCTGCGTGCACGCCGTGCACTCATCATCCGGTTTTTCCCTGCACGGCGCAAAAGCCCTGCCGTGCACTATACCGCCCGGCATTAAGGTGTTTTTCCGGCTGCTGCGGTGCAGCCTATCATAAAAGTAAGAGGAGAATCCCGTTATGAACAACGATGCCCCCGAGACCCTTGCTGCGGCCCGCAGCCGCGCTGCCGACCTTGAGCAGCAGCTCAAGCTCTCTGACGAAGGCGTATCCCGGCTGGCACAGCGGTGTCTGGAGCTGGAACAGCAGGTGCTGAACTATCAGGCCGCACTGGCAAGGCACGGCAGCGACAACGAGCCTGCCGCCCTCACCCTGCCGCAGCTGTTTTACGATTCCGGCTCCGGCTATTCCCCGCGGGAATGCCTGACCGTTGCCGAGGACGCCTACGACGAGCTGACCCACGAGGTCTCTGCGGTGTTCACCCTGCCCACGGATGCCCGTGCGCTGCGGCTGGACCCCGGTGAGCTGGCCTGCTGCGTGACTGACCTGAGCATCTCGGACGAGCGGCTGGAATGCCGCGCCATGAACGGCATCCAGCTGCAGGAAGACTGCCTGCTGTTTCTGGATGTGGACCCCAACCTGACCGTGCAGAGCACAGTGCCCTTTGCGGCCGGGATGAAGTTTGCCGTAACCTATCATTACTATCCGCTGGGCCGCTTCCAGCACGAACAGCCCGGCAAGGCCCTGCTGCAGGCCCTGAGTGCCATCAAGCTGCGGGCCGAAGCGGAGCAGAACGATCTCCGCGGGCAGCTGCAGGCCGCCCTTGCCGAGAACACCCGGCTGAACAATCAGCTGACCGAGCTGCAGAACAGCCGCGCCGCCTACGAAAACTCGCTGGAAAACCTGTACGAAAGCAGCAGCTGGCGGCTCACCGCCCCGCTGCGTGCGCTGCACCGGCTGTTCCGTCATTGATACGATTTGCAGAGGAGTGTCATTATGTACACAAGTTACAGCACCCTGCAGCGTAAACAGCTGACGAAGCAGGTGTATACCGATACCCAGAGCACCTATCTGCTGGTGTATGCGCCCGGCCGCCATCAGGCGCTGGAGCACGCACTGGAAAACCAGCTGCACCGCAAGTTTCGGCTGGTGACGGAGCTGGCCCCCGCCCTGACCGACTCGGTGGAGGGCGTGCTGCTGGTCAGCGAAGATCTGGAGTGCACCTCCACTGCCCTGACCTATTTTGCCGGTGCCCTGCGCACCGGTGCAGACCTTGTGGTGTGCGACGCCGCCTTTGGCTTTGACGGTTCCACCGCCTTGTACCTGAGCACCCAGCACATCCCCTGCAGCCGCTGTGCCATGGTATCGCGGAAGCTTCTGGACCGCATCCGCGCCGCTGCCCGCGGCAGGGACAGCGTGACCGAGCTGCTGCGCCTTGCCACCGCCATGGCAGAAAACTGCCGCCGCATCCCGGAGTCCCTGCTGCATTTCCGGCGGGAGCTGTGTGCCGATGATGTGTTCTCTGCCTCCGGAAAGCGTGCTCTGATCCTGAGCCATGAGCTCACCATGACCGGTGCCCCCATCGTGCTGGTGAGCGCCGTGCCGGTGCTGCGCAGCATGGGCTTCGAGGTCGTGGTTCTGGGCCCTGCGGACGATGGCTCTCTGCCGCTGTTTCTGGATGCCGGTGCGGCCGTTGTCACCCGCAGCGACTGCGTGATGAGCTCCTCCCTGTGGGGGCTTGCCACCAGTGCGGATTTTGTGCTGGCCAATACTGTGGTGGAGGCCGCCGCCGTGAGCACCCTGAACGGCTCCTTTGTGCCGGTGCTGTGGTGGCTGCACGATGCCTTTGCAGGCTATCCGTTCATTGCGCACAAGATCCCCAAAACGCTGGACTCCAATGTGCATGTGTGCGCCGTAGGCTCCCACGCCACTGCCGCCATGCATTCGGTGCGGCCGGATTTTAACATCGAACAGCTGATCTACGGCCTGCCGGACTACGCGCAGGAGAGCTTCCCGGTCTATGATATCAGCTACGCGGGCGGACGCCCTCTGTTCGTGACCGTAGGCTCCTTTGAGCCCCGCAAGGGTCAGGATATCTTCTGCAACGCCATCCGTCTGCTCAAGCCCGAAGTGCGCCAGAAAGCCGCTTTCCTGTTCGTGGGCAAGGCCGCAGACAAGAGCCTGAAGAGTGCCGTGGATGCACTGGTGGAGGATTACCCGGACACCGTGTTCTACCGCAAGCGGCTGGAACGCCCGGAGATCAAGTCCCTGATGGATCAGTGCACCTGTGTGGTGTGCGCCTCCCGCGACGACCCCATGCCCACCTTCGTCACCGAGGGCCTGATCTTCGGCAAGCCCTCCATCGTGTCGGAGCACACCGGCACTGCCGGGCTGATCACCGAGGGCGTGGACGGCTTTGTGTACCGGGACGACGACCCCGACCAGCTGGCAAAGGTGCTGGAACATGCCATCCTGCACCCCGATCAGCTGGCCGCCATGAAGGCCGACTGCCGGAAAATGTACGAGAAATATTACTCCAACGAAGCTTACGTTGCCACTCTGACGCGGCTGGTGAACGAACTGACCACCTGAGTGTCCGCTGTTTTTGTGCAGCATGAAAAAAAGAGGAAGATCCGGCGGGATCTTCCTCTTTTTTCGCAGAAGGAGCAGGGCAGAAGCGGATTCAGTCCATCCTGCCCACCGTGTGCAGACAGGCATACAGCGCGCCCACCTGATTGGCTTCACTGCTGAAATGGCAGGGCACGATCTCGGTGCGCGGCAGACCGATCATGTAGGGCGAATCTCCCCGGGAAGCGAACAGCCCGGCATATACCCGGCGCAGGCTGTCCAGCAGCAGCGGCTGCTTGCTGATACCGCCGCCAATGGCCACCTTTTCCACATCCAGCAGGACGGTCAGATTGTAGATCTGCACCGCCACCGCTTTGCAGAACCTTTCCAGCACTTCCAGCGCTTCCGGCTCTCCGGCATTGGCGGCATCAAAAAACTGTCTGCCATTCATGGGCGCATCGGCGGGCAGGCCCCTGCGGGCGCGGTACCACTGCAGCAGATTGGTGGTGCTGCACTGACAGGCCATGGTTTTTCCGGTGTTCTCCCACTCGTCAGCGTTGGTGTTCACAAAGCTGTATTCCCCGGCGGTAAAATGGATGCCCCGCACCAGCTGGCCGTTGGCGATGATGCCGCCGCCCACACCGGTGCCGATGATAAACACCGCCGCGTTGCAGCAGCCTTGCAGCGCACCAGCCTGCAGCTCTGCAAGGGCAGCGGCCTTGCCGTCATTTTCCAGCGTGACCGGACAGCCGCATCTTTCGCGCACCAGCTGCCCCACCTGCGTACCGGTGTTATACAGAAGTGCCCCGCCGTTGGAGACAAAGCCGGTGCGGGTGTCCACAAAGCCGGGCAGGGCCATGGCGATGCCGCTTACTTCATCCCGGTGCTGCGAATACAAAGCGTATAATGTGTCGAGAAAATGCTTCTGCGTATCCTGCGGTGTAGGCACAGACCCGGCATCGGTGCGGTTCAATCCTTCGTCCATCACCGAATACTTGATCTCAGTGCCGCCCACATCAAAAACCATGATCTTCATTGTGCCTGCCTCCGCTCATGTTATTTCTGGTTTTATTATGGCAAATTGCGTTTGGAATGTAAAGAGAAAAGCGGCAAAAACAGCCCGGAAAGATCCGCAGATCTTTCCGGGCTGTAAATTTAAAATACTAATTCCGCTAAAGATGCCCAGAGTGAAACGGAGGGCATTTTAGAACGTGTTACAGTTTGCTCAGCTGCGGGCCCTGTGCGGTGTCCTTGACCGCCCAGCCCAGCTCGGTCAGCTGTGCGCGGATGGCGTCGGCGGTGGCCCAGTCCTTGGCCTTCTTGGCGGCGGCGCGCTTCTCAACCAGCTCAGTCACCTCGGCGGGCACCTCGTCCTTTTTGCGGTTGTACAGCAGGCCCAGCACGCCGGTGATCTCGTCAAAGGCGGCGGCAGCGGTCTGCAGGGCGTCCTTGGAGGAAACAGCCGACAGCGTATTGATCTCCTTGACCAGATCGAACACGGCAGCCAGTGCATCCGGGGTGTTCAGGTCATCGTCCATGGCGGTGCAGAACTTGGTGCGGGCCTCGGCAGCCTTTTCCTTCAGGGTCTCGTCGGTGCCAAAGGTGTCCTTGGTCAGGGCAAAATCCAGATTCTCGCGGCAGGTGTACAGGCGCTCCAGGCTGTTCTTGCAGCTTTCAATGAGGTCCACGGTGTAGTTCAGGGGCATCCGGTAGCCTGCGGTCAGCATGAAATAGCGGATGGGTTCGTAGCCGTAGACGTCCGCCACGTCCCGCACGGTGAAGAAGTTGTGCAGGCTCTTGGACATCTTCTGATTGTCCACGTTGATGAAGCCGTTGTGCATCCAGTAGCGGGCGAACTCGCAGCCGTTGGCGCACTCGCTCTGGGCGATCTCGTTCTCGTGGTGAGGGAAGATCAGATCCTGACCGCCGCAGTGCAGGTCGATGGTCTTGCCCAGATGGGTGCGGCTCATGGCACTGCACTCGATGTGCCAGCCCGGGCGGCCCATGCCGTAGGGGCTTTCCCATGCAGGCTCACCGGGCTTTGCGGCCTTCCACACAGCAAAGTCGGCGGGGTCCTCCTTCAGGTCGTCGTCCATGCGGCTGCGCAGCTCGCGGTTGCCGCTTTCCAGATCGTCCAGCTTCAGGTGGCTCAGCTTGCCGTAGCCGGGGTCACTCTTCACCCGGAAATACACGTCGCCGTTCTTTGCAACGTAGGCATGGCCGGAGTCGATCAGGTCCTTCACGATGTCCAGAATCTGCTGGATATGCTCGGTAGCCCGGGGCTGGACGGTGGGCTTTTTGCAGTTCAGACCGGCGGCATCCTTGAGGTACTCAGCCTCAAAGCGCTGAGCGACCTCCTTCATGGAGGTGCCCTCCTCCTGACCCTTCTTGATGAGCTTATCGTCGATGTCGGTGATGTTGGAAACGTAGATCACCTTGTTGCCGCGGTACTCCAGGTAGCGGCGCAGAGTGTCGAACACGATCAGCGGGCGGGCGTTGCCGATGTGGATATAGTTATAAACGGTAGGGCCGCAGACGTAGATGCGGTATTCACCGGGCACCTGCGGAACAAATTCTTCTTTCTGGCGGGTCAGGGTGTTGAAGATCTGCATGGTCAATTCTCCTTTTTGTGGCAGACAGAAGCCGCAAAACAAACCGCCCCCGGAGCGGTGCACAAAGCACAGCTCCGAAGGCGGTTTTTTATCAAAATCGCGGTTCCACTTCTGTTTGTCGCTCAAAGCCGGTAACGGCGGCGCACCGCACGGCGATACTTCCCGTAGGGGTTCCCGCCGCGTGCTGTCCGGGCGCACTTTGCGCGGCAGTCTGCAAACAGGCTTCCAGCCAGTGGCCTGTTCTCTCTGCGCAGACGATATGCGGCGCTACTCTGCCCGGATAAACGCATTTATCCTTTTACCTCTTTATTATAGCGGTGCCGCACAGGGAAGTCAAGGTGGAACGGGGAAGGATTCAGAATGCGCAGAGCGAAGCGGAGCGCAATTAAAATCGTCTTGCCTTACCCGGGATACCGGCTCACTTCCAGCAGTTCTTCTGCACGCTTCACCTGCTCCGCTGTGGGCGGCACGGCGTCCGGCAGCGGATAAGGGATGCCCAGCTTCTGCCACTTGAACAGACCCAGTGTGTGGTAGGGCAGCACCTCCACCCGCTGCACCGTTTTCAGGCTGCGGATAAAGTCTGCGGTCCTGCGCAGGCCCTCCTCGTCGTCGGTCAGGCCGGGCACCAGCACATGCCGGATCCACAGCGGGATGCCGAGGTCCGAGATGCGGCGCGCCATCGCAAGGATGTTGGCATTGTCTTTGCCGGTGAGCTGCCGGTGGCGTTCCGGGTCGATTTCCTTCAGATCGAGGATGACCAGACTGGTGGACTTCATCAGCCGGTCGAAACCGGCCAGATAATCCGGGTCATCGGGCCGGAAGGGCTGCCCGGCGGTATCCAGAGCCGTGTGCACGCCTTTGGAGCGGGCCAGCTCGAAGAATGCCGTCAGGAACTCCATCTGGCGCAGCGGCTCGCCGCCGCTGACCGTGATGCCGCCCTTTTTGCCCCAGTAGTTGCGGTAGCGGTAGACCCGCTGGAACAGCTTTTCTGCCGTCCATTCCTCGCCGCCCTCCGCAGCCCACGTTTCCGGGTTGTGGCAGTATTTGCACCGCAGGGCACACCCCTGCAAAAACACCACAAAGCGCACACCGGGGCCGTCCACAGAGCCGAAGGATTCCAGCGAGTGGACATAGCCGATGGGATTACAGGGCTGCATGGCAGGTGCGGGAGATAACGTCCATCTGCTGCTCGCGGGTCAGGTCGATGAACTTGACGGCGTAGCCGGAGACGCGGATGGTGAAGTTGGCGTACTCCTCCTTCTCGGGATGCTCCATGGCGTCCAGCAGCTTTTCCTTGCCAAAGACGTTCACGTTCAGGTGGTGTGCACCCTGATCGAAGTAGCCGTCCATGACCTGTACCAGATTCTCCACCCGCTCGCCTTCGCTGTGGCCCAGAGCGTCCGGGTTGATGGTCTGGGTGTTGGAGATACCGTCCAGTGCCCAGTGGTAGGGCAGCTTTGCCACCGAGTTCAGGGAAGCCAGCAGGCCGTTCTGCTCTGCGCCGTAGCTGGGGTTTGCACCGGGAGCAAACGGGGTGAAGGCGGCACGGCCGTCCGGCAGAGCGCCGGTGTACTTGCCGTACACCACGTTGGAGGTGATGGTCAGGATGGAGGTGGTCGCCTCGGAGTTGCGGTAGGTGTGGCGCTTCTTGATCATCTCCAGGAAGGTGCGCAGCAGCCACACGCCGATCTCGTCGGCGCGGTCGTCGTCGTTGCCATACTTGGGGAAGTCGCCCTCGGTCTCAAAGCCGGTGGCAAGGCCGCTCTCGTCACGCACCACCTTGACCTTGGCGTACTTGATGGCGCTCAGGGAGTCGATGACGTGGGAGAAGCCTGCAATGCCGGTGGCAAAGGTGCGGCGCACATCGGTGTCGATGAGGGCCATCTCGGCTTCCTCGTAGTAGTATTTGTCGTGCATATACTGGATCAGGTTCAGCACATTGACGTACAGGCCAGCCAGCCAGTCCAGCATCTGGACATACTTGGGCAACACCTCGTCGTAGTTCAGGTATTCGCTGGTGATGGGGGCATAGTTGGGGCCGCACTGCTCGTGGCTCTTCTCGTCCACACCGCCGTTGATGGCGTACAGCAGGCACTTGGCAAGGTTGGCGCGGGCACCGAAGAACTGCATCTCCTTGCCGGTCTGGGTGGCAGACACGCAGCAGCAGATGGAGTAATCGTCGCCCCAGACGGGCTTCATCACGTCATCGTTCTCGTACTGGACAGAGCTGGTATCGATGGACACCTTGGCGGCATATTTTTTGAAGCTCTCCGGCAGAGCGGAGGAGTACAGAACAGTCAGGTTCGGCTCCGGTGCAGGGCCCATGTTTTCCAGCGTGTGCAGGAAGCGGTAGCAGTTCTTGGTGACCATGCTGCGGCCATCCATGCCGATGCCGCCCACTTCCAGCGTTGCCCACACGGGGTCGCCGGAGAACAGCTGGTTGTAGCTGGGGATGCGGGCAAACTTGACCATGCGGAACTTCATGACCATGTGGTCGATCAGCTCCTGTGCCTGGGTCTCGGTCAGGGTGCCGTTGTCCAGATCACGCTGGATGTAGATATCCAGGAAGGTGGAGATGCGGCCCACGCTCATGGCGGCGCCGTTCTGGGTCTTGATGGCGGCCAGATAGCCGAAGTACAGCCACTGGCAGGCCTCCTTGGCGTTCTTTGCGGGCTGAGAGATATCATAGCCGTAGGCCTCGGCCATCTTCTTCATGCCCTTCAGGGCGCTGATCTGGCGGGCGATCTCCTCGCGCAGGCGGATGACGTCATCGGTCATGGTGCCGTCGCCGCAGTTAGCGAAGTCCTCCTGCTTGAACTTGATCAGTGCATCGATGCCGTACAGGGCCACGCGGCGGTAATCGCCCACGATGCGGCCGCGGCCATAGGTATCCGGCAGGCCGGTGATGATATGGGTGTGGCGGGCTGCCTTCATTTCAGGAGTGTAGGCGTCAAACACTGCCTGATTGTGGGTGCGGGTGTAGTCGGTAAAGATCTTGTGCAGCTCCTCGCTGGGCTGGTAGCCGTAAGTGGTGCAGGCCTGCTCCGCCATCTTGATGCCGCCGTAGGGCATGAAGGCGCGCTTGAGGGGCTTGTCGGTCTGCAGACCCACGATCTGCTCCAGATCCTTCAGGCTTTCATCGATATAGCCGGGGCCGTAAGCAGTCAGGCTGCTGACCACCTCAGTCTCCATATCCAGCACGCCGCCCTTGGCGCGCTCGGCCTTCTGCAGCTTCTGCAGGGCACCCCACAGCTTGTCGGTCGCCTCGGTGGGGCCGGCCAGAAAGCTTTCGTCGCCGTCATACGGGGTGTAGTTCTTCTGGATGAAGTCGCGCACATTGACTTCTTCTTTCCAGATGCGGCCCTCAAAGCCTTCCCACTGTTCAAAATTGATCATTGGAACCTCCTTGCTCCATTACGCAGTTAGCGTTTTCTAACTAATGAGCCTTTGAAAAACCGCTCTGTATGGCGGCTTTCTGGGGGCAAAACGGTCTTGAACTGCCAGCTGCGGCAGCCCCGACTACAAGGTGTAGACAAAAATGAAAACCTGCCCACAAAATCTTGCGTTATTATAATAGCAAGAACCACTTTAAAATGCAATAGAAAACAAGTGGGTTTTCTGCCAAAGCAAGGGGCTTTCTTTGGGCAGAATGTAGAAAAAGCGCCGAAATCCCGGCGGCACACCCCTTTTGCGAAAAAAATCGCAAAATAAGGGTTGACAAGACTAACCGGCTATGGTATTCTGTTCTCGCAACGAGGTTAGGCAAATCTAACCGATATGCCGGACTACGTTGCACCAGAAAAGCGGGAGCCTCTGCAAGGGCTTCTGCGAAAACCGGATCCGCCATGGCAGAGCTGCGGAGCTGTGTCAGGTGATCCCCAAGTTTGTCGTGGCGAGGCCACTCCATCTTGCTTACGCAAGACCGCTTTGTGGCTTAAAAGCCCCACTGGGGCTTTCATTGCTGCGCAAACGCCAATTCCTCCATTCCATTCTCTTTTTTCAAGTGAGCTGTGGTTTTAGTTTGCTCCCACGGCTCGATGCGCGGCATTCGGTGTGATTGGTACCGCACAGAATGCAAAAGAAAAACAAAAACGGGACATGCAGCTTGACCACCTGCGTGCCCCGATTTTTGTTTTTAACTCCTTCAGTCATGGCTGACGCCATGCCAGCTCCCTCAAAGAGGGAGCCCTTGGCAGTGCGGAAAACTTTACGGTTTTGCCAAAGCCTCCCTCACTGAGGGAGGTGGATGCGAGTGCAGCGAGCAGACGGAAGGAGTTTTACTTCACGATCTCCGCCAGCTGACGGTACACTTCTTCCGCGCCGCCCTTGGGCGTTTTGATCTTCACGAACTGGCTGTTCACGATGGCGGTGCCGTCGGAGTAGACCGTGACCAGCAAGCGGTTGTTTTCATCCGCATCGTAATAGCTCACGGTGACGGAGTCCACCGGGTATTCGTGGCTGTAGGAGGAATACTGCTGGTTGAACCGCTTGACGCAGGTAAGGCCGGAGAGCACGTTTGCGATCTGCTGATAGGCCGGGTCGTCGGCAGAGAGCACCTGATAGTCCATCTCTGCGGAGCGGGCAAAGTTCTGAATGTGCTCCACCCGGACACCGGCCTGTGTGCTGGCCTTGATCCCGGATGCAAGATCGATCCGGGCAGAGGGAAGGATGAGCACCAGCGCCAGCAGGATGAGCAAAACGATGCCGAACCGGGACAGAATGCCTTTTTCCTTCATAAGAGTCATGCCTCCTTTGGCGGCTCCATTTGGCCCAGATGCCGCTGGGCAAAGAAGAAGCCCACGGCGCTGGCGGCGAACACCACATAATAGCTGGCGATGCGGTAGAGCATCATCATGCTCATCACCTCGCCCCGCTCCAGAAAGCTGCCGAACACCAGCAGGAATGCCGTCTCGATGGAGCCCATACCGGCCACATTGGGCAGGGCATTGGACAAAAACAGCATCAGGCTGGTGAGCAGCTGCACCTGCCAGAACCCCAGTGGGGAAAGCCCCATGAACCGGATGCACAGGTAGGGCAGGCAGAACAGCCCGAACAGCTTGACCGCCTGCAATGCCAGAATTTCAGCGCAGCGGGGCTTATCCTTCAGCAGACGGCGGCTCTCCTCGCCCAGAACATCCAGCTGCTGCTGCCAGTCGGCGCGGCGCTGCTGCCATTTTTCCGTTTTGGGCAGCAGACGCATCAGCCAGCGGGCAAGGTCCTGCACCAGCGGCGATACGCACACCAGCACCAGCACCACAATGATGGCCGCCACTACAGCGTATGCCATGGGCAGATAATTCATCACACCGGTGGTGTTGGCGGCAAGCCACCTGTGCTGCAACAGCAGCATCACCGTGGCATACAGCAGCACGGTGGTTTTGTGGAACACGTACTGCAGGGTCATCAGGCCCACACCCGGGCCCACCGGCAGGCCGCAGCGGTGGAGATACCAGGTCTGCACCGGCACGGCGCCTGCGCCCAGTGTGACCACATTGCCAAAGATGCCGCACCACGCGGTATCGATGCCCTGCCGGAGCCTGAAACCCGGAATGCGGCTGCGCACGATGACCCACGCCACGCACCCTTCCAGCAGCGGATAGCTGAGGCCGATGGCCAGCACCACCAGCACCTGCCATGCGGACAGCTGCGAAAGTGCTGCGGTGATCTCGGCCCAGTGGTCCTTGAACAGCAGCACGATGATGCCGGTGAGTGCGGCGAGCACCAGCAGCGAAAATGTCGTCTTTTTGCGGGAAGGTGCGGCAGAGGTGGGTTGGCTCATAAAGAGAACAGGCTCCTTTCAGAAGGAATGATCTGGTAAAAGTATAGCACTGTGTAGTCGTCTCTTTGTGAACGGAACCGGAATTTTCTTGTGCAATTTCAGCGGAATGATAAAAAACGTTCTGCCCAGCCTGCGTCAGAGGGCCGGCCCGCAAAGGATCTGCAGCCGACAAAAAAGCATCCGCAGCGGCACTGCCCGTGACTCCTTCTCGCAAACCCCGCACATGCGGGGAAAAGGCTGCCGATGACTTTTTCCTCGGCGTTGGGCAGGGATCACCCCCGCGTATGCGGGGAAAAGGGCCTGTCAATCGCAGGACAGGCAAAAAACCTGGGATCACCCCCGCATGTGCGGGGAAAAGTCTGCGGCTTCCTTCTCCTGCCGGGTGGGCAGAGGATCACCCCCGCATGTGCGGGGAAAAGCCGCTGAAGGTCTGGCTGGCTTCCAGCATACCGGGATCACCCCCGCGTATGCGGGGAAAAGCCGGTCAGCTCGGCGTAGTGCTCATCGGTCAGGGATCACCCCCGCGTATGCGGGGAAAAGCCTGATCGCTCCCGGTTCATAATGTGCAGGATGGGATCACCCCCGCACATGCGGGGAAAAGACGGGCGCTCCGTGGCGCTGGCTTATGGTCACCGGATCACCCCCGCATGTGCGGGGAAAAGGTATAACAGTCGCCGGGCATATCGGCAATGGTAGGATCACCCCCGCGTATGCGGGGAAAAGTTCACAAGGAAGTCGGCAATAAACTGCGGCTCGGGATCACCCCCGCATGTGCGGGGAAAAGGGCACAAAGACCGTTACCAGCGCAGACCTGCGGGGATCACCCCCGCATGTGCGGGGAAAAGATCCGATCCTTCACCTGCGGCAGTGCCTGCAGGTCCGGCCGGATCATGCCCGGCATCTCGTCCATCTCAGTTTTCTCCGCGCATGACGGTCATCAGCCCAAGGCCGTAGGCCTTGCCGCGTCCCATGCCCTGACACAGCAGTGCCCGGAACTGCTCTGAGTCGGTCACCTGCAAAACACCCTCGTAGGTCACTGCCAGCAGGGTCACAGGCCGGGTGCCGTGCTTGGCAAAGTGCTGCCACTGCACCCGGGTCACGGTAAATTCCTCTTCCCGCAAAGCAAAGCCATGCTTTGCGGCGCGGTCCAGCAGCCACTGCTTCTGATACTTTGTCGAGCAGTGCGCCGCCACAGTTCCCCGCTCTGCGGGTGCCTTGGGGTCTTTGCAGCATTTGGTGGGGTTTGCGGTCAGCCGGAACTGCCAGCTGCTGCCCGGCTCCACCCGCTGCAAAAGCGGGTCGTAGCTGCGGGTCTCCGCAGCCGCTCCGGTGCCGAACTGCTCCACCACACCGGACAGCTCCGGCACATCCTCGCTGAGCAGCAGCAGATACAGCCGCTCTCCCAGACGATCCAGCCGCCACAGCCTGCGGCGGCGCTCCCCCGTAAAGGCGCTTTCCACTGCGCCGTGCAATTTCTGCGGTGCCGCCAGTGCAGCCATGGTGCTGCGGCGGGTGGGATCGAGCTCTACCCGTGATAAATACATTCTCTCGCCCCCTTTACAATTCCCGGAACGGGTCATGCTCCGTCTTTTCCGGGCTGTCCGGCATGGTCTGCCAGAGCTCCCGCGCCGAACGGTAGCCGTACTGCCGATGGCGCGGGTCAAAGCTGACCGGCACATCCCGCTGCACAGCCGTGCCCGGCTCCAGCGGGTCGGCGTCCAGCACCAACCGCCAATGCCGCCCCGGACACAGAGGCGGTTCTGTCTGCAGTGCTTCCTGCAAAGAACATTGCCGTAGTCCCAGACAAAGCGGCAGTGTGGGCGGGCAGGAACGGCGGCCCAGATACAGCGGAAAGGCCGGGTGCAGCAGCGCCTGCTGAAGCTGCTGCAAAAGGGCGGTGTCTTCGCTTTCGATCCCAGCCAGAAACACGGCATCCTGCAGATAGTGGCGGTAGGTCACATAAGAGGTCTTTTGGTCCTGCGTCTTTGCGATGTGGTAGTCCACCAGCAGCTGTCCTTCCCGCTCCACGCGGATGCCGAACCGCAGCTGTGCCAACCGGGCCAGCGCTTCACTCTCGTCCCGCCGCAGCCCCAGAGCCGCCGCCAAAAGGCCGATGACGCCGCTCTTGGTGGGTTCCCGATTGGTTTTGCGGGTCTCAAATTTGGAGTCCGAGCCCCACGCCTGCAAAGGCGCTGCCAGCCGAAGCAACAGCGTTGCCATTACCCCACCTCATTTCCGGCAAGCGCATCCCGGACAGCCTTTTCCAGCGCATCCAGCATGGCCTTTGCCGTCTGTGCCGGAGCCAGCGCCTCCAGACCGCTGCCCACGGTAAAGCTCTGGGCCGGGGCCTCGGCAAAGCTGCTGTACATCTGCTGTGCATACTGTGCCAGCGCTGCCTTGGAAGGTTCGGCATACCCCTGCGTACTGCGGGGCACGGCACGCTCGAATGCGCCGCACAGGTTCACCGGCTGATCTTCCCGGATGGTCACATACACTGCATCCGGCAGAGTGCGGTTTGCAAAGCTGTTCTGTTTGCCGGTGGGCATGGAGAACAGAAACGCTTCGCCAAAGGCCCGCACCGTTTCCGCTGCCTGCTCTGCACCCAGCTGCCCGGCCAGCTCCATCACGTTTACCGTGGCATAGCGGTACAGGGTGGAGGAGTTGTACTCCACCGTGCCCAGATGGCCTGCACCGGCATTGTCCTCTGCCTGACAATCGTCCACTGCGGTAAAGTAATCGTACTCGTTCTGCACGGCATGGGTAGAGATGCTGTGGGCCACCTGCGCAGCGGCATCATAGTTCAGGGAGGGGTCATCTGCCACCATGCGGCCAAACAGCGCCATATCCATCGAAGGGGCTGCTTTCAGGGCCTTCTGGTATTCTTTTTTGTCGGTGCTGCCCGCCACAGCCAGCTCTGCCAATGCCTTTGCCTGCGCAGTGCTCATGAAAAACAGGGCTTTGGTACCTTTATCATCGCTCTTGATGCCCGCATTCTCCAGTGCTTTCTTTGCCAGCTTGTCCGCATCCGCTTCCGGAGCCAGTGCAAGGATCTGCTCTTTTACCAATTCTGCAACCTTTTTGGTGCGCTTGCCCACGTCCAGCCGGGCGTCATCCGCAAAGGCAGCGCGCATGGCGTGCTTCCACGCCTGTGAGGATACCCGGGCACGGGTCACACCGCCGTACACGGCTGTTTTGGGGCTGCCGGTGTCGTCCCGGTTGATGCAGCTGGGCGGTACGGTCTGCAAAATGTGGAAATCAACATACAGGCGCTTGTTCATGGTCAATTCTCCTTTTCATTCTCTTCCGGTGCAGGCTTCGAGTCACGGTACAGGTCCTGTCCCCACCGCAGACGGACGTTGGCGGGGACCTGCGCATACCGCGGGTCGGTGCATTGTAATTCATACAGATCTGCCGCAAGCTGCGGATAGTCCAACGGGATGCCGCCATCCTTTGCGGCGCTCAGCAGCTGGATCATCCCCCGCAGATGGTGGCTGATCTCGGTGATCTCTTCTGCGGTGGCCAGCGCATTGAACCGCCGCAGCACGCTGGCTTCGGTCCAATCCTGTCCGGCAGGGGTGTTCCGCTCTGCCAGCTGCCGCACCGCCCGGCCCAGCGTATTGCCCGGGCGGTTCATGGGCTGGTTGTTTCCCTGCTGATGCATAGCATATAAAGTCAGTGCAAGGTAGACCGCCCACTCTGCGTGGGAAGGGCCGCTGCGACCCTGAAAGCTTTCTGGCATTCCCCGCAGAAAACTCCCCCACAGCTCCGGCAGATCGCCGGGTGCGTGTCCAACGCCCCGCCGCAGCTTTGCCAGCTCAGCCCGCCGCTGGTTGTCCGGCAGGGCCCAAAGCCAGTGCAGCCGCTGCGCCGTATAGATTCTGACGTTCTGTGTTTTCATCCAATTCCCCCTTTATGATTCTGTTTTGGGATAGATTTCCCAAAGCTTTGCGCGAAAAATGTTATAGGCCCTTGGCGAGGTATACAGAATGGTTTTCGATTTGTTTTCGGTCTTTTTGGTCTTTTCCACCTCAATGCGGTGGCCCTTCAGGGCGGCGTTTCCGGCCTCCATCACCATCTGTTTCCCCAGCTTCTCCGCGATGTTGCGCGCCTGCGCCTGCCAGCGCAGTTCCATTTCATCATAGTTCTTTTGATTTGCATCGATCTTTTGCAGCCACAGCCGGAAGGGCTGGTCCACCGCAAAGTAGAACTGTGCACGGACAGAGCCGCCGACATTTTCATTTTTGTTCCCGGCCGCAATAGCGATATCCTGCGCCAGATACCCCACACACTGTGCTGCTTTTTCGCAGTTATTGACCTCTCTTACGATGCGCTCCTGCCATTTGCAGCTCAGTTCGTCCAACAGCCCTGCCTGAAAGGTCAGGCTGTCACTGAAGATATCTTCGATGTGGTTTTGGGTGGCATAAAGCACTCCAACGATGCGGAAATGGACCTTCCGCCGGGAGTCCAGGATTCCCAGCCGCTGTTCTTGTAGCTTCTCCGTCCAGCGTACCACGCCGGGGCGGTGGCCACTGTCCTGACAAAACACCGCCGGAAACTCCCGCCAGAACTGCCGGGCCGGGTCATGGCGGCAGGGCACAAACACCGCCGGCTCGTTCTTTTTGGCAGCGTTGCGCCAGACGGTCATCTGCTCCGCAAAAGCATTTTCTTTGGAGAAGAAATCGCCTCCCAATGCAAAGTAGCCATCCACCATTCCCTCTGTCCTGTGCAGCAGAAGCCGTCGGGATTGCAGGGTCAGCAGCTGTGCCGGGTCGTCCGGGCAGGGGATTTTCGTGCGCTCTGCGCTCCTTGGGGTCTCCAGTTCCCAGCACGGGCGGTTTTCACTCCAGTATTCCCGGCCATCCTTCAGCAGGGTAAGATTCAGCATCAATGTTTCGTACAGGTTGTTCCCCAGCGCCTGAATATAGCCAAGACTCCCCAGCCAGCCAACACTTATAGATGGCAGATTCTTTTCTTTCGGCTTCAAAGACGTATCATCAAAGCCGTTCACGGACAGCAGCCACCGGGCGGCTTGCGGGTAGCTCAGCCGCTCCTTGCTCTGCCCTGCATACAACGGAAAGAGTCGGAGTTTATTTTTGCTCTCTATCATTTCGCCGTTGAGCATCGCCGCGCTGCAGGCTGTCCCGATTTCAGCCCCCGGCACCTGCCAGAAGGGATGTGTCGGGTGGAACAGCCAGAAGCGTTCCTTCCACTGTTCCAGATAGTCCCGCAGCGGCTGCTCCGGGAAATGCCCCAGCTGCCACAGATCTCCCCAGCGAGCCAGAGCATCATCCTCTTCTTCAAACGGTTCTAGCTCACCTTCCACATTCACGCGGGAAAACACGGTAAACAGCACCGCCAGCAGCAGCCGCAGCATGGCGGCATCCTGCGTGGGCATTTCGCCTGCCAGATCCACATAATCCTGCGCATGGAGCAGTGCGTCCGTCAGAGAAACTTCCTGCACCGTATTGTCCGGCAGCCGAACCCGGACCCACGGCTCCGTCAACAGGTTAAATTCGATCTCCTTCATCCGTTTCCTCCTTTTGGTAGGTCAGGCCGTTTTCACGGTCATAACAAAGCTCCATGCCCGCAAGATGGGCGGTCAGGTTTTCGTCCAGCAGCAACACCAGCTCTCCGTGCAGCAGCGGAGACAGCTGCCACGCCGCAAGGCCGCTGCGGTTGTCCGCTTCCAGTTTCCGGATGACTTCGTCCACCTTCCACACTTTGCCGAACACCGCCGGGAGCCGCAGCTTCTGCCGGGCGATCTGCAAAGCGTCTTCGGGCTGCGGCGGCTGGTCGGATGCGACCGCTCTGCCGTTTTCCTGCCACGGCAGGAAGTGGATGCTTCCGTCTGCCCGGCGCTGCATCACCAGCACCTCCACCGAGGGGTCGCCGTCCCGCACTGCCGCCCGGGCAGCTGCATCAGAATGTGCCCCCACATTCTGCATCCAGCCATCCAAGGTATTGAGTTGTTTGAATCTTTTGTGCACTTTGGGCTGCGGCACAAGATACACCTGTGCCCGCTCTTTGCGCTGGGCCTGCGCAAACTCATAGGCTTTGCACATCCCCTCACTCCGTTCCGCTTCAGGCAGGGCATCGGCCTGTTCCCAGCCGTAGACTTTCTGCACCAGCGGAGAGATATCCTCCGGCAGGCAGATGTTCTCCGGAAGGCATGCCCGGGTGCGCCAGAGCAGCCATTGACCATACACTGCCTCACTGCCCCTGTCAAATTCCTCTGTGCCCGTGTCCAGCACAGCACAGACCGCTGTTTGCAGCGGCTGCGGACGAGACCGATTTGGGTGGCGCTGCAGACGGCCGATGCGCTGTAAGAGCAGATCCATCGGGCAAAGCTCTGTAACCATCACATCGAAATCCACATCCAACGACTGCTCTAATACCTGCGTACCTACCACGATCAGCCCATCACGCTCTGCAGCGGTGGAGCGCTTGCCGATGCGCCGCATCAGCTCCTGTTCCCGCGCGGCGCGGTCTGGCATCAGGAACTGTGCATGGAACACCTGCACTTCCTTTTCGGGCAGCACCTGACGCAGCCGCTGCGCCACCTCCTGCGCTTTGCGCACCGTATTGACGATGACGCCCGCGCAGCCGCCAGCCTGCATTTTCTGGGACAGGAAATCGGGCAGTTCTTCCGTTGTCAGGCGCACTGTCTGCACATTCCGGGCGGCCGTATCCAGCGGGATGGTCTTTTGCTGCACCTGTGCACCGTCCGTCCATGTCAGCAGCGGATAGCCACAGCTGGTTTTCCAAGGCGCATCCGGGCCGGGGCGGCGCTTTTGCTGGTAAGCCTCGATCAGCTCTGCACGCCGCCGGGCAGGCAGCGTGGCCGACAGCAGGATCACCGGCACCTTGTACCAGCCCAGCCATTCCAGCGCACGGTCCAGATAGCGGTTCATGTACGCATCATAAGCGTGGCATTCGTCCACGATCACCACCTTGCCCGCAAGGCCCAGATGGCGCAGCATCACATGCTTCTGGCACAGAGCCGCCATCAACAGCTGGTCTACCGTGCCGATGACAAAGTTTGCCAGCAGTGCCTGCTTGCTGCCCCGGAACCACTGATGCACCTGCACCCGCTGCTCTTCTGCTTCCGGGTCGTCCCAGTCGTCCTGCACCCGCACCGGCCGTTGCTGCAGGCGGATATACTCTTCGTTCAGTTCCGCCATGCCGTGCGCAAGCCGGATCGATCTGGGCAGGTCATCAGGCTGGTTTTCTGCCCATTGCAGCAGACGCGGAAAAAGCCCGTTTGCCGTTGCCTGCGTGGGCAGACCAAAGAAGATGCCGCCCGCTCCAAAGCGTGCCGCCAGAATTTCCGCTGCCGCCAGCGCCGCCTCGGTCTTGCCCACGCCCATCTGTGCTTCCAGAATCAAAATGCCCGGTGCATCCATGGTGTTGGCGGCTTCCATGGCCGCCTGCTGCACCGCATTGGGCGCAAAGCCAAACCGCTTTGCAAATTCCTCCGGCTCTGCAATGGTGGTCTGCGCCGCCCAGGGTGAAGCAGTCTCCTGTTTATCCCATTCGCGCCACGCCCGATCCGCACGTTCCGGATAAACCTCCTCACTGCCCGTCTCTTCCACAGGGATCAGCGGGAAATAATCCGTGTTGCTGGCGATCCAGTCCGCCATGATCAAAAGCCCCGTCAGCAAAATCTCTTCGGGCTGGTTGAGCACCGGCAGCGCGTCCACCCCGGAATAGCCGCTGTCCTGCAGTGCCTCTTGAAGCAATTCGTTCCAAAAGCCCTCCCAGATGCCCTTTTGCTCTTCCGGGTAGTAGTTGACTTCCCAGCATGTAAACTGTTTGTCAACTTCTGTGCCGTCCTGCGGCTTGCCATGATGGGCACCCGCGACCGAAGCGATCCCGTCAGGGCACCCCAGTTTTCTCAAAATTGCTTCACTCGCCCGGGCATGGGGCGTTTCGCACCGGTTCAGTTTCTGGCAGCTCAGCGGTGTCAGGCGTTCCAGCCGTTGTTTCGCCTCGGGCAAGCACTGCATGATCGTGCTCTGGAAGATTAAAATTGCCTTACCCAGATCGTGCCCCCAGCCCAAAAAGCGAGCCAGCTGCACCAATTCTTCCTCTTCCAATCCGGATGCCTTTTTTACGCTGTCGGGCAGCCATTTCCGCACCAGAAGCTCCATGATCTCTGCCGTATCCCGCAGGTGCATCCAGAGCGGCAGCCACAGATTGCTATTTTCCGGATCCGTTTTGCCGGCCAGAAGCCGTGATCGATCCAGCATCCGTCTCATTTTTGCTCCTTTCCTGATGGGTCGTGTATCCCATGTAGTAAGCATAGCAGACGACATGTCCCATAATCCGTACTTTCATGGCTTTATCTCCGGAAATGAAAAACAGCCCGTCCGTTCCATTCTCATCCGGTCGGCATTTCCATCCTGCCATACTCTGATTTCCGTTTCAAAGATACGCCTCTGCCTTTCTGCTGTCAACGGCACCGCTCAAATTCATCAGAGTTCCGAAAAAGAGCTTTCTTCTTTGTGCAAAAAACCGCCCCGGCTTCCTGCTTCGGAAACCGGGGCGGTTCGTTTGCTTTATTTGTGCTTTTTCAAGCGCTCACGCAATTACTTGCGGGGATTTTTGATAGCAGCCTGAGCGGCAGCCAGACGTGCGATAGGCACACGGAAGGGAGAGCAGCTGACGTAGTCCAGACCGACATTGTGGCAGAACTCCACGCTCGTGGGGTCGCCGCCGTGCTCGCCGCAGATGCCCAGACCCAGATCGGGACGGGTCTCGCGGCCGTCGTGGGCAGCCATCTTGACCAGCTTGCCAACGCCGATCTGATCCAGATGCTGGAACGGATCGCTCTCGTAGATCTTGTTCTCGTAGTATGCGCCCAGGAACTTGGCGGCATCATCACGGCTGAAGCCGAAGGTCATCTGGGTCAGGTCGTTGGTGCCGAAGCTGAAGAACTCAGCTTCCTTGGCGATCTCGCCGGCAGTCAGGGCTGCGCGGGGGATCTCGATCATGGTACCGACCTGATACTTCATCTCAACGCCTGCGGCAGCGATCAGCTCGTCTGCGACCTTGACCACAACGTCCTTGACGAACTTCAGCTCCTTGACCTCGCCGACCAGCGGGATCATGATGTGCGGGGTGATCATATAACCGGTCTCAGCAGAGACGTTCAGAGCAGCCTTGATGACAGCGCGGGTCTGCATCGCAGCGATCTCGGGGTAGGTGACAGCCAGACGGCAGCCGCGGTGACCCATCATGGGGTTGAACTCGTGCAGAGAAGTAACCACGTTCTTCAGGTCATCGAAGGTCATGCCCATATCGGCAGCCAGCTCCTTGATGTCCTCGTCCTTGGTGGGCAGGAACTCGTGCAGAGGCGGGTCCAGATAACGAATGGTCATCGGGCGCTCACCCATGATGCGGTACATGGCCTCGAAGTCACCCTGCTGGAACGGCTCGACCTTGGCCAGAGCAGCTTCGCGCTCTTCCACGGTACGTGCGCAGATCATCTCACGGACAGCCTTGATGCGATCCTCTGCGAAGAACATGTGCTCGGTACGGCACAGGCCGATGCCCTCAGCACCCAGATCCACTGCCTGCTGTGCGTCGCGCGGGTTGTCGGCGTTGGTCATGACCAGCAGCTGACGAGCAGCGTCTGCCCAGCCCATGAAACGGTTGAAGTTCTTATTGCCGGTAGCGGCCACGGTAGCGACCTGCTCGCCGTAGATGTTGCCGGTGGAACCATCGATGGAGATCCAGTCGCCCTCGGCGAACTTGTGACCATTAATCTCGAAGGTCTTTGCTTCCTCGTCGATCTTGACCTCGTTGTCATTGCCGCAGCCGGAGACACAGCAGGTGCCCATACCACGGGCAACAACGGCTGCGTGGCTGGTCATGCCGCCGCGGACGGTCAGGATGCCCTGAGAGACCTGCATGCCCACGATATCCTCGGGGCTGGTCTCCAGACGGACCAGAACGACCTTCTTCATCTTGCCGGACTTGACCATCTCCTCTGCTTCCTCAGCAGTAAAGACGATCTGGCCGCAGGCAGAACCGGGAGAAGCTGCCAGACCCTTGCCGACGACCTCGGCGGCCTTCAGGGCAGCGGCGTCGAACTGGGGATGCAGCAGGGTATCCAGCTGCTTGGGCTCCACGCGCAGGACAGCTTCCTGCTCGGTGATCATGCCCTCGTCCACCAGATCACATGCGATCTGCAGAGCGGCCTGAGCGGTACGCTTGCCGTTACGGGTCTGCAGCATGTACAGGTGGCCGTCCTCGATGGTGAACTCCATATCCTGCATATCGCGGAAGTAGTTCTCCAGACGGGTTGCGATCTCAACGAACTGATCGTACACCTCAGGCATCTGATCCTTCAGGTGGCTGATGGGAGAAGGAGTGCGCACGCCTGCGACGACGTCCTCGCCCTGTGCATTGATCAGGTACTCGCCCATCAGCTTCTTAGCGCCGGTGGCGGGGTCACGGGTGAATGCAACGCCGGTGCCGGAGCGGTCGCCGGAGTTGCCGAATGCCATCTGCTGAACGTTGACTGCGGTGCCCCACTCGTAGGGGATCTCGTTCATCTTACGGTAGACGTTTGCACGGGGGTTATCCCAGCTGCGGAAGACGGCCTTGACAGCCTCGATCAGCTGATCGCGGGGATCCTGCGGGAAGGGACGGCCTTCGTTCTCCTCGTAGATCTTCTTGAAGGTGCCGACCAGTTCCTTCAGGTCGTCAGCAGTCAGGTCAACGTCATTCTTGACGCCCTTGGCTTCCTTCATCTTGTCGATCTCGACCTCGAACAGGCTCTTCGGGACCATCATAACGACGTCCGCGAACATCTGCACGAAGCGGCGGTAGCAGTCGTATGCAAAACGGGCGTTGCCGGTCTTCTTTGCCAGACCTTCAACAGCCTCGTCGTTCAGGCCCAGGTTCAGGATGGTGTCCATCATGCCGGGCATGGACTGACGTGCGCCGGAACGGACAGAGACCAGCAGGGGGTTCTGGTTATCGCCGAACTTCTTGCCGGTGATCTCTTCCAGACCCTTGAGGTGCTCAAAGATATCAGCAGTGATCTCGTCATTGATCTGACGGCCGTCTGCATAATACTGGGTGCAGGCGTCGGTGGTGATGGTGAAACCCTGCGGCACCGGCATACCGGCTGCGGTCATTTCTGCCAGACCAGCACCCTTGCCGCCCAGAGTATTCTTCATGGTGACTTTGTCGCCGCCGAAAGCATCATTGCCTTCGCTGAAGTAGTACAGATACTTTTTGCTCATGCGTTGTTTACCTCCCATTCGTGACTGCAGCACAGCCGCACCGCAGTCTCATCGTTTGCCTTGTCTTAAAAACTCGACCGATGAACATTGTTTGTGAATGCTAAACTATTATACCAGAAAATCCATTCCTTTCCACCATGCAAAATCCCGAATTTGTCTGTTATTTTTTATGCAAATCCCTTGAAATTTGCCAAGTTTTAAGGTAGTATAGAATGGGAGAAAGTTCGAGAGGTTTTTCGTTTTCTGACGCGGTTTCCCCGCCTGTTGGATACAACTTTCTATCCCTGTAATTTCAGCTTTTCTTTTTTGTCGGCACATATCTCCTGTTGTATCCATCTTTGGATATGGATGCAACATTTCTCCGGGCAGAAAAAGCTGGTCTGCCCGCCGGGAGAGCACCGTGCCGGAAGGGAGATCTATCGTATGGAAAATTCTGTATCTTCTGCTGCGCTGAACGCAGCGCGTGAGCAGCTGGATGCTGCCGAAGCCGCCCGCGAGGTCATTCTGCTGCAGCATATCGCAAACGGCGTGATCATCGACAGCCGCACCGTTCAGATCGCACCGGACGTGGTCATTGCCCCGGGTGCCGTCATTCTGGCCGGTACCATCCTGCGGGGCAGAACAGTCATCGGTGCAGGCTGCATCATCGGCCCCAACACCCTCATCGAGGACAGCATCGTAGATGAGGGCAGCACCGTCAACGCCAGTCAGGTGTACAGCAGCCACATCGGCCCCCACAACAATATCGGTCCCTTCACCCATGTGCGGGTGAACACCGTCACCGACTACGGCGTGCATCTGGGTGCATACGTGGAGACCAAGAACTCCAACTTTGCCCGGGGCAACACGGTGAGCCACCTGACCTACATCGGCGACAGCGATGTGGGCAAGTACTGCAACTTCGGCTGCGGCACCGTCACCTGCAACTACGATGGCAAGGACAAGTTCCGCACCCAGATCGGCGATTACTGCTTTATCGGCTGCAACACCAACCTTGTGGCCCCGGTCAAGGTGGGCGACGGTGCTTACACCGCCGCCGGCAGCACCATCACCAAGGATGTGCCCGCACAGGCACTGGGCATCGCCCGGGAGCGCCAGACCAATCTGGAGGGCTGGGCAGAACCCAAGATGGAAGCCTACATTGCCAAAAAGCAGAAGCTGGAAAACGAGCAGAACAAGTAACGCTCTGCCCTCACGCTGAAGCTGCAATAAGCCCTTTTGCCCCCTGTGTCCTGCGGCACGGGGGCATTTTTTGCTTATAATGTATATCTTTTTGCGCGCGCGTATGTTATACTTAGATGTTGTATCACACTATTATCAGGAAAAGGTATTACCATATCATGAATGAAAACGATATCTGGCTCATTGCAGGGCTGGGCAACCCCGAAGCAAAATATGACGGCACCCGCCACAACACCGGTTTTGCCGCGCTGGACGCGCTGGCCGACAAGTGGAACATCTCTGTTGGCAAGACCAAATTTCAGGGCCTGTGGGGACAGGGCGAGGTGAACGGCCACAAGGTGGTGCTGCTGAAGCCCCTGACCTACATGAACCTCTCCGGCGATTCCATCGCCCCCATGGCGGGCTTTTTCAAGATCCCTGCCGACCATGTGCTGGTGCTGTGCGATGATATCACGCAGGCGCCCGGCAAGCTGCGCATCCGCCCCTCCGGTTCTGCCGGCGGGCACAACGGCCTGAAGAGCATCATCGCCCGGCTGGGCGGGGAGAACTTTCCCCGCATCCGCATCGGCATCGGCGCAAAGCCCCACCCGGACTACGACCTTGCCGCATGGGTGCTGGGCAAGTTCCCGCCGGAGGACGCCAAAGCCATCGCCGACCGCTACCCCGACCTTGAGGCCGCCGCAAAGCTCATCATGGACGGCAAGCTGAGTCTGGCACAGAGCAAATATAACGGGTAAAAGCACCTTCGGTTCCCGCAAGAAACCAGCGTGGCAGCTGCCGTTTGCCTTTACGACCCCACCCGTGAAAAAGCAATTCAGGAAAATCCGCAGATTTTCCTGAATTGCAAAATATAAATCATTTTTCCGCTGAAAATATCCAGAGCGCAAGCGGAGGATATTCAAAATCGTTATTCTCCCGCACCCTGACAGGAAAGGAGGTTTTTCCATGTACGAAGCCTTGCTCAAGGCCACACCGGAATATCAGAAGATCGCCGCCAGCTTTGCAAAGCCCGGCCCTGCCGCGCTGTTCGGTCTGCCGCCTGCAGGCCGTGCCCTGCTGTACGCCGCGTTGCAAAAAGACCTTGGCCGGGTGCTCTGCATCGTGACCCCCGGCGAGGCCGAGGCCACCCACTTTGCGGACGACCTCAAGGCATTGGGCCTTTCTGCCGCCGTGTTCCCGCCCCGGGACTTTATGCTGCGCCCGGTGGAGGGCGCGGGCCGCGAGTACGAGTACCGCCGCCTTTCGGTGCTGGGTTCCCTTGCAGGCGGGCGGCTGAACGCGGTCTGCGTGCCCGCCGAAGCGCTGTTGCAGTACACCGTGCCCCGGGATGAATTTTTAAAGAACACCCTCACCCTCAAACCCGGCATGGTGTACAACCGCGAGGGTCTTGTGGCCCGGCTGTTCGCCGCCGGGTATGTGCGGCGCAGTCAGGTGGACGGCCCGGGACAGTTCAGTGTGCGCGGCGATATCGTGGATATCTATGCGCCGGATATGCGCCAGCCCGCCCGCGTGGAATACTGGGACGATGAGATCGATTCCATTTCCTCCTTTGACCTGCTCACCCAGCGGCGGGACAGCGCACTGGATAAAATTTATCTTTCCCCTGCCCGCGAGGTGCTGTTCGGCGACACAGCCGAGACCGCCGAAGCCCTGCGTGCCGCCATCAAAAAGGCGCGCGGCCGGCATCGCACCGCACTGGAAAAGGCCACGGAAGCCGACCTTGCTCAGCTGGACTCCGGCCTGATGCCGGAAGCCATGGATAAATACTACGGCCTGCGCTATCCGAGCCCGGCCACCCTGCTGGATCATCTGGACACACCGCTGTTCATTCTGGACGAGGTGGGCGGCATCCGGGACGCCCAGAAGGCCACCGAGTTCCGCCGCAGCGAGGAGCTGACCGGACTGCTGGAGGAGGGCGTGCTCTGCCCCGGGCTGGATGTGCTCTACCAGACCATGGACGACCTTGCCGCTGCCGCTCAGAAGCAGAGCACCCTGCTGTGCGAGAACTTTCTGCGCGGCATGAACGAGTTCAAGCTGAAAAATCTCATCAACGCCGAAGCCTTTGCCGCACCCAACTGGAACGGCGACCTTGCTTCCCTGCGGGAGGATCTGGACCCCCTTATTGCGCAGGGCTATGCCGTCACCCTGTTCTCCGGCACGCCCAAGGGTGCCGCCGCCCTCACCCGCGACCTTGCCGACAAGGGCTACTCCGTGAGCATGAGCCGAGATGTGCGGCCCACAAAAGGCATCGTGCAGGTGCTGCCGGGTCATCTGACCGCCGGGTGCACCTTCCCCTTTGCCCATGCGGCGGTGCTGTCCAGCCGTCGGCACGGTCTGGAGGAAGAGACCGCCGCCGAGACCAAAAAGCGCAAAAAGAACAAGAATGCCCTTTCCAGCCTTTCGGATATCAAGCCCGGGGACTATGTGGTGCACCAGAGCCACGGCATCGGCATGTATGCGGGCATCCAGCGGTTGGAAGTGCAGGGTGCCACGAAAGATTACCTCAAGGTACAGTATTCCGGCTCGGACGTGCTGTACGTGCCGGTGACCCAGCTGGACCTGCTGAGCCGCTACACCGCCCCCGGCGACGAGGAAAAGGTAAAGCTGGCAAAGCTGGGCGGCGCCGAGTGGCAGCGTACCCGCGCCAAGGTGAAAAAAGCCACCGAGGAAATGGCGCAGGAGCTCATTGAGCTGTACGCCCGCCGCCGTCAGGCCACGGGCTACGCTTTCCCGCCGGACGGCGACTGGCAGCGGGACTTTGAGACCCGCTTTGACTACGACGAGACCGATGACCAGCTGAACGCCACCGCCGAGATCAAGCAGGACATGGAAAAGGGTTATCCCATGGACCGCCTGCTGTGCGGCGACGTGGGCGTGGGCAAGACCGAAGTGGCCCTGCGCGCCGCCTTCAAGTGCGTGATGGGCGGCAAGCAGTGCGCCATCCTTGCCCCCACCACCCTGCTGGCGTGGCAGCACTACAACACCATCCTCTCCCGCATGGAAGCTTTTCCCGTGAAGGTGGAGATGATGTCCCGCTTCCGCACCGCAAAGCAGCAGAAGGAGACCCTCCGGGGCCTGCAGTCGGGCAGTGTGGACATCGTGGTGGGCACCCACCGGCTGCTGTCCAAGGACGTGAAGTTCCACGACCTCGGCCTTGTCATCATCGATGAGGAGCAGCGCTTCGGCGTCAAGCACAAGGAAAAGCTCAAGGAGAACTTCATCGGGGTGGACATGCTCACCCTGTCGGCCACTCCCATCCCCCGCACCCTGAACATGGCCATGAGCGGCATCCGGGACCTTTCCACCATCGAACAGCCGCCCATCGAGCGGCAGCCCGTGGAGACCTTTGTGCTGGAATACAACGACGTCATCCTTGCCGAGGCCATGAAGAAGGAGCTTGCCCGGGGCGGGCAGGTGTACTACCTGCACAACCGGGTGGACAACATCGAAGCCTGCGCCGCCCATGTGAGCAAGCTGGTGCCCGGCGCACGCATCGGCATTGCTCACGGCAAGATGACCGAGGAAGAGCTGAACCCCGTGTGGCAGCATCTGCTGAACGGTGAGATCGACATTCTGGTGTGCACCACCCTCATCGAGACCGGCATCGATGTGCGCAACTGCAACACCCTCATCATCGAGGACGCCGACCGCATGGGCCTTGCCCAGCTGTACCAGATCAGAGGCCGGGTGGGCCGCTCCGGCCGCAAAGCCTATGCCTACTTCACCTTCCGGCGGGACAAGACCCTGACCGACATCGCCCAGAAGCGGCTCTCCGCTATCCGGGAGTTCACGGCCTTCGGTTCCGGCTTCCGCATCGCCATGCGGGATCTGCAGATCCGGGGTGCGGGCAGTCTTCTGGGCCACAGCCAGCACGGCCACATGGAGGCCGTGGGCTACGACCTCTACGTGAAGATGCTGGGGCAGGCCATCGCCCGGGCCAAGGGCGAACCTGTCCGGCGGGACAAGAGCGAATGCCTTGTGGACCTGCGGGTGGATGCCTTCATCCCGGAGAAATATATCGCAGACGGCCCGGGCCGCATTGAAGCTTATAAGCGCATTGCCGCCATCCAGACGGCAGAGGATGCCGCCGATGTGCTGGACGAGCTCATCGACCGCTACGGCGACCCGCCGCCCTCGGTGAGCGATCTGGTGAACGTGTCACTGGTGCGCGTGCAGGCCAGCGCTGTGGGCGTGACCGAAGTGACCCAGAAAAAGGACACCCTCACCCTGCAGCTGGAAAGTCTGGATCTGCCCATGATCCGGGGCCTGCTGGTAGCCTTCAACGGCCGCGTCACCGCCGGTGCAGGCAACCGGCCCTATCTTTCTGTCACCCTGCAGCCCGACGAAAAGCCGCTGGAGCTGCTGCAGAGCATCCTCAAGGCGATGGCGGAGATCCTGAATGGCGGAGAAAAAGCAAAAGCGTCTAAATAACGAACCCTCTCAGGCGCTGACGCGCCAGCTCCCCCGAAGGGGGAGCTTCAAAGGAAATTTAAGAAGCAATTTCTGAGAACCGCACCCGCTTTCCCCTCCACAGTGAAAAAGCTCCCCCCTTCGGGGGAGCTGGCATCGCGCAGCGATGACTGAGAGGGTCTCTTTCAATTCTAAAAACAGGAGCAACAACCATGAAAAAGAAACTTCTTGCACTGGTCTGCGCGCTGGCACTCACCTTCAGCTTTGCAGGCTGCACCATTTCCACCCCGGATACCGTGGGCAGCATCGGTGATTTTGAGATCACCTCCGGCATGTATCTGCTGGCCCAGTACGGAGCCTATCAGCAGGCGGCACAGCTGGCCGGCAGCGATCAGGATGCCTCGGATGCAAAAGCCTTTCTGAAGGAGACGATCACCACCGACTCTGACAGCGGCGAGACCGCCGTGGTCAGCGACTACGTGGCCCAGCAGACCCAGCAGACGCTGGAAACGCTGGCTGCTGTGGATGCCCGCTTCAAGGCACTGGGCGGTGAGCTGACCGACGAGCAGATCGCCACTGCCGACCGTTATGCCCAGCAGATGATGGACCAGTACGGCGACACCTACACCGCCAACGGCATCGGTCTGGAGACCATCAAGGCCTACCAGCGCCTGCAGGTGGAGCACACCGCTCTGCTGGATATGGTCTACGGCCCGGACGGCGAGACCCCGGTGGAGGACGACGAGCTGACCAGCCATCTGGACGACAGCATGTACGAGATCTGCTACATCAGCATCCCGCTGTACAACACCAGCACCTATGCCTTTGCGAACGACGACCAGAAAACCAAAATGCTCCGGCTGGCCCAGACTGCTGCCGACAGCGTCAACGCTGCAGGCGGCGAGACGGTCTCGGATCAGGTGAGTGCCCTGCATGAGGCCGCACAGAATGCCCTGCCGGACATCTACGCTGTGCTGGACGGCAAAACTTCCGACGACAGCGCCAGCGTCCAGACCGAACTGCTGACCGAAAGCGATGTTGCTTCGACCTTTACGCAGGACGGTGCTGCCGATGCTCTGCGCAGCCTTTCCTACGGCGAAGCCGCTGCCGTGCAGATCAACGGCTACACCCTGCTCCTGCTGGTGCGTGTGGACCCGCTGAGCGTATCCTCTCTGGATGATCTGCGGGAGCAGGTCCTGAGCGATATGAAGGGCAGCGAGCTGGACGATGCACTGGCTTCCAGCGGTGCAGAGCTGGCCCACAGCCTGAACAGCTCCGCCATGAACAAACTGCCCGCCAAAAAGATCGTGAACAGCAGCGCCAACAGCTGAGAGCCTCTATGAAAAAAGAGCCGCCTGTGGTTTTCCACCGTTTGCAAAAGCATTGTGGAAAACCGCAGGCGGTTTTTATTGTTTAGCGTGCTTGCCCTCTCCGTCATCGCTGGGCGAGACCGATTTTCTTTCACAGCGTCACTTTCGCGAACTCTGCGGCAAGGGCAGCATTCACCGAACGGATGGCATTCGCGTCCGGCTTGATCTCGGCCCGGTCATAGGTGAACAGCCCATTCACCTCATCCTCCACATCCGTCAGCTGGGTATACACCAGCGCCGAGAGTCCTTTTTTCAGCTGGGGCAGCACTGTGCCCAACTGCAGCTTTTTGCAGCGGGCCGTCAGCTCTGCACGGCTCTTGGCCGTACCGTAGCCGTAGGTCCTGCCCGGAGCTTCGTGCCCCGGCATGGGCCATGCAATGCCGCCGTATTCACTCAGGGCCACAGTGCGCTTTCCGGGCTTTACATGCAGCGGATAGAAATAGTTGTGGATGGAGCACACATCTCCGCCGCCCTGATCATACCAGCCGCTGGCCTCGTCCACAAGGCGGGTATCGTCCAGCGTGCGGATGGCCTGCACTGCCCCGGCCGCATCAAACTGGCCCCAGCCTTCGTTGAAAGGCACCCAGCAGCCGACACAGGGATGGCCGGAAAGCACCTGTACCGTGGCTTCCAGCTCCCGGCGGTATTCTTCCCGGCTGCTTTCCTTTCCCCGGCTCAGCAGCCCCCAGAGTGGCTCTGCATCGGGCAGGCGGCGCAGCAGCGGCTGCAGCACATTGGTCAGGTAGGTGACGAACCACAGCTTGTAGGCGCTGCCGCCGTTCACCATGTCCTGCCAGACCACAAGGCCCAGCCTGTCGCAGTGGTAATACCAGCGCTCCGGCTCGATTTTTGCGTGCTTGCGCAGCAGGTTGAAGCCCAGCGCTTTCACCTCGCTCAGCTCCCGCTCCACCGCCGCATCGGAAGGCGGGGTATACAGGCCCTGCGGCCAGTAGCCCTGATCCAGCAGGCCGTTGAGCAGGATGGGCTTTCCGTTCAGGCAGAAGCGCAGCACACCCTGCGCATCCGGCTCACAGCTCCACTTGCGCAGGGCAAAATAGCTGTGCACGGTGTCGAACTGTTCCTCCTCTCCCTGCGTGGTTCCCACGGTCAGGTCATACAA
The DNA here is from genome assembly GCF_048323735.1 of Faecalibacterium sp. 3. Lineage (NCBI taxonomy): Bacteria > Bacillati > Bacillota > Clostridia > Eubacteriales > Oscillospiraceae > Faecalibacterium > Faecalibacterium sp. 3. The sequence goes on from NZ_JBLWFN010000001.1 coordinate 287,642, forward strand.
AAACGGGGTATCCGGGCTCCACGGAAAGAAATGTTCCTCCGGGATGTTCAGCGTCACCTCGCCGTCCCGGTCCGCTTCGTCGCTGCCCCAGTCCTCGGCAATGGTCACGCCCCCGGCCCGCACCACGGCCCACAGGTTCACCGCACCGCCGGGCATGGAAGTATGGGCTTTCACGGTCACGGTGCGGGCATCGTAGTCCGGCGTGACCGTGAGCGACTGGATGTAATTTTCCGGCACACGCTCCAACCAGACCGTCTGCCAGATGCCGCTCTGGGCCGGGTAGAACATGCCGCCGGGCTTCAGGGTCTGCTTGCCCCGGGCCTGCATGCCGCTGTCCGTGGGGTCCTGCACGGCCACCCACAGGCTGTTGCGGCCCGTATCGTTGAGCTGGGCGGTGACATCCAGTGTGAAGGGCCAGTAGCCGCCCCGATGGCCGCCCACCAGATGGCCGTTCACCTGCACCGCACAGGCATAGTCCACTGCGCCGAAGTGCAGCAGCACCCGGCTCCCTTCTCCCGGAGGGGGAGCAAAGGTGCAGTGGTAGTGCAGCCACTGGCCGGGCTGCAGGGTGCGGCCCACGCCGGAGGCCTTTGTTTCCGGCGAGTAGGGCACCAGAATGCTGCCGTCCCACGCAGCGGGGTATTCAGCTGTCTGGGTAATGGCGTACTTCCACAGGCCGTTCAGGTTCTCATAGCTGTCCCGGCGCATGGCCGGGCGAGGATATTCCGGGAGTGGGTGCATGGTTTCACCGCCTTTGATTTGTTGGTTTCATTCTAGCACAAGGCAGATGGCTTGTATAGACTGAGCAGCAACGATGCGGCGGCAAACAGCAGATAATGCAAGCGTTAAACACGCAAACCCGCTCCCACGCGATTACGCTCTGCACCGAAAACATTTTCCACATACAAAAAGGCTGCTGCACCAAATGGCACAGCAGCCTTTGCTTTTGCAATGATAAAACAGAAAACCTGAAGTCAGAGCTTACTCTTCGTCCTCGCCCTCATCCTCGTCATCCTCTTCGTCGTCATCGTCCTTTTTCGGCTTATAGAAGATGCCGCTCAGGAAGATGCTGATGAAGTACAGCAGCACCATGGGGCCGGCCACCATGCACTGAGACACGATATCCGGCGGGGTGACAACAGCTGCGATGAAGAAGATGATCACGATGGCAATGCCGCGCACCTGCTTGAGCAGCTGCGGGTTGATAATGCCCATCTTGGACAGGATGATGGTGATCAGAGGCATCTCAAACACGCAGCCAAAAATGATGAACATGGTCAAGCAGAGGTTGACATAGCTCTCGATACTGGTGGTGGTCTGGATGTACTCTGCACCCTCGATGCCGGTGCTGAGGAAACGCAGCATGAAGGGCATCATGAGCTTGTAGGCGAACAGCACGCCCACGCAGAACAGGATAAGGCCCAGCAGCATGACCAGCTTGAAGAAGGTGCTCTCGCTCCGTTTCAGGCCCGGCTTTGCAAATGCATAGATGTGGTAGAATGCCACCGGCACAGTGACCACCACGCCTGCCAGAATGGAGACGCGGAAATACTGCATCAGCTTTTCCTGCGGGGCAATGGAAACAAACTCGTAATAGTCGCGGCCCATGGCAGTGAGCAGATCGATCAGACGGTCGGCGTATGCCAGCGAGACCACAACACCCACCACGAACACCACCGCGCAGATGATCAGCCTGTTCCGCAGTTCTTTCAGATGGCCGGTCAGCGTCATGCTGCCGTCCTCTGCCATTACTTCGGCTTTTTTCTTTTTGCGCTTAACGTTCGTAGCCACAATTACTCCTCGTCTTCGTCCTTCTTGGAAACCTTCTTCTCGGTCTTCTCCTCGGAATCATCGGAGGAGCCTTCCTCGTCCTCCATGCCCTTCTTGAAGCCGTTGATGGTCTTGCCGAACATCTTGCCCAGCTTCGGCAGGTTCTTGGGTCCAAAGATCAGCAGAGCGACGACCAGGATGATCAGCAGTTCGTTAGTACCAATACGCATAATAAAAATCTCCTTTTTACTTTGCCGCGCCGCGTGGCGGGCTTATTGCATGTATCAGGCAACCGCGGGCGCGGGTGCATCCAGTAAGTAATCAGTCCTTCGGCAGAACATCATTCTGACGAGGGTCTTCCTCCACCGGCTCGGCCGCAGGAGCAGCCTCGGCAGCTTCCTGTGCGGGAGCCGCTTCTACGGCAGGCTCGGCCTTTTCCTCTGCGGGTGCAGCGGCAGGCTCAGCCTTTTCAACCGGGGCAGTGGGTTCTTCGGCCTTTTCGGCAGGTGCAGCGGTCTCCTCAGCGGGAGCGTTCTCCTCGGCCTTGGCGGCAGGTGCAGCGTCCTCTTCCAGCTCTTCCACCGGCTCCTCGGTCAGCTCGGTCACTTCCTCGGCAGCTTCTGCCTTGGCAGCTTCCTCCTTGCTGGTCTTGCCGATACCGGTAAAGCTCTTGGTCACATCCTTGACGCTGTTGTCGATATCCTTCTTGATATCGGTCAGCGGGGCAACGGCTTCCTTCAGGGGAGCCTGGATCTCATTCAGCGGCTCCACAACGTTCTTCTGGATCTCCTCAGAAGCAGCGCCAGTGTACTTTTTCAGTTCACGCAGCATCTTGCCGATCTTCTTTGCGTAGACGGGCAGCTGATCCGGGCCGATGAACACGAACGCCACGATCACGATGACGACAAGTTCCCAAAAACCAATTTTCATACTAACTCGTTTCCTTTCCTGTGCGGCGGGACGTTTTCCGGAGCCGACGCATCCGCTTTGCAGTGGGTGCCGCGAACCCATTCTTTGCCCTGTTCTTCGTCCGCTTCCGTGGGAGTTCGGCGCTCTTTGCGCCTGTGTTGCCCTACTTATACCGAAAAGTGGTGAACTCATTCTGAACAATATATGAACTTTTCATGAACGAGTAAGTGAACAGGGTGTTTTTGTAAACTTGTAATATTTTATAGCCAGTTTATTACAAATTGGATAGGATACAACAGTGCCGACTTTTCAAAACGGCCTGTTCTCACAGTTCAAAAGTCATGCCAGCGCTTTGCGCAATACGTCCGGGCTGACAGAGCACATAAGGTTGTAGGCATTCAGCACATCCGTGATAGCCTGACGATTTTGCTGCGTTAATACATAGTCATAGTTCTGATATCCGCTAAATCGGAAAATTGCTTCCTGTGAACTTAATGCATCCCGCAGCAGTTCAATATCGAAATCTTCTGCTCTTGTTACAAAGCCCTCCACCCATTTGAGTTTACCCGTATTGATTTTACAAACATCTCGGCCGATTGCACTAAAGGCATCTTGATTATAAGTATATTTGTTATCCCCTGCTCGCACGATGACCCTATTTGCATTTAGGAGCTCATCTCCAACATAGACAAAAGAAATCATTAAAACCAGTTCGTCCCTGTCACCATAAACACAAATGCTCGGTGCAACCATACATAGCCCTGTATTCAGCGTACTCTCAGCATAAGAATCCGATATTGTGTAATTATTTTCTACTCTGTCGTGTTCGACATTCAATTTCGCCAGCGCGTCCTTGATGCCAAGAATCTGCTGTGCTTCGGCCAGCACATCAAAATTTGACACGCCCGCTTTAGAAGCATCGTCTAACTGGTTATAAGCATTGACAGCCTTTTCGACTGCACTGCGGTTCTCGCGCGTGACTGTCCCGATCTGTGCAATCAGCGTTTCCACTTCCTGTACCGAAGGCACTGCCGCAAAAGCCCCCATTGGCATTACCATCAGCATTATCAGCACTGTTACAAGGATCGCTGAAATTTTTCTCCGCATTTTTATCTCCTCCTATTCACGATTCGACTTCTGTATACGAAATATCTGCAAGTGCTTTTGCACGCACCTTCTCACTGGCATTCAGATACAGGTAATTTCCTCCTTTTTTGAAAAGGCAACAATCTTTTCTCTATTATATCATTTTTCAATATGCTGTAAAAGATTCCCATTTCCACAAAAAAGAAGCCTGCCATCGGGCACATTGTCCAATAGCAGGCTTCCATAATGCGGGGATCAGTGGCCGCAGCTCTCGCAGTGGTCGCAGTCCTCTTCCAGCTTACCCACGATGGGTTCCGGATCGATGCCCTGACGGCGGTAGTAGTCGGACAGAGCAGCCTTGACGGCCTGCTCGGCCAGAACAGAGCAGTGCACCTTGATGGGAGGCAGACCTTCCAGAGCTTCCACAACAGCCTTGTTGGTCAGCTTGAGGGCCTCGTCGATGGTCTTGCCCTTGATGAGGTCGGTGGCCATGCTGCTGGTGGCGATGGCGGCACCGCAGCCGAAGGTGAGGAACTTGACATCCACGATCACGTTGTTCTCGATCTTCAGGTACATGCGCATGATATCGCCGCACTTGGGGTTGCCCACTTCGCCCACGCCGTTTGCGTCGGGGATCTCACCCACGTTGTGCGGATTTGCAAAATGCTCCATGACCTTTGCGCTATACATGCTTGCCATAATTACTGCTCTCCCTTCAGGCTGAACTGGCGGGCCGTGTTCTGGCCCTGCAGCCACATACAACTCATAGCACGGCGGCGGGGAATGACCTCCTCCAGCACGTCGCACAGATATTTTGCTTCTTCCATGGTGTTCTGCGGGCCAAAGGTGAACCGCATGGAGCCGTGGCCGATCTCCTCCGGCACGCCGATGCTCAGCAGGACGTGGCTGGGGTCCAGACTGTCGGAGTTGCAGGCAGAGCCGGTGGAGGCGCAGATGCCGTGCATATCCAGATCCAGCAGGATGGTCTCGCCCTCCAGACCCGGGAAGCTGATGTTCACATTGTTGGGCAGACGGGGGCTGCGGCCGCCGTTCAGGCGGGCTTCCGGGATGTTCTTGAGGACGCGGTCGATGACGTAATCGCGCAGCTCGCTCTCGTGGGCCATGCGCTCGTCCAGATGCGCCGTGGCGATCTCCAGTGCCTTGCCCATGGCAGCAATGCCGGCCACGTTCTCGGTGCCTGCACGGTGGCGGGCCTCCTGACTGCCGCCATCGATCAGGTTCTGGGGCCATACGCCCTTACGGCAGTACAGCGCACCCATGCCCTTGGGGCCATTGAACTTGTGGGCGCTCATGGACAGCATATCCACGCCCAGCTCCTTCACATCCACGGGGATGGCACCCACAGCCTGCACCGCGTCGGTGTGCATCCAGACACCGTGCTTGTGAGCGACCTCTGCGATCTCCTTGATGGGCTGGATGGTGCCGATCTCGTTGTTGGCCATCATAATGCTGACCAGCGCGGTATCGGGACGGATGGCAGCTTCCACGTCCTCGGGACGGATGTAGCCCTCGGCGGTGGGCTTGATATAGGTCACTTCAAAACCCATGCGCTCCAGTGCAGCCATGCTGTGCATGATGGCATGATGCTCAAAAGCGCTGGTGATGAGGTGCTTTTTGTTCTGGCGTGCCTTGGTGAAGGCAGTGCCCTTTACGGCCCAGTTGTCGGCCTCGGAGCCGCAGCTGGTAAAGAAGAGCTCAGCCGGACTTGCATTGATGGCCTTTGCCACCTGCGCACGGCCGGTGTCCACGAATTCCTTGGCCTCATAGCCCACACTGTAATGGCTGCTGGGGTTGCCGCAGGCACCGCTCAGGGCTTTGACCATCATTTCCAGTGCCTCGGGAGCACAGGGAGTGGTGGCAGCATTATCCAGATAAACCACTTTTTCCATGTTTTCCATAGGAATGATCCTTTCTTATTGAACGCGTCTGCAGGAGCCTTGAATGCCCTGTGCAGATGCGGAATCCTTTCAACGGATAAGTTATACCATATCATTCCCTAGTATGTCAATATGAATACTGGATTTTCGTGATTCAGTCACCTTTTTTGCCCTTTCCGGTCAGTTTTCCCAGTAACACCTTCCACTTGGGGTAGCCCCAGCGCTTATCTTCGGCAAAATCGTCTGCCAGCTTCCAGGGAAAAACGCCGCCGTCGAAGTACAGATTGCCCTGTTCGTCCACGCGGTCCAGCTTTTTGGGCAGATACGCCTCATCGTAGTAGCTCTTGCGGCGGTCGGGCAGCACCCAGTGCAGGGTGCCGTCCTCGTCCATGCCGGACGCCCATACGCCGAACACGAAGGTAGCCGCTTCGCCGTAGCAGTGCTGCTCGAACCGGATAGCGCCATCATAGTAGAACTTGATGACCTCCAGCGTACCGGATTCCTTTTTGCCGTCCCGGCCAAGGGTGGGGCGGTAATCCTGCTGATAGCGGCAGCCGCAGTGGCTGCCGGCAAAGTCTTTTGCATGGAACGACATGGCGTGGTTTCCTTTCTTTCTGGTAGGATCGTTTACTTTTTATATAAAGTACACGGCGGCTTTTCGCGGGACGATCTGGAATATCCTCCGCTGCGCTCTCTCAGGAACTCCCCCAGTCACGGCTACGCCGTGCCAACCCCCTCTGGGATGGGGCCTTTGGCATAACGATGCAGTTTCCGGCTAAACCGCAAAGCTTGCGGGCGCGCCAGGCTCCCTCTCCGAGGGAGCTGGCAAAACCGTCAGGTTTTGACTGAGGGAGTCACGCCGGGCAGCTTTAAAAATGCCCCTCAAAATCTCCCTCGATCTCGTAGGGCCAGCTCAGGATGCCGCCCAGATCCCGCAGATTGGTGTAGCCCAGCGCTTCCAGCTTCTGCACGGCATCGGCACTGCGGCGGCCGGTGCGGCAGTAGACGAGCCACATGGCATCCTTATCCGGCAGCACCTCGGCGGCACGGCTCAGCACCTGACTCAGCGGCAGCAGCTTTGCCCCCGGAATGTGGCCCACAGCAAATTCGTCCGGCTCCCGGACGTCCACGGCGGTTGCCTCGTGTGCATCCAGCAGACGGATGGCGTCGGCAGCAGTGATCTTCTCAGTCATACTCTCACTCCTTATGTTATCCTCTTATCCATCCTATGATAGCAGACCTTTTTTGTTTGCACAAGAGGATACCTTTGCAAAATCCGAGCAACGTGCTATACTATAGGAAGCAATAAGGAGAGGATCGCCATGAAATTTTCGACCAAAAGCCGTTACGCCCTGCGCCTGATGGCCGAGCTGGCACGCTATGCGCCGGGCACCACCGTCAGCCTGAAGGAGATCAGTGAGCGGCAGAACCTGAGCCTGAAATATTTGGAGCAGATCGTCACGCCGCTGGCCCGGGCAGGCCTTGTCAAGAGTGAGCGCGGCAGTCAGGGCGGCTACCGCCTGACCAAAACCCCTGCCGCCTACACCGCCGGTGAGATCCTGCGCGCCATCGAGGGCAGTGTGGCCCCCATTCCCTGCCTTGGCAGCGAGACCAACGAGTGCCCCATGTGGGAGCAGTGCTTCACCCTGCCGTTCTGGACCGGCCTTGACGAGGTCATCAACCAGTATATCGACAGTGTAACGCTGGAGCAGCTTGCCCGTCAGCTGCCCACCGCAGACAAAAAAGAGGGCTGCTGCAGCTGCGGCACGAAAAATGCCTGAATCTTGAAAGAAATGCTTGACATTCGCCTTTGCATCGGCTATAATAACTAAGCATTCAGCGAATGCCTATAGGGGTATAGCTCAGCTGGTAGAGCAGCGGTCTCCAAAACCGCGTGCCGTGAGTTCGAAACTTACTACCCCTGCCATAACCGCACAGGTTCTTCGGAGCCTGTGCGGTTTGTTTTTGTACGCCTGCGGCAAGGCCGAACCATTTAGAATGGCCTCCGCATTCGCTCTGGCCATTTTCAGCGGAAATATCATTTTTATGTTCGTGTTCCGGAAATGACTGCGGTCATTTCCGGAACACTTTTTCACGGGAAGGGACCGGAGAGGAAAACAGCATGTTTTTTGCATTTTTTGAAATTTATGCTTGACAAGCAGGCGGTTTTTCGATATAATAAAGCACGTTCCGGCGGTAAGCACCGCACGAAACTTGAGCGATCATGGCCCGGTAGCTCAGTTGGTTAGAGCACCAGCCTGTCACGCTGGGGGTCGTCGGTTCGAGCCCGATCCGGGTCGCCATTTGCTGCTATAGCTCAGTTGGTAGAGCGCATCCTTGGTAAGGATGAGGTCTCCAGTTCGAATCTGGATAGCAGCTCCATGCGCAGACACCTCGAAGTCTTAGGACTTCGGGGTGTTTTTTTGTTTGCGGTCCTTTGTTGCATCCATCTGGTTGTCTACTCTGCCCAAAAGCAGCGGAAACTTTCTTCCGCTGCCGTCAATTGATGTCACCGTACAGTTGTTATACAATTAACATAATGCATTTGGCGGCAGTCTGGCCGCATAGAGAGTATTGGAACTTTTGGAGGTAACTACTATGGCTCGTTTTACCCTGCCCCGTGATCTTTACCATGGCAAGGGCGCTTTGGAAGCCCTGAAGACTTTTACCGGCAAAAAGGCCATCGTCTGCGTGGGCGGCGGCTCCATGAAGCGGTTCGGCTTTCTGGATCGTGCGGTCTCCTACCTGAAGGAAGCAGGCATGGAAGTAGAACTGTTTGAAGGCATCGAACCCGATCCCTCGGTGGAGACCGTCATGCGCGGTGCTGAGGCCATGCTGAAATTTGAGCCGGACTGGATCATCGCCATGGGCGGCGGCTCTCCCATCGATGCCGCCAAGGCCATGTGGATCAAGTACGAGTATCCCGAGATCACCTTTGAGGGGATGTGCAAAGTGTTCGGCATCCCGCCGCTGCGCCGCAAAGCCCACTTCTGCGCCATTTCCTCCACCTCCGGCACCGCTACCGAGGTGACGGCTTTCTCCATCATCACCGATTACCAGAAGGGCATCAAGTACCCCATCGCGGACTTTGAGATCACGCCCGACGTGGCCATCGTAGACCCGGATCTGGCCGAGACCATGCCCAAAAAGCTGGTGGCCCACACCGGCATGGACGCCATGACCCACGCCATCGAGGCCTATGTTTCCACCGCACACTGCGACTACACCGACCCGCTGGCCATCTTTGCCATCCGCATGATCCAGGGCGATCTGGTGGACAGCTACAACGGCGACATGTCCAAGCGTGACTCCATGCACAACGCCCAGTGTCTGGCCGGCATGGCCTTCTCCAACGCACTGCTGGGCATCGTGCACTCCATGGCCCACAAGACCGGCGCTGCCTTTGCGGACTACGGCGCACACATTATCCATGGTGCCGCCAACGCCATGTATCTGCCCAAGGTCATCGCGTTCAACGCCAAGGACCCCGAAGCCAGGAAGCGCTACGGCGTCATTGCAGACGAGATGAAGCTGGGCGGCGCCAACGATGACGAGAAGGTAACGCTGCTCATCGAGTACCTGCGCGGCATGAACGATGCGCTGAACATCCCCCACTGCATCCAGCACTACGGCCCGGACTCCTACCCCGCCGAGCAGGGCTTTGTGCCGGAGGACGTGTTCCTGCAGCGCCTGCCCGAGATCGCAAAGAACGCCATTGCCGATGCCTGCACCGGCTCCAACCCCCGCCAGCCCAGTCAGGAAGAGATGGAAAAGCTGCTCAAGTGCTGCTACTACGACACCGAGGTGGATTTCTGAGCCTGACCGCCTAACTGCATAAGCCTCCCATTCCGGCTGCCGGTCTCGCGCTTCTGTGAGCCGACAGCCGGTTTTTGTTTTGTCCGGCCTGCTTTTATACGACAAAAACGCCCCGAAGCGTTTCCGCTTCGAGGCGTCTGAGCTGGAGCTGCTATCCAGATTCGAACTGGAGACCTCATCCTTACCAAGGATGCGCTCTACCAACTGAGCTATAGCAGCACAATCACAGCTCAATTATAATACCACAGCTTTTGCTGTTTTGCAAGTGTTTTTTGCAAAATAGTTTGCGTCTTTTGCAAAAAGTCGGTTTTTACGCAAAAACCGCCCGGCCGTTTTCCACGGCCGGGCGGTTTGCATGTTCAAAACTCGATCTGTATCACTCGATCAGGCCATTCAGCAGGGACAGGCACTTGCGGCTGTGCAGCTTGCGGATGGCCTTTGCCTCGATCTGGCGCACGCGCTCACGGGTAACGCCAAAGTCGCGGCCCACCTCTTCCAGCGTGCGGGGGCGGCCATCGTCCAGACCAAAACGCAGGCGGATGACCTTTTCCTCACGGGGGGTCAGGCTCTTGAGCGCCAGATTGATCTGCTGTGCCACCATGGCGCGGTCTGCGGCTTTGCCGGGAGCTTCGGCATTTTCGTCTGCGACGAAATCGCCCAGAGAGGAATCCTCTTCCTCACCCACGGGGCTTTCCAGACTTGCCGGCTCCTGTGCCATGCGCTGGATCTCACGCACGCGCTCCACGCTCATATCCATGGCCTTTGCCAGCTCTTCCGGGGTCGGCTCGTGGCCGTTCTGGTACACCAGCTGGTTGGTGGCCTGACGCATCCGGTTGATGGTCTCCACCATGTGCACCGGGATACGGATGGTGCGGGCCTGATCCGCAATGGCGCGGGTGATGGCCTGACGGATCCACCATGTCGCATAGGTGGAGAAGCGGAATCCACGGTCGCAGTCAAACTTCTCCGCAGCCTTGATCAGGCCGATGTTGCCCTCCTGGATCAGATCCAGAAATGCCAGATTGTGGCCCACATGCTTCTTGGCAATGGACACCACCAGACGCAGGTTCGCCTCGCTCAGGCTGCGGCGGGCGTTCAGGCCGTCGCGGCGGGTCTTGAGCAGCTCTGCGCGCTTTTCGTCGGTCAGGGGGCCGTTCTCCACGGCCTCCATGGCTTCCTCTTCTGCGGCCTTTTCCTCGGCATCCTCGGTGGGCTTCTCGTTGCCTTCCTCGTCCAGATCCTCGGTATAGCTGCGGCTGTTCTCGTCCTCTTCAAAGGAGAAGCGGGCGCTGTTCTTCTTGATGTACTCCGGCCCGCCGTATTTCTGACGGTCGGCCTGCAGGATATGCGCTGCCTCGGCACCGGCATGGATGCGGCGGCTCAGCTCCACCTCCTGCTCGGCGCTCAGCAGCGGGATCTGACCGATCTGCTTGAGGTAGTTCTTCACAGGGTCGTCCAGCAGCTCGTCCATGGCAGCCTTCAGGTCTGCGGGGTTCTCCTCGCTCTGCTCGTCCTCGTCCTCTGTGATGCCCAGATCATCGTTGTTGTTCTCGGCGCTCTCCACCTCTGCCATGATGCTGTCCACATCCAGCATCGGCTCCGTGTCCTCTTCCAGCACCTTGATCCCGCGTTCTTCCAGAAGGGTATAGAGCGTTTCCTCATCCATTCTGCACTGCGCAGCCAGCGCCTTGGCCTCCTTGGCCGAAATGGTGCCTTCGCCTTTCGTCAACAGTTCCTTTAAAGTCATGCCCATTTTGCTCTCTCCTTCTTGCTCCGGGGAAAATCCTGTAATAACGTGTTCCTGTGCATCAGATCACAAGTCCTCCGTTCACACCGAACACCTGTCCGGTGATGTAGCCGACATCCTCACCCGCCAGAAACACCAGCAGCCTTGCCACCTCATCTGCGCTGCCAAGACGGCCCACCGGGGTCTCCTCGGCCAGCGCCGCCTTATCCTCGGCGGTGAACGCTGCCATCATATCGGTATCGATGACCCCGGGCGCAACACAGTTCACTGTGATGCCGCTGGGGCCTTCTTCTTTGGCCAAAGCCTTGGTCAGGCCGATCAGGCCCGCCTTTGCTGCGGAGTAGTGCACCTCGCAGCTGCCGCCGGTCTGGCCCCACATGCTGCTCACCGTCAGGATGCGTCCGGCCTTGCGGCGGATCATGCCCGGCAGCGCCAGCTGACACAGGTGGAATGCACCGGTCAGGTTCACATCCAGCATGTGCTGCCACTCCTCCGGGGTGATGTCGGTGAACAGCTTCTGCTGGGCGATGCCCGCATTGCTCACCAGCACATCCACATGGCCCAGCGCCTGCTCTGCGGTGCGGAACGCAAGCTCGCAGCTGGCGCGGGACGCCACATCACACTGCACGGCGGTAATGCCGGGCAGCTGCTTTTCCAGTGCCGCAGCGGCTTCGGCGTTGCTGTGGTACAGCACCGCCACGCGGAAACCGGCCTCATAAAACACCCGGGCCGCAGCCGCACCGATGCCCCGGTCGCCGCCGGAGATCAAAACGCCCCGGCCATTGCCCGCAGACGGACGCGCCGCAGCTGCCTCTTCGGCTGCCGGTTTCTCCGGCTCCTGCGGCGGTTCTGGCGTCTCCGGCTCCGGGACCGGCTGCGGCGCAGGTTTTTCCAGCACCATCACCCGGGTGGGTTCGTCCACCGCAGATGCTGCCGGTGTCTCCTTCGGCCTTGGCGCTGCAGGCGGTTCCTGCGCAGCCTGTTCCGGCTGCGGCTCCTCGCCCGACAGATTGAACGTCAGTTCAAATTCATCTTCGTACAAGAGTATGGTCCTCCTGTCGTGTTCTCTGCACAGCAGCTGTGCGCCGTGCAGGAGATGTTCTGCCGCCCATCTCCCCCGGTCAACGTCCATTTCTTTTCCGGTCAAAGTCCGGCGCTTGGCGTGACAGGCAGGTGCGCAAGATGGGTTTCGACAAAACACCATTAAATAATATAGCACAATTTGCCGAAAAAAGAAAGTGGAAGCCGCCTGCTTTTTCACGCAGCTTCCACTTTTTTACGGTTTTTTCATATTCTGCCCCGGCTGTACCGGCGGTTTCCACTTCGGCTTTGCCGCAAGCCGTGCCCGCAGGTCTTTGAAAAACGCCTGCAAAAGCGCCTGTGCCTCCTCGGCACGCAGACCGCTTTCCACCACCGGATGGTGGTTGAAGGGCATGGCGAACAGGTCGGTCACGCTGCCGCAGCAGCCCGCCTTGGCGTCTGCCGCACCGTATACCACCCGCCGCACCCGGCTGTTGAGGATCGCTCCGGCGCACATGGGGCAGGGCTCCAGTGTAACGAACAGCTCACACTCCCACAGCCGCCAGCCGCCCAGCTTTTTGCACGCCGCATCGATGGCCAGCAGCTCTGCATGGTGCAGCGCGTTTTTTTCGGTCTCGCGGGTGTTGTGGGCCGCAGCGACCACCTCGCCCCTGCGGGCCACTACCGCCCCCACCGGCACCTCGCCCAGCGCCGCCGCCTTGCGGGCTTCCTCCAGCGCAAGGCCCATCAATTCAAAATCGGTCATAGGCTCCCCTTTATCCTGCTGCAAAAACCAGCAGATTATTCAATGTATGCAAAAGCATCCCCGGCCATACGCTTCCGGTGCGGCTGCGGATGGTGCCCAGCACAAGGCCGCACACCAGCGCATAGGCCATGCCTGCCGGGCCCCTATGCTGCACGGCAAACAGCACCGCCTGCAAAGCCACGGCCTGCCTCTCACCCAGCGGCCGAGCCAGCTGCTGGATGATGCCGCGGAACACCAGTTCTTCTACGATGGGCGCAGCGGCACAGCGGTGCACAAAGGCCCACATCCGGGCGGCTTCCTCCGGCACCTGCGGCAGGACCGCCGTCAGAACCTTGCCCGCCAGCAGGTAAGCCAGCGCACAGCCGAATGCGGCCAGCAGGGCCCTTGTTTTTTCATTTCGTTCCATGGCCCTGCCCTCCCTGCCGCATCAGTCAGCGTCTATCTTATCACATCCATTGGCCGCCGCGCAAGTATTTTGCGCTGTGACGAAGCAATTTTGGCCAGAGTGTACTGGAAAACGATTGACTTTTCCCTGCCGGTTCTGGTATAATGTTTTCCGACCTTTTATCAAAAATCGTTGACTAACATGATTTAAGCTCTCACTCACCGGAGATCCGGAGGTATTTTTATGATCCGCATTCTTACCGATTCTGCGTCCGACATCCTGCCTGCCGAGGCAGAGCAGCTGGGCGTGACCGTGATTCCTTTAAACGTGACGCTGGAGGACGGCGTCGTCCTGCGGGACGGCATCGACATGACCCCCAGCGCCTACTATGACCATCTGGCTTCCTGCCGCAAGCTGCCCACCACCAGCCAGCCCAGCCCGGAACTGTTCGAGAAGTTCTATCTGGAAGCCGCTGCTGCCGGGGACGAAGTGCTGGGCATCTTCCTGTCCCACGAGCTGTCCGGCACATGGCAGTGCGCAAAGCTGGCTGCAGACCTTGCCAATGTGGACAACGTGCTGTTTGTGGACAGTGCCAACGTGTGTCTGGGCGAAGCGCTGCTGGTGCGTCTGGCCGTACAGCTGCGGGACGCAGGCAAGACGCTGGTGCAGATCGCCACCGATCTGGAGCATGCCAAGGAGCATCTGCATCTGGTTGCCGCCATCGACGATCTGAAGTATCTGCGCAAGGGCGGCCGTCTGCCTGCCGCCGTGGCCGTCGCGGGCGGGATGCTGGGCATCAAGCCCCTTATCACCATCAAGGAGGGCAAGGTAGCCATGGCCGGCAAGGCCCGCGGCCTGCCCGGTGCCTATGTAGCCCTGTTCAAGAAGATCGACGAACTGGGCGGCATCAGTCCGGATTTTGCCACGGTTGCAGGCTACTCTGCCAGCCTGCGCGAAGTGCAGCCCATCCAGAACTACTTCCGGGATACTCTGGATCTGCCCGAACCGCTGGTGCGGCAGATCGGCTGCGTCATTGGCACCCACGCGGGCCCCGGCGCGTTCGGTCTGGCATTCTTCGACAAGGGGCTGGTGCTGGAATAAGCGACCACCGAAAAAAGATCATCCGACCAAAGCCGGGCAGCCCTGCGGGCTGCCCGGCTTGTTTTTTTGTTGGGGGCCACAAACTCCCGCAGTCAAAACCTGACGGTTTTGCCAGCTCCCTCGGAGAGGGAGCCTCTGGCGCGCCTGGCGCTCACAGCACTGCGTCCGAGATGAGCTTGCCCAGCAGCAACACCAGCACCACCAGCATCATGGGGCGGATGAAGCGTGCACCTTTTTTCAGGGCGAAATGGGAGCCCAGCAGGTTGCCCAGAATGTTGCTGACGGCGCAGGGGATGCCGATGTGGAACACCACCAGACCGTTCATCAGATAGGTGAACAGGCTGGCGTAGTTGCTGGCAAGATTCAGCACCTTGCCGTTGCCGTTGGCGGTGCGCAGGTCAAAACCCATCAGGGTGGTAAAGGCAATGATGGCAAAGGTGCCGGTGCCCGGGCCCACGATGCCGTCGTACAGGCCGATGCCCAAGCCGATGCCCAGCGCCAGCAGGATCTTTTTCAGGTTCAGGGTGCCGTCGTCCCGGTTCTGGTCCGGCAGGTCGCGCTGCCACAAAATGACCACTGCCGCCACCGGCAGGATGAGGAACATCATGGTGCGCAGCAGCTCATCGCTGAGCAGCAGCACGACATGCGCCCCCAGCGCACTGCCCGCAAAGCTGCCAATGGCTGCAAGGATGCCCACCTTCAGGTTCATGGCACCGTTTTTGAAAAAGTTGGCTGTGGCAAAGGTGGTGCCGCAGGCGGCGCTGAATTTGTTGGTAGCATAGGTGTAGTGGGGCGGCAGTCCGGCAAACAGATAGGCCGGCAGGCTGATAAGGCCGCCGCCTCCGGCTGCCGAGTCCACAAAGCCTGCAAAGCCCGTCATCAGAATGAGAAACGCCATCATCCATGGCGAGAGTGTGATACCCATTGTTATAATTCTCTCTATTTTTCCAGTTTTTTGTTTTTTGCACGTGCATTTCAGGACAGGAACAGCCGTCCCTCACAGGCCAGCACCTGATCCAGGATCATGCGGGACACCCTTGCACCGTACACCATGGCGGGATGTTCATTGTACTCGATGATATCCTGAAAGTCCTTGTTCATCAGCACGATGACATACTCGCCGTAGGGGGTATGGACGATGCCGCCATCGTTGCGGCAGGCGTTCATGCTGCCGCTCTTGCTGGCCACCCAGATGAGCTCCGGCGCACCGGTCTCCTCGCAGTCCAGATAATACTGGGGAAAATCGTGGGTCAGCATGGTATTGTAGTGCTGCTGGCGCAGGATGGAAAGCATCTCGGCACTGGCTTCCCGGCTGACCAGCTCCCCTTTTGCAATGCGGGCGAACAGCGCCGCATAGTCCCGGGGCGTGGTGGTGCCAAGCTGGCGGTAGCGGTCAAAGTGCAGCGGATTGTGCAGCACCGTGTGGGCAAAGCCCAGCTCCCGGATGCAGGCGTTGATGGTGTCCAGCCCCAGATAGTCGATGAGCATGTTGGTGGCGATGTTGTCCGAACAAATGATCATCATGGTGGCGGTGTCCTTCACCTTGAGCTTTGCGCCCACGCCCAGCGCCCGCAGCATGCCGCTGCCGTCCACAAACTGGCTCTGCTCGTAGGCAAGCTCGTCCGTAAGGCTGGCCCTGCCCCGCTGCACCTGCAAATACAGCGCCGCCAGAAGGAACGCCTTGATGGTGGATGCGGTCTCGAACTCCTCGTCCGCGCCCACCTCCACGGTATGGCCCTGCAGGTCGTCCACGAACACGCTCATTCTCCCCTGATAGCAGTACAGCTCCGCAGCAATGCGCTTTTCCAGCGTCATATTTTTATCCATATCGGCATATTCTCCGTTGTTATTACAGGTTTTCCTCAAAAAAGCGCATGGCGTTGCGGAAATAGATCCCCTCCACCTCGTCCTCGGTGAATCCCTCTTTGCGCAGGGCATCCGCCAGCAGCGGCAGGAAGGATGCATTTTCCAGCTGGTGGGGGCCATCGATGCCATCAAAATCGCTGCCAAGAGCGATCATCTGGGCACCGCCCACCTGTTTGTAGTGGGCCGCATGCTTCGCAATGAGCGCCGCCGTGCTGCGGCAGCGTTCCGGATGGGTGGGGTCGGCGTCCAGAAAGGGCGCATAGTAGTTCAGGCCCGCAATGCCGCCGCGCTCTGCCAGCGCACGGATCATCTCATCGGTCAGGTTGCGGGTGTGGGGTGCCAGTGCACGGCAGTTGGAGTGGCTGGCCGCAAAAGGCCGGGTGCCGTGCTCCACGATATCCCAGAAGCCCTTATCCGAAAGATGGCTCACATCCACGATCATGTGCAGCCGCTCCATCTCGGCCAGAAATTCAAAGCCTGTTCCGGTCAGACCCTTTTCGGTCTGGGGCACCAGTACGCCGCCGGGGTTCCGCTGCGGGCTTGCCAGCTCGTTTTCGTGGTTCCATGTCAGGGTCATCATGCGCGCACCCAGCTCATACATCCGGCGCAGCACCCCCACGCTGCCCTTGCAGCAGGCACCTTCCTCGATGGTGAGCATCCCGCTGATCTTTCCCGCCGCAGCATTCCGGCGGATGTCTGCCGCCGTGTACACCGGGGCAATGGAGTCCGGGTATGCCGCCATGATCCGCTTGAACCAGTCGATCTCCTCCAGTGCCGTCACCAGCGGGTCCGCCCCCGGGGCGGGGTCGTCCAGATTGACGAAGGCTGCAAAGCATTGCAGCAGATAGTCGCCTTTCTGTAATTTTTCAAGGTCGATGTGCAGATCGTTCTGCGCAAAGCTCTTGGGCCGTCCCGCCTTTTCGGCGCGGCGCAGCTCGCTGAGGGTGTCACAGTGCAGATCCCAGACTTTCATGGCAGTCTCTCCTTATTCTTCCTGCAGCAGCTGCAGCAGCTCTTCCGGCTTCATGGACAGGATCGCTCCGTCTGCCGAGCCGGTGACCGTCTCGGCAAGGTCCTGCTTTGCCTGCTGCAGCTCCACGATCTTTTCTTCAATGGTGTCCTGCGCAATGAGCTTGTACACCTGCACCGGATTGCGCTGGCCGATGCGGTAGGCGCGGTCGGTGGCCTGATTCTGCGCGGCCACGTTCCACCACGGGTCGTAGTGGATGACGATATCTGCCGCCGTCAGGTTCAGGCCGGTGCCGCCCGCCCGCAGCGAGATGAGGAACACATCCGCTTCGCCGCTGTTGAACCGGCGCACAAGCTCCGCACGCACCGGCTTTGGGGTGGAGCCCTGCAGGGTAAAGTGGCTCACGCCTGCTTCGTCCAGCCGTTTTGCCAGCAGTTCCAGCATGGAGGTGAACTGGCTGAACAGCAGGATGCGGTGTCCGCCCTCCACAGCAGCCGTCACCAGCTCCATGCAGGCGTCCAGCTTGGCGCTGCCGCCGTCCCAGTTGTCCGCCACAAGGCGGGGGTCGCAGCAGATCTCCCGCAGGCGCATGAGCACCGCGAACACCGCCATTTTATCCTCGGGCTTGGCGGCGCGCAGCTTTTCCCGCGCGTCCACCACAGCGGCAAGGTAGAGCTTGCGCTGCTGCTCGTCCAGCTCGATGCGGTGGAGGTTCTCGGTCTTGGGCGGCAGCTCTTTAAGCACCTCGGACTTCATGCGCCGCAGGATGAACGGCCCGGTCAGCTGGTTCAGCCGCCGCAGGGCATCCTTGTCCTCCTCCTGCACGATGGGCTTTTCAAACCGGGCGCAGAAGCTCTTGTAGGGCGGCAGATACCCCGGCATCAGGAAGGAGAAGATGCTCCACAATTCGCCCAAACGGTTTTCCACCGGGGTGCCGGTAAGGGCGAACCGCACTTTGCTGTTCACCCCGCACACCGCCTTGTATTTCTGGGTGGTGTGGTTCTTGATGGCCTGGGCTTCGTCCAGAATGCAGGCATAGAACGCCTGTTCCGCATACCGCTCTTCGTCCCGGCGCAGCAGGTCGTAGCTGGTCACCACAAGGTCGGCGTTTTGCCACTGCTTTGCCAGCTCGGCACGGTGGGCGGCGTCGCCGTCCACCGCCACACAGATGAGCTGCGGCGTGAACTTTTTGCATTCCTCCTGCCAGTTGAGCACCAGCGACGCCGGGCAGACGATGAGGCTGGGCAGGGTCTGCCCGCTTTCCTTCATGGCCAGCAGGTAGCTGAGCACCTGCACCGTTTTGCCAAGGCCCATATCATCGGCCAGAATGCCGCCCATACCGTAGCCGTCCAGCGTGCGCAGCCAGCGGTAGCCGTCCCTCTGGTACTTGCGCAGCACGTTGTGCAGGCTTTCCGGCGGGGTATACTCGCTGTCCTTCACGGCATGGAAGCTGCGGCTGATGCGGCGGAAGGCATCGTCGCGGTTGAAGCGCAGGCCGTTCTGGCCCGAGAGCGCCCAGTCCAGACTGGGTGCCCGGTAAAGCGGCAGTTCGGCGTGGCCGTTCCGGAGCCGGACGCCGGAAAGCTCCAGCGTATCGTTCAACTCATCCAGCCCTTCCAGACTGTCGTCCAGCCGCAGCAGGCTCCCGTCCCGCAGGCGGTGGTAGCGCTTTTTCTGGTGAAGGGAGCGCAGCAGCTCTTTCAGCTCGGTCACCGGGAACTCGCCGGTATCCACTTCCAGATCCAGCACGCTGCCGTGCACCGAAACACCCACCGTGATGCGCGGCGGCGCGGCCTGCAGGCTGCGGAATGCATCGCTCAGGTAGACTTCGCCCTCTGCCAGCAGGGCCGGGATGCCTTCTTCCAGCAGACGGCAGATCTCTTCCTCGTCGGCGGTGCCGTACACTTCCTCATTGCCGCCGACGCCGGGCTGCAGATAGGAAGCCAGCAGCCGCTTTGCACGACTCTCGGCACGCACATCCCGCAAGAGGCCCGCCGGGGCCGGGGCAAACGGCGTGACCTTATCCTCTCCGTACAGAAATTCCGCGTGGGCCTCAATGCGGAAGCTGTCCGGCGCATCCAGATAGAACTGCACCACCGGCTCCAGCGGGATCTGGTTCAGCAGCAGGCGTTCCGGGTCCACGATGTTCAGCCTGCTGCCCAGCTCCGGCAGCACATAGCTGCAAAAGGCCGTGGCATCTGCGCTGGTAAAGAACAGGCTCTTGCCGCCCAGCGCCTGCAATGCGGGCAGGATGCGGGTGCACCCGGGCCGCTGCAGCCGCCAGAGCGTATCCTCGCTGAACAGGTAATCATAATCCAGCCCCTGCACAGCGGAAAGTGCGGGTTCGCCTTCCACCTGCACGCCGCCGCGGCTGCGTGCCACGGTCAGGGTGACTGCGGGCAGACCCTCCCGCAGCTCGTAGCCGCCCAGAAAGCCGGTGTGTGCGTACATCTGAACCAAGGCGTCAAAGTTTTCTCCAGTCAGGATCATGCCGCCTGCCGGGCCCTGCTCGGCCCCGCCATACACCCGCACTGCAGCCTTATCCAGACTCTGCCTTGCGCTCACCTGACGGCGCAGCAGCTGCAAAAGGGCGCGGGACTCCTCATCAAAGGCATCCCACCGGTGCACAAAGGCCAGCGCCTTTCCGTAACTGACGCTGCGGCCGTGTTCGATGTTTTCCAAAAGATCCGGGATGCTCTTGACCACATACTGCCGCCCGCCGTCCGAAATGCGCAGCCGCAGCCATGGCTGCGCGCCGGGCAGCAGGGTCAGCTCCGGTTCCAGTCGGACAAAACCGGTGCGCTGGGGCACCTCGCCGCCGCCAAGATCCTCCAGCGCGGCTTCCTTATAGGTATCCAGCAGCCTGCGGGCTTCGTGGTCCGACACCGGCGCTTCTCCGTGCCACTTTTTGCCAAACAGCATCTCCAGACCGGAAGCGTAGCTGTCGCGGCGGGATGGCTCTGTTCCCAGCCCGGCAGTGCCCCGCACCACGCCCGGAATGGCATCCGGCTTTGCCGCCGGTGCAGGGGCATTCTTTTCGGCATCGTCCAGCAGCAATGCGCCGATATGCTTGCAGTAGGCACCCTCGCCGTTCTGGTTATACGGGCAGCTGCAGGACGCGCTGACAAAGCTGCCGTTTTCCCGCAGCCATGCCTGCGTGTAGTAATAGCTGCCACCACTGCCCTGCACCATGGCCGAAATGTGGCGCACCCCATCGGCGTTGACGGTGCAGGTGCTCTGCTGGATGCGCCTGCGGTATTTTTTGACCCGCTCAAAAACAGTTTCGCCCAAAAGCGCGCGGATCTCGTCTGCATCCATGGCTGTTCCCTCCCGGTCTCAGAAGCTGGTAATAAACCTTTTTATCTTATAAGAATACCGCACCCCGCTCCCGGATGCAAGTGGAAGTTGCGGCTCCTTTTGGGTACAAAAAATCCCGCTCCTTTTAAAGAAGCGGGATCATTTTCCGGTTTTACGGTCACTCGGCAGGCTTGGTCAGCTCGGAGTCGGTCTCAAGGGCGCGCTCGCGAATCTTTTCCAGCGTCTGCTCGCTCAGGATATGCTCTGCCTTACAGGCGTCCTCGGCGGCAGTCTTTTCGTCCACGCCCAGCTGCATAAAGAAGTGGGTCAGCAGACGGTGACGGCCATAGATACGCTCTGCGATCTCGCGGCCCGGTGCCAGCAGGGTCAGGTTGCCCTCGCCGTCCACCGCGATATAGCCGTTCTCGCGCAGCTTTTTCATGGCAATGCTGACGCTTGCCTTGGTAAAGCCCAGCTCATTGACAACGTCAATGGAACGCACACGGCCCATCCGCTGGGTGAGCATAAGGATCGTTTCAAGATAATCTTCTGCGGATTGGTGGATCTGCATGGTATGTTTGCCTCCTGTCTGTGCCGGGATGCAAAGCACCACGGTTTCATATAGTACAAGATATCACACTTTTGACCGATGTGCAAGCAATTCGCGGAAGTTTGTTAAAGCAAACCAATTTTCTTCTGCATAAATCTGCTGTTTTGACCACATCTTAGCCGGTTTGGTTTTGGCTTGTTTGCATAAAAAGCAGTTCGATGCGGCCAACGGGAGCAGACGGAGAGGGCGAAGCCCGTTTGTCTTTTATCTGCTCTCCAGATATGCCGCCGGGCCGGACTGGTACAGATCGCCGCCGTGGGCGTCCAGGATCACCGTCAGCGGCATATCCTTCACGGTCAGGCGGCGCACCGCTTCACAGCCAAGATCCGGCCATGCGATGACTTCCAGCGTCTGGACGCTCTTTGCCATCAGGGCACCGGCACCGCCCAGAGCGGCCAGATACACCGCGCCGTTGCGTACCACAGCAGCCTTTACGGCGTCGTCACGCTTGCCCTTGCCGATCATGATCTTGTTGCCAAGGTCCAGCAGGCGCGGGCTCATGGCGTCCATGCGTCCGCTGGTGGTGGGCCCTGCCGAGCCGATCACCTCGCCCGGCCGCTCCGGCGTAGGGCCTACGTAGTAGATGGCGCTGCCTTCAAGTTCAAAGGGCAGCGTTTCCCCCTTATCCAGCGCTTCGGTCATGCGCTTGTGAGCCTGATCCCGGGCGGTGTACACCACGCCGGAAAGCAGCACCGTATCGCCCGCCTTGAGCGGGGCAAGATCCTGCACGGTGCAGGGGGTGGTCAGTCTGTATTCCATAAGCTCTCCCCTCCTTACAGCTCCGCGCTGGCGCGGCGGGTCACATGGCAGGAAACGTTCACTGCCGCAGGCAGGCCTGCCACATGGGTAGGCATCTGCTCGATGGCAAGGCCCAGACAGGTGGTTTTGCCGCCAAAACCCTGGGGGCCGATGCCCAGCTCATTGATGGCGGCCAGCAGCTCCTGTTCCAGCTGTGCGTAATAGGGGTCGGGGTTCGGGACATCCAGCGGACGCAGCAGGGCCTTCTTTGCCAGATACGCCACCTTGTCAAAGCTGCCGCCCACGCCGATGCCCAGCACGATGGGCGGGCAGGGATTGGAGCCTGCCAGCTTCACCGTGTCCAGCACGAACCTCTTGAAGCCCTCTACGCCGTCGGCGGGCTTGAGCATCTGGATGCGGCTCATGTTCTCGCTGCCAAAGCCCTTGGGTGCCACCGTGATGCGGCAGCCCTCGCCGTCCACCAGATGCACTGTGATGGCCGCCGGGGTGTTGTCGCCGGTATTGCCCCGGCGCAGCGGATCGGCTACGATGCTCTTGCGCAGATAGCCGTCGGTGTAGCCCCGGCGCACGCCCTCATGGATGGCAGCTTCAAAGCTGCCGTCGATGTGCACATCGGTGCCCAGCTCCACGAACACGCAGGCCATGCCGGTGTCCTGACAGATGGGCAGGTTTTCCTCTCTGGCTGCAGAGAGATTGGACCACAAAAGGTCAAGGGTATTCTTGGCCAGCGGCCACGGCTCTTCCTGCCGGGCCTTGTCCAGCGCCGCCTGCACGTCCTGCGGCAGGCGTGTATTGGCTTCGATGCACAGCCGTGCAACGGTATCCGTGATCTCCTGTGCGGAAATGGTTCTCATAACCCTGTCCTCCGCTTACAGACGGGCCACGCCGGTCTCACGGGCAGCCTTTGCCACGGCGTTTGCCACAGCCTCGGCCACGCGGGGGTCGAACGCGCCGGGGATGATGTTCTCCTCGCTGCGGTCGGCATCGGTGATGAGGTCGGCGATGGCGTAGGCAGCGGCCAGCTTCATCTCATTGTTGATGTCCCGGGCACGGACGCTGAGCGCGCCCTTGAACAGGCCGGGGAAGCACAGCACGTTGTTGACCTGATTGGGGAAGTCGCTGCGGCCGGTGGCCATCACCCGCACGCCGCCGGCCTTGGCCTCGTCCGGCATGATCTCCGGGGTGGGGTTGGCCATGGCAAAGACGATGGCGTCCTTGTTCATGGTCTTGCACAGCTCCGTGGTCAGGATGCCGGGCTTGGACACGCCGATGAACACATCGGCACCTTCCAGTGCCTCCTTCAGGCCGCCCTTGATCTGGCGGGGGTTGGTCACCTCGCCCAGCCAGTTCTTGTGGGCCTCGGCGCTGTTGCAGCCCTTGTACAGGGTGCCGAACTGATCCACTGCAATGATGTCCTTTGCGCCTGCGGTCATGAGCATCTTGATGATGGCAGTACCGGCAGCACCGGGGCCGTTCAGCACGATGTGCACATCCTCCATCTTCTTGCCCACCACACGCAGGGCGTTGATGAGGGCAGCAGTGACCACGATCGCGGTGCCGTGCTGGTCATCGTGGAACACCGGGATGTCCAGCTCCCGCTCCAAGGTTTCCTCGATCTCAAAGCACTCGGGGCTCTTGATGTCCTCCAGATTGATGCCGCCAAAGGTGGGCGCAATGGCCTTGCAGGCAGCAATGACGCTGGCAGCATCGTGGGCGTCGATGCAGATGGGGAAGGCATCCACGCCGCCGAACTCCTTGAACAGCACCGCCTTGCCCTCCATGACCGGCAGACCGGCCTCCGGGCCGATATCGCCCAGGCCCAGCACAGCCGTGCCGTTGGAAACGACCGCCACCATGTTGCCCTTGAAGGTGTACTTATACACGTCCTCGGGGTTTTCCTTGATCTTGCGGCAGGGCTCTGCCACGCCGGGGGTGTAGGCGGTGGACAGGTCGTCGCGGGTAGCGACCTCCACCTTGCTCACGATGCCCACCTTGCCTTTGTGGGTCTCGTGCATTTCCAGAGCAGCTTTATTGTAATCCATTTAAATTTCCTCCATTGCGGTTCGCATCCTCGCCCTCTCTCAGCGGAAAAGCCTCCCTCATTGAGGGAGGGGCCTTATGTTCCCGGGAAGGCTCACTTATTTTTATTGTAACAGAACCGCCTGCCCATTTCCACCGCTTTTGCCCATTTTTGCGCCCACAGGCAGGCAAAAGTGATACAAACCCGCCGCAGGATTTGTGGAAATTTTGCAAAAAACTTTTCTTTTGCCGTCAGAACGTATATAATGGATGGGAGTCTATCCCGGTTTTACGGCCCGAGCATCCTGCGGGCCGATTTTTATGGAGGTATTTCTTTTGAAAAACAACACCAAAAAACTCCTGTGCATCCTGCTGGCCCTTGCCGCAGTGGTGTGCATCATCGTTGCCTGCTTCACGCTGAGCAGACGCAAGCAGACCGACAGTGCATCTTCCGGCAGTGCATCTTCCACTGTTGCGTCCGTCTCACAGTTTGGTTCTGTGGCCGACTTCGACTATGAGACCTTTGATTACAGCGATGGTCTGGACGAAAACGGCTATTGGAGCGGCATCAAAGCGCTGGACTATGTGACCCTGCCGGAGAACTTCGGCTCCATCGCCCTGAAGGAGAGCGACCTGACCCCCACCGAAGATGAGCTGCAGCAGCAGATGGACAGCCTGCTGAACCAGTACACCACCTCCCAGCCCGTTACCGGCCGTGCCGCCCAGAGCGGGGATGTTGCCAACATCGATTACACCGGCACCGTGGACGGCGTGGCCTTTACCGGCGGCACTGCCACCGGCTACGACCTGACGCTGGGCAGCGGTTCCTTCATCGATGGCTTTGAGGACCAGATCATCGGCCACAATGTGGGCGATACCTTTGATGTGACCGTCACCTTCCCGGACGGCTACGGCGATTCTACCGACGCCGAGGGCAACACGATCACCCTCAGCGGCAAGGAAGCCGTGTTCAGCGTGACCCTGAATTCCCTTTCCGAGAACGTGATCCCCGAACTGACCGATGAATGGGTGGAGTCCAACTTTGGCGTCAGCGACGATTTGCACACCGCCGACCAGCTGCGCAGCTACTTCAGCGATGCGCTGTATGCCAACAACTACGACAACGCCATCGTGGACTACCTGATGGCCAATTCCACCTTCAAGGAGCTGCCTGCCGAGATCACCAGCTACTACATCCGCATGTTCCTGAACCACTACAACCAGTATGCCACCGCCTACAGCATGGATCTGAACGCCTTTGCCCAGACGCAGGGCTACACCAGTGCGGATGCCATGCTGGCCGCTTCGGATGCCTATTTTGAGCATCTGGCAAAGCAGGATCTGATCTTTCAGGCCGTGGCCGAAGCCAAGAGCCTTGCTCCCACGCAGGAAGAACTGGACGACGCCAACAGCACCTATGCCGACACCTACGGTGAGAACCGTGCGCACCTGAACGCTCTGCAGGCCTGTGTACTGGCCTGGCTGGAAGAGAATGCCACCGTAGCGTAAAAACAGAGGAAAATTTATCTTTCATTTGCAGCTCCGAAAAGCCTGCGGGCTTTTCGGAGCTGCTTTTTCACAGGAAGGGCCGGAGCTTTCAGATGCTGTTTTTCTTTGCGGCCCCTTCTGGAAAAAAAGCAATACCGGACAGACCGCAGTCTGTCCGGTATTGCTCTAATAAAAAATAGTATTTCCGCTATTTATGCCCAGAGCGGAGCGGCGGGTATTTCAAATCGTCAAGCGTTCTCTTTCTTTCCGCCGTTCAGCTTCCAGAGCAGCCATGCATAGAAGTAATTCATCAGCAGGATAGCGATGCACCACAGCACCGACGCCTGCACGCTCTGGTCATACACCTTCATGAAGGGATACGGCCCATCCACCACGCGCTGGATGTTCAGCCACAAAATGATGCCGCCATACAGCACCGTGGGCAGCAGCGCCCACTTGACCGTGCTGCGGGGCAGGCGCGGTGTGCGCTCCAGCAGCACAAAGGAGAAGATGGCCGCCAGCGGGTTGAGCAGATGATGGTACAGCATGGAGCTGGTGCACAGCATGATGTACCAGCCGTTTCCGTCCTCATACATGGGGCCCAGCACGAACACCACCGTGAGAAAGGTCATGGTCAGGCAGCAGGTGGCGATATACTTGAGGGTGTGCAGCCAGCGCGGCAGTTCCCTGCCGGTAAAGATGCACACCAGCTGGCCCACCGCCACCATGGCGCAGATGCAGGCCGAAAGGATGTTGGAATCCTCCGTGTAGAAAATGAACATCTGCTCTTTGCCCCAATCCCAGCTCATGGGCAGGGCAATGGGCTCCGCCCAGACGATGAACAGGTTCAGCACGATGGAGAGCAGGCGGCGCACTGTATCAGCAAATTTTTTCATGGAAAGCCTTTCCGTCTTGTAATATTTCCTCGAAAATTTGAAAAAGGGCAGGTCTCCCTGCCCTTTTTCAAAAAACGCTTTATTTTGCGGTGTTGATGAAGCTGCGGTTGTCCCACAGGTACTTGATGCCGGAAATGGCCGTCACGGCAGCCACCAGCCAGCACAGCACCACCGAGGCTCCCACAACCATGACCGTGGCATCCCAGGACACATTCGCCGCAATCGCCATGCCAAAGAAGTAGAAGATGATGCTCAGCATCTGCAGCACGGTCTTCACCTTGCCCCACATGTTGGCGGCGATCACCTTGCCGTCCTTGGCGCCGGCGGCCACCATGCGCAGGCCGGACACGGCAAATTCGCGGGCCAGAATGATGCACAGCACCACCGGGCTGCACACGCCGTCCCGCATCATGTAGATGAAGGCCACGGTGGTCAGCAGCTTGTCAGCCAGCGGGTCGGCAAACTTGCCGAAATCGGTCACCATGTTCCACTTGCGGGCCAGATGGCCGTCCAGAAAATCGGTAAAGCTGGCAGCGGCAAAGACGATGCCTGCGATCAGGTAATACGTCGGCTGGAAGGAGCCATCCGCGATGCCGTTCAGACCGGTCAGGGACGCAAAGATCATGAACACGGGCACCAGCAGGATGCGGGTCAGGGTAAGCTTATTGGGCAGATTCATACAGATTCCTCCAATTTGTTATTTTGCAACAGTGCCATACAGATCGTAAAGGTCGCTGTCGTCCACCAGAACATCATAGAACTGGCCGGGATACAGCGGTTCCTCGCTGGAAACGCACACATTGCCGTCCACCTCAGGGGCGTCGCCGGTGGTGCGGCACAGATACAGGCCGCTCTCCTCGTCGATGCCGTCACAAAGCACATGCACGGTCTGGCCCACCTTTTCGGCCTGCTTCTGGGCCATGATGCCGGTCTGGATCTGCATCACCAGTTCGGCGCGCCTGTCCTTGGTCTCCTGATCGATCTGACCGTCCATTCTGGCGGCAACGGTGTTTTCCTCGGCCGAGTAGGCAAAGCAGCCCAGACGGTCGAACTTTACTTCCTTGACAAAATTGCACAGATCCTCGAACTGCTCCTCGGTCTCGCCGGGGAAGCCTGCGATCAGGGTGGTGCGCAGGGTGATGCCGGGGATCTCGCGGCGCAGCTTGCCGATCACCTCCAGCAGCTCGGCGCGGTTGGAACGGCGGTTCATATTCTTAAGGATGGTATCGTTGCAGTGCTGGATGGGCAGGTCAAGGTAGGGCACCACTTTCTCATTGCGCTTCATAGCGGCAATGAACTCGTCCGTGATGCGCTCCGGGTAAGCGTACATAATGCGGATCCACTCGAGGCCCGGCACCTTGTTCAGCTTATCCAGCAGCTCGCAGATGCTGCCGGGCTTGCCCCAGTCCTCGCCGTAGGCGGTGGGGTCCTGCGCGACCACGATCAGCTCTTTTACGCCCTCACCGGCCAGCCAGCGGGCCTCGGCCACGCAGTCGGCCATATCGCGGCTGTGCAGCGGGCCGCGGATGCCGGGGATGGCGCAGTAGTGGCAGCGGTTGTTGCAGCCCTCTGCAATTTTTAAGTACGCATAGTGGGCGGGCGTGCCGATGACACGCTTGCCGCCCAGCGGAAAGTCCTTTTTGGCACCGTAGCTTTCCAGATGATCCTCACCATGGAACAGGCGGGCCACGATGGTGTCGATGGCCTTGTTGGAGGCACAGCCCACCACCGCGTCCACCTCGGGGATCTCTTCCTCGATCTGGCTGCGGTAGCGCTCGGCAAGACAGCCGGTGACGATGACCTTCAGCTCCGGATTCTGCTGCTTGTAGGAGCAGGCTTCCAGAATGTTTTCAATGGCTTCGGTCTTGGCGCTCTCGATAAAGCCGCAGGTGTTCACAAGGATCACATCTGCTTCGGCCAGATCTGCCACGGTCTCATGGCCGGCAGACAGCAGGATGTGCACCATCACATCCAGATCGACCTGATTTTTGGGGCAGCCAAGGGAGATACATGCAATTTTCATAGGGGGTGATACTCTCTTTCTCTTTTGAGGGGGTGCTTTTTATTCTTCTTCCGCTCTTTTTATCGCTTCTTTTATGACCGAATACGCAAAGCCCCGGCGCATGAGGGCGGCAGTCACAAGGTCGCGGCGGCCATCGGCCAGCTTTTTCATGTAGCGGCTGCGCACCAGCGCGGCGGCTGCTTCCAGCTCCGGGCTTTCGCCGTCCTCATCCGGGGCATAGACGCTCTCCAGTGCCTGCTCGATCTGCGTACCGGAAAGACCCTTCTGCCGCAGGTTCTGGGCCGCCGCACGGCGGCTCTTGCGGGCGGCAAGCAGGCTGTGGGCACGGGCCTCGGCATAGCGGTCATCGTTTACGTAATCCCGCTCCACCATTTCTGCCACGGCTGCAGCCGCAGCCTGCTCCGTAAAGCCATAGCACAACCGCTCATACAGCTGGGCCGAGGACATCTCCCGCGAGGCCAGCGCATCCAGTGCGCGGGCGCGGGCCTTGGCCGGGTCGGCACACTTTTCCTCTTCCGGCTTCGGGCGGCGGCGTTTACAAAAGGACATTTAATCCTCCACCATGATATCCAGCTCGCTCTCGCTGCTGCGGGCAGGTGCCTTGACCACCGGCTCCTTAGCGTCCTTTGCCGCTTCTGCAGGCTCTTCGGCCTTGGAAGAAGCATTCTTGCCAGCCGGGCGGCGGGAAGCGTACAGCTTGTCGGCATTGGCGCGGATCTGGCCCTCGATATCGTTTGCGATCTCGGGATTGTCCTTCAGGAACTGCTTTGCGTTGTCGCGGCCCTGACCCAGACGGACATCGCCATAGTTGAACCATGCGCCGCTCTTCTGCACGATGCCCAGCTTCACGCCCACATCGATGAGCTCGCTCATCTTGGAGATGCCCTCGCCGAACATGATATCGAACTCTGCCTCACGGAACGGAGGTGCCACCTTGTTCTTGACGATCTTGGCGCGGGTGTGGTTGCCGATGAACTGGCCGGAGGAATCCTTCAGGCCCTCCACGCGGCGGATGTCGATGCGCACCGAGGCGTAATATTTCAGGGCGCGGCCGCCGGTGGTGACCTCCGGGTTGCCGTACATCACGCCCACCTTCTCGCGCAGCTGGTTGATGAAGACGCAGACCGTGTTGGTCTTGCCGATGACCGAGGTCAGCTTGCGCATGGCCTGACTCATCAGACGGGCCTGCAGGCCCACATGGCTGTCGCCCATTTCGCCCTCGATCTCAGCCCTCGGCACCATGGCGGCAACCGAGTCCACCACGATGGCATCGATGGCACCGGAGCGCACCAGCGCTTCGCAGATCTCCATGGCCTGCTCGCCGGTGTCCGGCTGGCTGACCAGGAGATTATTGATGTCCACGCCCAGCGCTTCGGCATAGGTGGGGTCCAGTGCGTGCTCCACGTCAATGAAGGCCACTTCGCCGCCCTGCTTCTGGGCCTCGGCCAGAATGTGCAGTGCCAGCGTGGTCTTACCGCTGGATTCCGGGCCGTACACCTCAATGATGCGTCCGCGGGGCACACCGCCCACGCCCAGAGCCAGATCCAGACCCAGACTGCCAGTGGAAATGGCATCCACCTGCATGGAGGCGTTGTCGCCCAGCTTCATCACGGCACCCTTGCCGAACTGCTTTTCGATCTGGGCCAGCGCAGTGGCCAGTGCGTCCTTTTTTGCCTCCGGCTCGGTCTTTTTGGTGGCCGGGACAACGGTGTTGTTGTTCTGATTTTTCGCCATAGCGTGCTGCTCCTTTTCTTCCTGCTGCCCGCCGTGCGCGGGCTGTCCGTATACCTTCCAGTATAGTATACCACAAAATCAAAATATTACAACAAGAAGTTGTTTGCTTTTTTCGTTTGATCAGCCGGGTCTGCGGGCGATCATGCACCGGTCGTTGCCGCCAAAATCCTTGCGGCACGCAATGTCTGCCCAGCCGTTTGCAGCCAGCAGTGCCGTCACAGCTTCCCTCTGCTGCCAGCCGATCTCCAGCACCAGTGCGCCGCCGGGCCGCAGCAGCTTCTGGTAATGCTGTGCAAGGGCACGGTAAAACACAAGGCCGTCCTCCCCCGCTTCCAGCGCCATGGCCGGTTCCTGTGCCACCTCGGGCTGCAGGTGCCGCATTTCCTCGGCGGTGAGATACGGCGGGTTGGATACGATGAGGTCAAGCTCCCCTTCCGGTGCACTTTTCCAGTAGGTGAACAGATCTCCCTGCACCGGCTCCACCGCATAGGCCGGCTTTGCCTTTGCGCGCAGGGCATTCAGTGCCGGGCCCCAGTCAAAGGCCGGTGCAGCCTCCTGCTCAAAGGCAGCAGGCTCCAGCAAGTCCTCCGTCTGCCCGCCCTGCCCTTTCAGGGCACAGCGGCAGTTCTTTTCCAGATAAACAAAGGCTTCCGGGCTTTTTTCCACGCAGGTCACCTGCGCCGCCGGGCAGAAGCGCTTGACGCCCAGCCCCAGACAGCCGGTCCCCGCGCAGAGATCCAGCACCCGGGGCGTGGCAATGCCCGTCAGGGTATTGGCAGCCGCTTCCGCTACCACCTCGGTGTCTGCACGGGGGCAGAGCACGCCGGGGCCAACGGCAAGGTCAAAATCCAGAAAGCTCCAGATCCCGCACAGGTATTGCAGCGGTTCCCGCTGCTCACGGCGCGTGCAGAGGTTTTCCAGCTTTTCCGCTTCCTGCGTGGTCAGCACCCGGTCAGAAAGGCGGGCATCCCGCCCGGACGCCGCACGGAACAGCTCCCGTGCATCATAATCCGCATCCGGACAGCCTGCGGCGGCAAGCCGCGCTTCCACCCTGCGCACCGCTTCCCGCGGAGACAGACCTGCACTTACCATTTGCCGTCCTCCGGGTCCTCGGGCAGCACAGGGGTCACGGCGGCAATGGCCACCTCGATCATGCTGTCGTCCGGTTCAAACACGGTCAGGTGCTGCACCCAGATGCCGGGTTGGCGGATGATGCGGGTGGCGATGTTGTCCGACCGGCCGCACCATTTGAGCAGCTCGTAGCTGATGCCCATGACCACCGGCAGCAGCAGCAGCTTGAACAGTACCCGCAGGCCGATGCTGCCCCAGGGCAGAACGCTGTACAAAAACACGCTGACGATGACCACCAGAATGAGGAAACTGGTGCCGCAGCGGGGATGGAAGCGGGTGTATTTGCGCACATTCTCCACGGTCAGCGCGTCACCGGCCTCGTAGCAGGCAATGGTCTTGTGCTCGGCACCGTGGTACTCGAACACCCGGTGGATCTCCTTCATTCTGGAAATACCCACCATATAGCTCAGGAAGATAGCGACCTTGAGCACAGCTTCCAGCACCACCTTGCCCCAGCGGCCCAGCGTGATAAAACGGCTCACGCCGCCCACGATGAGGGTGGGCAGCACCGTAAAGAGCAAGATCGCCAGCAGGCCGCCCACCACGGCGGCGCAGGCCAGCAGGGCATCCTCAGCCTTCTGGCCGAAATGCTCTCCCACCCATTTTTCAAAGGCGGTCTCCTCTTCCTTGGGGTCATAGTCGTCCCCCATACTCACCTGAGCGGAGTACATCATGTAGCGGTAGCCCACGATCAGGCTTTCGATCATGGAGATGGCACCGCGCACCAGCGGGATCTTCGCCCAGATGCCATGGTTCTTCACGGGGTCGAGTTTGGTCTCAATGGTGCCGTCCGGCTTGCGCACCGCGCAGCAGATGAGCTTTGGGCCGCGCATCATAATGCCTTCCATCAGTGCCTGACCGCCCACACTGGTCTTGAAACGTTCCTTTTTTGGTTGATTCATTGGGTTCTCCTATCGGATCATATTTTTCCCGGTCATTTTACCACATAATTGTGACAAAATCTGTATCTGCAAAGCACAAAAAGCCGCCGGTGTGCAATGCTCATGCAGGCTTTATACCTTATGGTACAGCGGCAGGCCCAGTGTGACCACCGTGCCCCGGCCCAGCGTGCTCTTGATGTCCATGGTGCCGTCCAGCGCCGTCATGATGGAATCCACCAGCGCAAGACCGATACCGCTGCCCCGCACCGAGTTGCTGCCCTTGTAGA
The DNA here is from genome assembly GCF_048323735.1 of Faecalibacterium sp. 3. Lineage (NCBI taxonomy): Bacteria > Bacillati > Bacillota > Clostridia > Eubacteriales > Oscillospiraceae > Faecalibacterium > Faecalibacterium sp. 3. The sequence goes on from NZ_JBLWFN010000001.1 coordinate 320,101, forward strand.
ACTTGGTCTTGACGTTTTCCAGATCTTCCGGCGGGATGCCGCGGCCCTGATCGATGATCTCCACAAAGGCCTTGTACTCCCCTGCCCACAGCTTGACCGTGATGCGTCCGCCGGGCGCCGAATATTTGATGGCATTGTCCATGATGTTGATGAACACCTGCCGCAGACGATCCGGGTCTGCATAGACCGGGATCATTTCCTCCGGCTCCGTGTAGCTGAGGATGAGTCCCTCCCGCTGGATCCGTGCCTCACAGAAGAGCACTGCGTCGGTCAGCTCTGCCACAAGATCCAGCGGGCGGCAGTCCATGCGGATGCGGCCGTTCTGCAGGCGGCTGAAGTCCAGCAGCTCTTCCACCATGTTGTAAAGGCGTCCGGTCTCGTTGTTGATGATCTCAAGGCCCTTGCGGTAGTTTTCATCCGCCGGGTCATCCAGTGTGCGCAGGGTCTCCACCCAGCCCCGGATGGAGGTGAGCGGGGTACGCAGCTCGTGGGACACCGAACTGATGAATTCATTCTTCATCTTCTCGGTCTCTTCCAGACCTTCCGCCATCTGGTTGATGGTACCGCGCAGGCGGTCCACCTCGTCCCGCTCGTCGCCGGTGACCGGCAGGCGCACGTCCAGCTCACCCCGGGCGATGCTGGCTGCGGTGCGCTCCACCTGACCCAGCGGCACCACGATGCTGCGGATGAAGTACAGGCCGGACATCACGGTGAAGGCAAGGATCACCGCCGCGATCACAACACTTACCGCGATGGCGTTCTTGATCTGCGCACCCACAAGGGTCAGGCTGGTGACAAGACGCATCGCCGCCACATCTTCGGCGGCATAGGGCACCAGATAGCAGGCCGCCATCACCAGCTCGCCGGACTGGGTGCGGTAGACTGCCACGCCAAGACCATCGGAAGCCTCCTGCGCCTGCTCAAAGTCGGTTCCGGTCACAATGCCGTCCGCGCTCGTGCCGCTGGAAGACGCAATGACCCCGCCATAGCTGTCCAGCAGCATGAATTCATATTTATCCTTGTCGGCAAACTGCTCCACCATGCGGCGCAGCGCCATGCTGCGGATCGATGCGGTGCTCTGCACGGTGTCGCCGGTGTACATTTTCAGCTGGCCGGATACCGAGGAGAACCGCCGGTACATGGTCTGCTGAACGCTGTTATAATAGCTGCGTGTGTAGTTGTACAGGAACATGGTTTCGGCCAGCAGCACCAGCAGCACAGTGATGAGCAGGCTGCCGCACAGCCATCGACGGGTGATTCCGCTTCGCATGGCGTTCTCCTCCTTTCAAATGATTTAGAATTGTCTCCGCTTCGCTCTGGACGAGTTGTGGCACCCAGCGGCTACTACGGCCCTTGAGCGGGTCTTGCATCCTGCTGGCCACGGCCCCAACAGCTCCTCCCTGCTTCGGCCGCAGGCCGCAGTCGTCGCCGTTGCAATATCAGCGGAAATATTATTTTTATATTTGTAAATTAGAAAAATCTGCGGATTTTTCTAATTTACTTTTTCACGGAAGGGGTCGTAACTGGAAAATGGATTTTATTTGCGGGACGACAGGTAATTTTTCTGAGGACCGTCCGCTGGGGTGGGACCCTGTTGCCGCAGGCAATAGGGCGGGCGATGGAATGGCCTGCAACAGCAACGACCGCCGCCAGTGGCGGAAACAGGAAGTTGCTGTTGGGACAGCGGCCAGCAGGATGCGAGTGCTGCTCAAAGCACGAAGCATCCGCTGGGTGCCGCAACCCGTACTCGTGTCCGAAGAGAAATCTACCTGTTGGCCCACCCTCGCGGTTATTCCTCCCAACGATAACCGTATCCCCAGACGGTGAGGATGTGGGCGGGCTTGCTGGGTTCGTCCTCCACCTTCATACGCAGGCGGCGGATGTTCACATCCACGATCTTCACGTCACCAAAGTAATTTTCGCCCCACACGCCCTTCAGGATCTTCTCGCGCACCAGCGCAATGCCGGGATTGCGGAAAAACAGCTCCATGATCTGGAATTCCACCTGTGTCAGCTCGATGGGCTGGCCTGCCTTGAGCAGCACACGGCGGTTCTCGTCCAGCACAAATTCGCCGCTGGTGAGCATTCCCAGCGGGCTGGACTTTTCCTTTTCGTCCCCGCCTGCCGTGCGGCTGACGCGGCGGCAGAGCGCTTCCACCCGGGCCAGCAGCTCGCTGACGCTGAAGGGCTTGGTCATATAGTCGTCTGCGCCGATGGACAGGCCGCGGATCTTATCCTGTTCCTGTCCCTTGGCACTGAGGATGATGATGCCGATCTTCTGGTCGGTGCGGCGGATGGTCTCGCACAGCGAGAAGCCGTTCATGCCCGGCAGCATCACATCCAGGATGGCCGCATCGCAGCCCGGTTTCTGCTCCAGCAGAGGCAGAGCCGCCTCGGCGCTCTCGGCTTCCACCGCCTCCATGCCTGCAAGACGCAGGTTCAGCGCGATCATTTCGCGGATATTGGCTTCATCTTCTACCACAAGCACTCGTACCATGAACTGTTCCTCCGTTCCTTAATTGAGCAGATGCAGCGCCTTGGACAGGCGGTAGTTCTTATCGCTGATCTCCACATCCGGGGCAAGCTTTGCCTGCATCTGGCGGGACGCCACGATGCCAAGGCGGGTCCAGCCCTTCAGGCTGGATGTGGTGCGCACCAAACGCAGGGTCATTACCAGCTCATCCTCATCCACCGTGCGCAGCTCCACGGCGCCGTCGTATTGTTCGCTGTCGGTAAGCTTCAGGTTGCCCTCCCACTCCATGGGCAGTTCGATATAACAGTTGGTCTCCTCGTCCAGCAGGCCGAAACTTTTTTCCGGGTTCGGGCTGGTATAATCCATCCAGACGATAAAGTCCATGCGGCGGCTCTGGCTCATGTTCAAAAGGCCGGCCTCATCGGGCTGGGTGGGGATCTCCACGATGCCGTCGCCGTCCAGATCCTGACTGACCAGACTGGGCACATTGCGCAGGGATGCGGTGTAAAGCTTTTCGGTGCTGATCTGGTCGGCGGGCACCATCTGCTGCGTGTCCTCGTCAAAGTACAGCAGCACCGACGCCAGATTGTTGCCGGAAATGCCGGTCCAGCCATCCAGCACCAGATAGTGCTTGCCATCCGCGCCCACGCCTGCCGCCACCGAGGCGCAGCCCGAGAAGCGGTCGGCAGAAAGGCCCATGACTGCTACTTGCTGGAAGGAGCCCTCCTTATCTACGGTCAGCAGCTCGATCTGCACGCCGCCGTCCTCCAGCGTGGACATCAGGATCAAATCCTGACTGCCCCCGCCGGTGATATCCTCTACCAGATACTGCTGATACTGCTGTTCCAGAATGGTGGAAAGCTCTCCGTCTGTGTAGGAATACACCGCCAGATAGTGGTCGCCCTGTGCGGCCACATAGCCCACCACCAGCTGGCTGGCATCGCCCGGTTGCAGCTGCGCAAGGCCTACAGAATCCACCGTGTCGGCAAGGCCCTCCGCGTTCTGGCGCACCTGCCACATTCCATCGCTGCCCTTTTGCAGGATCGCAACGCAGACATTGGAGCTCTGGGCCGTGGTATAGAGCACCGCCGCATCCTGCTGGCCGTCACCGTCCAGATCATGGATGAGGAACGGCGAAAGCAGGTCGCCCTGCATGGGGTACTTGAGCTGTGCGCTCTCCCCCAGCCAGTCGTTCAGCGCCGTCTGCACATCGCCGTAATCACCCGAGAGCTTGGGTGCACGCAGAAGCTCTTCCACCTGCACCTGTTCGCCCGGCATACTGCAGCCTGCAAGGCACAGGCACAGCAGGGTGCACAGCAGCCACCGGCAAAACCGTTTGGAATGTTTCAACTGCCGCACCTCCTCTGTGTGGAAAATCCGTTCCGGTCAAACGGCAAAATTATGCTATTGTCAGTATACCACGGGGCGGGCGCAATGCCAACACCTGAAAACACGAAAGAGAAGGATTTAAAATGTGCCCTGTGTGGGAAGCGTTCTTTGAAGTGCCGCTATAAATGGGGCTAAACAAAAAAGTCCCTTCCCATTTCTGGGAAAGGACTTTAAAAACGGCTGTAAACAGTCAGAGCAGATCAGACGAGCTCCAGAACTGCCATCTCAGCAGCGTCGCCGCGGCGAGCGCCGATCTTGATGATGCGGGTGTAGCCGCCGTTGCGGTCAGCGTACTTGGGGCTGATCTCATCAAACAGCTTCTTTGCAACATCTTCCTTGGTGATGTAGGCATAAACCTGACGCTTGGTGTGCAGGTCGCTTGCCTTGCCAAGGCTGATCATCTTCTCGGCCATGGAACGAACGTCCTTAGCGCGAGTGACAGTGGTCTCAATCTTGCCATTCTCTAACAGGTAGGTAACCATAGCGCGCATCATAGCGTTGCGGCTGTCGCTGGTTCTACCGAGCTTTCTGGTACCGGGCATCCCGTTTCACTCCTTAATTATTTTTAGTTGTCATCATCCGTGTTCAGCTTGAAGCCCAGGGAGTCCAGCTTTGCCATGACTTCTTCCAGGCTCTTGCGGCCGAGGTTGCGAACCTTCATCATTTCGTCCTCGCTCTTGCTGACCAGATCTTCCACCGTGTTGATACCGGCACGCTTCAGGCAGTTGAAGGAACGCACGCTCAGATCCAGCTCTTCAATGGTCATCTCCAGAGCCTTTTCCTTGTCGTCGTTGGTCTTTTCCACCATGATCTCGGTGCCAGCGGCCTCATCGGACAGGTTGACGAACAGGTTCAGGTGCTCGGTCAGCACGCGGGCAGCCAGAGAAACGGCTTCCTGCGCATTGATCGTGCCATCGGTCCAAACCTCGATGGTCAGCTTGTCGTAATCGATCGCCTGGCCAACACGGGTGCTCTCGACGTTATAATTCACCTTGAGCACGGGGGTGTAAATGCTGTCAACGGGAAGAGTGTTGATATCGTTCTTCTCGATGATAGCCTGTTTGTTGCGCTCTGCGGGCACATAGCCGCGGCCCTTATCGAAGGTCAGCTCCATGACGAGCTTGCCGCCCTCGCCCAGGGTTGCGATGTGCCACTCAGGGTTCAGAATTTCGATGTCATCGCCCTGCTTGATGTTGTCAGCGGTGACCTCACAGGGGCCGACTGCCTCAACACGCACTGTCTTCGGACCATCGGTGTACAGCTTTGCAGCGATACCCTTCAGGTTCAGGACAATTTCGGTAACGTCTTCCTTGACGCCCTCAATGGTGGAGAACTCGTGAACCACGCCATCAATCTTGACGCTGGTCACGGCGACACCGGGCAGAGAGGAAAGAAGCACACGACGCAGGCTATTGCCCAGTGTGATGCCAAAGCCACGCTCCAGCGGTTCTGCCACGAATTTACCGTAGCGGCCGTCCGGGGACAGGCTTGCCGTTTCGATTTTGGGACGTTCAATCTCCATCATATCTATGCCCTCCTTGTCAAACCGGCGCTGCCGCCGGCCCATTATTAAATTCTTTCAAAGAAAAGAATGCGAAAGTGAGCCGTCCACGGGGAAGGCCCAGCCTTCTTAATGGATTACTTGGAGTACAGCTCGACGATGAGGTGCTCTGCAACTTCGTAGTCGATGTCGCTGCGCTCGGGCAGCTTTGCAACGACGCCCTTCAGGGAACCGGTCTCACGGTTCAGCCATGCGGGCAGAGCAACAACGGGAGCCTCGGGGCCGGTCAGCTTTGCAAACTTTGCAGAGCTGCGGCTGGACTCGCGCACTTCGATCACGTCGCCGGCCTTCACCTGGTAAGAGGGGATGTTGACCTTCTTGCCGTTGACGGTGAAGTGAGCGTGAGACACCAGCTGGCGGGCATCGCGGCGGGTCTGAGCAAAGCCCAGACGGAACACGACGTTGTCCAGACGGCACTCCATGATCTGCAGCAGGTTCTCACCGGTCTTGCCGGGGCGAGCCTCTGCACGCAGGTAAGCGTTGTGGAACTGCTTCTCCAGAACGCCGTAGATAAACTTGACCTTCTGCTTCTCCTTCAGCTGAGATGCGTACTCAGACTGCTTCTTGCGCATGTTGCCATTGGAGTTGCGGGTGGTATTCTTCTTTGCATAGCCCATGACCGCAGGAGAAATGCCCAGGGCCTTGCAACGCTTTGCGATAGGCTGCGTATTCTTTGCCATAATTCAATTTCCTCCTTCGATCAGACACGACGGCGCTTCGGGGGACGGCAGCCATTGTGGGGGATGGGAGTCACGTCCTTGATCAGGGTGACTTCCAGGCCGGTAGCCTGCAGCGCACGAATAGCGGACTCACGGCCAGCGCCGGGGCCCTTGACGTAGACCTCAACGGTCTTCATGCCATGCTCGATAGCAACCTTAGCTGCGGTCTCAGCAGCAGACTGGGCTGCAAACGGAGTGCTCTTGCGGCTGCCGCGGAAGTTCAGGGAGCCGGAGGAGCACCAGGACACTGCATTACCCTGCAGGTCGGTGATGGTAACAACAGTATTGTTGAAGGTAGACTGGATATGAGCCTGACCAGCAGCAATGTTCTTGCGCTCTTTGCGCTTCATGCGGACATTAGCGCCCTTCTTGGCATTATTTGCACTTGCCATTTCTCAAATCCTCCTTACTTCTTCTTGTTAGCGACAGTGCGCTTGGGACCCTTGCAGGTACGTGCATTGGTCTTGGTACGCTGGCCGCGGCAGGGCAGATTCTTGCGATGGCGGGTGCCACGGAAGGACTGGATCTCAACCAGGCGCTTGATGTCCAGAGCAACGTTGCGGCGCAGGTCGCCTTCAACGATGATGTTAGCCTGATCGATGTAGTCACGGATCTTAGCCTCTTCTTCCAGAGTCAGGTCCTTGACGCGGGTATCGGGGTTGATGCCAGTTGCTTCCAGGATCTTGTTAGCAGTGGTCTGGCCGATACCATAAACGTAGGTGAGACCCACCTGAACGCGCTTCTCGCGGGGCAGGTCAACGCCGGCAATACGTGCCATAGTAGTTTCCTCCAAAAATCATCCCATGTCAGTGTCGGGGTCTGCGCCGGGACTCTACGCACTTGACCCCCAGGCGCCCGAATTAGCCCTGGCGCTGCTTATGCTTGGGGTTCTGGCAGATGACCATCACGCGGCCTTTGCGGCGGATGACCTTGCACTTTTCGCAGATGGGTTTCACGGAAGGCTTGACCTTCATGATGTTGAACCTCCTTTTGGTTGATACCCTGGTGCTTATTTGGAGCGCCAGGTGATGCGGCCCTTAGAAAGATCATAGGGCGACATTTCCACGGTTACCTTGTCCCCGGGCAGGATACGGATGAAATTGGTCCGCAGCTTGCCGGAGATGTGCGCTAAGAGGATATGGCCGCTGGGAGTGAGCTTCCCGGTGTTCTTATCCTCGCTCAACATTTCCACCTTAAAGATGGCGTTGGGCATGGCTTCACGCACAATGCCTTCGATCTCGATAACGTCTTCCTTAGACAAGCTATTTGCCTCCTCATTGGATCTGCTCAGTTTGTCGTTGAACCTGGGCCAGCGCCTTCGCTCCAAAGCCCTGAAAGCACCGCATCCTTCGTGCCTGCGCCCGATCTTCAGCAGTTTGCCGCTTCAGTGTTCCTTTGCTCCGGTGCCGGTCCACAGACGGACAGGCGGCGATGATCGCCACATACTTCATCTTTCGCGGCACAAAATCCGCAAAACGGGCAGAAAATCCCTGTCCGCCGAGGAAGTATCTGGCTTCCACAGCCATTTATAGATTATACACCTTTTGTTGTCAATTTGCAAGAGCTTTTTTCCGTATTTCCGATAAAAAATTCTTCCGATTCAAAAGCAGCTCTCCCCTGCTCCCACCTTCGGTTTTCTCCACCGCGGAGATGAAACTTTTTCACGAAAAGTTGTTGTAATTGCACAAATTGCAGGAGTGGAGAGGGAAAAGAGCCGTCTGCTGAGGAACAGCAGACGGCTCTTTTCCGGCAAATAAAACGATTTAAAATGCCCTCCGCTGTGCTTTGGGCATAGTCAGAGGAAGTATTATTTTAAATTTCGGGATATCGGAACGCCTGCGGGCGTTCCGATATCCCATTTTCATGGGAGGGGTCGTAGAGGAAGACGACATTTGCAGCGCCGCTTTCTGCGAAAGCGCGGCGCTGCGGAGAAAGCTTCTACCAGCTTTCAGCAGGCTGAACCCTCTCAGGCGCGGGAGTGGGAGCGGACTGAGAGGGTTTGCCGTCCCCTTTGGGGAAGTTGGCAAAGCCGACAGGCTTTGACTGAGAGGGCAAGCCTGCTAACCAAAAAAGCAGCTGCGACAAGAATACTCCATACGCAAAAGGAGCCACTGCACATGGTTTCGTGCAGCGGCTCCCTTTTTATGGTCGCTTACTTCAGGCTGAACTTTTCCGGGTCAAAGTCCGGGTCATCCCAGAAGCGGGTCATGATCTCGGTGTGATCCTTCAGGATCGCATTGGAGTGCTCAAAGTGCGCAGCCAGACCACCGTCCTTGGTCTTGACGGTCCAGCCGTCCTTGGACTGGGTGATCTTGCAGTCGTACTGGCAGATCATGGGCTCGATGGCAATGGTCATGCCGGGCACAAGACGCGGGCCGCGGCCCTGATGGCCGTAGTTGGGCACCTCCGGGTCCTCGTGCAGCTCACGGCCGGTGCCGTGACCCACGAACTCCCGGACGACCGAGAAACCGGCGTCCTCGCAGTAGCTCTGCACCGCATAGCCGATGTCGCCGATGCGGTTGCCGGCCACAGCCTGCTCGATGCCCTTATACAGAGCAGCCTTGGTCACGTCCAGCAGACGCTGTGCTTCCAGATCGACCTTACCCACCGCATAGGTGCAGGCATTGTCGCCGTTGAAGCCATCGATCTTTGCACCGGTGTCGATGCTGACGATGTCACCGGGGCGGATGACGATGTCATGCGAAGGGATACCGTGGATAACGGTATCGTTCAGGCTGATGCAGGCCGTGCCCGGAAAGCCATACAGACCCTTGAAATTGGGGATGCCGCCGTGCTTCACGATGAAGTCGTAGATCAGCTTATCCAATTCCCATGTGGTCATACCTGCTTCGATATGCTCACCGCCATACTTCAGGGCAGCTGCGCTCAGGGCATTTGCCTTGCGCATGCCGTCCAGCTCTTTCGCATTTTTGATCTGAATCACAATTATGCCTCCAAAGCCTTCATGACTTCAGCCGTGGTCTCCTCGATGGAGGGGCAGAACTTGATCTCTGCCAGCTTGCCGCGGGTACGGTAGAACTCCACCAGCGGCTCGGTCTGCTCATGATATGCTTTCAGGCGATCCAGCACGGTGGCAGGCTGGTCGTCCTTGCGGATGACGGTCTTGCCGCCGCACAGGTCGCACACACCCTCGACCTTGCTCTTCTTGTTGACGATGTGGTAGCTTGCGCCGCACTTCTCGCAGACGCGGCGGCCGCTCATGCGGTCAACGATCACATTGTCCTCGACCTGCAGCTCCAGCACCTTGTCGATGCGGATGCCCATGGTCTCGATGGCCTCGGCCTGAGCGATGGTGCGGGGCACACCGTCCAGAATGAAGCCGTTTGCGCAGTCCGGCTGAGCCAGACGCTCTTTCAGGATGCCGATGATGACCTCATCGGGCACCAGTGCACCGGCGTCCATGAAGCTCTTGGCCTTCAGGCCCATTTCGGTGCCTTCCTTGACAGCAGCGCGCAGGATGTTGCCGGTGCTGATGGAGGGGATGTTCAGCTTGGCGCAGATGATCTCGGCCTGCGTGCCCTTACCGGCACCAGGTGCGCCCAACAGGATCAGGTTCATAGGATCATTCCTTTCCTTTGTTAGAGGATGTAAACTCCAAAAAAGCAAAAAAGCACTGAAAAGTTCGAGCGTACTCTCCTTTCCAGTGCTTTCTCACATCTTAATTATTGTGGATCAACCAAGGAAGCCCTTGTGGTTGCGCATCGTCATGAAGCTGTCGAGGCTGCGGGTGGTATCAAGTGCCACACCAACCACGATCAGCAGGCTGGTACCGCCCAGCTGGATGCTCATACCGGTCAGGTTGCCCAGAATGATCGGCAGCACAGCCACCGCAGCCAGGAAGATGGCACCGATGAGGGTGATCTTGTTCAGGGTGCGGGTGATGAAATCGCTGGTCGGCTTGCCGGGACGGAAGCCGGGGATCGAGCCGTTGTTGCGGCGCAGATTGTTGGCGATCTCAACGGGGTTGTACTGGATGGCCACATAGAAGTAGTTGAATGCCAGGATCAGCAGCAGGTAGATCACAACATACAGCCAGGAGGTGTAGTTGAAGGTGTGGAAGAATGCATACCACACCGGGTGTGCCTGCTGGTCGATCTGCAGGAAGCTGCCGATGGTGCCCGGGATGGACACCAGAGCCGAAGCGAAGATGATGGGCATGACGCCGCTCATGTTCAGCTTCAGGGGCAGATAGCTGTTCTGACCGCCCATCTGCTTGCGGCCTACCACGCGCTTTGCGTACTGAATGGTGATGCGGCGCTCTGCGTTGGTCATGACGACCACGAAGACCACAGCCACCAGTGCCAGCACGATCAGCAGCGGCAGGAAGAAGTAGTACTGGGGCTTGCCGGACGCTGCCTGGGTCAGCAGACCCTTGACAGAGGTGTACAGCGAAGACCAGTTGGAGACGATCGAAGCAAAGATGATGAGCGAGACACCGTTGCCGATGCCCTTGTCATCGATCTGCTCACCGCACCATGTGATCAGCTGTGCGCCGGCCACAAAGGTTGCGATGATGACGATGGCGGCAAAGATGCCAGCACCGCCGGAAACGTACTTCAGTGCGCCCATATTGCGGATCACGAAGTAGTAGCCGATGCTCATGATCAGAGCGACCACAGCACCTGCGTACCGGTTGATCTGCTGCAGCTTCTGCTGGCCGTCGGCTTCCTTTGCCATGTTTTCCAGCGCGGGGATCGCCACGGTGAGCAGCTGCACAATAATGGAGGCGTTGATATAGGGTGTCACACCTAACGCGAAGAGCGTGCAACGAGCCAGTGCACCGCCGCTCATCATGTTCAGATAAGAGAGCATGTCGCCGTTTGCGAACATCTGCGTCAGCGCAGAGCCGGAAACGAACGGAACGGGGATGGCACAGCCCAGACGGTACACCACGAGGATCGCCAGCGTGAACAGGAGACGATTTTTAAGCTCGGGGATCTTCCATGCGTTACGGAATGTTTGGAACACCTTACATCACCTCAGCCTTTCCGCCTGCCTTCTCGATTTTCTCTTTGGCAGAAGCGGAATAGGCTGCGGCCTTCACGGTCAGAGCCTTGGTCAGCTCGCCGTTGCCCAGAACCTTAACGCCGTCCAGAGTCTTCTTGACCAGACCCTTTGCCTTCAGAGCCTCGGTATCGACGACATCGCCGGCATTGAAAGCAGCTTCCAGATCAGCCACGTTGACGATGGCGTACTGGGTAGCAAAGATGTTGTTAAAGCCAACCTTGGGCAGGCGGCGTGCCAGAGGCATCTGGCCGCCCTCGAAACCAGCGTGCTTCACGCCGGAACGGGCCTTCTGGCCCTTGCTGCCGAAGCCGGCAGTCTTGCCATTGCCGGAGCCAATGCCGCGGCCCTTGCGGGTCACAGCCTTGTTTGCGCCGGGAATCGCGTGCAATTCATGAAGTTTCATTATGCGTATACCCCCTGCTATTAGGCTTCGGTGACGCTGAGCATAAAGCCGATCTTTGCGATCTTGCCCTGCGTAGCGGCATTGTCAGGCTGAACGGTAACGTCGCCCGGCTTCTTCAGGCCCAGAGCCTCAGCGGTAGCGATCTGCTTAGCGCCGCGGCCAATCAGGCTCTTCTTCAGCTCGATCTTGAGCATCTTATCTGCCATGGTTTGTTACCTCCTTAACCCAGAATTTCTTTCACGGTCTTGCCGCGCTTCTCAGCGACAGACTCAGCGCTGACCAGGCCGCACAGACCTGCGAAGGTAGCAGAAACAACGTTGATGGGGTTGTTGGAACGCATAGACTTCGCACGGATGTCCTTGATGCCAGCTGCCTCAATGACGGCACGCACAGGGCCGCCGGCGATCATACCGGTACCGGGTGCAGCCGGCTTGAGCAGAACGGCGCCTGCGCCGTACTTGCCGACGATCTCGTGGGGGATGGTGGTGCCCTTCAGGGCAACCTTGTGCATGTTCTTCTTAGCAGCAGCTTCGCCCTTGCGGATTGCCTCAGGCACTTCGCCGGACTTGCCGATGCCGTAACCGATGTTGCCCTTGCCGTCGCCCACGACAACCAGAGCGGCAAACTTCATGATGCGGCCGCCCTTGACAGTCTTGGAAACGCGGTTGATGGAGACAACCTTGGTGATCATGCCGTCGTCTTCACGGTTTCTCATAGCCATAATGTGTTTCCTCCTCTCATTACAGCTTCAGGCCGCCCTCACGGGCGCCATCAGCCAGGGCCTTAACACGGCCATGATAAACGTAGCCACCACGGTCGAACACGACCTCGGTGATGCCCTTTTCCAGAGCCTTTGCTGCGATCTTCTTACCGATCTCAGCAGCGGCCTCGACGTTGCCGCCGTTGCCGTTGAAGTCCTTGTCCATAGTAGAAGCCGACACCAGAGTCACGCCCTGCTCATCATCGATGATCTGAGCGTAAATATGCTTGGCGGAGCGGAAAACATCCAGGCGAGGACGTGCTGCGGTGCCGCTGATCTTGTTACGAACGCGGCGATGACGACGAAGACGAGCTTCGTTCTTGTCGATCTGCTTAACCATTGTCTTTCACTCCTTACCTTATTTCTTGCCCTTGCCGGCCTTGCCTTCTTTGTGCTTGACAACCTCGCCCTCGTAGCGGATGCCCTTGCCCTTGTAAGGCTCGGGCGGCTTCTTGGCGCGGATCTCGGCAGCATACTGGCCGACCTTCTGCTTGTCAATACCGGTAACGGTGAAGTGGTTGGGATCCTGCCACACGATGGTGCAGTCCTCAGTATCAGGAATGTTTACCTGATGAGAGAAGCCCAGGTTCATGACCAGGTTGGAGCCCTGCTTCTGGCAGCGCAGGCCGACGCCCACGATCTCCAGCTTCTTCTCGTAGCCGTTCACAACACCGTTCACCATGTTGGCGATGTTGGTACGGGTCAGGCCGTGCAGGCTGCGGGCCTGGGGTTCGTCATTGGGGCGGGTAACCAGAACTTCATTGCCCTCGACCTTGACGGTCATCAGGGGATGATAGTTGGAATTCAGGCTGCCCTTGGGGCCCTTGACGGCAACCTGGTGTGCTGCCTCATCGACAGTAACAGTGACGCCGGCAGGAATGACGATGGGTTTTCTTCCAATTCTCGACATTGTCTTTTACCCCTTTCTTACCACACGTAGGCCAGGACTTCGCCGCCGACGTGCTCAGCGCGTGCAGCCTTATCAGTCATGATGCCCTTAGAGGTGGAAATGATTGCGGTGCCCAGGCCCTTCATGACCTTGGGCATATCCTCGCAGTTGGTGTAGATGCGCAGGCCGGGCTTGGACACGCGGCGCAGACCAGCGATAACGGGCTCGCCGTTAGCCTGATACTTCAGGGTGACAACGATGGTGCCCTGAACGGTGTCGTTCTTGACCTGCATGCCCTTGATGTAGCCCTCGTCAACCAGAATCTGGCAGATAGCCTTCTTCATGTTGGAAGCGGGGATCTCCACAGAAGGGTGTTTGGCAGTGCTAGCGTTGCGGATGCGAGTCAGCAGGTCCGCGATAGGATCAGTAATCTGCATTTGCCACTAACCTCCTTAGATTAGCTCTCGTTTGTTTTATAATGATACCGCCCCGAAACATCGTTGCCCCGGGGCGGATATCCGACAAATTATCCGGCCCTCTGGCTTGATTACCAGGAAGCCTTCTTCACGCCCGGGATCTCGCCCTTGTAGGCCAGCTCACGGAAGCACACACGGCACACGCCGTACTTGCGCAGCACGGAGTGGGGACGGCCGCAGATGCGGCAGCGGGTGTATGCACGGGTAGAGAACTTAGCAGGACGAGACTGCTTCAGCTTCATAGACAGTTTAGCCATTGTAGAAATCTCCTCCCTTAGTTGTTCTCTGCGAACGGAGCGCCCAGAGCCTTCAGCAGCTCCTTGCCCTCTTCGTCAGTCTTGGCAGTGGTGACAAAGCAGACATCCATGCCGCGGACTGCATCGACCTTCTCGAAGTCGATCTCGGGGAAGATGATCTGCTCCTTGATGCCGCATGCAAAGTTGCCGCGGCCGTCAAAACCGTTGCCGTTGATGCCGCGGAAGTCGCGGACACGGGGCAGTGCGATGTTGAAGAAGCGATCGACGAACTCATACATACGCTCACCGCGCAGGGTGACCTTGCAGCCGATGGGAGTGCCCTGGCGCAGCTTGAAGTTAGCAACGCTCTTCTTGGCACGGCAGACGACTGCCTTCTGGCCAGTGATCTGGCCCAGATCCTTCATGACAGCTTCCAGGATCTTCTCGTTGTCCTTGGCTTCGCCGCAGGCAACGTTGATGACGACCTTGTCCAGCTTGGGGATCTGCATAACGCTCTTGTAACCGAACTTGGAGTTCAGAGCAGGAGCAATTTCATTGACATACTGTTCTTTCAAACGAGCCATTGTTCCTTACTCCTTTCTTACAGCTCAGCGCCGCACTTCTTGCAGACGCGAACCATCTTGCCGTCCTTCTCGACGTGGCCCACACGCACGGCCTTGCCGCACTTGGGGCAGATGGGCATGACCTTGGATGCGTACATAGCACCCTCAGCCTTGACGATGCCGCCCTGCTCGCCCTGACGACGAGGCTTGACGTGCTTGGTAACCATGTTCTGGCCCTCAACGATGACCTTGTTCTCAGAGGGGCTGACCTGCAGGACCTTACCAGTGTGGCCCTTGTCCTTGCCGCTGATGATCATAACGTTGTCGCCGGTTTTAACATGAAGATTATTCATTTTTAAAACCTCCTTACAGCGATTCCGGAGCCAGGCTCAGGATCTTGGTGTAGCCGGCATCGCGCAGCTCGCGAGCAACGGGTCCAAAGATACGGGTACCCTTGGGGCTCTTGTCGGCCATGACGATAACGGCGGCGTTCTCATCGAAACGGATGTAGGAACCGTCGTCGCGGCGGACGCCATGCTTGCTGCGCACGATGACAGCCTTGACGACGTCGCCCTTCTTAACGGAGCCGCCGGGGGCTGCCTTCTTGACAGAGCAGACCACGACGTCACCAATGTTTGCGTATCTCTTGCGGGTGCCGCCCAGCACGCGGAAGCACATCAGCTCCTTGGCACCGGTGTTGTCGGCAACTTTGAGATAAGTTTGCATCTGAACCATATCAGATATCTCCTTTCAAACTGTTCAAAGCAGCGGGCAAATTACTTTGCCTTCTCAACGATACGGACCAGGCGCCAGCGCACATCCTTGGACAGGGGGCGGCACTCCATGATCTCAACACGGTCACCGATGCCGCACTCGTTCTGCTCATCACGAGCCTTGAACTTGGCGGTACGCTTCAGGATCTTCTTGTACAGGGGGTGCTGCACGCTATCCTTAACGGCAACCACGATGGTCTTATCCATCTTGTCGGACACGACGATGCCGACGCGGGTCTTTCTCAGATTACGTTCTTCCATCGTTTAACCTCCTTACTGCTTCTCAGCCAGAACGGTCATCACGCGGGCGATGTCCTTCTTGACTGCTTCGATGCGGCCGGGGTTCTCCAGCTGGTTGATGGCATGCTGGAAGCGCAGGTTAAACAGCTCGGCCTTCAGGTCTGCCAGCTTGCTGGTCAGCTCTGCGGTCTGCATTTCGCGGAGTTCATTAGCCTTCATTGGTGCCATCCTCCTTCACGGAGTCCTCACGGACAACAAATTTGCACTTGATGGGCAGCTTGTGCATAGCCAGACGCAGTGCCTCACGAGCAGTTGCCTCATCGACATCTGCCAGCTCGAACAGAACGCGGCCGGGCTTCACGACTGCAACCCAGTATTCGGGAGAGCCTTTACCGGAACCCATGCGGGTCTCAGCGGGCTTTTCAGTCACGGGCTTATCGGGGAAGATCTTGATCCACACCTTGCCGCCACGCTTGATGTAACGAGTCATGGCAACACGAGCAGCCTCGATCTGGGTGGAAGAGATCCATGCCGGCTCCAGAGCAACAAGGCCGTACTGGCCCTGGCACACCACGTTGCCGCGGGTAGCCTTGCCGGTCATGCGGCCGCGCTGGACGCGGCGGTACTTAACACGCTTAGGCAGTAACATTACTTGTTGCCTCCTTCCTTCTTCTGAGCGGTCTTAGCGCTCTTCAGGACTTCGCCCTTGTAGACCCACACCTTGACGCCGATGCGGCCGTAGGTGGTAGCAGCCTCTGCAAAGCCGTAGTCAATGTCAGCACGCAGGGTCTGCAGGGGGATGGTGCCCTCGTGATAGCTCTCGGTACGAGCGATATCAGCGCCGCCCAGACGGCCGGAGCACATTGCCTTGATGCCCTTTGCGGGAACGGTTGCGCGATCGCGGGGGCTCATGGCATTGCGCATGCACTGCTTCATGGCACGGCGGAAGGTCACGCGGTTCTCCAGCTGACGAGCGATATCCTCAGCAACCAGCTGAGCGTTGGTAGCAGCGCTCTTGACCTCGATGACGTTGACGATGACCGTCTTGCCATACTCTTTGGTCAGCTTGTTCTGCAGAGCAACGCGCTCTTCGCCGCCCTTGCCGATGACCATGCCGGGCTTAGCGCAGTAGATGTTGACAGTTACGCGAGGAGCGGAAGTGGACGGGTCCACAGTACGCTCGATCTCGATCTTGGGCACACCAGCATCCTTCAGCTGAGCCTTCAGCTCAGTGCGGATCTTGTGGTCCTCGACGAGGTTATCGCTGAAATCCTTCTTGGAGGCAAACCAGCGGCTGTCCCAGTCTTTAATAACGCCGACACGAATGCCGTGCGGATTTACTTTCTGGCCCATTGTTTTCCCTCCTTACTCTTTCTCTTTCAGAACAACGGTCATGTGGCTGGTGCGCTTCAGGATGCGGTAGCCGCGGCCCTGTGCACGAGGCATCATGCGCTTCAGCGTCGGGCCGGGGCAGACGTAGCACTCGGCGACGTAGAGGTTGTTCTTGTCCATATTGAAGTTGTTTTCCGCATTAGCGGCTGCAGACTTCACCAGCTTCAGAAGGGGCTCACAAGCTGCCTTCGGGGTGTACTGCAGGATTGCCAGCGCTTCGTCCAGGGGCTTGTTACGGATCAGGTCCATAACGATAGACACCTTACGAGGACTAATGCGGGCATAACGAAGAATTGCCCGAGCTTCCATGTTGTGTTCCTCCCTCTATTACTTAGAATTACCAGTGTGGCCCTTGAAGGTACGGGTGGGAACGAACTCACCCAGCTTGTGGCCAACCATGTCCTCAGTCACATACACAGGCACATGCTTGCGGCCGTCGTGGACGGCAAAGGTGTGACCAACGAATTCGGGGAAGATCGTGGAGGCGCGGCTCCAGGTCTTGATGACCTGCTTCTTGCCGGAAGCGTTCATCGCTTCAACGTGCTTCATAAGAGCAGCCTGGACGAAAGGTCCTTTTTTAATGCTTCTACCCATTGTCTTAAACTCCTCTCTTACTTACCTGCACGCTTCACGATCAGCTTATCGGAGCGCTTATGATGCTTGCGAGTCTTGAGACCCAGAGCGGGCTTGCCCCAGGGAGTCATAGGACCGGAGTGACCAACAGGTGCGCGGCCCTCGCCACCACCGTGGGGATGGTCGCAGGGGTTCATGACGGTACCACGGCTGCCGGGACGCACGCCCATGTGGCGCTTGCGGCCAGCCTTGCCCAGGTTGACGTTCTCGTGGTCGATGTTGGAAACCTGACCGATGACTGCGGTGCAGTTCAGGGGCACGTTGCGCATCTCACCGGAGGGCAGACGAACCAGAGCGTAGCCGTTCTCCTTAGCCATCAGCTGAGCCATGTTGCCAGCGGAACGAACCAGCTGAGCGCCGCGGCCGGGATACAGCTCGATGTTGTGGATGATGGTACCGACGGGGATGTTCTCGAAGGGCAGGCAGTTGCCGGGCTTGATGTCGGCAGACTTGCTGCTGATGACCACATCGCCCACCTTCAGGCCATCGGGAGCAATGATGTAGCTCTTGACGCCATCGGTGTACTCGACCAGAGCGATGAATGCGCTGCGGTTCGGATCGTACTCGAGAGTCTTGACGGTAGCGGGCATATCGGTCTTCTGACGCTTGAAGTCGATGACACGATACTTGGTGCGGTTGCCGCCGCCCTGATGACGGACGGTGATGCGACCGGTGTTGTTGCGGCCGCTGTGCTTCTTCATGGGCTCCAGCAGGCTGCGCTCGGGAGCGACCTTAGACAGGACGCTGTAATCCGTGACGGTCATGCCGCGGCGGCCCGGAGTAGTGGGGCCATACTTCTTGATAGCCATAGTGCTATTCTCCTTTGTTTATCTTATGAATTATTATCGGGGTCATATCCCCATAGAGGAACCCTCGGCGGGTTCTGCTTAGACCATGCTGTTGAAGAACTCGATTTCCTTGGAGTCCTTGGTCAGGGTCACGATAGCCTTCTTGGATGCAGCGGTGTAACCGGCGTGCATGCCCTGGCGGCGGAAACGACCGCGCACAGAGATGGTGTTGACCTTTGCGACCTTAGCGCCCGGGAACAGGACCTCAACGGCCTGAGCGATCTCGACCTTGGTAGCATCGGTAGCGACCTTGAAGGTGTACTTCTTGTCAGCGATGCCAGCCATGGAGTTCTCGGTAATGACCGGCTTCAGGATGATATCATGTGCGGTTTTCATTAGCCAAGCACCTCCTCGAGCTTCTTAGCTGCGTCGACGCTGATGATCAGCTTGTCGGCGTTCAGCACATCGTAGGTGTTCACGCTGCCTGCGAAGGTGGTCTTCACACCGGCAATGTTGCCAGCGCTCTTGACGAACTTTGCATCGACAGTCTCATTGACCAGCAGGTTCTTCTTGCCGGCGCCAACAGCGTTCAGCATTGCAACCACGGTCTTGGTCTTGTACTCATCGCAAGCGAACTTGTCAACAACGACCATGTTGCCATTGGCAGCCTTGTCGGACAGAACGCTCAGCAGAGCCAGGCGCTTGACCTTGTTGTTGATGTGGTAGTTGTAGCTGCGGGGCTTGGGGCCCAGAGCGACGCCGCCGTGAGTCCACTGCGGTGCACGGATGGAACCCTGACGAGCGTGGCCGGTGCCCTTCTGACGCCAGGGCTTCTTGCCGCCGCCGGAAACTTCCATGCGGATCTTGGTGTTCTGGGTGCCCTGACGCTGGTTGGCCAGGAAGTTCACCACAGCAATGTGGACAGCCTTCTCGTTCGGGGTGATACCGAACACGGCGTCGGAAAGCTCGATCTCGCTAACATGCTGACCGTTCATATCGACTACGTTAAACTTTGCCATTGTAGCTTTCCTCCTTACGCCTTCACGCTGTTGGCCAGGGTGATGATGGTGCCCTTGGAACCGGGGACCGCACCCTTGACAGCGATCAGATTGTTCTCGGTGTCAACCTTGACAACAGTCAGGTTCTGCACGGTGACGCGCACAAAGCCCATGTGGCCGGGCAGGCGCTTGCCGGGGAACACGCGAGCAGGGGTAGAAGTGGAACCGTTAGAACCTGCATGACGAGCAACAGGACCGGTGCCGTGGCTCTCACGCAGACGGTGCTGACCGTAGCGCTTGATAACGCCCTGGTAGCCCTTGCCCTTGGAAACGCCCACAACGTCCACCTTGTCGCCCTCTGCGAAGACATCAGCCTTCAGCACGTCGCCAACGTTCATTGCGGAAACATCTTCCAGACGGAACTCGCGCAGGGTCTTCTTGGGGGCAACGTTTGCCTTCTTGAAGTGGCCTGCAGCTGCTTTGTTGACCTTCTTGGCGGAAACCTCGCCGAAGCCCAGCTGAACAGCCTGGTAGCCATCGCTCTCGACGGTCTTCTTCTGCACGACGGTGCAGGGACCAGCCTCGATGACGGTGACGGGAACGACCTTGCCGTTCGCGTCGAACAGCTGAGTCATACCGACTTTCTTGCCGATAATGCCTTTAACCATTTTCTTTTCCTCCTGTAAAGGTTATTGGTTGGCAGCGCACGTCACTGCCAACATGACCCCTCGGGAAACGAGGGCATCGAATTTGATCGAGTGTCTTTTACAGCTTGATCTCGATGTCCACGCCAGCGGGGAGCTGGAGGCTCATCAGAGCCTCGACCGTCTTGTTGGACGGCTTCAGAATGTCGATCAGACGCTTATGAGTGCGGCTCTCGAACTGCTCGCGGCTATCCTTGTACTTGTGGGTAGCGCGCAGAACGGTAACGATCTCACGATCGGTGGGCAGGGGGATGGGGCCGGACACGCGTGCACCGGTGTGCTTTGCGGTCTCCACGATCTTCTCTGCTGCGGCATCGATCAGCTGAGCATCATAGCTCTGCAGACGGATTCTGATTTTCTCTTTGACTGCCATTGCTTACGCCTCCTGAAAAAATTGATTTTGCCCTAGGCGAGCCGATAAATTGCTCTACACAGTTCCGGGTGTTCCTCGATTTGGCACTATAAAAACCGGTGAACCGCATGGCAGTTCTCCCGGAAACATATTAGCAAATCAAATCCGAACATTGGTTCCGCCCGTTTCGCAGAGGAGTAACTTCTCTGCCGAGGGAACGTATTCCATCGCTGTCAGTAATTCTTTCGCCCGGTTCTAAGATCGGACATACTCCGCGGAAATAACCCATCGCAGCTATCGCCGGATGACAACCTCCCGCATCTACGCATATCGCTGGCCTGCACGACTTGTATCGCACAAGCCCTTTGCAGCCGAGAGTTATTCTATCACACCTTCGTGCATTTGGCAAGTGTTTTTTAGAAAAAAGAACGAATTTTCTTTTTTATTTTCTCCGTTTTGTCAAAGAGCGCATTTTCTGTGCAAGATGCACAATCCGCAGGCTTTTCTGCCGGTGGAAAACTCTGCCGCGCCCGCTGCGCAGTTCTTAGTATGGACCATTCTGCCGCTTTTATACATATATAATAAAAGGCAGGGCCGGAGCTCTACCGTCCTCGCCCTCTCAGTCAAAGCCTGTCGGCTTTGCCAGCTCTCCCAAAGGGTGAGCCCTTGGCAGTCCACGCAAGCTTCATCTCTTTGCCAAGGCCTCTCCCCTTGGGAGAGGTGGATGCGAACGTAGTGAGCAGACGGAGAGGGCGAGGTTGCTTCCCTGCCACGCGACCGTTTCCGAAGGAAACAAGCGTCGGCAAGCTGCCGCTTCCCTCTACGACCCCTTCCCGTGAAAAAGCAAACCGGCAAAGCCCGCAGGCTTTGCCGGTTTGCAAACATTAAAAATAATTTTTCCTCTAATATTGTCAGAGCGAAGCGGAGACAATTTCAAATCGTCACTTCTTCTTCAGCTGTTCCGCCAGCCCATCCCGGGGCGTGATGTAGACCGTGGTGTACACCTCGTACAGCACCATGCCGGGCTTGGCACCGCTGGCTTTCCAGATGTTCTTCACCTCAGTGGTGTCCACCGCCACTTTGGCGCCGGTGCCTGCTTTGTAGGTGCTGGAGTAGATGACTGCCAGCTCCGCGGCTTCCTGCTTGGTGGTGTCCGGGATCTCCTCGCCCCGGCTCATGACCACAACGTGGCTGCCGGGGGCCTTCTGCACATGGAACCACAGGTCTTTGCCC
This sequence comes from Faecalibacterium sp. 3, assembly GCF_048323735.1. Lineage (NCBI taxonomy): Bacteria > Bacillati > Bacillota > Clostridia > Eubacteriales > Oscillospiraceae > Faecalibacterium > Faecalibacterium sp. 3. Next base: position 341,711 of record NZ_JBLWFN010000001.1, read on the forward strand.
CGGGCGGTGTGGAGGGTGAGCTTGTCGTTCTGGGCGTTGTTGCGGCCCACCAATATCTCAAAGCCATCGGTGGAAGTGAACCGCAGGAAATCTGCAGGCTTCTGGCGCTTATCCCGCTGCTTGTAGTATTTCAGGTAGCCCTGACTCTTCAGCTCTGCCCGGATCTCGTTGAGGGCCGCTTCGCCGGAAGCGGACTCCACCTCGTAGAGCACCGTTTCCAGATAGGCGATCTCCTTTTCACCCTCTGCCAGCAGATCCACCAGCATCCGGGCAGCGGTCTGCTTCTTTTTATAGTTCTTGAAGAAGTTCTGGGCGTTCTGGCTGGGGGTGAAGCGCAGGTCCAGCGGGATGGTCACCTCTTTGCCCTCGTCGTACCAGTTGGGCACCGTGATGCTCTTCATGCCCTTCTGGGCCAGATAGAGGTTGGCCGAAAGCAGCTCGCCGTACAGCCGCAGCTTTTCGCTCTTGCCGCTGGCGGCCAGCTCTTCCTGACGTGCCGCCTGCTTGCGGACGGCACGCTCGTACATATTGTGCACCGCCTTGTGCAGCTCCTTGCTTTTGGTGCGCAGGCGCTCGGTACGGTCCTTCTCGGCGTAGTAGCCCTCCAGCATGGCATTGAAGGACGGCCACTCCTTTATCCTGTACTTCTCACCGTACTGCTGCGGGCGGAAGAAGGTATACTCAATGGGCTTTCCGCTGGGGTCGGTGATGCTGCACGGACAGCCGCCGTTCTCATGGATCTCCTTCAGTTCATCGATGGAGGCCATCAGGCGGCGCTTCTGCTCCCCGGTCAGCTCGTTGGCGATCAGGTGCTCCCCATCGAAGGCGCGCCATGCGGCTTCCCGGCAGACCACCGGGCCCACGCCAGCCACGGTCTTGTTCAGGGCATCCGCTACCGGCAGATCCCGCTCACAGGCGGCCGATACGATGGACGCCGCGCTCACCAGCAGAAAATCCGGACGGGCGGGCTTGGGGGGCGTAGTGTAGGGCAGGCCCGGCAGCAGCTGGCGCACATCGCTGTCCTCAAAATCCACCCGCTTGAGTGCATCGATGATTTTACCGTTCTGCACCAGCACCAGATTGGAGTAGCGGCCCATCAGCTCGGCACACAGGGTGTTGCGCACAAGGTCGCCCATCTCGTTGGTGCACTGAAAATCAAAGTAGACGATGCGGTCTCCCGGCTCCATGTGCACATCCAGCAGCCTGCCGCCGGTCAGGTGCTTGCGCATCAGCATGCAGAAGGAGGGCGGCGTCTCTGGGTTTTCAAAGCTTTCTTCGGTCAGGCACACCCGGGCGGAACCGCTGCGGGCCGAAAGCAGCAGCGCATAGGTATCCGTGCGGGTGCGCAGGGTGAGCACCAGCTCATCGCGGGTGGGTTCAAATAGTTTTGCGATCTTGGCGTCGGTCAGCGTCGCTTTGAGCTCTGCTGCCGTAAGGGCCAGTGTCGCGGCATCCAATGCCATAGTGTTTACCTCGTTTAACGATTTTAAATGGCCGCCGCGTTCGCTTTGGCCATAATCAGCGGAATTTTTATTTGTATTTGTAATTCGGCAAAGCCTGCGGGCTTTGCCGAATTACTCTTTCACAGAAGGGGCCGCAGCGGCAATCTTCATCTCAGCCGGAAAATCGCTGCAAGAAATAGCAGCAGCTTTCCCTCACAAATACGTATACGGGTCCCGGTTTTCGGTGCTCACCAGCACGTCCAGCTCCGGCAGGGCGGCACGCAGCTTTGCCGCCACAGCGGCGGTCACCGGGAATTCGGTGGCGTAGTGGCCCGCAGCAATGAGCGAAAGCCCCAGCCGCTTTGCGTCGATGGCATGGTGATGGTTGGCTTCGCCGGTCAGCAGGCAGTCGGCCCCCATGGCGAGGGCATCGGCAAACAGGCTCCCGCCTGCGCCGCTGATGACCGCCAGCCGTTTCACCGGCCGGCCGGCATCCGCAAACTTCACCTGCACCGCCGGGCCGACGGCGGGTGCGTTGCAGCGCACGGTAAGCTCCTGCTGCGCCTTGCGGGCAAGTTCCGGGACCGTGATCTTCTCAATGGCACCCACGCGGCCGCAGCCCTCGGCAAAGATCTCCATGTCCTTCATGCCGAAAATGCCCGCAAGCACCTCGTTCACGCCGCCCTCTGCAGCGTCCAGATTGGTGTGCATACAGACGGCAGAAATGCCCGCCCGCACCAGCTGGAACGGCACATCCTGCGGACCGAGCCTTTTGAGCGGGTCAAAAATGACCGGGTGGTGGGACACGATCATCTCACACTGCTTTGCGGCGGCTTCCTCCACCACCTCAGGGGTGATGTCCAGCGCCGTCAGCACCCGGTGCACCGCGCCGCCGCAGTCCACCAGCAAGCCGGGATTGTCCCAGCTTTCGGCCAGTTCCAGCGGCGCGATGGCCTGCATTGCTTCGTATACCTGCCGTACTGTTATCATCGCTCTGTCCCCTCTTTTAAAATTGCATCGATCTCGGCGGCAAGTGCGCTGCCATCCGGTACGCCAAGGCGCATCCGGGGCAGCTTTGCCTTCTGCCAGTCGGCGTAGCCTTTTCCCTCGGGCCAGACGCCTGTGCCGCCGAACAGGCACTCGGCAAAGGTGGGTGCATACACCTCGCCGGTGTACTCTGCCGCCATCACCGCATACCAGCGGCCCGCCGCCTGCACCGGGCGGTCTGCCACAAAACGGAAGCCGTGCTCCCACAGCCAGCGGCGCAGCGCGTCGTGGCGGGTGGCCGGGATCATGATGATCCGCGGCCCGCGTGCAGTGAACACCCACGGTGCCTTCTCCAGGATCTCCCATGTGGTCTGAGCGGAAACGCCCGCCAGCACGATGCTGCCCACCTCATTCTCCGTAAGCACAGAAAGACCGTCGCCAAGCCGAAGCTCAGCGCGGTCTTTACAGCCTGCATGTTCCAGCGTCTGCTCTGCCTTTGCCAGCGGGCCGGGCCGCAGGTCGGCACCGATCACCTTCGGATACCGGCCCGAAGCTGCCAGCACCGCTGTCAGCTTGCCGTGGTCGCAGCCAATGTCCGCCACCGGCTCTCCCGGCCGCACAAGCTCTGCGGCGGCAGCCAGACGCGCATCCAGTGTGGGCAGCAATTTATGCCTTCTTTGCTGCCAGATGCTCGTTCAGCTTCTCGATCAGCTCATCGCAATCCACGCCGTGGACAGCACAGGCCTCCTCGATGCTCTCGCCGCGGGATGCGGGGCAGCCCAGACAATGCATGCCGATCTCCATGAAGTAGGGAGCGGTCGTCTGGTCCATATCCAGGATATCGCCGATGATGGTATCGCGGGTCACCTGCTTTGCGTCCTTGTGTTCTTCCTTTTTGAGCATATTGAAAATATCAAACATGATGTTTTTTCCTTTCTGTTTGGGGGCATTGACAGCAAACCCTGCTGTTCCTCTATAATATACCCCAAACCGGAGCAGTTTTGCAAGAGCCTTGCGGAAAATCCGCCCGCCTCCGAAGGCTTTTGCAGTCAACCCTCTCCGGCTCACTCCGTTCGCCAGCTCCCCCAAGGGAGGGAGCTTTTATGCATCTTCCGGTCAGTACCCATAAAGCTCCCCCTTCGGGGGAGCTGGCACGCCGTCAGGCGTGACTGAGAGGGTTCGCTCACTTTTCCGCCTGATAGTCCTTTTCCAGCGAGAAGCCGCGCCCGCTCACCTCCGTCACATGGCTCACGATCATAAAGCAGGTGGGGTCGATGGCATGGGCCAGCTTTTCCAGCTTCGGCAGCTGGCGGTTGCTCACGATGCTCAGCAGCACCTGCTCCGGCTCGTGGCTGTAGCCGCCCTCGCCATGCAGCACGGTCACACCCCGGTCCAGCTGGGTGAAGATGGCTTCCCGGATGTCATCGGCGTGCTGGCTGATGATCTTTACCTCGGTGCGGGTAGTGCCGAAGAGGAGCACCTTGTCCAGCACCACCGTATACACGATGACCATCACGATGCCGTACAGACACTGCTGCAGCGGGCTGAACGCCGCCTGCAGGCAGAGGATGAGCATATCGAACACCAGCATACTGGCCGACACCGGGATGTGGAAATATTTGTTCAGCACCAGCGGAGGGATGTCCATGCCGCCGGTGGATGCGCCTGCCCGGATGGTGATGCCCAGCGAAATGCCTACGCCGAGGCCTGCAAAGATGGTGTTGAGCACCAGATCATCGGTAAGCACAAAGTCCGCGAACACCCGCTCCCACAGGGCCAGAAACAGGGGGCTCAGAAGGGTGCTGGCAACGGTGGTGACCGCAAAGCGCCGCCCCAGCAGCACCCAGCCCACCGCAAGCATGGTCATGTTGATGACGAACAGCACACCGGACACCGGCAGTCCCAATGCACGGTTGATGCCCAGTGCGATGCCGGTAGCACCGCCGGTGATCAGGCCTGACGGCACAAGAAACAGCACCACCGTGAGCGCATACAGTGCATTGCCCACGATGATGGACAGCGAATTGAATGCGATCTGCTGCTCATATGAAAGCTTTATCATCTTTTGTCCCTCATTCTTGAATTTCTTTCTTCTATGATAACGAAAAAATCCGCATTTATCAAGCGTTTCGCCCATAAATGCGGAATAATCCCGGAATAAATTACATTTTGTTGTTTACTGCGCAGAGGTCTCCTGCACCGGCTCCTCGTCCTCCAGCAGACGCAGACCGGCGGTATCCGTTACCGGCAGCGAGAATACGATCGCGCCCGCCTTGGGCCCGGCACCGTCCATGATGGCCTTCATGATGCGGTTCTTTTCCGGTGTGCGGGCCACGATGAGCACCAGCTCTTTTTCGTTCACCAGCTCCACGCCAAGGAACTGGGCTGCGCCCTCCATGCCGGTGCCCTTGGCATGGATCACCGTGCCGCCGCCGGCACCCGCTGCGCGGGCGGCGTCCATAATGGCACCGGTGTGGCCCTGATTGGCGATCACCAGCAGCAGTTCGTAACGGGTATCCTTCAAGGTGCTCTCCTCCTTCAATGTCAGCGGCTGGTGCTGGGTGAGGAACATCAGCGCCCTTCTGCCGCCGATGCTGCTCAGCGGCACCGTGAATGCAATGCCGGTGCCCGGCACGTCGATGCGCATTTTGCGGCGCAGGTCTGTCCGGACGGCCTTCCACGTATCCTCTGTCGCCACCGCCAGCAGCACCGCCTTCTCGGTCTTTTCCAGACCCAGCGTGGCCAGAGTCTCCCGCACCGCTGTGCCGCTGCCCACCGTGCGCAGGTTCACATCCACGCCGTGCTGCTCATACAGCTGCAAAAAGGCATCGGTGGAGCGGCGGTCGGTGATGGTCACCATCAAAAACAACGAACTCATGCCGCGCCCTCCTTACAGTTCAATGATATCATCGTCCGCCAGACCGGCAAAGGCAAAGGCCTGTGCGGCGGCATGCTGCGCCTGCCGTGCCTTGCGGGTCTTGAGCTGTGCCACAAGGCCCATCAGCTGCACCGTGATGAGCGGCGTCATGGCGACCATCGCCACCACGCCAAAGGCATCGGTGACGATATTGCCGCCCACGGCCACGCAGGCACCCTGTGCCAGCGGCAGCAGGAAGGTGGCCGTCATGGGGCCGGATGCCACGCCGCCCGCGTCAAATGCGATGGCGGTGAACAGCTTTGGCACCGCAAAGGAGATGCCGATGGCAAACACATAGCCCGGCACGAGAAACCACAGAATGGAAACGCCGGTGAGCACCCGCACCATGGCAAGGCCCACCGAAATGGACACGCCTGCCGAGAGGGCCGTGCCCATGGCCTGCGCCGAAATGGCACCGTCGGTCACCTCTTCCACCTGCCTGTTCAGCACATAGACAGCCGGCTCGGCCTTGACGATGAAGTAACCGATGAGCATTCCGATGGGAATGATGATCCAGCGGAAGCTCTGCCCGGCCAGCACCTGACCCAGATAATTACCGGCAGGCATAAAGCCGACGTTTGCGCCGGTGAGGAACAGCACCAGACCCACATAGGTGTAGGCAAGGCCCACCGCAATGCGGCCCAGAGAGCGGCCGTCCATGTGCAGGGCCACAAATTGAAAAATGCCGAACATCACGATGATGGGCAGCAGAGAACCGGCGATCTCCTTTAAATAAGTAGGCAGACTGACATGGAACAGCTGCCACAGCTCCACCGAGTCGCTTACCTCCGGCAGCACCGGCGGGATATAGGTGCTGTCCGAGGCACGGAATACGATGCCCAGAATGAGCACAGCCAGAATGGGGCCAATGGAGCACATGGCCACCAGACCAAAGCTGTCATCCGCCGCGTGGCGGTCGCCGCGGATCGCTGACACACCCACACCCAGTGCCATGATGAAGGGCACCGTCATGGGGCCGGTGGTCACGCCGCCGGAATCAAAGGCCACGGCAAGAAACTCCCTGGGCACAAAGACCGCCAGAAGAAAGATGATGCTGTAAAACAGCACCAGCAGCCGGGGCAGCGAGATGCCGATGAGCATTCGCAGGAAGGCAAACACCAGAAACAGACCCACGCCTGCCGCCACCGACAGGATAAGGGTCGTGTTGGGGATCGCGGGTACCTGATTTGCCAGCACCTGCAGGTCCGGCTCCGAGATGGTGATGAGAAAGCCCAGCAGGAAGCCGATGCCCAAAATCACCGGCAGCTTCCGGCTTTTGGTGATCACCGCGCCCACGCGCTCGCCCATGGGGGTCATGCTCATCTCCGCGCCCAGGGTGAAGAACATGATGCCCAGCACGATCATGGCTGCGCCCAGCAGAAAGCACAGCAGGATACTGGGTGACACCGGTGCAATGGTAAAGCAGAGCACCAGCACGATGGCTGCAATGGGCAGCACTGCCTGCAGCGCTTCCAATAGTTTTTCCCGCAGTTTCGGGAGGGATGCTTTCAGGATAGCGTCCACCGCCTTTCGCTGTTTTTTGTTTCCAGTTTGTACAAATCGAAAACAAGTATATGAATAGTATACAAGGCAAAAGCCGCCCCGTCAACAAACGGAGCGGCAAAGATTGGCAAAGACGCAGAAGCTTTACAGTTTCTTCCAACTTTGTCTTTATTTCGTCAGATCTCCTGCTTTGCCAGCACGTCCGAGGTGGGGGTCTGGAACACCGGGATATCGGCATAGGGATCAGCTGCTTCTTCTGCGGGCAGGCTCTTCATGTAGGCGTCCATGGATTCGGCCACCTTCTTGGCCACAGCCACCGCCTCCACCACGGTGCGGGCGCCCATCACGGCGTCGCCGCCGGCAAACACGCCCTCGCGGGTGGTGCTGCCGTCCTCGCTGACGGTGAGCAGGCCCTTCTGGTTGGTCTCGATGCCGGTGGTGGTCTTGACGAGGTTGCTCTCAGAGCCCTGACTCACCGAGACGATGACGCCGGTGTGGGGGTAGAAGGTCTCGCTGCCCTCCACCTGCGTAAATTTACCGTCCTCGCCCTTGACGGTATCGCGGCAGATCAGGCCGTTCTCCCGGATCTCCACCGGTGCCTTGCAGAAGCGGAAGCCCACACCCTCCAGCTTTGCATAGCTCACCTCGTACTCGGAGGCGCTGATGCAGCTCTCGTCACGGCGGGCATAGCAGGTGACGTGGCGGGCACCGTTGCGGATGGCGGTGCGGGCACAGTCCATGGCAGAGTTGCCCACGCCGATCACGGCAATATCATCGCCCAGACGGAACGCCTTGGAGTTTGCCAGATAGTCGATGCCAAAGGCTACATTGCCCAGCGTCTCGCCCTTGATATGCATGGCGTTTGCCTTCCACAGACCGGCACCGATGAACACGCTCTTGTAGCCGTCGCGGAACAGATCATCGATGGTGATGGTCTTGCCGATGGTGGTGTTGGGCCGCACTTTGATGCCCTTCAGCTCCAGATGGCGGTACTGGAAATCGTCCAGCACGCTGTCCGGCAGGCGGTAGTTGGGAATGCCGTAGCGCATGACGCCGCCGATCTTATCACGGGCATCAAAGATGGTCACATCGTAGCCCCAGCGTGCCAGCAGCACCGCAATGGTCAGGCCCGCCGGGCCGGAGCCAACGACTGCCGCCTTCATGCCGTTTTTGGGGGCAGGGCCGGCGGTCATTTTGTTGGCGTAGGTCGTGGAAATGTAGTCTTCAATAATGGAGAAGTGCACCGGGTCGTGGCTGGGCATCCGGTTGCGCACACAGTGGCCTTCGCACTGGTTCTCGTGGTTGCACACCAGCGCACAAACGGTGGTCAGCGGGTTATTTTCAAACAGCATCCTGCCGGCTTCGTCCATCTGGTTTGCCTTGAGCAGACGGATGACCTCCGGGATATTGGTGTGGATGGGGCAGCCCTGCTGGCACAGCGGCTTTTTGCAGCCCAGGCAGCGGTTGGCTTCGTCCAGAACGTGAAGTGCCATGAAGTTTCCTCCTTATTGCATGCGGTTTTCTGATTCCGTTCTCATTTGTTGTATCCAACATTGCATTGCTTTAATCATACACCACAAACCGTCCGGACACAAGTGTTTCTGCATAAAATTTCTTCGATTATTTTTTGTCAATTCGTCAAAAAGATAATTTTTTGACGATATACTCCCCCCATCGGCCCGGGCACCCGGCGGCACAGTGCGCCAAAATCGCTGGCTGCTGCCTGTGCCGCCGCCATGCGGGCGCAGTCTGCATTTTCTTTTTCCAGCTTTGCCAGCGAATGGCTCACCGGCAGGGCCGTATTTTTGAGCATCGGCAAAGCTTCCCGCCGGGCCCCCAGCAGGTGCAGATACGGCGGCAGAGCGGGCACTGTCTCTGCCGCATAGCCCAGTGCGGCGTCCATGGCAAGACGGCGCATCCGGGCCCGGGGGTAACGCACCGTGGTCAGCGCGTCCAGCAGCTGGGGCAGGCCGGTGCAGCTGCGCACGGCGTTTTCCAGCCGGTGGTCCACCCCCTCGGAAACGCCCCGCACTGCGGCAAAGGGTTCCGGCCGGGCACAGGCCGCCCGCAGCAGAGTCAGCTGACACCGGCCCGCAGCGGTGTAGTCGGTATACGTTCCGTCAATTTCCACTTTTTTATACAGTTTCAGTGCTTTCTCCGGCACATAAGGAGCCAGCGCATCCGCTCCCTGCTCTGCCCAGAGGGTGCGCAGCGCGCTGGCGCTGGCAAACTGTGCGTGGCCGCTTTCGGCAAGAGTCTGCCCGTGGCCCGCCCCCACGCGGGGCAGCGGCACCGGGGTCATGGGTGCCTCCTGTTCCAGAATGGCCTTGCAGTATTCCACTGCCAGATTGTTGTTGGGCTTATCCAGCAGTGCGGCCAGCGCCGTGCCCGGACAAAGCGCTTCCACCGCTGCCTGCCGCGCGGCGGCAAAGCTTCGGGCACCGGCGGCCAGCTGCTGTTTCAGCTCGGTGCGGTAGGCGGCGCTGCACAGCACCCGGGCCGCGTCCATCAACAGGGCCGCGTCCGGCGTCTCTGCCCCGAACACCAGCGCATCGCATCCGGCGGCGGCAAGGATGCGCACCCCCGCCCGGGCAAAAGCCTCTGCCCCCGCGCAGGCACAGGGTGCAGGCAGGGCAAATATCAGATCTGCCCCGCATTGCAGTGCGGCCTGCACCCGCACCGCTTCCGGCAGCAGCGGCAGGCTCCCGCGCTGGGTCAGCCCGCAGCTCATGGCCACCGCCACATGCTCTGCGCCCAGCGCTTTTGCCTGCGCCAGCTGCCATGCATGGCCGTTGTGAAAGGGGTCGTATTCCGCAATGATGCCTGCAAACTTCATAGAGTTCTCCTTAAAAAGGGCCGCTGTGTCCCGAAAAGATTGTTAAATTTATATCGTATTCACAGAAAAAAGCCCGGCTATTCTGCAATAATAGGCAGGATGTACAAAAACCTTGTACACAAGTTTTATCGCTTTGCCCGGGTTGCGGCTTGAAAAGCTGCCCACCCTATTATATAATAAACACAGGAATCTGTAAAATTCTGTCCTCACACGTGGGCAGAGCAAAAACATACAGGAGGCAACACAGATGAAAGTTCTGGTTATTAACTGCGGCTCTTCTTCTCTGAAGTATCAGCTGATCGATATGGACGGCGAGAAGGTGCTGTGCAAGGGCCTGTGCGAGCGCATTGGCATGGAAAGCAGCATGATCACCCACGAGGCCAACGGCCACAAGGCCACCACGCCCGCCATCTTCCCCACCCACACCGAGGCTTTTGCCGAGGTCGTGAAGAAGATGACCACCGGCGAAGGCAAGTGCATCAACGACGTCAGCGAGATCGATGCCATCGGTCACCGTGTCGTGCACGGCGGCGAGAAGTTCAAGGAGAGCTGCCTGATCACCGACGAGGTCATCGAGACCATCCGCGAGCTGAGCCCTCTGGCTCCCCTGCACAACCCCGCCGGCATTCTGGGCATCGAGGCCGCACGCAAGGTGTTCGGCAACATCCCCATGGTGGCTGTGTTCGATACCGCTTTCCACAGCACCATGCCTCCGAAGGCTTATATGTACGCCATTCCGTATGAGTACTACGAGAAGTACGGCGTGCGCCGCTACGGCTTCCACGGCACCAGCCACAAGTACGTTGCGCACAAGGCTGCCGAGTATCTGGAAGAGCCCATTGAGCGCCTGAAGCTGATCACCTGCCATCTGGGCAACGGTTCCTCCATTGCCGCTGTGGACCAGGGCAAGGTCGTGGACACCTCCATGGGCATGACCCCGCTGGCCGGCCTGATGATGGGCACCCGCTGCGGCGACCTGGATCCTTCTGTGGTCAACTACCTGAAGTACACCCTGAACATCACCGGCCACGAGCTGGACGAGATCCTGAACAAGAAGTCCGGCCTGCTGGGCATCTCCGGTGTTTCCAGCGACAAGCGTGACGTGGAAGAGGCAGCTGCTGCCGGCAACAAGCGCGCACAGCTGGCTTCCGACATGCTGAACTACCAGATCAAGAAGACCGTTGGCGCTTACATCGCTGCAATGGGCGGCGTGGATGCCATCGTCTTCACCGGCGGCATCGGCGAGCACGACGCAATTGCCCGTGCAAAGGTCTGCCACCACATGGATTGGCTGGGCATCCGCATCGATACCGAGAAGAACAAGCACCCCGTGGGCGATGTGTGCGAGATCACTGCCTGGGGCGCAAAGGTGCGCACTCTTGTCATCGCTACCGACGAGGAGCTGATGATCGCCCGCGACACCAAGGAAGTCATCGAGAAGTAATCGTTTCCCAAAGGGCTTTGCAGGGGCTGCTGCACGGATTGTGCGGCAGCCCCTTTTGCGTAGAACGATTGGAATGGCCTCCGCTGCGCTCTGGCCATTTTCAGCGGAAAGATTATTTTTAATTTGTGGTTCAGAAACACCTGCGGGTGTTTCTGAACCACTTTTTCACGAGAAAAATCCCAACCGTAAACGACTTCTCGGTGGGAAAATTTCCCGTTTTCCTTTACGGCCCCTTCTGTGAAAATGCGTTTGTTGCGGCCCGCAGGCCGCAACAAACGCAAAGTATAAACAAATCTTCCTTTATTTATGGCCAGAGCGCAAGCGGAGGCCATTTCCAATCGTCTGCGTCCAAAAGCTGCCGCTGCGAAAAGACTGTGCAACATTCCACTTTTCTGACTTCCGGCAGTTATTTTACCCAAATCAGCCCTGTCGGATTGTGCTATCTATACAAATAACAAGGCGAATGGTTGTTTTTTGGTTGACAAATTTCAAAAAGAACGGTACAATAGAAAAGTCCTCAATTGGAGGACGTCTATTCATTCAAGCCCCTGGTAAGCTTACTGATCAGCGCGATGGTCCCAAAACCAAAGGTATGGTTACAATCCTTCCGTGGGCAAGAACTAACTAAAGAGGAGATACTACTATGTTTGAAGACAAGACTCTGGTCTGCAAGGACTGCGGTAAGGAATTTGTTTGGACTGCTGGTGAGCAGGAGTTCTACGCATCTCGCGGCTTCGAGAATCAGCCCCAGCGCTGCAAGCCCTGCCGTGACGCCCGCAAGAACGGCGGCGCACGCAGCAACAGCGGTGAGCGTCAGATGTTCGATGCTGTCTGCGCAGCTTGCGGCAAGGCTTGCAAGGTTCCCTTCCAGCCCCGTGAGGACCGTCCGGTCTACTGCTCTGACTGCTTCGCTCGCATGAAGCAGAACTAAGCGCTGATTTTTATTTAAATCGGTAACAAAAGGCCCGCTGTCGAAAGGCAGCGGGCCTTTTTGTATTCAGAGCTTCTCCAGTCTGCTTACGCAGCCATGACGGAGGGAGTCCTTCACACCAGCGGCGCAATGAACTTGAGCAGGATGCCCGCCAGATGCAGCAGCTTTTTGCCCTGCCAGATGCTTTCTTTCGTCCGCTCCACCCTGCGGCACCGGGTGAGCGTATCCTGAAAATCCGCTTCCATGTTGGCAATGCAGTCGGTGCCGCACATCCAGACCGCGTTTTCAAAGTGATGGTACAGGCTGCGGTAGTCCAGATTGATGGTGCCTGCCACGGCTTCCACACCGTCCGCAATGACTACCTTGGCATGGGTAAAGCCGGGCGTCCACTCGCTGATCTTCACGCCTGAGGAGAGCAGTGCCTCGTAGTGGGTCTTTGCCAGTGCATAAGCGAACCACTTATCCGGTTTGCCGGGCAGGATCAGGTGCACATCCACACCGCGCTCTGCCGCAAAGCGCAGGGCCGTTTCCAGCTCGCCGTCCAGGATCAGATACGGCGTGATGATGTGCACATACTTCCGGGCGCGGTTGAGCATATCCATGTACACCATTTCGCCCACCCGCTCACCGTCCAGCGGGCAGTCCCCGTAGGGCACCACAAAGCCCTTGGCGTTTGCTGCCGCCGGGATGGGATCGGACAGGAACTGCTCAAACTCCGGCTGGCGCAGGATGCACCACATCTGCAGGAACAGCGCCGTCATGGAGCGCACACCTTCGCCTTCCAGCATCAGGGCCGAGTCCTTCCAGCGGCCATACTTTTCTATGTGGTTGATGTACTCATCTGCCAGATTCACGCCGCCGGTAAAGCCCACCTGGCCATCGATGACCAGAATTTTGCGGTGGTCGCGGTAGTTGTAGTGGGTGGAGACGAAGGGCGTGACCGGCGAGAACACCTTGCACTGGATGCCCAGCGCTTCCAGCCGGCTGGGGTAATCCCGCGGCAGGGTGGAGAACTCGCAGGTGCCGTCATACATCACACGCACATCCACCCCCTGCGCCGCCTTGCGGGCCAGCACTTCCAGAATGCGGCCCCACATCAGGCCTTCATCCACGATGAAATATTCCAGAAAGATGTACTTTTTTGCCGTTTCCAGCTGGCGCAGCATTTCATCGAACATGGCTTCGCCGCCGTTGAAGTAGGTGGCCGTCGTGTCGGCATAGACCGGAAAGCCGCCGCCCTTGCCGCGCAGATACCGTGCCAGCGGCACCGCTTCGGGTGCCTGCTCCTGCAAAAGCTGCACAGTCTGCTCATCCTGCGGCAGCTGGGCGCGGGTCCGGCCTTCCAGATCCAGCAGGCGGCGCTTCAGGGCATTGTGGCCCACATCACTTTTGGTGTACCAGAACAGCGGCACGCCCAGCACCGGCATCAGCGCCGTGACCACCAGCCATGTGATGCGCACGCTGTTGTCCATGTCCTGATTGAGCAGATAGACCATCATTGCCGCTGTTACCAGCAGGGTGCCGCCAAAATAATGCGGCAGCAGCCCGCCGAACCACTGCAGCAGGCTGAACAGCGCGAACGCCTGTAAAAGCAGCAGAACCAGCACCAGACCAAAACGGCTGAAAATAGCGTGTACCACGCCCTTCTGTCCCCGTTTGAGCAGGCGGATGCCGCCATCCTCAAACACCCGGACCTTGTCCTTCATATTTTGCTGAAATTGTTTTTTCTGCATGGCATTTTCCCTTATCTCGCACATTTGCAGCTCCGGGGCTGTAAAAATGTGCCGGTTTGTGTTATGATGTACAGGAACAAGCCCGCCCGGCGCTGTGTCCCGGACAGGCAGCTTTGCACCTATTATAATCCATTCCTGCCCTTTTTTCCACCCAAAGCGGCAGGATAATGCAGGAGGGACCCCTATGAATAATCTGATTATTGGCATTGCAGGCGGCTCCGGCAGCGGCAAGACCACCCTTGCTCTGCGGCTGAAGGAGCGTTTTGGCGAGGATGAAGTGCGCCTGATCTCCCATGACAGCTACTATAAGCGCCACGATGAGCTGCCTTTTGAGGAGCGCTGCAAGCTGAACTACGACCATCCGGACGCCTTTGACAACGCTTTGCTGATCTACCATCTGCAGGAGCTGAAGGCAGGCCGCGCCATCGACTGCCCGGTGTACGACTACTCCAACCACAACCGCAGCGACAAGGTGCAGCACATCGAGCCCGCACCGGTGCTGATCGTGGAAGGCATCCTGCCCTTTGTGGAGCCGGAGCTGTGCGCCCTGTTCGACTACAAGATCTATGTGGACACCGACGCCGACGAGCGCATCCTGCGCCGTCTGGTGCGGGATGTGAAGGAGCGGGGCCGCAGTCTGGACAGCGTCATTGAGCAGTACCTGACCACCGTCAAGCCCATGCACGAGGCCTTTGTGGAGCCCAGCAAGCGCAATGCAGACATCATTGTGCCCAACGGCGGCGAGAACACCGCTGCGGTGGAGATGCTGGCCCATCACATCCGCAACCTGATCGAGAAGGCAAATCGGCTGTGAGACGATTGGGAATGCGCTCCGCGTTCGCTTTGCGCATATTCAGCGGAAGAGTTATTTAAATTTTGGGGGTTCAGGAAAGTCTGCGGACTTTCCCGAACCCCTTTTTTCACGAGAGGGGTCGTGGAGGAAAACGGCAGTTGTAGCGCCGCTTTCTGCGAAAGCGTGGCGCTACAGGAAATCACTGACAGTCTGCCCCTCATCCGGCGCTACGCACCACCTTCCCCCGGCGGGTGAAGGCTTTAGCCTGAAACTGTACCGCCATGCCAAGGGCTCTCCCTTTGGGAGAGCTGGCGAGCGTAGCGAGACTGAGAGGGCGAGGCTGCTGACCTCGGCGCGCATTTAAAATCATCCCATGCAAAACAAAAGGCACTCACAGCCGGATCGCTGCGGGTGCCTTTTTGTATACAGGGTTCAGTGGATAGAGGTGCGCACCAGAGCGCGCTTGAGGCGTGCCTGAGCCAGCTCGTAGTCCCGCTGAGCGAGGTTCTTCTGCGCAAGGATCTCCTCCGCACGCTTCCTGGAAGCCTCAGCGCGGGCCTGATCGATCTCCTCGGCCCACTCCCATGTGGTTGCGACCAGACGCACTTCGCCGTCCAGCACGCTCAGCAGGCCGCCCATACAGGCGGCGCGGCGGCGCTGGCCGTCCGCGTCCACGATATGCGCTTCGCCCATGCCCAGCGCGGTGCAGTAATCCCCGTGTCGGGCAAGGATGGCGATATCGCCGTCGATGGCGCGGCAGACGATGCGCTCGGCCTGCCCGTCAAAGGCGCAGCCGTCCGGCGTGACCACCGTCAGATGAAAGGTCGTCATGGTTTACCCTTTCTTCGCTTTTGCGAACACGTCATCGATGGTGCCCGCGAACAGGAATGCACTCTCGGGCAGCTCGTCGCACTCGCCGTTCAGGATCATCTTGAAGCCGCGCAGGGTCTCCTTGAGCGGCACATACTGGCCAGGCATACCGGTGAACTGCTCTGCCACGTGGAAGCTCTGGCTCAGGAAGCGCTGCACCTTGCGGGCGCGGCTGACCGTGCGCTTGTCTTCCTCGCTCAGCTCGTCCATGCCCATGATGGCAATGATATCCTGCAGCTCCTTGTAGCGCTGCAGCACCTTCTGGACGGCGCGGGCGATCTCGTAGTGTTCCTGACCCACGACCTCCGGGCTGAGGATGCGGCTGGTGGAATCCAGCGGGTCCACAGCGGGGTAGATGCCCTGCGAAGCAATGTCACGGCTCAGGACCGTGGTGGCATCCAGATGGGTAAAGGTGGTGGCAGGGGCCGGGTCGGTCAGGTCGTCGGCGGGCACGTAGACGGCCTGCACCGAGGTGATGGAGCCCTTGCGGGTGGAGGTGATGCGCTCCTGCAGAGCACCCATCTCGGTGGCCAGCGTGGGCTGGTAGCCGACGGCAGAGGGCATACGGCCCAGCAGTGCGGACACCTCAGAGCCTGCCTGGGTGAAGCGGAAGATGTTATCGATGAAGAGCAGCACATCCTGATTCTTCACATCGCGGAAATACTCCGCCATGGTCAGGCCGGACAGTGCCACGCGCATACGGGCTCCTGGGGGTTCGTTCATCTGGCCGTAGACCAGCGCAGTCTTGTTGATAACGCCGCTCTCGGTCATTTCGCCGTACAGGTCGTTGCCCTCACGGGTGCGCTCGCCAACGCCGGTGAACACCGAGTAGCCGTTGTGCTCGGTGGCGATGTTATAGATCAGCTCCTGGATCAGGACCGTCTTGCCGACGCCTGCACCGCCGAACAGACCGATCTTGCCACCCTTTGCGTAGGGGCAGATCAGATCCACGACCTTGATGCCGGTCTCCAGGATCTCGGTGGTGGACTGCTGCTCCTCGTAGCTGGGAGCAGGGCGGTGGATGGGCCAGTAGGCCTCCGGGGCCGGGGCGGGCTTGTTGTCCACGGGTTCACCCAGCAGGTTGAACACGCGGCCCAGACACTGGTCGCCCACGGGCACTTTGATGGGTTCGCCGGTATCCACGGCTTCGGTGCCGCGCACCAGACCATCGGTGCTGTTCATTGCAATGCAGCGCACCACGTTATCGCCGGTGTGCTGTGCCACCTCGACCACCAGCTTTTCGCCGTGGTTGTCGATCTCGATGGCGTTGAGCAGCTCCGGCAGCTGGCCATCCTCAAACTGGATGTCCAGCACCGGGCCGATGACCTGGAGCACCTTGCCGATATGTTTTTCGGACATAGGCTACAACTCCTTTTTGATAGGTTGTTAAATCTCCGCGCCGGCCACGATCTCAGTGATCTCCTGCGTGATGGCGGCCTGACGGGCACGGTTATAATACAGGTTCAGATGATCGATCATCTCACCGGCGTTCTTGGTGGCGGCATCCATGGCGGTGCGGCGGGCGGCAAGCTCACTTGCCACGCTCTCGCACACGGTGCCGTAGACGATGCCGGCCACATACTCCGGGATGATCGCGCTGAATACTTCCTCGCTGCTGGGCTTGTACAGGATCTGGCTGCGGCGGGCTTCTGCCTTCTGCTGCTCGGTGGGTTCGATGGACAGCGGCAGCACCTCCATGGTGGCTGCGGTCTGGGTCATCATGGAATCGAACCGGGTGTAGCAGATCTTCACCGCATCGTACTCGCCCTTGAGGTAGCCCTCGGTGATCTGGTGGGACAGCTGGAAGCACTCGCCCACCGAGACATCTGCCGCCAGCAGCACCTCCTGCGTGAACAGGGGCACTTCGTGATGGACAAAATACTCTGCCGAGCGCTTGCCGATGGGCAGCACCAGCACCTCGCCCTCTTCGGCTGCAGCCTGCTTGAGCACGTTGGAATTGTATCCACCGGCAAGGCCGCGGTCGCCTGCAATGACGATGAGCAGCGTGCGCTTCACTTCGTCACGGCGCAGGTAGGGGTTGCGGGCACGGGGGTCTGCCGCAGCGATCTTGGTCAGGGTCTCATGCAGCGTTTCAAAGTAGGGGCGGCTGTGCTCCACCCGTTCCTTGGCGCGGCGCATTTTGGAGGAAGCCACCAGTTCCATTGCCTTGGTGATCTGCATGGTGCTCTCTACGCTTTTGATGCGCAGCTTGATGTCCTTCATGGAACCAGCCATGCGTTACGCCTCCTTCCTTAGTGTGCCTTGACGAAGCTGTCGGTATAGGCTGTGAGCACGCTCTTAAGCTGCTCCTCGGTATCCTTATCCAGATTGCCGGTGGTGCGGATGGTCTCCATGACGGCGGCACCAGCGGCATCGTTGTCCAGATGCTCGTACAGGCCCTTCTCATACTCGGCCACATCCGGCACCTTGACCTTCACGAGGTAATCGTGGATGGTCGCGTACAGGACAGCCACCTGTTTTTCCACAGGCACGGGAGCGGAGCGGTTCTGCTTGAGCACTTCCACGATGCGCTCGCCCTGTGCCAGACGGGCCTTGGTGTCGGCGTCCAGATCGGAACCGAACTGTGCAAAGCTCTGCAGCTCGCGGTACTGGGAGTAGATCAGCTTCAGGGTGCCGGCGACCTTCTTCATGGCCTTGATCTGAGCATTGCCGCCCACGCGGGACACCGAGATGCCGGGGTTGACTGCCGGCATGACACCGGAGTGGAACAGCTCCGTCTCCAGGAAGATCTGACCATCGGTGATGGAAATGACATTCGTGGGGATGTAGGCGGAAACATCGCCCGCCTGCGTCTCGATGATGGGCAGAGCCGTCAGGCTGCCGCCGCCCAGCTCATTGGAGAGCTTGGCCGCGCGCTCCAGCAGACGGGAGTGCAGATAGAACACGTCGCCGGGGTAAGCCTCACGTCCCGGGGGACGGCGGATCAGCAGTGACAGTGCACGGTAGGCCACGGCGTGCTTGGACAGATCGTCGTAGATGATGAGGACGTGCTTGCCCTGATGCATGAAATATTCGCCCATGGCACAGCCGGAGTAGGGTGCGATATACTGCAGGGGCGAAAGCTCGGATGCCGTTGCGGACACCACGATGGTGTAGCCCATAGCACCGGCCTCGGTCAGGCTCTGCACCAGATTTGCCACGGTAGAGCGCTTCTGACCGATGGCAACGTAAATGCAGATGACGTCCTTGCCCTTCTGGTTGATGATGGTATCGGAGGCGATGGTGGTCTTGCCGGTCTGGCGGTCGCCGATGATCAGCTCGCGCTGGCCGCGGCCAATGGGGATCATGGAGTCGATGGCCTTGATGCCGGTCTGCAGCGGCTCCTTGACCGGCTGACGGTCGATGATGCCGGGAGCGCGGCTTTCAATGGCGCGGAACTCGGTGGTCTCAATGGGGCCTGCGCCGTCGATGGGCTGGCCCAGCGCGTTGACCACGCGGCCGATCATGGCTTCGCCCACCGGCACGGACACCACCTTGCCGGTGCGCTTGACAGTGCTGCCTTCCTTGATGCCGACGTCGGAGCCCAGCAGAACGATGGAGACGGTATTCTCCTCCAGATTCTGGGCCATGCCGTATTCGCCGTTATCAAACTGAAGCAGCTCACCTGCCATGCACTTTTCCAGACCACTGGCGCGGGCGATGCCGTCGCCCACCATAATGACCGTGCCGGTCTCGCTCTGCTCGATGGCATTTTCGTAATGCTTGATCTGCGCACGGATGATCTTGGAGATCTCTTCAGGTTTCAGTTGCATCTTTGTTTGTTCACCACTCAATTCTTAAAAATCTTTCGGGTGGAAATTCGATTCATTTTTACAGGGTCACGGAAGCAATATCCCTGCGCAGGGCGGACAGACGGTTCTGCACCGTGCCGTCCAGCTCGGTGCCTTCGATATCCAGCCGGATGCCGCCCAGCACTGCCGGATCGACCTTTGTTTTCAGGTCGATGGTCTTGCCGGTGAGTTTTTCCAGCTTTTCGTGCAGGCTCTTTGCCTGCTGCTCCGTCATTGCCACTGCAGTGGTCGCCGTTGCTTCCAGAATGCCGTGCGCCTGATTGTAGCGCACACGGTAAGCCCGTGCACAGCCGGACAGCTCCCGCAGGGTGCCCTTCTCGCACAGGATCTTCAAAAAGTTCAGCACATAGAGGTGGACCTGATCCCGCAGTGCTTCATCCAGCAGGCCGCAGCGCTCTCTTTTCGGGATGCTGGGGGTGCTGAGCAGATGCAGGTAGTCCGGATTCGCCTTAAAAAGCGCCACGGCTTCGTCCAGCTCACCCAGAATGCGGGCCTCCAGCCCTTCCTCCGCCGCCAGATCGTACAGGCTTCCGCCGTACATCCTTGCAGTCTCGGTCATGATGCTTCACCCACATTTTTGATAAATTCGTCGATCAGATCCTTGTGATCCTTCTCGCTGATCTCACGCTCCACCACCTTGGAGGCGATCTCCATGGCGATGCCGCCGATCTCGTCCTTGACCTCGTTCACGGCCTTCTTGCGCTCCTGCGCAATGTCGGCTTCGGCCTTCTGCTTGAGGGCAGCAGCCTGCGCGCGGGCCTCGCCCACGATCTCTTCGCCGCGGGCGGTGGCCGTCTTCTGCGCATTGGCAACGATCTCGTTGGCATCGGTGCGGGCATTCTGCAGGTTCTGCTCGTACTCTGCCTTCATGGCTTCGGCTTCAGTGCGCAGCTTGGTGGCATCGGCGATCTGGCTGTCTGCCTTCGCCTTGCGCTCTGCGATCACGTTTTTGACCGGATTCAGCAGGAACTTTTTGAAGATGAACAGCTGGATCATCAGGTTGCAGATCTGGGCCAGAAAGGTCCAGCCGTCCAGCGTGATCAACGCCTGGTACAGTTCCATAAGCGTCTCCTTTCGTTATTTTGTAAAAGGTTCCGCTTATGCCAGGAACTTCATGAACATACCGGGTGCCAGGAAGATCAGCAGCAGGCCGGTGACGAAGCCGTAAATACCGGTGGTCTCGGAAAGTGCAACGCCCAGGATCAGGGTGCTGGTAACGTCGCTCTTGCACTCGGGCTGACGGCCCACAGCTTCACAGGCAGCAGCTGCTGCGTTGCCTTCGCCGATACCGGGGCCGATACCTGCGATCAGTGCGCAGCCTGCGCCAATGCCGCAGCCTGCCAGAGCGATACCACGAGCGAGGTACTGAAAGTCAGTCATAAGATTTGTCCTCCAAAAAAGTTTTTTGTTTTGGGAGATGCCGTTGTGAGGGCTTAGTCCTCACCAGCAGCACGTTTGATGAAAATTGCGGTCAGGGTACAGAAGATGAACGCCTGAATGCAGCCGCCGAACCAGTCGAAATACAGGCCCGTAAAGGCCGGGATGCCGATCTGGAACAGCTGGATCTGGCTCAAGGCACCGGGCAGCCAGCCGAAAATGACGTGGCTCAGGCTTGCCAGCGCCCAGTACAGCAGTGTGGAGATGACCGTACCGGACAAGATGTTGCCAAAGTGACGGAACGCCATACTGACGGGGGTGGAAACCTCCGACAGCACATTGATGGGTGCCATGATGAAGATGGGGTCCAAAAGACCTTTCACGTAGGAAAGGATGCCGTTGGTCTTGATCTTGTAGTACATGATCAGCACGAACACCACGATGGCCCACGCCGCCTCGGTGTTCAGGTCGGCTGTGGGGCTCCACAGGCCGATGACACTGATGAGGTTGCAGCCGATGCTCAGAGCGAAGATCGCGCCGATGAGCGGGATATACTGATCAAAGTGATAGCCCATGTTGTCGTGCACGAACTGGTCCAGCCGTTCTACGATGAACTCGGCTGCAGCCTGCCGCTTTGAGACATTTTCCAGCTTGAGATTTCTGCCCAGCCAGATGGCAAAACCCGAAAGCAGCGCCATGACGATCCAGGTACTGACTAAGGTCTGGGTGATCTTGAAATCACCCAGCAGGGGGATGTCCGTATGGATGGTATACAGGATCTTTGCGCCGTTCAGTTCCATTTGTTACGTTTCACCCCCTTCGTCACGGGGTCCGGCTTCCGGCTCCGGTGCGGGTTCGGGGTCGTCCTCCACAGAGACTTCCACCGAAGGCCCGGCCGGTGCAAGAGGCTTGTACTTTCCGGTTATTTGCAGGTAGTAGATCGTAACGCGCGGGAAAAGCAGGGGCAGAACACTGGCAAAGGGCTGGAAGCAGGGTGCCCCGATGGACACGATGATCCACACCGCCTGCAGAAGCATCCGGACATTGTAGGAAGCCTGCAATGTCGCTTTGCGCCGTTTCTCATCCTGCTCGTCAATGACCTTCTGGCACACGATGCAGATGCCCGCAAAGTTGCCGATGGCCACCGCCGCGCCGATGAGACTGCCCAGAACAACAGTGTAATCAAATTTCACCCAGCCAACCAGGTGCAGAGCTGCAAAGATCACCCACATGACGGCGGTACAGATGGCCGTGCCGCAGGCGATGCGGGTCAGCTCCTTTTTGGATTCCGGCTGCAGTTTCATAAAGGGAAACCTCCTGTTAAGTTTACTGATGCGAATTGAACCCCACCCGCTTTGGTTTTTCCTTTTTGGTGCGGTCCATGTGTTCCTTGGCAAAATACCAGAAGTTCTGTGCTCCGGCAGCAAGGCCCAGCAGGATCGCTGGAAGGAACACCCATTCCGGCCAGCTCCAGCTGTTCACCGCCCACCATGCACCGCCCAGACACATGACCAGAGGCAGCAGCATATTCAGGCCCAGCTGGGTCAGCCAGACAAGATCCTCCAGCGCCTTATACCAGCCCTTCAATCTGCAATTCCTCCCTGTGTGGTCTTCCTGTGCAAAAGCCAGATTCTGGATTTTATGCCACAGATTTGCAATCAGCAAAAAATCTTATAACGATAGTATAATTCAAACCGGCCGTTTTTTCAATCAATTTTCCACTGTTTTCTAGTAAAATTTCATAGTTTGTTCACACTAATGCCGTAACTGTACGCCCTGTATTGAGTTTGTGCGTCTGCGGGCACATCAATACCAAAAGTTTGATGGTTCTGTTGTGCAGAATGCAAAAAAGCGGGCGAACCCTCTCAGGCTCTGACGCGCCAGCTCTCCCGAAGGGCGAGCTTTTATGCATCTTTCGGGCAGCACAAATAAAGCTCCCCCTTTCGGGGGAGCTGCTGAGCGAAACGAAGCTGAGAGGGTCACACAAAAAAGCCGCCCGGCTCTTTGGGAACCGGGCGGCAGCTGTTATGCAGTTTTCAGAACATTACCAGAGGTTTGCCGTCTCGTTGTACAGGCCCTCGTAGCTCTTGGCGGAGACATCCCAGCTGAAATCGCACTCCATGCAGTGATGCACGAGGTTCTTCCAGTTCTCCTTGTCATAGTAAGCATTCTGTGCGTTGCAGCAGGCCACATACAGCTCGTGGGCATTGTAACCCGCAAAGGTGAAGCCGTTGCCCTCGCCCATGGTGCTGTCGTGGATGGAGTCGCGCAGGCCGCCCGTCTCGCGGACGATGGGAGGCGTACCGTAGCGGCAGGCCACCATCTGTGCCAGACCGCAGGGCTCGCTCTTGGAAGGCATGATAAAGGCATCTGCGCCTGCGTAGATCTCCTGCGACAGGGCCGGCTCAAAGCCGATGTAGGTGCCCACGCGGCCCGGGTGGCGTGCGCACAGGTCGGAGAAGAAGTTCTCATACTGGCTCTCGCCGCTGCCCAGAATGACCAGCTCGATGCCGCGGTCCACCAGACCATCGGCGATGCTCTGCACCAGATCAAAGCCCTTCATGCCGACCATGCGGCTGACCATGGCAAAGACGGGGCTGCCGTCCTTGTTCAGGCCGAACTTATCCTGCAGGGCTTCCTTGCACTTTGCCTTGCCCTCTTCAAAGTTGGTGATGTCGTAGTTGAAGGGGATGTTCTTATCCGTAGCGGGATCGTTGGAATCGGTATCGATGCCGTTCAGAATGCCGCACAGCTTGTACTGCTTCTCCCGCAGCAGGGCGTCCAGACCATAGCTGAACCACGGGTCGAGGATCTCCATAGCATAGGTGGGGCTGACGGTGGTGATCTTATCGGCAGTCTCGAAGGCGCCCTTCATAAAGTTTGCGCAGCCATCGTACTCCACGATGTGCTGATCCCGGCGGCCGATGCCGCAGGTGTCCTCCAGAATGTCGGTGCCGTACTTGCCCTGATAAGCGATGTTGTGGATGGTGAAAATGGTCTTGATGCGGTTGAACTTATCCAGATGACGGTAGTACAGGTTCAGGTACACCGGCACCAGTGCGGTCTGCCAGTCGTTGCAGTTGATGATATCGGGGGTGAAATCGATGTAGAACAGGGTCTCTAAAACGGCGCGGGAGAAGAAGGCGAAACGCTCGCCGTCATCGTAGAAGCCGTACAGGCCGCGGCGCTTGAAGTAATACTCATTGTCCAGGAAGTAGTAGGTCACGCCGTTCCGCTCGGTCTTGAACAGGCCGCAGTACTGGCTGCGCCAGCCCACGGGGACGGAATAATTGGTCACGTACTCCAGCGTATCGCGGAACTTCAAATCGCCGTACAGGGGCATGATGACGCGGGCGTCCACGCCGTCCTTGACCAGAGCCTTGGGCAGTGCGCCCGCAACGTCGGCCAGACCACCGGATTTTGCAAAGGGTGCAGCTTCCGAAGCAGCATACAGGATTCTCATAGGATCGCTCCTTTCATATGTTTGGGTCATTTCGTGCTCCCCGCCGCATTTTTCAGCGGCACGAACCATTTTGCAAAAGAGCAGGCGGGGGCACACAGGTGCCCCCGCCCCTCTCAAGAGGGGCTACCGGGGAGGAAGCCGCCCCTATGGATAATGCAACAGATCAGACGGTGTGGTTCTTCTGCACGTACACCGGGAAGCTCTCGGTGCCGGACAGCTTCTTGCCGGCAGTGATCTTCACGTTCTTATCGGTAACAACGCAGTCCAGCTCGGCATTGACTTCCACCACCGTATCCTGCATCAGCACGCAGTTCTTGACGACGGCACCCTTCTTGACCTTGACGCCGCGGAACAGCACGCAGTTCTCCACTGTGCCTTCGATCACACAGCCGTCGGCCAGAATGGAGTCGGTCACCTTGCAGCCCGGCACATAGCGGGTGGGGTTGTCGTCGCGGATCTTGGTGTAGACCGGGCTCGTCTTGGGGAACAGCTTTTCCAGATTCTCGTCATCGGTCAGCTTGAGGTTCTCGTCGAAGTAGCTCTTCATGTCACAGACATGTGCCACATAGCCGGTGTACTCCAGAGCGTGGATGTTCAGGATGTTGACATTGTGGGCCAGAATATCGCGCTCGAAGTAGATCAGGCCGCGGGAGGTCGCATCCCGGACCAGCTTGAGCAGGGTCTCGCGCTCCAGAACATAGATGTTCAGGTCAAGGTTCTGCACGCCGGGGCGGTAATCGTTGAACAGCAGCTCGGTCACACGGCCGTCGGCATCAACGGTCAGGGTGTAGTTGTCATTCTTGCGGCCCTCGGGGATCTCGGTCTTCTGGTAAGCGACGGTCACATCGGCACCGCTTGCCTGATGGGCGGCCAGCAGGGCGTTGAAGTCGTAGTTCAGGGCAACATTGGCGTCGCTCATGACCACGTACTTTTCCTTCTGGTTCTCCAGGAAGTTCATGATGGAGCCCAGAGCTTCCACACGGCCGGAATAGATGCGCACGCCCTTCTCAGCGAAAGGAGGCACGATGTTCAGGCCGCCGTGACGGCGGGCCATATCCCACTCACGGCCGGTGCCCAGATGATCCATCAGGGAGTGGTAGTTCTTGCGCACCACGATGGAAACATTGGAGATACCGCAGTTTGCCATGCTGGACAGAACAAAGTCCACCATACGGTAGCGGCCCGCGAAGGGGATCGAAGCCATTGCGCGCTCGGTCACCAGCTCGGGGACGGTATTATCATAACTGTTGGGGAAAATAATACCCAACGCATTGGTGTTCTGGCTCAGCATACTTCCATACCCTCCTTGACGGATTCAAAGACTTTGGCACCTTCCTTGACGGTTGCGCCTGCGCCGACGGTCAGGCCGGTGCCCACATGGGCAATGGGGCCATCGCCGCCCACACGTGCGCCTGCACCGATCACAACATCCTCCGCCAGGATGCAGCGTTTGACAACAGCACCAGCCTTGACCACAACGCCGTCCATCAGGACTGCGTCCTCAACGGTAGCGCCCTCTTCCACAACAACGCCTGCGCTCAGCACAGAGTGATGCACATTGCCGTAGATCTTGCAGCCCTCGGTGACGAGGGAATCCTGCACCACAGCACGGGGGCCGATCTTCTGCGGAGGCAGGACCGGGTTGCGGCTGTAGATCTTCCACTCCTCGTCGAAGATATCGATGCCGGAGTTTTCGGGGTCCAGCACCTCCATGTTGGCTTCCCACAAGCTGTCGATGGTGCCCACGTCACGCCAGTAGCCGGCAAAGCGGTAAGCATACATCTTGCGGCCGTCCCGCAGCAGGGCCGGGATGATGTTCATGCCAAAGTCGTTCTTGGAGTTGGGGTCTGCCTCGTCCTCTTCCAGATACTTCTTCAGAACATCCCAGTTGAAGATGTAGATGCCCATGGAAGCCAGATTGGACTTGGGTACCGGGGGCTTCTCCTGGAACTCGGTGATGCGGTCGTTCTCGTCAGCCACCATCAGGCCGAAGCGGGAGGCTTCCTTCCAGTCCACTTCCATAACAGCCACAGAGAACTCTGCGCCCTTCTCCTTGTGGAAGCGCAGGAAGTCGGCATAGTCCTGCTTGCAGATCTGATCGCCGGACAGGATGATCACATACTCGGGATCGTAGCTGTCGATGAAGCCGATGTTCTGGTAGATGGCGTTTGCAGTGCCCTTGTACCAGTCAGTGCCCTTTGCCTGCTCGTAGGGCGGAAGGGTGTGCACACCGCCGTGCAGACGGTCCAGATCCCAGGGCTGGCCATTGCCGATGTACTCGTTCAGCTTCTGGGGCTGATACTGGGTCGCGATGCCAACGGTGTCGATGTTGGAGTTCACGCAGTTGGACAGCGGGAAGTCCACGATGCGGTACTTGCCGCCGAAGGACACTGCGGGTTTTGCCGTTTTCTGTGTCAGCGCATACAAGCGCGAGCCACGTCCACCGGCAAGGATCATTGCCACAATTTCTTTTGCCATAGCTTTATTCTCCCCTTTAACATTAACATTTCCGTTGTTCGGAAATGATCGTCAACGTGTGCGGTATGGGTCAGCCGAAGTGCCGGGTCATTCCTTGGGCTCCTTCGGTTTGCGGGTGCGCTTTGCGGGTGCTTTTTCCGCTGCAGGCTCAGCCTCTGCCTTCGGCTTGCGGCCGCGCTTTTTGGGTGCCTCTGCGGCAGCCTCCGGCTCAGTCTTGGCCTTGCGGGCGGTCTTTTTCACCGGCTTTTCCTCTGCAGCGGCGGCTTCTGCCTTGGGCTTGCGGCCGCGCTTTTTGGGTGCTTCTGCAGCGGTCTCCGGCCCGGCCTTGGCCTTGCGGGTGGTCTTTTTCACGGTCTTTTCCGGTTCAGCAGCGGTCTTTGCCTTTTTGGCTGCGGTCTTTTTTCCCGCCTTATCGGTCTTGTCCTCTGCAGCCTTGCGGGTGCGCTTGGCGGGCACCTCAAAGTACAGCGTGCTCATGGGCGGCAGGGTGATCGTGATGCTCTGCTCAAACCCGTGCAGCGGCTTTTTGTGGGTGCGCACAGCCTTGTTGTGGACTGCGCCGGAACCGCCGAACTCTGTATCGTCGCTGTTCAGGATCTCCTTGTAGGAGCCTGCCACCGGTGCGCCCAGAGTATAACCCTCGCGCAGGACGGGGTTGAAGTTGCAGACCACCAGGATCTGCTTGCCGGAAGTGTCCTTGCGCAGGAAGGCGATCACGCTCTGCTGCGAGTCGTCCGGCACGATCCACTGGAAGCCCTCCCAGCTGTAGTCCACCTGCCAGAAGGCGGGGTGCTCCTTGTAGAAGGCATTCAGGGTCCTGACATAGGTCTGCAGTTCGTTGTGCTTATCGTAGCCCAGCAGCATCCAGTCCAGCGGCTTTGTCTCGTTCCACTCGGCGAACTGGCCGAACTCCTGACCCATGAACAGCAGCTTCTTGCCCGGGTGGGCCATCATGTAGCCGAAGAAGGTACGCAGGTTTGCAAACTTGGCGTCGTACTCGCCGGGCATCTTGTTGATCAGGCTGCCCTTGCCGTGCACCACCTCATCGTGGCTGATGGGCAGCACAAAGTTCTCGCTGAAGGCGTAGAAGAAGCTGAAGGTGACCTTGTTGTGGTTGCCGGAACGGAAGAGCGGGTCGGTCTTCATGTAGCTGAGCATATCGTTCATCCAGCCCATGTTCCACTTGAAGTTGAAGCCAAGGCCGCCGTCCGAAGCAGGCTTTGTGACCATGGGCCATGCGGTGGACTCTTCTGCGATCATGTACTTGTGCGGATGACGGCCCAGCACGGTGTCGTTCAGCTTGCGCAGGAAGGCAACGGCCTCCAGATTCTCCTTGCCGCCGTCCTTGTTGGGCTCCCATTCGCCCTGCTTGCGGTTGTAGTCCAGATACAGCATGGATGCCACGGCATCCACCCGCAGGCCGTCGATGTGGTACTGCTCCAGCCAGTACAGTGCGCTGGAGATCAGGAAGCTCTGCACCTCGCTGCGGCCGAAGTCGAACACCATGGTGCCCCACTCCTTATGTTCGCCGCGCTTCGGGTTCGGGTCCTCGTAGCAGGCCTCGCCGTCAAAGTTGTACAGGCCGAACTGGTCCTTCGGGAAGTGAGCAGGCACCCAGTCCATGATCACGCCGATGCCGGCGGCGTGCAGCTTGTCCACAAAGGCCATAAAGTCCTTGGGGGTGCCGTAGCGGCTGGTGGGTGCAAAATAGCCTGTGACCTGATAGCCCCAGCTGCCATCAAAGGGGTATTCCATGACCGGCAGCAGCTCCACGTGGGTGTAGCCCATATCGGTGATATACGGGATCAGCTCGTCTGCCAGCTCGGAATAGTTATAGGGCTTGCTGCCCTCCTTCATCTTCCAGCTGCCGGCATGCATCTCGTAGATGTTCATGGGGCCGTTGATCACGTCTGCCTTTTTCTGTGCTGCCTGCCATGCGTCATCGTGCCACACAAAGCCGGTGATATCGTAGACCTTGCTGCCGTTGGACGGGCGGGTCTCGGCGTGGAATGCATAGGGATCGGCCTTATAGACCAGATCACCTGCACGGGTGGTCACGCAATATTTGTAAACATCATATTCCTTCATGCCCGGGATGAACAATTCCCATACGGAATCGCCATCCACCTTGCGCATCGGGTGGCTGCCCGGCTTCCAGCTGTTGAAGTCACCCACCACGCTGATCGCCACAGCATGGGGTGCCCACACGCGGAACACCACGCCCGCTTCACCGGCGCGTGTTTCCATGTGTGCGCCGAAGTAACGGTATGCTTCACAGTTATTGCCCTGTTTAAACAGATACACCGGAAGGTCCGATGCATTGCTCTGGATCTTTTCCTCGGTCGGTTTCATAGACTGCTCCTCCCCGTACAGATGTGCCGGAAAGCGCACCTGTAGCTTTTTACTCTTTTATATTAAAGAATTTCGGACTGTTTTTCAAGGGGATTTCATCAAAATTTACCATAATCTTTTCGGTGATATTTCTCCCTTATATACACACCCTCTAAATTTTTACAAATTTTATGGTGAATCCTACCAATCCGCAAACAAAAAGAGCCTCTGCGCGCCCTCCCCCAAGGGGAGGATGCACAGAAGCTCTCTGTTTCTGTTAAAAATTTTCGGTTCCGGGTTTTTTCAGGCTTTTTCAGGTTTCTCAGCCCACAACGTAGACGTTGACCTGAATAGCACCGTTGATCACGCTCTCGGCGTAGGTCTCATAGAACAGGTCTACCAAAATCTCGCCCTTCTGCACTGCAATGCCGGTGTCGGTGGCCACTGCGTAGCCATACACGAACTTGCCGTCGGTGGAGGTGATATACAGCTTGGTGCCGTAGGGGATCACATCCGGGTCCACGGCCACCGTGCCATAGCCAAGACCGAGGCCGGAGGAACCTTTACCGGTTCTGGAGTAGTAGCCGGTAGCCTTGCCGGTGAGCACCTTGCTGTAGGAAGCCGGTGCATTGGTGGTGCCGTCCGGGCCTGTCAGCGGGGAGACCGGTGCGCCCGCGCCATAGGTCTTGATGACATGGTTGGTGGGCTCCACGGTAGTGGTGGAATCCACCACGATGCTGTTCTCCAGTTCGCCGTCCACATAGCGGTCGCGGGTGGTGATGGTCTGCTGGCCTTCCGCACCATGGCGCACCGTGGTGGCGCGGCCGGTGTTGCGGAAATACAGGCTGGTGTAGACGTACTCGGTATCATAGGGGATGGCCTGCGTCTCCACACGGTCGGTGTAGTCCACGCGGTGCACCGTGATGGTGGAACCTGCGCTCACCAGCTGGTCCAGAGCAGGCTCGGTGTAGTCGTCACCCTCCAGAGTGATACCTGCGCGCTTCAGAGCGTCGGCGACGGTGCCGAACACCATCTTGACGGGGTACTCCTGACCGTCGGCGGTGATGCTGACGGAGAATGCGCGCTCGATGTTCAGGGCGGCAAGGTTGCCGCTGTAGGCCGTGTAATAGACCCGATCACCTTCTTCGGACTGGATGCCGGAGAGGTTCATGACCTGTGCAGGGTCGGTCTCGGAGGTGAGGATCACCTGCCGGGCACCATTGGAGTCTGTGACGTAGGTCAGCCGCAGATTCGCAGCGGTCACACTGAGTGTAGCCACAAGGCACACGACCATGACACAGAACGCCAGCACACGGGAAGAGACAGCCTGCTTGCAGGCGGTCAGAGCTTTCTTTACTTTTACGGAAGCGATACGAGACAACTCCTCTCTTTTCAAAGTTGGGTGCGGCCGCAGACACGGTGTTCCATGCCCCGGCCGCCCGGACTGCAGGGCGGGCAGAAGCACTCTGGCCCCACAATCAAATACGATGCCCTCTTTATGATAAGACCGAGCATCGTATGCAATTTGGACTCCGCTGCGGAAGGTGTCATTTCCCTCCCGGCCCGAGCCGCATCTGCCCGCGCCGCACCATGTGTGAGATGGTTTTCACTTCATCCAGATAAATTTTAGACGCTGCAACGTTTGTTGGCTCCGTTGAGCGGGTCTTATTTTACCAGCCCGGAGGCCGTTTGTCAAATCAGGGGGCCGCTTTTCGTTAGTTTTTTGACGATATTTTTTGTGCAATTTATACATTGTTTTCTCCAAATTATTGTTATTTCGGTTATTTCCTTCCGATTTTCCTTTTGTTTTGTGGGATGTTTTGTTCATGAATTTTTAACATTTATTTTGGATTTTTCGCACCGGAAACTGCACTTTTGGGCCGTTCCGGCAGCACGGCAAGCGGCCCTGAATCGCTGGTTTTGCACAGCGGCATTTCCTTCCGCTGCCCCGCCTTTGCCCCACCGGGATCTGTGCGAATTTCCCCCGAAAAATGCCTTCCGGCAAAATGCCGAAGCACAGAAACTTGTGGAAATAAAGTACACTCTCGCCGCCGCTGTCCGGCCGCGATACAATCAAACAAAAAACAGAAAGGAAGGTTTTCAAGTGAAGATCCAGATCATTCAAAAGCAGTGCGGCGGCACCGAGTTCCTTGCCCAGCCGCACCGGCTGCATCTCGGTGCGCAGAACGCCGCCGGGGTGGACGAGCTGCTGTTCCAGCTGCCGGACGCATGGGCCGGGTGCTCCCTTGCGCTGTATCTGCGCCGCAGCGACGGCACCCTGCTGGCGCCGGTGGCGCTGGACACCCAGCACCGCGTCACGGTGGACCGCCGCCTGACCGGCAGCACCGGCGGGCAGTGGATGCTGGCCGCCATGGGTGAAAACGGCTACACCGCCTACACCCGGCCCGGCAGCTATGACTGCTACGCCATTCTGCCCATCGATGATGACGCAGAGGAGCTGCCGCCCTCGCTGTACGAGCAGTTCGTGGCCCGCGTGCTGGAAAGCTCCAGCAGCGCCTCCACGGCGGCGCAGCGTGCTGCAGCCAGTGCAGCTTCCACTGCGGCCAACGCAGCGCAGGCCCAGACCGCCGCACAGCGCACCAGCACCGACAGCGCCAACGCATCCCAGTGCGCTGCCCGTGCAGAGGCCGCTGCCGCCCGCGCCGAAGAGCTTGTGCCCACGGACGGGCAGGTGGTCAGCGTCAACGGCAAAAGCGGCATCGTAAAGCTCACCGCGCAGGAGGTGGGCGCACTGCCCTGCCCTGCGCAGCCGGTGTCCGGCCAGCTGCTGCGGGTGCTGAGCGTAGACCCCAACACCGGAGCGGTGCTCACCGACACCGCCGCCATGCCGGACCTGTCCCCCTATCTGCGCAGCAGCACCGTACCCACCGCATCGGTTCCCGGAGCGGTGCGGGTGGACCCGGCCTGCGGCATCAACGTGCGCAGTGACGGCACCCTGACCACGGCCCCCGCTGACCGCAGCCAGCTGGACAGCATGGACAGCACCGTTCTGCCGCTGACCCCTGCCCTGCTGCCCTACGGCGTGAAAAAGGCCCTGACCGCTGCCGCCTCTGCCGGGGAATGGACGGCGGACGAGAAGGCCGCTGCCCTGCGCACCCTCGGTGCCGATCTTTCCTCCTATTATACAAAGGAAGATATCGACACGCTGCTCTCGGCCCCCAGCTCCGGCGCGTATCCCGTGGGCAGCATCTACCAGAGCACCGACCCCACCAGCCCCGCCGCGCTGTTCGGCGGCAGCTGGGAGGAGATCGCGTCCGAGCGAGTGCTGATGGGCGCGTCCAGCACCCACGCGGCAGGCAGCACTGTTAAGGCCGGTCTGCCGAACCTCAAGGGCTCATTCTCTGGTGTGGCGAGCACAGCATACCCAAATTTATCTAACAGCGGCGCTCTTTCTATAAACACAAACAATGTCGGTTTGACTGGTTACGAAGGCGGTTCATACGGCAGTAATTGCACCGTATCTTTTGACGCATCCAAGTCCAATGCCATCTACGGACGCAGCAGCACCGTGCAGCCCGCCGCCTACTATGTGCACATCTGGCACCGCGTGGCCTGAGAAAGGAGGTTTTGACTTATGAAAATTCTTGACGAGACCGGCGCGGTCGTGGAAAGCCCCGACCTGACCCTTGGCTACCTGACCGGCAGCACCGAAGAAGTCACCCACCCCGCCGTAGAGGGCGTGGAAGAGCAGTGGCACTGGGAGACCGTGACCGAGTATCCGAACGGTGGCAAGGACGTGCAGAAAATCATTGACCGCCCCGGCGTTCAGGCGCAGGAGGAATGGGTTGAGAAAGTGCCAATCCAGAAGTACATCCGCTACACCGCCGAGGAACTGGCCGCGCAGGAAGAAGCACGCAAAAAGCAGGAAGCAAAGGACAAGCTGCCGGAGACGGTGGCCGACCTGATGCAGCAGCTGACCGACCTGCAGCTTGCCCTGTGTGAACTGTACGAAAGGAGTGATGCCTGATGGCAAAGATCTATGCGACCCTGATCCGCAAGGGGCTCAAAACGCCGGACGATGTCCCCGCCCGGCTACGGGACGCGGTGGCAGCCCTGCTGCAGGAGGACGCCCATGCTTAACGCCTATTCCCGCCGGAAGGACGGCAATGCCCTGCTGAGCCGCAGCTTCCGGGTGCGGGAATTTGCCTGCAGGGACGGCTCCGACCCGCTTTTCGTGGACAGCGTGCTGGTACAGCTGCTGCAGGATATCCGGGATCACTTCGGTGCGCCGGTGGTCATTACCAGCGGCTACCGCACCGCCGCCCACAACAAAGCCGTGGGCGGTGCCCCCTACAGTCAGCACTGCTACGGCAGAGCCGCCGACATCCGGGTGGCCGGTGTTCCGGTGGAGCAGCTTGCCGCCTACGCGGAGACTCTGCTGCCCGGCACCGGCGGCATTGGCCGCTACCCGGCAAAGGCGGGCCGGGCAGCGGGCTGGGTGCATGTGGACGTGCGCCCCGTCAAGAGCCGGTGGACAGGCTGAGGGGGGTGAAACCAGTGGAAAGCATCCTGTCCGCCGTGATCGCCGGTGCCGTGACCCTGATCGGCGTGCTGATCGCCAACAGCCGCAGTCAGGCCGTGACCGACACCAAGCTGGAAGAACTGACCCGTGAGGTGCGCGAGCATAACAATTTTGCCCGCCGCGTACCCATCTTAGAAGAACAGATGAAGGTGGCCAACCACCGCATCGCAGACCTTGAACACAACGAGAAAGTGAGGAACTGACATGAACATCCATAAGATCTCCGCCGCAACCATCGCCCGCACCGCCTGCCTGCTGCTGGCCCTGACCAATCAGCTGCTGAGCGCCTGCGGCAAGCCCGTGCTGCCCATCGAGAGCCAGACCGTGGAGCAGCTGGTCACCGCCGGCATCACCACCGTTGCCGCGCTGGTGAGCTGGTGGAACAACAACAGCTTCACCGCCGCCGCCATTCAGGCAGACGCCGAATACGCCCGCCTGAAGCAGAAAGGCGAGTGAACCGGCACCCGAACGGTGCAAAAGTAGCACTTTTTAAATTGAAAGTATTACTTTTTTAGTCATCTTTCACAGCAGCCCCGGGAGGTGCGCAGCGGCCCTTCCCGGGGCTTTTTTGCTGTCCGTTTGAGCGATTCACGCAGGTTCGAGGGCGATTCACGCAGGTTTTGATGATTTTCGCGCCCAAATCATGTATAATCCAGACAGAAGCGAAAGGGAGGAATTTCTATGGTAATTCCATGCATCTGCAACACAAACGTCACATAAACGCACACGTCTGCAACAAGTCGCACCAAACGTGCAACAAGCCCTTGGAATTAGTACCAAATCTGCGGGGTTCCGATTTATACAGAACGCAGAATTTCAACGGTACGTGATGGTTTTTCTTGACGAAAATTCCCGAAAATGCTATAACGTAAGCAGTTGGTGGAAGCAGTTTTCGCTGTCCGATTTATCGGACTATTATACACATGGCGACAGGAAAGGAGACCTGGGATCATGACGAATAAAAAATTTAAAGTTGCTGCAATGTCTATGGCACTGACCGCATGTGTTGCGGCCCAGCCCCTGATCGCGAATGCGGCAGATGAGAACATCAACTCGAATGACGCAAACGTCAACGAGTCCCAATCGGAAGGGGAAAGCACGGCTTCTGCACCCGTTGCTGCTGCCAGTGTGTCGTCCGATCCGGTGACCAACCAGCAGAGCGAGGGCGCTGTGGATGTGATCGGCGACCCGGATATCAGCGTGGATTATAACCACGACAACGACAAGGTCACCAAGGACGATTCTTCCACCACCACCGAGAGCACCGGCCCTGTGAACCGCGATGTGCCCAAAGAGAGCGAGCCCGGCGCGCAGCAGCCCTCCGGCGACGGCCAGCAGGACGGCAATCACGAGACCGACCTGAACAACGAGCAGAAAGGCGAGCCTGAGACCGACCTGAACAATGAGCAGGAAGGCCCCAAGGACGGCGGCAGCGAGACAGAGAAAAAGCCCATTGGCGACGCTAAAAAGTCCGAGACGGAGACCAAGGACACGGAGCTTGTGCTGAGCAAGCCGACCACCACGACCACCACAACCACCAACCCGGACGGTTCTACCACGACCACGACTACCACCACCACCGATGCCGCGCTTGAAACCACCACCAAGGTCGAGGGTGAGGCCAGCGCCAAGACGGAGGAAGACTCTTCTGAGGACGTGAAGAAGGAAAGCCTGAAGGAGGAACTGGACGGCAAAGACCTGAGCTGGGATACCAAACCCGATACCAAGTTCGGTGATTACACTGTAACCGGCGCCGTGGAAAAGGACGGCAAAAAGGAATTCACCCTGACCAA
Organism: Faecalibacterium sp. 3; assembly: GCF_048323735.1. Taxonomy (NCBI): domain Bacteria; kingdom Bacillati; phylum Bacillota; class Clostridia; order Eubacteriales; family Oscillospiraceae; genus Faecalibacterium; species Faecalibacterium sp. 3. Next base: position 376,964 of record NZ_JBLWFN010000001.1, read on the forward strand.
AGAAGACAAAATTGAAACTGGCAAAATGACCGGGCTGGACATTTCCAAGCTGATCGAAGCCGGTTACACGGATAACGGCGACGGCACCTACACCCTGACCAAAGAGTACACCGACTCTCAGGGCCAGAAGCAGACCACCACCGTCAAGGTGGATTCCAGCAAGGCCACCAAGACCACCAGCACCACCCTGTACGTCACGATGGAAAGCCAGGAGCACGAGAAAACCGAGGAGCTCGGCACCAAGGAAGATACGAATTACCCCTATCCTTCCACCGATATCACTGTGAAGGACGACAAGGGCAAGGAGCACACCTTTAATGTGACGTATATTCTGGGTAAGGCCCATGAAAACAAGGATGGCACCTTCACCTATGAGGACAAGGAAAACAACCTGACCTATACCATCACAAAGAACGAGACCGACACGAAGCTGGACAGCCTTACTGACACCGAGCTTCGGGACCTGCTGAACGATCACGCCGGCAGTGAAAAATACACTCTGGACAACGAAGGCAACCTTTGCTATATCACCGACAAGGGCGAAAAGTGCCGCGTGACCGACGAGCAGAACGCTCTGCTGCGCAGCGTGCTCAAATTGGGTATCACCATCACCGACCACCACGGCAAGGAGTCCGACACCCAGAAGGTGGACGGCAGCGAAAAGACCCCGGAGCAGGCCAAGGCCGATGCCGAAAAGGCGGCACAGGACGAGGCCCTGAAGGATGCACTGGCACAAGCCATCAACAAAGAGACTGGCAAGAGCCTGACGAAGGCTGACATCACCCTGCCCGAAGTGCGAGACGGCAAGTTTGAGTGGACAGATACCGCCACCCGCAAAACGTACACCTTCATCTATACGGAAACGGGCACCGTCAGCAGCAGCCCTGAAAAGATCAGCGACCCCACCACTGTTAAGCCGAACGCTTCTTCTGCCGAGAAGAACACTGAGACCGGCTCCGCCGAAGTGACTGGCTCCACCGTGATCTGGACCGATAAAGACCAGACCTTCATTCAGAACGATGAAAAGACGGATTCCACCTTTGGAAAGGACTTCGACTTCCGGAGTGTTCCGGGCGGTTTTGAGCTTGACGGTGAGGCTGAACTTAACGAAGATGGCACGTTGAAGAGCTTCAAAACCAAGGACGGAAAGACCTATGAGTTTAGGTATGAAAAGGGTTCTGCTCCTGAAGATTTGAAGGACATCTCCAACCCCAACTTTACCAAGGTTACGTGGACGATGACCGAAAAGAAGGTAGATTCCATTACCTCTCCGGACACCAGTGAGCCCACTCATATCGAGATCGAGCGGAACTTCCAGAAAACCGAAGAAAATGGCACCTTCACCTTTACCGAAACCAAGAAAGGCGGCAAAACCTATAGCGGTCTGAAAAAGGTTGCTGGCACGGATAACGTCTACAGCAACGATGATGGTACTGTCACGATCACAGTCAGCACCTCGACGCTCGGCACTGAGGAGATCAAGGCAGCTCTGGAAGGCAAGGGTTATACGGATGTCATCGTCAATTCGGACGGCAATGCCAGCTATAAAGACGGCAATGTGACCTACAACGTCAAGTACAACACCACCGTTGAGACCATCACCGTCAAGACAAAAGAAGCTGTCGAGGACTCCCGTTTCACAATTTCCGTTTCTGACACCAATCAGAAGGAAGCTGAGGCAGCACTGAAAGCAAAAATCGCAGAGCTTCAGGCTGATCTCAAAGAGGGTGAGTACATCAAAGTGAACGGCGAACGCTTCGATCGGCACACCGAGATCGAAACGATCATCCGCGCCTTCACGACTGCCATGAACTACAAAAACATGAGCGATGATGAGATCGTTGCCATGCTCAAAAAGCAGAAAGATGATGCTGATGCAGAGCACAAATCCTATACCGGTGCAGGCATTGGTCATGACTACTGGGGCCGCCATTACGATACCGGTGAGACGCCGAACTATATCGGCCACCTTGACCTTGCTACCGATTCCGACCTGCTTCTGGAAGATGGCAAAACCACCGCCGATGCGATCCTGCTGAACGAGGGCGACAAGAAGTTCAAGTTCGAGTGGAACGAGAGCGCTGAGGATCTTGTCAATAAGGATATAAAGGACAAGCGGGCAAAGTTCCAAGACTCCATTTCTTACGATGATGGCAAGCAGAACGGCGGCGATGGTTCCAAGGGCCATTACGAGTATGAGCGCCAAGATACAGGCTCTTGGATCGCTCCTGATTCTAACAATTACCCTCATGAAAGTGCCTACTACCGCCTGACCGGCACCATCGCCTACAATTCTCTGGAAAACGGCAAGGAATACGGCACAAAGAGAGCTGCAGAAAAGGCTCTGGAAAAATGGCGAGCCGAACACCCGGACGCCGAAGACTATAAGCCGAACATTGTGGCACTGACGAAAACTGAAACAGACTGGTTGGGCATCGAATACGAAACTACGGTTTATAAAGCCTACACCTACGAGTCCTCTCTGACTGCATATGGTTATATGTCGAAAGACAGCAACACCTGCGTCAACTCCGGGTATGGCGATACCGGATATGGGCGTGCGTGGGCTGGCGGCTTTGACCTGCGCATCAGCGGCCTGACACAGGTCACCAAGACCGAATCGTCCGCACACGGCAAGAACTACTACGACTACTATGCCGATATCACCAAGTACAAGACCGTGGAACAGACTTCCAGACCTCTGGCGAACCGTCTGTTGGACGTGATTCCCGGCACCAAGACCGTACCCACTGAGACCACAAATACTGATACCGGCAGCGGCCTGTTTGGCTCGTATGATCAGGACCACCGCGAAGACCACAACTACGAAAAGCCTTTCACGGGTGCAGGCACTGCCGAATACACCACCTACCGGACTTGGGCGGACACCAACGCCGAGTGGGATGGCGAGTTTGAAAAGCTTACCGGCGCTTTCGGGTTCAACTACACCACCACGAAGGATGCCGAAGTGACCGAAGCCTCCAAGAAGGCCTGTGTGAAAACCGACTCCTCGGTGAAGTACCACTACTCCTACGTGGAGCGTCAGGAGCTTGATCCCATTACGGAAACCAAAACCGTAACGACCCCTGCCGACGATGACGGCGACGACGACGACGGCGGCGACAAGATCATTGAAGAAAAGGATCACGACTCGCCCGTACTGCCCGGCACCCCCGAGCTGCCGCCCGTGCAGGACGCAAAGCCGGACGCCCCTGTTCTGCCTGCTGACCCCGCTCTGCCCGCTGTGCAGGACGCACATGCCCTGCCGCAGACCGGCGTGAACTGGCTGGCCGCCATCGGTCTGGCCCTCAGCGGCATGACCCTGATGATCACTGGCGCGTTCGCCAGCCTGCTCGGCAAAAACGCAAAGCACTGAGCCGCACCTTTCCCCCCTTTCACAAACCTGTGTCTCCCTGCTTTGCACCGCCGGACAGACTGAGCCGGAACGCTCTGGCTGATATGTCCCAATCTCCTATTCCGCATACAGCTTTCCGGCTGTAAACCCTCACAGACAAAGCGCCCCCGCTCCAAAACCGGAGTGGGGGCGCTTTGTTTATTTTTGTGGCTGTCGGAGCAAATGTGATTGCCTATTACATTTGCAAGTGGCTTGACAGCCGCGGCAAAGGACAGTAAGCACAGAAGAACCCCCTCGGAGTTGCCTCTCCGAGGGGGTTCGCTTTTGTGTGCCTGTGGTAATCTTCATCAACCTTGTGATTGCCTACTTCTAGTATACGCGACTCCGTGCAAAAGTCAAGCCTCCGGCAAAAAGTTCATTTTTACGTCAAAATATATTTTGCCAGATATAACAAAAACGGCCCTGCCGAAGCAGAGCCGTAGGAAAAGTTCCTCCGGGTTGCGGCTCCCAGCATCCACTTCGCACCTTGAGCGGTGCTCGTGTCTTGCTGGCCGCGGCCCCAACAGCTCCTCCCTGTTTCAGCCGCTGGCTGCGGTCGTCGCCGTTGCACTTGGAGAACTGCGGTGCACTGAGCTGTGCCGCTGACGCGGGATGTCGTGCCCCCCAGTTCTCCGGAAAACAGACAGCAAAAAACGGCCCTGCCGAAGCAGAGCCGTAAAAATGCATCTGAAATATAATCAGCGCTTGGAGAACTGGGGTGCACGACGTGCAGCCTTCAGACCGTACTTCTTACGTTCCTTCATACGAGGATCGCGGGTCAGGAAGCCAGCCTTCTTCAGGACAGGACGGTTCTCCTCGTTCTGCTGCAGCAGAGCGCGGCTCAGGCCGTGGCGGATAGCGCCAGCCTGACCGGAAACACCGCCGCCGGAAACGCGGACGACGACGTCGTACTTGCCCTCCAGGCCCAGCAGGACCAGCGGAGAACGGACGATCAGCTTCAGGGTCTCCAGACCAAAGTAGTTGTCGATATCACGATCGTTGATGGTGATCTTGCCAGTGCCGGTGTAAACGCGAACGCGGGCAACGGAATCCTTACGACGACCAGTGCCGTAGAAATAAGGTTTGGTTTCGTACATGTTCGATTGCCTCCTTCTTAGAACTCGATCTTCTCGGGCTTCTGAGCTGCGTGAGCGTGCTCGGCACCCTGGTAGCAGTGCAGGCGGGTCAGAGCCTTAGCACCGATGGTGTTGGAAGGGATCATGCCCTTGACAGCGTAGGTCATGGCCAGATCGCTGTGCTCAGCCATCAGCTTGCTGTACTGGACCTTCTTCAGGCCGCCGATGTACTTGCTGTGGGTGATGTGGAACTTCTGCTCGGCCTTCTTGCCGGTCAGAACAGCCTGATCGCAGTTGATGACAACAACGAAATCGCCGCAGTCCACGTTGGGGGTGTAATCGACCTTCTGCTTGCCGCGCAGCAGAACAGCGGCCTCAGCAGCGACGTGGCCCAGGCTCTTGCCGGCAGCGTCGAGCAGGTACCACTTGCGCTCGACTTCAGCGGGCTTTACGAGAGTAGTGCTCATATCTATTTCCTCCTGATAAGCTTTTTGTAACGTTTCAGGCGCCTTTGTGGGGCGCGAGTGTCAGTATACATCATAAAAAGGCACCTGTCAACAGCATTTTTTGATTTTTTCGCTGTAATTTTTTCAATCTCTCGAATGCTCTCGTTTTCTCTTGAATCCTCTTGTTTTCTAAAAACGCATTTTCTGTAAAATTTTCTGCCCGCCGCCGCACATTTTCTGCCTCTGCCCGCTACAATTTTGCCCCTTGGTGTGGTATACTATAAAGGATATGGCAGCTTTTGCTGTGCACACGGATAAGGAGAGCTTTCTACATGTCAAACGAGATCGACCGCAATGCTTCTGCCCAGCGCCGCACCTCCAAACTGCTGGCCGCCATGGGCATCTTTGTTGCCCTTGGCATCGTCGCTTACATTATATTAACGCTGCTGGTCAACCGCAGTGTGCCCGCAAACCCGGACACCCACTATACCGGCTCCAACGGCGTTTCCGTTTACTACGACAGTTCCATCTGGAAGGTGTGCCAGATGACCGAGGACAGCACCCTTGGCACCGTGCTGGAACTTGCCACGGCAGACAGTGCCGACGGCGAGGACTACCAAGCCGTGCTGCTGCAGCGCGGCACCGCCGACAGCTACGCGGACTTTATCGATGCGTCCGAGAAAGACCTCAAGCAGGCCTATGGCGTCATCAAGCCCCGCAAGGTGAACCTGACCGTGGACGGTGCCGAGGTGGAGGCCGTGCGCTGCGACATTCAGGCATATTATGCGGTGCTGGCCACCATTACCTACCCCAGCGGTGACGTGGTGTATGTTTCCGGCCTGACCAAACTGGCCTCCATCAACGACATTGTGAATCTTGTGGAAAGTGTGACCCTGTCATGAGCAGTTCCCGTGCGATGCAGCGTCTGTGCGGCCTGATGCGCAAGGCTGTGCAGGACTATGAAATGATCGCCCCCGGCGACAAGGTGATGGTGGGCGTTTCCGGCGGCAAGGACAGCGTAGCGCTGACCATTGGCCTCGCGGAGCTGCGCAAGTACATCGGCTTTGATTTTACGGTGCAGGCCGTCACGCTGGACCCGCAATTCGGCGGCAAGCCCATGGATTACACCGTATTGCAGGAGCTGTTTGCCCGGTACGACATCCCCTATGAGATCCGCCGCACCGAGATCGGCCCCGTGGTGTTCGACTACCGCAAGGAGAAGAACCCCTGCGCCCTGTGCGCCAAACTGCGGCGCGGCGCGCTGCACACGGCGGCGCAGGAACTGGGCTGCAACAAGGTGGCGCTGGGCCACCATCTGGACGATGCCGTGGAGACCTTTTACATGAATCTCTGGCGGGAGGGCCGCATCGGCTGTTTCTCGCCGGTCACTTATCTTTCGCGCCGGGACCTGACCCTCATCCGGCCCATGCTGCTGGCCACCGAGCAGGAGGTCATTTCCGCAGTGCACGCCGAGGGGCTGCCCATCGTCAAGAGCGTCTGCCCTGCCGACGGCGTGACCGTGCGCGAACAGACCAAGGAGTTCGTCAAGGAGCGCTGCCGCACCGACCACGCCTTCCGGCAAAAGACCCTGCACGCCCTGCAGGAGAGCGGCATCGACGGCTGGCGTCCCGTCCACACCGGACGCGGCAGCTTTGCAATTACAAACGAGGAAGAATGAATCATGCAGACTCAACCTTTTGAAAAACACGTCTGGGCCGAGATCGATCTGGACGCCCTGCGTCATAACTTCCGGGCCGTCAAGGCCCGGGCCGGTGCCCTGCCGCTGTGCGCGGTGGTCAAGGCCGACAGCTACGGCCACGGTGCCGTGCAGTGTGCCCGCATCTTTGCCGAGGAGGGCGCGGTCTGTCTGGCCGTCAGCTGCCTGACCGAGGCCATGCAGCTGCGTCAGGACGGGCAGACTCTGCCCATCCTCATTTTGGGCCATGTGCAGCCGGAGTACGCCCAGACCCTCATCCACGAGGATATCACCGTGGCATGCTACTCCACCGAGCAGGCGCAGAACCTTTCCGCTGCTGCGGTAAAGGCAGGCGGCAGGGTAAAGATCCACCTCAAGGCCGATACCGGCATGGGCCGCATCGGCTTTGCCCTGCGCACCGATTTTGACGCCGCCATCCGCGAAATGCTGGCGGTCTGTGCGCTGCCGGGGCTGGAAATGACCGGCATGTTCCAGCACTTCTCGGTGGCCGACGACACCGCCGAAGAAAACATTGTCTATACCGCGGAGCAGCACGCGCTGTTCGTCAGAGCATTCCATGCGCTCAAGGCGGCAGGCCATGAGCCGCAGACCGTTCATTGCGACAACTCTGCGGGCGTGATGCTGCACCCGGACTGGCCCGAGGGACTGGCCCGGGAGCGCTGCATGGCCCGGCCCGGCATCATCCTCTACGGCTACGACCCCAGCGACGAGGTGCGCTTCGGGCAGTTCCGGCCGGTGATGACCCTCAAGACCGTGGTGAGCATGGTCAAGGAAATGCAGCCCGGTCAGAGCGCCAGCTATGGCCGCCGCTTCACCGCCGAAAAGCCCACGCTGGTGGCCACCCTGTGCACCGGCTACGCTGACGGTTATCCCCGCCAGCTGAGCTGCGGCAAGGGCATCGTGGAGATCCACGGCAAGGCCTGCCCGGTGCTGGGCCGCGTGTGCATGGACCAGATGATGGTGGATGTGACCGGCATCCCGGACATCCGCGAGGGCGATGAAGCCATCCTGTGGGGCGGCAGCGTCAGTGATACGGCTGAAACCATCGCCCGCAAGACCGACACCATTTCCTACGAGGTGCTGTGCGGCGTGTCCCGCCGCGTGCCCCGCGTTTACCTTGAGCACGGAAAGATCGTGGATGTCGAGGACTGGATCCTGAAAGCATGACCGGCACCACAGGCCGCTCTATCATAGCTTCTCAACTTTTTCGGAGGAACTGAATGGCAAGAGATAATATCCGCAACTTCTGCATCATCGCACACATCGACCACGGTAAATCCACCCTGTCGGACCGTATTCTGGAGCTGACCAAGAGCGTGGACGAGCGCACCATGGAAGACCAGATTCTGGACAACATGGACATCGAGCGCGAACGCGGCATCACCATCAAGGCCCGTGCCGTCACCATGAACTATACCGCCAAGGACGGCAAGACCTACGAGTTCAACCTTATCGATACCCCGGGCCATGTGGACTTTGCCTATGAGGTCAGCCGCAGTCTGGCTGCCTGTGAGGGTGCCATCCTTGTGGTGGACGCCACGCAGGGCGTGGAAGCCCAGACGCTGGCAAACACCTACATGGCGCTGGAACATGATCTGGAGCTGGTGCCCATCCTAAACAAGATCGATCTGCCCAGTGCCCACCCGGACGAGGTGGCACAGGAGGTGGAGGACGTGATCGGCCTGCCCTGTCTGGACGCGCCCCGCGTTTCTGCCAAGACCGGTCTGAATGTGGATCAGGTGCTGGAGCGTGTCGTTACCGACATTCCCGCCCCCACCGGCGACCCGGATGCCCCCCTGAAGGCCCTGATCTTTGACAGCATCTACGACAGCTACAAGGGCGTCATCGTCTATATCCGCGTGTTTGAAGGCACGGTCAAGCCCGGCGACACCATCCGTATGATGGCCACCGGTGCCGAGTTCACGCTGGTGGAAGTAGGCCACATGGGTGCCACCAGCCTGACCCCCTGCACACAGCTGCAGGCCGGCGAGGTGGGCTATCTGACCGCCAGCATCAAGACCGTGCAGGACACCCGCGTGGGTGACACCGTCACGCTGGCCGACCGCCCCACTCCGGAGGCGCTGCCCGGCTACCGTCAGGTCAAGCCCATGGTGTTCTGCGGCATCTACCCCGCCGACGGCGCCAAGTACCCCGACCTGAAGGACGCGCTGGAAAAGCTGCAGCTGAATGACGCCTCCCTCACCTTTGAGCTGGAGACCAGCGCCGCGCTGGGCTTTGGCTTCCGCTGCGGCTTCCTTGGCCTGCTGCATATGGAGATCATCACCGAGCGTCTGGAACGAGAGTTCGATCTGGACATCATCACCACCACCCCCAGCGTGCGCTACCGCCTGACCCTGACCGACGGCACCGTGGAGATGATCGACAATCCTTCCAGCTATCCGGACCCCTCCAACATCGTCAAGCAGGAAGAGCCTTTTGTGGACGTGCATCTGTACACCCCCAACGATTATGTGGGCGGCCTGATGGATCTGTGCCAGAACAAGCGCGGCGTGCTGATCGACATGAAGTATCTGGACGATGTGCGGGTGGACCTGCACTATGCTCTGCCGCTGGGCGAGATCGTGTACGACTTCTTCGATGCCATCAAGAGCCGCAGCCGGGGCTACGCCAGCTACGACTATGAGTTTAAGGAGTACCGTGAGAGCGATCTGGTCAAGCTGGACTTCCTGCTCAATGGCGAACCTGTGGACGCGCTGTCCATGATCGTGTTCCGCGATAACGCTTACGCCAAGGGCCGCCGCATCTGCGAGAAGCTGCGGGACAACATCCCCCGCAACCTGTTCGAGATCCCGGTGCAGGCCGCCATCGGCGGCAAGATCATTGCCCGCGAGACGGTCAAGGCCATGCGCAAGGACGTGCTGGCCAAGTGCTACGGCGGCGACATCTCCCGCAAAAAGAAGCTGCTGGAAAAGCAGAAGGAAGGCAAAAAGAAGATGCGTCAGCTGGGCAGCGTTTCCCTGCCCAGTGAGGCCTTCACCGCTGTGCTCAAGCTGGACAGCGACGACGATTGATCCTATAAAAGCAACGGCCCGCGTTCCGGTCATGCAACTGCGCATACCGGGACGCGGGCTTGTTTTATCTGTTTTTACTGCAGTGCAAAGGTTTCCTCTGCAGCTCTCATTTTCTATCGTTTACGACATTTTTCAAACCAGCCGTTCAGACAACAAAAAACGCCTCAGAATTTCTTCTGCAGCGTTTTGTTCAAGTCGGCGACTACCTATTTTCACGCGCCGTTTCCAGCGAACTATCTTCGGCACAAGTGAGCTTAACTTCTGTGTTCGGAATGGGAACAGGTGGAACCTCACCGTCATCGACACCGACCGATCTGACTGGCCTAGTATAACATATCTGTTGTACTTTGTCCAGTGTTTCTTAGAAGGACGTGCCTTCAAAACTGAATAATCACTGCTAGCATTTTTTCGTTGACTCTTGAGAGTCTCAAGCGAATTGTGGTCAAGCCCTCGACCTATTAGTACACGCTTGCTGAATGGATCGCTCCACTTACACATCGTGCCTATCAACCTTGTAGTCTTCAAGGGGTCTTACTTGTTTGAAACAATGGGATATCTTATCTTTGGGTCGGCTTCACGCTTAGATGCTTTCAGCGTTTATCCGATCCGTACATAGTTGCCCAGCTATGCTCTTGGCAGAACAACTGGTGCGCCAGAGGTACGTCCGCTCCGGTCCTCTCGTACTAGGAACAGCTCCCATCAAATATCCTGCGCCCACGACAGATAGGGACCGAACTGTCTCACGACGTTCTGAACCCAGCTCGCGTACCGCTTTAATTGGCGAACAGCCAAACCCTTGGGACCGAATACAGCCCCAGGATGCGATGAGCCGACATCGAGGTGCCAAACCTCCCCGTCGATGTGGACTCTTGGGGGAGATCAGCCTGTTATCCCCAGGGTAACTTTTATCCGTTGAGCGATGGCATTTCCACTCACATACCACCGGATCACTAACTCCAACTTTCGTTACTGCTCGACCCGTCAGTCTCGCAGTTAGGCTCGCTTCTGCGTTTGCACTCTTTTGCTTGATTTCCGTTCAAGCTGAGCGAACCTTTGAACGCCTCCGTTACTCTTTAGGAGGCGACCGCCCCAGTCAAACTGCCCACCTAACAATGTCCCCCGCCTTGATTCAAAGGCGCAGGTTAGAATTCCAATATCGCAAGGATGGTATCCCAACGGCCTCTCCACAAGCGCCAAAGCACCTGCTTCCCAGAGTCCCATCTATCCTGTGCATGCAACATCGAAACCCAATATTAGGCTACAGTAAAGCTCCATGGGGTCTTTCCGTCTTGTCGCGGGTAACCGGCATCTTCACCGGTACTACAATTTCGCCGGGCGGGCTGTTGAGACAGTGCCCAAATCATTACGCCTTTCATGCGGGTCAGAACTTACCTGACAAGGAATTTCGCTACCTTAGGACCGTTATAGTTACGGCCGCCGTTCACTGGGGCTTCGATTCAATGCTTGCACATCTCCTCTTAACCTTCCAGCACCGGGCAGGCGTCAGCTCGTATACGTCATCTTTCGATTTAGCACAAACCTGTGTTTTTGGTAAACAGTTGCTTGGGCCGATTCTCTGCGGCTGCATTGCTGCAGCACCCCTTCTCCCGAAGTTACGGGGTCAATTTGCCGAGTTCCTTAACAACCCTTCTCCCGTTGGCCTTAGAATCTTCTTCCTACCTACCTGTGTCGGTTTGCGGTACGGGCACCGCAGAAATACACACAGCTTTTCTCGCCATCTTCCATCCCGGACTTCGGTACTAATTTCCCTCGATCGCTACCGGAACCAACACCCGGCTCCGAGACTTCATATGTGTCCCTGTGTTTAACTCTTTTGGTGGTGACGGAATCTCTACCGTCTGTGCATCGGCTACGCCGTTAGGCCTCACCTTAGCTCCCGACTGACCTGGAGCGGACGAACCTTCCTCCAGAAACCTGAGGCTTTCGGCCATGCAGATTCTCACTGCATTCGCGCTACTCATTCCGGCATTCTCACTTCTATACACTCCACAGCCGCTTGCGCTACTGTTTCACCGCGTATACAACGCTCCCCTACCCAATACATTGCTGTATTGCCTAAGCTTCGGTGTCAGGTTTAGCCCCGTTAAATTCTCCGCGCAAAGACGCTCGACCAGTGAGCTATTACGCACTCTTTGAATGAGTGGCTGCTTCTGAGCCAACATCCTGGTTGTCTGCGTATCTTCACATCGTTTTCCACTTAACCTGACTTTGGGACCTTAGCTGTAGATCTGGGCTGTTTCCCTTTTGACAATGACATTTATCTGACACTGTCTGACTCCCAAGCATCAATACTCTGGCATTCTGAGTTTGATAAGCTTCGCTAACCTCTCGGCCGCTAGGCTATTCAGTGCTTTACCTCCAGGTATCTAACTTGAGGCTAGTCCTAAAACTATTTCGGGGAGAACCAGCTATCTCCGGGTTCGATTGGAATTTCTCCGCTACCCACAGTTCATCCGCCGCCTTTTCAACGGAGGTCGGTTCGGTCCTCCATGGAATTTTACTTCCACTTCAACCTGACCATGGGTAGGTCACCCGGTTTCGGGCCCATTGTATGCAACTTAACGCCCTTTTCAAACTCGCTTTCGCTTCGGCTCCAGACCTTAAGTCCTTAACCTTGCTGCATACAATCGCTCGCCGGACCGTTCTACAAAAAGTACCCTATCACGCATTGACGCGCTCTAGGTGCTTGTAGGCACAGGGTTTCAGGTTCTTTTTCACTCCCCTCCCGGGGTGCTTTTCACCTTTCCTTCACAGTACTATACGCTATCGGTCACTGGGTAGTATTTAGGGTTGGAGGGTGGTCCCCCCGTATTCCGACCAGGTTTCACGTGTCTGGCCGTACTCTGGAATTCGCTCGGCTCTTGTCGCTTTCACCTACGTGGTTCTCACACTCTCTGACCGGCCTTCCCATGCCGTTCGGTTAACAACTTAAGTCCTAAATGCGCTCCGTACCCCGAAAGTATTTCTACTCTCGGTTTGCCCTCTTCCGCGTTCGCTCGCCACTACTTACGGAATCTCGTTTGATGTCTCTTCCTCGCCCTACTTAGATGTTTCAGTTCAGGCGGTTCCCTCGATATACCTATTTTGAAGTTCAGTATAACGTACCTGAGTATGAACCCAGGTGAGTTTCCTCATTCAGAAATCTCCGGATCAATGCTTATTTGCAGCTCCCCGAAGCTTATCGCAGCTTATCACGTCTTTCATCGGCTCCCAGTGCCAAGGCATTCGCCCTGCGCCCTTGTTCGCTTGACCTTTCAAACGTTCTCTTGGAACATTTGGTATCCTCTTGATTCTCTCTTGCCAACGAAGATTATTGTTACCCTTCCTTTTGAAATTGCAATATTTCTTAAAAAGAACTTACTATAATCTTTGTTTCGCAGTTATTATTCAGTTTTCAAGGTACGTCTTTGAGTGTCCTTTTCAGGGCCCTCAAAATCGAACAATATCTACTCTACTCGTTCAAACCTGTCCAAGAACTGTCCATCTTTTGATGTTCTGTCCTTGCCTGACTCCTTAGAAAGGAGGTGATCCAGCCGCAGGTTCTCCTACGGCTACCTTGTTACGACTTCACCCCAATCACCAGTTTTACCTTCGGCGGCGTCCTCCTTGCGGTTAGACTACCGACTTCGGGTCCCCCCGGCTCTCATGGTGTGACGGGCGGTGTGTACAAGGCCCGGGAACGTATTCACCGTGGCATGCTGATCCACGATTACTAGCAATTCCGACTTCGTGCAGGCGAGTTGCAGCCTGCAGTCCGAACTGGGACGTTGTTTCTGAGTTTTGCTCCACCTCGCGGTCTTGCTTCTCTTTGTTTAACGCCATTGTAGTACGTGTGTAGCCCAAGTCATAAAGGGCATGATGATTTGACGTCATCCCCACCTTCCTCCGTTTTGTCAACGGCAGTCTGGCCAGAGTCCTCTTGCGTAGTAACTGACCATAAGGGTTGCGCTCGTTGCGGGACTTAACCCAACATCTCACGACACGAGCTGACGACAACCATGCACCACCTGTCTCCTTGCTCCGAAGAGAATACATATTTCTATGTCTGTCAAGGGATGTCAAGACTTGGTAAGGTTCTTCGCGTTGCGTCGAATTAAACCACATACTCCACTGCTTGTGCGGGCCCCCGTCAATTCCTTTGAGTTTCAACCTTGCGGTCGTACTCCCCAGGTGGATTACTTATTGTGTTAACTGCGGCACTGAAGGGGTCAATCCTCCAACACCTAGTAATCATCGTTTACGGTGTGGACTACCAGGGTATCTAATCCTGTTTGCTACCCACACTTTCGAGCCTCAGCGTCAGTTGGTGCCCAGTAGGCCGCCTTCGCCACTGGTGTTCCTCCCGATATCTACGCATTCCACCGCTACACCGGGAATTCCGCCTACCTCTGCACTACTCAAGAAAAACAGTTTTGAAAGCAGTTTATGGGTTGAGCCCATAGATTTCACTTCCAACTTGTCTTCCCGCCTGCGCTCCCTTTACACCCAGTAATTCCGGACAACGCTTGTGACCTACGTTTTACCGCGGCTGCTGGCACGTAGTTAGCCGTCACTTCCTTGTTGGGTACCGTCATTATCTTCCCCAACAACAGGAGTTTACAATCCGAAGACCTTCTTCCTCCACGCGGCGTCGCTGCATCAGGGTTTCCCCCATTGTGCAATATTCCCCACTGCTGCCTCCCGTAGGAGTCTGGGCCGTGTCTCAGTCCCAATGTGGCCGTTCAACCTCTCAGTCCGGCTACCGATCGTCGCCTTGGTGGGCCGTTACCTCACCAACTAGCTAATCGGACGCGAGGCCATCTCAAAGCGGATTGCTCCTTTTCCCTCTGCTCGATGCCGAGCCGTGGGCTTATGCGGTATTAGCAGTCGTTTCCAACTGTTGTCCCCCTCTTTGAGGCAGGTTCCTCACGCGTTACTCACCCGTTCGCCACTCGCTCGAGAAAGCAAGCTCTCTCTCGCTCGTTCGACTTGCATGTGTTAGGCGCGCCGCCAGCGTTCGTCCTGAGCCAGGATCAAACTCTTTATAAATGATATTTATCACTTAAAAGTGTTAAATCTTGTTCGCTCAGCACGCAATCGCTTGCGTCCTGTGTGAATTACTTTTGGAATTGTTTTAAGTGTTTTTCCAAACACATAAAGGTTCCTTACAAGTTTTTTCGATATTGTTCAATTTTCAAGGTCCTGTAGCGCCTCAGCCTTGCGGCTGACGACCTGTTTATTGTACCACCGAAGTGGTTTTTTGTCAAGCCTTATTTTTTAGAAGCTTTTGAGCTTTCTGAACTTGGACACTCAAGAAGTTTCTCAGAACAAACTGGAACTTTTTCAGCGTCTATTGGTTCTTTTCAAGGGCTTCCTGCTGTGGCTCCGGAAGTCATTCTTTTGCCTCAGCGCTTGGCGCTCAAGTATAATACCACACCCCCGCCTCCTTGTCAACACTTTTTGACAGATTTTTTCCATTCTTTTTTGCGTTCACCCCAAAACAGCAGCAAACCGCAGGGAAAACTGCGCCGCAGCTCAGTGTCTCTTTTTATTTATATAATGTATTATAAGGCTTTCTCCGTATAATATTTTGCGATATTACACCATGGAAACGGGTGTGCGTTGTCAAGAGGTCTTGGCTCAGATTTTATCCTGAAAATTATCCATGAATTTTGGCTAAAACTCCAAAACGCAAAATGTAGTGGTATTTTTCTTGACTTGCCACTAGATAGTGATAGAATAGAGCTACATTCAGTTTGTTGGATATCGTGCGCGCAGACGGGTATCTCTTATTGTAAGAGGTACCCGTTCACACTGTGCTTTTATTTACAAGGAGGAGAGCCGATGAAGATCATCAAACGCAACGGTGCAGAGGTCCCCTTTGATATCACCAAGATCATTACCGCTGTTACCAAGGCCAGCGATTCGGTCGGCGGTCAGAGCCGTCTGACCAAGGATCAGATCACCCAAATCGCGGCAGATGTGACTGACCAGTGTCAGGCACTGAACCGTGCTGTCAGTGTGGAAGAGGTTCAGGATATGGTGGAGAACCAGCTCATGGACATCAAAGCCCACGACATCGCCCGTCACTATATCACCTACCGCTATATCCAGAGCCTGAAGCGTCAGACCAACACCACTGATGAGCGCATTCTGAGCCTGATCGAGTGCCAGAACGAAGAGGTCAAGCAGGAGAACGCCAATAAGAACCCCACCGTGAACAGCGTGCAGCGCGACTATATGGCCGGTGAGATCTCCAAAGATCTGACCGCCCGTCTGCTGCTGGATCCGGAGATCGTCAAGGCCCATCAGGAGGGTCTGATCCACTTCCACGATTCTGACTACTTTGCCCAGCACATGCACAACTGCGATCTGGTGAATCTGGAGGACATGCTGCAGAACGGCACCGTCATTTCCGGCACCTATATTGAAAAGCCCCACAGCTTCTCCACCGCCTGCAACATCGCCACCCAGATCATTGCACAGGTGGCATCCAACCAGTACGGCGGCCAGAGCATCAGCCTGACCCACCTCGCCCCCTTTGTGGATGTCTCCCGCAAGAAGATCGCCGCTGAGGTAGAAGTGGAAATGGCCGGTCTGGACGTTTCTGCCGAGCGCAAGAAGGAGATCGTGGAGCGCCGCCTGCGCAGCGAGATCAACCGCGGTGTGCAGACCATCCAGTATCAGGTGGTCACGCTGATGACCACCAATGGTCAGGCCCCCTTTATCACCGTGTTCATGTATCTGGGTGAGGCGCGCAATCCGCAGGAGAAGGCAGACCTTGCCATCATCATCGAGGAGACCATCCGCCAGCGCTATCAGGGCGTGAAGAACGAGGCCGGTGTGTGGATCACCCCCGCTTTCCCCAAGCTGATCTATGTGCTGGAAGAGGACAACATCCGCCCCGGCACTCCTTATTACTACCTGACCGAGCTGGCCGCAAAGTGCACCGCAAAACGCATGGTGCCCGACTATATCTCCGAGAAGAAGATGCTGGAGCTCAAGGTGGACAAAAACGGCGAAGGCCACTGCTACACCTGCATGGGCTGCCGCAGTTTCCTGACCCCCTATGTGGACCCCGAGACCGGCAAGCCCAAGTACTACGGCCGGTTCAATCAGGGTGTTGTCACCATCAATCTGGTGGACGTGGCGCTCTCCTCCAAGGGCAACTTTGAAAAGTTCTGGAAGATCTTCGACGACCGTCTGGCCCTGTGCCACCGCGCACTGCAGGCACGGCACAAGCGGCTGCTGGGCACCCCCAGCGATGCCGCACCCATCCTGTGGCAGTACGGCGCACTGGCCCGCCTGAAGAAGGGCGAAAAGATCGACAAGCTGCTGTTCGGCGGCTACTCCACCATCAGTCTGGGCTATGCCGGTCTGTATGAGTGCGTGAAGTATATGACCGGCAAGAGCCACACCGATGCCGGTGCAAAGCCCTTTGCTCTGAGCGTGATGCAGCACATGAACGACAAGTGCAACGCCTGGAAAAAGGCCGAGAATATCGACTACTCCCTCTATGGCACCCCGCTGGAATCCACCACCTACAAGTTCGCCAAGTGCCTGCAGAAGCGCTTTGGCATCGTGCCCGGCATTACCGACAAGAACTATATCACCAACAGCTACCATGTGCATGTGTCGGAGCAGATCGATGCCTTCACCAAGCTGAAGTTCGAGAGCGACTTCCAGCGCCTGTCTCCGGGCGGTGCCATCAGCTATGTGGAAGTGCCCAACATGCAGGACAATCTGGAAGCCGTCATAAGTGTGCTGCAGTTCATCTATGACAACATCATGTATGCGGAGCTGAACACCAAATCGGATTACTGTCAGGTCTGCGGCTATGACGGCGAGATCAAGATCGTGGAGGATGACGGCAAGCTGGTGTGGGAGTGCCCCAAGTGCGGCAACCGCGACCAGAACAAGCTGAACGTTGCCCGCCGCACCTGCGGCTATATCGGCACCCAGTTCTGGAATCAGGGCCGCACGCAGGAGATCAAGGACCGCGTGCTGCATCTGTAACCCTCTCAGTCAACGCTTCGCATTGACAGCTCCCCCGAGAGGGGGAGCTTTTTATATGGAGTTTTATCTATGAACTACGCAACCATCAAATACTATGACATCGCCAACGGCCCGGGGGTGCGCACCAGCGTGTTCGTGTCCGGCTGCCGCCACCACTGCCCCGGCTGCTTCAATGCCGTGGCGTGGGACTTTGACTACGGCCAGCCCTTCGACAAACCCACCCGCAACGAGGTGTTTGCATCCTGCCAGCCGGACTATATCGCGGGCCTTTCCCTGCTGGGCGGCGAACCCATGGAGCCGGAAAATCAGCGGGAGCTGCTGCCCTTTGTGCGCAACTTCAAGGCCTTGTACCCCAACAAAACGGTGTGGTGCTATTCCGGCTACACCTGGGAACAGCTGACCGGCAAAGAGCCAAGTCTTGCCCGGTGCGAAGCCACCGACGAGCTGTTGAGCCTGCTGGATGTGCTGGTGGACGGCGAATTTGTTGAAGCCAAGCACGATATCTCCCTGCGGTTCCGGGGCAGCAGCAACCAGCGTCTGCTGGATGTGAAAAAGACCCTTGCCGCCGGTCAGCCCGTGTGGTGGGAGGACGAAAAGGTATTCGCCACCCATACCATGGAAAAATAATCAAAACAAAAAGAGCGTTCTGTTTTCCACAAGTTCGGTTTCAAGTGTGGAAAAGCAGGGCGCTCTTATTTTATGTTTTATTCCCGGCTGCCCACGGCATCTTCGATGATGCGCAGGAAGGCATTGCCGTAGCGGGCGGCTTTCTTCTCGCCCACACCGCTGATATTCAGCAGTTCGTCGGTGCTCAGCGGCTTTCTCTCCACCATCTCCCGCAGGGTGGCATCGCTGAACACCATAAAGGCCGGGATATTCTGTTTTCCAGCCAGCCGCTTGCGCTGAGCATAGAGGGCATTCAGCAGCTTCTGGTCGAA
Organism: Faecalibacterium sp. 3; assembly: GCF_048323735.1. Lineage (NCBI taxonomy): Bacteria > Bacillati > Bacillota > Clostridia > Eubacteriales > Oscillospiraceae > Faecalibacterium > Faecalibacterium sp. 3. The sequence continues at coordinate 395,583 of NZ_JBLWFN010000001.1, forward strand.
CTCACTCAGCTCTCCAGCGGTCGTTCTGGCACGACGCGGCTTCTCGCTCAGCCGTCTTGCATTATCAGCCGCACGGCGGCGGGAATACTCCACCTGCAGCTGGGCTTCCTGCTCTGCAGCCAGACAGCAGGAGCAGTTGCCGCATTTTTTGGGTGCCGCTTCGCCGAAATAGTGCAGCAGAAATCCCCGCAGGCAGTCCTGCGTGGTGGAATAGAAGGTCATATACTTGAGCCGCTCTTCCGCCTTGCGGGCCGCTTCGGCCTTTACATCGGCGGGCAGGCCGTTGTCTGCCTCCATTTCCTTCTCGATGAAGAACCGGATGGTGCGCACATCGGTGCCGGAATAGAGCAGCGTGCACCGGGCGGGCTGTCCATCGCGGCCTGCACGCCCGGCCTCCTGATAATAGCTTTCCAGATCCTTGGGCATATTATAGTGGATCACAAACCGCACGTTGGGCTTGTCGATGCCCATGCCGAAGGCATTGGTCGCCACCATGACCTGCACCCGGTCGTAGAGGAAATCGTCCTGATTCTGCCGCCGGGTATCCGCGTCCAGCTTGGCGTGGTAGGCCGCAGCCCGGATGCCCCTGCTCTGCAGAAGGCGGGCGGTCTCATCCACCTGCCGGGTGGTGCTGCAGTAGACGATGCCCGCGTTGCTGCCCTCTTTCAGCACAAGATCCAGCAGTTCCTTCGGCTTCTGGCTGGGCAGGGCCCGCCGGGTCTCAAAATAGAGGTTCGGACGGTCAAAGCTGGTGGTCACCTCATAGGGTTTCTGCAAGGCCAGCTGTTCCCGGATGTCGTCCCGCACATGGGCGGTGGCCGTTGCCGTGAATGCGCCCACCACCGGACGGCTGGGCAGGCTGTCCACAAAGGCTTTGATGCGCAGGTAGCTGGGCCGGAAGTCCTGTCCCCACTGGCTGATGCAGTGGGCCTCGTCCACCGTCACCATACTGATGGGCCGTTCCTGCGCAAACCGCTGGAAGCCGGGCATTTCCAGCCGCTCCGGAGCCACATAGATGATCTTATACCAGCCCTCCCGGGCGCGGTACAGCATCAGGGCCTTCTGGTTGTCGGTGAGGCTGTTGTTCAGAAACGCCGCCGCCACGCCGGCCTGCACCAGTGCCCCCACCTGATCCTTCATCAGGCTGACCAGCGGTGACACCACGATGGTGATGCCCGGCAGCAGCAGTGCCGGCACCTGATAGCAGATGGATTTGCCCGCACCGGTGGGCATCACCGCCAGTACATCCTGCCCGGCAAGCAGGCGGCTGACGATCTCCTCCTGCCCGGGGCGGAAGCTGTCGTAGCCAAAAACTTTTTTCAGGATGCTGTGCGGGTTTTCCATGGTTGCCTCCGTTGTATCTGACGGGCAGTTCTCTGCGCCGTGTCCTCAAAGCCCTATCAGTATACCATAAAAGCCGGGCTTTTGCGCGGGCGCAGAGCCTGTTTTTCAGCAAAAAGCACGAAATGTCAAAAGTAATTTTTTTGCAAATGATAGCTTTTCAGGCGCGAAAATGATATAATAGGAGCACATAACTCCATGTCCGGCGGTTTTTTTGTGCGCCGACTGTTGATAGAAAAAGGAGCAATCATCTTATGCAGCAGAAACTCATCACCTTTGCCGTTCCGTGCTACAACTCGGCGGCATATATGCGCCATTGCATCGAGACCCTGCTTTCTGCCGGAGAGCAGGCCGAGATCATCCTTGTGGACGACGGTTCCGTGAAGGACGATACTCCCGCCATCTGCGACGAGTACGCCGCCAAATATCCCACCATCGTCAAGGCCATCCATCAGGAAAATGGCGGCCACGGTGAGGGCGTCAATCAGGGCATCCGCAACGCCACCGGCCTGTACTATAAGGTAGTGGACAGCGACGACTGGCTGGACACTGACGCCCTGAAAAAGGTTCTGGCCCGCCTGACCACTCTGGTGGCCCGCGGCACCGCGCCGGACATGATGATCTGCAACTACGTGTACGAGCATGTGGAGGACAACACCACCCTGACCGTGCGCTACACCAACGTGTTCCCTCAGAACCGCCTGTTCAACTGGACCCATGTGGGCCACTTCCGCCCGGACCAGAACATCCTGATGCACTCGGTGATGTACCGCACCGAGGTGCTGCGCAAGTGCGGCATGGTGCTGCCCAAGCACACCTTCTATGTGGACAACATCTTTGTCTACCAGCCCCTGCCCTACGTCAAAAGCATGTACTACATGGATCTGGATCTGTACCGCTACTTCATCGGCCGTGCCGACCAGAGCGTGAACGAGAGTATCATGGTCAAGCGGGTGGATCAGCAGCTGCGGGTCACCAAGCATATGATCGACTGTCAGGATCTGGACGCACTGAAGGATCAGAGACGTCTGCATGCCTACATGGTGCACTATCTGTCCGTGATGATGGCCGTGAGCGACATCTTCCTGCTGCTGGACGGCAGCGACGAGGCAAAGGCCAAGCGCACCGGGCTGTGGCAGTACCTCAAGGACCACGTGAGCACCGGCGTTTACCGCGCCGTGCGCTACAATCTGGGCGGTCTGACCGACCTGAAGTTCCCCGGCGGCGACAAGCTCACGCTGGGCGTCTACCGCCAGCTGCGCAAGATCTTCAAATTCAACTGATTCTTTGAAATTTACTCCTTCAGTCACAGCTTACGCCGTGCCAGCTCCCTCAAAGAGGGAGCCTTTGGCAGAATGGAACACTTCTCCTTCTCGCCAGAGCCTCCCTCCGTGAGAAAGACTCCCCCGGCCGGGGGAGGTGGCACGAAAGTGCCAGAAGGGGAATGGGTGGCATCGCGCAGCGATGACGGAAGGAGTTTCTTTTTGTCTGCCCGGCCTTATTTTCTCTACTTTTCCGCGTAAAAGGTTATTTTTTGTCGAAACAGCACGTAATCATTGACGAACGCTGTTCTTTTTTGTATACTGAGCATAGCGCCACTGGAACAATTTTCCTATTGTGTCACAGATTGGCTATCACAGGAAAAAGGAAAAGGATAAAGGAGAAAGGAAAACTATGAAAAGTACCGGAATTGTCCGCGGCATCGATGCGCTGGGCCGCATCGTTCTGCCCAAGGAGCTGCGCACCAGTATGCATCTGGACACCGACACCAAGCTCGAGATCTTTGTGGATGGTGATTCCATCGTGCTCAAAAAGCACCGTCCCGCCGGCAGCTGCGATTTCTGCGGCGAGGTGGACGAAGCCTCGGTGCAGTTTGCAGGCTACTGCATCTGCCCGGCCTGCCGCCGCAAGATCAGCGCACTGTAAAAACGCACAGAAATCAATTTTCCGCATGAAGGCTTCCCCCGGTCGGGGGAAGCTGTCACCGCAGGTGACTGATGAGGGCGCAGGACAGCAGCATTTTGCCCTAAATACCCCTCATCCGGCGCTACGCGCCACCTGTTCCCCCTTTTGTCGCTGCGCGACATTTTCCCCCGGTCGGGGGAAATCTGTCCCCAAGGGGTGAAGGCTTTAGCTCCGGGTCAAGCTGCAAAAGTTGATTCCCATAGTAAAAAACGCAAAAAGGAGGCTCTGCCATGAGCCAGATGATCGATTTCACCGTCCCGTCCACCGTGCCGGGGCGGTCTCTGCACGCCTTCCGCTGCGTGCCGGACGGCGAGGTGAAAGCCATTCTGCAGCTGTCCCACGGCATGGTGGAGTACATCGACCGGTATAAGCCGCTGGCAGAATATCTTGCCGGGCGGGGCATTCTGGTCACCGGCCACGACCATCTGGGTCATGGCGGTTCCATCCGCACCAGAGACGATTACGGCTATTTTGCCGAGCCGGACGGCAACCGCGCGGTGCTGGCCGACCTGCACGCCATGACGGTGCGCACCAAAGAGCTTTACCCGGGGGTGCCCTATTTCCTGCTGGGCCACAGCATGGGTTCCTTTTATGCCCGGCAGTATTTGTGCGAATACGGCCATGAGCTGGATGGAGCCATCATCATGGGCACCGGCTTCCAGCCCAAAGCGCTGGTGCAGTTTGCCAAGACCCTCTGCCGGGTGCTGGCGGTCTTTCATGGCTGGCACTACCGCAGCAATTTTGTGGCGCACACCTCGTTTCTGGGCTACAATAAGGGGCTGGAGGGCCGCACCACCCACGACTGGCTCAACCGCGACCACGCCGAGGTGGACAAATATCTGGCGGACGAGCGCTGCACCTTTACCTTCACGCTGAACGCCTACTACAGCATGTTCAGCGGCATCCTGCGCCTGCACGACCCGGCCTTCCTTGCAAAAATGCCCAAAGACCTGCCGCTGCTCTTCCTTGCCGGTGACGCCGACCCGGTGGGCGAACAGGGCAAGGGCGTGCGCCGCGCCATCCAGAGCCTGAAAGACGCCGGTGTGCAGAACATTGAATGCAAGCTGTACCCCGGTGCCCGGCACGAGCTGCTGGTGGAAACGAACAAGCAGGAAGTGTTTGCCGACATCGGCAACTGGCTGGGCAAACAATTACAGCACTGAAAAAAATCCCCCCGTTAAGTGGCTTTTCCGGCCTCTTGACGGGGGATCTTTGTTTTACGTACCACCGATATTAAGCTCGCCGGTTACGGCGCTGACGCGCTTTCCATTATGCTGGAATGTTGCCTGCATTTTAAATTCTTTTATAATTTCAGCAAATTGCTCATCGGTTTTGATATCGGCATTAAGTCCATAGAGGAGAAAGTCTTTATCTCCCGTGAACTGGATCTCGTTCGGCACATTATTCCCGTACTGAACATTCAAAGCATAATCTTTCAGTTCCGTTCCGTTGACCACTATCGTAAAATCATCTTTTTTCAACGTAATGGTCTGCGTGGCGTCTTTTGCTCTTATATTGATCGTGCAGGTGAACACTGCACCATCTTCGCCGGCTGGGACAACACCCGCTCTGGAAAATCTTATCCACAGATCACCCATGTCGATCAACTCGCCAAATAAGGTCGGGTATTCTCTGCAGCAGCCGGTCATCATCCCGGCAGAAGTCAGCAGCAGCGCTCCGGCACCGGTCAGTTCCATAAATTTTCGGCGGGAAATTTCTTGCAGCATGGTGTTTCCTCCTTTGGTCGTAAAGCGTTTCTCTTTTTTTCAGTATACCAGTTCTTTTCTTTTTGCACAACGGACATTCACGCCGTTTTCAGGGCCATTCACGCAGGGATGCCAAACTTTCAAGCCTTTCTTTGTACAGTTTTGCCAAAGCAAAAACATCCACAGCCTGAAAGACGCCGGTGTGCAGAACATTGAATGCAAACTGTACCCCACATCCCGAAACCGCTGCACAGCGTTTTGTGCGGCGGTTTCTTTTTTTCGCCGGTTTCCGGGCGCGCCGCGCTTTTTCACAAATGTTTCACATTTTGTTCTTTCGGTGGTTCTGCAACAGCACCGTCTCAGCACCGTTTCATTACCGTTTCAAAAGCGTTTCAAACCGTTCCGTTCAAATTCCCACATTCTACCATTTTTCTGTCTTTTTGTGCTATTTGTCAGGATTATACCTGTAATTTTTAGATATTCAGTCTAATTTTCAGCGTTTTTTCAAGCACTCTCCCTCTTGTTGACAGGCTTCCAAAAGTGTGATATACCCAAATCACAAGCATAAACTCCGGGATCGGCCAATGGGGGGCCGGTACGGTTTATGTCCCTTTTATAACATGTGAAGATCTGGAAGGAGAGAGTGATCATGACCAACAAAAAATTCAAGCTTGCGGCAATGTCTCTGGCTCTGACCGCCTGTGTTGCGGCAAGCCCTCTGGCAGCAAATGCAGAATCTGCGGACGCTGAGGTAAACAGCTCTGCTTCTACAACTGCGACTTCCACTGGCGAGTCCAAGCAGGATGCTACTGGCGAAGACACCAAGCAGGATGCTACTGGCGAAGGCACCAAGCAGAATGCTACTGGCGAAGACACCAAGCAGAATCCTACTGACGAAACCAAGCAGAATCCTACTGACGAAATCAAGCAGAATCCTACTGACGAGACCAAGCAGAATCCTACTGACGAAATCAAGCAGAATCCTACTGACGAGACCAAGCAGAATCCTACTGACGAGACCAAGCAGAATCCTACTGACGAAATCAAGCAGAATCCTACTGACGAAATCAAGCAGAATCCTACTGACGAAATCAAGCAGAATCCTACTGACGAAATCAAGCAGAATCCTACTGACGAAATCAAGCAGAATCCTACTGACGAAATCAAGCAGAATCCTACTGACGAAATCAAGCAGAATCCTACTGACGAAACCAAGCAGAATCCTACTGACGAAATCAAGCAGAATCCTACTGACGAAATCAAGCAGAATCCTACTGACGAAACCAAGCAGAATCCTACTGACGAGACCAAGCAGAATCCTACTGACGAGACCAAGCAGAATCCTACTGACGAAATCAAGCAGAATCCTACTGACGAAACCAAGCAGAATCCTGCTGACGAGTCCAAGCCGCAAGCTGCCGTTGAGAACAACGGCCTTGCCGCAGCAAAGGCCCCGGTACTGATGCTGGCAAAAGCTCCGGCTGCGCCCACTGGTGCGCCCACCGCTCCTGCGGAGGAAAACACTGCCGCTGAGGATGTTGCCACCATTAACGGTAAGGGCTATAAGAGCTTTGATGCAGCCGTCGAAGCAGCCGAAAGCGGCGACACCATTGAAGTGATTAAAGATGCCACTTCCACCGGTATCGATCTCCAGAACAAAAACCTGACGATCAAAGGCAAAACGGTCACCACAACAACTGACAGCGGTACCGAGGAAAAAACCACCGTCAAGCCCAAGCTGAAGTTCGTAGCGAAAGACGGCCAGCCTCAGATCTTTGGTATCACGCTCCGGGGTTCCGATCTCACCTTCCAGAATATGGATGTTGACATGACGGGGGCCAGCTCCACGACCTATAACAAGTGGAACGCCGTCTGCATGTCCCACGATGCCGCCCTGACGCTGGACAACACCAAGTTTTCCATGGATGGCACAGGTCTGGCCACAGAGGCACACGGCATCTACATGGCTGGTCGCGGCCGCAACGAGCTCAATGTGAACAACCACTCCACCCTGACCATCAACAACTGCTTCAATGCCATTGCATGGGACGGCGTTGGCGGCGGCAACGAAGGCAGCACCTACTTCATCAACATCACCGATGGCTCCACCTTCACCGCCGATGGCAACAATGGCGGCATCATTGGCAGGGAAGCTCTGGATGTTCTGGTGGACAACAGCACCCTGACCGTCACCAACTGCGCCAACCGCGGCGATTGGGAGGGCCGCAGCGGCTTCAATGGTGCCGATGTCAAGATCGTGAACGGCTCTACCGCCAACATCAGCGGCAACCACGGCGGCTACGGCATCCACGCCAATAATCTGCTTGTAGAAAATTCCACCCTCACGGCCAACGACAACGGCTATGGCGGCATCCGCATCACCGGCAAGGGCGAGTTCACCAATTCCACTGTCACTGTTACCGGCACAGAAGAAAAAGGCAATGCTTCCGTTGAGATCACATGGGGTGTCAATGACACCGAGACAGGACTTTTGAACGGTTCGCTGAGCGTCCGGAACAGCACCCTGAACATCTCGGATAACAATGCCACCGGTATTGCATGCCTAACCTATGGCGGTTTCCACCGCAGCCTGACCATCGACGACGCTTCCCGTGTCACCATCCAGAACAACAACGCCACGCCCAGAAACGGCTTCAACGCCAAGGGTGCTGTTGGCGGCGGCCTGCGCATTGAAGCGGGCTGCTCTGCCGTTCTGGGCCGCAGCACCGTCATCAACAATAACAGTGCTGACAAGGCAGGCGCCGACATCTTTATTGAGAAGGGCGGCAAGCTGACCTTCTCCGTAGGCAATGCAGGCATCGGCGATATCCTGAACAAGGGCCCGGAAGATGCTGACTGCGGCCACAAGATCGACGGCTGGTACATCGACGCCAACGGCAGCCGCTGGAACTTCGATGCCGACGCCGATGCCGCTCAGGCCTTCCTTGACAGTCTGGACGAATTGCCCGAAGGCGTCACTGTCAATTACGATCAAGCCACTGGCCTGTATACTATCGCTGTAGATAAAACTGCTGGCAATGGCTTTGCCCTGAAAGCCGCTCATGCGGAGCTGCCCGCGCCTACCCCTGACCCGGACGGGCCCGACACTCCCACCCCGAACCCCAACCTGAAGCCGGAACCGAAGCCCGGCCCGGATACCTCCATCACCCCGGAAGACCCGCAGCTGCATCCTGTACAGGATGCACGGGCCGATACGCCGGACTCCCCTGTTCTGCCCGCCAACCGCACGAATCCCGCTGTGCAGGACGCTCACGCCCTGCCGCAGACCGGCACCAGCCTGTTTGCCGCCTTGGCAATGGCTCTCGGAGGCTTTGCACTAACGATTGCCGGTGCATGGGCAAGCCTGCTGGGCAAGAACAGCAGACACTGAGCCTTTGGCTCCCTGTAATACCGCTATCCGCTTCATCCGTATCGCACATTTATAAAAGGCGAAAGGCCCCGGGACGCAATGTCCCGGGGCCTTTCGTTTGCACATTTTACCGTTTCAGCCAGCCATCCACAGCCGACACCAGCGCCTTGCCGCGGCGGCCCAGCAGGCGGGGCAGCAGGATGCGGGCCATGGCCCACACGCCTGCAAAGTTGTACAGGATAACAGCCGCCGTGATCAGGCCGGTCCACAGGCCGTAGAGCGGCGGCTCGGCCAGCAGCACAAAGGCTTCTGCCACCAGTGCGGCCGCATTCACCAGCACGCGGCCCGGATGCACCTGCATCCCGATCATCCTGTGGGCATCGATGGCGCGCAGGGTGAACACCAGCGCAAGGCCAAGGAAGGAGGCATAGGTCGCACCCACCGGGCCCCACCACTTGATGAAGAAGTAGTTCATGATGCAGTTGCTCACAGCGCCCGCCATCATGGTGATCATGCTGCGGGTGGATTTTTTATTCACCACGTACACGCTGTTCATGAACTGGTTGAAGCAGCTGCAGGTGGACGCCATGACAAGGAAGGGCACAAAGTGCCATGCATAGTAGTAGTTGGCCTTCATCACGTGCATCACCGGACGGCACAGCCAGATGATACCGGCGGCACAGCAGAACAGCACGCTGGAATAGGTGCGGAAGATCTGGGTAAAGAACTTTGCGCGCCCCTCCTCCTCGGTCACAGCGGAAAGCTGCCATGCATCGTAGAAGATCAGGCCCAGCGTGGTCAGGATGGTGGGCAGGAAGTAGCCGGTGGAAAGCAGGCCGCTCCATGCGTCGCCGTTGTGGCCGTCCAGACCGCTGCACATTTCGCGCACAAAGAACAGGTCGGATGCGTTGATGATCCAGAAGCTGATCTGTGCCGGGATCATGGGCAGCGAGAAGCGCAGCATCTGCTTCCAGAGGTTTTTGTTGACGCCCTTCAGCTCCACATAGTTCCACAGCTTTCCGGTAACGGAGAGGAACAGCACACTGACAAGGTCGCCGCTGATGATGGCCAGCAGGTAGCCGTTGGCGCCCCACTTGAAGCCCACCAGATACAGCACGTAGAAAGCCATGGTGGCCACGGTGCACAGCACGCCATCCACGGCCACCAGCTTGTTCCACTGGCGGCTGCGCACGAACTGGGTGCACAGGGTACGCAGACAGCTCATGAGCACATAGATGTAGATGAGCAGGCCGTACTGTGCCATATCGGGCAGAAACTGCGCAATGGGCCAGCACAGCACCAGAAGGCCAAAGCCGCCCAGAATGGTCAGCAGGCCGTTGGTGAACACCTGTTTTTCGCTGTTGCCCTTGTCCAGACCAAAGCGGATGATGGCGTTGGACATGCCCATGGACACGAACGGGATGAGCAGGTTCGCGTACTGGCTCAGGATCTTGGAAAGGCCCAGATCGGAAATTTCCGCCATTGCATAGGTCAGGAACGGCTGCACGATCAGGGTGAGCAGCTTTGACGAAAAGCTGGAAATGGCAAAGATCAATGTGTTGCCGGCAAGCTTTGAATATTTATCGCCGGACTTTTTTTCGTTTTCCAAGGGTACTCCCCTCCTGTTTTACAATTCGGATGCGGGCCGGTCTGTGACCGCCCGCATCCGCTTTCCCACTATTTTGTTACTTTAAAAGCGCCCGCCGGGCTTTCCAGTCCGGCAGCAGCTTTGCCACCTCGGCCCAGAAAGCCGGGCTGTGGTTGGGCTGCAAAAAGTGGCAGTACTCATGCACTACCACATAGATCTGCGCCGCCGGGGGCATATGATACAGCTGCAAAGCAAAGGTGATCTGCCGTTTTGCCATAAAGCACACGCCCCACCGGCTGGTCATGCTGCGCACCTTGATGACGGGTTTGTGTCCGCCCAGCACTTCGGCAAAGGCCGGGTAGACCTTATCGCTCATGGCCGTAAAGTACGCCAGCGCGGTCTCCCTGTCCGGCAGGGGCTGTGCGTCCCGGGCGGCACGCCGCCGGGCACGTTCCCGGGCCTCCTGCACCCATTGGGCGCGCTCGGCCACAAAGCGGTCCGCAGCTTCCGCGCTCGTGCGCAGCGGCACGCTCACCGCCACGGTGCCGTCCTCCCGCACACGGATGTTCAGGTTCTTCACCTTTTTGCGGGTCAGCTCGTACCGGATGCCGCCTGCCGTGCGCAGCTGCGGCCCCGGCTGTTTTTCTGCCATGGGTCAGGACGCCTTTTTGACCCGGCGCAGCATTTCCAGCGGCAGCTGGGCCAGCACCACGGCTGCAAAGATCAGCACGCAGCCAAAGACTTCCCGGGCAGAAAGGTTCTGGTGCAGCAGCATCCAGCCGCCCAGCGCACTGAACACGCTTTCCAGACACATGATCAGGCTGGCAATGGCGGGGTTCAGGTCCCGCTGGCCCAAGATCTGCAGGGTGTAGGCCACGCCGCTGGACATGATGCCGCAGTAGAGGATCGGCAGCGCATTCTCCGCGAACTGCGCTGCGGAAGGTGTCTCGAACAGCAGAGCCGCAGCGGTGCTTTCCACCGATACCACCAGAAATTCGGCAAGGCTCAGCCGAACGCCGTCCACCTGCGGGGAAAAGTGGTCCACCGCAATGATCTGGAAGCTGAACAGCACTGCACAGCTCAGCAGGAGCCAGTCGCTGGATTCGATGCTGCCAAAGCCGTTTTTCATGCACAGCAGATACAGGCCCAGCACGGCCACCACCATGCTGACCCACAGCTGCGCACTGCCCTTCCGGCCCAGAAACAGGCCGAACACCGGCACCAGCACCACATACATGGCGGTCAGGAAGCCGGCCTTTGCCGTGGACGGATTGATGGTAATGCCGATCTGCTGTGCAGCGGATGCAGCAAACAGAAGGGTGCCGCACACAAAGCCTGCCGCCAGCAGCTTTTTCTTTTCGGCGGCGGTCTTTGGCTTTGCATCCGTGCCGTTTTTGCGGCGGATGGCGTCAAATACCAGCACCGTGGGGATCAGCACCAGCACAGCCAGCCAGCTGCGCCCCGCCAGAAAGCTGTAGGCACCCATCCCGGAGCCTGCGCTCTGGGCCACAAAGGCCGTACCCCAGATAAAGGAGCACAGCAGCAGGAGCAGAGAGTTTTTAGTCTGTGTATTCATCAGCCGACGCCCTCCACCTTCATCAGGCCGTACAGGTAGTAGCGGCTGGAATCATAGGAGATGGTCACACGGTACTGTGCCGCCGGGTCCAGCCCGGAAACGGTGCAGCGGTAGTTGGTGCCGTCGGTATGGATATAGTAGGTGCTGTCCGGCACATACTCTGCGCCGCCATCCACCTTTTTCCACAGTGCCACCTTGAATTTCTGGGTGCCCTCAGCGGTGCCGCAGGCCATGATATTCAGGCTGCCGGTGGGCGCAGTGAAATAGTCAGTGCTGCGGCTCCAGATGCCGTTGAACACGGCGTACAGGCAGCCGTCTGCCGTGGCCGCGGCAAACTTGGCAGAGGAGTCTGCGATCCCCTGAATGATCAGCGGGTCGGCGGTCGCATCTGCCCAGCGGGTGGTGTCCTCTTCCTGCACCTCGTCCGAGGTGCCCGTCGCCTTGTGCACAATGCCCTTCAGGACATCCTTGCAGCCAATCAGCCCCACTGCCAGCAGGACCGCCAGCAGCAGCGCAATGATCCTTTTTTTCATCTTCATACGTTTCCTCACGAAGCAACGCGCTTCTCTTTGCTTTTCATCCTTCTGCCCATTTTTCGGGCAGATACAATTATAGTATACCGCATTTCGCCGCACTGCACAAGACAGACGGCTTTGTTTTGTGCGGTTTGCCGCCCGATTTTACCCTTCTTTGCCGGTCAGCGCCCGCAGCGCAGCGCATTCGGCAGCGGCCTGCTCCGGTGCGCCCGCACCAAACAGACTGCCATACCGGTACAGCGCCCAGCCGCCCGCGTTCTGACCGCGCAGGTCCTGCACCTGCCTGGCCAGCGCATCGCCGGTGCTCCAGCCGCTCACGCTGTCCGGGTTCGCGCCGCCATCACCTACGCCGATGCGGTACGCGCCCAAGCCAAAATAGAGCGCCACGCCCTCTGCGCGCGGGTACGCCAGCCACGCGGGCACGATGTTCTCAAAGGCAAAGCGGGTGCTGCCGCTCTGCAGCGTGTAGCCATAGCCCCAGTAGACCTGCGGACAGAGATAGTCCACCACCTGCTCTTCGCCGCCTGCGGCCAGCCACGCGGTCACAGCGCTGTACTGGCTGTTGAGATCGTTGTCCGGATTCCCCTGCGGACTGATGCCGAACCGTAAAGTCGGGTCTGCGGCTTTTACCGTGTCGTGCACCGCCTTTACCAGTGCGGTCACATTCTGCTGCCGCCACGCGGCAAGGTCCACCGCACCGCTGGCCGCAAACTGCACCGCGTCGATGCTTTCCTCGGTGGTGGGGTAAAAGTAATCGTCAAAGTGGATGCCATCCACCGCATAGTTCTGCAAAAGCTCTGCCACGCCCTGCACCACATAATCCGCAGCGGCAGGCTCTGCCGGGTTCAGATACAGCCCGTCGCCCACCGCACACACCCACTCCGGATGGGTGTTGGCAAGGTTATTCTCCGCAAGGCTGGGCGGCATGGCGGCAGAGGACCGCAGCCGGTAGGGGTTCAGCCACGCTTCCACCGAGAGTCCCCGCCCGTGGGCCTCCTGCAGGAGGATGTCCAGCGGGTCAAAGCCGGGGTCTGCCCCCTGCACCCCGGTGCACAGGTGGCTCCATGGGAACAGGCTGCTGCGATACAGCGCGTCCCCGAAGGGCCGCACCTGCGCCAGCACCGTGTTCAGCCCAAGGCCCGCACAATTGTCCAGCATCTGTGCGCACCCGGCGCGGAAGGTGTCTGCCGTGGAGAAATCCAGCAGTGCCCATTCCAGATAGCTGATCCACACAGCCCGCCACTCGCCTGCAGGCAGAGCCGGGTTGTCAACGTTTTGTTGTTGGTTTTCTGTTTTATCCTGTCCGGAAAGCTCTTTGCGGCGCAGCCACAGCCCCGCGCCCACGCAGGCGGCGGCACCGGCCCCCAGCAAAAAGCTGCGCCGGCCAAAGCGGTGCGGCTCCACTTCCGTTTTTTTCGACCTGCGCCGCTGGGTCACAGGGTCTCCTCCTGCGTCTTATACAGGGTCAGCGCCGCCCAGCCCCGGGCACAGGCCAGCAGCACGAACATGATGTTCGTCCAGAAGGCAAGGCCGCTCATGCCCGCATAGCGGGTCAGCAGCCAGAACAAAAGGCGCAGCGCCTCCGAAATGCATACCAGCTGCAGCGGGCGCTGGATGGGCTTTCCGTGGCTGTACTCAATGGCAAGGAGGCCGGGCCACACCAGCGCCGAGCACAGGTCGCCCGCCCAGCCGCCTGCCGCCAGCTTGCTGAGCATCAGCAGCACGAACACCAGCGTGTAATTGCGCTTATCCTTGGCCGGTGCCCCCTTCTGCGCCGCCAGAAACAGTACTGCGATGCCGGTGATGCAGAACACGATCAGTTCCAGCCCCGAAAAATCCATGCCGCTCAGCACGGCAAAGCCGCCCAGCATGGACACTGCCGCTGCCGCCAGCAGGAAAAAGTACCAGGTCTTGCGTGTGAATTTGAGCTTCATTGCGTTCCTCCCGCCCGCAGCAGAGTGCAGGCTCCTGACAAAATTTTCAAAGAATTAAAAATATTATAGCACAAATGGATGCGGGTTGTGTTACAATAAGAAAAACTCTTTGGGAGGATCTTCATGAACACTGCTGTTTCCATCGTCCTGCTTGCCGCCGTGCTGGGCGTGATCGTTTTTCTGCTCTCCCGGCGCGAGAACGGCCGCCGCAGCCAGTATGGGCCCTCCGGTCTGTCGGAGTTCCGCACCGACCTGCCCCTTGACGAATGCTTTGACCGTCTGGACGAGCATCCGGACACGGACGAGTTTTTGTATGAGTGCCGCCGGGAAAAGGACGGCGGGTTCCTTTTGCACCTGACATTGCACCAGCCCACCCAGCAGCCGCTGGATACCCTGTACTCCCTGCGGCTGGACCCGGGCCGTCAGACTGTGGTGACCCTGATCTTCATCCGCGAGGCCTTTGGCTACAAGGAGCCGCTGTTCCCGCAGGAGATGCTGGACAAATTCATGCAGCAAAAGCTGGCAGCCCACCGCACAAAATAAACTTTTGCAGCAAAGTGCTTTTCATTTTGCGCGGAATTTGGTATACTGGTATATGCCGCAGCGCAGAATATGCGGGCTAGTAGCTCAGTTGGTCAGAGCTGGCGGCTCATAACCGCTTGGTCCCGGGTTCAAGTCCTGGCTGGCCCATAGAAAAAAGCACGAGATTTTGCTCTCGTGCTTTTCTTTTTGCATGAATAGGCGCTTTACTTGTACAATTCTTTGCTCATCTGTTTGCGGATCTCTTTGCGCCGCTTGTCATAGACCTGCGTGTAAATTGCAAGGGTCGTACTGGGCTGTGCGTGTCCGGCTTCTGCGGCCACCGTTGCCACACCGATATTGGGATTGGACAGCAGGATGCTCACGAAGGTGTGCCGGAACATATGCGGATGGATTTTCTCGATTAGGGGTACATATCACAGAGCACATGATACGCTGGCCGTTTTTGTTTGCCCCCATTGCGGCAGATCCTGCTTTCTGCCGCAAATTGCATCAGATCCCGCCGTTTGCTCAATGAGTATTTCCCGCCGTCCCGTTATACTGGGAGGGAAATGGAATTAAACGATGGAGGAACAGACCATGAAATACGGTGTCATCGATGTGGGTGGCGGCCTGCGGGGCATTTACGGCGCTGGCGTGCTGGACCGCTGCCTGGAGGAGGACCTCCGCTTCGATCTCTGCATCGGCGTTTCGGCGGGCAGCGCCAATATGACGTCCTATCTGGCAGGCCAGCATGGGCGGAATAAGCCCTTTTACGATGAATACTCCTTCCGCAGGGAGTACATGAGCGTGCACAACCTCATCCGCAAGCACTCCTATCTCGATCTGGGCTATGTCTACGGCACCCTCAGCAATGCAGGCGGCGAGAATCCGCTGGATTACGCGGCGCTTGCCCGCAGCCCGGCAGAGCTCTGCGTGGTGGCCGCTAATGCACAGAACGGCGAGGCGCAGTATTTCACCAAGGCAGACCTCCACCCGGACGACTACCGTATCCTCATGGCGTCCTGCTGCATCCCGGTCATCGACCAGCCCTGCGTCATCGACGGCGTACCTTATTTTGATGGCGGCTTGGCCGACCCCGTCCCGCTGGAATGGGCCTTTGCCCACGGCTGCGACCGGGTGGCTCTCATCCTGACCAAGCCCATCGGGCTGGCGAGCAGTGATGCCCGGGACAAGCATCTGGCACACCTGCTGCAGTCGCATTACCCCGCTGCAGCCGAGGGGCTGCGCCGCCGGGCATGGCGGTACAACACGGCTGTCCAGCGGGCGCGGGAGCTGGAGCGACAGGGCCTTGTCTGCATCATCGCCCCGGACAGCACCGAGGGAATGTCCACCCTGACCAAGAACCGCGCCGGCCTTGAAAAAATGTACGCCAAAGGCAAACAGGACGCCGAAGCGCTGGTGCGGTGGATGCAAAACACCAAACAAGATGAATCGGTGGGTACCTAGAGATGAAACCCGTTCACTTCTCTTGACAATATCCGCCCCGGACATAATATCCGCCCCGGACATTATAATATGATATGTACATACAGACAAAGGAACCTGGAGCGGTATCGCTCTGGGCTTTTTTGCATTTTGTTGTTCTGCTGCGGACAGATAGAGGGGGTCCGCAGCAGAGGATAGGAAACATCAGTCGGCCCGCCGCAGCGGAAACGTGTCCGCCGGGCAGAGCAAAAAATGGAAAAGGGGCGTTTCAGTAGGAATGTCAAAAAGTGTCGGATGCAGTTCATGACAAACAAAAGGCATCTGCAGTGGTTTCGGTCAACGAAACAGCGCTGCAGATGCCTTTCTCATTTTGTTCTTATCTGCACCACTTTGCAAACTCTTCGTCGGTGCACTTGACATAGTGGCTGCCGCTCACAAGGTGATCGGTGCCCTTATTGTAGTCGATGCCGGAAGATGCGTAGTCGTAGGTCTCAGCCACGCGGCGTTTTTCCACCACCGGGTTCGGCAGCGGGATGGCCGACAGCAGGCTGCGGGTGTAGGGATGGATGGGGTTCTCGAAGATCTCTTCGGTGGTACCCGTCTCCAGCAGATGGCCCAGATGCAGCACGCCGATGCGGTCCGAAATGTACTTGACCATGGAAAGGTCGTGCGCAATGAACAGGTAGGCCGTGCCGGTCTCCTGCTGGATATCCTTCATCAGGTTGACCACCTGTGCCTGAATGGACACATCCAGCGCCGAGATACACTCATCTGCGATGATGAGCTTGGGGTTCATGATGAGGGCGCGGGCAATGCCCACGCGCTGGCGCTGGCCGCCGGAGAACTGGTGGGGATAGCGCTCGGCATGTTCGGGCGCAAGGCCCACCTTGGCCAGAATTTTCTCCACCTTTTCGCGGCGCTCTTCGCGGGTCTTGTACATGTGGTGGATGTCCAGACCCTCGCCGATGATATCCTCCACCTTTTTGCGGGGGTTCAGGGACGCCATGGGGTCCTGAAAGATCATCTGCATCTGGGTGCGCAGGGTGTTGTTCTGGCTGTGGTTCAGCCTGCCGCTGATATCCTGCCCCTCAAAGGTGATCTTGCCGGCAGTGGGGTCATACAGGCGGATGACGCTGCGGCCGATGGTGGACTTGCCGGAACCGGACTCGCCCACCAGACCATAGGTCTCGCCGGGATAGATCTCAAAGCTGACATTGTCCACAGCCTTGACGGTATAGCTCTTGCTCACGCGGAAATACTGCTTCAGGCCCTCGACCTTCAGCAGCGGAGCAGCATTCTGTCCTGCCATTTATTCCGCCTCCTTGATCTTTTCTGCCTCGGCACGCATGCGGGCAATGCGCTGAGCAAGCTCAGGCGGCATGTCCACCTTGGGTGCGCGGGGGTCCAGCAGCCATGTAGCTGCATAGTGGGTGTCGCTGATCTTGAACATGGGCGGGTCCACTTCGTCGTCGATGTTCAGGGCAAAATGGTTGCGCGGCGCAAAGGCATCGCCCTGCTTCTCATGCAGCAGGTTCGGCGGCGAACCCGGAATGGTGTACAGACGGTCGTCTGCGGTGTCCAGATCGGGCATGGCGGAAAGCAGGCCCCATGTGTAGGGGTGGCGCGGCTCGTAGAAGATCTCGTCGATGGTGCCGGTCTCTACGATCTTGCCTGCGTACATCACGTCCACATAATCGGCCACCTTTGCCACAACGCCCAGATCATGGGTGATGTAAATGACCGAGATGCCGCGCTCACGCTGGATGCTGCGGATCAGCTCCAGAATCTTGGCCTGAATGGTCACATCCAGTGCCGTGGTGGGCTCGTCGCAGATCAGCAGGTCGGGGTCGCAGGCCAGTGCAATGGCAATGACCACACGCTGGCGCATACCGCCGGACAGCTGGTGCGGGTAGCTCTTCATGCGCTTTTCGGCATCGGTGATGCCCACCTCTTCCAGCAGCTGCACAGCCTTTTTGTAGGCGGCATCCTTGGGCATCTTGTAGTGCCACAGCATGCCCTCCATGATCTGCTTGCCGATGGGCATGGTGGGGTCAAGGCTGGTCATGGGGTCCTGAAACACCATGGCGATGCGCTTGCCGTTGATGTGGCGGCGGATCCACTTTTTGTCCTTCTGCAGCAGGTTCACCGTCTCGGGGCTGCCGTCGGCGTGATGGTAGCTGAACTGGATGGAGCCGCTGTTCACAATGGCGTTCTGTGCCAGAATGCCCATGGCGGCCTTCATGGTAACGGACTTGCCGGAACCGGATTCGCCTACCAGCGCCACCGTTTCGCCCTTGTACAGGTCGATGTTCACGCCGCGGATGGCGTGCACCGGGCCTGCGGTGGTCTTAAAGGTGATATCAAGGTCTCGCACCGACAAGACCTGTTCTTTTTTCTTTTCAGGCATGGGGTGTTCCTCCTTACATACTCTTCATCTTGGGGTCCAGAGCCTCGCGCAGGCCGTCGGCCACGAGGTTGAAGCTCATCATCAGCAGACTCATGACCACCATCGGCGGGATGATCTGATAGGGATGGGTGGTAAAGCTGTTGTACAGCTCGCTGATCAGAGAACCCAGCGAGCACTGCGGCACCGGGATGCCCAGACCCACAAAGGACAGGAATGCCTCAGTGAAAATTGCGGTGGGGATGCTGAACATGACCTGCGTGATGATGGGTCCGATGATGTTGGGCAGCACTTCCTTGAAGATGATGAAGAAGCTGCCTGCGCCCAGCGTGCGGGAAGCCAGCACGAACTCCTGATCCTTCAGCTTGAGCATCTCAGCGCGGGCAATGCGGCTCATGCCCACCCACTCGGTGAGCATCAGGGCAAAGATAATGGTGATCATGCCGGGCTTGAGCACCAGCAAAAGCAGCGTGACGATCACCAGACGGGGAATGCCGTTGGCAACTTCCAGAAAACGCTGCATCATCATATCCACCTTGCCGCCAAAGTAGCCGGAGATCAGGCCGTAGCTCATGCCGATGACCATATCGATGATGGCGGCGGCAACCGCGATGATCAGGGACACGCGGGCACCCTCCCAGGTGCGGGTCCAGATATCGCGGCCATAGGTGTCGCTGCCGAACCAGTAGTAGACATCCTCCTTGCCCTTTTCCACATAGGCATTGACCGTCTTGGAACCGGTGGTGGTGCTCATTTTCTCGTCACCGTTGAAGATGCCGAAGTTTTCCAGCACCTGCACGCGGGGCGCAAAGTTTTTCTGGCTCAGCTCCTGACCGGAGTAGGTATACTCGTTCATGCCGGGGCCAAATGCCGCCAGCAGCACGATAAAGACCACGAGGATCAGGCCGAGCACCGCGCTCTTTTTGCGGAAGAAGCGCACCCGCACATCCTTCCAGAAGCTCTGTGCGGCAAAGTTCGAGTCCATTGCGATCTCTGCGTCGTTATGCTTGAGCGCAAAGTCCTTCTCGTTGAAGGTATGCTCGGAATACATGGTATCCACTGCGCTGACGATGGCATCAGCCGTGGCTTCGCCGCCCAGGTGAATCGCTTTTTCTGCCATATCAGTCGTCCCCCTTTGCCAAGCGGATGCGCGGGTCGATGATGCCGTACAGCAGGTCAACGACCAGCATGATGCCAATGTACATGGCGCTGTAGATAAAGCTCAGGCTGATGACCACATTGTAGTCGTTGGACTGGATGGCCGTCACCAGCAGGCTGCCCACACCGGGAATGGCAAAGATCTTCTCCACCACCAGCGAGCCGGTCATCAGGTCCACGATCAGCGGGGCCAGCACGGTGATAATGGGGATCAGCGCATTGCGCAGCGCGTGGCGGAAGATCAGCGCCGGGCCGGAAATGCCCTTGCTCTCGGCCAGCAGCATATAATCGGAGTCCAGAACCTCGATCATTTCACTGCGGGTAAAGCGGGCAATGGAAGCCATGGTGAACATGGACAGCGAGATGCTGGGCAGCACACTGGAGCCGAACACATCCTTTGCGGAGAACAGCATGGGGAACCACTTGAGCTTGAAGCCAAAGGTATAGCTCAGGGCCAGTGCGATCACGTAAGACGGCACCGACACGCCAATGACCGAGATAATGGTGGCCAGAGTGTCGAAGATGGTGTCCCGCTTGAGGGCTGCAATGATGCCGAGCACAAGGCCCACGATGGCACCCAGTGTAACAGCCATGCCGCCCACACGGATGGAAATGGGCAGACGGGACTGGATCAGCTGGGAGATGGGCGTGTTCTTGGAGATATTGTAGCTGACGCCGAAGTCACCGCGCAGCATGTTGGTCACATAGCGGAAGAACTGTACATAAATGGGCTGATCCAGACCGTACTTTGCGTACAGGGATGCGCGCATTTCCGGCGTCAGCTTTTCATCGTTGAAGGGCGAACCGGGCATCAGCTGCATGAGGATGAACAACACCAGCAGGATGGCCAGCAGCGTAAACAACGAAGTGATGATACGCTTGAGCGTGTATTTTTTCACGTTGGGTAGACCCCCTTAAAGTTTCTTCTCCGCCCCGCACGGGGCAGAACTGCTCCCGCCTGCCGTGGTCAGCCGTGCGCCGCACGCGGACAGTGCAAAAGCCAAAAAGTCGCACAGCGGCAATCACGCTGCCACTGTGCGGCATTTCAGTTCTCGATCAGGATCAGACGCTCTTCTTTGCGTCCTTGTAGACGCGGTTCAGAGCAACCGGGTGGAAGTCCACGCCGGTCACGGCAGAAGAGATCATCTCGGCGTTGCACTGACCATACAGCGGGAAGATGGCGGCCTGCTCCAGCACGATGGACTCGGCGTCATACATGGCTTCCCAGCGGCCCTCGGGATCGGTGCACAGATCACCGGTGGTGCACTCTGCGATGATGGCATCGTAGTCAGCGTCGCTCCACAGACCGTAGTTGTTGGAGTTGCCGGTGACCCACATGCCCAGATAGGTCATGGGATCGGCGTAGTCGGGGCCCCAGCGGGTCAGGCCGATCTCAAAGTTGCCGTCCTGCATATCCTGCACGCGCTGCTTCTTGGGCTCCACCTTCAGCTCCAGAGTAAAGCCGGGCAGAGTGGTCTGCAGCTGCTCCTGAACGACCTGAGCGACCTTCTGGGGAGCATCGTCGGCATCGACGACCATGGTGAAGGAGAAGGAATCCTTGCCCAGCTCAGCCTTAGCCTGCTCGTAGTACTCTGCAGCCTTGTCGGGATCGTATGCGCAGAACTCTGCAAACTTGGTCTGGTCGGCGCTGAAATCGCTGCCATCCGGGCCGGTGGCGAACTGTGCGGGCACTGCGGTGTAGGCGGGAGAAGAGCCGTCCTTCAGCACGTCATTGGTGATGGAATCACGATCCAGTGCAAAGGTGATGGCACGGCGCAGGTTCAGGTTTGCCAGCTCCGGCACAGCATCCATGTTGGGGCTGATGTACCACAGGTAGCCGGCGCCCACGCTGGTGAACTCGGGGTCGTCCTTGACCTGCTCCACCTGCTCGCCGTTCAGCAGAGTGATATCCAGATCGCCGTTCTGATAGCTCATCAGAGCCTGCTGGCTGTCCTTGATGACCTGATAGTTCAGGCCGTCCAGAGCAATGCGGTCAGCATCGTAGTAGTCGGCGTTCTTCACCAGCTCAAAAGCGGTGGCGGCCGGCTCATAGCTGGTCAGCACGAATGCACCGTTGGACAGCACGGTGTCTGCGCTGGTGCCGTAGGTATCGCCGCAGCTCTCAAAGAACTTCTGGTTCATGGGGTAGAAGGTGGGGAAGTACATCAGGCTCAGGAAGTAGCTGACCGGAACATTCAGCTCCACCTTCAGGGTCTTGTCGTCCACTGCGGTGATGCCCAGATCGGTGACAGGCTTGCTGCCTGCAATGATGTCGGCGGCGTTGACCACCTGACCGATATCGCTCAGCATGTAGGCATACTCGGATGCGTTTGCGGGGTCAACAGCACGCTGCCAGCCAAACACGAAGTCGGCTGCGGTAACGGCATCGCCATTGGACCACTTTGCATCCTTCAGGTGGAAGGTGTAGGTCTTGCCGTCCTCGCTCAGCTCATAGCTCTCTGCCAGAGCCTCCACAGCTGCACCGTTCGCATCCATCTGCATCAGGCCGTCGGTGTAGTTGGCGATGACCTCAAAGGAGGTGCCGTCGGTAGCCAGCTGGGGGTCCAGAGACTGGACTTCGGTCTCCAGCATGACGTTCAGCACACCACCCTCAGCAGAGGCGGCTGCACCAGAAGCAGCGGTGGAGCCGGAAGCAGCGGTGCTGGAAGAGCCGCCGCAGGCAGTCAGAGCCAGTGCAGCAGCCGATACGCCTGCAGCAGCCAGGAAGCTGCGGCGAGAAATACGACGATCGAATTTCATATTTTTTCCCTCTCTCTCATGCCTCATTGCTTTATTGTGGTAAAGCAGTAAGTTCTAAAAAATGCACAAAGGTTTTTATACTCCTCCTCCGGAGCCTTGCACACCTTTGTGCGATACCCGCATTATACGCTGTTCCGCCTAAAAAAGAAAGGCTTCCGGCTGTTTTTCTGTGCTTTGACCAATGGTCAGTGAAAAATATGTTTTTATTTTTGTGCAGATTTGAAGATGCGGTGTATTCCCAGAAAATACAGTTTCATGAAAACATGAGTTTTTTGTGTTTTTCAGGCAAACAAATGAAGAATTTTCATCTGTTTATTCGTGTTTTCTGCGCATAAAACAGCCTTCTGCGGTTTTTCCTGTCCACATGCAGAGCACAAAAAATCCCTGCCGGGGCCCATGGTTCCGGCAGGGAAATCAGCTTTTATTCTTTACGCAAACAGCGCCACCACATAGGTCTCGCCGCCGTACTGGATGAACACAGCGCCCATCCGGCTGCAGCCTGCCGCGCAGCGGCTCAGGCTCCGGGCAGCCTGACCGGCAGCCGGTGCATACAGGTAGCCGGTAAAGGCCCGGCTCTGGTTATCCAGCACAAGGCCGATGGTCACGCTGATGGGGATATTGACCCAGATGTTGGAGGATATGCTGGAATGATCGATAAAAGAATTCAGGTCCGTATCCGTCATGTTGCCGGAGTCCGCTGTCAGCTCCACCTTGCGGGCAAGCAGGCCGGACTGGGTGCCCAGCTGTCCGGGTTCTTCCACCAGCCATTCTGCCAGACGGCTGGCCGAAGCTTCCAGCTCTGTGCTGTAGGCAAGACCGGTGTCGATCTCCTTCATCAGGGCCGCGGCCTGCTCCGTATCCTCGTGCACCGTACCTGCCAGCACGCTGCTGCATCCGGCCAGCACAGCCAGCGCCAGTGCCGCCGCCATCAGCGCCGTCAGGATCATCCTTGTGTGTTTCATGCGGTGGTCTCCCCTTTCGAGCTGTTTTTCTCCATGATACCCTTTTTGCAGCCGGATCGCAAGTGCTTTCCGCAGCAAAAAGGGCCGCTGCACCCAATCGTACAGCGGCCCTCTGATCCCAAATCTTTATTTTGCGTATTCCACAGCGCGGCTCTCGCGGATGACGTTGACCTTGATCTGGCCGGGGTAATCCAGCGTATCCTCGATCTTCTTGGCAATGGAGCGTGCCAGCAGGATCACCTGATCGTCGCTGATGACGTCAGGCTTTACCATGATGCGCACTTCGCGGCCTGCCTGCACGGCAAAGGCCTGCTCCACACCCTCAAAGCTGGAAGAGATCTCCTCCAGATTTTCCAGACGCTTGACGTAGCTTTCCACATTCTCGCGGCGGGCACCCGGGCGTGCAGCGCTGATGGCGTCGGCAGCCTGAATGATGAAGGCCAGCGGGGTCTTGGGCTCCACGTCGCCGTGGTGGGCCTCAATGGCATGGATGATCTGGGTATTTTCCTTATACTTGCGGCAGATATCCACACCGATCTGCACATGGCTGCCCTCGATCTCGTGATCCAGTGCCTTGCCGATATCATGCAGCAGACCGGCACGGCGTGCCATGGTCACATTCACACCCATTTCGCCTGCCAGCAGACCGGCCACCCATGCCACCTCCATGCTGTGGGTCAGGGCGTTCTGGCCAAAGCTGGTGCGGTACTTCAGTCGGCCGATCAGCTTGATGAGGTCGGGGTGCAGGCCATGGATGCCCAGCTCCATCACGGCACGCTCGCCCTCGCGCTTCATCTGCAGCTCCAGATCGTGGCGGCACTTTTCCACCGTCTCCTCAATGCGGGCGGGGTGGATGCGGCCATCGCCGATCAGTCGTTCCAGCGTCATGCGGGCAACCTCGCGGCGGGTCTGGTCGAAGGAGGACAGGGTGATGGCCTCCGGGGTATCGTCGATGATCAGGTCCACACCGGTAGCCGTTTCCAGCGCACGGATGTTGCGGCCCTCGCGGCCGATGATGCGGCCCTTCATTTCGTCGCTGGGCAGCGGCACCACGCTGACGGTGGTCTCGCTGCAGTGGTCGGCAGCGCAGCGGCTGACGGCCTGACCGATCAGGTTGCGTGCAATGTTGTCGCAGTTCTCCTTCAGGTCGGTCTCATAGGCGGCAACGCGCACTGCCTTTTCGTGGGTCAGCTCCTCGTCCACCTTGTGCAACAGCACTTCGCGGGCATCCTCCTGGCTCAGACCGGCCAGCGTTTCCAGACGCTCCATCTCCTTGGCACGCAGGGCGTCGATCTCCGCCAGACGCTCTTCGGCCTCAGCGGAACGCTTTTTCAGCTCTTCTTCCTTGCGTTCCAGCGCCTCGGTCTTGCGGTCGAGGGCGGTCTCCTTCTGGTCGATGCGGTTCTCCTGACGGCTGATCTCCGCACGGCGCTGTTTGATCTCCTTGTCGGCTTCTGCCTTCTGGGCATCCACCTCGGCCTTCAGCTTGAAGGCCTCGTCCTTTGCTTCCAGAACCGCTTCCTTGCGCTTCTGTTCTGCGGTCTTGATCGCTTCGTTCACCAGACGGGTGGCCTCGGCTTCCGCGCTGCCGATCTGGGCTTCGGCGGTCTTTTTACGGTTGTTGTAACCAATAAAATAGCCTGCACCGATGCCCGCAGCAAGCGCGACGATCAAGATCACGATCCAGATGATCGTGGACATCGCATTTCACTCTCCTTTGTTAAAATTCAAAATTCTGAATCATAAGCAGGAGACGCTGTAGGGCAGGTGTAGGCTGCAAACATTTTTTATAAGTGAGCTTTCAATGCAAAAAGTGGCAACAAGACCACACGCACGGCAAATGCCGCACGAACAGGCTGCAAGCTTTTCTATCTACGGTTCTATCTTATATAAAAACAGGCAGGCTCTGCCTGTAAGGGACACGCGTCACGGGAACGACCTGCACACAGCGTCTTTTATTCCATACTACTATTTATAGTACGAAACATTTGCCCGCTTGTCAAGAGGAAAAGCCTGTCCCGCGTGCAATATTTTGTACAGAAAAACAAAAATGCCCGGCCCGGGCATCGCCGCCCGGGCCGGGTCGTGATTTTTACCGCGCGCTGGTAGTTGCTGTGCTTTCCAGCCCGATCTTCCAGATGATGTTCTTTCCCGGGGCGAGCTGATACTTCACCTCGACCCGGTCATTCGTGGTAAAGTCAGAATCGACAAAGCCGATTCCGGCTGCATTCTCTACTGTGCTCGAAGATACGCGGCCCCAGCAGGAACCGTTTTCCTTATTAAAAGTAAAGCTATCAGCTTTTGCGTCCTGAATATAGTATCCTTTCTTTTTATCGCTATAGAACGATACGCTGAACTTATTCTCATCAAAAATCGGTGCAGCCACGCCCTCTCCGGCTTCTGCATTCAGGTTAAAGTTTATACCTGTGATGATGTCGACCGACATCGTATATTTCACGCCCTCGATCGTTTTGATCTTTTCGGTCACCACGATATCGCTATTACCGTCCACCGGTACCCAGCAGGCGCTCAGTGCACCGGCGCAGGCCATGACCGCTGCGGCAACCGCACCGGTTTTCAGGAATGTTCTGCGGGAGATCTTACGGGGGGGGGGTATGTTTCATCGTCAGTTTCTCCTTTGTGCGCCGTAAAAGCGCCGTTTCTGCAGGAAAATGTCTTTTGTGATTCACAGAATAGCAGAAACCGGCATGAAATTCAAGATTTCCATGCCGGTTTCTCACGATATACAACAAAAAATATTATTCCAGATACATCCTGCGCAGCCGCATCAGGCGCGCCGGGGTCAGGCCGTATTCGGCTTCCAGATAATTTTCTGCGCTGCCGTATTTTGCGCGGATGGTGCGCAGCACAAAGGGGGCTGCCTCCGGGCTGACGCCCGCCGCACTGCGGTGGAAGTTCTCGCGGCGGGGGTCTCTGGCGATCTCATCGGCGTGGGCTGCCAGGCGTGCTTCGATCTCCGCCTTGCGGCAGAGGTTCGTGCGCTCATAGTCCGCGCAGATGGTCTCATCCGACGCGCCCAGTGCCAGCAGGATGAGCATGGCCGCCACGCCGGTGCGGTCCTTTCCTGCCGAGCAGTGGAACAGGATGGGGGTCTCGCCCGCTTCCAGTGCGCGGAACAGCTCCTTGAAAGCCTTATTGCCAAACAGCATCCGCTCGTACATGGTCTCCACAAAAAAGCTGCCGTCCGGGTTCTCCTTGCGGCCATTCATCAGGGCGGCGATGTCATCCGGCGCAAAGGAGATCTCGCGGCCATCCTCGGCGCACAGGCCGCAGATCTGCACCAGCCGTGCGCCGTCCGGCACATAGTCCGGCTCTCTGCGGGCCTCTTCCGTGCTGCGCAGATCAAGGATCAGGCGCAGGCCCAGCGCATCCAGCTTCGCGCGGTCGGCCTCCCCGGTGAGCTTGCAAGTAGGGATACCGCGCCAGATCTGGCCCCACTTCACATGCTTGCCCTCGTCGGCTTCATAGCCGCCCAGCTCCCGGAAGTTGGTGCCGCCGGCAAAGTCCAGCTGGGTGCCGGGCACCGGGTGGGCCGGTGCAGCCTTTGCCGCAGCGCTGGACAGCACCGGGAAGTTGTAGAACGGCTTTGCGGGCCGTCCGCGGCGGGGCGGCAGGCTGGCCGAACCACCCAGCATCTCCATCAGGTAGCCGCGCAGCAGGTCGATGTAGGCAGAGGAATGATCCCGCCGCTGCACCAGAGAGACGCACAGCGGGGGCAGGTCTTCCAGCAGCACATCCCGCACGCGGTCCAGCTCCCGCCGGGCACCCGGCTCGTAGCGGGTCAGACAGGTGCACAGCTGCTCCTGCACAAGGTAATAGGCCTGATAGAAGCTGGGGCCGATCTCCGCATTCGGCGCAAAGCCCGCCCGGGCGCAGGCCGACCACAGCGGGCTGAACAGATCCTGCCGCAGGCTGGGCAGCAGCACCCGCTGACCCCGCAGCTCTGCCAGCGGGATGCTCTCCTTATCCCAGAACGCGTGCCCCCGGGGCACCAGCAGGCAGGCGGGGTCTGCCCGCAGGGTGGTGCGGGCCAGCACCGGCGCAGCGCAGCCCAGATCGATGACCAGACCCGCGTCCAGCTCCCCCTGCTCCACATCGTCCGCCACCGCATCGTTGTCCATCATGCGGAAGCGCATCTCCACATGGGGGTACTGCTGGCGGAACTTGTCCAGCTGGGTCTCCAGCCCGGGCAGGTAGTCCGGCACCAGCGACACGCTGATGCCGATGCGTACCGGCTGTGCCGACTGGATCTCGGCCCGCAGGGATGCCTGCATCTGCTGGAACTGCTCCACCACCGGCGCGGCATGGCGCTGCAGGCTCATGCCGCGGTCGGTAAGGGTGAGCCTGTGGTGGGCGCTGAGGAACAGCGGCCCGCACAGCTCGGCTTCCAGCGCAGAGATGCTCTGCCGCAGTGCTTGCCGTGACAAAAACAGCCGCTGTGCCGCGCGGCTGTAATTCATTTCATCGCACAATACCAGAAAGTAGTGCAGCTGGCGGATATCCATGGTTTCCTCCCTGAGAAAAGTATCGTATAAAGAATACCGCCTTTTTACGCGATTGTAAAGCCGTTGGCAGCAAAAAACTGCCGCACGGCATTGCACCGTGCGGCAGTCAGAGCGCGGAACGATCAGATCAGGCTCAGTGCTTCCTCGTCTGCCACAAGGACGCAGTCCGGATGCAGCTGCAGGATGCTGCCGGGGCAGGCAGGGGTCACAGGGCCGGTCACGGCGTCCTTGACGGCCTGTGCCTTGGCTTTACCGTTGGCTACCACCAGCACCTTGCGTGCCTGCATGATGGTCTTGATGCCCATGGTGTATGCCTGTTTGGGGACAAGGGCCTCGTTGCCGTCAAAGAAGCGCTTGTTGGCTTCGATGGTAGTGGGCGCAAGGTCCACACAGTGGGTCTCCAGCTCAAAGGCTTCGCCCGGCTCATTGAAGCCGATATGACCATTGGGGCCGATGCCCAGCAGCTGCAGGTCGATGCCGCCCAGCTTGTGGATGATGCCATTGTAGCGGGCACACTCGGCGGCAGTGTCCAGATTGGTGCCGTCCGGCAGGTTGGTCTTGGCCGGGTCGATATTCACCTTGCTGAACAGGTTCTCGTTCATGAAATACCAGTAGCTCTGGGGGTGCTCCTTGGGCAGGCCGCGGTACTCATCCAGATTGACAGTAGTGACCTCGGAGAAATCCAAATCGCCTTTGTTGTACCAGTCCACCAGCTGTGCATACGCGCCCACGGGGGTGCCGCCGGTCGCCAGACCCAGCACGCAGTTGGGCTTCATAATGACCTGTGCCGAAATGATATTGGCTGCCTTGCGGGACATATCCGCATAATCTTTTGCACGAATGATCTTCATCACAAACGACCTCACTTATCATCTTTTTTGCCGCTCTGCACGGGCTGCGCAGAGCACTTCTGCATTTAGTTTATCACATTTCGCAGACAAGCGCCAGTCATCCCGGCCATCTTTTCGGCGTGTTTGCACAAAAAGATGCAAAGTTCCACCCTTTGGGCCGGCATTTCCGGTCATGAATGCGCAAAAACGCCGCCGGGCGTTTCCACACCGGCGGCGCTGCATGTTGAAAGATCAGTTTCCGCTGCACAGGCCGCAGGCGGCACAGGCGGCGGGGGTGGCGGCACAGCCGCCAAGGGCGGTCTCGCGCAGCTCGGCAGGCAGGCGCTTGCCCACGGCGTACATGGCGTCCAGCATCTGGTCGAAGGGGATCAGCTGGCGGATGCCGCTCAGGGACAGTTCCGCTGCAATGAGGGCGTTGGCCACACCGGCAGCGTTGCGGTTCTGGCAGGGGTACTCCACCAGCCCGCCTACGGGGTCGCACACAAGGCCCAGCATGTTCATCAGCACGGTGGAAGCCGCATCCAGACACTGCTGCGGGTCGCCGCCCATCAGCTCCACGGCGGCAGAAGCAGCCATGGCGGACGCAATGCCCACCTCGGCCTGACAGCCGCCCACGGCACCGGCCACGGTGGCGTTGCGCATGGCAAGATAGCCCACGGCACCGGCGTTGAACAGGGCATCCACGATGCGCTGGTCGGAGATGCGGTAGCACTCCTGCAGCGCCAGCATCATGCCCGGCACCACGCCTGCAAAACCTGCGGTGGGTGCAGCCACGATCAGGCCCATGGAAGCGTTCACTTCCAGCACGGCCATGGCGTAGGTCATGGCCTTCTGCAGCACATCGCCGCAGATGTTTTTCTTCTTATTATAATGTGTTTCCAGCTTTTTGGCCTCGCCGCCAATGAGCCCGCCCATGGATTTGATGGGCTTTTTCAGCGGCTGGGTGGCAGAAGCGCGCATGATCTCCCATGCCTTTGCCATGCGGTGATCCACAGCATCCCGGGGCACTTCGCCCAGAATGCATTCCCGCTGGCGCATCACTTCCGAAATGGGCAGTTGGTTTTCCTCGCACAGGTCCAGCAGCTCCTTGGCGGACTTGAAATCCATGTTCATCGCTCGTCCCTCCTTACGGCTGCACGACCATTACATCGTTGATGTTCGGGTTTGCCAGCAGCAGCTGATCCACACCCTCGGGCAGGCGCTCATCCGACTCCACGATGGTGTAAGCCGTGTGTCCCTTTCCCTCGCGGAACAGACGCATGAATGCGATATTCACGCCGCGGTCGCTGAGGATCTTTGAGATATGCGCCACCACGCCGGGCTTGTCCTTCTGCACCACGATGAGGGCATTGTACTCGCCGGTAAAGTCCACCTCCACGCCGTTGATCCGCACGATGCGCACCTTGCCGCCGCCCAGCGATTCACCGCGCACGGTCATTACCTGACCGGCCGCATTCTCCATGCGGATATCCACCGTGTTGGGGTGGATATCGGTCTCCACCTCATTGGGGGTGAAGCTGTAGCCAAGGCCGCGGTCGGTGGCAATGGCAAAGGAATCCCGGATGCGGGTATCATCGGCCGAAAATCCCATGATGCCGCCCAGCAGGGCGCGGTCGGTGCCGTGGCCGTGGTAGGTCTTGGCAAAGGAACCGTAGAGGGTAAAGTCCGCCCGCTTCAGCGGCGGGGCGATCATCTTCTGTGCCAGAAAGGCGATGATCTCCGCGCCTGCGGTGTGGGAGCTGGAAGGGCCGATCATGTTCGGGCCCAGAACATCAAAAACACTGATAAATGCCATGGGGTGTCACTCCTGTCAGGTCAAGAACCGCGCGCCGCGCATCAGACGCTTGCGCTGCTCTTGTTGATGAACTTCTGGTAGATGGTCTCCACGATAACGCCGATGGCGTTGTCGCCAGAGACGTTGCAGGCAGTGCCGAAGGAATCCTGCGTGATGTACAGAGCCACCATGATGGCGCAGATGGGGCCATTGGGGTCACCGGCCTCAGCGCCAAAGATCATGTACAGGAAGGGCAGAGCGGTCATGATGGAGCCGCCGGGAGCACCGGGAGAAGCCACCATGGCAACGCCCAGCGTCATGATGAAGGGCACCACGGTAGCAAGGCTGATGGGCAGCTGGTTCATCAGGCAGACGGCAGTTGCGCAGGCGGTAATGGTGATCATGGAGCCTGCCATGTGGATGTTGGCGCACAGAGGCACCACGAAGTTGCGGATCTGCTCGCTCACGCCATCAGCCGCAGCGCACTGCAGGTTGACCGGGATGGTGGCTGCAGAGGACTGAGTGCCCAGAGCGGTGGTGTAACCGGGGATCTGGTTGCGGATCATCTTGAAGGGGCTCTTGTGGCTCACAGCGCCTGCAACGCAGAACTGCAGGAAGATGCAGACCAGATGCATGATGATGACCACCAGGAACACCTTCCACAGGATGCCCAGAATGGCGTAGGTCTTGCCGGACTTAGTCATGTCGATGAAGGTACCGCAGACGTACAGGGGCAGCAGCGGGATGATGACGCTGTGCAGCACCTGATCAATGATGCCGGAGAAGTCCTTCATGCTATTATAAAGTGTATCACCGATGGTCTTGCCGCGCAAGGTGGACATGCACAGGCCCAGCACGAAGGCCAGCACCACGGCAGACAGGGTGTCCAGCAGCGGAGGGATGGAGATGGAGATGTAGCTGGCCAGAGAGTTGTCAGCCGTGGCGGCGATCTGTTCCAGAGCGCCTTCGCTCATGAAGCTGGGGAACAGGCTTGCAGACACCAGATAGGATGCCGAGCCTGCGATCAGGGTGGAGCCGTAGGCCAGAGCCACCGTGATGAGCAGCAGCTTGCCTGCGCCGCTCTTCAGGTCGGCAATGCCCATGGTGACGTAGGCCACGATCATCAGCGGGATGATGAACTTCAGGAACGAGCTGAAGATGCTGGATGCCGTGACGACGACCCGGCAGAACCACACCGGGAAGAACTGGCCGATGATGATGCCCAGCACGATGGCGATGAGCAGCTTCGGCAGCAGTCCGAGCTTGAATTTTTTCTTTTCCATAAGAATAAAATCCTCCTTTTCCTATTCTGACCTTTGTGCGGCACCTGACAGCGCTCTCTCCACCGCAGCCCGCACGGCCAGCCTTTCACGAAACGTCAAATTTTTACTTGACGTGTTGACACATTTAGTTTAACATAGACATACGCATGATTCAAATTCATAAAAATAAAGTTATAGTTTAAAAATCTTAATAGCAAAGGAGCTTTGTCATGGAAGTGCGCCAGCTGAACACCCTGATCCGTGCCGCCCAGTTCCAGAGCTTTTCCAAGGCAGCGGAAAGTCTGGGCTATTCCCAGTCTGCCGTTACCGTGCAGATCAAGGCGCTGGAAGAAGAGCTGGGCGTGCGCCTGTTCGACCGCATGGGCAAGCGGGTGATCCTGACCGCACAGGGCCAGTGCTTTCTGGAATACGCCAACAGCATTCTGGACACCATCCACAACGCCCGCCGCGCCTTGAGCGAGGACGCCGAGCTGGAGGGCTGCCTGCATATCGGCACACTGGAATCCCTCTGCTTTTTCCGTCTGCCCGGCCTGATGCATCAGTTCCGGCTGGAGCACCCCAAGGTCAGCCTGCGGATCACTACCGGCTCCCCGGAAGAGCTCATTGAAAAAATGGAGCGCGGTCAGGTGGACCTGATCTGCATTCTGGACGAGCCCCGCTACTCCAACAGCTGGCACAAATGCAACGAGATCCCGGAAGAAGTGGTGTTTGCGGCGTCGCCGGACATCGATCTGGGCCACCCCGGGCCCTACCGGGTGGCAGAGCTTCTGGACAAGCCCTTTTTCCTCACCGAACGCAATGCCAACTACCGCCGCACCTTTGACCGGTTTCTGGCTTCCCGCCAGATCGAGCTGACCCCCAGCCTTGAGATCAGCGATACCTCCTTTATCATCAAGATGCTGGAGCGCTCCTCCGGCATTTCCCTGCTGCCGCGCTTCGCTGTGGCCGAGCCTGCGTCCAGAGGAGATCTGCGCATTCTGGAGGTGTCGGACTTCCGGTTGACCATGTACCGCCAGATGTTCTACCACAAGGATAAATGCTGCACCCGGGAAATGGACGCCTTTATCCAGCTGGCCTCCGGGCCGGACCTGCCTCTTTTATAATACAGAAAGCAGCAGACCCCCGGGCGGTTCACCGCCCGGGGGTCTGCTGTGCTGAGGAGATTTCAGGAATTTGCAAAGCATTGCGCAGACTGTGTGCAGGCACAGCCCCGCAGATGAGGATGATCAGGCAAAGAAGGAGATGACCAGTGCCACCAGGAAGCCGACGCCGCCCACCAGAGTTTCCATGATGGTCCAGGTCTTGAGGGTGGTCTTTTCATCCATGCCCACCAGGCTCTTCACCAGCCAGAAGCCGGAGTCGTTGAAGTGAGAGCACACGGTGGAGCCGCCGGCGATGGCAGCGGTGACGCAGGCCAGATACAGCGGGCTCAGCTCGCTGATGCCGGGCATTGCGGAGATGATACCGGCTGCCATGGTCATAGCCACGGTAGAGGAACCAACAGAGATGCGCACCAGAGCAGCCACGATGAAGGCCACCAGCACCAGCGGCAGGCTGGCGTTTGCCACGGCGTTGCCGATGACATCGCCCAGACCGGAGTTCTGCAGCATGTAGCGCAGCACGCCGCCGCAGGCGGTGACCAGCAGGATCATGCCGGTGGGCTCAAGGGACTTGGTCATGATCTTTTCCAGCTGGGCATTGTTATAGCCGTGACGGGTGCCCAGCAGATACATGGCAGCGATGGTAGCCAGCAGCAGAGCCATGAAGGGCTCGCCGAGGAAGGCCAGAACGGGCTGGATGCCAGCCAGAGCGGGCACCACCTTTGCCACAGAGTTTGCGATGATGAGGACCAGCGGGATCAGGATGATGCCCACGATGGTGCCAAACTTGGGCAGCTTGCTCTCGTCGATATCTGCCTGCTGTGCAACGTGCTCAGGCACCTCGATCATATACTTCTTGCCGCAGATGGAGCCCCAGATGGGACCGGCAGCGATCATGGCGAAGATGCCGCAGAAGATGCCGATGAGGATGACCCAGCCCAGATCAACGCCCAGCATGCTGGCCACCAGAACGGGGCCCGGCGTGGGAGGGATGAAGGCGTGGCCGACAGCCAGACCGGCCAGCAGGGGGATAACATAGTACAGGACCGAGCGCTTGGTGCGCTTTGCCAGCGAGAAGGCCAGCGGGATCAGGATGATCAGACCGGCATCAAAGAACACCGGCATGGCCACCACCAGACCCGTGATGCCCAGCGCCCATGCGGCTTTTTCGTCGCCGAACTTGCGCACCATGGTCACGGCCAGCGTCTGTGCGCCGCCGGATTCTTCCAGAATGGCGCCGAACATGGAGCCAAGGCCCACCAGAAGAGCGATGCCCTTTAAGGTGTTGCCGATGCCTTCGTTGACCGAGCCGATGATGTCAGACAGGGGCATACCGGCCATCAGGCCGATGCCCACCGCACCGATCAGGATGGAGATCATGGCATGCACTTTGAACTTGATGATAAGGATGAGCAAAAGGATCAGGCCCGCCACTGCGGCGAACACGAGCCGTGCGGCGTCCGGGGTTGCAACAGCTGTCATAAACATATCCTCCATTTTTGATGTTATGTTTGCTTTGGGTCTTATTTCAGCGCCGTCCCCGCAGACGGACACCGGATTCCGATGGATTTTTATAGACGAAGCAATATCCGCTTTTTTATTTTTGGCGTAACCTTCACCAGACCGTTCAGTAAAACATCGCTGAGCAGTTGATTTTTGAGTTTGTGTCCAGCCTCCGCAGGAGCGTCTCTTACTCCATGTAAGCGCCCTTCATGGGGCTGACGGCGTGCTGAGAGTAGAGCTTCAGCAGGCCCTTGGTGTATTTGGGAGCCTTGGGCTTCCAGTTGGCACGGCGCTGGGCAAGGATGGCCTCCATCTCTTCGGGGGTCTTTTCCTCACCGTTCACGCCCACGATGGCAAGCTGACGGTTCGGCACATCGATGCGGATGAGGTCGCCCTCTTCCACCAGAGCGATGGGGCCGCCCACTGCAGCCTCCGGGCTGACATGGCCGATGACCGGGCCGCGGCTTGCGCCGGAGAAGCGGCCGTCGGTGATGAGGGCTACGCTGGAAGCCAGCTTGGGGTCGGCGCAGATGGCCTCGCCGGTGTAGAACATCTCGGGCATGCCGCTGCCGCGGGGGCCTTCGTAACGGATGAAGATGGCGTCGCCGGGCTGGACCTGCTTGTTCAGAACAGCGCTGATGCACTCTTCCTCGCTGTCAAAGGGCTTTGCGCGCAGGGTGGCGTGGAACATGTTCCTGGGGCAGGCGGTGTGCTTGATGACGCTGCCCTCCGGGGCCAGATTGCCCTTCAGAATGGCGATGCTGCCGTCGGTGCCCTTGGCGTTGTCAAAGCTGTGGATGATGTCCTCGCGGGTGACTTTGATGCCCAGACCCTTGGTCTTTTCCTGCAGGATCTCGTCGCAGTGCTCGTAGAAGCCGTTCTTCTTCAGCTCTTCCAGATTTTCGCCCAGCGTCTTGCCGGTGACGGTCATCACGTCCAGATGCAGCATGGACTTGATTTCTTCCATCACGCGGGGCACGCCGCCTGCATAGTAGAAGTACTGTGCAGGCCAGTCGCCGGAGGGACGGATGTTCAGCAGATAGTGTGCGCCGCGGTGCATCCGGTCAAAGGTATCAGCGTCGATCTCAAAGCCGAACTCGTGGGCGATGGCGGGCAGGTGCATGGTGGCATTGGTGGAGCCGGAGATGGCGGCGTGCACCATGATGGCGTTTTCAAAGCTCTTCATGGTAACGATGTCCTTGGCCTTGATGCCCTCGGCTACCAGCTTCATCACCTGAACGCCGGCATCGTAGGCGGCCTGCTTCAGCTCCGGGGCGGTGGCGGGCATCAGGGCGGTGCCCGGCAGCATCAGGCCCAGTGCCTCGGCCATGATCTGCATGGTGGAAGCGGTGCCCATAAAGGAGCAGGCACCGCAGCTGGGGCAGGCGTTGTGCTTGTAGTAGTCCAGCTGTTCGTTGGGGATGACGCCGGTCTTTTCCCATGCGTCGAACTTGCCGATCTGTTCCAGCGTCAGCAGGTCGTTGATGGCGCAGGCGGGGTCGTTGACCACGTACTTCTTGGGCAGGGTGTGGGCCTCCATCACGCCGCCGGTGACCACGATGGCGCTCATATCCTTCAGGCGGCCAATGCTCATCAGCATGGCGGGCATGGACTTGTCGCAGCTGGCGATGAACACACCGCCGTCGTACACGGTGGCGTTGGCCTGAGCCTCCACCAGATTCACGATGGCGTCACGGTGGGGCAGCGAGTAGTTGATGCCGTCGTGGCCCTGTGCGATGCCGTCGCACATATCGGTTGCAAAATAGCGTGCAGCCTTGCCGCCGTGGGTGTTGACTGCCTGTACAGCCTCCTTCACGAACTGATCCAGATGGGCGCTGCCGGGGTGGCTGTCGCCAAAGGTACTCTCCACCATGATCTGGGGCTTTGCAAGGTCGTCCACCTTCCAGCCCATGCCGATCTTCAGCGGATCGTTTTCCGGTGCCAGTTTACGCACTGCCTGAGAACGCAGTTCCATGATCATACCTCCAAAATACTCTTTTTTCTGCTTTGCAAATCGTCCTTTTGACTGTCGGACATCTTACATGTTCATTTTAATCGACTCCCGCATCGTTTGCAAGTTGTCACAGCCGGAACCCACTTTATGACAATAACCAGCCCAGTTTTTCGTGCATACTGCTCTGAAATCTTGGATACATCATACAATTCAAACCATTTTCCAACTTTTCCGGGTCATTCGTCCTAAAAAGTCATCAGACAACTTCAGGCATAAAAAGTCCCCGCACAGACCTTGCGCTGTGCGGGGACGTAAAATGCGGCGGCGTCAGGTTTCCCATTCGCCGTCGTAAAGCTTTCGGATGCAGTTGCGGTTGAAGTTCAGGTGCATCACCATGGCAGACCGGGCACCAATGGGGTCATGCCGGGCAATGGCTTCGGTGATCATGCGGTGGGTCAGGATGGTCTCCTCCGTCAGCTTTTTGTGGGTGACATTCACGAACATCATGACCGCCGTATCGATGATGGGGATCAGCTGCTCCACCACCATGTTCTTGCTGCTCTCTGCGATGCAGGTATGGAATGCGATGTCGTCCTCAATGTACAGATCGCCGCTGTGGATCTTGTTCTCCACCCGGTCGCACAGGCGCTGGATGCGCTCGATGTCCTCGTCGGAAGCGTTCAGCGCTGCCATCTCGGCCATGCCCGGCTCCAGCAGCAGGCGCACATTCACCAGATCCAGCGCCAGCGCGTTCTTGTCCTGCACGCTGCGCAGGTTCAGCGGGTCCGAAAGACCCTTGGCGGTCGTGACCACATAGGTGCCGGAGCCCCGCCGCACCTCCACGATGCCCTTGCTGGACAGCAGCTTCACCGCTTCGCGCACGGTGCTGCGGCCCACGCCGAACTTTTCGCCCAGTTCAAATTCATTGGGCAGCTTGGTGCCCGGTTCCAGCGGCGTGTCCAGAATATAATGGTAGATCTCATCCTCCACCTGCTCGGCCAGAAGCTTGTTTTTCAGATGGGAAAATTCGCTCATGGGTGCTCCCTCCCCTTTTTTGAGCTTATTATAAGGCAGCCGTGCAGGCAAAAGCAAGGGCCGTCCGCTTTTTCGTTCCCTGCGTAACAGACCCGGCAGGCAGACGCACCACTGCCCCCGCCCGCCGGGGGATAGGAGAAGTCCGGCAGACGAGGGCAGCAGCGCTGTATCAGGATAGAGAGATCGCTTAGTTTTTGCCCTTGGGCAGCAGACCGGCGCGTTCCAGAGCCGGACGCAGGGCAAGGTACAGGATCACCACGCACACGGTAGAAGCCACACTGTTCACAAAGGTGATGCCGCCTGCAATTTTGGTCAGCGCCTGTGCCACGGTGTACTCCTGACCAAAGATGTACACATTACGGAAGTAGCCAAGGAAGGGGTCGGTCAGCACATTCAGGAACAGGCCGGAACCGGCAGAGACGATCACCTTTGCCAGATAGCCGGAGCTGTGCCTGTCCAGCTCGCGCAGCTTGAAGACCTTGTGCGCCACAGCACCGCAGGTGATGCCGATGATGAACTTCAGCACAAAGGTGGTGACGGCGTAGCCCGGGTCACCGGCCAGGATATCGGCCAGCGCCAGACCAATGGCACCGGCCAGACCGCCGGACACACCGTCCAGCAGCAGGGCGGTCAGGGCGGTGAAGGTGTTGCCCAGATGGAACGACGAGCCGCCGTAGAACGGCACACGGAAGAACAGATAGGCCACAAGGCTCAAAGCGGCCATGACGCCGGTGAGGGCCAGCTCCTCGGTGGTGAAGGTGCGCTTGTACAGCACACTGCCAATGACGATGGCGATGACAACGACTGCCAGCAGCAGCCACATTGCAGTAGTAGACATGATTTACTTTCCCTCCAATTTTCCAAAATACCAGCCCAAACCCATGCGAACTTGTCAGGGCGAGGCCCTTCCATCTTGCCTGCGGCAAGACCGTTCGCCGCTTCAAAGCCCCACTGGGGCTTTGATTGCTTCGCAACCGCTTACCTACAATCCTACTTGACATTTGGGTGTCCAGCGGGTATGCTCCTATTATACGCAGAACTGACACCATGAAAATACCCAGAACAAAGTTTTTTTATGGTATCAGTTTGGTGCAATCCCCAAACAGGAGGGATGATTTATGGTCCATCTGACCACAGCGCTGGACCCGTCTTCCAGCGTGCCGCTGTACGAACAGCTGTACCACAGCCTTGCCGGAGAGATGCGCAGCGGTACGCTTTCGGCAGGCGTCCGGATGCCCGGCAAGCGGCGTCTGGCGGCAGAGCTGTCCGTCTCGGTGAACACGGTGGATGCCGCCTATCAGATGCTGGCGGCGGAAGGATATCTGGAGTCCCGGGAGCGCAGCGGCTTTTATGTACAGGAGTATCTGGCCCTGCCCTCCCGCCCGGCCGGTCTGCCCCAGCCGCCGGCGCCGCCGGTGCCGTCCCCCGCGCCGCCGGTGCGGTACGACCTTTCCACCCGGGGCGTGGACCCGGGGCTGTTCCCCTTCCGCACATGGGCGCGGCTGCAGAAGGAGCTGCTGTACTCTTCGCCGGAGCTGCTCACTCACGGCGATGCGCAGGGCGACCCGGCCCTGCGGCGGGCACTGGCCGAATATCTTTCCGAATACCGGGGCGTGCAGTGCGGGCCGCACCAGATCGTGGTGGGAGCCGGTCTGGAATACCTGCTGAGCCTGCTGGCCCCGCTGCTGCCGGGCATGGCCGCAGTGGAAACGCCGGGCTACCCCCGCGCAAAGCAGGTGCTGGAAAACAGCGGCGTGCACTGCTGCTGTCTGCCGGTGGACGGCGACGGCCTCTCGGTGGAGGCGCTGAACCGGTCGGATGCGGCGGTGTGCTACGTCACGCCCAGCCATCAGTTCCCCACCGGCGTCACCATGCCGGCGGGCCGCAGAGCCGAGCTTCTGCACTGGGCAGCCCGCAGGCCGGGCGGGCGGTACATCATAGAGGACGACTACGACTCCGAGTTCCGTTTTGACACCCGTCCCCTGCCCAGCCTGCAGGGCATGGCGGGTGCAGACGGCCCGGTGGTGTACCTCTCCACCTGCTCCCGCAGTCTGGCCCCCAGCATCCGCATTGCCTATATGGTGCTGCCGGAGCACCTTCTGCCCGCATGGAGAGAAAAGTACCGGCTCTATTCCGGCACCGTGAGCCGCTTTGAGCAGCAGACGCTGGCCCGGTTCATCACAGAAGGCTATTTTACCCGGCATCTGGCCCGGGAGCGGGTGGCCTACAAGGCCCGGCGGGACGCACTGGCTGCAGCGCTGACGGCAGCCTTCGGGCCGGAGGAGCTGACCCTTGCGGGCCTGCACACCGGTCTGCATCTGCTGGCAAAGCTCAGGGACCCGCCTCCGGACGACGCCCTGCGCCGCGCCGCCGAAGCCGAAGGCGTGCAGCTGGGCCTGCTGAGCGATTATGACCTGACCGGCGAAGCTCCCTCGGCGGCGGGCACACTGGTGCTGGGCTACGGCTCCTTGAAGGACGAGTCCTGTGCCTCGGTGGGCGAAACATTGAAAAAGGTCTGCACGGCGGCGCGGGAAGCATCCGTGACCGTGTAGGTGCCGCTGGCGGCATTCCACCGGCCGGGCAGAGCCTGCGCTTCCACGGCGGCGCCGTTGTTGGCCAGAAATTCCAGCGTGCGGCCCAGCGCGTCGTAGTCCAGCGCAGTCAGGTCGGTGAGCAGCAAAGAGCTGACGCCCCGTAGCGCGTCCGGCAGGGTGGTGGGCAGCAGCTCTGCATTCTGCCGAAAAAAGGCGTCCCACGCGGCTGCACGGGCCGCCGCAGTGCGCTGGGGCGAAAGCGCAGTGTCCGCCTGCAGCTGGCACAGAAACGCATGGGCGTCCCCGGCCGAAATGCCCTGCACCGCCCGGCTGCGGCCATAGTGGGCAAGCTCGTCTTCGGTCAGTGCGCCGGAAAAGCCGATCCGGACCGGACCGTAGCGGCTGGCAATGCGCTCCAGCACATCGGGAGAGAAGGCCAGATACCGGGTATCTTCCGGCAGGGCAAGCACCTGCATCAGTGCTTCCCGGCAGCGGGCCGGGCCTGCAGCGGCATAGCACTGCGCAAGGGCCGCCTGCTCATCGGCAAAGGGCACTGTGAGCACGGCGGGCACGCCGAGCAGGTGCACGCAGTTCTGGCTGGCGTTCAGGTAGGCCAGCACGAAGCCGGGCTGTTCGCCGGAGACGCACAACAGCACTGTGAGCTGATCGGTCGTCCGGGGCAGCTGAACGGGCACGCCGCTCTCGCTGCGGGCCGCCTGCCGCAGCTGGGCACGCAGCTGCTGGCGGGACAGCAGCACCGTGCCGCCCACCAGCGGGACCAGAACCAGCAGCGACGCCAGCAGCGATGTCCAGAAAGGTCTCCAACCTCCACTGCGCATGGTACATACCGCCTTTCGGTTTTTGCATAAAGCTTTGGCCCATAGGCAAGACTTTATGCAGAAAAGGAGGCGTTTGCAGATGAAACACAACAAAGAGACCGCACCGATCACAGAGAAAGAGCGGGAGGACTTCTGGCTGGAGATCGGCCCGGCCAGTGCCTATTACGGCACAGATTCCTATGAAACAGCCAGAGAAAACGGCGATGCCAGCCCGGACGGGAAGCGGCTTGGCTTTGACGGCGCAGAGCCGGGCACCGGCCCCCGTGGAGCTGCGCCGGATAGCCCCGCACTGGAACCTTGGGATGATCTGCCGCCCATCGACCGGCCCTGAAAAGTCACACCAAAATTAAATTCATCTGTCTGCATAACAGATGAAAAAGCAGCATATGATATATAAAATGTCTTGCGCACAAGGACAGAATATGGTATAGTCTTTCTATCGCGCACAGCTGTGCGCCGGAAGAACTGAAAAAGACGTGTACGGCAGGCAGTGTCCGTGCACTCTGGAGAAGCCCGCGTTTCAGAGCGGCGGGTGCCGAAGGTGTAAGGCCGCAGGGAAAGGCGGCTGTATCTCTCAGGCAAAAGGACAGAGCCATCGTCTTTGCGCAATGGGGCGCAGCCGGGAATGCGGCGCGCCCCGGCTGCGGAAAATGAGAGCG
Source organism: Faecalibacterium sp. 3 (assembly GCF_048323735.1). Lineage (NCBI taxonomy): Bacteria > Bacillati > Bacillota > Clostridia > Eubacteriales > Oscillospiraceae > Faecalibacterium > Faecalibacterium sp. 3. The sequence continues at coordinate 436,909 of NZ_JBLWFN010000001.1, forward strand.
CTCCGAATTTTGCGGACAGAGCCTTTGGCAGGTTCTGTCCGCTTTTGTTTTGTGTATAGGGGGAAAAGAGAGAATGGTCGAGATGATCACACAGGTGAACAACGCCGTCAACGGTGTGGTGTGGGGGCCCTTTGGTCTGGCGCTGCTGTTCTGCACCGGCTTCTGGATGAGCGCCCGCACGGGCTTTTTCCAGTTCCGTAAAATGGGCTACTGGCTCCGGCACACCATCGGTGCGATCTTCACCAACAAGGACATCACCGCGCACACCAGCAAGGAGGATATGGCCATCAGCCAGTTCCAGAGCATGTGCACGGCGCTGGCGGGCACCATCGGCACCGGCAACATCGTGGGTGTGGCAACGGCCATCGTCTCCGGCGGCCCGGGTGCCATCTTCTGGATGTGGGTCATGGCATTGCTTGGCATGATGACCAGCTTTTCCGAGAATGTGCTGGGCGTCTACTTCCGCCGCAAAAACGAAAAGGGCGAGTGGTCGGGCGGTGCCATGTACTACCTCACCGACGGTCTGGGCGCGAAAAAGGGCTGCCGGCAGATCGGCAGAGTGCTGGCGGTGCTGTTTGCCTGCTTCTGCATCCTTGCATCCTTCGGCATCGGAAACATGAGCCAGGTCAATTCCATTGCCGGCAATATGAACGCCGCCTTCGGCGTGCCGACCCTCGTCACCGGCCTGTGCCTGATGGTGGTCACAGCCCTCATCGTCATTGGCGGACTGAAGCGGGTGGCCGCTGTCACCGAGAAGCTGGTGCCGCTGATGGCACTGTTCTACATTGCAGGTGCACTTGTGATCGTGGTGCTCCACGCAGTCAATATCCCGGCAGCATTTGCCGCCATCTTCAGGGGTGCCTTCAACCTGAACGCCGCAGGCGGCGGTGCGCTGGGCTACGGCATCAGCCAGACCATCACATGGGGCTTCAAGCGCGGTGCCTTCTCCAACGAAGCCGGTCTCGGCTCCGCCGTCATGGTCAACTCGGCCTCCAACGTCAAGGAGCCGGTGCATCAGGGCATGTGGGGCGTGTTTGAGGTGTTTGCGGATACCATCGTGGTCTGCACGCTCACCGCGCTGGTCATTCTGACCACCGGCGTTGTGGATCTGCAGAGCGGTGCGGTGCTGGTCGGCGTGCAGGACAACGCGCTGGTGGGTCAGGCGTTCACCGCAGCCTTTGGCAGCTTCGGCCCCAAGTTCATTGCCATCTCCATCCTGCTGTTCGCCTACTCCACCACGTTGGGCTGGAGCCACTACGGCACCAAGGCTGTGGAGTACCTGTTCGGCACCACCGGAAGCCGCATCTACAAGGTGGTGTTCGTGTGCATGACCGTGGTGGGCGCTACCATGAAACTGGGTCTTGCGTGGGACCTCTCCGATACCTTCAACGGCCTGATGATGATCCCGAACCTCATCGGTGTGCTGGCCCTGTCCGGCACCGTGGTGGCCATTACCAGAAACTACTTCGACCGCAGGGTCAAGGGCAAGGACATTGAGCCCATGTGGTCGGCCTTCCCGGAATACCAGAAACAGGAAGAAGCGGAAGCCGCTGCAGAGGAAGCAGAGCTGGAAAAGGCCGCGAACAAATAAAAAAGAGACGCAGGGGCCGTCCACAAATCGTGGACGGCCCCTGCGTTTTAGCATCATTCTTTTTCCAGCAGTAGGAACCGGAACGAGATCTCAGTCTCCAGCTCCGGCAGGGCGGCAAGACGTTCTGCACCGCCGCGGGGCGTTTTCCAGTAGTAAGGCGTCATGGCGAACAGGGCTTCCAGCTGGTCCTGCGGCACCGTGATGCGGCCCGACACCTCCCGCTCTCCAATGGCCCGGAAGCCTGCGTAGGCGATCTGCTGCACCGGGTTTTTATACGGCTTTTCGTAAAGCACCGCTTTCATCTGATAGAGGTGCTCCGCACCGGGCACCACGTAGATCATCCGCCCGCCCGGGCGCAGCACCCGCAGGAACTCCTCCTGCGCAAAAGGCGAAAAGCAGTTCAGCAGCAGGTCGGCCCAGCCGGTGTGCACCGGCTGGCTGAAACTGGACGCCACCGCATACTGTGCCGTGGGCAGGGCCTTTGCGGCCAGACGCACCGCAGGCTTTGCGATATCAAAGCCCGCCAGCTGCACCCGGCTGCCCTTTTCGGCAAAGGCCTGTGCGATGCACCGGTCGTACCAGCCCTCGCCGCAGCCCGCATCCAGCAGGTGCAGCGGCGCATCCGGCGCGGCAGGCCGGCCGTATTCCAGACACAGCTCTCCCAGCGCCCTGCCGAAGATGCTGTAGTATCCGGCATTCAGAAACGCGCGGCGGGCCGCCACCATCTCTTTGCTGTCGCCGGGGGCCTTGGTGCGCATGCTCTGCACCGGCAGCAGGTGCCAGTAGCCCTCCTTTGCGCGGTCGAAGCAGTGGCCCTTTGTACATTTCAGGGTGCTGTCGCCGGTCAGTTTTTCCCCGCACAGCGGGCACTGCCATGGGGCAAACGGTTCATTTTTGCTCATACTTCGTCGCTGTGATCCTCAATGGGGGCAGTTGCGCCGCCGTGGGCATTCATATATTCCTCAAAGTTGGTGAACTTCTGCTGCGGCGGCCGGCGGCTGATGAGCACCAGACCCGGGTCATCATCCCGTACAGCGGCACGGCTGCGGCGGCCGGACTCCGTTTTAGGTGCGCGAGCCGCTGCGGGCTGGGCACTGCGGGGGGCGTTCTGACGGCTGCGGGGGCCGTTGTTTGCGCTGCGGCCCTGCTCCGCGTTCTGGTTCTGGGCGGCAGGCTGACCGTTCTGGCGTGCCGGGCGTTCATTGCGGCGGCCGCGCGGGCCCTGACTGCCGCCGGACTGCTGTGCAGGCTGCGCGGCGGTGCGGATGGCCGGGGCGGCAGGTGCAGCCGGGGCCTTCTTGGCCGGGCGCAGCGGCGTGGCCTCCGGCGCACTGACAAAGTGCGGGTCAAACTTGGGCTGTGCATTGCTGCCGCGGGCAGGAGCATTCTGTTCCCGGCGCGGGCGGCTGCCAGTATTGGAACGGCGGTCGCTGCTGCGTCCGCCGGAAGTGCGCTTGGTATCATCCATGAGTGGTTCCTCTTTTTCGATTTTTACAGGCTTCGCCTGCACTTTGGGTGCGGGTGCCGCCTTTTTTTCAGGCTTTGCTTCGCTCTTTGCGGGCTTTGCCTGTTTTGCGGCCTGCTTTTCTGCCGGTTCGGCGGCAGCGGCCTTGGGCTTTTTGCCGCGCACGGGCGGCTCCGGGCGCACCGGCGCGGGCACGCCGTCCCACGGGTGGCCGCTCACCACAGGGATCTTGCGGCGGTTCAGCTTTTCGATGCCCGCCAGATACTCCTGCTCCTCGGGTGCGCAGAAGCTGACCGCCGTACCGTCGGCACCGGCGCGGGCCGTGCGGCCGATACGGTGCACATAGGTCTCCGGCACCTCGGGCAGGTCGTAGTTGAACACGTGGGACAGCTCGCTGATGTCGATGCCGCGGGCGGCGATATCGGTGGCTACCAGCACCTTGGTCTTGCCGGCCTTGAAGTTTTCCAGTGCGGTGACGCGGGCGGTCTGGCTCTTGTTGCCATGGATCGCCGCAGCCGGGATGCCCTGCTTGGTGAGGTCTTTTGCGATCTTATCCGCGCCGTGCTTGGTGCGGCTGAACACCAGCGCATTCACCACCGGGGGCTGCAGGTTCTTGATGAGCCAGGGCAGCAGGAATTTCTTGTTGCCCTTTTCCACATGATACAGGCTCTGCTGGATGCGGTCCACGGTGCTGGACACCGGGTCCACCTTCACAAAGGCGGGCTTGCGCAGGATGCCGGCCGCCAGCTGCTCGATCTCGGTGGGCATGGTGGCGCTGAACATCAGGTTCTGGCGCTCCCCGGGCAGCTTTGCGATCACCTTTTTCACGTCGTGCACAAAGCCCATATCCAGCATCCGGTCGGCTTCGTCCAGCACAAAGATCTCAAGGTCCGACAGGTCGATGAAGCCCTGCCCGATCAGGTCGTTGAGCCGTCCCGGGCAGGCAATGAGGATGTCTACCCCCTTTTTGAGCGCTTCCACCTGCGGTGCCTGCCCTACGCCGCCAAAAATGACGGTGCTGCGCAGCTTGAGATACTTGCCGTAGGCGTCAAAGCTCTCGCCGATCTGCAGGGCAAGCTCACGGGTGGGGGTCAGGATCAGGGCGCGGATGGCCCCCTTTCTGCGGGGCGCATTGGCCGTGAGCCGGTCCAGCATGGGCAGCGCAAAAGCAGCCGTCTTTCCGGTACCGGTCTGGGCACAGCCCATCAGATCCCGGCCGGACAGCACCGGCGGGATCGCCGCCGCCTGAATGGGCGACGGGGTCTCATAGCCTGCTTCCTGCACAGCGCGCAGGAGCGGGGCGGACAGATTCAATTCTTTAAAAGTCATGGTTCTCCTAATTATTTCTCATGTGATTCGTTCGGCACACAAACCCTCTCCGGCTCGCGTTCGCTCGCCAGCTCCCCCGAAGGGGGAACTTTTACAAGAAGGATCCCTTTTGTGCACATCCCGAAGAGCTCCCCCCTTTGGAGGAGCTGGCAAAACCGTCAGGTTTTGACTGAGAGGCTTATTCCGTAATTTTCCGGCACTCCACGTAGTACCGCTTTTCTTCGGCGTGACCCATGCTGAAGGTCTTGCGGGGCAGCACGCCGCCCATCACGACCCCCTTGAACAGGTCGCTCTTGGCAAACGGCGGCATCAGAAAGGCCACAGCACCCTTTTTGCACAGGGCGCGGACGGCTGGCTCGTCGTGGACGTAATCCACCCGTGCCTCCGTGTGGCGTTCCATATAGTCCGCAATAAAATCGTCGATGGTGCCCACGGTCAGCGGCTCGGTGGGGTTCTCGAAGCTGAGCACGTTGGACATGTGCGGCCCTGCCAGCGTGAAGGGCTGCTGCTTGCTGCCGCCGAAGCAGCAGCCGACCATATTGGAGTCGCTCCACGTGATCAGGCTCAGCAGCACCGTGGCGCAGTCCACATTGAACAGCACCCGGTGGATGGGCTCGATCTCGATGGCGGGCGAGTGTACATTGCACACCTCAGCCAGACACCAGCGGGCGGGATGCACCGCTGCCTGCTCCGGCGTCAGGGTCTTTTTCAGCTCCTCCCAGCAGGCCTTTGCGGTGGCCAGCGAGTGGTTGCCGTCGCCCACGGCCAGCGTCAGCGGGTCGCGGCGGGTGGCATCCGGATACTTTTTGTCAAACTCTTCCTGACTGCCCAGCACGGCCAGTGCATCCTCGATCTGCGCGATGAGGGCAGGGTCTTCCACAGCCCAGCCCGCAATGTGGCCGCCGTTCATCATCAATTCGCCCTCGTATACCTTGGGCAGCTCCTGTTTGTGCGCTGCCACCGGCTCGATGAGGGTGCAGCCCGGGTCATCGGCCAGCATCATGATGTGAGGCGTTTCCAGACTGGCACCGGTGCGCACCTTCATGCGGGGCGGGATGCGGCTTTCCACGGTGCTCTCGCTGGGGCGCACCGTGCATTTCTCGCCCCGGCGGTAGCTGTAGGCTTCCAGATCCACCATGCCCACAAGGCCCTGCCGCACCTTGCCGCTCTGCTCGGTGCGCTCTACGTAGATAAAGCCGTCCACCGCGCGGGTGAGCACATTCTGTGCGTAATCATCCATGGCGGCGTGGATCTTTTCAATGCGGGCGTCCGCATCGCCGTCCTCCAGATAGACCTCCGGCAGGATCAGGTTCAGGGTGCTGGGACTGCCCGCTGCTGCGGCCTCGGCCTTCTGCCAGTAATCCCGGTCGCTGGTGAACTGGTCGCAGGCGATGCAGCCCCACTTTTCCAGCGGGATCTGTGCCGAAGGCAGAAGGATATGGGCCGGTGCAAAGCAGGATTTGGTATTCATAGCAGATTCCTCCCTCTTATAAAACCAGAGACATTACTGGAAGATGTCGGCGCTGTGCAGCACCAGATGCTGCACGCCCTGTCCGGCGGCAGACTGCTCCAGTGCGGTGCGGCTGTCGGCGTCCACCGCCTTGTCTGCCGTCACCAGCAGGTTATCCATGCCCAGCGTCACAGCGGGCACATCCAGCGACACGCTGTTGGTATTGCACTGATCCAGCGTGTAGCTGAACCACAGGGTCATACTGCCCGCAAAGCGGCTCTGCAGGGCGGCGATATCCGCCTTGAGCTGGTCCGCGCGGGAAACGCCGCTGGTCTCGCCGTAGTCCTGTTTGCGGCTGAGCTTCGGGAACTGGACATTGGTCAGGACCACCTGCTCAAAGCCCATGCCCTGCACCTCGGCTACCAGATCGCCCACATACTCCACTGCCGCAGCGGAGTAGGGATTCAGCCATGCATTGCCGTCCTTCTGGGCGTCCAGCCACAGGCCGTCGCCGTAGTGGATGGCCATGCTGCGGTCGGTGCGGGAGGAGATGGGGTCCTTAAAGGCTGCAAGCTGGGCCACAGGGATCACGCCCTCTTCCCGGAAGATGGCCGCGATGCGGGCCGGGTCCACGGTGGTACCGGCAATGCTCTGGGCGGCAGCCGGCACCTGCGAAGCGTAGCAGATGCTGCCATCCGGTGTTTTCAGGGTCACAAGGCCGTAGTCTGCCCCCTGTGCCTTGAGCTGCTGTGCCGCCGCACGGATGGATGCGTCATCGGCAAGGGCGCTCACGTCCACCGCCGCCCAGCTGCCGCCGGTGACGGCCCTGCCGTCCAGTCCCTTGGGCTGTTCCGGCTCCGGCTGGGACGAGGCCGCTTCCTCTGCCGCCGCAGATGCAGCCGCTTCGGAGGAAGCCGCTGCGCGGGATGCAGATTCCGCTTCCAGATCCCGGTTTTTCACCACGGTGTACCAGGTGTGCGTGGCCCAGTCCAGCACATGGGGTGCTGCCAGCCATGCCGCGCCCAGCACCACCAGCACCAGCACCAGGATGCCAACGCCGCGCTTGATGCGGGCGCCCCGGCTGTAGAAGCTGCGGTGGTAGCGCTTGACCTTCTGCCGTTTATACTTTGCCATTGTCGATCCTCCTCCCTGCAAAAATCACAGGATCACAGAATGTCCGGTAAAACCATAGATCGCCAGTGCCAGCACACCGATGTACACCAGTGTGATGGGCAGGCCGCGGAAGGCTTCCGGGATGGCCTTGCTGCGCAGGCGGTGGCGGGCTTCCGTTACCAGCAGCACCGCCAGCACATAGCCAAGGCCGCTGCCCAGACCAAACCCGAAGGACTGGCCCAGCGTAAAGCTCTGGGTGCGCTCCACCAGCACGGTGCCCAGCACACAGCTGTTCAGGCCCGCCAGCGGCACGATGCGCAGCAGTGCACTGCGGTGCGGCAGGCCCTTTGCCAGCCACAGCACCGCGTGTTCCAGCAGGCACACCACGGCGATGCTGGCAATATAGACCAGCGGGCGCAGCTGGACACGGTTTGCCAGCGGCGCGATCCGGCTGCCGGCATACCATGCAAAGGGCGTTACCAGGATCTGGGTGATGCACAGCTGCATACCGAACAGCCAGCTGCTGGTGCGGTCATCGCCCACCAGCTGCACCAGACGGGACACGCCCAGCGCACGGGTAAAGACGGCGTTCTGTGCGAACACCGCCAGCAGTGCATAGTTGAAGAACACTGCACTGGTCGTAACAACATCTTTCATCCTTCGCGGTCCGCCTCCTTCTGGGAATGCACATCCACAAGGTTGCCCGCCTCTTTGGTGAGATATGCCCTGCGCCTTGCGGCCAGCGCACGCCATACCGCGCAAAGCACGCCCAGCACGATAAAGCCGCCCGCCGGCATCCCGGCCATGGGCAGCACCGGGCGGCTGACTGCCACGCCGAACACGGTGCCTGCAGCCAGCCATTCACGGATGCAGCCCAGCAGCACCAGCAGCAAAGCATAGCCCACGGTGATGCGCAGGCCCTTGGAAACGGCCTTGCGCACCGTCTCCTGTACGCGGCCGAAACGGTAGGTCAGCAGCGGCTCCACCGTGAGCATGGGCAGATAGATGCCAAGGCTCAGCAGGCCGGTGCCGAACAGCATGTTCAGGATGGGGTACACCGCCAGATACACCACAGCAGTGCTGAAGCCGTACACCAGTGCACGGGGCAGCAGCTTTTTCTGCAGCGTTTCCGGGGCAGGGTCCTCGTCGTACAGGGGCACAAGGCGGCTCAGCAGGCAGGCCAGCACGCGGGAGGGCACCAGCAGCAGCGCTACCGCCGCCGCCAGCATCACCGCATTCTGGCCGCTGGTGGCAAGCACCACCAGCGGGGCCAGACCCATGCCCTGCATGACCACCGGGTTATTCAGGAACACCCGGTCATGGTGGGCAAATTTGCCGGGGTCTTTTACGATCAGTTCAGCCGTTGCGCGTCTCATTGTGCTGCCCCCTTTCCGGCATCTGCCTGCAGATGGGTCAGGTGATACAGCTTTGCCTCGGTGCGGTCGATCCATGCCGACACACTGTTGACCACCAGCAGCGCAAAGCATACGCCGGTCTCATACACGCCGTAGTAGCGGAAGCCCATGCTCACAACACCCACCAGCACACCGTACAGGATGCGGCCCATGCGGTGGTGCACGCAGGTATAGGGTTCGTTGAGCAGGAACACTGCGCTGAACAGGATCGCGCCGGTGAGCAGCTCGTCCCGCACGCACCGCAGGCGGGGCAGCACATTTGCCAGCACAGCACTGTCGGCCAGACCCGCCTGCCGCGGGAAGAGGAAGGCGATCAGGGCACAGGTGAGCAGAAAGCTGACCGAGGCAGACATGTGGGCGTCCTTCTGGGTCCACAGGAACAGGCCGCAGGCCAGGATCACCAGCGCCGCGCCGGTGCCCATGGGGGCGGCATACTCGCCCAGACTCAGCACCAGCGAACGGATGTTCAGCATACCGCCGCTGCGCAGGGTGTCCTCAATGGTGCTGGACACCGGCACCATGGAAGCGTCCCACAGGGGGATGCTGGTGTAGGGCTGGGGGTAGCGGAACACCTGCTCCGGCCATGACACCGCCGCCACCACATAGCCCACAGCGGCGGGGTTGAAGGGGTAGCTGCCGTAGCCGCCGAAGATCTCCTTGCCGATGAGCACACCGGCAAGCACTGCGATGATCAGAACATAGATATCCACTGTTACCGGCATCAGCAGGGCGATGACGAGTGCAAAGCTCTCATTGGAAAAGTCACCGGCCTGATACACGCGGCGGCGCAGCAGCGAAACAAGACGGTCGCACAGATTTCCGGTGAGCACCGCGATGCCGCACAGCAGCAGCGGGCGCACGCCGTACAGGAAGCAGGCCATCCACAGCACCGGCACCGCCATAAAGCAGATATGCTTATAGTAGCGGCCGGTCTTCTGGAGCTGCGCTTCCTGTTCCCGGATCAAAGATTCATCCATAAATGGTTTTCCTTTCAAGGGTCAAAGGCTGGCGAGGTACTGCACCGCTGCAGCAGGGTCTGCTGCACCGAACACCGCACTGCCCGCCACCAGAATATCGGCACCCGCTTCCACGCACTGGGGCGCGGTGGTGCTGTCCACACCGCCGTCCACTTCCAGCAGGTAGTGTGCGCCGCGTGCCGCGCGCTCTGCCTTGAGCCAGCGCAGCTTGTCCAGCGCCGAGGGCATGAACTTCTGCCCGCCGAAGCCGGGCTCCACGCTCATCACCAGCACAAGGTCCAGCTGGTCAAGATAGGGTGCCAGCGCCTGCGGGGCGGTGCCGGGCTTGATGGTCAGGCCCACCTTGCAGCCCAGCGCCCTGACGGCATCGATGGTGGCCTGAATATCGTCCTCGCACTCAAGGTGGAAGTTGTACAGGGTGGCACCGGCCTTGATGAAGGCTTCCGCATACTGCAGCGGGTGGCTGATCATCAGGTGCACATCATAAAAAGCATCCGGCAGGTTTTTGTGCAGGCTCTTGAGCACCGGCACACCAAAGCTGATGTTGGGCACAAAGTGGCCGTCCATCACATCGTAATGCAGCATCTGTGCACCGGCATCCAGCACCATGCGGCAGTCTGCACCCAGTTTGCCAAAATCAGCAGAAAGAATCGAAGGACTTACGATCGCCATATTCTATCTTTACGCTCCGTTATTTTATAGTTTATTATTCCCCATCGTCCCGCTGTTGTGCCGGTTCACGGCCTCTGAAACAGCATGGACATGGTTATCTTTTAGTTTACATGAAAACGCCCAAAAAATCAAACCCGCCAACGGCTTTTTCACCGAAATGACGTATTTGGAAAGATCTGTCCATTTGCGAAGTAAACTCCCTCAGTCGCCGGGAAAACCCTCTCAGTCATCGCTACGCGATGCCAGCTCCCCCGAAGGGGGAGCTTTTATGCATCTCACGATCAGCGCGGATAAAGCTCCCCCTTCGGGGGAGCTGGCTGCGACCAGCGGGAGCAGACTGAGAGGGTCCCCCCACGCCAAAACAGCCAGACCGCCCCGCTCCATGGGACAGTCTGGCTGGAAGTTCATTCTACGGGCTTCATGCTGGCGGGGTCTTCCACAACGGGCTCTCCGCCGGCTTCATCCGGCAGGCGCTTCATGCCGCCGGGGTTCGGTGCCACGGTGGGCAGGGTGAACACGAACCGGCACCACTCGCCCTGCTGGCTCTCCACCCGGATCTGCCCGCCGGAAAGGTTCACCAGCACCTTGCAGATGTTCAGGCCCAGACCCGCGCCCCGGGCGTGCAGGCCGCGGGAGCGGTCCTCCTTGTAGAACCGCTGGAACACGTAGGGCAGCGCCTCCGGACTGATGCCCTGACCGGAGTTCCAGATGGAGATCTCGGCTTCCGGGCCCAGCTTTTCCACCCTGAAGCGGATGGTGCCCCCTGCCGGGGTGAACTTGATGGCGTTGTCCAGCAGGTTATACACCACCTGATGGATCAGGTCGGGGTCGGCGTAGACCAGCACCTTTTCGTCCATGGTCAGGCCGTCGATGTCGATCATGCCGTCGTTGATGCGCTGCTCTGCCGACAGCGCCACACCGGTGATGGTCTCCCAGATGTTGAACATCCGGGCGTTCACCTGATATTCGCCGCTTTCCAGCTTGGAGAGATCCAGCATGTTCTGGATGAGCCGTGCCAGACGGCCCGTTTCCTCGCTGACCAGCTGCAGGTAGTGGTTCTGCATATCCGGCGGGATGGTACCGTCCAGAATGCCGTCCACAAAGCCCTTGATGGTGGTCATGGGGGTGCGCAGCTCGTGGGCGATGTTGCCCATGAACTGGCCCCGGGAGTTGTCGTTCATCTGGATGTTGTCCGCCATGCGGTTGAAGGTGCGGGCAAGGTCTGCCACCTCGCCTTCGCCCTCCACGCCTTCCACGCGGACCGAAAGGTCTCCGCCGCCAAAGCGCTGGGCGGCGTCCGTCACCTTCTGCAGCGGGTCGGTGAGCTGGCGCATCAGGATCTTGGTCAGGATGCTGGCGCACAGCAGCATCACGCAGGCCGACAGCAGAAAGTTGGACCAGAACTGCTGCTTGAACTGGGTCAGCTGCTCGCCGGAAGAGCACAGGAACAGGTAGCCGCTGGGCTGGCCGTGCTCATTGCGCATTTCGCTGACCGTGATGTAGCTTTTCCCGTCCAGCATACCGTCCAGCGTGCCGAACACATGGTAGTAGTCCGCATCGGCAGTGTCGATCTTCTCCATCATTTCTTCCGGCACGGTCAGGCTCTCCAGCTTGTCCGGGCTGGAAGCGATCATCACCCGGCCGTCATTGTCGGTAAAGAACAGATAGGCCTCTGCGCTCTCGCCGATGATCTCCAGCTTGGTGCTCAGTGCGTCCAGCTCATCGCCTTCCGGCAGCTCCGCCTGCTGGACCAGATACTGGGCCGTGCGCTGGGTGACGCCCACCACCTGATCCAGTGTTTCGTAGCGGTCCTTGGCGAAGTAGTTTTTGAACAGCACCCACTCCGAAGCTCCCATCAGCACGATGCCCAGCACCATCAGGGTGGACACCAGCGAGAAGAACGCCACCGAGATACTTTTGCGCATTACTGACGCACCTCGAACTTATAGCCAACGCCCCATACAGTCTTCAGCTCCCATTTATCGGAAGCACCAGCCAGCTTCTCGCGCAGGCGCTTGACATGCACATCAATGGTGCGGCTGTCGCCGTAATACTCAAAGCCCCACACCTCGTCCAGCAGCTGGTCGCGGGTGTAGACGCGGTTCGGATGGGAGGCCAGACAGTTCAGCAGTTCCAGCTCCTTGGGGGGAGCCTCCACCACCTTGCCCTTGACCCGCAGCTCATAGCTGTTCATGTCCAGACGCAGGTTGTCGAATTCGATCACGCCCTCGGTGCTCTCGGCAGCGGCAGTGGTGGTCTGGCAGCGGCGCAGCACCGCCTTGATGCGGGCCACCACTTCCTTGGCGTCAAAGGGCTTCACCATGTAATCGTCTGCACCCAGTTCAAGGCCCAGCACCTTATCAAAGGTCTCGCCCTTGGCCGTGAGCATCATCACCGGGGTGTTGCCCGCCTTGCGGATGCGGCGGCAGACCTCCAGCCCGTCCATCTTGGGCATCATCACATCCAGCAGCACCATATCGGGCTTGACCTGATTGAACTTTTCCAGACCTTCTTCGCCATCGTTTGCCACCGTGACCTGATAGCCCTCCTTGGTCAGGTACAGCCGCAGCAGCTCGCAGATATTGGTATCGTCGTCCACAACGAGGATCTTTTCGTTGGCCATAATGATTTCCTCCCATTTTATCGGATGCCCGCCGGGGCGGACAGAGCAGCAAAGTATTCCACTTCTTATTATACGGAAGAGTTATGACAAAATAAAGAAGGATTTGTATGATTTTTTCACGATTCCGGCCCGGCCTTACTCGATCATCAGCCGGATGATCTCCTCATTGGTCTCCTTCATGCCGTCCTTGCCCAGACGCCCGATGCCCTTGATGGTGGTCTCGATGTCCTTCATCACGATGCCGTCGCCGCCCTTGAACTCCTGATGGCACTTGTACATGTTGTAGCCAAGCAAGGCCGCGTCCACCGAGGATGCGATCTTTGCCGCGCAGGAGGCCTTTGCGCCGTCGCACACGATGCCGGACACGATGGCCAGCGCATTGACCACCGTGTGGATGGCGGCCTGATAGCCGTCGCCGCACAGATATACGATGCCCGCGCCTGCGCCCGCACCGGCGCTGACTGCGCCGCAGTAGGCGGACAGGGTGCCGATGCCGGTCTTTTCGTGGATGGCCACCAGATTGGAAATGATAAGGGCACGGTAAAGCTTTTCCTTGCCGCTGTGCAGCTCCTTAGCGTATTCAATAAGCGGCACCGAGCAGGTGATGCCCTGATTGCCGCTGCCGGAGTTGATGATGACCGGCAGCTCGCAGCCGTTCATGCGGGCGTCCGAACCGGCGGCCGCCTTGGCCTTGGCCCGGATGGACACATCATTGCCGTAAGTGGAAAGCAGCACCTGGCCGATGTTCGCGCCATAGTCGCCCAGAAGGCCCTCCTCTGCAATGGCGTTGTTGTAGCGGATCTGACGTTCCAGCAGGTCCGCCACATCCTGCAGGTCGGCGGTCTCGGCAAAGTCCCAGATGTCCTTCATGTTCAGCAGGCTGCGGTCGGCCCGGCTGTCCCGCCGGGCCTCCTCGTTCAGCAGCGGCTTTTCGTAGAGCACCCGGCCGTTTTTTTCGATCAGGCAGATGTTGGTGTGAAAATCCGCAATGCGCACCTTTGCGTAGGAATCCCCGCTGCACTCGGTAACGATGATATCAAACACATGCCCCTGCTCGATGTGCTGGATGGAAATGGGCACCGTCTGCAGATAGTCCCGGATGGCCGCCTTCTTGTCCTCGCTGACCTCCGAGATCACTTCCAGCTCCTTTTCTGCCGAGCCGGCGATGATGCCCGCTGCCACAGCGGCTTCCATGCCTTTCAGGTGGCCGGTGTTGGGCACGATGACGCTCTTCACGTTTTTGATGATGCTGCCGCTCACCTGCAGTTGCACGCTCTCGGGCAGTGCGCCCAGCACCTCGCGTGCCCGGGCCGCAGCATAAGCCAGTGCAATGGGCTCTGTGCAGCCCATTGCCGGGATGAGCTCCTCTTTTAATATTTCCACATACGCCTGATAGCGCGGATCACTGCGTTCCATGACGGTTCCCTGCCTTTCCTGTCGATTCGATATTTACCAACAGGAGTAGTATACTATAGAACCCGCGCAATGTAAAACAAATTCTTTCCCACCCGCAGGACCGGCTATTGCAAAGCGCAGACCGCAGAAGTAGAATAGGAGCATCCAAACCGATAAATCCACGGAGGTTCTTCCAAATGATCGAAAAAGAAGTACAGGAGCTGCTGTCCTTCATTGACGGCAATCCTACCGCATATCACACCACTGCATCCGTCCGGAACATCCTGCTGAAGGAAGGCTTTTCCGAGCTGCTGGAGAGCCGCCGGTGGCAGCTGGAGCCCGGCAGGAGCTATTTCGTCTGCCGCAACGGCTCCAGCATCCTTGCGTTCCGCATGGGAGAGCAGCTGGAAAACTACAGCTTCAACGTGGCTGCTGCCCACACGGATTCCCCCTGTTTCCGCATCAAGGAAAACGCCGAGATCCACATGGGCCGGAAGTACACCAAGCTGAACACCGAGGGCTACGGCGGCATGATCTGCTCCACATGGATGGACAGGCCGCTGTCGGTGGCAGGCCGCGTGCTGATAAAGGAGAACAATGCCATCACCTCCCGCCTGCTCACGCTGGACCGCGACCTGCTGATGATCCCCAGCGTAGCCATCCACATGGATCGCGAAGTCAACGACAGGGCTTCCTACAACAAGCAGGTGGATATGCTGCCCCTGCTGGGCGGTGCCGCCGAGGAAGGCGTGCTGAAAAAGCTGATCGCCGCCGAGCTGCAGGTTGCAGAAGAGCAGATCCTTGGCAGTGACCTGTTCCTCTGCATCCGCGAAAAGGCCTCCGTCTGGGGCTGCAATGAGGAGTTCATCTCCTCCGGCCGTCTGGACGACCAGCAGTGTGTGTTCGGCATCCTGAAAGGTTTTCTGAACGCGCACTGCGCCCAGTCCATCAACGTTGCCGCCTTCTTCGACAACGAAGAAGTGGGTTCCGGCACCAAGCAGGGCGCAGCTTCCACCTTCCTGTACGATGTATTGCACCGCATCGCGCAGAACGTCTGCCCCGGCGATGAGGACTTCCACCGTGCGGTGGCGTCCAGCTTCATGTTCAGCGCCGACAACGCCCACGCCGTGCACCCCAACCACCCGGAATACACCGATGTGAACAACTGCACCTACATGAACGAGGGCGTTGTGGTCAAGGTCCACGCCGGCCAGAAGTACACCAGCGACGGCATGAGCATGGCCGTGGCAAAAGAGCTTGCCGCCCGCGCCGGTGTCCCGCTGCAGTATTTTGCCAACCGTTCCGATAAAGTCGGCGGCAGCACTCTGGGCAACCTTGCCATGGCGCAGGTATCCATGAACTGCGTGGACATCGGCCTGCCGCAGCTGGCCATGCACTCCTGCTACGAGACCGCCGGTGCACGGGACACCGTTTCTCTCATCCGGCTGATGGAGGAATTCTACGCCAGCCACTTTGAAGAGACCGCGTCCGGCACTCTTACCATCAGCAAGTAAGGCCCGTACAACCTAAATTATAAGGACCGCTCTTGGAAAAGCAGTACTGCTCTTCCAAGAGCGGCTTTTCGTTTCCACTGAAGTGAGTATTGAGAAAAAACGTCCATTGTGCTACAATTATCCTGTTATAATATCGCTTTTTACCGCAGCGTAAAATCTTTTTTCGCAAGGAGTATAATAAAATGAAATTAGGTATCGTCGGCCTGCCGAATGTCGGCAAGTCCACTCTGTTCAATGCCATCACCTCCACCAAGAATGCAGAAGCCGCAAACTATCCCTTCTGCACCATCGAGCCGAACAGCGGCATCGTGGCCGTGCCGGACAAGCGTCTGGACAAGCTGGCCGAGATCTGGCAGACCAATAAAAAGACCCCTGCCATCGTGGAATTCGTGGATATCGCGGGCCTTGTGAAGGGTGCCAGTCAGGGCGCGGGTCTGGGCAACAAGTTCCTGGGCCACATCCGCGAGTGCGACGCCATTGTGCATGTGGTGCGCTGCTTTGACGATGACAACATCATCCATGTGGTGGAGGATGTTTCCAAGGCCGAGGCCGTGGACCCCATTGCCGACATCGATGCCATCGACTACGAGCTGATCCTGTCCGACCTTGAAGTGGTGCAGAACCGCGCAGGCCGCATGGCAAAGGCCGCCAAGAGCGGCAACAACAAGGGTGCTGCCGCCGAAGCCGCATGGCTGCAGCAGCTGGCCGATCACCTGAGCGCCGGCAAGCCTGCCCGCAGCTTCGATTTTGACGAGGGCGATGCCGAGCAGCAGACCGTGCTGCACGAGATGGGTCTGCTGAGCGCTAAGCCGGTGCTGTACGCCTGCAACGTGGGCGAGGACGACCTGATGGAGGGCATCGAAAACAACAAGTATGTCCCGCTGGTGGCCGCACGCGCCAAGGAAGAAGGCGCACGCTACATTCCCATCTGCGCCAAGACCGAGGAGGATATCGCCGACTATTCCCCCGAGGAAAAGAAGGCTTTTCTGGCTGAAATGGGCATTGAAGCCAGTGGTCTGGACAACCTCATCACCGCCAGCTACGACCTGCTGGGCCTGATCTCCTTCCTGACCGACGGCAAGAAGGAGTGCCGCGCATGGACCATCCGCAAGGGTACCAAGGCACCGCAGGCTGCCGGCAAGATCCACAGCGATTTCGAGCGCGGCTTCATCCGCGCCAGCGTCATTGGCTACAGCGATCTGGAAGCCAACAACTTCGATTATGCCGCCGTCAAGGCCAAGGGCCTGCAGCGCACTGAGGGCAAGGAGTACGTTGTCAACGACGGCGATGTGATCGAGTTCCTGTTCAACGTTTAAGGAGAAACCCTCTCAGTCAAAACCTGACGGTTTTGCCAGCTCCCCGAAAGGGGGAGCTGGCATCGCGCAGCGATGACTGAGAGGGTTCGCTCCCAGCCTTCCTGAATTAAAAAGAGTCATTCCCCTGAATATGGCCAGAGCGCATACGTCGGCCATTTAAAATCGTAAATGAGGTTTCCTATGATTTTCGGTATTATGGGCGCAATGCCCGATGAAGTCGATCAGCTGTGTGCAAAGCTGGAAAACGTCACCGTGGAGCCCTACGGCGGCGTGGATTACCACAAGGGCACGCTGGCCGGCAAACAGGTGGTGGTGTGCTGTGCCGGCATGGGCAAGGCCAATGCCGCCGCCACCACGCAGGTGCTCATCACAAAATTCGGCGCGGAGAAGATCATCTTCTCCGGCATCGCAGGCAATATGACCTCGAAGATCGGCATTGGCGATGTGGTTATCGGCAAGACCGTACTGTACCATGACGCTCAGCTGGATATGATCTGCCAGAACCCGCCGTTCCTCAAGGAATACACCGGCGACCCGGAGCTGATCGCCGCCGCCGAAAAGGCCTGCGCCGATGCAGGCGTGAAGGCACTGGTGGGCAAGATCGCCACCGGCGACCTGTTTGTGGGCGACAGCGAAACCAAGGCTGCCATTGAAGCCAAATGCGCCCCCGACTGCGTGGAGATGGAGGGTGCCGCTGTGAGCCAGATCGCCGCCAAGAACGGTGTGCCCTGCGTCATCCTGCGCGCCATGAGCGACAACGCCGATGAGGACGGCCACGAGGTGCTGGTGGTGAAAAAGTTCAGCATTGCGGAATATGTAGCCACCGCCACCAGGATCGTGGCCGCGATGGTGGAAGCACTGTAAAAAAGAACCCTCTCAGTCAATGCTTCGCATTGCCAGCTCCCCCGAAAGGGGGAGCTTTTGACATTCCGGAAACGTTTTCCGTTTTGCCAATGGCTCGCCCCTCGGGAGAGCTGGCGAACAAAGTGAGCCTGAGAGGGTTTTCTTTTACAAGAACTGCTCCAGCTTTACCCGGCTATCCTCCTGAAACTCCTGCAGCCTTTGGGCAAGGCGCTTTGCGCCGGGCGCGGCATTGGGATAATCCTTCTGGGCCTTTACGCAGTCCACCACCCCCATGCCGCTGCCCTGCGTGAGCATTTCGGCCAGATTGCGGGTGGACTTGTCTGTCAGGGTCTTGATGCCGATGCCCATTTTTGTGTTCAGCTTTGCCATGGCGCTCTGCCCCTGCGCGGTGCCGCCGCAGGCCTCGATGGCGGTGTGTGCTTCCTGATTGAGCTGGTGGTACACATTGCGCTGGCGCAGCAGCTCGGCCTTGAACTGCACATCATCGGTCATCGGCACGATCTGTTCCAACGTATTCTTGCCCATCTCCGTGTTCTGCACCACGGCTTCCAGCAGGTTCAGATTGTCGTTCTTCTGGTTTTCCATACAAAAAATCCCCCTTCTGGCCTTAGTCTGCGCCAAAAGGGGGATTTTATACACTGGTTTTATTCTGCACGCATCTGATCGCCGCCGGCGTTCTGTGCCTCCCGCAGACGTGCATCGCACAGCTCGTACAGCGCCTGCCAGTTCTTTGCGGAGACATCCTCCAGCCCGGCTGCGCCGCAGCTCAGGGTAAAGGGCACCCGGCGCATCATGCCGGTGGTGGTGATGCATTCCCGGGGCATCTGCCGATACAGGTTCCGCATCTCCTCTGCCAGCTGTTTGCCGTCGGTGTCCAGACAGCCCACCGCAAAGATGCTGCCGGTCAGGCGGCAGACCACGCGGACCGCAGGGGTATCAAAGCTCTTTTTCCACTGGTTGCCCACAAAGCAGTGCAGCTGATCCATCACAGGCTGGCCGTAGGTGTCCCGCAGCTTCTGGCCGTTGTCGATGCTCACCAGCGCCACAGCCGCCTTGCGGCCCTGCGCTGCGCACTGTTCCAGCTTTTGGGCAAACACCGTTTCCAGATAGCGGCGGTTGTACACGCCGGTAAGGAAATCGTGGCTCATATCCTCGCGGCACAGCTCCCGCTCCCGGGGCGTCATGCGCTCTTCCGGCAGCACATTGCCTGCCAGCGGTGCACTCATTTCCAGCTCCCAGCATTTGCCGTCCGCTTCCACTCTGCGGTGCAGCACACAGTCCACACGGCCATTGCGCAGCTCGTAGTCCACCCGCAGGCCATCGTCCTGCCAGCCGTCACAACGCGGCGCTTCGGTCAGGGTCACTGCCTCAAATACGGCCTGCGCTGAGCGCGCAAGTTCCCGCAGATCCTGCTCGGTACATTCTTTCTTCATGTAATTTTCCCCATCATCTGCGCACGCGGCGCTCCCGTATCCCGCGTGCAGTCACCTGTTCCCCATACGTTCAGGAACCATCTGCCGCATTATGCATCCCGCGCCCGCCGCTCTGTTTCCGGGAATCCCGGGAACGCATCAGGCAAAGAAAAATGGCATAATGCCGCTTTAGCAACATTATACCATTCAGCTTCTGATTTTACCAGCAAAACGCACAATTTTCTGCCGGAGTTTTTACATTTTCGTCAAATTGCTAAGCGCCCGCCGCTCTGTGCCTTCTGTTTATACGCGGCAGTACACACTGCACTCGTCGTGAATGGTCTTGGCCAGTGCCTTGACGGCAAAGCCGTCTGCGGCGCGCCATGCCCAGTTTCCGCCCAGCTTGCCGGGCGTGTTCAGGTGTGCTTCCGCGCCCAGACCCAGCCAGTCGTACATGGGGATGATGGCCCGGTCGGCCACCGACCCCAGCGCTGCGCGCAGCAGAGCAATGCGGACATCATCGGTCCGGATGGCCGCCAGCTCCTTTGCGGTGGGCTTTACACCGGTCAGGTGCAGGTAAGCGGCAGCGGCAGCCTTTTCCTTTTCCGATGCGCCGTTCTCCCACCAGTCGGTCAGGGTGGTGTTATCGTGGGTGCCGGGATACACCACGCTGTTCTTGACGTGGTTGTGGGGCAGATACTCGCTGTCCCCACCGCCGAAGGCGAACTGCAGCACCTTCATACCCGGGAAGGTGCTGTCGGCCAGCAGCTTTCGCACGCTGGGGAACAGTTCGCCCAAGTCCTCGGCAATGATGGGCAGCTTGCCAAGGGCAGCTTCCAGCGCATCGAACAGCTCCATGCCGGGGCCGTTCTCCCACTTGCCGGTGCGGGCGGTGGTGCTGTCCGCCGGGATGGCCCAGTAGGTATCGAAGCCGCGGAAGTGGTCGATGCGCAGCAGGTCGTAGATGCCCAGTGCGTGGCGCACCCGGCGCACCCACCACGCGTAGCCGGTCTTTTTGTGGTATTCCCAGTTGTACAGCGGGTTGCCCCACAGCTGACCGTCGGCAGAGAAGTAATCCGGCGGGCAGCCCGCCACACGGGCAAAGCCGCCGTCGGCATCCAACTCAAACAGCGCGCCGCCCACCCATGCATCCACCGAGTCGGCAGAGACGTAGATGGGGATGTCGCCCAGGATCTGCACGTCCTTTTTGTTGGCGTAGGCCTTCACCGCCTGCCACTGGGCCGCAAACTTGTACTGCACGAACTTCCAGAAGCCGATCTCTTCCTCGTTTTCGGCGGCAAAGGCGGCAAGGGCCTTCTTGTCGCGCAGGCGGTAGGGCTTGTCCCACTCCACCCAGTTCTTCATGCCGTTGGCCACTTTCAGGGCCATGTACAGGGCGTAGTCGTCCAGCCATTCCTCGTTGGCAAGGGTAAAGGCATAATAATCATCCGGGAAGTAATATGCACAGCCATGCAGCCCGGCGCACTGCTTGCGCCATGCGGCGTAGGCGGTGCGCAGGACTTTAAAGCGGCTCACATACAAAGTGCCGTAGTCCACCTCTTTGGGGTCCGTGCCCCATTTTTCGGCCTTGAGCTGGGCGGCGGTGAGCAGCCCTTCTTTCTTCAGGGTGTCAAGGTCGATGAAATAGGGGTTGCCCGCAAAGGCCGAGCAGCTCTGATAGGGGCTGTCGCCGTATCCGGTGGGGCTCAGGGGCAGGATCTGCCAGATCTTCTGGCCCGCTTGTGCCAGAAAATCCACGAACTTGAAGGCTTCCTTGCCAAAACAGCCGATACCGTAAGGGCCGGGCAGGCTGGACACCGGCATCAGGATTCCACTTTCACGCATGCTATTACCTTCCTCATTTTTAACATTTTATGGGAATGTCGTTGTTTCTTATCATAACATATCCGCAGACTATTTTCCACAGGCAAAAAACGTGGTATACTTATTTTTACGGGATAACCGTCCTTGCCCTCTCCGTCACGGCTTGCGCGGGAGCGCCTGAGAGGGCGAGGACGCTAAAGGTTGCAGCGGCTGTTTCCCTTTACGACCCCACCCGTGAAAATGGGATTCAGGAAAGTCCGCAGACTTTCCTGAATCCCGAAATAAAAATAAATTTTCCGCTGAATATGGCCAGAGCCTGCGGCGGCCATTTTAAATCGTCAAACTGCACCCTGAACAGGAGGTACCCGCGCCATGCAGCGCACAGAAAAATACTTTGAACCGGACGCCTTCCGCACCCAGTGCGAAAGCGTCATCCTTGCCGCAGAGCCGGACGAAAAGACCGGCGGCGGGCGCATTGCGCTGGACGGCACAGTGTTTTACCCGGAGGGCGGCGGTCAGCCCGCCGACCGGGGCACCCTGACCCTGCCGGACGGCACCACGCTGAATGTGACCGATGTGCACGAGCGCGACGGCATCCTCTGGCACAGCGTGGACGCTCTGCCGGAAAGCGCCGTTCCCGGCACCGCTGTTTCCGGCTGCATCGACTGGGAATGGCGCTTTGACAAAATGCAGCAGCACACCGGCGAGCACATCCTCTCCGGCATCCTGCACCAGATGTTCGGGGCCGAGAACGTGGGCTTCCACATCGGTTCCGAGGCCGTGCGCATGGACACCAGCGTGCCCATTTCTGCCGAGGACCTGCGGGCAGCCGAGCTTGCCGCCAACCGCATCGTGTGGCAGGATGTGCCGGTGCTGGTCAGCTACCCCACCCGGGAGGAGCTTGCCGCCCTTGTCTACCGCTCCAAAAAGGAGATCGAAGGGCAGGTGCGCATCGTGACCATCCCGGGTGCGGACGTCTGCGCCTGCTGCGGCACCCACACCCGCACCACCGGTCAGGTGGGACAGATCAAAATTCTGGCATCCGAGAACTACAAGGGCGGCGTGCGGCTGAGTGTGGTATGCGGAGCCCGTGCGCTGGAAGCGGCACAGGCCATGCGTGCCCGTCAGGCCGACATCGGGGCGCTGCTCTCCGCCAAGGCCGACCAGACCGCTGTGGCGGTGCATCGCGTCTACGACGAGTATACTGCGCTCAAGTTTACACACTTTGGCGTATGTTCTCAGCTGTTCGATGCGCTTGCCCAGCTGGCAAACCCCGGTGAGGACGCCATCCGCACAGTGCCCGGCCTTGACCCGGACGGCCTGCACCGACTGGCGGTGCGCCTGACCGAAGCCACCACCGGTCTCTGCGCCGCCCTGACCCCCACCGAAAAGGGCACCGGCTACTGCATCGCGCAGGCAGACGGCGACGTGCGCGCCCTGACCAAAGCCCTGAACGCCGCCCTGAACGGACGCGGCGGCGGCAAGCCCGGCATCTGTCAGGGCAGCTGCGCCGCTGCACCGGAACAGGTGGAGGAATTTTTGCGGGAGCAGGAATAACCCTCTCAGTCAAACCCTTACGGGTTTGCCAGCTCCCCCGAGGTGGGGGGGCTTCTATTGCAAAACCGAATAGCTTTCCCTCTTATAGTCAAAAAGCTCCCCCTTTCGGGGGAGCTGCCGAGCGAATGCGAGGCTGAGAGGGTTCACAACATCAAGGAGAACAACAAACTATGAGAATGCGTTTCAAACCCTATGCCCACGACGAGCTGATGGCAGCCGACTTCCATGTGCATGAGCCGCTGATCTGGGGCGGCAAGTGGCACGGTCAGTACGCCCGCCCGGAGCAGCCCTTTGTGCTGGAACTGGGCTGCGGCAAGGGCGGCTTCATCTCCCAGCTGGCCTGCGCCCACCCGGAAAATAACTATCTGGGCATCGATATCACCGATAAGGTGCTCATCCTCGCCAAGCGCAAGATCGAAGCCGCCTATCAGGCTGCGGGCCGCCCCATCGACAACGTGAAGATCATGAGCACCGACATCGAGCGCATCAAGGGGGTCATTACCGCCGAGGATACGGTCAGCCGCATCTACATCAACTTCTGCAACCCGTGGAGCAAGAACGGCTCTTCCCACAAGCACCGTCTCACCTACCCGCGCCAGCTCATCAACTACCGCGAGTTCCTCAAGGACGGCGGCGAGATCTACTTCAAGACCGACGACGATGATCTGTTCCGCGACAGTCTGGAATACTTCCCCGCTTCCGGCTACGACATCGAGTGGATGACCTACGACCTCCACGAGAACGAGCCGGAGTGGAACATCCGCACCGAGCACGAGGGCATGTTCACCGAAATGGGCATCAAGATCAAGGCCCTGATCGCCCGCAAGAACCCGGACCCCGCCAGCGTGACCTGGATCGAGCCCAAGATCCTCAAGCGTCAGGCCCGCGAAGCCGCCGAGGCCGAAGCCCGGGCTGCACAGGAAGGCGAAGGCAATGAATGACCCCTGCGAGATCTGCCTGAACAATGTGCAGGACGAGTACGGCAGCTGGTACTGTGCTCAGGGCGGCTGTCTGGACGAGGACGAGATGGCCCGCTATCTTTCCCGCAGCACAGCCGCCTGCCCGTTCTTTGAGCCGGGCGATGAATACAAGATCGTACAAAAGCAGAACTGACCTGCACAGCAGCATGATTCTCACGGGAGGTGTTTTATGCTCAACTTTCTCACGACCACCACGGTGTGCGGCTTTTCGCTGTACCATGTGCTGGCCTTCTTCCTCATTTATTCCTGCACCGGCTGGTGTCTGGAGGTCATCTTTGCCGCCGCCACCACCGGTCAGCTGGTGAACCGCGGCTTTCTCAACGGCCCGGTGTGCCCCATTTACGGCTTCGGCATGATCATCGTGCTGTTCGCCCTGACCCCTCTGCAGGACAGCGTCCTGCTGCTGTACATCGGCGGCGTCATCCTGCCCAGTGCGCTGGAACTGGTGGGCGGCTGGGCACTGTATAAGCTCTATCACACCCGCTGGTGGGACTACAGCGAATTTCCCTTCAACATCGGCGGTTATATCTGCCTGCAATTCAGCCTGCTGTGGGGCGTGGGCACGCTGGTGGTCATGCGCATCGTCCACCCGGTCGTCGCCGGCCTTGTGGACATGGTCCCGCCCTTTATTGGCCTTATCGTCATGTGTGTGCTCTATGCAGTCTACGCGGCAGACGTGGTCGTTACGGCCTTTGCCGCCTCTGGTCTGGCCCAGACACTGGACGCCATGGAACAGCTGGCCGACAGCATCCATGCCGTCAGCGACGCCATGACCCAGCTGCTGGGCACCACCGCCCTGAACGCCGACCAGAAGCTGGACGAGCAGCGCCTGCAGCTCAAGCTTGCTGCCGCCGAGGCCCGCGAAGCCGCTCCGGAAAAGCGCGCCCTGCGTGAAACGCTGGCCGCCGTCCGCGCCAAGACCGATGAGGCCCGCGAGGCCGCAAAGCATGCTTCCGAGATCGCCAAGCTCAACACCGCCGAAGCCGCCAAAGCCGCACAGCTGGCCGCCAAGGGCACGGTGGAGCGTGCTGCCGAGCTGCTGCGTCTGGAACAGCTGGCCGAGGAGCTGCAGGCCCGCAGCGACGAAATGCAGGCCCAGCTGCTGCGCACCCCCCGCATCGTGGGCCCGCGCCGCATGCTGCGCGCCTTCCCCGGCCTGAAGCACGGCGTGAAAAAGACCACCCTCAAGGCCCTGCGCCTTGGTCTTGCCCGCCGGGAAAGTTCCAAAGAAGAACCGAAGAAAGCCGACTCCGACACCCGCAGGGACGCCTGAGACTGCTGCCCAAAAGACCGCTGCATCCCGTGCAGCGGTCTTTTTATACCCTGTCTTCCGGACCCGACCGGCGTTCCGTTCTTTTTGTTATAAAGTTTTAAATATCTATTTCCAAAGGTTTAAAATCGTGTTATACTGTTCTGTAGAATGACATATTTTGTCGAAAACGTCTAACAGCGAGGGATTTACAATGTCCGAAGAACTGAAGTTGAATGAAAATGTCAGCGCACCGCAGCCCGATGCGCTTGCACGGATCGCTCGCAAAGACGACTTCCTGCAGCAGCTGCAGGAGTTTCTGGCGCAGCACAAGGGCGAGAACTGGTGTGTTGCCGCCATCGATCTCGAGCATTTCAAACTGTATACCGAGCTGTACGGTGCTCCGCAGGCGCGCAACCTGATGCTGTCCCTTGCCGCCCTTCTGCTGGAGCACAGCAAGGTGACCGGTTCTCCGGTGGGCTACTTTGGCAGTGACGATTTTGTGCTCTGCCTGCCGGACGACAAGGAGCAGCAGCTGGCCATCATCAGCCAGCTGCAGACCTGCGTGAACAGCCACAGGCAGGACGTCACCTCCTTCCTGTCTTTTGGTGTGTGCCCTGTGGCCGAACATCCGGACGCCGACGTACAGACCTTGTGCAGCTATGCGCAGATCGCATCGGTAGACCCCTGCCCGGCCGTGGGCGGTGTGCACCGCTTTACGCCGACCATGCTCAGCCGGATCAAGGAGCAGCGCCAGCTGCTGAGCGAGCTGGAACACGGCCTGAAAAATCACGAGTTCTGCTTCTTTCTGCAGCCCAAGTGCAACAGCATGACCCGCGCCATCGTGGGCATGGAAGCACTGGTGCGCTGGAACCACCCCACCCGCGGCTGCGTGCCCCCGTCTGAGTTCATGCCCCTGCTGGAAAGCACCGGCCTTGTGACCCAGCTGGACCAGTACATCTGGGAATCCGTCTGCAAGACCCTGCACAAGTGGCAGGAGAGCGGCAGCAATCTTGTGCCGGTATCCGTGAACGTTTCCGTGGTGGATATCGTCAATCTGGATGTGCCGCAGATCTTCTCCGACCTTGTGGAAAAATATCAGCTGGAGCCCAAGCTCCTGCTGGCCGAGATCACCGAGACCATGCTGGCCGAAAATACTTCTCTGGTGGAAAACGCCATTCAGGGCCTGCACCGCAAGGGCTTCTCTGTGATGATGGACGACTTCGGCAGCGGCTATTCTTCGCTGAACATGCTCAAGGACACCAATGTGGACGCCATCAAGCTGGACATGAAGCTCATCGATATGAACCAGCAGAACCGCAGCAAGGGCGTGCAGATCGTGGAATCGGTGGTGGATATGGCCCACCGCCTGAACCTGCCCATCATCGCCGAGGGCGTGGAAACGCCGGAGCAGGTCTCCATGCTGCAGGCCGCCGACTGCCTGTATACGCAGGGCTATTATTTCTACAAGCCCATGCCGGTGGAGAACGCCGAGGCCCTGCTGGCCCAGCCCAACAGCGAGGATTACTGGGATATGCGCCGCGACCTGCTGCGCCGTGACCGCCGGGTCCCCGTCTCCGACAGTGAGCAGACCGCACTGGCGCTGCAGGCCTACCAGATCTTTGCAGACAATGTGCTGGAGCTTTCCCTGCTGAACCTTTCCACCGGCGAATACCGGGTCATCAAGCGGGATCCGCGCCTGCCCGGTATCGGTTCGGACGCCGAGGAGGGTTTTACCGCTTACTGTGAGCGCATGGTGACGAACAAGGTGATTCACCCGGACGACGCGGAGATGTTCACCGACCAGACCGATCTGGAGGCCCTGCGCTCTGCTGTTTTCAGCACCCAGCAGCCGGAGGCCTACCGCTTCCGCAAAAACGTGTCCGGCCAGTTCGTGTGGATCACCATGGAGTTCCTGCCCTGCCGCAACTGCTGCGCCCAGAACCCCTGGGCCACCGTGGTGGTGCGTGAGGATGCACAGGCCGACCAGCTCAGCGAGGAGCTGGACTTCTCCTACAGCCACGACACCCTGACCGGCCTGCTGAACCGCAGCCTCTTTGAGACCGATCTGCGGACGCTGCAGTCCAGCGAATACGACTCCATGGTGTGCACCTGCATCGACGTGGTGGGCCTGCACGAGATCAACAACCATCTGGGCCACCGCAGCGGTGACTCCATGCTCTGCTTTATTGCCAATGCGATCCGCAAGTTCTTTGCTTCCAGCCGCATCTACCGCATCGGCGGTGACGAATTTGTGATCCTCACCCCGAACCAGCCCCCCTACAGTGTGTGGGTGGCTGTGGACAGAATGCGTGCTTTCCTGCGCGAGAAGGAGTACGAGATCTCGGTGGGCATCCAGAACACCAATGACCTGCACCGGCTGGACGACGCCATAAATCAGGCTGAAACTGCCATGCGGCAGGACAAGCAGGCCTATTACGCCCGCAACGGTCAGGAGCGCCAGCTGCGCGGCCTGAATGAGAAGCTGGAGCGGACCCTGACCGAAAAGCGGGATACCGAGCACTTCCTGCGGGTCCTTGCCCCCAAGTTCAAGAGCGTGTTCGTTGTGGACCTGAAGACCGACCGTATGCGCGGTGTGATCGTCCCGGACTATTTCCAGAAAATTCTGGACACCTCCGGCGGCTCTTTCCTCGCCGTTCTGCAGCAGTACCGTGATACGCAGGTGCAGCCCGCCTACCGCGAGAGTCTGGCAGACCTGCTGGACTACAACTATATCCGCAGCAAGGTTCTGACCGGCGACATCGTGGAGCACACCTATAAAAAGACTGATGGCACCACCTTCCGCGTCAAGGTGACGCCCTACTCCAGGAGCGGCTCTCATATCGATGAAACGCTCTGGATCTTCTCGGATGAAGGGGCATCCCTTACCCCCCCCCCAGACAAAATAAGTAATTAAACGTTAAAAAATCGGAAACGACTGCGGTCGTTTCCGATTTTTGTTTTTACAGAAAAGTTGTGCCGGGCAGCAGCATTTACCAATTTCGACCCCCTCCCCGTGAAAAAGAACTCCAGAAAAATCCGCGTTTGCGCAGCAATGAAAGCCCCAGTGGGGCTTTCAAGCGGCAGAACGGTCTTGCTTTTAGCAAGATGGCGGGGCCTCGCCCCGACACGTTCCGCAGATTTTTCTGGAGTTCAAAATAAAATAATAATTCCACTGATTATGGCCAGAGCGCACGCGGAGGCCATTCTAAATGGTCAAGATGGTCAGGCCCACAGATTTTCCGGGTACTGGCCCTCTGCCGTTTTGCGGGCGATGGCCTCCACCACCAGCGGCTTGTCCTCGCGATAGGTGACGCCGTACCATTTATCGGTGCTGCGCAGCACCTGGATCTTCGCTTTGCCCTCTTCGATGAGTTCTGTGACGACCAGCGGCAGGAAATACTCGCACTTGAGCGGGTTTTTGGGCAGATTCTCGGTCAGCCAGCCTGCAAAGCGCTGCTCAGCCTCATCCAGAAAGCTTTTGCCGAAGCCCCACAGATTCATGCTCACCGGGGTATCGCCGGGCAGGTCGGTCCAGCTCTCGCCGCCGTCCTCGGTAAAGTGCA
The DNA here is from genome assembly GCF_048323735.1 of Faecalibacterium sp. 3. Lineage (NCBI taxonomy): Bacteria > Bacillati > Bacillota > Clostridia > Eubacteriales > Oscillospiraceae > Faecalibacterium > Faecalibacterium sp. 3. The sequence goes on from NZ_JBLWFN010000001.1 coordinate 465,221, forward strand.
CGCCGTTCTCGTACGTTTCAATGCGGGTGCGCTCGGTCACGCTGTGCAGGGTGCCGTCGGGGTCGGTCACACACACGCCGCGGGCCACGCTGCCGTTCTCGGAGACGGTGTTCCGGAGCAGGTAGCTTACCATGCAGTAGTCGTAATAACTGCCGTCCTCGTGGGTGGACAGGTAATCATACATCACCCGGAAGGCCTCCGGGCCGTAATAATCATCGGCATTGATGACCGCAAAGGGGCCGTCGATGAGGTCCTTTGCAGCCAGAACGGCGTGGCAGGTGCCCCATGGCTTGACACGGCCCTCCGGCACAGCAAAGCCTGCGGGCAGTTCGTCCAGCTGCTGGAAGGCGTATTTCACCTGCATTGCCTTGGACACCCGCTCGCCGATGGCTGCTTTGAAGGCGTCCTCGATCTCATGCTTGATGACAAAGATCACCGTCTCAAAGCCTGCGCGGCGGGCATCGTAAAGGGAATAGTCCACGATGACCTGACCATTGGGGCCCACCGGGTCGATCTGCTTCATGCCGCCGTAACGGCTGCCCATGCCAGCCGCCATGACCACCAGTACCGGTTTCTTCATATAAGGTTCCTCCCATATCTGAGCCGCAGCCGCGGCAGAATATTCATGGTCTCATTATACTCCATTTTTGACAGAAAAACAATTTGAAATGGCTCCGCTTCAGGGAAATCAATTTTTGCAGCTTGACCCGGATCAAAAGCGCTGTGCCATCTCTTGGGTGACTGACCCTCTCAGTCATCTCGCTTTGCTCGATGCCAGCTCCCCCAAAGGGGGAGCTGGCAAAACCGTCAGGTTTTGCCAGAGAGGGTTCCGCCAATCGCGGCTATCCGTTTGGGCCTCTGTGTGAAAATGAGTTTGTCGCGGCCCACAGGCCGCGACAAACTCAAAAATATAAAATTCATTCCGCTGATAATGGCAGAGCGAAGCGGAGCCATTTTTCAATCGTCTCTTCGTTCTGCAAGCTAAAATTTCCAAAATATGCAATTTATGCTTGCAAAATATTGTTTTTACGATGCAAATATTGTATACTGGTATCATTCACCGCAGGTTTTGCCTGTCAAAATGCGTTCAAAAGAGAAAGCATTGCTTTCCAATTCAACCAAGAAAGAGGTATTTTATTATGAATGAAGCCGTTACCAAGCGCTTTCTGCTGTATTTCCGCCTGATGCTGCTGGTGTGGATCCTGATCGCCAACGCCATCATCCATGTGACCGGTCTGGAGTACAGCTGGCTGATCTTCCTGAGCAATATCATGATGTTCACGCTGGAAGGCGATGTAAAAGATCGCTTCGTCACCGTTGAGCTGGGTGGTCTCGTGGGCCTGATCCTCACCGTGATCGCCCTGCTTTCCATCACGGCCCTGACCCCGGTGCTGGGCGGCTTCTTCGGCTTCCTCATCCCGCTGGCCGTGGTGCTGTTCATCCTCATCATCCTGCACCCCTACGCACCCAAGGTGCTGAACAACGTGGGCTTTGCCTACCTGACCGTGGCCTGCATCGACACCACCGCTCTGGCCACCCACCTGCCCCAGTTCTTCATCACCTTCATCGTGGGTTCGGTTCTCTTCAACGGCGTGTGCGTGCTGCTGATGAAGCCCGCCAAGGCTCTGGCCGTCAAGAGCGTCCAGAAGGAAAACGCGTAACTCTCTTTATGGAGTATATAACATAAGCGAAGGCCCCGTTCCCATCGGAACAGGGCCTTCGTCGTTTATGTGTTGTGATTTGCCAAAAATTGCACACTGTCGATTTTTGTGCTATACTGGTCACGCTGCCCTTCCCATTCTGGCATCAGAAGGGGGTGAGGACCGATGAACTCAATTTTAGTCAACTTTCTCGTGGCTGTCGCAGCGCAGGTAACGGCAAACTATCTGTGCAAGTGGCTTGATCGTCACCGCAAGGGCAAGTAAGCACAAGAACCCCCTTGGAGCGGCAACTCCGAGGGGGTTCACTTTTGTGTGAGACCGATGCAATCCTCAATCTCTATCAACTTTCTCTACCCTTATTATATGCATCCTTGCAAAAAAGTCAAGGCAGCGGTATTTTTTATTTTTTCAGTTTGCGGCATCCATACGGATCCTTACATTCGTTGTTGCCATGCAAAAAAGCGCCGCTCTCCCCTGCCGGGAAAGCGGCGCTTTGTGTTTTGCAGTGTCTGCTTACAGGCTGCGGTTGCGGATCTCGGCAGTCACCTTTGCGATGAATGCATCCAGCTCCATCGTGGTGGTCTCGCCCTTGCGGTCACGCACCGAGATGTTTCCGGCCTCGGCTTCCTTGGCACCCAGAACCAGCATATAGGGCACACGGTCCACCTGCTGTGCCTCGCGGATCTTGTAGCCGATCTTCTGGTTGTCGTCGTCCAGCACAACACGGACACCGGCTTCCACCAGCTTTTCGGTCACGCCCTCGGCGTAGTCCAGCGTCTTTTCGGAGACGGGCAGCACCTTGACCTGCGTGGGAGCCAGCCAGGTGGGGAACTTGCCCTTGGTCTCTTCGATCAGGTAGGCCATGAAGCGGTCCAGAGAGCCCAGGATGGCGCGGTGCAGCACCACAGGGGTCTTTTCGGTGCCGTCCTTGTCCACGTAGGTCAGGTGGAACTTGGCGGGCAGGCAGAAGTCCAGCTGGCAGGTGGACAGGGTGTACTCGGCACCCACGGCGGGCTTGACGTTCACGTCCAGCTTCGGGCCGTAGAAAGCAGCCTCGCCGATCTCCTCGGTGAAGTGGATGCCCAGCTCGGTCAGCACTTCGCGCAGGGCCTGCTCTGCATGGTTCCACATGGCATCATCGTCGTGGTACTTCTTCTTATCGGCAGGATCACGCAGGCTCAGCACGCAGCGGTAATCGGTAATGTTGAAGTCCTTGTACACCTCAAAGATCAGGTCGCACACGTTTGCGACCTCGCTCTTGATCTGCTCCGGGGTGCAGAACAGGTGAGCATCGTTCTGGCAGAAGTGACGGCCGCGCTCGATGCCCTTCAGGGTGCCGGAGGACTCGTAACGGAAATCGTGGGCGATCTCACCGATGCGCATGGGCAGGTCACGGTAAGAATGGGGACGGTTTGCGTAGATCATCATGTGATGGGGGCAGTTCATCGGGCGCAGAACATAGCTCTCGCCCTCCATCTCCATGGCGGGGAACATGTTCTCGCGGTAGTGATCCCAGTGACCGGAGGTCTTATACAGGTTCACAGTGCCGATGCAGGGAGTCATAACGTGCAGGTAGCCGCGTGCACGCTCCTTCTCCTTGATATAGTTCTCCAGCTCCTGCCAGACGGTGTAGCCTGCGGGCAGGAACATGGGCAGGCCGCGGCCAACCAGATCGTCGGTCATGAACAGGCCCATTTCCTTGCCGATCTTGCGGTGATCGCGCTCACGGGCCTCCTGCTGCTCCTTCTCCCATGCATCCAGCTCTTCCTGATTGTGGAAGGCCACGCCGTTGATGCGGGTGAGCATCTTGTTTTCCTTGTCGTTCTTCCAGTATGCGCCGGACTGCTGGGTGATCTTGAAGGCCTTCAGCGCCTTGGTGTAGGTCAGGTGGGGTCCGATGCACATATCCACGTACTCGCCCTGCTGGAAGAAGCTGAACTCGGTCTCCTCGGCCAGATCCGCCATGTGCTCGATCTTGTAGTTCTCCTTGCGCTCTTCCATCAGCTTCACGGCCTCGGCGCGGGGCAGGATGAAGGGCTTGATGGGCAGGTTTTCCTTGACGATCTTGCGCATCTCTTTTTCGATGTTTGCCAGATCCTCGTCGCTGAGCTTCTGGTCGCCCAGATCGACATCGTAGTAGAAGCCGTTCTCGGTGGCAGGGCCGAAGGCAAAGTCAGCCTGCGGATACAGGCGCTTGATGGCCTGCGCCATGATGTGGGCTGCGGTGTGGCGGATAACATGCAGTTCCTGGTCCTGCGGGCACTCGTCCACATGGCCGTCCTTATAGATGATCTTCATAATGTTTGCTCCTTTGACAGATAAAGTAAAACAAAAAAGCGCTTCATCCCGCACACTTACTCACGGGATGAAGCGCCTGAAAAAATCAGAAACGTTCCACGGTTCCACCCGAATTGCACGCCTCTGCGTGCCACTCGCTGTGCTGTAACGGGCGCACCCGGCAGAGGTTCTCCTCTGCGCTCTGCGGTGGTAGAGCTCCGGCTCATGGCAGGCTGCTTGCAGCACCCTTGCGGGGCAGCCCTCTCTGGGTCATGGAGGAACAGGAACTCAGTTTGTCCGCATCATCGCTTTTACAGGATGAAACTACGCTGATTGTAGCACGTCCCGCAGAAAAAATCAAGAGACGCAGCCATGAAATTTTTTCTTCATTTTTCTTCCTTCGGCTGCAGGAATTCCGAAAAAAGCTTGCTGGTGCGGAATCCCTGACTGGAATACAGGCTGTGATAGCCGGAGAACATATAGCTCAGGCCGCAGGCCAGCGCCATCAGCTCAAACCCGGCCCCGCTGAACAGTTCAGCCGCCAGCACAATGGAAGCCACCAGCGTATTGGTTGCCCCGCAGAACACGCACACCAGACCCACTGCAGCAGAAAAGCCCGCCGGGAGCCCCAGCAGCGGCCCCACCACACAGCCAAACGTCGCGCCGATGTAAAAGCTCGGCACCACTTCGCCGCCCTTGAAGCCCACGCTCAGGGTCAGCACCGTAAGCACCATTTTGCACACAAAGTCCCACGGCAGAGCCTGCTCCAGCTCAACGGCATCCATAATGACATCCATGCCGGCACCGTTATAGCGGCCCACCCCCATCAGGTAGGACAGCGCCACCACAGCCGCACCGCCTGCAGCAGCCCGCACCCATGGATTCGGCAGCAGTTTGGGGATCTCATGCTCAAAAAAGTGCAGCATCTGGCAGAAAATCACCGCCACCACCGCGCAGCACATGGCCAGCACGGCGGTGCGCACCACCGTCCAGGCATCCAGCGGCGGCGCTTCCATCACAAACCGTGTGGGCGCAATGCCGGCCTTCAGCGAGATGCTGTATGCAATAAGCGCCGCCAGAAAGCCCGGCACGAAGGCCACGGTCAGCATCAGGCCCACATCCACCACCATCATCGCAAACAGGGTCGCGGTCAGCGGCGTGCCGAACAGCGCCGAAAAAAATGCCGCCATGCCGCACACGGTAGCCGTGCGGCAGTCATGATTGTTGAAGTGCAGCACCCGGCCGATGTTCCAGCCGATGCTGCCGCCCATCTGCAGCGCTGCGCCCTCGCGGCCGGCCGAGCCGCCGCACAGATGGGTGAGCACAGTGCCCAGAAAGATGGCCGGGACCAGCCACGGCGTCACCGAGCTGCCGTCCTGCACGGCCCGCAGCACATCGTTGGTGCCCTTGCCGACACAGCCCGTCACCTTATACAGAGCCGTGATGGCGATGCCTGCCGCAGGCAGGAGCCATAGCAGCCAGACATGCTCTGCGCGCTGCTCGGTCACCCATTCCACTGCCAGATGGAACAGCGTTCCGATGCCGCCGCACAGCACGCCGGTGCACACAGCCAGAAGCGTCCACCGGAACAGCGCCAGCAGCGAGATCCGGATCGCTTCCTTATAATGCAGGAACCATTCCTTTATTTTCCACATGTTTCTTCCCCGCACCTCTCTTAATTTCGATTTGATTTTGTCTATACGCGCCAAAACATAACATGTTTTTCTATCAATGTCAACCAAAGAATGGCAAAGGATCTTATACAACTTTCACATGCCCGGTAAAACAAATGCCAAAGGCCCCGCTTCTTTGTGCGCAGAAGCAGGGCCTTTGATCTGATTTCGGATCAGAAAAAGGAAAAAGGAAAAAAGGAGAACAAAGGGAGTTTGTCGGGGCGAGGCCCCTCCATCTGCTTTCGCAGACCGTTTGGTCACTCGAAAGCCCCACTGGGGCTTTCGTTGCTGACACAAACGCGATCATCACGCTGCTGCGCAGAGGCCGGTGTCGTGCCGGTGCAGCTGCACCGCAGCGGGACAGCTGTTAGAATCCGGGAGTTTTACTCCACATCCTGCAGGGCGGCAAAGTCCTCTTCGCCGGTGCGGATCTTGACCACGCGGGTCACGTTGTACACAAAGATCTTGCCGTCGCCGATATGGCCGGTGTACAGAGCCTTCTTGGCGGCCTCCACCACAGCGTCCACGCTGATGCGGGAGACGATGACCTCCACCTTGATCTTGGGCAGCAGGGTAGTATCCACGGGGACGCCGCGGTATTTCTCGCTGGTACCCTTCTGGATGCCGCAACCCATTACCTGCGTGACCGTCATGCCGGTGACACCCAGATCGTTGAGGGCGGTCTTGAGCTGGTCGAACTTGGAGAGCTTTGCAATGATGGACACCTTGTGCATCCCGGTGTCGTACACGCCATCGTGGATCACGGGAGAAGCTTCCCGCACCACAGGGACTGCAGCGCTGATCTGCTTGTCGGTGGCCTTGGTCACATCGTCCTCGCCGAGGTCGGTGTTCTCGTTGGGCACCATGACAGCAGAGTTTGCATCGGAGATGGAGAAGCCGGCGTAGGCAGATGCCAGACCATGCTCGTGGATGTCCAGACCGTCGATCTCCACCTCTGCGGGAACGCGCAGGCCGATGAACTTATCGATGAGCTTGAAGACAACGAACATCACCACCACAACATAGAGGTCAACGGTCACGAGGCCCAGCAGCTGGGTGCCCAGCTGTGCCAGACCGCCGCCGTAGAACAGACCGGCGTGCTCGGTGTTGGCACCGGTGGAGAACAGGCCCACTGCAATGGTGCCCCACACGCCGTTTGCAAAGTGGACGGAAACTGCACCAACAGGGTCATCCACCTTGGCGATGTTATCGAAGAACTCAACGCTCAGAACAACGAGCAGGCCGGCCACAAAGCCGATGAAGAATGCGCCGAAGGGAGAAACGGTATCGCAGCCTGCGGTGATCGCCACCAGACCGGCCAGAGAACCGTTCAGGGTCATGGAGACATCGGGCTTGCCGTAACGCAGCCAGGTGAAGATCATGGTCACACAGGTGGCAACGGCTGCGGCAAGGTTGGTGTTGAAGCAGACCAGACCGGTCATGGTCATGGCCTCGTCGGTGGCAAGGCTCAGAGAGGAGCCGCCGTTGAAACCGAACCAGCAGAACCACAGGATGAACACGCCCAGAGCACCGGCGGTCAGGTTGTGGCCGGGAATGGCGTGAGGCTTGCCGTCCTTATCGTACTTGCCAATACGGGGACCCAGCATCCATGCGCCCAGCAGAGCGATGACGCCGCCCACATTGTGGACTGCTGCGGAGCCTGCAAAGTCATGGAAGCCCATGCTCTGCAGCCAGCCGCCGCCCCACATCCAGTGGCCGCAGATGGGGTAGACCACCAGCGAGATCGCAGCAGAGTAAACGCAGTAAGCCTTGAAGTTGGTACGCTCGGCCATGGAGCCGGAGACGATGGTGGCAGCCGTTGCGCAGAACACGGTCTGGAACACGATGTAGACCCACAGCGGGATATCCAGACCCAGATGGCTGTAATCGCCCTGAATGAACGGGTCGAAGCCGCCGATCAGTGCGCCGGTGCCGCCGAACATCAGGCCAAAGCCGATGATCCAGTAGCACGGGGTGCCGATGCAGAAGTCCATCATATTCTTCATCAGAATATTACCGGTGTTCTTGGCACGGGTGAAACCGGCTTCGCACAAGGCGAAGCCCGCCTGCATAAAGTAGACGAGGAACGCTCCCACGAGCGTCCAACAGGTGTTGATGGAGCTGAACATAACTTTTCATACCTCCCACGAATGTGATGCCGCAAGGCCACCAGAACCTTTTGGCGTGTGCGGTGTTCCCCGTGCCGATCACACGCAGGAACGCTTCATTTGCACTCAGGAGACCCTCTATCTTCCCCCGAGCGGCAATATCCCCGAAAACACAAAAGGCGCTGACGGAATCAATTCCGTCAGCGCCTTTGCTTTCGATGGCAAGAGTATAGTCCCTTTGTGCAAAAGTGTCAAGGGCTCATGTCAAGGTTTTACGTTTTTCACAACACGAAGAAAGGGAATGCGGCAAAAGTTTGGCAAAACTCTGTTTTCAGCCGCACCCTAGTCATTCTTTTCCGCTTTTGTGTCGTTTTCTGCTTTTTTGTGACCGGAGCGGTGTCCGCCCTGCATTTCCCAGTGCAGCATCAGGCTCATCATGGCACGCAGCGCAAAGGTGGCGGCCAGCGGCACCACCGACTCCAGATTCTGCAAAAGGAAGGTCTTGGCGATCTCCGCCGACATCAGGAACTCCAGCGCCGTGGTCAGGCCGCTGCTCATCTCGTGGTGGAAATCATGATGATCGTTGAAGAATATCGTCCGGATATAGTGGTAGGTCGCCTTGGCCAGACTGGTAATGATGATGAACAGTCCGATCACTTCGGCCAGACCCGCGATCATGGGCACCGCCGTCACCAGAAATCCTTCCAGAACTTCCGTGACAACGGTGTTCAGATGATAAAGCCATCCCATAGCGGCATCCCCTTACAGCAGGGTCTTGACGTATGCTGCCAGCTCCTCATCCTTGCAGGAGGCAAAGAACAGCTCGCTGAACTTTGCACCGGCCACAGCGCCCTTCAGCAGGTCCTGATCGATGCTCTTCAGGCACTCGATCAGCGGCTTGAAGGTGGCGGCACGCACGCCGTCCAGAATCTTCTTGTTGCGCTGCTCAGGCTCCACGCGCTCCTTGGGGTAGCCCTGACCGTGGCCGAAGCCGAACAGCTTCTCGAAGCAGTACTCGAGGTTCAGCTCACCGCCCCAGCCGAAGCCCTTGGCAAACGGCATGGCAACGGCGTTGCCGTCGTTGACGTGGGCAAAGGTGTAGGCGTCCACGGGATCCTCCACATGGCCGCAGATAACGCCGGGGAAGCTGTTCAGGGCCAGCATGGCACCCTCGCCGGTGCCGCAGCCGGTGATAACGTAGTCGGCAGCGCCGCTGTTCAGCAGGATGGCGGCCAGAATGCCGCACTGCACATAGGTCAGCTGTGCGGCGTCATCGGCGGCGTACATGCCGTAGTTGACCACCTCGTGGCCCATGGGCTCCACCACCTTTTTCAGGGCGGCTTCAATGATGCCATTCTTGGCGGCCTGACTGTTCTCGTTGATGAGTGCGATCTTCATAGTAGTTTCTTCTCCTTTTATGATCTTCTCCTGCAGGTGCAGGTGTTATACAAAGTCCTCCCGCATGGGGGTGAAGAAGTCCAGCAGGATGCCGGCTTCCAGACAGACGCAGCCGTGCATCACGCCGTCCTGCTTGAGCAGGGTGTCGCCGGGGCCCACCTCGCGGGTCTCGTCTCCGATGGTAAAGCGGAAGCGGCCCGACACCACATAGGTGATCTGGGTGTGGGGGTGGCAGTGCATGGCACCCACGCCGCCGGTCTCAAAGGTATTTTCCACGCACATGGCGTCCCTGCCGTAGGCCAGAATGCGGCGCTGCACCCCGGGGCCGCAGGGTTCCGGGGCAATGTCGGCGTGGGGCACCCATGGCATGTCCTGATGGTTTTTCTCCATTATAGCATATCATCCTTTCCCGTACAAATGCAAAAAGGGACTGTCACACGCGCTGTGCAACAGTCCCCGTTTTTTCAGATCTGTGGGATACCCTCAGAACTTACTGGGGCTGCTTGCCGATGTAGGCCAGAATGCCGCCATCGACGTACAGGATCAGGCCATTGACAAAGTCAGAAGCCTCGGAAGCCAGGAAGACAGCGGGTCCGCCCAGATCCTCTGCCTCGCCCCAGCGGCCTGCGGGGGTCTTGGCAACGATGAACTGGTCGAAGGGATGACGGCTGCCGTCGGGCTGGATCTCGCGCAGAGGTGCGGTCTGCGGGGTAGCGATGTAGCCGGGTCCGATACCGTTGCACTGGATGTTGTAGGCGCCGTACTCAGAAGCGATGTTCTTGGTGAGCATCTTCAGGCCGCCCTTGGCAGCAGCGTAGGCGGAGACGGTCTCACGGCCCAGCTCGCTCATCATGGAGCAGATGTTGATGATCTTGCCGCCGCCCTGTGCGATCATGTCGGGGATGATGGCCTTTGCCACGATGAAGGGAGCGTTCAGGTCAACATCGATGACCTGACGGAACTGAGCAGCGCTCATTTCGGTCATGGGGATGCGCTTGATGATACCGGCGTTGTTGACCAGAATGTTGATGTGGCCCACTTCCTCGGTGATCTTTGCCACCATGGCGTTGACAGCATCCTCATCGGTCACGTCGCAGACATAGCCGTGAGCCTTGATGCCTGCTTCTGTGTAAGCAGCGATGCCCTTATCCACCAGCTCCTGCTTGATGTCGTTGAACACGATGGTTGCACCGTTGGCTGCCATTGCCTTTGCAATCGCCATGCCGATGCCATAAGATGCGCCGGTGATCAGCGCGACCTTGCCGGTCAGATCAAAAGATTTGGGAGTGCACTGTGCCATAATAGAGTCCTCCAATCAAATTGTTCCTTTGCGGGGAAACCCCGTTCTTGCCTTGCAGGATGCCCAAAGCTGAGCTCTCGGTTTTAGCATCCTTCTTGTATACAGGGTAACATTCTTTTTGGGCTCTGTCAAGGCATTTTCTTCTGCATTTTTGCTGTATTTTTATTTTCCCGGGAAAATTTTTCGTGAAAAGTCGTGCAAAGCCGCAAAATTTCGGTTTTATCTTGTATACACGGTTTCAGCCATTAGCGGTGCGCACAATTTCGGCGGAAAAATTTGGGCTTGTTGACAAAGTTGCAGACTTATCTCTGTTTCTTCTTGACATAAGTATGACTTTCCTGTATCCTCAAAATCAAGAATAATTCTCATAAAGAAAAAGGAGTCCTGCTATGAAAAAACACGCAATCATCTTTGCTTCTCTGGCTCTGAGCTGTCTGGTGCTGTCCGCACCTTTGTCTGCCGGGGCCGTCTCTTCCAGCCAGACCGAAGCATCCTCGCTTTACATCATTACAGTACAGCCGGAACTGCCTGTGACCGAGCGTTCCGAGCTGGAACTGACCGCACTGGAGATGACCCAGACATGGCAGAATCCCAATCCCCGCCGCCAACTGGCACTAAAGTCTGTCTCCCGTGCCGGGTGTTCCGTTTACCGGTGGAGCAGTTCCGCCCCGGTCGTCGCTTCGGTGGATGCCAGCGGCCTTGTCACGGCACTGGCCCCCGGCAAGGCAGTCATCAGTGCATACACCACGCAGGGAGAAACGCTGACCTGCACCGTAACGGTCACTTCCGAAATTGGCAAAGTCACGCTGAATGCAGACGTTCTTTTGCTGCACAGCATCGGCAGCCAGCAGGACCTGATCCCCACTGTGGCTGTACAGGAACCTTCCGCTGTGGCACTGCAATGGACAAGCTCTGACCCTTCTGTAGCTGTTGTGGACGCCGACGGCACCGTCACTGCCGTGGCTGACGGAAAAGCCATAGTCACGGTCCGTACCCCGGAGGGCCGCAGCGCAGGCTGTGCCGTATACGTTGGGCAGGCCGCCGCGGATTATGAAAAGCGGGACCGCCAGCTCACCAAGGCCGCGCTGGGCGGCATGGGTATTTTGGGTGCGCTGTTCCTGCTGCTGGGCATCGCACTTTAATATCAGATGCAAAAGACCGGACTGCAAACCCACAGTCCGGTCTCCTTATATCATCCCATCTTCTTTTTCTGCTGCCGTGCCACAATGGGCATCAGCAGGGAGGCGGGCAGCAGCTTCTGCGCCGTGGTGCATGCCCGCATAAAGGCCGAAGGCACAATGATGGTCCTGCGGTGCATCATGCCGTGCATAGCTTCCTGTACGCAGAACTCCGGCGTGATGCCCCGGAGGGCAAACACCACCCCTGCCCGGTCGTTGAACTCGGTATCCACCGGCCCCGGGCAGAGCGCACACACATAGACCGGGCTGTGCAGCTCCTGCAGCTCCCGGGCAACACCCCGGGTCAGGCTGACCACATAGGCCTTGCTGGCATAGTAGCCTGCCATATAGGGCCCGCCGGGCAGCAGCCCCGCCGAGGACGCCACGTTCAGGATGGTGCCGCCGCCTGCCGCGTGCATCCTGCGCACCGCAAAGCGGAACAGCCGCGCCATGGCTTCCACGTTCACCCGGATCATTTCCTCTTCCCGGGCGTCGTCGGTCTCCAGATAGCTGCCGCACACGCCAAAGCCCGCGTTGTTGATAAAGATATCAATGGTCTCCCCTTCCAGCTCCTTGAAAAGACGCTGGCAGTCCTCTTCCCGGGCAAGGTCTGCGGGCAGGATGCGGCAGGGCGTGCCCAGTTTTGAGGCCAGCGCTTCCAGCCGGTCGGTGCGGCGGGCGGTCAGGATGAGCCGGCAGCCCAGCTTTGCATAGCGGCGTGCAAACTCCTGCCCGATGCCGGAGCTTGCGCCGGTGATCCATACAGTCTTTGACATATTTATTCTCCTTCTGAACCTTCTCAATCAATGCCTTTCGGCATTGCCTGCTCCCCCGAAGGGGAAGCTTTTGTACAGCAGGCCTTCCCGGTTTGAAAATGTAAAAGAAAAGAGTGTCCGGAACACCTGCGGCATCCCGGACGCTCTCATAGATTTTATTTCAGCAGGTTGTCGTTCTCGAAGTAATCGATCCGCATGGACTTGCGCACCTCAGCCAGCGTGGCGGCGGCAGTCTTTTCCGCGTAGGCGCTGCCCTCTTTCAGGATCTCCACCACCTCGGGCAGGCGCTGCTCCCACTCCTTGCGGCGGGTGCGGATGGGCTCCAGCTCGGCCTGCATGACGCTGTTCAGGAACTTTTTCACCTTCACGTCGCCCAGACCGCCGCGCTGGTAGTGCGCCTTCACCTCGTCGAGGTTCTGGTATTCCGGCCAGAACTCTGCAAAGTGCTCCGGGCGGCAGAAGGCGTCCAGATAAATGAACACCGGGTTGCCCTCCACCTTGCCGGGGTCCTGCACCCGCAGGTGGTTGGGGTCGGTGTACATGGACATGACCTTCTTTTTGATGTCCTCCGGCTCCTCGGACAGGTAGATGCAGTTGCCGAGGCTCTTGCTCATCTTGGCCTTGCCGTCGATGCCGGGCAGGCGCAGGCAGGCGGCGTTCTGGGGCAGCACGATCTCCGGCTCGGTCAGGGTATCGCCGTAAACGGCGTTGAATTTGCGCACGATCTCGCAGCACTGCTCGATCATGGGCTTCTGGTCCTCACCGGCGGGCACGGTGGTGGCGTGGAAGGCGGTGATGTCCGCAGCCTGACTGATGGGGTAGCAGAAGAAACCCACCGGGATGCTGGTCTCAAAGTTGCGCATATGGATCTCGCTCTTGACGGTGGGGTTGCGCTGCAGGCGGCTCACGGTGACGAGGTTCATATAGTAGAAGCTCAGCTCCGTCAATTCCGGCACCATGGACTGGATGAAAATATGGGTCTTGGCGGGGTCGATGCCGCAGGCCAGATAATCCAGCGCCACCTGCAGGATGTTCTGGCGCACCTTTTCCGGGTTGTCGGCGTTGTCGGTCAGGGCCTGTGCATCGGCGATCATAACGTAGATCTCATCGTACTCGCCGGAGTTCTGCAGGCGCACCCGCTCCTTCAGGGAACCGACATAGTGGCCCACATGCAGGCGTCCGGTGGGACGGTCGCCGGTCAGAATGATTTTTTTCATGATGTTCTCCTTTTTTAAAGGGCAAACTCCCCCAGTCACGGCTTACGCCGTGCCAGCCCCCTCGGAGATGGGGCCTTTGGCGGTGCGGCAAAGTTTCCGGTTCTGCCAAAGCCTCCCTCAATGAGAAAGACTTCCCCCGGCCGGGGGAAGATGTCACGCAAGTGACAAAAAGGGGAGCAGTGGCATTGCCGCAGGCAATGACGGAAGGAGTTTCCTCTTGTTTCGCTTATTATTTTAAGTATATCCCGCCCTGCATTTTCTGTCAACAAAAGCAGCGGAAAAAGAAAAAAGCGATGGAAAACTTCCATCGCTTTGCTGGCGCCTCTTGCCTGACTCGAACAGGCGACACCCTGATTAACAGTCAGGTGCTCTAACCGACTGAGCTAAAGAGGCATCTATATAAAACGGCACATGACCGTTTTACTACTATAAAATGGTGACCCGTACCGGAATCGAACCGATGTTAAAGGCGTGAGAGGCCTCTGTCTTAACCGCTTGACCAACGGGCCATACGTCCATTTTGCATCGGGCGTTCGCTCCCGACTCGACTATTTTAGCATAGTGCAGCTGCTTTGTCAACACAAAATTTCATTTTTTTAAAAAATCGCCCGCACCCGGGCCGCGCCGGTGTGGAACAGGCCCAGCGCCAGCCCCAGATATACGCCGATCACCGTATCGTTCTGGTCAAATTCCATCTGCTGGCGCTGCGGCAGACCGGCCAGTGTGCCCCTGTATACGCACCGCAGCTCTTCCAGCCGGGTGTAGTCGTTCGGGTGCATCAGGGTGCTGTGCTTGGGCAGCTCCATGGCACCGCTCTTTTCCAGCACCTCGCTGACGAACTGGGAGCAGAAATAGTGTCGGCGGCGGTTCCAGCGGATATGCATCCCGCAGAGTGCAAGACCGATGACGTTGAACCGGTAAAGGCTGCCGTGGGCCATCATGTGCTCGGCACGGCGGCGGGCACGGATGTAGGCTTCATCGCTCACATCCAGCGCATACAGCGCGCAGGGCACATTCTCCCGCAGACGGAACACACCCCGGTTCAGGTATTCCCTGCTGGGCCCCGCCGGGAACATGGTATAGCCGTTTTTGCGGGTAGAGCTGTACAGGCAGCTCAGGTCTTCGTCAAAAGCCAGCGAAGCGTGGGTATAATTCGCACCGGTAGCAGCGTAAACAAGGTTTGAAAGCAGGGTACCCGACCGGGTGAGCAGGATGTAGATGGTCTTCATGATCTTTTTCCTTTTTATATGCAGCACACAGAAAAAGCGGGGCTGTTCTTTTGTCAGATACAGTATACCACAGGCAAAGTTTCTTTGCCATGAAAATCGTCAAAATCTCGTAAATTTTGCACAAATCGGGCTGTGGATCCTGTTCCGCTCTTCCCTGCCGCGCCGTTTTGCGGGAAGGGCCGTTTTTATGTGCAGTTTTTCATGCATCCTGCCATGCATCCCGGCTCGTCAAAATTTTATCAAAAAATTGTTTTCCCGCCGTTCCACCTTATTTTTTCAGGCCTCGCCCCCTGCTTTTGTTTCCTGAAATTGTTTCAGGCAGTTAAATTTCTTAATGAAATTTGTTTCTTTTCTGCAAATAGTACGGTTTATTTATTGATTTTGCAAGGCTTTTATGTATAATGGTAAACAGGAGAATTTGCATTTACAAACTGCAAGCCTTCTGCGCAGCGCCCGGCCCGCCGGGAAACGCTGTGCCCTATACAGGACGTATGGATCAAACGAAAGTAGAGGTATAGCGAATATGGCAAAGTTGGATCTTACCAAGTATGGCATTACCGGCACGACTGAGATCGTGTACAACCCCTCCTACGAGCAGCTGTTCGAGGAAGAGACCAAGCCCGGTCTGGAAGGCTACGAAAAGGGCCAGGTCAGCGAGCTGGGTGCTGTGAACGTTATGACCGGCATCTACACCGGCCGTTCTCCCAAGGACAAGTTCATCGTTATGGACGAGAACTCCAAGGACACCGTGTGGTGGACTTCTGACGAGTACAAGAACGACAACCACCCCGCTTCTCAGGAAGCATGGGCTGCTGTGAAGGCTATTGCTCAGAAGGAGCTGTCCAACAAGCGCCTGTACGTGGTGGATGCATTCTGCGGTGCCAACAAGGATACCCGCATGGCCATCCGCTTTGTCATGGAAGTTGCATGGCAGGCACACTTCGTCACCAACATGTTCATCAAGCCCACCGCTGAGGAGCTGGAGAACTTTGAGCCCGATTTCGTTGTCTACAACGCATCCAAGGCCAAGGTTGAGAACTACAAGGAGCTGGGCCTGAACTCTGAGACTGCTGTTGTGTTCAACATCACCAGCAAGGAGCAGGTCATCGTGAACACCTGGTACGGCGGCGAGATGAAGAAGGGCATGTTCTCCATGATGAACTACTTCCTGCCGCTGAAGGGCATGGCTTCCATGCACTGCTCTGCCAACACCGACCTGAACGGCGAGAACACCGCTATCTTCTTCGGTCTGTCCGGCACCGGCAAGACCACCCTGTCCACCGATCCCAAGCGTCTGCTGATCGGCGATGACGAGCACGGCTGGGACGACAACGGCGTGTTCAACTTCGAGGGCGGCTGCTACGCAAAGGTCATCAACCTGGATAAGGACTCCGAGCCCGATATCTACAACGCCATCAAGCGCAACGCTCTGCTGGAGAACGTTACTCTGGATGCTGAGGGCCACATCGATTTCGCCGACAAGAGCGTCACCGAGAACACCCGTGTGTCCTACCCCATCAACCACATCAAGAACATCGTCCGTCCCATTTCTTCTGCACCCGCTGCAAAGAATGTCATCTTCCTGTCTGCTGACGCATTCGGCGTTCTGCCCCCGGTCTCCATCCTGAGCCCCGAGCAGACCCAGTACTACTTCCTGTCCGGCTTCACTGCAAAGCTGGCAGGCACCGAGCGCGGCATCACCGAGCCCACCCCCACCTTCTCTGCATGCTTCGGCCAGGCCTTCCTGGAGCTGCACCCCACCAAGTATGCTGAGGAGCTGGTCAAGAAGATGCAGAAGAGCGGCGCCAAGGCTTATCTGGTCAACACCGGCTGGAACGGCACCGGCAAGCGCATCTCCATCAAGGATACCCGCGGCATCATCGACGCCATCCTGAACGGTGACATCAACAATGTGCCCACCAAGAAGATCCCCTACTTCGACTTCGAGGTTCCCACCGTGCTGAACGGCGTGGACACCGGCATTCTGGATCCTCGCGACACCTATGCTGACGCTTCCCAGTGGGAAGAGAAGGCCAAGGATCTGGCAAGCCGCTTCATCAAGAACTTCAAGAAGTATGAGGGCAACGAGCACGGCAAGGCTCTGGTCTCTGCCGGCCCCCAGCTGTAAGCTGATCTCCGCCTGATCCTGAAGCGATAAAAAAGGACGTGTTCCCGCAAGGGAGCACGTCCTTTTTGTTTTGTAAACCGGAAGGTAAACGTTCCGTCGGTTGTATTTTCCACATTCCTGTGTTATCCTGTGGAAAAGGATGTGAGCAGAATGGATGCAAAAGAATTTGGTGCATTCCTTGCACAAGTGCGCCGGGAGCGGAACATGACGCAGGCCGAACTGGCTCAGCAGCTTCACGTTACGGATAAAGCCGTCAGCCGCTGGGAACGCGGCATCGGGCTGCCAGACATCAATACGCTGGAGCCGCTGGCCGATGTGCTGGGCCTGACCCTCGCTGACCTGATGCACTGTCATGACTCCCGTCAAAAAGATGACACTCCTCCCGTTCCTTTGGAAGATTTTTTCACCATGCTGCGCCGCCAGCACACTGTAGACTGGCATTCTGTGCGTACTGCTCTTCTTGCATTAAGCATTGCACTTGCCCTGTGGGGAATTTTTGCCTGTCCAGGCAGATTAGCTGTGCACTGGCGGACTCTCAGCGATGGTTCGCTTCAGGCCGACGGCTGGATGTCCTCCCTGGTCATTTTTCCATTGTTTGCCGGATTTGAATTTCTATCTCTTGAGCTCTGGAACAATTTTGAGCAAACCGGTTACTACCGGCGCTGGGGTGAGGTGAATCTTTTTATCATTCATGCCATGTCTTTCGGCACGCCGCTTACCCGTCTGATGCGGCTCGTGCTGGATCTTCTGTTCTTTTTCTGTTTTGGATTTCTGCTTCCATGCTGCGAAGCATGGCTGATCCTTTTGAATTAAATGCAGTTTTCCTCTGCGACCTCATCCGTGAAAAAGCAAACCGGCAAAGCCCGCAGGCTTTGCCGGTTTGCACTATCTAAAAATATTTTTCCGATATTGATGCCCAGAGCACAGCGGAGGGCATTCCCAATCGTTTTTACTTGGCAGCGTCGAACTCTGCCTCGATCTCTGCCGAGGGTGCCGGGGTAACAAGGCTCACCACAACACAGACCATCAGAGACACCAGGAAGGCAGGCAGCAGCTCGTAGATGCCAAACACGCCGCCCAGCGGGCTGATGATGTACTTCCATACAAAGACCATCAGGCCGCCGGAGAGCATACCGGCCAGAGCGCCCTGCCAGTTGCAGCGCTTCCAGAACAGGGAGCACAGCACCACCGCGCCAAAGGAGCCGCCGAAGCCGGCCCATGCAAAGCTGACGATGCCGAACACGCTGGAGTTGGGGTCGCGGGCCAGCACCACGCCCACCACACTGATGCAGATGATGGTCAGGCGGGCGGCGAACAGGCTCTGCTTCTCGGTCAGCTTCATGTGGCCGAACTCCTGCAGGATGTTCTGGGATACGCTGGAGGCCGCTGCCAGCATCTGACTGTCGGCGGTGGACATGGTAGCGGCAAGGATGCCGGCAAGGATCAGACCTGCCAGAATGGCTGCCAGCACGCCGTGCTGAGCGATCAGGCTGGCCACCCGCACGATCAGGGTCTCGCTGGAAGAGCCGCTCAGGAACTCCAGCGCGCCCGCCTTGGTCATGCCCAGACCCACCATGCCGATGACGATGGAAGCGGTCATGGCAATGACCACCCACACGCTTGCAATGCGGCGGCTGAGCACCAGCTTCTTTTCGTCCTCAATGGCCATGAAGCGCAGCAGGATGTGGGGCATGCCGAAGTAGCCCAGACCCCATGCCAGCGTGGACGCGATGTCCAGCAGACTGTAGGAGGTGGCGGTGTTGTCTGCCGCATTGTGGCTTGCAGCCATAGTCAGGTAGCCGGGCAGGCTGCGGGCGTTGTCCAGAACCACGTCCCAGCCGCCTGCCACATTGACGCCATACACCAGCACCGCGATCAGCGCCATGCTCATGACAACGGACTGGATCAGGTCGGTGGTAGACACAGCGCGGAAGCCGCCCATGATGGTGTAGCCCACGATGACCACAGCGGACAGGACCATGGCCGCCATGTAATCCACGCCAAACAGGCTGTTGAACAGCTTGCCGCAGGCGGCAAAGCCGGAAGCGGTGTACGGGATGAAGAACACGATGATGATGACCGCGCCCAGCGCGTTGAGCAGGTTGCGCTGGTCATGGAACCGCAGGGAAAGGAACTGTGGCACCGTGATGGCATCCAGATTGGCCGAGTAGCGGCGCAGGCGGCGGGCCACGATGAGCCAGTTGAGCCAAGTGCCCACAGCAAGGCCGATGGCCGTCCAGCCCGGCGACGCGATGCCGGTGAGATATGCAAGGCCCGGCATACCCATCAGCAGCCAGCTGGACATATCGCTGGCTTCGGCGCTCATAGCCGTGACCAGCGGGCCCATCGTACGGCCGCCGAGGTAGAAATCGCTGCTGTCCTCGTTGGACTTGCTGTAGACAAAGCCAACCAACAGCATTCCCACCAGATAGATCACAATGGTGGCAATGATGCAGATATTGATCATTTGATTACCCCTCTCTTTCTTCCCCTCAACGGGAACATATCTTAAATATTACCACAAAAACCTGCATTCCTGCAAGCTTTTCGGGCAATTCAAGGGCACAAACTGCTGTTTTTCCGGTTTTTGAACAGAAAAAGCAGCATTTCTGGTTCAAAATCCATCAGAAACACTGCCGGCTTGGGCTTACTCTGTCGGTTGTTCTGGGGCTTCATGGCAGGGATTTGGGCATTCAATGAATATTACCTTTTGAAAAAAGAAGCAAGTGCATCATATCTTTGATAAAATCCCTACCAAAGCTGATACACTTGCTTGCTTTCTATTTTGGTTTACAATGTGTCCAGATTATTCATTTACCGCATCCACATTGCCATTTGCAGCAATGAGCTTTTTATAATAGTAGAAGCTGTCCTTGCGGTAGCGCTTATAGGTGCCGCGGCCCTCGTCGTCCAGATCGACGTACACAAAGCCGTAACGCTTGGACATCTGGCGGGTGGACTCGGAGATCAGGTCAATGCAGCCCCACCAGGTGTAGCCGATCAGGTCTACGCCGTCAATGTTGATGGCATCGCTCATGGCCTTGACGTGTTCCTTGAGGTATTCGATGCGGTAGGGGTCGTGCACCTTGCCGTCCTCGGTCAGGGTATCGCGGGCACCCAGACCGTTCTCCACGATGAACAGCGGTTTGCGGAAGCGGTCGTACAGCTCCACCAGAGAGATACGCAGGCCGATGGGGTCGGTCTGCCAGCCCCACTCGCTGGAGGTCAGGTAAGGGTTCTTCACGCCGTTGACCGTGTTGCCGGGGGACATCTCCAGACCGTCGGTCTGGGCGGCCATACAGCTGGTCATGTAGTAGCTGAAGCTCACAAAGTCCACAGTTCCCTCTTTCAGGATCTGGGCGTCCTCGGGCTGCGTCTTAATGTGCAGGCCCTTGCGCTCGATCTCCTTGAGCAGGTAGCGGGGGTACTCGCCGAACACCTGAATGTCTACGTAGCGGTAGATGCCGCGCATCCGCTGCTGGGTGGCGAGGTTGTCCTCCGGCTTGCAGGTGTAGGCATAGAAGCACAGGCGGGTCATCATGCAGCCGATCATGGCCCCTGGGCACAGCTCATGGCCCAGCTTGACGGCCAGAGCGCTGGCCACCATCTGGTGATGCATGGCCTGATACACGATCTGGTCAAAGTTCTGGCCCGGGAAGCGGTCCGGGATCAGCGCGCCGCTGGTAACGGAGTGGCGCAGCATGGCGTCCACCTCGTTGAAGGTGAGCCAGTATTTGACGTACTTGCCAAAGCGCTCAAAGCAGACGCGGGCGTACTTGATAAAGAGGTCGATTACCTCGCGGGATGCCCAGCCGTTGAAGTCAGTCACAAGGACCAGCGGCGGGTCATAGTGGCTCAGGGTGACCAGCGGCTCAATGCCGTGGGCCTTGCACTCCTTGAACACATCCTCGTAGAAGGCAATGCCCTCTTCGTTGGGCTTTTCATCCCGGGGGTCGGTGAAGATGCGGCTCCAGCAGATGGAGGTGCGGAACACCTTGTAGCCCATCTCGGCCATCAGGGCGATATCCTCTTTATAATGGTGATAGAAATCGGTGCCATGGCGCTTGGGGTAGTTGTCCTCGGGGCCGGCCTTGAGGGCGGCTTCCAGGTCAGCAGTGCTGTAGGCAAACTGCTTGGTATAGTCCGCCACACCTACGTTGCGGTAAGGCAGGCAGTCCTGAACGGTCATGCCCTTGCCGCCCTCGTTCCAGGCACCCTCACACTGGTTAGCGGCTTCTGCGCCGCCCCAGAGAAAGCCTTCCGGGAAAGTATAACGTGCGTTTTCCATAGCTTTTATCCTTTCTTGATCACAGTCAGCAGTTTGTCACCGTGGCGGATACTGCCGCTCTCGGCTGCTGCAAACACATCCAGATAATCATCGCTGTTGGTAACAATGATCGGGGTGGTGGTCTTGTAGCCCTCGGCGCGCACCGCAGCCACATCCACCTCGGCCAGCAGGTCACCAGCCTTCACCTTGTCGCCCTCCTTGACCTTGATGGCAAAGTGCTTGCCCTTGAGGTTTACGGTGTCGATGCCAATGTGGATCAACAGTTCCACGCCGCCATCAGACACAAGGCACACTGCGTGGCCGCCGGTTCCGGTGCCGACGGTGCCATTGAAGGGTGCGTAGAACTTGCCGTCAGTGGGCTCCACAGCCACGCCCTTGCCCAGAGTACCGGCAGCGAACACATTGTCGGGCACCTCACTCAAGGGCAGCAGAGTGCCGTCCGCAGGAGCTGCGGCGGTCTCCGTGATGGACTCACCTGCGGGGACTTCTGCATGGACAGGTGCGACCGCCTCGGGTGCGTCGCCACCCTCATCAATGCCCATGACCATGACCAGGCCGAAGCCCAGAGCAGCGGCAATTGCCATGCCGATGCAGACGAAAGCGAAGCCGTCGCCCACGAAAACGGGCAGAGACAGGATGCAGGAGTTGACGTATGCGGTAGCATGGCCGCCGCCCACAGCGACGAAAGCACCAGCCACACCGCCAGCGATGATGTCAGCGATCAGAGCCTTCTTGTACTTGAGCAGGACGCCGTAGATACCAGGCTCGGTGATGCCGATGAAGGAGGAGATGAAGGCAGACATTGCAACGGACTTGTTTTCTTCCTTCTTTGCCTTGACCCAGACGCCCAGGCAGGTGCCGACGATGGCCAGAGTACCCATCGTGTTCACAGGCAGGATGTAGTCATAGCCGTACTGGGTAATGTTCTGCAGGCAGACAGCACCCAGAGACAGATGCATACCGGTAAAGACCAGCAGAGAACGGGTAGCGCCGATGACGGCACCGGCCAGCAGCGGAGAAACGGCGAACATGCCAGTGAAAAGCCATGCGATGCCTTTGCTGATGTAGTTTGCGATGGGGCCGGTGACGCCCAGAGCGATGGGGCACATGACCAATGCGGTGAACATGGGCACAAAGACCAGCTTGAGCATCTGTGGAATGATCTTATCGAAGAACTGGTACACGTATTTCAGCACCAGCACGGTCAGAATGATGGGAATGCTGCTGGATGCGTACTTGACAAAGGGGATGGGCAGGCCGAACAGGCTCATCGGGGAAGCGCCCTCGGCCAGACCGGCGGTCATGGTGGGGTACAGCATAAAGCCTGCGCACATCAGAGCCAGCGCCGTGTCCGTCTTGAACCGCTTTGCTGCCGACCATGCAATGAAGAACGGCAGGAAGTAGAACACACAGTCGGCGGCAATTGTCATCATCTTGATGAGGGTAGATGCCGAATCAAAGCCCAGATAGCTGGTCATGATGGTGATGATACCCTTGAGGATGCCGGTACCGGCCATGGCGGGGATCACCGGCAGGATGATAGCCGAAATGGTCTCAAAGATGCCGCCGATGCGCATCTTCTTTTTCTTCTCGGCGGTGGCATCGTCCATGATAAAGCCAACTTTGTTGATGATGGCATTGTAGACAGTGCCCACCTCGTTGCCGATGATGATCTGTAACTGATCGGTGGCGAACTGCACGCCCAGTACACCGTCCAGCTTCTTGATGCGCTCTTCATCCACCACACTGCGGTCTTTCAGGTAGAAGCGCAGACGGGTGACACAGTGGAACATCTCTTTGATATTGTTTTTGCCGCCGACTTCTTTTACGATCCGTTCGGCAAGTTTATCTGCATTCATAACAGTTTCTCCTTACATTTTTCCTGTATGCTGCGGCGCACACGCTCTATATGGATGGTCAGGTACATCTGCTCGGTGCCGGAAACGGCGGTGTGGTACTGCTTTTCCAGATAGCTCACGATCCTCTGCACGCAGGCAAAAGACTGTTCGTATTTCTGGCGCACCATCTCGTAGAGCTGCATGTCCGATTCATCCGAGGTCAGCGAGGTTCCCGCAACGATACGCTGCGCAAAAAATTTGATGTGAGTGACCATACGGAAGTAATCCAACGAATCAGGGTCGAATTCCAGATGAAAATAGTTACGGATAACGCTGCTGACTTCCTGCACGATCTGGGTGATCTGCACGGTCTCATTCATCTGCATGCCCATGCTTGCATTCACGAAATGCAAAGCAATAAAGGCCGCTTCATCCTCCGGCAGATCGACCTTGAACCGCTCGTCCAGATATTTGACTGCATCCTGCCCGGCCCGGAACTCGTCCGGGTAGAGCATCCGCGTTTCCAGCAGCAGACGGTTTCGGATCAGCATATTACTGTGCCACCGCTGAATGGTAAAATAGATGTGGTCGGCCAACGACAGATACAGGTTATCTGCCAACTCCTTGCCCAGCTGCATCTTTGCCATGGCAATCACCTTTTCGGCTGCTTCGATGTACTCCGCCGGGATGGCCTTTGCCAGCTCTTCGAACCGGCCGGAAAGCTCCGGCACGCTGTTCGTGAAGAGCCGCTCCACCTTAGCGGGGTCCAGCGCGTCGCCGCGCTTTTTGCCAAAGGCGATTCCGCAGCCCATGGCAATGACATCTTCGCCGCGTTCATTGACCGCAATGACGATATTGTTGTTCAGAACCTTTGCAATTTTCAACGGTGTTTCCTCCGCCTGCCGCAAGGCAGCGTTCTTACGATTTATCGCATTTTTGCGCAAAAAAGGACAAAAAAAATACAGCCAATCCCAAAATAGCAAAACCTGTGCCAAAGTTCACACACGTTCCGTACTTTTGGTATTGCCTGCTTCCAGTAACAATCCGCATCAAGACGGCTGATTCAATTGTCCGTAGCTACGCTTACAAGATATCACAACTTTTGAAAAAGTCAACACCATTTCGACGTTTTCATTCATTTGCACATAGTCAGCGCATATTTTTGTGCAATTAAGCAAAAAGTTCGTTGCCACATGATCTTCTGCCAATTTGATTTCAGAAAGTAGTGAACGCTATTGCCGTTCTATCGTACGCAACTAACGACAATATCTCCGGCACTTCATATCAAGTCAAGTAGGCTGGCACCGTCCGGCCCTCTCTCTTTTTACCAAAGTTTTCCTCGATTTTTCGGGGTTACATAACGAAAAAGAGCGTCAAATCTTACGATTCAACGCTCTTTTGTGAGTGCACCTCCAGGGACTCGAGCCCTGGGCCCACTGATTAAGAGAGCAAGCCGCCGGTTCATCTCAATTTCTGAAAGTTTCGAGTCATCGTTTATGAGACTACTCCGGCTGTACACTTCGGGAAAGTTGTTTCAAACCTGTAAACCAGAGAAAAACAAAGAAGTCCTAGTGTGCAGAAAATCCTCTTTCGAGAATCTTGCTTCTGAACGTAGTGTTCTCCGAGTATGAACCATTCGATTCAGGTCAACGGCATCTTTGGTGTTTTCAAGAACAACTCCAAGTTCAAATGTTTCCTTATGGGTCAGAGAAGCCCCTCTCCGGCTTCCTCCAGCTTATGGGCAAATAGCTCCTCCACGCCCAGCTGCTTGGCGAGCGCCTGAACTTCCTTGTATCGTTTCGACGCCTCTTCGTTGTCTCCGCCATGCTTGCAGGCTTCGATGAGATACAACAGGGCCTGCAGCTCGTACAGGCGGCTGTCGCCGCGCTGCGAGTTGTGGCGGCGGCGCTCCAGCAGGGTCTCGAAGGCCTCTTTCTCGGGGACATGGTCTCCCAGCGCGCCATAAGCAAGGCCGATGTTGCTATAAGCGCCGGTGCTGCATCTCTCGGAGATATCGAGGGCCTGCCGGCTCCAGCGCAGCTGCCGTGCGGCCTCCTGCCGGAGATGCTCCGGCTCGTTTTTGCCCCGCACACCGGCGCAGTAGGCCAGATTGATGTAGGTGCGGAAGGTGTCCGAGCTGTGGAACGTGAACCGCTCTTCACGCAGCCTTGCGGCGTACTCATAGCAGGTACGCTGGCGGTCGTCATAGTCACGTTTATCCGTCCGGCCTGCCCACACGCTGTCCTCGCCAAAGGCAAGCGCGTCGGCATGGCAGGTCAGCTCCAGCAGGGCCTCCCGGTCCTCGGGGCTCAGCCCCCGCAGCAGGAGCTCTCCAACATCGCCGTATGCCCGGCCAAGCGTCTCATAAATTGAGGCTGCGGCACTGGGGTTTTGCTCCAAAGGGCCCAGCTCATTCAGGCATTCCATCGCTTTTATGGCGGCGTCGAACTCCTCCGGCGGCTGCTTCCGGTCCCGGAAGATGAGTGCCCGGTTCTCATACAGCTGCGGCAGCGTCCAGTGCAGGGCGGGCTGCGCCTTTTCCGCGATGATCATGGCGTTGTTCCACTTCGCAGCCTTCTTGAAATCGGCAAGTCGGAAGTACAGGCTCGCGGCGCGGTAGGCCCAGAGCTTCTTCTGCGGGGTGTCGAGCCGGGCGTCCGGGTCGGACTTTCCCAGCACAGCGGAGTAAATATCGGCGGTGCTGCGTCGGTCGGCGGGCGTCTCCTGAAACTCCCACAGTCCGTCCAGAAAATGGGCGTCATCCTCTCCGTCAGCCCCCGGCTCCCGCAGGCTGCACAGCTTGCGGATGAGGGTGTGGGGGACAAGGTACTCGTCTTTCTCGCTGCCCGTGCTGTTCAGGTAGCGCAGATCCACCAGCGCGTGGAAATCCCTGTCGTCCGGCCGCAGGCCGCAGGCGTTGAGGAACAGCTCCCGCGAGATCCCGCTCTCCCCGATGAACATGGCGCGGTGCAGCAGGGTCCGCATCGGCGGGGTCAGCTTCGCCAGCCCGAACAGGGTGGTCAGGTTCTGCAGCACGGTGCCGTTGCGGCTCTCGCCGTCCTTTTCGCTGGGGATGAGCATTTCCAGACTGTTGTCCCGGATGGTTTGGCCCTTGCTCAGGTCCTCGGCGATCTGCCCGGCCGGGATGTGGGTGAACTGCATCAGGGCGGCCACCATGGTGACGGTCATGGTGTGGCGCTCCACCAGCCGGAGGATATCTCGGAGGGTGTCGTCGTCCGAGTCCGGCAGCCCCCGGGAGCCGTCCCGCAGGATGTCCAGCAGCACCTCGTCTTTCAGCGGCTTGACCTCACAGAAGCACCCGCCCGTCATCGCGGTCAGATCTTTACGCGTGGTCAGCAGGACACGGCAGGGCAGCGCACACAGATGCCGATAAAGCTGCTGTTCTATGCTGTCCTCACTGCCACCGGTCAGCTCTGCCCAAGACAGATTGTCATTGTCAAAGTTGTCGATGAGTAGCAAGTCGAATTCGGTCAGGTACTGGCTCAGCTGTTTCTGCACCAGCTGGAGCAACTCTTCTTTTTTGCTGCCCGCTTCCACCGACATGGCCTGCGCAAAGGTGGTGGTGTACAGTGCTTCCAACGTGCCGGGGAACCGCACGAAATACGTTCTGCCCAGAGGGTGGCGCTTCTGCCATTCGCCGGCGGCGGCAAGCGCCATTTTGGTTTTGCCCATGCCCGCAAAGCCCCACAGCACATGGGGGTTCCGCTTTTCGTTTTCCAGTTCGTTCAGCAGGTTCTTTACGTCCTCGTCGCGGCCCCTCACCTCGCCATCGTTCAGCGCGCCTGCGTTCTGAGCAAGGCTCCATACCGGCGGCGTCAGGCGGCGGCGCCACTCGTCCATCTGCCGCGCCATCTCTTCCAGCGTGATGCGCTCTTCGGGGGCTTCCTTGGCGGCAGCGGTCAGCAACGCGTTCACCTGAGCCAGCAGGGAACCTTCCAGCCCGGAAGGTCTTGCTTGGCTTGCGGTCAGCGTCACATCCCTTTCCAGGAAGCTCAGGTCCCGCTCCAGCCGCAGATTGCGCGCCGCTGTAGGGTCCAGCAGGGCATAGAACAGCCGCCCCACCGCGTAAACGTCGGACGCCGGGGTCGGTGTCCCGCCGTTTTGCAGTTCCGGTGCACGGAAGCCCGGTGTGCTGAACACCTCGCTCTCCGGCCCGGTCTCTTCGTCCCAGCCGCTGCCGAAGTCCAGCAGGGACACGGCCAAGATCGTGCCGTCGGACAGGCTGCCGTCCACAAAGAGATTGCCTGCGCTGATGTCGCCATGGATGCAGCCGCTGCCATCCTCATCGCTGTGGATGCGTTTCAGGTTCGCCAGCAGGGCGCAGAACAGATCCACCGTCTTTGCGAACTGCGGCACAGAATTTCTGCAGCCCGGCCGTCTGTTGCCGAAAGGATGATCCGAACTGCAGGGCTGGGCGGCTTCTTCCAACAGATCTTTCAGCCAGAAGCCCTGCCGTTCGGTAAGGCACTCCATTTCCAGAATGCAGCTGTACGGCGGCGTGCAGGGGTCTTTTCCCGGCAGCTGGATCGACCGTACCGAAAGCTTTCGGTCCACCGGCACCGTGAGCCGGGTGCGCTGGCGGCTCTGCTGCCCGACGCGGATCTCGCGATTGGCCCGCTCGTCAAAAAGCGTCTGCATCTTTTCAATTCTTTTTTTACGCTCCGGATCATTCTCCGGCAAGGCTGCGGCTTCCTCCGGCAGAACAGCCCCGCCCACCCGGACATAACCCTGCCGTGGGAAATGCTCCTTGAGGATGACCGGATACAACTGCCCTTCTTCCTGCGCCTGATAGAGCAGCGCAAAGCCGCCCGACGTGATGTACTTTTGGATCGTGAACCGTCCGTTCTCTGTGCACAGCACTGTTCCATCGGGCAGCGGCTCACGGCGCGTCTCTTGCTGGTCCCACATGAAAAGCCCTCCTCCGTTTGGATATTCTGGCTTTATTATAGCGTATCCTCCAAAATATTCCAAGGCGGTGCCGCGCCCTTTCTGCCCTGCGCCAAATATTTATTCTCGTAGAAGCTGCCGGGCCGCTCTGCTATGCTTTGAAGCAGAAAGCCGCACTTCCGGCGGCTTTTTTCCGGACATGAGAAAGGAGAACTCTATGAACGCAAGTATCGAAGCAAAAAAGGCTGAGGCCGTTGAGCGCATGAAGCTGTGGGGCATCTACCCGCCCATTATCAAGTGCTTTGAGCAGGAGGGCATCGTTTCCAAGAGCGCTCCTCCGCTGGGCACCTGCAGCCAGCTCGAAGGAGAGCAGCTTGAGCGCGTCAGAAAATTCGAGGAAAATTACAACGCGGTCGTTTATCATGTGATCCACAGCTTTACGAATATCGGTGAGCTCGAGAGCTATCTGTTCGTCAGCGACCGCCCGGATGAGTGGGAAACGGACCGTAAGGACCTCAAGTCCGGGCAGCCGCTCGCGTGGGTCTACAACTACGATGAACCCGACTGGCCGGAGTTTGGGTATATCGGTGTTTCGCTGACGACGGCTGCGGGCCTCCGCAGAACCTGGTAAGGAGGGATATTTCTATGTATCACGCTGATCTGCACACTCACACCATCCATTCCGACGGCGAGTATACGCCCGCGCATCTGGGCTTGATGGCGCTTCAAAGCGGCATCCGGTATCTGGCGTATACCGACCACAACTACAGTTATTCCCCCGCCGAGCTGAGCGACCTTCGCCTGCAGTTCCCCCTGCTGCGCATTCTGCGCGGCTGCGAGTTCAGCTGCTTTTATCGCACCGCCGACCAGCGCCGCGTGGAGATCCACATCGTGGGCCTGAACTTTGACCCCGACTGCCCGGAGCTTCAGGCTGTGCTGCGCCGCAACCAGCCCGACCGCCGCAGCTACGTTACCAAGATCCTGAACAAGCTCGACGCGCTGGGCGTCGGCATCGGCACCTACGAAGACCTCATGGCCTTCAGCAACGGCCCACAGCATCTTGGCCGAATGCACATTGCCCGCAGCCTTGTGGCCCACGGCTATGTCAAGACGGTGGATGAAGCGTTCGACATATACATCGGCAGCTTCGGCCAGCGTCTGGCCTATGTCGAGTCGGAGCTGGACTATGCACCCATCGAGGATGTTCTCTCTGCCCTGCAGAAGGCACAGGGCATCGCCATTCTGGCGCACCTGTTCTTCTACCCGCTGGACGATGCCGAACAGCACCGCCTGCTGCGCACCTTCAAAGCGCTGGCAGGCCCCTGCAGCGGCATGGAGGTCTACTATGGCCGCTACACCGACGAGCAGCGCTGTCATCTGGCCGCACTGGCGGCGCAGTACAACCTGCTGCCCTCGGCGGGTTCCGACTTCCACGGCCCCGGCGACGGCAACGCCACCCATGACGGCGGGCTGGGCCATCACTTCCCCGCTTCGGTCTACGAAGCGCTGGAAGCCCGTCAGCGCGAGGTGTACGGCGTCGTCCACGACTGAGCGGCAAGCGATAAACAAAAAGAGGACCGGGAGCTGTTTCTTCGCAGCTCCCGGCCTTTTCTGTATCCTGCTTTATTTTTTATCGTTTCAGCTTTCGGCATCGGACAGCCTCCGGCACCAGTCCTCAACTGCCGCCAGCATCTCGTCCAGTGTGATGCGCTGCTCCGGGTCGGGTGCTGTCGCCCGTAGCAGCAGGCAGTTCACCTCTGCTCGCATCTCCCGCGGGAGACCGCTCGGGACGCTCTCGCCCTCGGTCAGGGTCTGTATCTCTCCCAGAAAGTCCAGCGGACGGCCCAGC
Organism: Faecalibacterium sp. 3; assembly: GCF_048323735.1. NCBI lineage: Bacteria > Bacillati > Bacillota > Clostridia > Eubacteriales > Oscillospiraceae > Faecalibacterium > Faecalibacterium sp. 3. The sequence continues at coordinate 495,049 of NZ_JBLWFN010000001.1, forward strand.
CGGATATTCTGGGCGGCGATAGGATACAGCATGCTCAGCAGCAGCCATCCTGCCAGAAGGACATCCGTCTTTTCGTCTGCGGGCCCCGGGAACGGATCCGGGACATAGAATCCCGGCCCTGGACCGCAGGGAGCCGCGCTCTCCCCTGTCTTCCGGGCAGAGCTGACATCCACAAAGGACACTCCACGGATGCTCCCCCCCGCAAGGTTCCCTTTCACGAAAACATCCCCGATGTCCAGCTTTCCCATGACCCATCCCGCATCGTGCAGCTGGCGCAGGGCAAGCAGGATGTCCCGGAAGACCCGCATGGTGACAGCGGCCGCCGGTACCGCACAGCTCCTTCCGGAGCCGGGGCTTCCCTCCTGCCTGCGCAGATTCCCGAAGGGATGCTCCGGGCTGCGGGGCCAGGTACACTCCTGCATCAGCGCCCGCAGCGGGAAGCCCGGCTCTGCGGTCATGCCGTCCATTTCCAGAAAGACACCGAGCGGTCTCTGCCATTCCGTGCCGTCCGGCAGGCGGAGCGTGCCGACATACAGGGGCTTTTTTTCCGGTATGACGCACCGGACACTGCAGCAAAGCTTCCAATTTATCTGCTGTTCCCGCTCTGCCTGATGGCGCAGCCAGATATAGAGCCGGCCCCGCCTCACCTCCTCTGCGGAGTACTGCTCCCAGCCATTCAGCACAGGCGCACTGTCATGCCGCACCCAATGGCCCGGGAAGAACTCCTTCATCACGATGACCCGGCCGGTATTCCGGTCGAATGCTTCGTAGAACAGGGCGTTCCTGTTTTCTGCAAGGGGTGACCGGATCACGATCTCCTTATTATTCAGGAAGATCACGGTCGTTCCGTCCGGCAGCGGCTCACGTTGGGCTTCTTTTGATCCTATCATCTCTCAAACCTCCTGTGTTCGGGCCATCCGGTCCCGGGGGCCTGCGGGCCTCTGCACAGACCAGAGCGAAAAACGGCTCTCTGCCAAAGTTTTTCCCTGAGATTTGTGCGGTCTGACGAATGGACTTTCCATTCCAGGTCGTTTATAATGGAACTCCGGACCCGGCACTTCTGCGTCTATTTTACTTTCCGGGAAGCCTTTCTTCCATGGAATAAATTTTTGCGCCGGGGCCGCACACTCTCTGAACCGAAGGAAGGAAGTGGTCTCATGACCGGAAGCTCTACATTTTCAGAACTGCTGGCGCGGGAAACAAAGGACTGGATCGACGAAGAGATCAGCAAGGGCAACGAAGCCTGGAACGCACGGCGGCCCATCGACGGCCTTTCCAACATCCATTGGGACCTGGTCATCCATGCTGCATCACAGCTCAATGAGCATCTGACCTGCTCCGGCCAGAACATGACGCCGGGCATCTTCCTGTGCCGCTGCATCCAGACGCACTACCCGGAGCTTCTCCGCAAAAACGACGGCACCACGGCACAGACCAGCGATCTTGTCCACTGCGCGCCGAAAGACCTGAAGCCCTGGTCGGAAGACATCATCCGGACCGCCGCCGCGAATCTGAAGCTCCTGTGCCGGGAAGAACTTGGCTGCGACGCCCCCGGCACTGCCTGGAGGTCCGTCCTCAAACGGTCCATCTCTTACCGCCGCATGGGCAACCGCCAGGAGGCCTACCATGTCGCGTTCCTGCTGAAAATGACGCTGGAAGAGATGCAGCGCTATTTTCTCCTCACCCGTCAGGAAGGTTTCAGTCTGCGCGACCCGCTGGATATCGTCTGCTATACCTTCAAGCTGTTCGACAAGGGTCAGGACCATGCAGATTCTTTCCACTGGCATGACGTGACTGACCTTCTGCAGAGCTATCTGGATGAGTGCAAAAAGGCCGACGCTGATACAGGCAAAACCACGCCGCCCTCCTCCGGGGACAAAAACAAGGGCGGCACCCTTCTTCTGGGCAGCGATATCCGAAAGCTTTGTGACAATATGCACCGCACCCAGGACCCCACTGTCGATATCCCCGCGCTCCGGCGGGACCTGCTGGCATATCTTGTCGCCCACCGCCGGGACCTTGTGGAGATGAAGATTGACCGGGTCCCCCTGCCTCAGGGCCAGAGCTGCCTTGCGCTCCGCATGGGCTACCCTTATTCCCACACTGTCCAGAGGGAGCTGAGCATCCTGGTCGGTTATCTGCTGGTGCTGTACGGCTGCTGGAACGCGGTCGTTCAGGCTGCGGTCCCGGAGCGGCAGGACGAACTGATGCTCCCCTGCGAAAAGGGTGCCGCGCCAAAGCTGCTCTCCGCAGAGGATTTTGTGGATGTCCTGAGCAAGGCATCCATGGACCACCTGGAACCACTGAAGGAAGCGTTCCAGAACAAACTGGACACAGACTCTTTTCAGGCATCCTCTCCCGACAGGCTCACGCCGCAGGACACCGCCCTCCTGATGGGCCGGTGGCTGCTGCGCGCCACTCTGTGGGATGTGGAGGAAGTCAAGTCGGCGCTGCAGCTCCTGAACGATTTTCTGCTCTGCGCAAAAGAGCTCGCCCCCTCCTTTGCTCCCGCCCCGGCCTATCCGGAAAGTGCCCGGAGGACCAGCGCTGCGGTCTGGAACATCGCCGGTCGTCTCCACTGCCGGAATGCGCTTTCCGCCCATATCACCGCCGGACCGGACACAGCCACAGACGCATCCGGCTGGGCCGGATATCTCCATAAACTGGGGCAGGAACTGATCAAAGTCTCCTCCGATCCCAAAAATTTCCGCGACCGCACGGCCTGCGGCATCCTGGACCCGAGCCAGCGCAGCGCCCTCCAGTCCGTGTTCACTTCCCCTTCCAGCTACGCTCCCTATCGGGCGATCTATTCGGCGGACCGCGAAGATATCAGCTACAAACGCGTTCAGGACCATCTGGAAATGAGCCTGCCGAACCTCTGTTCCAAGATCTCGCGTACACTGGAGCGGTATTATCCGAATGCCGAGGATCATACTTCCAGAAAGAGACCGACCGATGAGCAGAAGCTCGACGGCTGGCAGGAGAACATTGCTCTGGGCAGCAACCTGCTTTCCCGCGATGATATCCTGCAGCTGTTCTTTTTCCTCATCCTTGCCATCTATGACTGCTATGCGGCAGACCGCGGCAAGGCTCCCGCAGAGTTCACTGCGGAGCATGTCTGGCTCGATGCCATGCGCGATAACGCCGAGGACAAGCTGGGCGGCCCGGGCCGCACCACCGGCAGCTTTCTGGAAGACGCCCTGTCCGCCAGCGTTTATGTGGAGCTTGAGTGCCTTCTGGAAGAGCCGAAGGCCGGTAAGGTCACGTCGGACCAGACCGCTATCTTCTGCCGCCTCTACAATTTCCTGCTGGACAGTCTGTCCGATGCCAGTGGGACCAACTGGCACCACATCTACTGCCCCGCCTATACCGACCGGTTCTATGTGCTGGCCGGTGCGCTGGCCACGGCGGTGCCGCAGTCCCGCCGGACACTGGGTTTCATGATGGGCACGCACCGCGAAAAGAAGCGCAGACCCGCCAGAAAACGCTGAAAACTTATTCCTTAGATTCCCTTCTTTTCCCTGTGTTACACTCAAATCGCCGCAGGATCGGGCCAAAATTCTGGCTCTGCGGCGGTCGAAGGTCACACAAAAAGGAAGGGAGTTTTTTATGTATTTTTTTCTGCATGTCCTGCCGGAGGTCGTCTCCGCGGTGTTTTCGTTTCTCGTGGAGTGGTTTTTGTTCCAGGAACAGCCCGCGCTGTACGGCGGGACACTGTCTCCCCTCGTGACTGCATGGCTCTATATGGCCATGATGCTGGCCGTGTGGCTTCTCCCGATTTTCTATGACGCCTGTCGGCGCAAGGGCGGTATGATAAGCACCGCGCTGAACCTGCTGCCCGCCGAGATCATCTTTGGAGGTGAGTTTCTCTACCGCCTTCCCCTCGTCGGGGTCGCCGTGCTTCTTTTGTGCGGTGTCGTTCTGTGGCTGCTGTGGTATGAGTGCTACCGCCGCAATATGGACGCTTGGGATGCGGGCAAACGCGGCAAGGAATACGACATCCTTCGCCGCAGGAACCGCCGGGCCGCCGTGCGGATCTTCGTGCTCATCACCTCGCTTCTGCTGCTGATCCCCAGCCTGTACGGCATCCATGTGCTCCGCGCCGATCAGGCCCGGACCGTGACAGCCTTTTACGAGACCTATTATGAGACCGATTCGTCCTTCCTCGTCGATCTGGAAGCCAGCGGTCTGCTCGGCAGTCTCTGAACTGACCCGCGCAAAGAAGGGTTCCTTCCCGGATGGAAGGGGTCCTTTTTTCTATATGGGCTGTCTGGACAGCAAAAACCGCTGCGGCACTTCCCTTGGATGCCGCAGCGGCTGTCGAACTTTATATTTATTATTTCAAGGAGGAAAAGTCATGTATGAAAACCAAAGCAATTGAAGGGAATTTTATCATCTATTATGGAAACGGTTTCTATCTATGAAAAGGAGGGCAGGCAAAATATGTACAAACGAGTTCAATTCATCACACGGCTGAACCTTCAAGGGGGACCGTGGCTGGGACTGCCTATTCGGTTCGATGCGATCATGCGCGTCATACGGCAATGCGCCTCCTTTCTTTGCATTTTCTCCCCTCGGGGAGTATGGCTGTATTATACATTTTCTTTTGCGGCCTGTCAGACGGAATAAATTTTCAGCGTTTAAATGTTATTTTTATGCAGTGGCGATTTTGTGCTGCAGAATTGCGATGTAGCATTTTCTCCCTGTACGCAAAAGCACCTTGAACCCAGAACAACATTTGTTCTATCGGGTTCAGGGTGCTTATTTTTTGCGTCATTTATCGTATTTGTATATTTTTCATCACAATAAACTTTTGGCATCATTAAAATTTATTCCCGTAGTCGTCCGCAGCCATCTATGCTTGTATAGAGTAGGAATCATTTTCGAAGCGTTTCCGACCGCAGCGTTCCGGGAAAATCTCAAAATCTTCCATCTTTCAGAAAGAGGTGAATTTCATGACAAGACTTCGCCGGGTGTCCCCGAGCCAGACCACCAAAGACAGCATCATCGTTCCACACAACACCAAAGGTCAGCCCGTTGACCCCAATACATGGGAGCCCCTTGTGAAGGGGCAGATCGATGTCGGCCATAACTACCAGTTCGAAGAACGGGTCATGCGCAAAGCAGCCGAACGAGTCAACATGTCTCAGGCAGACTACAGCAAGATGATGAATGATCCCAAGCTGTACCGTCTGGAAACCCGCCGCAACAACCGCTCTCACAAATTTGAATGTCCCAATTACTCCGAGCAGGTCCATGCAGCTTTTAAAACCATCCGGCAGTTCTACAACAAGCAGCGCTCTGCCCAGCGGGAAGCGGTAGTGGAAGCCCGTCTCAAGGCAAAGTACGGCAACAAGCCGCATTACAAGAGCACCGTGCAGCATACCGACGGCAAACACGCCATCATCGGTTACTCCACCGGTCATCCCGCGCACCGCAGCGCCCAAGGTTCCCGCAGCCTGTCCGACATCGCGGCTTCTCACAAAAGTGCAGCTGCCGCCCACAGCAAAAGCTCGGGCAGTTCTCTTTCTCTCGGTTCCATTGCCGCATCCCATCAGGCGGGTTGCAGCGGTCACGCCGTCGGCGGCAGCAAGTCCGGCGGCCACAGCAGCGGTGTTGGACATTGCAGCAAGTCTGGCGGCCACGGACGCTAATCACATTTTTCAAGGAGCTTTTATGGAAAATTTACGTGTACTCTCCGGCAGCGTTGCCGTGCTGAACGACATTCCTGCCCGCTATCTGCACCCGGGCGATTCTCCTGCGCAGTCTCGTGATTATCTGCTCCCGGGTTACTTCCATGACCAGTATATCTCCCTGCACCTGCCGGAAAACTCCCTCACCACCGGCACGCTCTTTCTGGGGCAACCCCGCTGCGGCAAGACCAACACCATCTTCCTGCTGGCAGATCAGGTGCTGAACCATATGGGCCCGGATGATCTGGCCGTTTTCTTCGACATCAAGGGCGACTACCAGCGTGCCTTCTATGAAGAGGGAGATCTGGTGCTGGATTCTCTCAGCAGCCGTTACGTCTGGAACATCTTCGACGAGCTTCTCCCTTATAAAAACAACAGCCTTCTGCTGAAGATGCGCGTTCACGAACTGTGCAGCTATCTCTACGAGGAAAGCGCACGCGACGCGGGCCAGAACCGCTTTTTTGTGGACGGTGCGCAGGCCGTTACCGAATGCCTGTTTTTGTGCCTGCTGCAGTCTGACACGGCTGACAGCGAGCTGAACAACGCCAATTTTCTGCGTCTGATCGGCGGTGCTGCCCCTTCCGATGATACCACCGACCAAGCGCTTGACCACACCTATGAGGAATTTCTGAAAGTTCTGAATTCCGACCCGGATTTTTACAGCTCGCGCATGTATCTTCCGGCCGACCCGGATGCCCGCCGCGAAGGCTACGGTGTTCTGAGCGAGATCTCCCGCATGGTCCAGCGTGTCTTTGTGGGTTCGTTTGCGCTGGCAGCGCATCCCGAACGTTCCATCTCTGCCGAGTCGGTGGCACATCGTCCCGGCCCCACAGTGCTGTTCCTGAACTACCACCCCGACTACTCCCGCAGCCAGACCTACGCTTTTCGTTTTTTCGTGGACAGCCTTATCGCCAATCGCTGCCGCTTCCATCACGGCCGCGGCCGCACCTACTTCTTTCTTGACGAACTTGCACGCCTGCCCAAGCTGCTGTATCTGGAACCTGCCATGACCCTGATGCGTCAGGCCAACTGCTGCATCGTGGCCGGCCTACAGACCGTCAGCCAGCTTTACAGCGTTTACGGCGATCGGGAAGCACAGACCATTCTGGGCGCTTTCCAAAATCTGTTCGTTTTCAACTGTGATGAACCGAGCCAGACCTTTTTGCAGGGCAGAACGCGCAGCGCTCTGGTACAGCAGCGCTTTGTGCGCGCCGACGGCCGCATCGACTACACCGCGCCTGCGCCCCGCCGCTGCATCGAGTCTTGGGATTTTACCGGCCTGCAGCAGGGCGAATGCTTTGTTCAGCTGGCCGATTCTTCTCAGCCCTTCCGCTGCCGCTTCACCAAAAACTGCATCGGTTAGACCTTCAACAGGAGGAAGTTTATGGGTATTTTTGCAGATATGCTCCTCGCTGCCGGGTTGCGCCGGCATGATCAGCATGTCAATCACATTTCCAACAGCTTGTTCGGTTCCCTGCCGGAAAAGGGCCGCTGCATCCTCTGCGGCGGTGTGGACAGCGGCGAATTTTCCAATGCAAAACAGATCAAGCTTCACGCCTTTTCTTCCCGGCTGCAGCGTGCCGCCCGTAAGAGCCTCCCTACGCTGTGCCTTTACTCCGGCACTCTGCCGTCAGAGGGGCCGGACGCCGCCGTTCGGCAGCTGCGCGAGCAGTATCCCGACAAGGTCGTGCGGCTGGGGCAGGATATCTCCTACCTTCCTTTTGACCGCAATGTGGATGTTGAGGATGCCATGCGCATCCTTTCGGGCCCGGTGCACATTTATGTGCAGAAAGCGCAGGCATCTCCCGGTGAGATCCTTTTCTTCCTGCGGACCATGCTCCAGCTTCTGCACGAGCACTGGCCCCCGGAGATGTTCACCTTTTCCAATCTGGACATCATGATGCAGAGCTTTGGCAAAAATGCCGCCGAATTCCTGAGCACTCTGCCGCTCGACGCTGTTCAGCAGGCAGAGCATTCCCTGAATCTCAGCTGGAGCACCGGCGTTGACGGCTTCTGGAAAGCATTCCGCAGCCAGTGCGCCGTTCTGGGATCGCCCGGCGTGCGCCGCCGTTCTCTTTACTCCTGTCTGGCCGACGGCAAACTCTGCGTTCTGTGCTCTCCCCCTGCCGGGCAGGAGATGCTCACCGCCGCTCTGCTGGGCGAGATGGAAGTTTTTCAGAAGTGCCGCCGCGACTTCTGCCTGATCGATTACGACGTTTCCTGCAAAACGCTGGAATCCTCTTCCCTTTTACAAACTGCGCCGGGGCAGATGCTTTTCATCGGCAGCACCTTCCAGGGTCTGGGTCTTGCAAACTGCATCATCCTTCACCCCACACTGTGCTGCCTTGGTGTCAGTGCTCTGGACGCCAACGATATCTTCAAGATGTTCATCACCAACGGTATCGTACATCATGTCACCGTCGGCTTGGGGCACCATGCGGCCTTTACGTTTGCCGGAGTGCAGGAGCCGCCCATTCCTCCCGACCGGCTTCTGACCGCAAATATCCACGACGGCAGCGCACTTATATTATCCGAAAAAGGTTCAAAATTTATTTCCCTATTATTTTTTGAAGCGTAGTTGTTTAATAGCATCACAACAAATCCATGGGAGTTTTCATCAAATCATGAAAAAGTGTGTCAAATGCCATCGCACCTTTCCCGATACCGCAGCGATGTGCCCAGACTGTGCGTTATTCCTGATCGAGGATGTCACGCACGATCTTGGGCAGGAACACCCCGCACCTGCCCGCCGCCGGGTGGTTTATCCAGAGCCTTCCCCGGCACCCCCTGAAGCAGCGGCTCCGTCCACAGGCGGTCTCCACTTCACAGCCAGCGAAGAGAGCACGGCTCCCGCCCCGGCACCCCCTGAAGCAGCACCCAGCCGCAGTGTCCCGCTGCGTCGGATGCTCCACCGTGCCGCTCCCCTTCTGGTGCGGCTGGTGCCCGTGGTGCTTCTTTTGATCATCCTTCTGTTCATCCTCGTCAACTGGGCAGCGATCCGTGCTTTTTTGCAGTGCATCTTCATCGGCGCGCTGCTGGGTGCGTTCATCATCCCGCTTCTCCCCGCCTTTTTTCACGGACATGTGATGCTCTCTCCCGGTGCCTACACCGCCGGTGCTGTTCTGGGCGCTGTTACTGCCTTTGCCATTCAGTATAACATTTTGGATGTCAGGGGCGCGGTCAGCCGCTCAATGAACGGTGGCCTGCTGGATATCCTTGGTCCTTCTGCCATCGTGCTTCTGGGCATCTGGATCATCCTGCACAGCGTTCGCCGCTGACCCACACTTTTACAGATTGGAGGTCTACTCATGATGAATCTGCTCGAACTTTCCAAAGCGACCGGCCTGCCGCCGGAAGACCTTCGCGGGATCCTGCACGACCGCTACCACCGTGTCGTTCTTCATGAACTGGCACCGGTCAACACCGAAGCCGAGACCGAACTGCTTGCCGAATATGCCATTCGTTCCCCTCCCCATCCGGCAAAAAAGCAGCACCCCCGTAAGCCCAGCCCCGGCCCTGACCGTGAGCGCCAGCGGACCGAGACCCTTCAGTTTCTGCGCCGCGTTTCAAATCACGATGTGTTCATCGACACCTGTAGCCTGCTTCACACCGGTTTCTTTCCCTTTTACGCGCTCTATCGTAAAGCGGTCTCCCGCCCCCTCTGCGTTCCTTATGTGGTGAAGCTTGAGCTCGAGAAAAAGCTTCATGACCCCCGGCTCCATACACAGGCCAGCCGTGTGCTGGAACTCATCCACCGCGACAACAACATCATCCTTCTTGGCGGTGACGAGGACCTGCGCCGCAGCGACTGCGGTAGGAAGCGTGTCCATGCAGACCCGGTCTTTGTAGAGAAGCTTCTCTACCTGCGCAATAACGGTCATTCTCTCCTGCTGATCACGCAGGACAAGGCCATGACCGCAGACGTTCTCGAGATCAACAATCTGCGATCACGTCATTCCAAGGCAGTCGTACTGGTCAAGAAGCTGACCCCGGATGGTTTTCTTGCCGACTCTCAATAACCGATCAGGAGGAAACCATATGAGTACTACCCTTCGTACCCTTTGCGAGGAATATCATCTCTCCACCCCGGATGGCACCAGCGCTTTGCAGAGCAGCGGCATTCTGGTGCTTTCGCCAGACGCTGAACTTCCTGCTTTTAAAGAAGGTTCTTATCGCAAGATCCTTTCTTCTGCAGCTTCGCCGGGTCCGCGTACAAGCCCCAAGCCGTCCAAACCCTCCTCGACGCCGCCGCGGCCGTCTCCTTTTTTGCCGGCCAAGACACCCCCGGGCGCAGCACCCCGGGCCGCCCCTGTGGATCACGAACAGCGTCAGCGCGCGATCCTGAGCCGCGACCTCATTATCATTACCTATATGTCACTCCGCAAACCGCAGACTGCCAGCATTCTCTATCAGGTGCTTGAGTTGAAGGTCACACAGCGCACTCGCACCCAGCTCGTGCTGTGCAAGGCCGCAGCCGACGCTCTGGAAAAGGATGCGCAGCAGTTCCCGGTCCTCGAAACGGTCGCTTCTCATGTTCAGCAGCTGAAGCAGCATCATGCGCTCCACCTGCTGAACGGCTCGCTTGCCTGTGAGAACCAGCTGCTGTCTGCCTTTATCAAAAAGCAGGATCTCAGCACCTCCATTCTTGTCCTTGGTACGAACCGCAGCCTGCATATGTTCATTGAACACCGCAATCAGGTAAACCAGACAAACCCCGGTTATCGCATTATTTACGAGCGTGATATCGACAACAAATCGCACTTGGCCAACCCCGCCAAACAGCGTCCGGCCTTTCCCGACCCGGAAGGCAAGACCAAAGCGCCCTATCCCGAAAGCTCTGCTCTGGCAGCTGACCGCATCCCCCGTGAAGGCGGTACCGCCTACATCCTAAAAGGCCGTGAGGATACCGGTTCCTATGAGCCAGTCCAGCTTGGCAAGCGTCTCGGTCTCGGCGGCGAAGCGCTGGTGTATCAGCTGCCGGACGGCAAATGCGCGAAGATCTTCAAAAGTAAAAACAACTCGGTCATGAAAAAAGAGAAGATACGCATCATGGTACGCAAGCTCGGTGCCATGCGTGCCGTAGACGCCGCTTTGATGAGCCGTCTCGCGTGGCCGGAAAAGATGCTGTACAACGAGCAACGCGAGTGGATCGGCTATATCATGCCGGCCTTCTCCAACACACATCCCTTTGCCGATTATAGCTATGATACCTTCCCGGCGCTGATCCCAAACGTCAGCAAGGCCGATCAGATCCGCATGAGCGTGGCTCTGACGGAGCTAGTGGATTTTCTCCACTACAACAACATTGTCCTCTGCGACATCAATACCAGCAACATCCTGTTTGACAACGATCAGAATGCGTATCTCATCGACCTTGATTCGGCTCAAGTTGCTTTCGAGGAGAAGGTCTTTCCCACCAATGTCGGCCTGCCCGACTACCTCTCGCCCGAGCATATCCGTAGCTGTACGTTCGATTTTATCAAAAAGAAATGTGATGACGTGTGGATTCTGCAAAACCTTATCTTCAAGATCCTCACCCCCTGTGGTCACCCTTACAGCTCTTCTATTTACTGTGAGGATGACCGCGAGTATGTCGAAAAAGGCATCTACCCATTTCAGTTCGACAAGCACCCTGCCGAAGAAAAAATTCGCGGAGGTCCATGGTATAACGTCATTTCCCACCTGCCTTATTACTTGAAGGAAGGCTTCTGGGAAAGCTTCCACGGCGAAGGCAAATGGTTTCACGAGAAAGAGCGTCGGCCCGTCAGCTATTGGCTGAACATTCTGGTTCGTTACCAGGAAGATCTGCCCGCTCTTACTGCTTATGACGCAGAAAGCGGCAAATACCTGCCTTCCCGTGCCAAAAAGGCACCGCCGCCCAAAGCAAAAGTGATCTCGAAGGAAAGCAGCAGCCTTGCAGATTTCAACGAGCTTCTCAAGAAACTGCCGCTTGAGGCAAAAAAGAACAAAAGCTGGGACAGCATGGTCTGATTCCCTATCGCAGGTTTTCAAAAACAGCATTTTGCCGTTTTTTGATTAAAAAATATCATTTATACGGAGGATTTTAATCTTATGGCGATCAAGAATATTCTGGGAAACCCCAACGTCCGCAATTATATCGCTGCCACCAAACAGCCGGTGAACGTGATGAACACCAATAAACGCGGTTCCGCCTCCATCGTGATCGACACATCTGGATCCATGAACCCCTACCGGGATCTGCTCAAGCGCCTTATCTGTGAATTTTATGACGATGTTCTGAAGGATCCCATTGCCAGCAACATTCTTGAACTCTCAATCATTACATTCAACAGCGATGTCTTCATTCTCCAGCCGATGTCTGAAGTCAAAGCGCAGGAGAAGAAAGGCAAAGATATCGACCTTCACTGCGAAGGTTTGACTTTGACCGGCTGTGCCCTGCAGGTCGCGCTGCTCCAAATGGAGCAGCGCATCGACCAGTTCCGCCATGCTTCTCCGGTTATTAAATACACCGCGCCCATCCTGTTCCTTCTCTCGGACGGCAAGCCCGAGTACACCCCCGAACTTCGTGATCAGGAAGAAGCCGCTATGACTTGGAGCAAGAAATACATCAAAGAGCAGGTTGCCGCCAACAAGCTCGTAGTCATTGCAGTAGAGATCGGCCGCAACTGCAACCACGCATTGATGCAGGAGCTTACCGGTCTGCGGGATGACCGCCATGTTCTGCGTGCCGATAACGCCAAATCTCTTGTAGACTTTTTTAAGTTCTCCAGTTCTATGTTGGTAAGCTGCTCTAAGTTCAAAAATGCATGTGAGGAGCTCAACGAAACCGATCTCCGCGACTATAAAAATTTTGCAGAACAGTAAGGAGGAAGCACATGTTCACCTACTATAAAACCTGCGACTTCCGCAAGACCGGCCTGCATCACACCCTGCAGCACCGCCCCTGTGAAGATCACACTGCCATGCGCATCGGCCCCGGCGGCTGCACTGCCATCACCCTTGCCGACGGAGCAGGCTCCTATTCCAAGGCTGACACCGGCGCGCAGATCACCAGCGCTGCCGCAGCCAGCTATCTGGCTGTCCACTTCGACGCCCTCTGGAAGATGGCTCCCGAGGATGCAGCACAGCACATCCTTCACGCTGTCCTGCACGAGCTGGCCGCAGAAGCCGCAGCCAGAGGCATCGACCTCAAAGAATACTCCTCCACCCTTCTGGCCGCAGCCGCTGTGCCCGACGATGGCCGTTACCTGTTATTCCATGTTGGTGACGGCGCTCTTATCGGTCTGAACAGCTCCGGCACCTGCCGTGTTCTCTCCCGCTATGAACACGACGGCCCTTCCAACCTCACAACTTTCGTAACGGTGCCCGACACCCCTTACTTTCTCCAGCAGGGTCATCTGAGCGAAAGCAGACTTTGTGGCTTCGCGCTTATGAGTGATGGCGCCGAAGAACATCTTGTAAATGAACTGGGCTGCGACCCCCACGTCCAGCTGATGCTGCAGCTGTTCTGCTTTCTGCACAAAGGCGCCATGCAGGAAGATCTGGAAGGGCTCTGCCATCTGATGCAGAGCAGCGGTGCCGGAGACGACCTTTCCTTCCATCTGCTCGCCGACACGCGTTTCGTCGGCCGTATGTTCTCGGCCGTTCCTCCCGCATTCCGGTGCGACGTGCTGGAGCTTCCCGCCGTGGGCCGTCAGGTCAAGTGCCTTTCCAAGGTGCTCAGCGCCGTGGCACTCCACCCGGAAGGAATCACCTTGCGGCAGCTGAGCCGTGCGCTCTATCTTCACAGTCCCCGTGCTGCCAAGCGCAAAGCGCAGCGCCTTGTGGATGCCGGCCTGCTTACCCGCAGCGACGGCGTGCTCCGCATCGCAGAATGACACAACATATTTTACAGAAAGGGCCGTTCACTATGATCATCATCATTGCTGTCTTCGTGATTTTCTTCGCCATTTGCGCCATGGCCTCCGGCAGTTCTTCCCACTCTTCTTCCGGTCAGAAGCCCTCTGCACCGCTTAAGAGCACCTCCAAGCCCGCTGCTCCCACCCACATCAACCGCGCCGCCCGCACTCCCATCACCAAACAGAACTTTCGCCAGAATCTGAAAACCCTGACCGACCGCGAGGACCTTCATCTCCAGACGACTGCTGAAGTCAAGCAATACATCGCTGCCGCAAAAAATTATAACACCGTGTCCCGTAAGGCCTTCCATCGTGCGCCTTCTTCCCCGCAAATCAGTATCGACATGACTTGGGCGGACGACCTGAGTGACCTGCTTCAGCAGACCGACATGCTCTACTCCAACGTCATGCTCACCTGCAACAAAAAACTGAGCTCTGATCGTTTTCAATATTATAACAATCTTTATTTCCGCAGCTTTACAGCTGCTGACCTTTGCCACGCCAAAGGGAAAGAGATAGAATCCTGCCTGAACCGTGAGATCGACCCGCTGTTCAAACGCCTGAACGATCGCAAAGACCCGGCGCATCTGCAGAAGAGCGATTATGAACAGCTTTGTTCCATTGCGAAGAACATGCGCAGCATCAAGAGCTTTCTTTTTGACCGCCGTAACCAGCTGAACCGGCAGACGGCAGTCATTCGGCACAAAATTGGCACCGATTGTGGACGAGGGGGCCAAGCGTGGGAAGCGAGCATCTTGGCTTCGAAAGGAGCACGCTAAAATGCAGATGTCCCGCCTGCGTTACGACCGGCTGAGCTATGATACCAGCGGCCTGCTGGGGCCGCCGGGCCGCTGGCTGCTCTGGTTTCATGGCTGTTGCCGCAGCTGTCCAGGCTGCATTGCCGCGGACTGGAACAATGCCGACGCCGAGTATGAACTCAGCTTTCAGACCCTTACTCGTCTGCTGGATGCCCGCCCGGATGCCGAGGGCATTACCATCAGCGGTGGAGAGCCGTTTGGTCAGAGCGCCTTTCTGGCTGACCTGACCGAACATCTCCACCGCCACGGCCTTGGCATCATCGTCTACACCGGCTTCACCCTTAGCGAACTCAGGGCTATGAAAGAACCCGCCGTCGAACGGGTGCTGGCCGTCACCGACACCCTCATCGACGGCCCTTACCGGGCCGAACTGGACGACGGCAAAGCTTTTCGCGGTTCAGCTAATCAGGTCATCCACCACTTAACACCCCGCTACCGCGCCTATTTTTCTGTCCCTGCAGAACGCCGCACCACCATCCAGAAAAACGGCGGCGTCTACAGCCTCACCGGTATCCCCACTGAACGCGCCAAAGAAGAGTGGCTCAGCCTTCACCGCAAATTTTCAAAAGGAGAGATGATCCCATGATCCTTCATTCCACGCGCCCGGCCGTTTTTGTGCTTGCCATGGACGACTGCGAGGTGCAGGCAAGCAGCGGCGGACTGCCCAATTTCTGTTCTGTTCTCTGGAAAAACAGCGATGGCCCCGAAGCCCTCGCGCAGGACCGCCCTCTTTTTCAGCGCTGCTGCTGGCAGCTCGACCTGTACGAGGAAGACCCTTCCAATCTTCTTGTGCAGGCCTATGATGGCGGCTGCGCGATGCCCCCGCTGTGCATCGAAGTGCGCGGCAAACAGGAGAGCACTGAAGCGGTCTTCTGCTTTCCAGACGGTTCTCACTCTGAAGTTTATCCGATCGCCTGCCCTTCTTCTCTGCGCATTACGAGCGACCGTGAAGGCGTCCTTCAGGTCGAGTTTCTTTCCATCGTGGACGCCCCCGCACAGCCGGACACAGAGCCTGCGCCGCTGACAACACCGGATACGGGCGTGCCTGATCCTCCCGGTCAGGAAAGTCCTCCTCTGCCGGAAAAAGCTCTGGTTCAGGCACAGCAGGAACAGCTGACCCGCCAGCAGGCAGAATTGGCCCGCCTAACCGCCGAGCTGGCCGCTTTGAAGCAGGAAAGCGGTCAGCTTGCGCAGGAGATCCAGCTCAAGCAGTCCGACATCGCAGCAGCCCGCAGTCTGCTGGCTGACCGCGCCGCTGCAGCCCGTTCTCTGCAAAAGGAGCTGGAAACGGTTCTGGACGCCAGTGGTCTGGATCAGGACACTCTGCGCTGTTACACCGGCAAGGACGGCGTCAACGCCCTGCTGCAGGAGTCGGAATCTCTGACCGCCCGCATACAGGCCGCCTTGAAAACGCTCATCCAGCAGCGCACTCAGGAGGCCGCAGACCGCTTTCAGTCTGTGACTTAAAGGGGGTGTTTCAATGGCATCCCCTCAACAGGAGATCCAGCAGCTGCGCCGCCAGATCGCAGATGCCAACCGCACCATTCAGGAGAACGAGTCCCGCAATCAGGCCGCCTTGTGCCGAACCATCACCGAGCTTCAAAAGCAGTACGAAAAAGCACGGAACGACCAGCAACAGGACTACGCTGCACGGCTGCGCCGCATCGAGGAAAGCTTCAGCAATGTCTATATCCGCGAAGCCGAGCGTTCCCGTCAGCAGTACCAAGCCCTTCGTGAAAAAGCAGAGGCCTATGAACAGCAGCTCTCGGAACAGATCCGCGCCCTGCAGAACGAGCAGGACCGCCTGATCGCCGAAGCCGACGCCCGGAACTTTGCACTTCGGCAGAAGGCGCAGAAAGCACTGACTGGTCTGGAGCGGCAGATCGCGGATGCATGCGCACTGCCAGTGGACGTCTTTTTCCCGCATTGCATACAGCATTACATCGAAGCCGGCGAGGAAGCCAAGGCCCTGCTGCAAGCCAGGCTCTACACTCTGGCCCTCTCCAAGGCCGACTGTGCCCGGCTCTTTGTTACCCGCCTGACAAGCGAAACGCAGGCCCGTCAGAATGAGCTGGAAGCGCTCTTTCTCCTTTACCGGCAGAGCTACGAGGTTATTTTGCAGCATCTCCATTCTGAGGAGACACGCTGCTTATCCGACCCGGACGGCAGCGTTCTTCTGCAGCTCAGTGAGCAGGACACCAGCTATTGGTCCGATCAGCTCTACACCGAACTGTCCACCACGTTGGATGGCCACCGTGCCGTGCTGGATGCAGGCATCAACGGCTGGCTCAAAAGATGCGCAGGTCAACCGGTATCGCCTACGCTTCTGCTTGATCAAGAGATCCAGAAGCTGAACGCTCTGCCCGACAAGCTCGGTTTATGCATCTCCTACGCGCTCTCTGCCTGTGACAGCTATAACCATACCGCCGATCTGTTCGAGTCTGCGGTCGGCCTGCTGAAAAGTCAGGGTTTTGCTTCCGAGACAGTCACTTACGGTGCCTGCCGTCCCGGCAACAACATCTCCGAAGGATATGCTCACTACCAAAAAGCTTCCCTTTTTCGCGCGCAGTGCCATACGCCCGGCGGTGCGCCCGACTACCGGGAAGAACGCATGCTCACCATGACCAAGCGCTACCCCGGCACTACAGAACATGACACCGTTTTCCTTTACGCCATCCCGCTTCGGCAGGCGGCCACCGTGCGTGCAGCGTTTCTGCTGCAGCTTGAGACCCGTTTTCTCCCGCAGGAGCGCGCCGCACAGATGGCAAAGAGGCTTTCCAACCTTACCGGCCAGCCGGTCACAGCCGCCCAGCGGGCTGACCCGCTGCCGCTGCAGCCGGATCGCCCCATGACACTGCAGACCGCCGAACAGCTCACTGCCACGGTCAACGATGATCAGGCCGTCAATAAATACAGTTCCGACATCATCTGATTTATAAAAGAGGAGTTTCTTATGAGTGCAGACAGCTTTATCCCTCTCGCCATTGCCGGTGCCTTCTTCTTCGCCGCCCCCATCGTTATTGCCGGTCTCGCCGTTGCCGGTGCTGCAGCTGCCGTTTCGGTCGTTGCACAGACTGCAGCTGACGCCAGCCGCAAGGCCGCCGCTGAACAGGCCAGCCGCCAGCGCGAACAGCAGGCCCGTCTCGCCCGCCAAAGCGCCGAAGACCAGCAGGCCATCCGCGCGCTTCA
Organism: Faecalibacterium sp. 3; assembly: GCF_048323735.1. Classification (NCBI taxonomy): domain Bacteria; kingdom Bacillati; phylum Bacillota; class Clostridia; order Eubacteriales; family Oscillospiraceae; genus Faecalibacterium; species Faecalibacterium sp. 3. The sequence goes on from NZ_JBLWFN010000001.1 coordinate 512,629, forward strand.
AAGCCGCTATACGGCTCTGCAGAGCCGTCAGCGTGCCGCTGCCGACGCGCTCAGCCAAAACATCGCGCAGGCCGCGCAGAAGGCCGCCCGTGAACTACACGCTTCCGGCAAGGCCACCGCCGAAAATGCCGCCAGCCTGCAGCGTACTGCTCAGGCAAAAGCCGAGGCGCTTTCCCATAAATGGAGCACCCAGAATGACGCCCTGCTGGCCCAGTACAGTGCCGACCTGCACGCATCGTTTCAGGAGACCCGCACGCAGCTGGAAGCCCGCAAGGCAGACCTGAGCCGCCTGCACAGCACCCTTGCAGGTGATGACGCCCAGACCCGCCGTCTTGCGCAGGAGCAGCTGGACACAGCCCGCATCGCCATCCAGAGCTTTGAAGTTGAGTTTGGCCGCTCCCCTGCTGCAGAGGACTACCACCGCGCTGTGGAGTACTTCAATGGCGGTCTGTATGAAAACGCCCACAGTTTGGCTTCTGCAGTGGCTTTAGACGTTTACACCCAGCTTGAAAAAGCACTGGTCCAGCAGGCGAAAGATGACTTCCTGCGCACTGCCATCCACACCATGGTGCGGACTGGTCAGGCGCGCATCCATGCGCTTGAGAACTGCACCGTGCCGTATCAAGGCGTCGAATACAACGAAGACCTCACTCGCTTTGTGCCGGATGTTTTCGCCGCACTGAAAACCTGTCTGCAGCAGCAGGAACATGCGTTGGAAAGCGCCAGCTCTGCAGAGCTGGCCAAAGCCCGCGCCGATGTCAGTGAGCTGCTGCAGGATGTCGATTGTGCCACACGCACGGCTGCACGGCAGATGATCTATGCCTACAGCGAAAACGATTCCGGCGAACTCGTACAAAGTGCCATGTTCCAGCAGGGCTACACCTGTACCGGCTATGCCTATAAGCATCGTCTGGAAGGCCAACCCCTGCATATCAACTTCGAGAAAGCGCTCACCGGTGAAAAGGTAACTGTGGAACTTATCCCTGACGACCATGGTGTGGCCCTGAACGTACACAATTTCGGCCGTCAGGCAGGCACCCCCATGAGTGCTCATGCACAGGACACCCTGCGTAATAATCTGGTTGCGGCGCTGAACCAGAGCGGTGCACTTCGTGTGCCTTGCCACGCAAGCTGTTCTAACAGCGGCGTTTCTTCCTCCGCTGCTCAGGCTGCAGACCTGCATGCCGTCAGCCAGTGAAGCCTTTGGAAAGGAGTGAAACTTGTCTATGAGCCGTTTCAGTGATGCTCTTCAGCGCGGCAGCGGCAGCAATGTTATCCTGCTGCAGTGCAGTGATGTCCGCGACATCATCATTCCCCGCGACCTCTGTCCCCGTGAATTCTATGTTGCATTGACGGATTTCCTGCGTCAGGCAGGTTTTGACAATGTGGTCTATTTCGACCCCGGCCTTGCTCTTGGCAAATATGTCTATGACGACCAGTCTGCCCGTTACAGCATCCCCGGCAACGAGACCGCTCCGGCCGCTGCGCCGGCAGCACCCGCCGAAGGAATGCCCCGCTTTGGCCGCCCCCGCAAGCCTGCTCCTTCTGGTAAGACCCCGGCACCGGCTCCGGCCAGCACACCGGAAAGCCCCGAAAAAAAGCTTATCTACCAGCAGAAGAATCTGACCCCAGAGACCCTCTATGCCGAATGCGACAGCTTTATGCGCAATACCACGTATCGCACTGCGGTGGTCTTTACCGATCTCCACGCCTTCATGGCAAGTGATCCTTCCGTCTCGCGTTATAGTTCTCTGCAGCATGACAAATGGAGGGGGGACAACCTGCTGATCTTTTTGCAGAAACAGCCCATGAGCTGTGAATTTGCGGGGCTTTTAAAGACCCGCAGCTGGTTCGACTTTTTCTTCGAAAGCTGCGGCGAGAACCGCTTTGTGCCAAAAGCCAACGCAGTTTTTTCCATCCGCTCCTTTGGCATTGATGAAACCATCCATCTGCTGCGTCGTCGCCAGCTGCTGAACGGTTTAACATTCCCCGATGGCGTCCGCGCCGCCGCCGACAAGCTGCTCTATGCCCAGCGCCAAGCAGCCTCTGACCACGAGAGTGGTTCCGCTCTTACGCTGCGTGCGCTGGACAGCCGCATCTGCCAGCAGCTGGACCAGCCCGGCACTTCCCGCATCTTCGACGATGCTTTTCTGAGCATGCTCCTTGGTCAGGATCTTCGCAAGCTTGCGTTTGACCCATGGTATGTCCTCGAGCACCGCGCCGGATGGGAGAGCGTCACCGCTGAGCTGCACCGCATTCTGAAACCCGTCGAAGCTTCTCCGGCATCGTCTGAACCCCACGGCCTGATGACCGAGCGTTTCGAAGGATCCGGCTCCACAGTCTGGCCCACCTGTCCGCATCTGCCCGGTATCTTCCTCGCCGGAAATCCCGGGACCGGTAAAACAACTTCTGTCCATCTTATCGGCCGCATCGCCCATGATGCGGGCCTTCTTCCCATTGGTCACGTTGTCACGGCCAAGGCCAGCGACCTCATCAGCGATGTGATCGGCGGCACGGCCATCAAAGTAGACCAGATGGTCGAAAAAGCCGAAGGCGGCATTCTGCACATCGACGAAGCCTACACCCTTTGCCGTAACCACAGCAGCAACAGCGGCAGCGGCAATATCTTCAATCAGGAAGCGATCGACGCCATTGTTAATTTTATGACCGACGACACCCGCCATGTCCTGTTTATTTTCTCTGGTTATTCTTCTTCCAAAGGAGAAAGCACAGACGGCATTCAGGGTCTCTTCCAGATGAATCCCGGCCTGAAGAGCCGCATTACCGAGCAGAATGTTCTCACCATTCCGGACTATTCGCCGGATGTCCTGCACCAGATTTTTAATTCTGCTCTGGCAAAAACTGGTTACTCCCTTGATCCCGCCATGCCCGATTCTTCCATTCAGACATTGATGGAGAACATATATCAGTCCCGCGACCAGCACTTCGGCAACGCAAGATTTGTGGAGAAAGAACTCATCGAAGGGCAGCTCCTCCCTTCTGCCGTAAAGCGCGGCAGCCACACCATTCAGCGCGAAGATTTCGGCAAATGGGCCAGCCGATTGGAAACCATTACCATGGACTCTGTCCGCAAAGAGTTCGGGCACTTTCCCGGGCTGGACGAAACCGGCCTGCCCATTCTGGACCGTTATCTGAATTACCGCAAACGTCTTCGTGCTGAAGGGACCAATGACGGCCGGATAGAGCACATCGTTCTGGTGGGGAACCCCGGCACCGGCAAGACCCAGCTGGCCAAATTGCTCTGCCGCGCTCTGTACACGGCTAATCTCCTCAGCCGCAGTGATCCCATCGAGGTCACGAACACCTCCTCCATTCGCCCCGACCAGCTGCAGGAGGCCGCCGAGCAGGCCGTCCGGCAGAACACTCTTCTGTTCATCGACGAAGCCCACCGGTGCAGCGCGCAGAGCATTGCTGCCCTGCTCAATCCCATGACCGAAGATCATCGGCTCACCTGCGTGTTTGCCGTCCAGCGCAGTCAAGAGGAAAACTTTTGGAAAATGGATTCCAGCCTGAAAGAGCGTTGTATCGTCCATTATCTGCCGGATTATACCACCGACCAGATGATGGCTATTTTCAAGAGCAAGGCAGACGCAGCCAGTTATGTCTGCAAAAGCAACACCGAAGCTGCATTGCGTATCCTCTTCAAGAACTGGTACGATACCAGAGAGTCCACACCGGACTTTTCCAACGCCCGCGCAGTGGTGCGGCTTTGTACCGAAATGGAAAACGCTTATTATGGCCGCTGTTGTGAAGAGCAGTTCACCCAAGAAAGTGTCCATTGGCTCGAGCCGCAAGATATCCCGGAAGCTTACTCCCAGCTGATTGCCTCCCAGAGCCATCAAATCACCTTTGAGGAAGCCATGCAGGAATTCGACAACTTGTACGGCATGAGCGAGATCCGCAACTGGATCAAAGCTATTTATCGCTCCGTCCAATATAAAAAAGAACGCAATCCGGACTTTTCCTTTTTACTGGAACATCCTGTTTTTGTGGGTGCACCCGGAACTGGCAAAACATCTGCTGCCAAGATTTTAGGCAAGGCATTCTACGCCCTCGGGCTTGTCTCCACCTCCCGTTTCTGCAGCTATAAGGCCAACGATCTCATCGCCGGCTTTATAGGGCAGACTGCGCTCAAAACAAAGGATGCATTGGCCCGCGGGCGCGGCGGCGTCATCTTCATCGACGAAGCCTACGCCCTTGCCTATGATGCTAACAGCCCCGGCGATTCTTACAAAAAAGAGGCCGTAGAGTACTTGTTGACATTTGCTGAGGAAAACCGCAAGGATACAGTGATGATTCTGGCCGGGTATGATGCCGATATGAACCGGTTCATGGAAAGTAACGTCGGCCTGCACGACCGCTTCACGAAGGTGCATTTCCGCAGTTTCAGCGATGAAGAATGTGCACAGATCCTCCTGCTGCAACTGAAACAGAAAAACATTCCCCTCGCAGAGAGCTGTCTGGACGCAGCTCGGGAGCTTCTCGCCGGTATCACTAAGATTCCGCAATTCTCCAATGCCCGGACGACCCGCAACATCGCTGAGGAGGTGTGCCGTGCGCATATCGCCCGGATCCAGACCGCCAGTGCCGACGAGCCCGACGTTATCATTCCGGAAGACATTTATTCCGGTGTCTCCACATGGCATAAAACACTTTGAATATGCCTTGAACCAGCGCATCGCCGAACTGGAAACCAAGTATCACGATTCGCTGGCAGTGGTGAAAGACCTCGAAGGTCGCATGAAGGCCAACAAAGAGCTGCGCTATCAGGTCGCAGCCTACACCAGCACCAAGAACATCACACAGCAGTTAAAGACCGCCAAGCGACCCGCAGCCTTTGAGGAGCAGCACCGTGCAGAGCTGACAGCATACCGGGCGGCAGCAGCCTATTTCAAGGCAGACAACATCACAAAGCTGCCCAGCCCGAAAAAGCTGGAAGCCGAGTATGCGCAGCTGGCATCCGAAAAGGCAAAGTTCTACGAGCAGTACAAGGAAGCTAAGGAAGAACTGCTCAAACTGAAAACCGCGAAGCAGAATGTTGCGTCCTTTTTCCGGGAGGAAGAACCGGCGCAGCAGGAGAGATAAAGGAGTGTGCGTATGATCAATCTGAAAATCGACCCGGAGTTCCAGTCCCAGATCCCTCCACTGACCGATGATGAATTCAAGCAGCTTGAAGAAAACATCCTCAAAGAGGGCAAGCTGATTTCTCCTTTGATCGTGTGGAACAACACCCTTGTTGATGGTCACAACCGTTATGCGATTCTTCAGAAACATCCCGAAATCCGCTTTTCTACCATGCCGCTCCGCTTTGCAAATCGTGAGGAAGCACTCGCTTGGATTTGCAAGAATCAGCTGGGGCGGCGCAATCTTTCCCCCGAACAAAAGCGTTACCTGCTGGGGAAGCAGTACGAATCTGAAAAGAAAGCCGAGAAAATCTTTCACGGCAATCAGTACACTTTAGCAAAGAAAAGTGGTGGTGATCACGGTGATAACCACCACTCCGGGAAGAAAACCTGCGACCGGATCGCAGAGGAAAGCAGTGTCAGCCGTGCCTCCGTTCTTCGTGCCAGCCACTATACACGAGGCATCGACATCGCAGACAATCTCTCTCCCGGCATCAAGCAGAAAGTCTTTTCCGGTGAGGTGAAGTTCACCAACGATGAAATGTCCAAACTTGTGCAGAGCAGTCCCGACAAGCGGCAGGACGTGTTCGCCGAGATCATGCACCCGGAGATCACGAAAGCGATGGAAGCTGCTGACGCAGAACCCAACGCCGACACTCCGGTTCCGATGCCCACAGCCGACCCGGAACAGTTCAAGACTTATCAAGTCCCGGACGAGTTCATGCGGGTCTACAAAACCTTGAGCACAGCCACTGAAATGATGAAGAACACATGGAAGCGAGTGCTCAAGAACAATCAGAGCTATCTCTCCGACCCGGAAAAGCAGAAAGTTCTCCGTTTTGCGATGCAGCGTCCTGCCCTCTATCTGAATGAGCTGGAAGCCTGCATGGAACAGATTCTCGCTGAAACCCTTGAAGAAACTGAAAAGACCGCATAACGACAGGCACTTGTAAGCCATCAATGAGCCACCAGCCGCAAGTGCAGGGTGGAAAACTTCCGCGCCCTTGCGCCTGATAAAAATTGGAACTTTGATTTTCTCGCCCGACTTTGCCACGGTGGGACGATCAAAGGAGCGTGCGTTTGAACAAAAAGAAAAAGTCCACAAACACTTCCCCCTACCCCGATGAAGTCATTGACCGTCTAGCACGGGCGTTCTACCCGGCCATCCTTGCCTGCTGGAACAGCGAGGAAGGCCAGCGGGAGTTTGCCGCATGGCAGGCGGAACAGGCTCATCACACTACCAGCAAAGAGAAACAGAGCGTTCCCGACTGCTGGGTATCCGTAAAACAGTTTTCGAAAAATGACACGGCAACTGCCTGTCAGGATTGGTTACGGAGTACCCGGCTAGGCCGAGGAAGCATCAAGTCCCATGTCCGCACCGTTAAGGTGTTGGGTATGGGGCTTTTTGCATTTCAGGAACGTATACACCTCTGGAAAGGTGTAACACACTAGACTTTGTACCAAAGTCGTGTGCCAAGGGTGCTGCGCCCCTTTGGAATCCCTGCTCACATCGCCTGTGGGCGATGTGGATTCGCCGGACAGAAAGCTCTCACAAAGGTGCACCGGGCTGTCTGCGGCGAGGAAAAGGCACTTCTGCGGAAGTGTAATAACCCACTATGACGCTTTCAGCCCTGCGGTCTGCAAAGTGTAGTGGGCTCTCCGAGGGGGAAACGGCTATATAGGGTGCGCTTCGGGCAAATCGCTGCGTACGTGCGTACCAATCTCTCGTACGCACGTACGCAGTAAAACGGCTAAAATCTCCTATATAGGGGTGTTCTTCTGGAAATCAATATGATATACTCAACTTAACCAACCATCAACTAATAGGAGGCGGTAATATTATGGGAAAAACTTTTGTGTGTAGCTTATGCCATAATGGAATCATTGGCGGTGGTTTGTACATTGATGAACAGAGCATTACATATTCAACTCAAAAGCTCACAGTCAGTCCACTGTATCGCAACCTTGTATTACCCATGAACGAGATAAGGGAGCTTTCATGGAGTCAGATGGTCGTTCCTGTTGCAGCAATTTCCATGAAAGATGGAGAATGTTATAAATTTATCATATATAACAAATCAGGATTTGAAAAGGCATATAAGCAATATAGCAACCACCAAGAATGAAATCACCTAGCAGGGTTTGGGGCAGGCACGCCCCAACAAGAAGCTGTCCCAAAGGGGCAGGAATTTTTCAAGAATTGAAAATTTGTGGCCACGGGACGATTCTTGCTCTCACGAAAACCCATACTTTTTGAAAAAATGCTTTCCGCAACCAAAGGAGGATGCACCATGAAAAAAGAAATCGAAGCCTTTGTCAACGCAGCCAACGAGCAGGAGTTGGAAGCCGCATGGAATAACCTCTCGGCAGAGGAACAGCGAGTTTTCGAGCAGCTCATGGAGGAAGAACCACCCGAAGATGCACTGGCATTTTTCGCACAGCTGTATGATGATGCCCCGAAAGAGCAGACCAGCGAGACTGTGAACATCTCCGAAAATGAAATCTATTTCAAGCGGAAGCCCTTGACCGGAGAGCAGAAGAGACACAGCTCTTATGTGGACGAGAACGGCAACCTCCATGTCAAGAACCTGTCCGCTTTCTGGATTCCAGAACTGACCACCACGGAGAAAGTCGGTCACACCACCTACACCGTGACCGGCAGCTATGAGGGCAAGGAGTCCTTTTTGAAGAAGCTGGAGCGCATTGTTGCCAAGAACGCCCAGCAAAAATTTGAAGATGAGGGTGCAGACGAATGACAACTGCGTCCAATTCTGCTATACTTGACCCGGTAACCAATCCTGTACCGACAGTTGCTCCACAGAGTAAGGAGGACACAACAATGTCTGGAGCAACGAATAAAATCACCGCACTTTACTGCCGACTGTCGCAAGAGGACGCACGGCTCGGCGAAAGCCTGTCCATTGAGAACCAGAAGGCTATTCTTCTGGAATACGCTAAGAAGAATCACTTTCCGAACCCGGTGTTCTTTGTGGACGATGGATATTCCGGCACGAACTACGACCGCCCCGGCTTTCAGAGTATGCTGGTCGAGATTGAAGCGGGGCGTGTAGGAATCGTTATCACGAAGGATTTGTCCCGACTGGGACGCAATTCTGCCTTGACAGGTCTGTACACAAACTTCACTTTTCCCCAGTATGGCGTTCGCTACATTGCCATTAACGACAACTACGACACCATTGACCCGAACAGCGTAAACAACGATTTTGCGGGCATTAAGAACTGGTTCAACGAGTTTTACGCCCGTGATACCAGCCGCAAGATTCGGGCTGTTCAGAAGGCCAAGGGAGAGCGTGGAGTACCGCTGACGGTCAATGTGCCGTACGGCTATGTGAAAGACCCGGAGAACCTGAAACATTGGCTTGTTGATCCAGAAGCGGCTGCAATCGTGAAGCGCATCTTCTCCATGTGCATGGAAGGCCGTGGCCCGACCCAAATTGCAAACCAACTGTGGGTGGACAAAGTTCTGACTCCCACCGCCTATAAGTTGAGCCATGGCCTGAGTACGAACTCACCCGCCCCGGAAGACCCTTATCGCTGGGATAAAAGAGCAGTAAGTTCGATTCTGGAACGCCTGGAGTACACTGGCTGCACAGTCAACTTTAAGACCTATACTAACTCTATCTGGGATAAAAAGAGACATCTGAATCCCGTGGAAAATCAGGCTATCTTCCCGGATACACATGAGCGCATTATTGACGATGATGTGTTTGAAAAGGTTCGGGAGATTCGTAGCCAGCGTCACCGCATGACCCGGACAGGCAAGAGCAGCATTTTCTCCGGTATGGTCTACTGCGCTGACTGCGGTTCCAAGATGCAATATGGTTCGTCCAATCACAGGGACTTCAGTCAAGACTTCTTTGATTGCTCTCTGCACAAGAAGAACGGGAGCAAGTGCAAGGGACACTTCATCCGGGTAAAGGTTTTGGAGGGCCGTGTGCTAAGCCATGTTCAGCGGGTGACGGACTACATCCTCTGTCATGAGGACTACTTCCGCAAGGTCATGGAGGAGCAGCTTCGGGTGGAAAGCACCGAAAAGCTGACTGTCCTGAAGAAGCAGCTTGCCCGGAATGAGAAGCGGATCGCAGACCTCAAACGGCTGTTCATGAAGATTTACGAGGACAATGTTAACGGAAAGCTTAGCGATGACCGCTTCGACATGATGAGTCAGAGCTACGATGCCGAACAGAAGCAGCTGGAAGAGGAAGTTCTCTCCATCCAGCAGGAAATTGAAGTACAGGAACAGCAGATCGAGAATATTGAAAAGTTCGTCCAGAAAGCGCACAAGTACGTTCATATTGAAGAACTCACCCCTTATGCTCTCCGTGAACTGGTGTCGGCCATCTATGTGGATGCCCCGGATAAGTCCAGCGGAAAGCGGGTGCAGCACATCCATATCAAGTACGATGGGCTGGGGTACATCCCTCTGGATGAACTGGAAGCAAAAGAAAAGGCGTGACCGAAGTCACGCCAAATCTTCCCCATTTCGGGAGCTTTTGCAAATACTGTTTTATGGGAACTCTGCTACGGGGAACGCCCTGTTGTACATATCGCTATCGTATGTGGTCTTTGGCAGGGTGCGTCCGCAGGGCGCACCCTGTTTTTTGTTTTGCCCTTAATCTTCTAACCCATGGCTCCCGGTTACGTTTTTCAAATATTCCTCCGGGTCGCCATTCAGAATCAAATCCGCATAGCCCAGCGGGTCATTGTAGATGAGATAATCCAACTCCGACCTCTGCGCCATGGTCACGTCCAATTCATCCTCGACCCCAGTGCAGTCAATGGAGATCATTCTCCCATCCCGGAGCAGCAGCTCCACGCAGCCGGTATCCATGTTGAACTTGCAGGCTCTTTCATCGTACTTCATGTTTGTGTCCTTTCTGCCTTACGGCACTCTTACAGTGGTCTGTCGTGCTTTCTTATGATAAGGTCCAGGACGCTTTTCGATGGAAGCAAGGGATTCATTCTGTTTTCCAAAGAACACAAAAAATCCGAACCCTTCTCCTATCGGAAAAAAGTTCGGATTTTGTTGATGTGGTGCACCTCCAGGGACTCGAACCCTGGGCCCACTGATTAAGAGAGCAAGCCGCCGGTTCGTCTCAATTTATGGAAGTTTCGAGTTATCGTTATTTTTAATCAAGGCAACGTGATTTTTCACCTGGTAATTTCTGCACTCTTTGTCGGATTTTGCAGCGAAAAGTACCCTTTGCACGTTTTGAAACCGTGCAAAATCCGTGCAGAAACCGTGCACTTACTCTCTGACAAACAAAATCGACCTATCCCCCATCGACTTGACGGCATTGGTTTGAGTGGCCGCACACCAAAAATCAAGTCTAGGAGGACACTACTATGATGAAACTACTTTCCTGCCGCTACAATATGGACACCAACCGGGTGGAAGCCCGGTTTGAGGATGGCACTGTCCTTTCCCTTGACTGCATCGCCATTGAGGACGAGTACGGCAACACCCCGGCACAGCGGGCAGAACTGGATTGGCTGCTCTACAATAAGCCATTGGAGTACGCCCAGCTTGTGCTGAGTGGTGAGATTGAACACTACCTTTCACTTGGCTGCGACCATGGCAGACTGGAAGATTGACCTTTAATTAAAATATCCAAGGCAAAACAACAGCCCTCTACTTGCAGTCGTTGCAAATAGAGGGCTCATGATTAGTTAGTAGTTCAACCTATTATGGTAACCATCTGAAAATACTGATACTGGTATTCATCTTCTAATACCGCCTGCATTTCTTCCATGTATAGCGGGTCTTTCAACAGTTTGGGATGAAATGCTCGCTCTCTCCAGAGTCGGACTCCAATTTCGGGAAAAAAATATTCCGTTCCCAGTTGCAAGTCCTTTTCGTTGCAAATAACGTTGTCCTTTTTCATTAAGCTATCAATAATACACTCGGCGGCTGTATTAAACATATCCATCCCGAACAATTTTATTGATGCCACTTTAGACAAATCACGCTGGATGCCGATTTCAGCAGCTTTTCCGTTCCGATACTGCACAAGAAAGAACGAATCATTATCCATATATCGTCCGGTTATCAAATTAGGGTCATCGGTTTCCGCACAACATTCCATTTGCATTGCTTCATCAGAAGAATTCGACCACTGTTTCTTCATTTGTAGAAGAGCATTTTCTAATTCATCTGATGTCATGCCTAATTTTAATTGTCCAATTCCAATATGTGGTTCAATAATTATCTCTTTCATAACAAAACCTTATACCAAAAAGTGAGCCATACAAATGCAGCAGTTGCACATATCATCAGAACCAGTAGTATCGTACTTGCAAGTTTTTTCTCAATGGAAACTTTCTGATTTTCGCACAAGACAATTTGCTGAAGATTGTGAAATTCGGCTTCGCTGACATTTCCATTTAACGCTTTCCATGTATTGCGGCGTTCTGTAACCAGCAAGAAATCAGACAGCATTTCCATAAAAATGACAGCGAAAAATGCCAAAGAAAGAAACACATACTGCTCCATTGGCTTGCCGTCAAAGTATCTCGGAGTGCTGCCGGTTTCAAGGACTGTACCGCAATGACATAAAGTACGGTACTTTGTTCACAGTTGTTCTCCTTAATCTGCTGGCACCTATACACCGTTATTCCCATCATGTCTAAAAGCGAATTGATTTTGCAATTTCCAATGCCTGGCTTTCCGACACAGAACTTGCTTCAAGTTCAATTGCAACAAAGCATTCTTTCTCGTTATCATAAGCGAGAACGCCTAAATTGTTTACTGGTTCTGAATTTGCACCATCTTGAAAAATTACCGTTGTAAGTGCAGTCGTTCCGCGTTCCGTGGTTTGTATCACATCGTATTTATTATCCGTGTCAAACCTGTAAACCGATCCTAGCCGAAGTGCAGAGTAAACAATCTGCACGGAATCTCTATCACCTTCATATGGTTCATAGGTACTGTATCCAACCGCGCCAACCAACACATGATTTTTGTCATAAATATCATATACTGGATAAGACGGATTCAGGCTTGCAAGAGCAAGTGGTTTATTTTCAGCACGTTGCGTTTGTTCTCTCTTTTGAATTTTCCACCCTTGCGGAAGTTCGATTGAAATAACACTGCTCGCTTGTCCTAATTCTTCAGTTTGAAATTCAATTTGCCGATTTGGTTTCTCCTTGTTTTCAGCTTGTTCTCCTAAAATATCTGATGCGATTTGTCCATATTCTTTATCAGTAGTGATGGATTCCAGATACTGATAAAGCGTATTTCTTTCTTCATCCGATCCTCTATAGGGAAGCTCTGTTTTTATGCCGGATAAAACAAGCTGCTGAAAGTCTTTATCATTCATCAGTTTGTCATATTTCAACACATACAGTGTGTCTTGAGGGAATTTGATAAGACGATTTGTCAACACCGAAAAGCAATCTTCTGTATACCCACCATCCGATTCTTTAAGCTTTTGCAGTACTTGGCTTGTGCTGGCATTTTCAAGATTAGATAAAAATTCCTGCTCGCTTGTCACCGATGTCGATATAGGAGAGTTCATAGAAGTTGAAGAGGATACTTTTGTTGAGCAAGCTGACAATCCTATGATTGTCGCAACCGAAATTGCAATGAAGCTCCTTTTCATATAGAACATACACCTCCCGTTTGTTTCCATCAGAAGCTTTTACTTAGACAACGCAGCAACCAACACATTTGTTGCAGGATTTTCCAAATTTGTTTACTTAAACAAAAATCCATCCTCACATTTGTGCTCATCTGAACTTTGAGCATTATTTCCACAGCCAATCAATGTAAGTACCAGCGCAAGGCAAAGAACTATTATAGCCCTCTTTTTCATACGGTTTCCTCCTTCTATGTTTTTTCTTCACATTTATCGGACTTTTCCACAGTTTTTGCAAAAAAGTTCAGAAGAAGCATTTAATGTTCCGCAGTCCGGGCAATACCATCTTCCGTCTGGCATCGGTTCAACAGGCGAGGGCGTTTGGTGTGCTTTTGCTGGAGTTTGAACGGGTGATGCAGTAAACAGCGGCGCAATATTCACATCTCTACGGCCAACACCAGCAAGGCTTCTAAAATCCAACGATTTAACTTCTTGTGCCAATGTCCGTTTTGGTTCAATATACTGACCGCACCGTTGGCAATATCGAACACCCAACTTGTTTTCATAACCACAATTTTTACAAGTCATCAAAGCTCCCTCCTTGCTTTTTGTTTAGATAACGAAATTTAAGCCTGATTTATTTCGTTTGTCCACAAAATTTTTCAAAATCGTATAGCTGCACATAAATTTCCAGAAAACTTGTAGCACAATCACGATTTTTTCTTTTTATTCAAAGAAACCACCACGGCAGTTCCAGCCACAAATTATCCATGACCTGTTCCTCCGTCTTTTTTGCGCGGCCTTTTGTCAGGTGAAAGTATATCGCCGTGCCGATCAGCGGATGTTCCTCGCCATCGGTGAAGCCATAGCGGTACAGCAGATAGGTCTGCTCCCGTTGGGTCAGCCGTTTCAGGCCATCGTACAGTTCCCGGCGCGATTCCTGCTCTTCCATAATACTCTGCGGCTGCATGGCATAAGGGTCGGCTATGGCTTCGATACGCCGCAGCTGCTCTTCTCCCGGCAGAACCTCATCCAGCGAAACGCGCTGGTAGCAGACGCCGTCCTTGTCTTCCGTCACCATCCGCTGCTCAAAAGCGGCAAAGGCATCCCGCACCATGTCCATCATGGCGTTGCGGATGGCCGGAGCTGCGTAGGTCAGGAACTTCATGCCGCGCGCCGCATCGAACTTCGGCACAGCTTTCCATAAGCCCAGATTGCCCGCTTGTTTCAAATCGTTCGTGTCAAGGTTCAGGCCAGACTGTGCCAGATTCATGCTGCGGAAGAGGTCATTTGCCACCTTGCCAATAAAGGACTTGTTGTTTTCAATCAGGCTGTCCAGTGCGGCGGCATCGCCTTTCTGTGCCAGCGCACAAAGCCGTTCATTCGTCTGCTTCATGGGCGTTTTCCTGCTCTGCGGCAGACTGCAAGATTTCCAGCAGACCGTTCCGCAGCTGTTCCAGTGCTTCCGGCGTAGCTCCCTCCATGCCCGAAACACTGTCCAACATTGCATCCGTCAGCTGCTCTGCCGTAATCGTTGGGTGCTGCACATCCTGCCCCTTGGTCAGTTCATTGAACATCTTCTCGGCCACTTTCTTGCTCATGGCTTCCTGTTCGGCGTAATGGCTCCCGATGCCCTTTTTGATTTCCTTGACCGCTGCCATGAAGTACATCTCAATGTCATCAAGGTCACCTTGGTATACTGGCTTTCTCCGAAGGCTGATGTCCTTTGCGGCTTTGGCTGCTTCCGGGGTCTTGACCTTCGTGCGAAGCAGATTGCTCAGGGTGGAAAGCATGGCATTCTGTGCTGCGATACCAGACGCAAAAGTATCATCAAAATACTGCGATATGCGGTAAGTAAGTTCTGCGAAGCGAGCGTTTTCCAGCAGCAGGTTGACCACCTCCGCATTGATGCGCCCTGTGTAGAGGTTCTTTGCGGCTTCTACGGACAAGCCCAGTTCGGCAATGTCGTAATTTTTGCGGTCGGGGATGTTGGTTTCTCCCAGCAGGAAATCCGTGGACACTTTGAACAGCCTTGCAATCTTTAGCACCTGCTCATGGGTCAGGGTTCCTTTCGCACCACTAATAAAACGGCTGATGGTGCTCTTGGAGCAGCCGATCTCCTTGGCGAGTTCTGGTTGGCTGATGTTGTGCTCTTTCATCAAGTCCGCAAGACGGATGTTGGATGGTGCGGGCAGATATTCCTGTGCCATGTGGTCGGCCCTCCTTTTTGAGCTTTTTCCTCATTATAATACGCTCTTCCGTTTTGTTCAATATACGGTTTCCTCTCCGCCCTTGCTGTTGCAATCCTGCAACCGGTAAGGGCTTTTTTCTTTTTCCGTTGCAGTTCTGCCGCTTTTTCGCCTTTCCTGCAAAATTTTCCGTATATTCAGGCAGGAAGCAAAAAACACCAGAGTTCCCACGCTAGGGACTCTGGTGCAGTACATAACATCGCCCTGCCCGGTGGCCGCAGGGTGCGGGGCTTTGTGGGCATCGAGCCGCTTGTCCACCCCTGTCCATAAAAAGTGCATTTTTTCACGGAAGAAGTTCGTACAACCTGTACGGTCTGTACTTGTACGCACCCGTACGGCAAATCGAGATAAATTAAGGCGTGTTATCGTTTATATTTCGGGTTTCCGTACACCGTACGAACCGTACAGGTTATTTGAACTCCGTACGCGATTTTTTCGGATGCGTACGGAGCAATCAAGTTCGCATTGTGCGAACTTGATTGTAACTCTCCCGCAGGAGACGTTCCCCCTCGGAGAGCCCACTACACTTTGCAGACCATAGGGATGAAAGTGTCATAGTGGGTTATTACACTTCCGAAGAAGTGCATCTTCGTTCCCCGTCACCTCTCGATGAACCCCGAAAGGAGGGATGCCCTTTGGCAAGAAATGATGGTATTGACCGCACCAGTGTCCGAAATCTCGCCGTTTCAGACAAAGCCGTTGACAACACCCAGCAGCACAACGAGCGCGAAAAGGACAGCTACCGGAACCCCGACATCATCCCCCAGCGCACTGCATGGAACGTCCACTTCAAAAAGCCAACCGCCAGCTACACCGACCTGTTCTCCCAACTGGAAACCGCTGGCACGATTTCAACGCGCGGCCTGAAGCCGGATGCCACCCATTATTGCGAGCTTGTCTTTGATGTCAACTCTGCCTATTTTGACAACCACGGCGGCTATGAGTTCGCCAAGCAGTTCTATGAGGATGCCTACAAAGCTGCTGTGCAAATCGTGGGTGGTGAGCAGTATATCCTCTCGGCAGTCATGCACGCCGATGAGGTCAACCGTGCCATGACCGAAGCATTAGGCCGGGAGGTCTACCACTACCACCTCCATGTGGTCTATGTGCCCGTGGTTGAAAAGCAGATCCTCTGGTCGAAACGCTGCAAGGACAAGGCGTTGGTCGGCACAGTCAAGGAGACCGTCATGCAGGTCAGCCGAAGCAAGAAGTGGGCATCCAAGCCCCTGCTGGACGATGCCGGAAAGCCTGTGCTGCAAAAGAACGGCAAACCAGTCCTGAAGAAGTCGTACAGCGTCCTGCAAGACGATTTCTTCAACTATATGCGCAATGCCGGGTATACGGATGTAGAGCGCGGTGAACGCGGCAGCACCGAAGAACACTTGACTGTCACCCAGTTTAAAGTCCAGAGGGAGCAGGAACGGCTGGACGCCCTGACTGCTCAAGCCAACCAGCAGGCGCAGTCGCTTGCTAAAACCTGCCAAACCCTCTCCAAAAAGGAGAAAGAGCTTGCCGCCGTTCAGAAAAAGGCCACGCTCACGAAAGAAGCCCTCATTCATGCGCGTGATCTGGATTATATTGGCAAGCGCACCTTTCTCGGCAACTACTCGCTGACCGAGGAAGAATTCTCCAAGCTGAAAAAGCAGGCTGACCACGGCTATATGATGGACGTGGAGAACCGCCGCCTGAAAGAAGAACTTTCCACGGCCAAGAAGGAAGCAGCCCATTGGGGTCAAAAGTATCATGAACTCTGGTACGAGGTGAAGCCCTATCTGGATGCCCTCCACCGTGCGCCGGAACTGGTGCGCGGCTTTCTGGAAAAGATTCTTGCCCCCAAGCAGGAGCGCACCATGAATGTGCAGCAACGAAACCACAGGCGTAGGCAGGATGTAGAACTTTAATCTGAATTTTTAGATGATATGACAATATAAGGAGCAATGCTTATGGATTTTGACCGTAATTCTATGAACGTCCCTGTGCAATCTTCCGATTATACGAAAAAGTTCTTGCAAAAGGACTTGAATCCCACTACAATGGAGGTGGTCACTCAAACCAATGCCGTCAAGTCTCCGACTGACAGCCCGGAAACCACGAAGCTGGTGTACACGGTGAACGATATTGCACGAATGCTGGCCATCAGCCTGCGCTCTGCTTACAACCTGTGCAACAGCACCACCGAATTCCGTGTCCTACGGGTAGGCGGAAGCATCCGTGTACCGAAAGACAGTTTCGATGCGTGGCTCTACCGGGCAGCTTGATAAGGAGGCAAACAGTATGGCATATATTACGAAGCGCGGCAACTCTTACAGCGTCCGATACACCTACGAAGATGAACACGGCAAGAGCTGCGACAAATGGGAAAGTTTTCCCACAAAAGAGGAGGCAACGAACCGAAAGAAGCAAATCGAGCATGAACTGGCAGCTGGCACATTCCTGATTCCGTCCTCTGTGACGGTAGCAGAGTTCCTCATGGATTGGCTGCCCAAGCAGTGCAGCAAGCACAAGTGGGCCCCCAAAACCTACGAATCCAATCTTTCCACCATTCAGAACCTTATTATCCCCTATATCGGCAGCATGGAGATGCAGAAACTCAAGCCCTACCACATGGAAAACCTCTATACGACCCTGAGCAAAACGCCCTGCGGTTCGTATATCGAGGGAAAGAAGCAGGAATTGACCGAAAAGCAGAAACAGCGGTTCCTTTCCGGCACGACGATCCATGAGGTGCATCGGCTGCTGGGCACAGCGTTCCAGTACGCCGTGGAATGGGGCATTCTTGTCAAAAGTCCTGTTCCCGTGGACAGCCCCAAGAAGTCCACGCAGGAGCGCTCCATCTGGACGGTAGAGGAAATGCGGGCGGCTCTGGACAGCATGGATGACCCTATCCTGCATCTGGCAGTCCACCTCACACTGGTGGGCGCACTGCGAGAGGGCGAGATCGTAGGTCTGACCCCAGAGGATATTGACTTTGACGCTGCGGACGGCATCGGAACATTCCGTATCAACAAATCCATGCAGCGAGTGCGTAAAGAAGCCCTGAATCAGGTAGACGACGGCTGCATCATCAAGGTATTCCCGGACAAGCTGGAACGCAGCACCACTTCTCTCATCCTGAAAAGCACCAAAACGGCGTCCTCCTGCCGTACCATCTTCATGACCTCTGCTCTGAAAGAGGAACTGAAGAAGTGGCTGAATCAGCTGGCGGCAGACGAGATGAAAAATCCGGCACGCTACCATGACAGCGGAATGCTGTTCCGTCTGCCCAACGGTCTGGCTGTGGAGCCTGTGCTGATTCGCAAAAAGTTCCTCAAATGGCAGGATGCACACCCGGAGTTCCCTCGTATTGTGTTCCACGGTCTGCGGCATTCCAGTGCGACTTATCAGCTGATGATCTCCGGCGGCGATGTGAAGGCCGTTCAGGGAACCACTGGACACGCTACGGCAGATATGCTGGTGAACACCTACGCCCATATCCAGCAGTCCTCTCGTGTTGAACTGGGGAAGAAGTTCGAGGAAGGGTTCTATGCTAAGTCCGAAAGCCCCAGCCCACAGGCTGTACCCGCCGCAGGCGAACCGACCATCTCTATGACTGCTCTGCTGGAACTTCTGAAGAACGCAGACCCCGAAGTAAAGGCGCAGCTCCGTCTGGCTCTTCTGACCTGATGCAAAATTTACCACGCATTTCAAAGCAATTCCAGCCCATGCAGAGGATTCCCACGAAAAAGCCGACCGTGCAAAAACCGTGCATTGACCGTGCAAGCCCCGAATTTTCGGGGTTACATAACGAAAAAGAGCGTCAAATCTTACGATTCAACGCTCTTTTATTGGTGCACCTCCAGGGACTCGAACCCTGGGCCCACTGATTAAGAGTCAGTTGCTCTACCAACTGAGCTAGAGGTGCATATGATGACCCGTACCGGAATCGAACCGATGTTAAAGGCGTGAGAGGCCTCTGTCTTAACCGCTTGACCAACGGGCCATATAAAAGTCGGCGACTACCTATTTTCACGCGCCGTTTCCAGCGAACTATCTTCGGCACAAGTGAGCTTAACTTCTGTGTTCGGAATGGGAACAGGTGGAACCTCACCGTCATTGACACCGACCGATCTGACTGGTTCAGTATACCATAACTGGTCTACTTTGTCCAGTGTTTCTTAGAAGGACGTGCCTTCAAAACTGAATAATCACTGCTAGCATTTTTTCGTTGACTCTTGAGAGTCTCAAGCGAATTGTGGTCAAGCCCTCGACCTATTAGTACACGCTTGCTGAATGGATTGCTCCACTTACACATCGTGCCTATCAACCTTGTAGTCTTCAAGGGGTCTTACTTGTTTGAAACAATGGGATATCTTATCTTTGGGTCGGCTTCACGCTTAGATGCTTTCAGCGTTTATCCGATCCGTACATAGTTGCCCAGCTATGCTCTTGGCAGAACAACTGGTGCGCCAGAGGTACGTCCGCTCCGGTCCTCTCGTACTAGGAACAGCTCCCATCAAATATCCTGCGCCCACGACAGATAGGGACCGAACTGTCTCACGACGTTCTGAACCCAGCTCGCGTACCGCTTTAATTGGCGAACAGCCAAACCCTTGGGACCGAATACAGCCCCAGGATGCGATGAGCCGACATCGAGGTGCCAAACCTCCCCGTCGATGTGGACTCTTGGGGGAGATCAGCCTGTTATCCCCAGGGTAACTTTTATCCGTTGAGCGATGGCATTTCCACTCACATACCACCGGATCACTAACTCCAACTTTCGTTACTGCTCGACCCGTCAGTCTCGCAGTTAGGCTCGCTTCTGCGTTTGCACTCTTTTGCTTGATTTCCGTTCAAGCTGAGCGAACCTTTGAACGCCTCCGTTACTCTTTAGGAGGCGACCGCCCCAGTCAAACTGCCCACCTAACAATGTCCCCCGCCTTGATTCAAAGGCGCAGGTTAGAATTCCAATATCGCAAGGATGGTATCCCAACGGCCTCTCCACAAGCGCCAAAGCACCTGCTTCCCAGAGTCCCATCTATCCTGTGCATGCAACATCGAAACCCAATATTAGGCTACAGTAAAGCTCCATGGGGTCTTTCCGTCTTGTCGCGGGTAACCGGCATCTTCACCGGTACTACAATTTCGCCGGGCGGGCTGTTGAGACAGTGCCCAAATCATTACGCCTTTCATGCGGGTCAGAACTTACCTGACAAGGAATTTCGCTACCTTAGGACCGTTATAGTTACGGCCGCCGTTCACTGGGGCTTCGATTCAATGCTTGCACATCTCCTCTTAACCTTCCAGCACCGGGCAGGCGTCAGCTCGTATACGTCATCTTTCGATTTAGCACAAACCTGTGTTTTTGGTAAACAGTTGCTTGGGCCGATTCTCTGCGGCTGCATTGCTGCAGCACCCCTTCTCCCGAAGTTACGGGGTCAATTTGCCGAGTTCCTTAACAACCCTTCTCCCGTTGGCCTTAGAATCTTCTTCCTACCTACCTGTGTCGGTTTGCGGTACGGGCACCGCAGAAATACACACAGCTTTTCTCGCCATCTTCCATCCCGGACTTCGGTACTAATTTCCCTCGATCGCTACCGGAACCAACACCCGGCTCCGAGACTTCATATGTGTCCCTGTGTTTAACTCTTTTGGTGGTGACGGAATCTCTACCGTCTGTGCATCGGCTACGCCGTTAGGCCTCACCTTAGCTCCCGACTGACCTGGAGCGGACGAACCTTCCTCCAGAAACCTGAGGCTTTCGGCCATGCAGATTCTCACTGCATTCGCGCTACTCATTCCGGCATTCTCACTTCTATACACTCCACAGCCGCTTACGCTACTGTTTCACCGCGTATACAACGCTCCCCTACCCAATACATTGCTGTATTGCCTAAGCTTCGGTGTCAGGTTTAGCCCCGTTAAATTCTCCGCGCAAAGACGCTCGACCAGTGAGCTATTACGCACTCTTTGAATGAGTGGCTGCTTCTGAGCCAACATCCTGGTTGTCTGCGTATCTTCACATCGTTTTCCACTTAACCTGACTTTGGGACCTTAGCTGTAGATCTGGGCTGTTTCCCTTTTGACAATGACATTTATCTGACACTGTCTGACTCCCAAGCATCAATACTCTGGCATTCTGAGTTTGATAAGCTTCGCTAACCTCTCGGCCGCTAGGCTATTCAGTGCTTTACCTCCAGGTATCTAACTTGAGGCTAGTCCTAAAACTATTTCGGGGAGAACCAGCTATCTCCGGGTTCGATTGGAATTTCTCCGCTACCCACAGTTCATCCGCCGCCTTTTCAACGGAGGTCGGTTCGGTCCTCCATGGAATTTTACTTCCACTTCAACCTGACCATGGGTAGGTCACCCGGTTTCGGGCCCATTATATGCAACTTAACGCCCTTTTCAAACTCGCTTTCGCTTCGGCTCCAGACCTTAAGTCCTTAACCTTGCTGCATACAATCGCTCGCCGGACCGTTCTACAAAAAGTACCCTATCACGCTTTGACGCGCTCTAGGTGCTTGTAGGCACAGGGTTTCAGGTTCTTTTTCACTCCCCTCCCGGGGTGCTTTTCACCTTTCCTTCACAGTACTATACGCTATCGGTCACTGGGTAGTATTTAGGGTTGGAGGGTGGTCCCCCCGTATTCCGACCAGGTTTCACGTGTCTGGCCGTACTCTGGATCCTGCGCAGCTCTCTCCGTTTTCACCTACGTGGTTCTCACACTCTCTGACCGGCCTTCCCATGCCGTTCGGTTAACAGATTAAGTCCTAAAAGCAGTCCGTACCCCGAAAGTATTTCTACTCTCGGTTTGCCCTCTTCCGCGTTCGCTCGCCACTACTTACGGAATCTCGTTTGATGTCTCTTCCTCGCCCTACTTAGATGTTTCAGTTCAGGCGGTTCCCTCGATATACCTATTTTGAAGTTCAGTATAACGTACCTGAGTATGAACCCAGGTGAGTTTCCTCATTCAGAAATCTCCGGATCAATGCTTATTTGCAGCTCCCCGAAGCTTATCGCAGCTTATCACGTCTTTCATCGGCTCCCAGTGCCAAGGCATTCGCCCTGCGCCCTTGTTCGCTTGACCTTTCAAACGTTCTTTTAAGAACATTTGGTATCCTCTTGATTCTCTCTTGCCAACGAAGATTATTGTTACCCTTCCTTTTGAAATTGCAATATTTCTTAAAAAAGAACTTACTATAATCTTTGTTTCGCAGTTATTATTCAGTTTTCAAGGTACGTCTTGGTGATGTTGCTCAAAGCCCGGTCTCCCGGTACTTTGATTTCCATCACATGGTGGGCCAAAATGGACTCGAACCATCGACCTCACGATTATCAGTCGTGTGCTCTAGCCAGCTGAGCTATTGGCCCATGTGGTGGAGATTAAGGGAATCGAACCCTTGACCCCCTGCTTGCAAAGCAGGTGCTCTCCCAGCTGAGCTAAACCCCCACATTAGGAATTGAGTTCCCTTTTCAGGGCCCTCAAAATCGAACAATATCTACTCTACTCGTTTGTTACCTGTCCGAAAGATCTCCATCTTTGATGTCGCTCTTTCGCCTGACTCCTTAGAAAGGAGGTGATCCAGCCGCAGGTTCTCCTACGGCTACCTTGTTACGACTTCACCCCAATCACCAGTTTTACCTTCGGCGGCGTCCTCCTTGCGGTTAGACTACCGACTTCGGGTCCCCCCGGCTCTCATGGTGTGACGGGCGGTGTGTACAAGGCCCGGGAACGTATTCACCGTGGCATGCTGATTCACGATTACTAGCAATTCCGACTTCGTGCAGGCGAGTTGCAGCCTGCAGTCCGAACTGGGACGTTGTTTCTGAGTTTTGCTCCACCTCGCGGTCTTGCTTCTCTTTGTTTAACGCCATTGTAGTACGTGTGTAGCCCAAGTCATAAAGGGCATGATGATTTGACGTCATCCCCACCTTCCTCCGTTTTGTCAACGGCAGTCTGGCCAGAGTCCTCTTGCGTAGTAACTGACCATAAGGGTTGCGCTCGTTGCGGGACTTAACCCAACATCTCACGACACGAGCTGACGACAACCATGCACCACCTGTCTCCTTGCTCCGAAGAGAATACATATTTCTATGTCTGTCAAGGGATGTCAAGACTTGGTAAGGTTCTTCGCGTTGCGTCGAATTAAACCACATACTCCACTGCTTGTGCGGGCCCCCGTCAATTCCTTTGAGTTTCAACCTTGCGGTCGTACTCCCCAGGTGGATTACTTATTGTGTTAACTGCGGCACTGAAGGGGTCAATCCTCCAACACCTAGTAATCATCGTTTACGGTGTGGACTACCAGGGTATCTAATCCTGTTTGCTACCCACACTTTCGAGCCTCAGCGTCAGTTGGTGCCCAGTAGGCCGCCTTCGCCACTGGTGTTCCTCCCGATATCTACGCATTCCACCGCTACACCGGGAATTCCGCCTACCTCTGCACTACTCAAGAAAAACAGTTTTGAAAGCAGTTTATGGGTTGAGCCCATAGATTTCACTTCCAACTTGTCTTCCCGCCTGCGCTCCCTTTACACCCAGTAATTCCGGACAACGCTTGTGACCTACGTTTTACCGCGGCTGCTGGCACGTAGTTAGCCGTCACTTCCTTGTTGGGTACCGTCATTATCTTCCCCAACAACAGGAGTTTACAATCCGAAGACCTTCTTCCTCCACGCGGCGTCGCTGCATCAGGGTTTCCCCCATTGTGCAATATTCCCCACTGCTGCCTCCCGTAGGAGTCTGGGCCGTGTCTCAGTCCCAATGTGGCCGTTCAACCTCTCAGTCCGGCTACCGATCGTCGCCTTGGTGGGCCATTACCTCACCAACCAGCTAATCGGACGCGAGGCCATCTCAAAGCGGATTGCTCCTTTTCCCTCTGGTCGATGCCGACCCGTGGGCTTATGCGGTATTAGCAGTCGTTTCCAACTGTTGTCCCCCTCTTTGAGGCAGGTTCCTCACGCGTTACTCACCCGTTCGCCACTCGCTCGAGAAAGCAAGCTCTCTCTCGCTCGTTCGACTTGCATGTGTTAGGCGCGCCGCCAGCGTTCGTCCTGAGCCAGGATCAAACTCTTTATAAATGATATTTATCACTTAAAAAGTGTTAAATCTTGTTCGCTCAGCACGCAATCGCTTGCGTCCTGTGTGAATTACTTTTGGAATTGTTTTAAGTGTTTTTCCAAACACATAAAGGTTCCTTACAAGTTTTTCGATATTGTTCAATTTTCAAGGTCCTGTGCGCCTCAGCCTTGCGGCTGATAGCTTATTTATTTTATCACTTTCGTGATAAGTTGTCAAGCACTTTTTTGAATTATTTTTGAGTTTCTTGTCGAAGCTCATCGATTCTTCACGTTAGGACGTCTGTTCTGAACTGTTTCATTCTGTCGGACGTCCGCCTGACAGTAATGTATTTTAGCACAGCCCTTTACAAAAAGCAAGCTTTTTCTTCATATTTTTTTGAAAAATCCGGCTTTTTACATTTTGCCCAGTTTTTTCCTTTCAATCTGGAAATTATGACACCTAATCTTCCAAAAGGCGGCGCCGGAGCAGGGATAATATCCTGCGTTCCCGCCGGGAGATCTGCACCTGCGTGGTATGCAGCACCTTCGCGGTCTCGCTCTGGGTCTTATTGCCATAAAAGCGCAGCCGGATCAGCTGCTGGTCCTGTTCCGGCAGAGCCCTGAGCACCTCTTCCAGACTGATACGCTCGGCCAGTGCTTCTTCCGGAGAATCCACCGGGATATCCAGCTGCCGGTCTCCATCCTCTGTATTTTCCGGGGTCAGGCTCATGGCAGGCTGTGCCGCCTGAATGGCAAGGGTGATGTTCTCCACCGGTTCATCCAGTTCTTCTGCCAGCTGTGAGAGAGTTGGTTCTGTGCCGCAGAGCTTCATATGATGTTCCCGTGCCGCCTGCACCCGCATGCCAAGCTCCTTGAGAGACCGGCTCACCTTGACGGTGCCGCCGTCCCGGAACAGCTTTTTGATCTCGCCCAGGATCACCGGCACCGCATAGGTGGAAAAGCAGACGCCGCGGTTTTCGTCGAAGTGATCGCAGGCTTTGACAAGACCCATGCATCCGGCACTGTACAGATCATCGTATTCCATGCCGCGCCCACGGAAGCGCCCCGCGCAGGCGTGTACCAGTCCAAGGTTCTGTTCAATGAATGCGTCCCTCCGGGTCTTATCGGATACCATGCTTCTGCCCGCCTTTCCTGTTTATGTATCATTCCCGCTGGGCCAGACGCTTGATGAGCAGCACCTTTGTTCCTTTGCCGGGTCTGGATGTCACCTTGACCTTATCCATAAAGCTCTGCATCACCGCAAAGCCCAGCCCGGAGCGTTCCTCCGGGTTGCCGGTGGTGAACAGCGGTTCCATGGCCTGCGGGATATCCGGGATGCCCACTCCCTTGTCCGACACCGTGATATGCACCTCCCGGCCGGGATAGACCGCGATGCTCATGACCACCGGCCCGATGTGATCCGGGTAGGCATGGACGATGCAGTTGGTCACCGCTTCGGACACTGCCGTTTTGATGTCGGCCAGCTGCGGCACGGTGGGGTCGTACCGGGCAAGAAAGGCTGCCGCAGCGCCCCGGGCGTAGCTTTCGTTCACGCTGAGGGAGTCGAACTGGAGCTTTGTCGTATTTTCCGCTTTCATAAGGTCATTCCTCCTTCTGTTCTGTGTCCGTACAGGGGATGCGGGCCAGTTGCAGCACCTTTGCCATCTGGGACGGTGTGTGCTGCACCCGCAGGGCCGTGCCCAGCGTGCGGGCAATGCGCTGACGGCCCAGGATCAGCCCCACGCCGGATGAATCCATAAATCCCACCCCGCCAAAGTCCAGGATCATGGTCTGCGGGGTGCGGCTGACCAGTGCATCATCCAGCTGGATGCGCAAGCTCTGCGCTGCATCGTGGTCGATCTCGCCTGCAAGATAGGCGTAAAGCACTTCGCCCGCCGGGCTGAAGCTTACCGTTGCCATGGTTTGTCCATCTCCTTTGCAAAATAAAAGATCCCGTACACATAGTTCCAGTGTACGGGATCTTTCGTTTATTTTTTAGGGAAGCGTGTCGGCTCAGCTGTTTGCCAGCAGTTCGGCAGCTTCCAGTGCGGCAGCCTCACTGCCGCAGACCAGCAGTCCGCGGCGGGTGTTGGCATGCGCCAGTCTGACCGCTTCGGCCAGAGTGGCACACAGCTCCGCATCAAAGTGATACTTTGCCTTCTCGGTCAGACGCTCGGTAAGAGCAGTATCCGTGCCCTGCGGCGTGACGAGATACACCTTATCAAAGGGATTCTCGCTCATGCCGGGCATGGTGGACTTATCCTTCTTCTGTTCCTCCGGGGTCAGGCCGGTCTCCAGCGCGGAGAAGAATGCTTCGGCGCCTTCTTCTTCGGTCAGGCCGATGATGGCACTCATATGGCGCACCTTGGCCATGTTGAGCACCCGCAGCAGAGCTGCTGCCTGCTGCGGAGTGCGGCAGGCATCCAGAATGACCAGCGGGCGCTGCGAGACCACCCGGATGCTGCTGCGGTTTTCCACCGCCGCCAGACCCTCCAGAATGGCTTCATCTGTAATGTCGAAGTCCTTGCGGCAGAGCGCCAGCGAAAGCTCCACAGCCACAGCGGCGTTGCCTGCTGCGTGACGGCCCAGAAAGGCCAGCGGCACAGTGTACCCGCCGTAGTCCACCTTGCTGGCAAACTTTTCCGCTTCCAGAAAGGTGATATCCTCCGGGTCCGGCACCACCAGCTCACAGCCGCATTTTCCTGCGGCTACAATGAGCTCGCTCAGCACTGCCTTAGGCTGCTCCGGCGCGGTGACGCAGATACTGCCCTTGCGCATGACACCTGCCGCCAGTGCGGCAAGGCGCTCCACCGAGCGGCTCACGCCGTCCGGGCCGACCGAGGTGACGGCGCACACCGGCATACCGGGCAGCGCTTCGGCAAGGCCCGCATCCGGCAGCTCCACCACGGCCAGCGTGCAGCCCGCTGCGCCAAAGCAGTTGGCCGCTGCTGCCAGCTCTGCTGCGTCCCGGGGCAGAGCCTCGGCGGCGGAAAGAGCTTCTGCCGTCAAGGCCAGCAGGCCCTCGTCCACCGGAGCATCATCGATGCAGATGCGCTCCGACAGCGGGCGGGAACCCGCATGATACAGACCCGCATGGATGCCCTGTGCGTGCAGGATGGCCGCCAGCAGGCGGGCCACCACAGTCTTGCCCGCCGTGCCCGCCACACCCACAAACTGCACCTTCTGCACCGGCGCGGTGAACGCGGTGCGCAGCTGTTCGGTGGAGGCAAAGCCGTCCGGCAGGGCGGCAAAATACTGATTTGCCTGTTCGATGGTCATTGGTTACTCCTTATTACGATGATGAAACAGCAGCCCGCACAACGCCATGAGCACCAGCGCTGCAAGGATGCCTGCCAGCACACCGGCAGAGTCCAGCCACACATCCGTGACCTGACTGCTGCGGCCCGGCGAGTAGATCTGGATGGTCTCATCGGCCAGTGCGGTGAGCACGCCGCCCAGCAGCGGCACGCTGATGTGCCAGATGTAGCTCCGGGTGTACACCCGCATGCACAGCATGAGCAGGAAGCCTTCCAGCGTATACTCGCAGAAATGCGCCAGCTTGCGCACGATGTGATCCGTCAGGCGCTGGGCAAGGGCCGGATGGCCCAGACGGCGCAGCACTCCCTGCAGCAGGGCAAGCACCCGGCCGCTGGAGCCCTGAGAGACCTCGCCGATCTTCATGGAATTGGAAAAGATGAACACGATGCAGCCAAGGAGGGCAAGAGTAAAGAGCACCCGCCCTGCAGCGACCCACGGAAAAGCGCACTGTGCGCTGCTATGACGACCCCCGCTCAAATCAGCCCAGAGCCTTGATGCTCTGTTCAATGTTGGCGAGCTTGTCCTGACTCTTGGCGTATTTATTGCGGATCTCCTCCACCAGTGCCGCCGGAGCGCGCTCCACAAACTTGGGGTTGTTCAGCTGGTTTGCGAACATGGCCATTTCCTTTTCGGCCTTGGCCTTTTCCTTGTTCAGACGTGCCAGCTCCTTGTCGCGGTCGATGAGCTCCATCATGGGGATGAAGCCGCGTGCAGCGTGGGTGGACACCTGCACCATGCCGTCGGTGCTGCCCTCATACTTCTCGGTAAAGGTCACATCGGTGGCAAAGGCGAACTTTGCCAGATAGACCTGTGCCTTCTGGAAGGGTGCTGCATCGGCAGTCTCGATGATCATGCTGGTCTTTTTGGCGGGGTGGACATTCATCTCAGTGCGCATGGTACGCACGGCCTTGATGTAGTCCATGACTTTTTCAAAGGCTTCCTCTTCGTCAGCCCAGTTGTGAGCTTCATCGAAGGTGGGCCAGCTCTGGGTCATGATGGTCTCGGCAGAGCCGGGCAGAGCCTGATACAGCTCCTCGGTGATGAAGGGCATGAAGGGATGCAGCAGCTTGAGGGCCTTATCCAGCACATACACCAGCACGCGGCGGGCAGTGTCGGCCTGCTGTGCGTCGCCGGAATTCAGGCGGGGCTTTGCGATCTCGATAAACCAGTCGCAGTAGACGTCCCAGATGAAGCTGTTGATCTTGGCAGCGGCCAGACCCATCTCGTAGTGGTCGAGGTTGTCGGTCATGGCACCGGCCACCTGATTCAGCTTGGTGAGCACCCACTTGTCGCTCATGTCCAGCATCTCCTCGCTGGGCAGGCCCGGCTCAAAGTCCTCGGGCAGGTTCATCAGCACAAAACGGGTAGCGTTCCACAGCTTATTGGCAAAGTTGCGGGCAGCCTCCACCTTCTTTTCGATATAGCGCATGTCATTGCCCGGGGTGGAGCCGTCCACCAGCATAAAGCGCAGGGCGTCTGCGCCGTACTGGGCAATGACCTCCAGCGGGTCGATGCCGTTGCCAAGGCTCTTGGACATCTTGCGGCCCTGACTGTCGCGCACGATGCCGTGGATGCAGACAGTGCTGAAGGGTGCCTTGCCGGTGTAGGCCAGACCGGAGAAGATCATGCGGCTGACCCAGAAGCCGATGATGTCGTAGCCGGTGACGAGGGTGTTGGTGGGATAGAAATACTTGAGGTCTTCGCTCTCCTCATTGGGCCAGCCCAGCGTGCTGAAGGGCCACAGAGCGGAGGAGAACCAGGTATCCAGCGTATCGGGGTCCTGGGTCAGCTTTGCGCTGCCGCACTTGGGGCAGGCACAGGGAGCGGACTTTGCCACCACGGTCTCGCCGCAGTCATCGCAGTACCATGCCGGGATCTGATGGCCCCACCACAGCTGACGGCTGATGCACCAGTCGCGGGTGTTCTTCATCCAGTTCATATAGTTCTTGGTGAAGCGCTCGGGCACGAACTTGATCTCGCCCTTCTCCACGCTCTCGATGGCGGGCTTTGCCAGCGGCTCCATCTTGACGAACCACTGCTTGGACACCATGGGCTCGATGGTGGAGTGGCAGCGGTAGCAGGTGCCCACCTCGTGCTTGAGGGGCTCGATCTCCTTCAGGAAGCCGCCTGCTTCCAGATCGGCCAGAATGGCCTTGCGGGCCTCGAGGGTGGTCATGCCGGCGTACTTGCCGCAGTCCAGCACCTCAGGCTCGTTGATGGTGTTCTTGCCGGCGGCGAACAGAGCATCGGCAGCAGCCTTGTCGGCAGCGCCGGTCATGTGACCGTCATAGGTGAACACACGCACGATGGGCAGGTTGTGGCGCAGGCCCACCTCAAAGTCGTTGGGGTCGTGGGCGGGGGTGATCTTGACCACACCGGTGCCCTTGGTCATGTCGGCGTGCTCATCGCAGACAATGGGGATCTCCTTGTTCAGCAGGGGCAGCACCACATGGCAGCCGTGCAGATGGGCATAGCGGGGGTCGTCACCGTTGATGGCAACAGCGGTATCGCCCAGCATGGTCTCGGGACGGGTGGTAGCCAGCTCCAGCATCTCGCCGGTCTCCTTGACCGGGTACAGCAGGTGCCAGAAGCTGCCGTCCTTCTCCTCGTACTCCACCTCGGCGTCAGAAATGGAGGTGTTGCAGTGGGGGCACCAGTTGACCATGCGGTTGCCGCGGTAGATCAGGCCCTTGTCGTACAGACGCACGAACACTTCCTTGACGGCTTCAGAGCAGCCCTCGTCCATGGTAAAGCGCTCGCGCTCCCAGTCGCAGCTGCTGCCCAGCTTCTTCAGCTGGCTGACGATGCGGTTGCCGAACTTGGTCTTCCATGCCCATGCACGGTCCAGAAAACCATCGCGGCCCACCATCTCCTTGGTCAGGCCCTCGGCACGCATGGCCTCCACCACCTTGGCCTCGGTGGCAATCGAGGCGTGGTCGGTGCCGGGCACCCACAGGGCGGCATAGCCCTGCATCCGCTTGGTGCGGATGAGGATGTCCTGCATGGTGTTATCCACCGCATGGCCCATGTGCAGCTGACCGGTAACGTTCGGGGGCGGCATGACGATGGTGTAGGGTTTCTTGTCGGGGTCTGCCTTCGTGTGGAAGTAGCCGCCGTCCAGCCAGAACTGGTAGATGCGGTCTTCCACCTGGCTGGGATCGTACTGTTTTGCAAGTTCTTTCATAGGGTCCTCCCAGTAAAAAATGATGAAGTGGGACGAAAAAAAGCCGTCCCACGGAACGTTCCATGGGACGGCTGTAATAACCGCGGTACCACCCAAATTGCGCAGAGCATCCTGCGCCCCTTGATGCCCCGGTAACGTGGGACAGCTCCGAGAGCGGCTTGCTCTTCAGCTCACCGCTCCTGCTCCAAAGTGACAGCACACCGCCCGACCGTACCGGATTCGCAGCATTCTCCGGCTCTCTGAACGGCAAATGCAGTGCGCACTCTTCTTCAACGCATTTATAAAAAGAATATAGCGTTTTTTGTGCGATTTGTCAATTACTTTTTCTTCAAAAGAATTTATCCTGCTGCCTCTTGCGGTTTGGGCCTTATTCGTGAAAGCGCGTTTGGAGTGGCCCGCAGGCCACGACAAACGCAAATATAAAAAATATTTTTCCGCTGAAGATGCAACGACGACCGCTGCCTGTGGCAGAAACAGAGAGGAGTTGTTGGGGCCGTGGCCAGCAGAATGCAAGGCCCGCTCAAGGGCCGTAGCATACGCTGGGAGCCACAACCCGTCCCAGAGCGAACGCGTCGGCCATTTTAATCTGCAATTCCTTCCTTTTTCAGCCGGGCAATGAGCCGCTCCATCAGGGCGATGCGGTTGAAGGGGGTCATCAGGTAGAAGCCGTCTGCATAGGGCGCTGCGGCCTGTGTAGCCTTCACCGAGACTTCCAGTCCCAGCTCTTCGCCCTGCGCACGGTCCAGCCCGGCAAAGCGCTCGACGATCTCAGCGTCCACATGGATGCCGTTGACCTCGTTCTCCATGAAGATGGCGTTGCGCTGGCTCACCACCGGCATGATGCCCGCCAAAATCTTTGCCCTGCTGCCCAGCGCTTCCCGGGTCTTTTTCAGGTTTTCCACCGCCTGTGCCGAGAGCACCGGCTGGGTGAGGAAGCCGCTCATGCCATTCTCCAGCTTTTCCTGTGCACGGCGCAGCTCCACATCAAAGTTGCGGGCGTTCAGGTTCAGCGCACCGAACACGGTGAGGGGCGAGGGCATTTCCCGACCCTCGCCTGCCAGCGAGACGATGTACTGCGCCAGCTTGCGGGAGTTGAACTGGTACACGTTCTTCACCTCGTCCCGCTCTGCGGTGGGGATGGGGTCGCCGGTGATGGCCAGCACCTCCCGCACGCCCTCGGCATACAGGCCCAGCAGCAGGGCCTTGGTGGCGTTCAGGTTGCGGTCGCGGCAGGTCATGTGGGGCAGCACGTTCAGCCCCAGCTCCCGGTGCACCCGGCAGGCCACCAGCGAGGAATCCATCCGTGCCCGGGCAATGGGGCAGTCTGCAATGGTCAAAAGATCGGCCCCGGCAGCCTGCAGGCGGCGGGCCCCCTCCAGATAGCCCGTCAGGTCGGCGTCCTTGGGGGAGTCCAGCTCAATAGCGATCACCTTTTTGCCCGCGTTCAGCTTGCGCAGAAAGGCATCGTCCATTTCCACTACCGGCTTTGCGGCAGCGGGTACCGGCGCTGCCGCTGCCACCGGCAGCTGCTCCGGCAGCGCATCCAGCGCCGTGCGCAGGGCCGCAATGTGGGCGGGCGTAGTGCCGCAGCAGCCGCCCAGAATGCGCACACCCTCGGCGGCAAGGCCGACCAGCTCCCGGGCAAAATATTCCGGCCTGCCCTGATACTGCACCCGGGTGCGGGTGACCACCGGGTAGCCTGCGTTGGGCATGACAGACAGGGGCAGCTCTGTTCTGCCCAGCTGCTGCACCAGTGTGCGCATGGCACCGGGAGCAGAAACGCAGTTCAGGCCCACGGCATCCACTGCGCCGCAGGCGGTCATGCTGCGCACCAGCTGGGTGCAGTGCCGTCCCTCACGGGTGTAACCGTCCGGCAGCACCGCAAAGGACACCAGCACAAAGGCGTCCGGCACCGTTTCTTTGATCTGCTTCGCGGCTTCGGCCACACCGGCGTCGCTGCTCAGCGTCTCAAACAAAAAGTTCTTTGCACCCAATGCGGCAAACCGCTCGGCAAGGGCTGTATAGATCTGTGCCGCCGGGAGCGATTCCGTATCCGGGGCCGGGCCAAGATCGGCGAACACGGCAGCGCCGGTCTTTGCAGCGGCCTGTGCGGCCAGCCTCCATCCCTCGTCTGTCAGGGCCTCCCACAGCGGATTTCCCGCCGCCGCCATCCGCGGCAGACCAAAGGTATTGGTCTTGATGGCATCGGCACCTGCTTCCAGATACGCACCATGCACGGCCAGAACTCCTTCCGGGTCCAGCAGATTCGCCTGCTCACACTCCTGCCCGGGCTTTGCTTTATAATAGGTGCCCATGCCGCCATCGAACAGCAGCGGGCGTTTTTTCAAGATCTCACGCACATCACTCATGGAGCGTTCTCCTTTTCCCACAAAAACACTTGGCTTTTAGTTTAATGCACAAAAGCAGTCTGGTCAAGCGTTTTTTCGCGGCGGCGCTTGCAGGAACGCCAAAT
Source organism: Faecalibacterium sp. 3 (assembly GCF_048323735.1). Taxonomy (NCBI): domain Bacteria; kingdom Bacillati; phylum Bacillota; class Clostridia; order Eubacteriales; family Oscillospiraceae; genus Faecalibacterium; species Faecalibacterium sp. 3. Next base: position 545,634 of record NZ_JBLWFN010000001.1, read on the forward strand.
TTGTGCTATCCTATGCATACTTTATAAAATAGGGAGGTGTGTGCCATGCGCCACGCCGGAACGCAGGAGTTTGAGACTGACCGGCTTTTTCTGCGCCGCCTGCTGCCGGAGGATGCCGACATGATGTACGCAAACTGGGCGTCCGACCCGCAGGTGACCCGTTTTCTGCGGTGGGAGCCCCACAAAAACGCTCTGGAAACGCTGGGCCTGCTGGCGGCATGGGCCACACTCTACCCGAACCCGGACTACTACCAGTGGGCCATTGTGGAAAAGGCCTCCGGACAGGTGTTCGGCAGCATCGGCATCTTCAACGCCGCGTTGGGAGATGCCGGTCAAAAAGCATTCTGGCCGGAGCTGGACACCTCGGGCGGCATCTGGGAAGCAGGCTACTGCATCGGACGGAGCTGGTGGAATAAAGGTCTTGCCACCGAAGCGCTGAAGGCTGTGACCGCGTACTGGTTCAGCCATACTGACGGGGACTGGCTGACCTGCTGCCATGCCAAGGCAAACCCCGCCAGCGGCCGGGTGATGGAAAAAGCCGGTTTTGTGTACCACCACGACACCGTTGATCACAAGTTTGACGGCACACCGGTGGAATGCAAAAGCTATTTATTGACGCGGGAGCGTTACGAACATAGAAAGGACTTACCGTGAGCGAACTTTACGATATCTTAGTGGAAACACCCCCGACGAAGGTCATTCTGCTGGCACTGGATCAGGGCCTGTGGGACTGTGAGCGCAGTCTGGCAGAGCTTTCTGCCCTGTGTGAAGCTAATCACATGGAAGCCGTGGCGCAGGTGACCCAGAAGCGCCAGACCCCGGAGACCGGCATCGTGCTGGGCAGCGGCAAACTGGAGGAAGCCAGCCTTGCCGCCGAAAGTCTGGGTGCAGAATGCGCCGTATTTGACGGTGAACTGACCGGCAGCCAGATCCGCAACATCTCCAATGCGCTGGGCGGACTGGAAGTGATCGACCGCACCATGCTCATTCTGGAAATTTTCCGCAGCCGCGCCGTCACCAACGAGGGCAAGCTGCAGACCGAGCTGGCCCTTCTGCGCTACCGTCTGCCCCGTCTGCAGGGCATGGGCGAGGCACTGAGCCGTCAGGGCGGCGGCGGTGGCGGCGGCGGCGGTGCCCGCCGTGGTGCCGGTGAGACCAAGCTGGAACTGGACCGCCGCCATGTGCACGCCCGCATTGATGCGCTGGCTGAAAAGCTGGCCGAAATGGAAAAGCGCCGGGGCGAGAGCCGCAAGGCCCGTGCCAAGACCGGTATGCCGGTGATCAGCCTTGTAGGCTATACCAACGTGGGCAAATCCAGCCTGATGAATGCTCTGTGCGGCCCCAGCGTAGCCGAAGCGGACATGCTGTTCGCCACACTGGACCCCACCAGCCGCAAGCTGGTGCTGCCCAGCGGCATGGCCGTGCTGCTGGTGGATACGGTGGGCTTTGTGTCCCGCCTGCCCCATAATCTGGTGGAGGCCTTCAAGTCCACGCTGGAAGAAGCCGCATGGTCGGACGTCATCATCCGGGTGGCAGACGCAGGCGATGAGCAGCGGGAAGAGCAGCTGGCCGTCACCGACGAGGTTCTGGACGGGCTGGACTGTACGGACATCCCCCGCCTGACCGTCTACAACAAATGCGACAAGCCGGGTGCCATGAGCTTTGACCCGGACATCCTGCTCACCAGCGCCAAGACCGGCTATGGTCTGGACACCCTGCTGGCAAAGCTGGACGAGGTGCTCAGCGACCGGGTGCACACTCTGCGGGTGCTGCTGCCCTACGATAAGCTGGGCCTTGCCGCCCCCATGCGGGAGCGGGGCAGCGTGCAGTTGGAAGAATACCGGGAGGACGGGCTGTATCTGGAGGGTATCGTCAAGACCGAGGACCTGCACTGCTTTGAAGGGTATCTGGTCTGATCGGCGTACACGATTTAAATCGCCTCCGCTGTGCTCCGGCTATCATCAGCGAAATAATATTTTGAGATAGAGCAAGCCCGGAAAGTCTGCAGACTTTCCGGGCCTGCATTTTCACGGATGGGGTCGCAGCCGAAAGCAGCTGCTCTATAGGTCGATTACATTGTCTGCCACTGCTTTTTTCAAAAAGAAAAAATCCCCAGCAAACACAAAAACCCGCCTGGCAGCGGGTTTTTGTGTATAGAGGGGTGGGAAAGTATATAAAGTAGTGAATCTCAAATCCAATCGGCAGGCACATTGTGCATCGCGCCGCCTTGCATGATGTATTATACCCCTTTTTGTTTTCTTGTCAAACAGATTTTTCCGGTTTTGCTTTAAATTAAGTCTTTACTTTTCCATCAAAACTTTATATAATTAACACAAACCCAAGCAAAAGCAAACCTTTTCAGCATTTGTATGTTTGCACCAACAATAAAACTTTACTTTCAAAAAATTTTATACAATCCAACATATTTTCAAAAAGGAGTATTCCCATGGACGATCTGGATCGCAAGATTCTCTCCCTGCTTGCCAAGAATGCCCGTATGCCGGTCAAGGAGATTGCCGAGCAGATATCGCTGACCAGCCCTGCGGTGTCCAGCCGCATCCATAAGCTGGAGACGGACGGCATCATCAGCGGCTACACCGTCACCCTGAACCGCCCCGCCGACCGTGTGTACGTGGACGCCCTCATCAGCCTTTCGGTGGCACCGTCCAAGCAGGACGCCTTTCTGGAGCTGCTGCAGAACAGCAAGGAGGTACTGCAGTGCTACCACGTTACCGGTGCCTACACCTTCCTTGTCAAGGTGAGCTGCGGCAGCATGCCCCAGCTGGAGCATCTGATCCTGCAGTTCCAGAAGCTGGGCACCACCAGCACCCAGATCATTCTCTCCACGCCCGTGAACCATGGCGAGCTGGACGCCCTGATGCTGTGAGCCGTTCATAAAAAGGTTACGTTTGTGGTGCAATCCTGCCGGGATGTGGTTCGTATTACGGATAGCAGGCGCAAAACGGCACACACTAATGCCAAGCCGCCGCACCTGTTTTCAGAAGCTGTTTTTACACAGGAAAGGAATGCATTTATGAAACGTATCATCGCCGCACTGCTTGCCGGTCTGTGCCTGTTTGCCCTTGTGGGCTGCTCTGCCGGCAGCAAGGCCGACTCTGCCGCCCCCAAAGACTACTCCCAGATCATCCACGACGCCCGCACCGACGAGGACAACGAGTACGATATGATCTTTACCAGAGGGGAAGACGGCAAATTCACCGCCATCGACGGCTACAGCGCCGAGTATGAGGCCGACCAGCTGAACGACGAGCTGAAAGACATCGTGTTCCCCCTGCTGGGCCTTGAGGACGGCAGCTACGAGAGTTTTGCCGCCTCGGTTTCCTCCATGATGGTGCGCAGCTATGCCATAGCCATCGTGAAGCCCGCCGAGGGCAAGACCGACGCTGTGAAGGCTGCACTGGAAGCCTATGTTCAGAGCGAACAGCAGTCCATGGAGCACTACCTTGAGGACCAGTATCAGGTCGCCAAGGCAGCCACCGTCACCGTAGCCCCCACCGGCGAGGTGATCCTGGTGTGTGCTGAGGATCACGACACAATTCTTTCCAACATCGAAAAAGCCCTTGCCGCGTGATTTCGCGTTCCGGAGACCGCATCCTGTCAGGATGCGGTTTCTTTTTGCGTCGGGATATGCTATACTGGCATTGTAATTGTGCACAGACTTAGGAGTGTCTTTATGTATAAAGCGACCATCGTGATCCCGAACATCAACGGCAAGGGCTGGCTCAAGGATTCCATCGAGTCGGTCTACGCCCAGACTGAGCAGAGCTTCCGGCTTATCGTGGTGGACAACGGCTCCACCGACGAAAGTCTGGAGCAGGCCCGCAGCTATTGCAGCCGCGAAAATTTCACCCTCATCGAAAACGGCACCAACACCGGCTTTTCCCACGCGGTGAACCAGGGCATTGCTCTGGCCGACAGCGAGTATGTGGTGCTGTTCAACAACGACGCCTTTGCCGAGCCCCAGTGGCTGGCCGAGCTCATCCGCACCGCCGAGACCGACCCGAAAATTTTTGCAGTGCAGAGCCTGATGATTCGTCACTTTGACCGGGAGCTGGCCGACGACGCGGGCGATTATGTCACATGGATGGGCTTTGCCTGCAAGACCGGTGATGGCCGCCGCGCCAGCCGCTACACAAAGTGCAGGCGCATCTTCTCGGCCTGCGGCGGTGCGGCGCTCTACCGCAAGAGCATTCTGGACGAAATCGGCAATTTTGACGAGAACTTCTTTGCCTACTTTGAGGATGTGGATCTGAGCTGGCGTGCCAACAATGCAGGCTATAAAAACCTGCTCTGCCCCACTGCCAGATGCTACCATATCTGCGGTGCCAGCACCGGCGCGGTGCGGTACAACGCTTTCAAAAGCCAGCAGAGCGGCCGCAACAGCATCCTTCTGCCCCTCAAGAATGAGCCGCTGCTGATGCTGGTGCTCAACTTTATCCCTCTGGCTGCAGGCTACCTGCTCAAGTGCTACAAGTTCCACAAGCAGGGCTTTGGGGAAAGCTGGGACAAGGGGATGCACGAGGCCTTTGCCCTGCTGAAAGCCGGCAAGCTGGGCAAGCGGCCCTTCCGCCTGAAAGATCTGCCCAACTACATTTTGATGGAGCTGTGGATGATCTGGAACATGGTACCGTATCTGTGGTACCGGCTGGTGGTGGTACGGTTCGATCTGAAATAACACACAGGCAGGAAGTCATTTTCCGCTGCGCCCTGCCGGGAAAATCCGCAGATTTTCCCGGGGGAGCAAATATAAATAGTATTTCCGCTGAATATGGTCAAAACGCAAAAGGGACCGCTGCACCAAAACTATGCAGCGGTCCCTTTTGTATTTGTACTTTACCCTGCGGTGCTGGCGGCATCGTCCGCAGCAGGGGCTTCGGCCACGACGCTGTCTGCGCCGTTTTCTGCCTGCGTCTCCGGCTCAACGGCAGAAGCCGCCGAATCTGCTGCATCCGAACCGGCTGTGGCAAGGATGGCATCCTGCACATCGCTTTCTGCCATGGGCTCCGGCAGGCTTGCGGCAGATGTGCTGTCGGCGCTCTCGGCCTTGGTCTCGCTCTCGGTCAGGCCGGTGAGATACCAGCTGCCGCTCTGACGCTCGAACAGATAGTCCATGTACTTGGTGGGCGTATCCGAGGACACATTGATGATGCTGTCGTCATTGCTTGCCGTGGGGATGTAGCCCACGGTAACGTGCAGCTTGCCGCTGCGCTTGAACAGCTTGGTCACTACTGCACGGTAATAGCCCACGGTGCCGGTGACGGGGATCTTGTAGCACTGGGTGGCATCATCGAATTCGATGGTCATGTCCTCCATCTCAAAGCTGCGGTGGGTAAGCTTGAAGCCCGGGCCCAGCAGCTTTGCAAGGTAGGCGTCCACATCCAGCGAGGGCAGCAGCAGCTGTTCGGTGTCGGGGTCGGTATTGTAGTTGTCAAAGCCGCCCTGCGTTTCCTGGATGCTGTAGATGCAGCCCCACACCGCTGCCTCGCGCAGGGTCAGGTCGTCGATGTTCTCAATGCCGTCAAAGGGCATGGGGTCAAACAGCACCAGCCCTTCCAGCTTATCCTCATATTCCTGCTTCTGTGCCGTATCGTCGAACAGGTTGGCCACAGCGCCCACACCGGCCCGCAACACAGTAACAAAGCCCACGACCACCAGAATGGCGACCAGAAGGCCCAGTGCCTGACGCCCGCGGCGGCGCTGCACGCGTGCATGTTCTTCAGGGGTAATAGAATGTTTCATGTTTGTTGTATCTCCCAGGGTTGTCAAATGGTACAGTATTCAGTATACCACATACCGGCCCATTGTGCAAAACCATGCCCGTGGTTTTTTTGTGAAAGTACGCGGAGTGCGCCGAATGGACGCAGCTTGCATCATTCCCAGCTTTTCCAGACATCGGGCTGATAGCCCACGGTCGCCTGACGCCCATTGCGCACAATGGGCGTTAAAAACAGCTGCTGGTTTTCAAACAGCTTGTCCTCTTTCTGCCAGTCCACCAGTGCGTCCAGAAGCGCAAGGGTCTGCTTATCCTTGGCCTTGGGGTTCACCAGTTTTTCCCAGCCGCCCAGCGCCCGAGCCACGTTGTCGAACTCGCCGCGGCTCATTTCTTTTTCCTTCAGGTCGATCATCTGGAATTTGACCCCCCGCTCCTTGAAATAGCGCTGGGCCTTTTTGGTATCAAAGCACTTACTGGTGCCGAAGATCTGAATGTTCATGGTACTTCCCTCCTGAAAGTCTATTTTACCACAGCTGCGGGCCGTTGCATAGGCATAATTCGCAGCCAGACGGGCCATACTGCCTGCAAGGCAAGATTACAAGGAGGTTTTTTCTATGAACGCATACGTTGACCCAGACCTTTGCATCGGCTGCACCCAGTGTGCCGGGCTGTGCCCCGCCGTGTTCCACATGGAGGGCGTTCTGGCAGTGGCCGAGCCCGGGCCGATCCCGCCGGAGGAGGTGCCGCAGGCTGTGGATGCCGCCAATGCCTGCCCGGTGAGCGCTATCCGCATTGAGGAGTAAACGCTCGACGATCCGGCAATACGTTTTTACGCTCTCCCGGTGCTTGCCGGAGGGAAGCACGACCACCTGCACCTGCAGACAGAACCTCAACTGCCGCCTTTCCGGGCGGCAGTTTTCGTTTGACATTCTTTTTGCAAATTACAGGCAAAAGCGCCCGTGCTCCCGTTGCAGTTTTTTACGCAAAAATCCCCCGCTGGGTGCGGTTTTGTGCTATACTATAAGATGAGTAATAATGCAACGGAGGAACACGACTATGCGTTTACTGGTCATTGACGGCAACAGCATTGCCAACCGCGCCTTTTTCGGCATCAAGCTGCTGACCACCAAGGACGGACGATACACCAACGCCATTTATGGCTTTCTGAATATCCTGCTCTCCCTGCTCAAGGAGTGCGAACCCGACGAGGTGGCCGTGGCCTTTGACCTGAAGGCCCCCACCTTCCGCCACAAAATGTATGATGGCTACAAGGCCACCCGCCATGGCATGCCCGAAGAGCTGGCCCAGCAGATGCCGGTGCTCAAGGAGCTGCTGGCAGACCTTGGCTACCGCACCGTCACTGCCGAGGGCTGGGAGGCGGACGACATCCTTGGCACGCTGGCCGCTGCCTGTGCCGCCCGGAAGGACGACTGCTTCCTTGCCACGGGAGACCGGGACAGCCTGCAGCTGGTCAGTGACACCACCACTGTGCTGCTTGCCGCCACTGTCATGGGCCGCAGCAAAACGGTGACGATGGATGTGGACGCCATTCAGGAAAAATACGGCATCCAGCCCAGACAGCTCATTGAGGTAAAGAGCCTGATGGGCGATGCCTCCGATAATATCCCGGGGGTGCGGGGCATCGGTGAAAAGACCGCTCTGTCTCTGGTGCAGAACTTCGGTTCGCTGGAGGGTGTGTACGAGCACATCGACGACAAGCGCATCAAGCCAAAACAGCGGGAGCACCTTCTTGAATGCCGCGAAATGGCCGAGCTGAGCCACACGCTGGGCACCATCCGCACCGATGCGCCCATTGACACCGCCGAGGGCTCTTACAAGGTGGGCGAAGGCCGCAAGGCTGAGGCTGTGCGCCTTTTGCAGGAGCTGGAGATCCACTCCCTCATTCCCCGCTTTGGGCTGGCCGGCGTTGTCCCTGCCGCACCGGAGGGCGAGGACGGCATCGAGCTTGCACAGGCAGAGCTGGAAGCCCTGCCGCTGGCTCCTTCCGGTACCTATCTGGTTGCCTCCCGCCCCGCCGTCATGGGCAAGCAGGGCACCCGCAACGTGGTGCTGCAGCCGGAAAGCTGGTACGCCGTGCAGGACTGCACCGTTTACCCGCTGGAGGACGCCGACCTTGTGCGCCTGCTGGACAACGCAGACGTAACCCTGGAGGTGTTCAACTCCGCGCCGCTGTACGCCAAAGCCATGGCCGCAGGCGGCTGGGGCAGCAGCATCGTGTGGGACGGCAAGCTTGCCGCCTACCTGCTGGACGCTTCTGCCTCCAAATATCAGATCGGTGAACTGGTGTCCAGCTACCGCGCCTCGGCCGCCTTTGCCTGCACCGATTACCCGGACGCAGGCCGCCTTGCCGATCTGTTCAGCAAGATGAAGGCCGAGATCACCGCCTGCGGAGAGGACGCCCTTTACAACGAGATCGAGTTCCCGCTGGCACAGGTGCTGGCCGATATGACCCGCACCGGCGTGCTGGTGGACAAAGACGGCATCGAGCAGTTCGGCGTAAAGCTGCGTACCGAGCTGGAGCAGGTGCTCACCCGCATCCACATGGAGACCGGCAGCGCCAGCTTCAACCCCAACAGCCCGAAGCAATTGGGCGAAATGCTGTTTGATACCATGGGCCTGCCCCACGGCAAAAAGACTCAGCGCGGCTGGTCCACCGATGCCGAAACGCTGGAAAGCCTGCGGGATTACCCGCTGGTGGAGGATATTCTGCAGTACCGCGCCTACCAGAAGCTGAACTCCACCTACGTGGAGGGCCTGCTCAAGGTGATCGGCGAGGACGGCCGCATCCACTCCACCTTCAACCAGACCGAGGCCCGCACCGGACGGCTCTCCTCCGACAACCCCAACCTGCAGAACATTCCCATCCGCACCGAGCTGGGCAGCCAGCTGCGCGCCTACTTTGTGGCAAAGCCGGGCTGTGTGCTGGTGGATGCCGACTACAGCCAGATCGAGCTGCGCATTCTGGCCCACATTACCGGTGATGAACACATGCAGCAGGCATTTTTGAACGGTGAGGACATCCACCGCAGCACCGCCGCAAAAATTTACGGCATCCCGCAGGAAGAGGTCACCTCCCGTCTGCGCTCTTCTGCCAAGGCCATCAACTTTGGCATCATGTACGGCAAGGGTGCCTACAGTCTGGCCAAGGACATCGGCGTGACCGTGAAGGAAGCAGACGCCTTCCTCAAGAACTATCTGGCCGCCTTCCCCAAGGTGAGCGGCTACATGGACAAGACCATCGCGGACGCCAAGGCCGTGGGCTATGTATCCACCCTGTTCGGCCGCCGCCGCGCCCTGCCGGAGCTTTCCAGCTCCAACTTCAACGTCCGTTCCAGCGGCGAGCGGATGGCCCGCAACACCCCCATTCAGGGCACTGCGGCCGACGTGATCAAGCTGGCCATGGTGCGGGTATGGAAGCGGCTGCGGGACGAAAAGATGGAAAGCCGCCTGATCCTGACCGTCCACGACGAACTGATCGTGGAGGCCCCGCAGGCCGAAGCCGAAAAGGCTGCGCAGATCCTGCGGGAGGAAATGGAAGGCTGCGTGCAGTACGCCGTGCCCCTGAGCACCGATGTGCACGCAGGCAAAAACTGGCTGGAGGCCCACTGAAAAATGATCATCTTAGGAATTGAATCTACCTGCGACGAGACCGCCGCAGCGCTTGTGGAGGACGGGCGGCATCTGCTGAGCAACGTCATCTCCACCAGCGTCAAAGAACAGGCTCTTTACGGCGGCGTTGTGCCGGAGATCGCCAGCCGCCGCCACTGCGAATTTATCAGTGCTACCGTCAAAAAAGCCCTGCTGGATGCAGGCAAGACCATCGACGATGTGGACGCCGTAGCCGTCACCTTTGCGCCGGGGCTCATCGGCGCGGTGCTGGTGGGCGTGAACTTTGCCAAGGGTCTGGCCTACTCGGCGGGCAAGCCGCTGGTGCCGGTGCACCATCTGCGGGGACACATCGCCGCACTCTACCTGACCCACCCGGAGCTGAAGCCGCCCTTCCTCTGTCTGGTGGCCTCCGGCGGGCACAGCCACATCGTGGAGGTGCAGGACTACACCCACTACCACATCCTCGGCCACACGGTGGACGATGCCGCCGGTGAAGCCTTTGACAAGGTGGCCCGCACGCTGGGTCTGCCCTATCCCGGCGGCCCCAGCGTGGCCAACGCCGCCAAGACCGGCGACCCCAAGGCCTACCGCCTGCCGGTGCCCCATGTGGAGGGCAAATACAACGTGAGCTTTTCCGGCCTGAAGACCGCCGTGCTCAACGAGGTGAACAAGGCTCAGATGAAGGGCGAAGAAGTGAACGTACCCGACCTTGCCGCCAGCTTTCAGGAGCGCATTGCGGGCATTCTGGCCGAAAAGCTGCTGCTGGCTGCTGCAGATACCGGTGCAAAGCAGGTGTGTCTGGCAGGCGGCGTTGCCGCCAACGGACGGCTGCGCCAGCTGGTGAACGATGGTGCCCAGAAGCTGGGCGCCAAGGTCTACCTGCCGGAGCTGAAATTCTGCGGTGACAACGGCGCTATGATCGCGGCGCAGGGGTATTACCAGTACATTGCCGGACACACCGCCGGGCTGGAGCTGAACGGCCTGCCTACTTTACCCATCGACTACGAATAAGCAGCAAAAAAGACCTGCCTTTCCGGGTTCTCCGGAGGGACAGGTCTTTTTCTTATGCACGCTTATGCAAAATATTCCTGCGCACGCTTTGCAGCGTTGTTGATGCAAGCCCGCAGCTCGTCCAGCGTATCAAACTTTTTGCTGGGGCTGAGGTAGGCGTGGAACTCCACCACCGGGTCGGTGCCGTAGAGGTCGCCGGAAAAGCCCGGGATGAAGGTTTCGCAGGTCACCTTGGTGGCGTCGTCGTTGACGGTGGGGCGGCTGCCAAGGCCGGTGGCCGAAGGATACCATTTGCCGCCGATGAAGGTGCGGGTGATATAGATGCCGCTGCGGGGCAGTTGAAAGCCCTCGGGGTACAGCTGGTTGATGGTGGGCACCCCCAGCGTATGGCCCAGACCTGCACCGTGCTGCACCTCGAACCGGATGGCGTAGGGCATTCCCAGCATGGCGTTTGCCGCCGGGATGTCGCCGCCTTCCAGCGCGGTGCGGATGCGGGTGGAGGACACCGGCTTTTCCTCAAACTGCGCCATGGGCACCACGATCACCTTTACGCCCAGTGGCTCGCACAGGGTGCGCAGCAGCTCCGGGTTTCCGGCAGCTTTGGCCCCAAAGGTGAAGTTTTCGCCGCAGACCAGTGCCCGGGCGCGGCAGTCCCGCACGATGCCCAGCACGAACTGCTCCGGCGTCAGGCCCTTGATTTCCTCAAAGTCCGGCGTGAGGTAATACTCCACGCCAAGGCTTGCCACCAGTGCGTGTTTATCTGCAGTGGAGAGCAGCCGTTTGCCCTTCATCTTGTTCACCACCGGCAGCCTGAAGGTGAACAGTGCCGACGCTGCATCGTTGGCTCCGGCCCACTGCACCGCCTCGTTGATCACTGCCCGGTGGCCGATGTGGATACCGTCAAAAAAGCCCATTGCCACTGCGGTGCCTTTTTCCGGCTGCGCCAGCGGCAGCGGCGCAAACTGTGAAATGATCTGCATGGGTCTTGTTTCCTTTTCTTTCGGGATACGCCCTCACCCGCTCTTGCGAAGCTGACCGGTGAGGGTGTCAATTTCGTTCTACGAACAGCTTTTCTACCCGGAGCACGCCCTGCACGATGTTGGCAAGGCCCAAAAACTGTCCTGTCGCATTGCGCACCCGGTAACGGCCATCTGCCGCCGGGTAGCGGCTGGTGGGACAGCCGTTGTACAAATGCTGCTCCACCCATGGCTCCACCACCAGCAGCGGCAGGCTCTCGAACACGCTCTCCACCGGCAGCATCAGTGCTTCCAGTGCGGGCAGACCCTGCTCTTTGGCGGCAAGGATCTCTTCCAGCGTGTGGGCGTCAGCTTCGGTGTACACCCCGGCCGAGGTGCGGCGCAGCGCGCTCATGGTGCCCCTCTGACCCATGGCGGCAGCGATATCCTCCAGCAGCGTGCGGATATAGGTGCCCTTGGAGCACTGCACATCCAGCACATATTCATTTTCTGCCGGGCTGCCGCCGTAGGTGATGCGGTAGATCTCAATGGGCCGCGCCCTGCGTTCCACGGTCACGCCCTCACGGGCCAGCTTATACAGCGGCTGGCCGTTCAGCTTGATGGCCGAATACATGGGCGGCACCTGCATCTGCGGGCCGATGAACTGCGGCAGCACCGCCAGCAATTCCTGCTCCCCGGCGGTGACGGGTGCGGTCTCCAGCACGGTGCCGGTCACATCGCCGGTATCCGTGCGTGCACCCAGCCGGAGCACCGCGCGGTAGCTCTTATCGTGGTTCAGCTGCAGGTCCACCGCCTTGCTGGCCCCGCCGCAGAACACCGGCAGAACACCGGTGGCCATGGGGTCCAGCGTGCCGCTGTGGCCCAGCTTGCGGGTGCCCAGCACGCCGCGCAGCTTTGCCACTACATCGAAGCTGGTCCAGTCCATGGGCTTGTCAACGATCAGAATGCCCTGCATTTATGCTTCCTCCTGCGGTGCGTCCAGCTCGGCTTCCACCTCTGCCAGAATTGCATTTTTTGCATTTTCCAGATTGCCCAGCAGCTCACAGCCTGCAGCGCGGCTGTGACCGCCGCCGCCCAGACGCCGGGCGATGGCGCAGGCATCCACACCCTTTGCGGTGCGCACGCTGATACGGTAGCTGCCACCGGGCTGCTGCCGCAGGGTCAGGCCTACCTTGACCCCTTCGATGCTCACGGGCAGGCTGGTCAATTCTTCCAGATCGGCCGGGTCCACCCCGCTCTGCTCGATCTCGTCCCGGGTGAGGTAGATGAGCGCGCACCGGCCGTCCAGATAGTACTCCAGATGGTTGCGTGCGATGCGCTCCGCTTCCATGCGCTCACGGGGCTTGGTATCGAACAGCAGGGTGTTCAGCTCCTCCACATGACAGCCCGCCTCAATGAGCTTTGCCGCCACAAGGTGGGTGTTGGCCGTGGTGGAGGAAAAGCGGAAGCATCCCGTGTCGGTGGCAAGGCCGGTGTACAGGCAGTCCGCAATGTGTGGGGTGATGGCCACGCCCATGGCGCAGATGACCTCGTACAGCAGCTCTGCCGCCGCTGCGGCGCTGCCATCCAGCAAGGTGAAGTCGGCATAGCCGCTGTTGCCCGAATGATGATCGATACACAGGTCTACATGACGTGAATACTGCGGCATGCCGTTGTTTTCGCCAAACAGCTGTACGCTGGCAACATCCACAGCCACCACCGTTTGGGGCTCAAACTCTCCTTTGAACATGTGCGCATTGGTGAACGCATACCGGGTGGGAATGGCATCGGAGCAGAGCACCGCTGCCTCCTTATCCAGCATTTTCAGGGCACAGTACAGGGCACTGCCGCAGCCAATGGTATCGCCGTCCGGGTTTTTGTGACACAGAATCAAAATGTTGTCCGCAGTCATCAGGCGCTGGGCCATCTGCTGCACATTCAACTGCTCTGTCATTCCATGATCCATCCTTTCCGCACCGGCTGAATTATTCCTCGGTCTCCTCCGGTGCATCGGCTTCCGTGTCAGCATCGCCGTTCACGTTCAGCGTGCGGAGCAGCTCATTGATGTGGGCTGCGTAGGCTGCGCCGTCATCCTCTACAAAGATAAAGCGGGGAGCCTTGCGGATGTGCATTTTTTTGCTCACCTCGGTGCGCACATGACCGGCTGCGCGGTTCAGTGCTTCGATGGCGGGCTTAGGGCCGTCCTCGCGGCCCATGACGCTCACGTATACCTTGGCCACATCCAGGTCGGGGGTCACATCCAGACGGGTGACAGTCAAAAGACCACCCTCCAGCCGGGGATCCTTCAGTCGGCTGATGATGGCAATGACCTCGCGCTTCATGTCCTGCGCAAGGCGGCCCATATTTTTCTGAGACATAGTATTCTCCTTACAAAAGAAAAACCTCTCAGCCTCGCTTCGCTCGGCAGCTCTCCCGAGGGGCGAGCTTTTTGCGTGGATACGGCAAACGTTCCGTTTCTCAGCAAACCTCCCACCTCGGGGGAGGTGGCATTGCGCCAGCAATGACGGAGAGGGTTATTTCAGATCTTAGTCGCGGTACTCTTCCATCTTGAAGGCCTCGTACACGTCGCCTTCCTTGACATCGGCAAACTTTGCCAGAGTAACGCCGCATTCGTAGCCCTCGGCCACTTCCTTGACGTCGTCCTTGAAGCGCTTCAGGGATGCGATCTCGTCCTCGGTGATCACGATGCCGTCACGCACCACGCGCACCTTGCTGTCGCGGGTGATCTTGCCGCTGGTCACACGGCAGCCTGCAACGGTGCCCACATTGGAGATCCTGTACACCTGACGCACCTGCAGCTCGCCCAGAGACACCTCACGGAACTTGGGAGCCAGCATGCCCTTCATAGCGTCGGTGACATCGTTGATGGCATCATAGATGACGCGGTACATACGCATTTCCACCTTGGTGGCAGCAGCTTCTTCCTTGGCCACGTTGTCGGGACGGACGTTGAAGCCGATGATGATGGCGTTGGAGGCATCGGCCAGATCCACGTCGGACTTGCTGATGGCACCGACACCGGCATGGATGACGCGCACACGCACCTCGTCGTTGGAGATCTTCTCCAGACTCTGCTTCACAGCCTCGGCAGAGCCCTGCACATCGGCCTTGACCACGATGGCCAGTTCCTTCATGTCGTTCTGAGCCATCTGGCTGAACAGGTTATCCAGCGTGACCTTCTGGAAGGAGGAGAACTGCTTTTCCTTGGCGGCAGCAACGCGCTGTTCGGCCAGCTCACGGGCCAGACGCTCGTCCTCAACAGCCTCGAACAGATCGCCTGCTTCCGGCACTGCGGTCAGGCCGGTGATTTCCACAGGGGTAGAGGGGCCGGCATCGCTCAGCAGCTGGCCCTTGTCGCTGCGCATGGTGCGCACACGGCCCACAGCGGTACCGGCAATGATGACGTCGCCGGAGTGCAGGGTGCCGTTCTGCACCAGAATGGTGGCAATGGGGCCCTGGCCCTTGTCCAGACGGGCCTCGACGACCGCACCCTTGGCGCGGCGGTTGGGGTTTGCCTTCAGCTCCATGACCTCAGCTTCCAGAGCGATGCGCTCCAGCAGGTCGTTGATGCCCATGCCGGTCAGGGCAGACACCGGGATGCAGGCTACATCGCCGCCCCAGTCCTCGGTGATGATGCCGTACTTGGTCAGGCCTTCCATCACGCGCTCGGGGTTTGCGGTGGGCTTATCCATCTTGTTCATTGCCACGATAATCTTGACATTTGCAGCCTTGGCGTGGTTGATGGACTCGATGGTCTGGGGCATGATGCCGTCGTCGGCAGCAACCACCAGAACGGCAATATCGGTCATGTTGGCACCGCGGGCACGCATGGAGGTGAACGCCTCGTGGCCCGGGGTATCCAGGAAGGTGATGAGGCTGTCGTTGACCTTGACCTGATATGCACCGATGGCCTGCGTGATGCCGCCGGCCTCGCCTGCGGTGACGTTGGTCTTGCGGATGGCGTCCAGAATACTGGTCTTGCCGTGGTCAACATGGCCCATGACACAGACCACCGGGGGACGCTCCACCAGATCCTCCTGCGAATCCTCTTCCTGCGTGAACAGGCGCTCTTCGATGGTCACATGCACCTCGTGCTCGACCTTTGCGTGGAACTCCTCTGCCAGCAGAGAAGCGGTATCGAAATCGATCACGTCGTTGATGGCGTGCATCTCGCCCATCTGCATGAACTTGGCAATGACCTTGCCGGCCTGCTGCTTCAGGCGGGCAGCCAGCTCGCCCACGGTGATCTCGTCGGGGATCATCACCTTCAGCTGTGCGCTGCGGGCCTTTTCCAGCTGGATGCGCTGCAGACGCTCGAACTCGGTCTCGCGCTTGCCCTTCTGGAACTGCTGGCGCTGGCGCTGGCCGCGCTGGGTGAACTTCTGCTTGTTGCCCTGCGGGGTGGGCTTGCGGCGGTTCTCGGTGTTCTTGGTGGAAGCCAGATCATCGTAGCGGGCATCGAAGCGATCCACGTTCATGTCCACGGTACGGGTATCCACGGTCACCTGATTGTCCTCACGGCGCACAGAAACAGCCTGTGCCGGAGCATTTGCAGCCTTGGCACCGGTCTCGCGGGCCAGCTCGCTCAGGGAAACGGTCTTCTCCTCGCGCTTCTTGTGCTGCTCGGGCTTTTTATCGTTGTGCTTATTGTTGTTTTTGTTCTGCTGGGCAGGCTCAGCCTTCTTGGCAGCGGGCTGCTCCGGCTTCTTTTCGGCCTTGGGGGCCTCGGGCTTCTTGTCTGCCTTCTTGTCTGCCTTCTTCTCGGCAGCCTTGGGCTCTTCCTTGGGAGCCTTGGCGCTGTTCAGGAACTCGTCCAGATCCTTCACGCTGCCGGCCTTGCTGAACTTCTCCAGCAGGTAGTTCAGCTCGTTCTCTTCCAGATTGGAGCTGTTCTTCTTGCCGGTGCTGCCCATGGCGTTCAGCTCATCCAGGACCTTCTTGGCAGAAACGTTCAGGTCCTTTGCAAAGTCACTCACTTTATATTTTACGATCATTCGCTCATATCCTCCTCATTTTTGATTGCTCCGCAGTCCGACAGGCGGTCAAAGCAGAGCTTTGCGAGGTTGCGGTCGGTCACCGCATAAACAGCCACAGGCTTGCGGCTGATATCGGCCAGCTTATCCTGCGTAAGCGGCATGGTGATCACATCCACCAGATCGCCCACAGAATAGTTGAGGCGCTGCACGGTCTTGGCGCTGGCATCGGATGCCACCATCACCAGCCATGCCTTGCTCTTGACGCAGGCATCTTCCACGGCGTCAAAGCCCATGGTCAGTGCGCCTGCCTTGCGGCACAGGCTCAGTGCCTGAAACAGCGCTTCCTCCGGGGGCAGCTTGGGTTTTGCGGGGGTGTTATTCTTCTTTGCCATTGTCTGCTGCCTCCTTTGCGGCTTCGGCCAGCTGTGCGGCCAATGCCTCGTATACTTCGGCGGGAACCGGCTGCTCAAAGCAGCGCTCCAGCGCCTTTTTCTTTTTTGCCTTGGTCAGGCAGTCGGGGTTCGGGCAGAGATAGGCTCCGCGGCCCGGCTTTTTGCCGACCAGATCAATGCTGATCTCTCCGCTGGGTGCACGCACCACACGCACCAGCTCCTTTTTGGGGCGGCTGGTCATGCAGCCGATGCACTGGCGGGAAGGGATCTTTTTCTGTGCCATCCGGTTTCCCTCCTTTGGCCATCTGCGCCGGAATTACTCGGCGTCGGTCTCGGCTTCCTTCTTGGGCTCTTCCTCACCGTAGTAGCCGCTCTCGGGGCGGATATCGATGTTGTAGCCGGTCAGACGTGCGCACAGGCGGGCGTTCTGGCCCTTGTTGCCGATGGCAAGGCTCAGCTGCTGGTCGGGCACGGTGACGCGGCAGGAACGGGTCTCGCCGGGCAGCAGCTCCACCTTGACCACCTTGGCAGGGCTCAGGGCTGCGGAGATGAACTCGGAGATATCCTCGCTCCACTTCACGATATCGATCTTTTCGCCGCCCAGCTTCTCCACCACGGCAGCCACGCGGGCACCATGCTCACCGATACAGGCAGAAACAGGGTTGACATTGGGGTCCTTGCTCCACACAGCCATCTTGGTGCGGGCACCGGCCTCGCGGCTGATGGCCTTGACCTCCACAGTGCCGTCAAAGATCTCGGGCACTTCCAGCTCGAACAGGCGCTTGACAAGGCCGGGGTGGGTGCGGCTGATCATGACGCGGGGGCCGCGCTCGGTGCTGACCACGTCCACAACGTAGACCTGCAGGGTCTCGCCCTCGGTATAGACCTCGCCGGGCACCTGCTCGTTGCGGGGCAGGACGGCCTCGCCGCCCTTGCCCAGATCCAGAGCAACGATGCCCTTCTCGGGGTCAACGCGGGTGACGGTGGCCTGCACGATGTCGTGTGCGCGGGACTGGATCTCGCTGAGCTGCTGGCTGCGCTCGGCCTCGCGGATACCCTGACGGATGACATGCTTTGCAGTCTGTGCAGCAATGCGGCCAAAGTCCTTGGTCTTGAGCGGGGTGATGATGCGGTCGCCCACCTCGTAGGTCTTGCGGATCTTCTGTGCCTCGGTGATGCCGATCTCAGAATGCTCGTCGTACCAGTCCTCATCAGCCACAACGTCCTGGATCAGGGCCACATCAAAGCGGCCTGCGGCGGGGTCGATATCCACCTTCACATGGTCTTCCTCCACCTCATAGTTCTTCTTGACGGCAATGATGATCGCCGCCTTGATCTTCTCGATCAGGTACTCTGCGGTGATGCCGCGCTCATGCTCCAGCATGGAGAGAGCTTCAAAAAATTCATTGTTCGCTGCTGCCATTTTTCGGGTTCCTCCTGTAATTTTTGTTCTCTTTTCTCTGGTATGACCCTCTCCGTCACGGCTTGCACCATACCGCCCTGTTCCCCTTCCGGCACGGCTGTGCCCGGTCGCCGAAGGCGGGCTGAGAGGGTCTTCAAATATCAGTCAAACAGGTTCTCATCATCGCACAGGTTCACGCTGGCTGCGGCGTTCACCTCAAAGGTGACAGCGCCTGCATCAGTGTCCACCGTGACGGTGCTGCCCTCGCGGCCTGTCAGGATACCGGCAAACTCGCGCACGCCGTCGGCGTTCGGGCGAATGAGCTTTACCCGGACTTTCTGGCCCTTGAGGGCCTCGTAGTGCTCCGGGCGGGTGAGCCTGCGGCCAAGGCCGGGGCTGCCAACTTCCAGATAATAGCTCTGGTCGATGGGGTCTGCCTCATCCAGAATGGGGTCCAGCGCATGGGAGACATCCGCGCAGGTGTCCGTGTCCATGGTGCCGTCCTTATCGATGAGCACGCGGAGATACCAGTCCGGACCTTCCTTTTCAAAAACCACGTCCCACAGGCGCAGGCCCATGCCCTCCACGGTGGGGCGGACAAGCGCTTCGACTCTCTGGGCGGTGTTGCCGCCAGACTGCTTCGCCATAAAAAACCTCCATACAAACAAGAAACGCGGACCTTGCGGCCCACGTTTCAGGTTAAACTATATCGTACTACTAGAATATACCATACATCCCGCGATTATGCAAGCATTTTCGCAGATTTTTTTCGCCGCAGAGTCTTTTACAGCACCCAGACGCCGTCCCGGAACAGCTCCACGGTGCGGCCATCGCGGCATTTGCCGGTGATATGGCTGTCCTCGGCACCGATCATCACATCCTCATGCAGATGCGACTGGTTCATGCCGCGGGCCAATAGCTCCTCTTTGGAAAGCGCCGTGCCGCCCTTCGTGGTGCCGGGATAGCTGGCACCAAAGGCGATATGACAGGCGGCGTTCTCGTCAAACAGAGTGCTGTAGAACAGCTTTCCGCTGCGGTTGATGGGGCTGCTTGCAGGCACCAGTGCCACCTCGCCGATGCTGCGGGAGCCTTCATCCCCGTCCAGCAGACGGCCCAGCAGCAGCTGTCCCTGCTCGGCGTGGTAGTCCACCACCCGGCCCTTCTCAAAGGTGACGCGGAAGTTCTTGATAAGCTGGCCGTTGAACACATAGGGCTTGGTGCCATAGACGACACCCTCCACCTTATCTTTATGGGGCGCAGTGAACACCTCTTCCGTTGGGATGTTGGGCAGGAACACCACACCCTTTTCACTCTTGCTGGCGGCGCTTTCCCACACAGCCTGATCCGCAAGACCCACGGTCAGGTCGGTGCCGTTGCTGCTTTTAAAATGCACGCTTTCCAGATCCAGCGCATTCATTTTGTCGCGCAGGGTAGAGAGCCGCTCCATATGGGCCTGCCACTCGCCCACCGGGTCGCCGCCGGTGACCCGGCAGACGTCAAAGATCAGCTTCCACAAAGCTTCCATGGCGGCGTCTGCGTCCAGCTCCGGGAAGATCTTCTTTGCCCACGGCACGCTGGGCAGGGCCGCAATGGACCACTGCACCCGGTCGTTCATGGTGTATTCCTGCCACTCTTCCATAAAGGCGCGGCGGGCGGCATTTACCCGGCTGATCTTGTTGCCATCCAATCCGGCATACAGCTCCGGGTCGTCCGCAATGAGGTGCAGCACACACACGCCGCCCTCGCTTTCGGCATAGTCGAGATAGCGGCGCAGCTGCCATGGCTTGTGGTCGGTCAGCGCTTCCTCGCTGCCCAGCTCCATGCGGACACGGGACACAGCGTCATCGCTCCAGTTCACCTGCACATCCCGGGCACCAGCTTCGTAGGCGCTGCGCACGCACAGCCGCGCCAGCGGCGCGCCCTCCAGCGGGCAGTTGATGATGAGGGTCTGCCCGGGCTGCGGGTTCACCCCCACCCGGACGATGAAATCGGCATATTTTTTCAGCAGTTCGTCAAAGTTTTCCACGGTAGAACCTCCTGCGGTGTAAAAATCATGTTTTTCTGTTTTTCAGTATACCCGGTACAAGCCGTTCTGTCCAGTAAAAAGAAAACAGACACCTCCTGCTGTTGAAAAAGCAGGAAACGTCTGTTATACTGTCTTTTGAGAGTGCTGTCTACATACGGCAGGCGGTCTATGCCTTTTCGGCCCTGCGTCGGGAAGGCGAACATTTTTGTCGTACCCCGACGCTTTGCAGCGAAGGGGGTGATGCTTCATGACGCTTTTAGAAACTCTGGCTCTGCTCACATTGCTTGCAACCGTGAGCTTTGGCATTTTCGATATCGCGTGGAAGATCTTCAATAACAAAAAATGACCGCCCAGCTACCAACTCGTGCGGTCATCTTTTGATTAACCAACCGGAAAGGTACTGACCGTTTGCCAGACAGCACTTTCTTTATTTGTATTATAGCACAGCCCCGCCGAAATTGCAACGGCGGGGCTGTTTTTTATCGCCTGAAAGCGAATTTTTCTCAGAACTCGATCTTGCTCTCGATATAAGCTTTCAGCTCGGAGATGGGCATACGCACCTGCTCCATAGTGTCGCGGTCACGGACGGTGACGCAGTTGTCAGCAGCAATACCCTTGGCCTCGTCGCCCACGGTATCAAAGTCCACGGTGATGCAGTACGGGGTGCCGATCTCGTCCTCACGGCGGTAACGCTTGCCGATGGAACCGGTATCGTCGTAATCCACCATGAAGTACTTGCTCAGCTCGTTGCGGATCTCCATGGCCTTCTCGCCCAGCTTCTTGCTCAGGGGCAGCACGGCGCACTTGTAGGGAGCCAGAGCCGGATGCAGATGCAGCACGGTGCGGATATCCTCCTTGCCCTTGCTGTCGGTCAGGTGCTCCTCGTCGTAAGCCTCGCACAGGAAGGCCAGCGCCACACGGTCGCAGCCCAGAGAGGGCTCGATGACGTAGGGGATGTAGTGCTCGTTGGTCTCGCTGTCGAAGTACTCCAGGCTCTTGCCGGAAGCCTCCTGATGGCGGGTCAGGTCGTAGTTGGTACGGTCTGCAATGCCCCACAGCTCACCCCAGTCGGTGAACGGGAAGGCGTACTCGATATCGGTGGTAGCGCGGCTGTAGAAGGCCAGCTCTGCAGGCTCGTGGTCACGCAGGCGCAGGTGCTCCTTCTTGATGCCAAGGCTCAGCAGCCAGTTCTCGCAGTAGTCCTTCCAGTAAGCGAACCATTCCAGATCGGTGCCGGGCTTGCAGAAGAACTCGCACTCCATCTGCTCAAACTCGCGGGTGCGGAAGGTGAAGTTGCCCGGGGTGATCTCGTTACGGAAGGCCTTGCCCACCTGACACACGCCGAAAGGCAGCTTGCGGCGGGTGGTGCGCTGGATGTTGGCAAAGTTGACAAAGATGCCCTGTGCGGTCTCGGGACGCAGATAGCAGGTGGAAGAGCTGTCCTCAGTGACGCCGATGGCGGTCTTGAACATCAGGTTGAACTTGCGGATGGGGGTGAAGTCATGCTTGCCGCAGACGGGGCAGACGATGTCCTCATGCTCTGCGATGAAGGCATCCATCTCGTCAAAGCTCATGGCATCCACATTCACCTCGGGGTGCTCCTCACCGATCAGCTTGTCGGCGCGGTGGCGTGCCTTGCAGGCGCGGCAGTCCAGCAGGGGGTCCGAGAAGCTGGACACATGGCCGGTGGTCACCCAGGTCTGGGGGTTCATGATGATGGCCGCATCCAGACCCACATTATAGGGGCTCTCCTGCACGAATTTCTTCAGCCATGCCTTTTTGACATTGTTCTTGAACTCGACGCCCAGCGGGCCGTAGTCCCAGCTGTTGGCCAAACCGCCGTAGATCTCGGAACCGGGGAACACATAACCACGGTTCTTGCAGAGATTGACGATCATATCAAGGGTCTTTTCGCTCTGTTCCATTGTAGTACATCCTTTCCGTCCGCGGCTGGTTTGCCGTGTCGTTGTTGTATCGTTCCGGCAGCTTTCCCCACTGCCGGGCGTGCTTTTCAAAGGGAAAGCACAGTACCTTTACTGTACCATGTTTTGCGCCGCTTGTAAAGCCGAAAACCGGCCTGCTTTGGGGAACAGACCGGTTTTTGCACTTATTTATGGTATTTCATTCCTGCATTGATGGTGCAGGCACGGTAGATCTGCTCCGTGAGCACAAGGCGGGCCAGCTGGTGGGGCATGGTGATGCGTCCCATGCTGAACTTGAGTGCAGCCGCCTTTTTCACCTCATCGGACAGGCCGTGGGACGAACCAATGACGAATGCCACGTCCCCTGCCCCGCTGTTCGCGCGGTCCGCAAGGAACTGCGCCAGCTCGTCGGAGGAGATCTGCCTGCCTTCAATGCACATGGCCACGATGGCAGCACCCTTGCGCACGTTGGACAGGATGGCTTTGCCCTCCTTGTCCAGTGCCTTTTTTACCACGGCATCGGAAGCGTTTTTCTCTTCGATCTTCTCTTCCGGCAGTTCAATGATGCGGAAGGACGCGAAGGCGGCAAGACGCTTCTGGTACTCGGCCACGCCCTCGGCGAAATATCTGGCATTCAGCTTGCCCACACAGATCAGGTCGATGTTTTGCATTGCAGTTTCCTCTTTTATATCGAAATGATTTAAAATTGTCTCCGCTTCGCTCTGACAATAATGGCGGAATTTCCATTTTTATTTTCGTGTTTGTCGCGGCCTGCGGGCCGCTCCAAACACATTTTCACGGGTGGGGTCGCTGCCGGAAAATGCATTTTTCCGCTGCACGACGGCTGCAAGCCGACAGCAGCAAGATGCCGTTTGCCGTTGCGGCCTTTCTTGTGAAAAGGCAAATTGGAAAAATCCGCAGATTTTTCCAATTTGCAATCCTTAAAATCAACTTCCGCTGAGAATGGCAGAGCGAAGCGGAGCCATTTCGCAATAAAAAACGTTTTACAGCAGGCTCATCTGCTCGCCCTCGTCCTCGGCGCGAATCAGCGCACCGGTGGCGGGCAGGCTGCGCACCCGGTAGCGGTGGGGGTTCGCCAGCTCCAACGTGTCCGCCGGCACCACCGAAGCGATGGTCTGGTTCTTTTTCAGGGTGACCACCGCCACGCCCTGACTGTCGCGAGTGGCCTTTGCGGCGATCTGTGCCGTGCCCACCAGCAGCATCCGGCTGGCGCTGGTGCGGATGGCAAGCTCGGTCTCCTCCGGCAGGAACAGCATCGTTGCCAGCGGCTCCTTGTCGCAGTAGGCTTTCAGAAGCTTGCGGCGGTTTTGCTTGGTGGCGTAGGAGCTGAGGGGGATCTTGGCGCACTTGCCGCTGGCAAAGAAGAACAGCATAAAGCCGCTGTAATCGCCGGTGATGACCATGCTCAGCACATTTTCGCCCTCATCCATGCCCAGACGGCCCGGGATGAAAATGCCCATCTGGGCCACCTTGCCGTCCTCCAGCTCAGCCAGACGCACCTTGTACACCTGCTGCTTGTCGGTAAAGAACAGCGCCTCCACGTTGTTGCGGGTCTCTACCTGCTGGATGATCTCGTCTCCCTCTTTCAGCTTGTGGGCACCGGCGGTGCGCAGGCTCTGGGGCGGGATCTTTTTAAAGTAGCCCTCCCGGGTAAAGAACACGGTCACGGGATAATCCGGCACAGCCTCCTCCTCGGCAGAGCCGTCCTCCTCCGGCAGGTCGTACAAAATCTCGCTGCGGCGGGGCTGGCCGTATTTTTTCGCTACATCGTTCAGTTCATTGATGATGATGCGGCGAATGCGGGCGGGCTTTGCCAGCACATCGTTCAAATCGGCGATGTCCTTTTCCAGCTGTTCGATCTCGCCGGTGCGCTTGAGGATGTATTCCCGGTTCAAATGGCGCAGCTTGATCTCCGCCACATAGTCCGCCTGCACCTCGTCGATGCCAAAGCCGATCATCAGGTTGGGCACCACCTCGGTCTCCTCCTCGGTGGTCCGGATGATGTGGATGGCCTTGTCGATATCCAGCAGGATGGCGGCAAGACCCTGCAGCAGGTGCAGGCGCTTTTCCTTGCCGTGCAGGTCATAATAGGTGCGGCGGCGCACGCATTCCACGCGGAAGGCCGTCCACTCCTTCAAAATTTCCCGCACGCCCATGACCCGGGGCTGACCGGACACCAGAATGTTAAAGTTTGCGCTGAAACTGTCCTCCAGCGGGGTGGCCTTGAACAGCTTCGCCATCAGCTTGTCGGCGTCCACGCCGCGCTTGAGGTCCAGCGTCAGCTTCAGGCCGTTCAGGTCGGTCTCGTCACGCATGTCGCTGATCTCCCTGACCTTGCCGGTCTTGACCAGCTCTGCGATCTTATCCATGATGGCCTCCACCGTGGTGGTGGGCGGGATCTGGGTCACCTCGATCATGTTTTCGCCGGGCACCACGTTGTAGCGGGCGCGTACCTTCACGCTGCCGCGGCCGTTCTCGTAAATTTCACGCATCTGCGCTTCATCGTACAGGATCTGGCCGCCGCCCACAAAGTCCGGGGCGGGCATAGTGGTGGAGATGTCGTGCTTTTCATCCTTCATCAGGGCCACGGTGGTGGCGCACAGCTCTGCCAGATTGAAGGAGCAGATGTTGCAGGCCATGCCCACCGCGATGCCCAGCGTGTTGTTGGCCAGAATGGTGGGGAATGTGACCGGCAGCAGGGTAGGCTCGGTGGTGGTGCTGTCGTAGTTGGGCACAAAGTCCACGGTCTCCTTGTCGATATCCCGGAACAGCTCCTCGCACACGCCTTCCAGCTTTGCCTCGGTGTAACGGGCAGCAGCGCAGGACATATCGCGGCTGTAGGCCTTGCCGAAGTTGCCCTTGCTGTCCACAAAGGGCACCAGCAGGCTCTCGTTGCCGCGGCCCATGCGCACCATGGTGTCGTAGATGGCGGCATCGCCGTGGGGGTTCAGGTGCATGGTGCTGCCCACGATGTTGGCAGACTTGGTGCGTGCGCCCTTGAGCAGGCCCATCTCGTACATGGTGTACAGCAGCTTGCGGTGCGCCGGCTTGAAGCCATCGATCTCCGGCAGTGCGCGGCTGACGATGACGCTCATGGCGTAGGGCATATAGTTGGTTTCCAGCGTGCGGGTGATGGGGTCCTCCAGCACGCTGCCCGCGTTCAGAATTTCAACGCCGTCGCCCAGCTGCGGGCGCACCGGCTTTATAGCTTTCTTGGTCGATTTTCTAGGCATCTTCTAACCTCTTGACGATTTTAAATGGGCGCCGCTCTCGCTCTGCCCATATTCAGCGGAAAATATTTTTTATTTTTGCAGCTCAGGATGGCCTGCGGGCCATCCTGAGCCGCTCTTTCACCGATGGAGCCGTTCCGGTTTTCTGCATTTTTCCCTTAAAATGCCGTGACCCGTTGGGGCCTTCTTCGTGAAAACGTGATTTGGAGCAGCCCGCAGGCTGCGACAAATCACCAAATTAAAATAACGTTACCTCTGTCATTGCCAGAGCGCAAGCGGAGGCAATTTAAAATCATCAGCTCACATCCAGATCGTCCAGATACTCTGCGCCGTGCTGTGCAATGTGTTCCTTGCGGCCTGCAAGGTTATCACCCAGCAGGATGTCGAACACCTGCGCGGTCTGCACCACATCGGTAGGCATCACTTTAATAAGGCGGCGGCTCTCCGGGTTCATGGTGGTCAGCCACATCATCTCAGGGTCGTTCTCGCCCAGACCTTTGGAGCGCTGGATGGTATATTTTTTCTCTCCGATCTCTTCCAGAAAAGCGGCCTTTTCCGGTTCGGTATAGGCAAAATAGGTGCGCTCCTTCGTGGTGATCTCGTACAAAGGCGACTCGGCGATATACACATAGCCCTTCTCGATCAGGGTCGGCGTCAGGCGGTAGAGCATGGTGAGCACCAGCGTGCGGATCTGGTAGCCGTCCACATCGGCATCGGTACAAATGACGATTTTATTGAACCGCAGGTTGTCGAGGTTAAAGGTCGCCAGCTCCTTGTTGTGCTTGCCGCCCAGCTCCACGCCGCAGCCCATCACCTTGATGAGGTCCACGATGACGTCCGACTTGAAGATGCGGGCATAGTCCGCCTTCAGGCAGTTCAGGATCTTGCCGCGGATGGGCATGATGGCCTGATACTCGCTGTCCCGGCTGGACTTGACCGCGCCCATAGCGGAATCGCCCTCCACGATGTACAGCTCCCGGCGGGAGGCGTCCTTGGTGCGGCAGTCCACGAACTTCTGCACCCGGTTGGCAAGGTCGATCTGGGTGGACAGTGTTTTTTTGATGCTCTGGCGCGTTTTTTCCGCATGTTCGCGGCTTTGTTTGTTCACCAGCACCTGCTGGCAGATCTTCTGGGCCTCCTCCGGTTTTTCCAGAAAATACACTTCCAGATAGTGCTTGAGGAAGTCGGTCATGGCCTGCGAGACGAATTTGTTGGTGATGGCCTTTTTGGTCTGGTTCTCGTAGCTGGTGCGGGTGGAAAAGCTGGAGGACACATACACCAGACAGTCCTGCACGTCCTGAAAACTGATGGCGCTCTCGCCCTTTTTGTACAGATTCTTTTCCTTCAGGTACTTGTTGATCTGGTAGACAAAGGCGGTGCGCACCGCATGCTCCGGGCTGCCGCCGTGCTCCAGCCACGAAGAGTTGTGGTAGTATTCCAGCAGCTGCACCTTATTGGAAAAGCAGAAGGCGGCGCTCATGCGCACCTTATAGTCCGGCTGGTCTTCGCGGTCCCGGCCCACCGCCTCGCTCTCGCAGCTGAACACCGGGGTCAGGGTGTCCTCCCCGGCGGTTTCGGCCACATAGTCCGCAATGCCGTGCTCATAGCACCAGCTCTCCTTCCAGGGCTTGCCGGTGGCAGGGTCTTTTTCCTTTTCATCGGTAAAGTTGAGGGTAAGCCCTGCATTGACCACGGCCTGACGGCGCAGCACATCCTTATAATAGCTGCCGGGCACATCAATGTCGGTGAACACCTCATCGTCCGGCTTCCAGTGGATGATGCTGCCGGTGCGGCGGCCCTTGTATTCCTCTTTGTGCAGGCCGCCCACGTTCTCGCCCTTTTTAAAATCAAGGTGATAGTGGCAGCCGTCACGGTAGATATCCGCCGTCATCCACGCAGAAGCATACTGGGTAGCGCACAGACCCAGACCGTTCAGGCCAAGGCTGAACTCATAGTTATCCTCGCCTTCGCCGTACTTGCCGCCTGCATACATCTCACAGAACAGCAGCTCCCAGTTGTAGCGGCCCTCGCCGTTGTTCCAGTCCACAGGCATGCCGCGGCCAAAGTCCTCCACGATGACGCTGCCGTCCTTGCAGCGGGTGACGTTGATGGTGTCGCCGTGGCCGTCCCGGGCTTCATCGATGGAGTTGGAGACGATCTCAAAGATGGAGTGGGCACAGCCCTCCACGCCGTCCGAACCAAAGATGACGGCCGGGCGCTTGCGCACACGGTCGGCACCTTTCAGAGAAGTGATGCTCTCGTTGCCATATTCCTGTTTTTTTGCCATGCTGCTCCTCCCGGCCCCGCTCTCTTTTAAAAACCGGAGCCGTCTTGCTTCAAATCAAAACGCCTTTGCTCTTTTTGCTTATATATAAGTATACGCAAGAGTAAAGAGCAAAAGCGCCTGTGTTCTTTTTCTATTATTAAACCATAGGTTGTTAATCTTGTCAAATGTTCTTTGCGCATCCTTTTGCTCTCCTTTCTGTTCAAAAAAGTCGTTCTTATTTTGTGCGATAAAGCGACCAAAATTAAGAAAGTTTTAATTTTCTTGAAAAAATTTGAATTTACCCCTTTACAAAATCGAAATTTCAGGTATAATAATCATCGTCCGGTGCGCCTCTGTAGCTCAGTCGGTAGAGCAGGGGACTGAAAATCCCCGTGTCATTGGTTCGATTCCGATCGGAGGCACCAGTCAAGGAAACCCAGCAGGGTTTCCGAATATGCGGCCGTAGCTCATCTGGTAGAGCGCCACCTTGCCAAGGTGGAGGTAGCGAGTTCGAGCCTCGTCGGCCGCTCCATAACGGAGCAGCAAAAGTTGCTCCAATATGGCCCGGTAGCTCAGTTGGTTAGAGCACCAGCCTGTCACGCTGGGGGTCGTCGGTTCGAGCCCGATCCGGGTCGCCACCAAGAAAGCGCAAGCTTTCACCTACTTTGAAACTTGTTTTCAGGGCATCAGAAATGATGGGTGCAAGGTAAAATGCACCGAATATGCGGCCGTAGCTCATCTGGTAGAGCGCCACCTTGCCAAGGTGGAGGTAGCGAGTTCGAGCCTCGTCGGCCGCTCCAATGGAGTGGTATTCATCACTCCCTATATGGTGACGTGGCCAAGTGGTAAGGCAAGGGTCTGCAAAACCCTCATCCACCAGTTCAAATCTGGTCGTCACCTCCAAAAGATTCCCGGAAGCTTCGGCTTCCGGGATTTTTTGTTTTGCGCTGTTCCTGCCGGGGGCAAGGCCTGTGACTGTTCAACCCACCTGTGTATCATAGGGATTTTTGAACAGTAGCCCTTGCCGGGGAGTGGGACGATTTAAAATGTGCTCCGCTGCGCTCTGCACATATTCAGCGGAATGATTATTTTTATTTCGCGTTTGTCGCGCTCTGCGGAGCGCTCCAAACGCTATTTTCACAGAAGGGCTGCAATGATTAAAAGTGCGGTCTGAATTGCAAATGCCGTTTTCCTCCACGACCCCTCCCGTGAAAAGGGGATTCAGAAAAGCCCGCAGGCTTTTCTGAATCCCGAATAAAAAAACTAATTCCGCTATTTATGCGCAGAGCGCACGCGGCGCGCATTCCAAACCGTTCTCTCAGAACCGCAGCCGCATCTGATACCACACCACCCCGCCGTGGGTAGAGCCGGAAACGCCCTCGTTCACAAAGCCGAACTTGGCGTAATAGTGCAAAAGCTTTTCCTTGCAGGTCAGCACCAGCCCCCTGCGCCCCTGTGCGCGGGCATCTGCAATGGCCCGCTGCAGCAGCAGCCCGGCGTAGCCTTGGCAGCGGCAGCGCGGGAGGGTGTTCACCCCAAAGATCATCTGCCATGCGCCGTTTTCATCATGCAGGGCGGCATCTGCGTACATCGCATCGGTCAGGTCGGGCGTGTCGGTGCAAAAGCCGTCCACAAAGGCCGCCAGCTGCCCATCCTCAAACAGCAGCCAGAAGTGGTTTGCATAGTGTGCCAGCCG
This sequence comes from Faecalibacterium sp. 3, assembly GCF_048323735.1. Taxonomy (NCBI): domain Bacteria; kingdom Bacillati; phylum Bacillota; class Clostridia; order Eubacteriales; family Oscillospiraceae; genus Faecalibacterium; species Faecalibacterium sp. 3. The sequence continues at coordinate 574,917 of NZ_JBLWFN010000001.1, forward strand.
CCCGGCAAATTCCTCTGCCGTGGCAGCCTCCGCTGCCGGAAAACAGGCCGCCTCCACGGCGGCAATGGCAGGCAGGTCATCCATAGTCGCGTTGCGGATCTCCATGGTATTTCCCCTTTTCTTTTTTCTATTCAGTGTACCACAGCCGCCGCGCAAAGGCAAAGTGTTTGCATCTGTTCCCTGTCCGTGCTACAATGGCTATACTGCTATAGAAAGGAGCTGACGCCATGCCCACCGAAAACCATACCACCCTCACCCCGGATACGCCGGTGCGCTACCTGAAGGGCGTCGGCCCCAAGACCGCCGAGCGATTTGAGAAGCTGGGCATCGTGACGCTGGCCGACCTGCTGTGCCACTACCCCCGCAGATATATCGACTTCACGAAGCCCTACTCCATCGCAGAGGCCCCCGCCGATGTGGAATGCGTGGTAAAGGCCGAGGTGTTCGCAAAGCCCGGCGGGCGCATCCTGCCGGGCGGGCGGCGGATGGAGCGCCTCACCGCCGGGGACGATGTGTCCAGTCTGGAGATCACATGGTTCAATAACCCCTATGCCGCCCAGAAGCTGCAGCTGGGGCAGGAATACTATTTTCAGGGCATCGTTACCGGCGGGATGCTGCGCCGCCAGATGGTCAACCCGCAGGTGCGCACAGCCGAGCAGATCAAGGCTTCTCCTTTTGAAGCCGTCTACCCCCAGACTGAGGGCCTGACCAGCAATGCCATTGCCAAATGTGTGCGTCAGCTTCTGCCCCACGCAGAGCTGCTGCCCGACCCGCTGCCGCCGGAAATGCTGGCAAAATACCGTCTGCTCTCCAAGGCAGATGCCGTGCGGGCCATCCACTGCCCTGCCACGGAAGAGCAGGCCTATGCCGCCCGGCGGCGGCTCATTTACGAAGAGCTGCTGGTGCTGCAGCTGGGCATTGGCCGGATGAAAAACCGGGGTGCTGCTGCCACCGGTGCCCCCATGCAGCTTGCCGACCCGTCCCCGTTCTGGGCCAGTCTGCCCTTCTCCCCCACCGGTGCCCAGCGCCGGGCCGTGAGCGAGATTCTGGCCGACATGGCGGGCCAGACCTCCATGAACCGCCTTTTGCAGGGCGATGTGGGCAGCGGCAAAACGCTGGTGGCGGCTGCCGCCATCTGGGCGTGCATCCGGGCGGGGTATCAGGCTGCGCTGCTGGCCCCCACCGAAATTCTGGCCGCCCAGCACGCCGAGGGCCTGAACCGGATGCTTGCCCCCTTCGGGATGCGGGTGGCCCTGCTGACCGGCGGCATGAAGGCCGCTGCACGACGCACCACGCTTGCCGCCATCCGCAACGACGAAGCCGACCTTGTGGTGGGCACCCACGCCATCCTCAGCGAGGGCGTAGAATTTGCCCGGCTGGGTCTTGCTGTCATCGACGAGCAGCACCGCTTTGGGGTGCGGCAGCGCGGGATGCTGGCCGAAAAAGCCGCGAACCCGCATCTGCTGGTGATGAGCGCCACTCCCATCCCCCGCACGCTGGGCCTGCTCATCTATGGCGACCTGGACATCTCCATTCTGGACGAACTGCCGCCGGGCCGCACACCGGTCAAGACCCGATGCATCACCGGCAAAAAGCGGCGTGACCTCTATCATTTTCTTGATCAGGAGATCGGCAGAGGGCGGCAGGTGTATCTGGTGTGCCCGGCCATTGAGGATGTGCCGGACGGCGGGCTGAACGCCGTCAAGAGCTACTACGAGGACATTGCCAAGGCCCTGCTGCCGGACCGCCGGGTAGGCCTGATGCACGGCAAGCTGAAGCCCAAGGAGAAGGCCGCCGTCATGGAGGACTTCAAGGCCGGGCGTCTGGACGCACTGGTGTCCACCACCGTCATTGAGGTGGGCGTGGATGTGCCCAATGCCAGCGTAATGGTGATCGAAAACGCAGAGCGCTACGGCCTGAGCGCTCTGCACCAGCTGCGCGGCCGCGTGGGACGCGGTGCTGCGGAAAGCTGGTGCTTCCTTGTCAGCGACAACCAAAGCGAAAACGTACAAAAACGGCTGAAATTTTTGTGCAGCACCACGGACGGCTTTGCGGTGGCGCAGTACGATCTGGAGACCCGCGGCCCCGGCGACTTTTTCGGCAGCCGCCAGCACGGCCTGCCCACCCTGCAGATCGCCGACCTGATGAACGACACCCGCACCCTTCACGCCGCCCAGAGCGAGGCCGCCGCCATGCTGGCAGAAGACCCTCTGCTGGAAGCGCCGGAGCACGCACTGCTGGAACAGCAGGTGCAGCAGATGTTCGAGAAAGCCGGAGCCATGAACTGATCCGGAGTTTTTTGCGCACAAACAGCATCAAATGCAAAAGCCGCTGCACGGCTGGTGCAGCGGCCCCTGTTATCGAACGGAACGCTTTGCGTGCCGTTCGCCCATGCTTATCACATCGCAGAACACGCAGCGGCTTTTGGTGGAAAGCTGGGTATCCTTATGATAGCAGCCAAAAAACCACTGGTCGTAGGTCAGCTTCAACAAAATTTTATCCAGAAAACTGTGCAGCTGGTTGTTCTCGCCGCTGGCAAGGGCGGTAAAATCCAAAAATCTGCTTGGCGCATCGTGGGTCAGCACATAATCCACTTTGTAATCGCAGGCTGCAAGGTTCTCCTCACAGAAGGCGTATTCCTCATCCGAGGGCATTTCTTCCTTCCACCAGTTCACGCCGGGTTCCCGGTCCTCCCGGTCCTGACTTTCCGCACCGCCAAAGCACAGATACTTTTTTCCTTCCAGTTCCAGCACGCTGCCGCGGCACACATGGTACACATTGCCGCCCAGTGCCTGCACCTTGCCGCCAAAGCGTTCCTCGGTGGGATACTGCTTCAAAAGATCATAGTTTTCGTGGCTGCCGTCCAGAAACAGCAGGGTATACGGGCGCTTGCGCAGCCAATCCAGCTTTTTCTGTTCCTCCCTGCTGCCGTCCCACACAAAACCAAAATCGCCCAGCACCACCACGGTGTCCCGTTTGCCCAGCCAGCGCAGCTTGCCGTGTTTGAAGCGGTCGATGTCGCCGTGGGTGTCCCCTGTCAGATATACCATTCCTGTCCTCCCTGACCGGATGTGAAATCGGCACAATAAGCCTTGTCACACCCCGCTAAACCTGTTATTATAAAGAATACAGCCTTCCGCTGTGATCTCGTTCTTACCCGGCGCACTGCGCTTGTGCCGTGCTGCCTGTTGTTTTATATTATCGCTTTTTAAAGGAATTGTCCACATGAAACGTATTTTTGCACTGGTTTTGTCGTTCGCTGTCCTGTTCAGCTGCCTGCTTTTGCCTGCCGGCGCTATGTTCGACCCCACCCCGGTCTATCAGGTGCAGGCGCAGAGCGCCTACATCGTCAACACTGACACCAACATCATCGTCTACGATAAGGACAGCGCAAAGCAGGTACCGGCCGGCGGCCTGACCAAGTATATGACCGTCGCCCTGCTGCTGACCAACTACGCCGACCATCTGGACGACACCTTCCAGATGCCGTTCGCCATTTCGGATTATGTATACAACACCAACAACGCCGACATGCGTTCCAACGAGACCTTCACTTACCGGGAAGCCGTCTACGCCATGCTGACCCGCAACGCCAACGAAGCCGCCATGGGTCTGGCCTACGCCCTTTCCGGCGGCGATCTGGCCGGCTGGGTGAGCCAGATGAACACCCTGTCCCAGCGCATCGGCACCACCCACAGCACATGGACCGATGCCTGCGGCATCGACAGCGGCAATGTGACCTGCGCCGTGGATATGTACCTGATCCTGCGCTACCTGATGAGCTTCGATGCCTTTGCCGAAATCTCCGGTGCTCCCACCTTTACGATGCCCGCCAAGGAAAAGCACCGGTCGTCCTCTATTCTGGTCAGCCAGAACGCCGCGCTGAGCAAATCCAGCGGCGGCAAATACTACCGCAGCGCCATGCAGGGCGGCATGTGCGATGTGACCGCCTTTAAAAACGACAGCGGCCGCCAGAGCTATGTTTCATGGGCCAACAAGGACGGTGCCACCTATATTTTCTGCGTGATGCAGAGCCCCGACACCTGCGACGATTTCGGCTACGCCAACCGCCGCCCCGCCCTGTGTGAGACCGTGAAGCTGATGGACTGGGTGTTCGACAGCTTTTCCATTCAGGCCGCGCTGGACACCGACCTTACGCTGGCCGAGATCCCGGTGAAGTATTCCTCCGACACCAGCTCCCTGCAGCTGTACCCCGCCGACAGCATGATGACCCTGCTGCCCTCCACCGGTGACGGCAGCGTGACCCAGAAATATTTTCACCTGCCGGATGCGGTCAGTGCGCCCATCCAGCAGGGCGATGTGGTGGGCACCGTGGAACTGAAGCTGGCCGGTGAGACCATCGGCGTGGTGGACCTGATCGCCGGGCAGGACGTCAGTCTGAACCCGCTGCTGTTCACGGTGGCCCGGTTCCGGGAGTTTCTGGGCAGTTTGTATCTCAAAGTTGTGATAACACTAAGTATTATCTCTGCCGCAATTTACTTTTTGTGGACGTTCCTGAATGGCTGGAACCACCGCAAGCCCACCAGAAAGATCCACCGCCGCTGAGTTTTGCACCGTTCGGCCGCACTTTGTGGAAAAAGTGACGCAAAAAGCCCCGCCAGCCTTTTCAGGATGACGGGGCTTTTGGTTGCGCCAGCAGGAGTCGAACCTACGATGGGGGAGTCAAAGTCCCCTGCCTTACCGCTTGGCGATGGCGCATCGTGCAAGATATTATACCATATTCTTTGTTTTTCCACAAGGGGAAGGCTCCACTTTTCCGCTTTTGCGGCCATCCTCCGCAGCCTTTTGTGCTGCTTGATTTGTAAAAAAGCGGTTTTTTTCATTCCTGCATCAAAGCCTGCCCGATTTGTTGCACTTTTGTTGCACTCTGTGTGGTAAAAATAAATCTGAATAAACCTCCTCATCCCGACTTTTTCGTCTGCTGCCCTGTGGCGGGGAGACACGAGGTCTGTTCTGGTGTTTCCGCAGTCGGCTGCACCATCCCCCAACTCGTCAGGAAAGTGAGGAGTCCTATGAAAAAGATCCTGAAAATGCTGGTTCTCGGCCTGCTCAGTGCGGCGCTGCTGTGTTGTGCACTGCCCTCCGCCTTTGCCGCAGAGCAAAAGGACGCACAGATCTACACCATTGGTCTGGATGCCATGGGCGGCACCAGCTCTGTTGTAGCCGTTACCACCAACCTGAACGGCAAGCTCAGCGCTCTGCCCGCCCAGCCCACGCTGGACGGCTACACCTTTGATGGCTGGTACACCGAGACGGTGGGCGGCACAAAGGTCACCACTTCAACGGTGTTCACGGGGGATACCACCGTGTATGCCCACTGGACCGTCAAGAGCACCGCCGCTTCCAGCAGCACCAGCACCTCCAAGCCTGCTCAGCCCGAGCAGACGGAACAGGATGACGGCATGACCCTGAGCATCCTTACCGTTGCCGGTGCCCTGCTCACCACGCTGGCCGTGGCTGCCTTTATGTAACGACCTGTTTTCGCCTTACACTTCATCAAACCATCAATCGAAAGGAAGATCCCCCATGTCTGTTATGAAACTGCCTGCTAATTACGCCGTCATCAATGAAGAGGAAATGGTCTATCTGGACGGCGGTGCCAGCGACCTGTACAACGACTTCCTGAATGTGGGCAAGGTGTTCAACGCCATCGCCCGCATCTTCTCGGGTGCAAGCTCCATCATCAACAACGTCAACGTGATCTATCAGTCCTTCCTGACCCTGAGCGACCTGCTGAAGGGCTTCTGAGCGCATCCCGCGTTTTCTGTAATTTTCAAGAACTGTTCTCATTTAGGGGACAGTTCTTTTTGTTTTCATCCATTCTTTCAATCTTCCGCAGCAGCACTCTATTTATTGGAAAATATTTTTTATGATTTTTGCAGATAGATGCATAAAGCGGTCCTTTTTGTTGCGCTTCTGTTGCAGTTTCTGTGATAATATTGTTACACATTCGTGTCAGTATTGTTGCGCATCGTATGCTATCCTATAGATTGTGCGTTTGACTTTTAAATATACGCAGTCCGGTGGAAAGACGGTATCTCAAAACCGCCATTTTCACAACGGAAAATTTGTGTTTGATAACTTTTTTCCGGTCGCTCAGACCATCTTTTGCGGAGAAACAGACCATTATGCCAGACCGTGAACTGCGGCGGATGCGCCGCGCCGAATTAGTCGAGATCATTCTGGCTCTCAAGCAGACCGAGGACAGGCTCCGGGCAGAGAACGCTGCCCTGTCTGCCCAGCTGCAGGAGCGTCAGATTCATATTGAAAACGCCGGTTCCATTGCGCAGGCCGCGCTGGAGCTGAACAAGGTGTTTGAAGCCGCACAGGCCGCTGCGGACGAGTATGTTGCATCGGTGCGCGCCGCAAACAAAAACACCGATGCCGCCGCCAATGCCCTGCGGGCACAGGCTGAGGCCGAGGCGGAGCAGATCCTTGCGCAGGCCCAGACCGAAGCCGCGAACCTGAAGGCCCGCACCCAGAAAGAGTGTGACGAGCAGGCAGAGGCTGCGGCGCGCAGCCGTGCCCAAACCGAGGCCGACTGCAAAGCCATGCTTGCGCGGACCCAGCAGGAGATCCAGCAGCGCTGGGCCGCCTTTGACCGCCGCGCCAGCGAGCTGCTGGACGGCTACCACAGCACGGAGTTCCTGCCGGAGGAGCGTGCCGAAAAATGCGACAAATGAAAGAGCAAAAAATCAAGTTCACGCCCATCCCCTCCACCGCCGAGGTGAAGGCAGAGCGTGACCGGCTGGCTTACCGCCGCCGCTACCTCCGCGTGCTGCGCAGCACGGTGTATGCCCTGCTGGTGGTTGCAGCCATTGCGGTGCTGTTGGCCACCCTGTTTTTGCCGGTGCTTCAGGTCTCCGGCGACAGCATGAACCCCACCCTGCAGGACAAGGACATCATCCTGCTGGTCAAGACCGGCGACATGAAAACCGGCGACCTGTGCGGTTTTTACTGGCAGAACAAGCTTCTGCTCAAGCGTGTTATCGGCCTGCCGGGCGATGTGATCACGCTGGATGAGGACGGCGTTGTTACCGTGAACGGTCAGACGCTGGACGAGCCTTACGTGGACGAGCTTGCCTTGGGGGAATGCGACATCAAGTTCCCCTATCAGGTGCCGGAAAACCGCTATTTTGTGCTGGGCGACCATCGGGCCACCTCCATTGACAGCCGCAGCAGTGTGATCGGCACGGTGGAAAAAAGCCAGATCGTGGGCAAGGTCTTTCTGAGGGTCTGGCCCTTGTCCGGTTTTTCGCTGATGTCCTAGTCCCGGCGGGGCCGGTATTACTTTGTGACAGCAGACGGCACAGCTATAACGCTTACCGCTCTGGTGTGCTGGGTCTGCAGAGTGTGCAGATGCAGAAGGCAGGGCTGCACCCTTCTTACGCAGCGGCAAAGTCATTCCTGCGCTGTATGCGGACCCGATAAAGGAATCAAAAGCAAAAATTGAGAGGAGTTTTTACAAACGATGAAGAAGACGTTCAAAAAACTCATGGCGGCTCTGCTGGCTGTTGCCCTACTGTGCGCCATGGCGGTGCCTGCGTTTGCAGCAAGCGCACATAATAACGGCAAGATCACCATCAACCAAGCAACCGATGGCGAGACTTATACGATCTACCGTATTTTTGATTTGGAGAGTTATGATAAAAGCACCGGCGAAGGCGACCCCGGCCGCTATTCCTACACCGTAAGCCAGAAATGGATCGATGCAGGTTTTACCAACAGCACGGCATTTACGAACTACTTCACTTTGGTAAACAACAAATATGTAAAGGCAAATGATAGCATGGATGCTGCTGCTTTTGCAAAAGCAGCTCTTGCTTTTGCAGAAGAGAAGAGCATTGCCAACGATGGCACTGCTGATGCTACTGGTGGTAAGGTCGAGTTCGCATCCCTGCCTACCGGCTATTATCTGATCAACACCACCGTTGGCACGTTGTGCGCTCTGGACACCACCAATGATACGATCGTAATCGACGATAAGAATGTGCAGCCCACAATCGATAAGACAGTTAAAAACGGTACTGGCGACTACGTTAAGAGCAACGATGCCAGCATCGGCGATAAGGTTGAGTATAAGGTTGTCATCTATGCCAAGAAGGGTGCCACCGGTTATGTACTGACCGATACTATGACCGAGGGCCTGACCTTCAACAATGACATCGCTATTACTGACGACAACAATAAAACTCTGACTTCCGGTATTGATTACACTATGACTTCCGCTGTCGATAGCACTACCGGCGTCACCACTATTACGGTCACTTTTAAACCGGATTACCTGAACACGCTGACTAACGATAGCACCGATATTACCGTCACTTATTCTGCCACTTTGAATAAGGACGCAGTGGTTTATAATGGCACTAACAAGAACACTGCTAAGTTGAAGTACGGTCACGATGCCAAGACCACAACGAGTGAAACCGATACGTACACCTACATGTTCGATTTAGTTAAAACCGACAGCACTAACAAGCTGCTGGCTGATGCAAAGTTTAAGCTGTATGACAGCTCCGAAGGCGGCAACGTGATCAATCTGGTGGCTGATGGTGACAACGCCTATCGTGTTGCAGTTAACGGTGAAGCAGGCGTTGAAATTGTGACAAATGCAGCTTCCAAAATCACGATCAAGGGCCTGAAGAGGGGAACTTACTGGCTGGAGGAAACCAAAGCACCTCAGGGCTACAATGGCCTTACTGCACGTGTCAAAGTTGATTTGACCAGCGGCAATAATGTTGCAACGATGGATAGTACCACCTATGTGTCTGAAAACAATGCCGGTATCCATATCGTCAATAACACCGGCACCACCCTGCCCTCCACCGGCGGCATGGGCACCACCCTGTTCTACGTCATCGGCGGCGGCCTGATGGTGGCAGCAGTGGTCCTGCTGGTCACCAAGAAGCGCATGGAAAACAAGTAATTCTTCTCCCCGGAAAAATCCTATAGCAACAGGAGATGCGGAGGTCTAGCGGCCTCCGCATCCTTTCCTTAATCTTATAACATTAGGGAGTAGCCCATGAAAAAGAACAAAAGCACCATCATCCTGATCCTCGTCTTTTTCGTGGGTCTATCCGTGATGCTATACCCCACCATCAGCGACTACGTCAACCAGCTGCACCAGACCCGTGCTGTGGCCAATTACGCCGCCGATGTGGATAAACTGTCGGATGCGGATTACACCGCCTATTTTGAAGCGGCCGATGCCTTCAATGCGCAGATCGCCGCAGACCCGGATGCCCTGTATTTTCCGGACCGGTTCCCGTCCTACGAGAGCACGCTGGACGTGACCGGCACCGGTATCATGGGCTATATCACCATTGAAAAGATCGGCGTGGAGCTGCCCATCTACCACGGCACCAGCGATGCCGTGCTGCAGGTGGCCGCCGGTCATCTGGAAGGCACCAGCCTGCCGGTGGGCGGTGCCAGCACCCACGCGGTCATTTCGGCCCACCGGGGCCTGCCCAGCGCCAAGCTGTTCACCAATCTGGATCAGCTGGAGGTGGGCGACACCTTCACCATCACGGTGCTGGACCGGACCCTCACCTACGAGGTGGACAACATTTCCATCGTCCTGCCCACCGAGACCGACAGCCTGAAGGTGTCGGAGGGCAAGGACTACATCACCCTGATGACCTGCACGCCCTACGGCATCAACACTCACCGGCTGCTGGTGCGGGGACGCCGCATCACCACACCGGACAAGCTCAAGCACATCCGTGTGACCTCTGACGCCATCAAGATCGAGCCCATCCTCACCGCGCCCATCATGGCGCTGCCCCTGCTTCTGGTGCTGCTGTTCTGGCTGCTGTTCGCTCCCAGCAAACGCAGTTCCACAAAGGATGAAACGCACAAAACGCACTGAGGAGCCGCTTTTATCCGCAGCTTTGCACGGAATAAGTTTTCCAACAAAAAAGCATCTGCAGCCGTAATGACTGCAGATGCTTTTTTTGCCTGTTCAGCGGTCCTCCCGGAGGGAGAGCCGGTTTTGTTTACTGCTGTGCCTGCTGCTCGGCGCGCTTGGCTTCCAGAGCCAGAATGGCGTCGCGGCGGCTCAGGTTGATGCGGCCCTGCTGGTCGATGTCGGTCACCTTGACCACGATGGCGTCACCCACGGCCACCACATCCTCCACGCGCTCCACACGTTTGGTGTCCAGCTTGGAGATGTGCACCAGACCTTCCTTGCCCGGTGCAATCTCCACGAAAGCACCAAAGTTCATCAGGCGGGTCACCTTGCCCTTGTAGATGGCACCGATCTCGGGGTCCTCCACAATGGTCTTGATGGTAAAGATGGCGCGCTTTGCGTCCTCCTGATCCACGGCAGAGACGAACACATGGCCGTCCTCCTGCACATCGATCTTGCAGTTGCAGGTGGCGCAGATGTCCTGAATGACCTTGCCGCCCTTGCCGATGACGTCCTTGATCTTATCGGTGGGGATCATCATGCTGAACATCTTGGGTGCGTAGCGGCTCAGCTCGTGGCGAGGCTCTGCGATCACCGGCTTAATGATCTCGTCCAGAATATACAGGCGGCCCTTGCGGCACTTCTCGAAGGCCTCGGCAATGATGTCGTAGGTCAGGCCGTCGATCTTAATGTCCATCTGGATGGCGGTGATGCCCTTGCGGGTGCCGCCCACCTTGAAGTCCATATCGCCGTGGAAGTCCTCCACGCCCTGAATGTCCAGCATGGTCATCCAGCGGTCGCCCTCGGTGATCAGGCCGCAGGAAATGCCGGCAACGGGTGCCTTGATGGGCACGCCTGCGTCCATTAGTGCCAGCGTAGAGCCGCAGATGGATGCCTGAGAGGTGGAGCCGTTGGAAGAGAGCACCTCAGACACGCAGCGGATGGTGTAGGGGAACTCTTCCAGAGAGGGCAGCACCGGCACCAGAGCACGCTCTGCCAGTGCGCCGTGGCCGATCTCGCGGCGGCCGGGGCTGCGCGGTGCGCGGGCCTCGCCCACAGAGTACGGCGGGAAGTTGTAGTGATGGATATAGCGCTTGGTCTGCTCGTCGGTCAGATCGTCCATCAGCTGGTTGTCCTTGGTACCGCCCAGAGTGCAGGTGGTCAGCACCTGGGTCTGGCCACGGGTGAACATGCCGGAGCCGTGCACGCGGGGCAGGATGCCCACCTCAGCAGCCAGCGGGCGGATCTCGTTGATGCCGCGGCCATCCACGCGCTTGCCCTCATCCAGCAGCCAGCGGCGCACCACGAACTTCTGCATCTTGTAGCTCACGAGGTCGAGGTCCGCAGCGGTCAGGTCGGGGTGCTCCTCGGCGATGCGGTCCATGATGGGCAGCAGGGCGGCGTCACGCACGTTCTTGTCGTCGGTGTCCATGGCGGCCTTGAAGTCGTCCAGATACTTGTTCTGGATGGCGTGGAACACGTCCATATCCAGACCCACAACCTGAAAATCGATCTTCGGCTTGCCGCGCTCAGCAACGATCTTGTTGATGAACTCGATGATCTTTTTGATCTCCACGTGAGCGGCCTTGATGGCGTTCAGCATGGTGTCCTCGTCCACCTCGTTGGCACCGGCTTCGATCATCACGATCTTGTCCATGGTGGCGGCAACGGTCAGGGCCAGATCGCTCACCTTGCGCTGTTCCTGCGTGGGGTTCAGCACGATCTCGCCGTCCACCAGACCCACCTGCACGCCGCCGATGGGGCCGTTCCACGGGATGTCGGACACGGCAGTGACCAGAGAGGCACCGATCATACCGGCGATCTCGGGGCTGCAGTCCGGGTCAAGGCTCATCACGGTCATGGTGATGCACACGTCGTTGCGCATTTCCTTGGGGAACAGCGGGCGCATGGGGCGGTCCACCACGCGGCTGGTCAGGATGGCGCGCTCGCCGGGGCGGCCCTCGCGGCGCATAAAGCTGCCGGGGATGCGGCCTGCGGCGTAGAGCTTTTCCTCATACTCCACGTTCAGGGGGAAGAAATCCACGCCCTCGCGGGGCTTGGGGCTCATGACCACGTTGCACATGACGCAGGTCTCGCCGTAGCGGATCAGTGCACTGGCGTTGGACAGGCCGCACATCTTGCCCATTTCTACCTTGAACGGGCGGCCGGCCAGCATGGTCTCGTAGACCTTGAAGTTTTCAAAGGTCTCTTTGCGGGAACCAAATTCAATTGCCATTGTTTTTGCCTCCTTATTTTTGCGGATCTTTTATTCTCCAAAGGCTGCGGCACGCGCATCATAGCAATAAATCCAGCGTCCCTGCCTGCAGGCACAGGCGCTCGATTTACTGCTGCAACACGCTGCCGCCGCCATTTGTACAGAAAATATAAAAAGCAAAAGGCAGGCACCTTTGCGGTACCTGCCCTCTGTTTAAATTACTTACGCAGACCCAGAGTTGCGATCAGAGCACGGTAACGCTCGATGTCCTTCTTCTGGAGATAAGCCAGCAGATTGCGGCGACGGCCAACCATCTTCATCAGGCCGCGGCGGCTGTGGTGATCGTTCGGGTTCTTCTTCAGGTGCTCGTTCAGCTCGTTGATGTGAGCGGTCAGCAGAGCGACCTGGACTTCGGGAGAGCCAGTGTCCTTCTCGGTCAGAGCGACTTTGGCCATAACTTCCTGCTTGTTCATAGTAACATACCTCTTTATAAAATTTTATGTGCCAATGGAACAGCGGCGGGAAACGGCATTCCCAAAAGCGGGCATACTCCCAGCCCCGTACCACGGTAACAGATACAGTATACCAGAACCCTGTGCAAAATGCAAGGATATTTTTTGCATCCTGCCTTTATTTTTTTACGTACTGGTGCCAATACAGCTGCACCTCCGGCAGCTTTTTCCTGCGCAGCAGAAATGCGGTGGGGATCAGGTACAACAGCACCGACAGAAGCATGGAGGCATCGTAGCCGCTCACAGCTTCGGCCACCGTGGTGGTGCCGTACAGCCCGCCGATGAGCATGGAGGAGATATCCATTGCGCCGTGCAGGAACACCGTCACCCAGAGGTTGCCGGTGCGGAAGTAGACTGCGGCAAACAGCGTGCCCAGCGAAGCCGCAAACACGCACTGCATCAGCACGCCGAAAGGTGCCGAGCCCAGAATATTGGTCAGGTGCGCCGCACCAAACAGCACGCCGGACAGCAGGCAGGCCTTCCACACACCGGCACGGCTGGTGCCGAAGTGTTCCAGCAGGGTCTGGGCGATGACGCCCCGGAAGATGAACTCTTCCGCCACGCCCACCATGGCCATGTTGGCCAGAAAGGTGCAGATGCGCACAGCGGGCTGCAGCGTGCCATTCTCCGGCCGGCCCAGCAGCAGCGAACCAAAGGTGTTGTAGCCGATGAATACCAGCGGGTACATGCCCACCAGCAGGCCGTTGAAAAAGCCGCTGCCGCGGCGGCGCAGCAGCCCGGCACGGTCTGTCCGCACCAGAAACAGCACCGCCACCAATGCGCCCACCAGCTCCTGCAGTGTGCTGTAGAGATATGTATCCAGTGCAGAAAAATCTGCCCGGAGCAGCACCAGCACAATGGTAAAGATCAGGTCGGTGATAAACAGGCTTGCCAGAAAGACCACTTCGGCCAGAACACAGAATACGATCGGGTGCGCAGTGCGCAGTCGTTTGAGCATGAGGTACCCTCCTGAAATGTTGATAGCTCTATTCTAACACACTTTGCCGCAAAACGATATAGCCAACACAAAAAAGCAAGTGCCCCGCATCTCCATCAAAAATTTCCGGTCTTTGATGAAAAGCGCTGCACTTGCTTTGATGTCAGAACAGCAGTTTCAGAACGCCGCATTTTGCAGCAGCCCCATATGAGGGGGCTTTTCTCTACAGGCTGTTACTTATTCTTGTACATATCCTGATAGTAGTTCTGGTAATCGCCGCTGGTGACGTGGTCCATCCACTCCTGATGGTTCAGGTACCAGTCGATGGTGAGCACGATGCCCTTCTCGAAGGGGGTCTCGGGGTACCAGCCCAGATCGTTCTTGATCTTGGTGGGGTCGATGCCGTAGCGGCGGTCGTGGCCCAGACGGTCGGCCACATGCTTGATGAGATCCTCGCTGATGCCCTCGTCCTGCAGACGGTCGTGCAGCTGGTTGATGATGGTCTTGACGATGAAGATGTTGGGGCGCTCGTTGTGGCCGCCCACGTTGTACACCTCACCGATCTTGCCGCCGTTGGCCACCATGTCGATGGCCTTGCAGTGATCCTCCACATACAGCCAGTCGCGGATCTGCATACCGTCGCCGTAGACGGGCAGCTGCTTGTGGTGCTTGACGTTGTTGATCATCAGGGGGATCAGCTTCTCCGGGAACTGGTAGGGGCCGTAGTTGTTGGAGCAGCGGGTGATGTTCACCGGCATACCGTAGGTATCGTGGAACGCCATAACGAACATATCGGCGCTGGCCTTGGAAGAAGAATAGGGGCTGTGGGGGCACAGCGGAGTGGTCTCCATAAAGAAGCCGTCCGCACCCAGAGCGCCGTACACCTCATCGGTGGACACCTGCAGGTACTTCTTGCCCTCTTTCCAGGTCTTGGCGTCGGCGTCGTACCATGCCTCCTTGGCACGCTGCAGCAGGTTGACGGTGCCCATCACGTTGCTCTGCACAAAGATCTCGGGGTTCTTGATGGAGCGGTCCACATGGCTCTCGGCGGCAAAGTTGATGACGTAATCGAAATCATACTTCTGGAACAGGCTTTCTACCAGCTCCTTGTCGCAGATATCGCCCTGCACAAACACATGGCGGGGGTCGCCCTCCACGTCCTTCAGGTTTTCCAGATTGCCGGCGTAGGTCAGCTTATCCAGATTGACCAGCAGGATCTCCGGGTACTTTTTGAGCATATAATGCACAAAGTTGGAACCAATAAAACCGGCGCAGCCGGTGATCAGATAGGTTTTCATAAATCAAGTTTCCTCTATATCGTTTGTATCCGCCGCAGCTTGCGCACTGGCGGTGTTGTTGTCTCTGGCTTCTTCTGCATGATAGTGCTTTGCAATCACGCATAACTCTCGGTTCATGGTATTGATCGTCCTGCTCATTGCTTTGGTATATTCTGCCAGACCGCTGCTCATGTTGCTTAGTTCTTCGTGGGTGGCTCTGGTATACTCCACCAGCTCTGCAAAAGCGTACATCGCCCATGCAAGGAACATCTGCAGCATCCAGAGCACCACAGCAGCTACCAACCCCAGCACAATGGCTGCAAAGAAACTGAAGTATTTCAGCCCCTCATAAACATAGCCGTACAGCATGACCGAAAGCACAAACGCCAGCACACACTGCACCTTTGCAAGGAGCTTCAGGGCCTTAACAGGTCTGCTAAAAATCGCATCCAACATGATCCATCATCAGTCTTTCATGCCGTTGTCGCCGTCCCAGTGGGTGAAGAAGCAGGCCAGAGCATCCTTCCAGTCGCGCACATCGTTGCCCACGGTGCAGCGCAGCATCCGATTGTCCAGTGCGCTCCACTTGGGGCGGTCGGCGCTTTCCGGGTGCTTTGCCTTGTATTCCTCGCTGGTGCAGGGGGCCACAGCAGCATCCACGCCGGACAGGCGGATGATCTCGGAAGCGAAATCATACCACGAGCAGATGCCCTCGCCGGTGCAGTGGTACAGGCCGTACTCGTGGGTGACGCACAGCTGCAGGATCTCGTGGGCCAGATCCACCGCATTTGTGGGGTTGCCGCACTGGTCGTTGACCACTTCCAGCTTGCCGAACTTTTTGCCCGCGTTCACGATGGTCTTGACGAAGTTCTTGCCGTAGTAGCTGTAGAGCCATGCGGTGCGCACGATGAAGTGGCGGTGGCAGAACTGTTCCACGTACTTTTCACCCATGAGCTTGGTGGAGCCGTAGGCGCTGATGGGGCCGGGAATGGTGGCCTCGTCCTGTGCAACGCCGCCGTTCTCGCGGCCGGAGAACACATAGTCGGTGGAGACGTGCACCAGACGGGCACCGGTCTTTTCGGCTGCCTGTGCCAAATTGCGGGGGCCCAGAGCATTTGCCTTGAAGGCGGCGTCATGGTTCACCTCGCAGCCATCCACATTGGTGTAGGCGGCGCAGTTGATGATAACGTCCGGGCGGTTGCGGCGGATGAACTCGTCCACCATCTTATAGTTGGAGATATCCAGATCCGGCAGGTCCACGGCGATCACCGTAGCGTTGAGCAGTTTTTCGGGGATGGGGCCGATCTCGCTGCGGCCTTCGTGCAGCTGCTTGATGATCTCGGTGCCCAGCTGGCCCTTGCAGCCGGTAACAATGATTTTCATATGGGTACGCCTCTCTTTTGCTTAGTAGCGCAGCTTGCCGTCTGCAACATTCTTCAGGTGCTGGCCATAGGGGCTCTTGCCATAGCGCTCAGCACTTGCCATCAGGGTGTCGCGGTCGATCCAGCCGTACTTGAATGCGATCTCTTCCGGCGCACTGATCTTGATGCCCTGACGCTTCTCGATCATGCGCACAAAGTCGGCTGCTTCCACCAGACTGTCCATGGTGCCGGTGTCCAGCCATGCAAAGCCGCGGCCCAGCAGCTGAACATCCAGCTCGTCCTTCTTCAGGTACATGTCGTTCAGAGTGGTGATCTCCAGTTCTCCGCGGGCAGAGGGCTTGACCTGCTTTGCCATCCGGACGACCTCCTTGTTGTAGAAGTACAGGCCGGTGATGGCGTAATTGGACTTGGGATGCTGAGGCTTTTCCTCCACGCTGAGCACCTTGCCGTCCTTGTCGAACTCCACGATGCCAAAGCGCTCCGGGTCCTGCACATAGTAGCCAAACACGGTGCAGCGGCCTTTGTTTTCCGCATTGGCGGCGGCGGTCTTGAGGATCTTGGAGAAGCCGTTGCCGTAGAAGATGTTATCGCCCAGGATCATGGCGCAGCAGTCATCGCCAATGAACTCTTCGCCCAGAATAAAGGCCTGTGCCAGACCGTCCGGGGAGGGCTGAACTTTATACTGCAGATGGATGCCGTACTGGCTGCCATCACCCAGCAGCGCCTCAAAGCGAGGCGTATCGGTCGGGGTGGAGATGATCAGGATATCCTGAATGCCTGCCAGCATCAGCGTGGACAGAGGATAATAGATCATCGGCTTGTCGTAGACCGGCAGCAGCTGTTTGCTGGTGACCATGGTCAGCGGGTAAAGCCGTGTGCCGGCACCGCCGGCGAGAATAATGCCTTTCATATTTGTGCACTCCTTTAAAATAGATTGAAAAGTTGTGCAGCTGTACGCCGCCCGGACGGAAGGCCGCCCAGATGACGTATGGATTCAAAGCGGAGCTGCGTCCGCTGTAAACGATTTTGGGGCTGCTCTCCCCTGCCCGGAACGGCAAAATGGGATAGCAGTTCACTTTATTTTACTATCAAATCACACAAAAAGCAAGAAAGAACGGCTTTTCCGAAAAATTTTCCGGAAAAGCCGTTCTGAAACTCCTTCAGTCTCGCATTTGTTCCGCCCAAAAGGCCCCCTCTCCGAGGGGGCTGGCAATGCCGCAGGCATTGACTGGGGGAGTTACCACGCAAAGCCCCACTTGGAAAAATAGCGCAGCAGGCTGCGCAGCTGCCACAAAAAAGGCTTCAGGCTGCGGTGCGCCGCGCGGTGCCATGCATGGATGGCGGTGTACTGGGGCACCAGATACGCCTTGCCCCGGGTGCGCATCTTCTGGGTCAGGTCGGCGTCCTCCACATACATGAAGTAGTCCTCATCAAAGCCGCCCACGGCCTTGAAGGCTGCGGTATCCACCGCCGAGAAGCTGCCGGTGCAGAACTCGATCTCGGTGGGGCTGGTCAGGTCCCTGTCTGCCATCAGATAGCGCTCGTTATACTTGGCCCAGAATTTCAGGCAGGGCAGCTGGCGGTATACCATGGCCCGCACGCTGCACCGGCGCAGCGGCAGACGCTGGGGCCTGCCGTCCGGGAAGGTAAGTGCAGGCCGCGCCATCACTACACCGGGGTGCTGTGCCATCCAGTCCGCAAGGTCACTCAGCGTATCCGCAGTGAGCTGGATATCCGGGTTCAGGATAAAGTGCACCCGGCTGTGCAGCAGGCTGAGCACCGTGTTGTGTCCGGTGCCGAAGCCGCCGTTCTCTGTGCGGCAGAGCACCTCCACCTTCTGGTCCTCGCGGATGTGCAGGGTGCCGTCCTTCGCGGCCTTGGCAAGGCGCTGGCCGCTGCCGTCCGGGCTGGCGTTGTCCACCAGATACAGTGTCAGCGGGTGGCGGCGGGTGCAGTCCAGCACGGTCTGTGCCGCCCTGAGCGCTTCATCCGCGCCGTTATAAACTACGATACAAGCAGAAAGCTCCACCGGGGTTCCTCTTTTCAATCAAAAATTCCTCATAAAGCTCACCCTTCGGGAGAGCTGCCTGCGCAGCAGACTGAGAGGGTTTTACTCCAGCGGTTTGATGTCAAAGCTGAAGTCCTCTTTCATCAGGTCAAAGTTCGGGTTCATGCAGGGGTCACCTGCGGCCAGCTGCTTTGCCCACCGCTTCTGGAAGCGCTCCACCTCTGAGATAAAGCGCTTGCGCTTGACCGGGTTCTCGTCCAGACCACGGCTCTTGCTCTCATAGTGGTACAGCTGGGCAAAGGGGGTGAATACGTTGGTATAGCCCGCCTCGCGCACGCGCACGCAGAAGTCCACATCGTTGAAGGCCACGGCAAAGCTCTCGTCCAGACCGTTCACCTGCTCGTAGACGCTCTTGCGCACCATCAGGCAGGCGGCAGTGACTGCATACACATCCTGTGCATAGACCAGACGTCCCATATAGCCGGGGTGGCCCACCGGGAAGTTCTTGTGCATGTGGGCCGCAAGGGTCAAAAAGCCGAAGCCGATGCCCGCGTGCTGGATGGTGTTGTCCGGGTAGAGCAGCTTTGCGCCCACGCAGCCCACACGGTCCTGCTGGGCGTACATGAGCATTTCTTCGATCCAGCGCGGAGAAATGACCTCCGTATCGTTGTTGAGCAGCAGCAGGTATTCGCCGGTGGCCTCCCTTGCGCCAAAGTTGTTCAGGGCGCTGTAGTTGAAGCCGGTGCCCTGCCATGTGATCACCCGCAGGTTCCGGTGTTCCTTCTGCAACCTTTCATAGCAGCGGAAGGTGGCAGGCTCCCTGCTGTTGTTCTCAATGACGATGATTTCAAAATCCTCATAGGTGCTCTTGCGGCAGATCGACTCCACGCAGGTGCGCAGGTCGGAGGAATGGTCGCAGCTGGGGATCAGGATGCTGACCCGGCCCGGCTTTGTGATGGTGTAGTCCGTCTTGTAAAAGCCCGGCGTGCCCGGGATCATGGACACCTCGTCCACGGGGATGCCCATACGCTCGTAGTGGGCATACAGGGCCTTGACCGCAGCTTCCAGACAGTAGGTCTTGGCCGAAATGTTGCTTGCCACGCTGGTGGGGCTGGAGCGCCAGTAGTACAGCAGGTGCGGGATATGCACGATCTTGTGCGCCTTTTCGGTCAGACGCAGATAGAGGTCGTAGTCCTGACTGCCGTTGAACGCAGCGCGCTCATCGCCGCCCACAGCGGCCAGCAGCTTTGCGCTGAACACGCTCAGATGGCAGATATAGTTGTTGGAGCGCAGATTGTCCAGCATATAATCCGGCTTGAAGTGGTAGACAGTCAGGTGGTCGATGTCGCCCTCAAAGGTCACTTCATCGGTGTACACAAAGTCTGCACTCTGTTCGGCAATGGCCTGTGCCACGTACCACAGAGCACACGGGTGCAGGATGTCGTCATGGTCCAGCAGGGCGATAAACTCGCCCGTTGCCAGTGCAAAGCCCTGATTGGTGTTGCCCGCAATGCCCTCGTTCTTTTCCAGCTTCTGGTAACGGATGCGGGGGTCTTCCGCAGCACGGGCTGCTACGGTCTGGCCCACCGTCTCGTCCTGACCGGCGTCCACAAGGCAGAGCTCCCAGTTCTGATAGGTCTGGTTCTGCACCGAGTCCAGCAGCTCCACCAGAAACTGCTGCGGCGTATTGTACAGCGGCACCACGATGCTGATGCGCGGCGCGGCGGGCTGGTCGGCCGCCTGCCTTACCAGCAGCTCTGCGCTGGCAAAGCGGTCGGCGCGCATGGTCCTGCCCGGGAACAGCTTCGCATATTCCTTTTTGGCCTTTGCCTGCGCACGCACGCCGGAAATGCCCACCCGGCGCAGCTGACCCAAAAAGACGAACGGCGGGAAGGTGTGTGTCAGCTGACGGCCCTTGCTGACAAAGTAGCGCAGCGGCCAGCTCATCTTCCAGAAGGTGGAGCTGGTCACATTGTTCAGCGTCTTTTCCAGATCCTTCTCGTGGCTGCGGCTGAGGGAAAGGTCGCTGCGCAGACGCTCCAGCTGAGCCGTCTGCTCTTCGCCGGTGCGTTCGGCCTGCTGCATCCGCTCCCGCAGTTCATCCAGCGTCATTTCATAGCCGGCCAGCAGCTGCTGTACGTCCTGCACTGCACTGCTGCGGCAGAACAGCGCGGTCTGCAGGGCTTTGCCGCGGTTCTTCCACTCAAAATCACGGTAAAGGCCCTGTGCAGCCAGCTGCTTTGCACAGTCAGCCATGGCCGATGCATCGGTGCACACCAGCAAGACCTGTGCACACTGCAGTGCGGGCAAGTCCACCCATTCCGGGTCCTCCACCACCAGCAGGGCAGCGGTGCCCAGTTCTGCGTTCTCCGGCAGCAGCTGTGCGCCGGTCTTTTCCAGTTCTTCGGCCAGTGCGCCGCTGCCGCCCAGCACCTGAATGCTGGCGGGGGTCAGCTCCCGCACGATGCGCTGCGCCAGTGCACGGCAGCGCTCGGCCTGTCGTTTGGTTTCTTTTTCCTGATCCATTCCGATCTCCGCTCCTATGGAACTTTTTTATCTTAAAATGATCTCTCAAAAAATCACATAATCTATAGTATACCAAATCCGGCACGATTTGAGAAGGTTTTTGCCGGATTTCTTTGCCAGTTTCCGCTGTTTACCAGTGGAACAGTCTGTGCAGCCAGCCAAAGAACCCATCGCCGGAGCTGCCGGAAGCGGAAATACCTGCACCGGTGTAGTAGTGGCGCAGGATCTCCCGGTAGCCCATGCCCTGCTCCTGTGCGTAGCCCACAGCACCGCACTGGCTCATGCCCACGCCATGGCCGAAGCCGTAGTAGGTCATGCAGGGCGTGCCGCTTTCGTCCGCGCCAAAGTCGAAGCAGTAACGGGAGGAAACGAACTGGCCGATATAACGGTAGCTGCGGCCATTGGACACAAAGGTGTTGTACTGCACAAAGCCGCCCAGATCCTTGTGGGTGGTGTCGGCGCTGACGTAGGGCTCCCCGGTGCGGCTGTCGTTGTACTCTTTATAGGTATAGTCTTTTCCGATGACCCGGCGCAGCTTGTTGTGGTACTGCTCCTCGTAGGGGCTCTCCACGCTCTGCAGATACGGCACATCGGTGCCCCATGCGTCCCGGCTGGAACAGGTGCCGTACACGCCGGTCTGGGTGTTGTAGCCCGCACTGGCCGACCACACGGCGTCGCAGACGCCGCCGTTATAGGTGAGCACCTCGTTCTTCACCGGCTCCACCGCCCTGCGGATCGCCTCCCGTGCCGAGGACGGGATCTGATCCACCGGGGTGTAGATGAGGGCATTGGACGAGGAGCCGTACTGCTTGTGGTATTCCAGATAGGAATGGATGGCCACAGCCTGTGCCTTCCACGCCTGCTGGGCGGCGCTGGCACTGACATAGCTGCCAATGGACCCCAGCTCGGTGTAGGTGATGCCCACCAGACAGTCCACCAGATCCAGCGTGACGTTGCGCCGCAGGCCCTGCCCCTTGATGTTCAGGTAGGGCATGGTGATGGTATCCGAAGAGCCGAACAGCCACGCAAGGCAGTTTTCCTCCTCGGCAGGGATCAGGGTGGTGTCCGCCCCGCCAATGGTGACCGCTGCCGAAGCCGCCGGGGCCAGTACGCAAACGCACAGTACAGCCGCCAGCACAAACGCCGCCGCGCGGCGCACAAACCGATGCAGATGTTTCAAAAGTGATCTCCTCCTAGTATCCCATGTTTTTTACAGTGTAACACAGCCTGCGCCTGCGGGCAAGGACTGGACTTTCGTTTTTTCTCCCGGACACAAAGAAACCGGAGAGTTGCTCCCTGTGCAGGGCGGCTCTCCGGCAGTGTTTCCGGCTGACGGCGCAGGGCGCCGCCGTTCTCGGCAGACGTTCGATTTTTGCAGCTGCAGGAAACTCAGTCTTGATTTTGTTCCGAAAATCCGCTATAATAGCAATGTTCTTTCAGAATCATGATATCAGCCGATGTGTCGGAATGGCAGACGATGTAGACTCAAAATCTATTGGTAGCAATACCGTGTGGGTTCGACCCCCACCATCGGCACTCGATAAACCAGAATGATCCGAACCAGATCCTCCTTTATGGAGTGACCGGTTCGGATCATTTGTTTTTTCCGGGAGAGCTGCGGATCGGCCGGCCCTTCTCTTACAGCATCTTCACCGCCAGCGCTTCGCTGGTGCGGTCCTGTGCATCCATGACGTTTTGGGGATCGTCCATGGTGTAGCGCAGCACAAGCACCTCTGCCACGTACAGCAGTGCCACCTTGATGGGGATGTTGCCGGAGTCCAGCGGGCTTTCCTGTGCACCGCACAGCAGCACGACATCTGCCAGCTTTGCGCCGGGCGAGTCCTCGTAATGGGTCAGCAGGATGATCTTTGCGCCTGCCGCCTTGGCTGTGCGCAGGGTCTCCAGCATATCCCGGGTAGCACCGGAATAGGAGACAAACAGCACCACATCCTCCGGCGTCATCAGGCTGGCCGTGACCAGCTGCAGATGGCTGTCGCCCGCCGTGCGGAACTTGGTGGAAATGCAGGCGAACCGTGCGCAGATATCGTTGGCAATCAGCATGCTGCCGCCCTGACCCAGACAGTACACCTGCCGCGCCTTGCGCAGCAGCTCCGAGGCTCTGTCCACCGCTTCCGGCGAGAGCGCATTCTGTGTGCCGTTGATGGTGGTCATCAGCAGGGCACTGGCGTGCTCACACAGGGTGGCCGTGTCGGCGTCCGGTTCCGGCACACGCTGGTTGACCAGCGCACCGGTGGCATTGGCCTGTGCCAGCGCAATGCGCATTTCGTGGTAGCCCTCAAACCCCAGCGCCCGGCAGAAGCGGAACACGGTGGCCTCTGCCACGCAGCATTCCTTTGCCAGTGAGGAAATGGACAGGTACTGCGCTTCCCCCGCATGCTGCAGGAGGTACTCTGCCACGGTGCGGCCCGATTTTGTCAGGTCGCCTTGATGCTGCTGCAGCAGCTCCCAAAAATTCGTTGCCATTTTTTCTTTTTCCTCTTTTCCGGCGCAGCAGTCCACAGACCCGGAACCGCTGCCGACCGTTTCATTCACCTTCTATAAAAAGTATAAAAGAATCACCCCCGCTTCGCAAGAGACGCATTGCCCACATTTTGGCCTGCAGTTCTGTGCAGAGCACACAGTTTTGATGGAAAAACAGGCCATTTTGTGAAAAACCTTTTCAATTTTACATTTTTGTTCAGAAATTCTTTTTCACCACAGAAGTGATAGGTTTGTACCATTTTGTAATAAATTCAGGAGAGTAAAGGGAGCTTTTCTTTGCATTTTATCATATATCCCACATTTTTGTGCACTATGCATATTGCTGTTCTGAAAATTTATGAAACCCGTGAATGGACAAAATGAAAATATTTTTCTATAATGGAGCCATCAAGAGCGGCCGCTGGCACGGCAGGCCGCCATCAACGTGAAGCATCTTGAATGCGAAGGAGAAACTACTATGAAAAACTGCATTTCCCGCCGTTCGTTCCTGAAGGCCGCTGGCATTCTGGGAGCAGCCGGCGCTCTGGCCGCCTGCGGCGGTTCTTCCAGCTCTACCACCGCTGCTTCTTCTGCACCCGCAAGCTCCGCTGCAGGCGCAGCCGCTTCCTCCACCAGCATCAAGCTGTGGACATACCCCATCGGCGGCTGGGGCAATGACGAGACCGTTCAGAACCTCGTTTCCAGCTTCAACGCCAAGTATCCTGACATCAAGGTCACTGTGGAGTATCTGGACTACACCAACGGCGACGATCAGGTGAACACCGCCATCGAGGGCGGCAGCGCACCCGACCTGATCATGGAAGGTCCCGAGCGTCTGGTTGCAAACTGGGGCGCAAAGGGCGTCATGGCTCCGCTGAACGACCTGTGGACCGACGATGCCAAGAAGGACATCTACGAGTCCGTTGAGTCTGCCTGCAAGGATACCGCCGGCAACTACTACGAGTACCCCCTGTGCATGACCGCACACTGCATGGCCGTGAACATGACCAAGGTCAAGGAAGTGGGCGCTGACCAGTACATCGATACCGACAAGCACACCTGGAGCACCGACGGCTTCCTGAAGACCGTTGACGCCCTGTACAACGGCGGTTACGAGAACGTTGCAGCCATCTACTGCGCAGGTCAGGGCGGCGACCAGGGCACCCGCGCCATCATCAACAACATGTACGGCGGCACCTTTACTGATGCAGCCCACACCAAGTACACTGCCGACTCCGCCGAGAACATCAAGGCCATCCAGACCCTGCACGACACCAAGGGCATCAACTTTGACGCTTCCATCGCAGGCGGCGACGAGATCACCCTGTTCCGCAACGGCACCCTGCAGATGGCTTTCTGCTGGAACATTGCACAGCAGGCCAACAGCGACAACAACGACGCCGGTCTGACCAACGATGGCGACGAGATCTTCCCCATGGCCTTCCCCACCGAAAGCGGCGACCCGAAGCTGTGCGGCGGCATCTGGGGCTTCGGCATCTTTGATAACGGCGACGAGACCAAGATCGAAGCAGCCAAGACCTTCATCGACTTCATCGCGGCCGACCCCGATCAGGTCAAGGACAGCGTGCTGGCTTCCACCTACTTCCCGGTCCGTACCAGCGTGGGCGATATCTACGCCGACAACGAGATCATGAGCGAGTACAGCAAGTTCATGGCTTATCTGGGCGACTACTACCAGATCACTCCGGGCTGGGCAACTGCTCGTACCGAGTGGTGGAACATGCTGCAGCGCGTTGGTTCCGGTGAGGACGTTGAATCTGCCGTCAAGACCTTTGTTGATAACGCAAACGCAGCTGCTCAGGCATAAGCCCATCCACTCTGCCGGGGGCAGATAATTACTGATTCTTCGCCCCTTCCTCGAAGATCCCGACGAGGGAGGGGCTTTATTTGTGAAAAAAGCAAAATAACATCTCGACCGGAAAGGAACGGTGATTCTTTTGGCTGCAAAAACGGCGATCAAAGAGCCCAAGCGCAGCAGTGCGCTGGTACGGCGCGAAACCTTTGCCTCCTACTGTTTCCTGCTGCCCAGCCTGATCTTCTTCCTGGGTTTCGTCATCTATCCCATGGTGCTGTGCGTGGTGACCAGCTTCTTCGATTCCACCATGAACCGTGCCGATATCTTTGTGGGGCTTGCAAACTATAAGGAACTGTTCACAGACCCCATCTTTCTGGGTGCCTTAAAGAACACCTTCATCATCGTGGTGGTGTCGGTGCCCGTCACCTGCGCCTTCTCGCTGTGGGTCTCCTCTGCCATCGTAGACCTCCCCGAGTGGGCCACCAGCCTCTTCCGCTGCGTGTTCTACCTGCCCGTCGTCACCGGCTCCGTGGCCGTTACCGTGGTGTGGAAGTGGATGTACAACAACTACTACGGCATCTTCAACTATCTGGGCAAGACTCTGGGCCTCATTGACAAGAACATCAACTGGCTGGGCGATGAGCGCTTTGCTCTGGGCTGCATCATCCTGATCCTGCTCACCACCTCTGTGGGCCAGCCCATCGTGCTGTACGTTTCCGCTCTGGGCAATGTGGACCAGTCCATCGTGGAAGCCGCAGAAGTGGATGGTGCCACCGATTTCCAGTGCTTCTGGAAGATCAAGTGGCCCGCCATCATGCCCACCACCCTGTACATTCTGGTCATTACCACCATCAACTCCTTCCAGTGCTTTGCGCTGATCCAGCTGCTGACTTCCGGCGGCCCCAACCACAGCACCGATACCATCATGTACTACATCTACTACACCGCCTTCAAGCTGTACCGCTACGGCTACGGCAACGCAATGGGTGTGGTGCTGGCAGTCATCATCGCCATTCTGTCGGCTGTTCAGTTCAAGCTGGGCAACCAGGATAATTAAAGGAGGTGCCGGACAATGAGTGCAAATGCCGCTGCAAAAAAGCAAAAACCGTTGAAGCGTCACCCCAGCAAGCTCAAGAAGATGAGCGCCTACATGATCCTGACGCTGATCCTCATCAGCATCGTTGCGGTGCTGTTCGCCTTCCCGCTGTACTGGATCATCACCGGTTCCTTCAAGACCGGTGCCGCCATCAACGCCACCACCCCCGAATGGTGGCCCAGCCAGTGGGTGCTGACCAACTATCAGAAGCTGTTCTCCGGCAAGAGCGCCCCGCTGTGGCAGCTGGCTGTGCCCTTTGGCTCCAAGTTCAGCGCTAACGGCGAGCCCATCTACTTCTCGGTAGGCCCCACCGCTCCCGCTGCCATCCGCTGGATGATCAACACCGTGTTCATGGCCGTCATGTCCATGATCCTCACCTGCATCACCGCCGCCATGGCCGGCTATGCACTGGCAAAAAAGCGCTTTGTAGGCCGCAAGCTGCTGTTCACCCTCATCGTGTGTGCAATGGCTCTGCCCAAGCAGGTCATCCTGATCCCCCTGCTGCGCGAAATGAGCTCTTTGAATCTGTACAACACCATCTGGGCCGTTATCTTTCCCATCGTGGGCTGGCCCTTTGGCGTGTTCCTGATGAAGCAGTTCAGTGAGGGCATCCCCACTGAGATGCTGGAAGCGGCCCGCATCGACGGCGCAAGCGAGGCCAAGACCTTTATCGACATCGTGCTGCCCATGGTCAAGCCGGGCATCGGTGCGCTGGCCATCTTCACCTTCATCAACAGCTGGAACGACTACTTCATGCAGTTGATCATGCTGTCCAGCACCAGCAACCTGACTATTTCTCTGGGCATTGCAAAGCTGCAGGCTGAGAACAGCACCGACTTTGGCCTGATCATGGCAGGTGCCGCACTGGCTGCTGTGCCTATCATCATCATCTTCCTCATTTTCCAGAAGTACTTTACCAAAGGCATCGCAATGGGTGCTGTTAAGGGCTAAGAAAGGATTATGTAACCATGAAAGACATTACAAAGTATCAGGGTGTCATCCCCGCCTTTTACGCCTGCTACGACGCAGAGGGCAATATTTCTACCGAGGGCGTCAAGGCCCTCACCCGCCATCTGATCGCCAAGGGCGTCAAGGGCGTGTATGTAGGCGGCTCCTCCGGCGAGTGCATCTACCAGCATGTGGATGAGCGCAAGGCCGTTTTGGAAGCCGTGATGAGCGAAGCCAAGGGCAAGCTGACCGTCATTGCGCATGTCGGCTGCAACAATACCGCCGACAGCGTAGAGCTGGCCCGCCATGCCGAGAGCGTGGGTGTGGACGCCATTGCATCCATTCCCCCCATCTACTTCCACCTGCCGGAGTACGCCATTGCAAAGTACTGGAACGATATGTCCGCTGCTGCTCCCAACACCGAGTTCGTCATCTACAACATCCCGCAGCTGGCAGGCACCGGCCTGACCATGAGCCTGCTGAAGGAAATGCTGAAGAACCCCAACGTGATCGCAGTGAAGAACAGTTCCATGCCCACCCAGGACATCCAGATGTTCAAGGATGCCGGTATCGCCGCCCGCGGCGAGGGGAATTTTGTGGTGTTCAACGGTCCCGATGAGCAGTTTGTTTCCGGCCGCGTCATCGGCGCAGACGGCGGCATCGGCGGCACCTACGCCGTTATGCCCGAGCTGTATCTGGCCATGAACGATCACATCAACAAGGGCGAGATCAAGCAGGCTCAGGAGATCCAGTACGAGGCCGACCGCATCATCTACAAAATGTGCGAAGCCCACGGCAACCTGTACGCAGTGCAGAAGGAGATCCTGCGCCGGATGTACGGTCTGGAGCTGGGCGGCGTGCGTGAGCCGATGCCCGGCCTGATCCCGGAAGATGAAGCCATCGTGGCCGAAGCACAGGCCATGATCGAAGCTGCCATCGCAAAGCTGTAAAATTGAAGCAGCGCCCCTCTCCGTCTCTTTTCAGAGGGGAGAGCGGGCGCTTATTTTTGGAGGGACGTTTTATGATCTGTGATACCCTGCAGCATCTGACGCGCTACAAGGGCCTTTGCAAAAATCTCGATACGGCCATTGATTACCTGCTGACCCACGATCCTGCCAGCCTGCCGCTGGGCCGCACCGAGGTGGATGGCGAGGAAGTTTTTATCAACACGATGGATGCCACGCTCCATTCGGACGATGGCTACCACCCGGAATATCACAAAAAGTACGCCGACCTGCAGCTCGACATCACCGGCAGCGAGGGCTGGGGCTTTACCACAAATCCCGGCAGGGAGATCGGCGATTTTACCGGCGACTGCGGTTTTCAGGACAGCGCCAGTGTCGTGACCGGTGCACTGGGTGAGGGACGCTTTGTGCTGTTCTTCCCCACAGAGCTGCACAAACCCGGCCTTGTACAGCACGGCTGTGTGGGCGTGCGCAAGGCTGTTGTAAAGATTCGGATGGAGGATTGAACGATGGATAAGGAAAAGCTGTTTGCTCAGATCAAGGGCGGTCTGATCGTCTCCTGTCAGGCACTGGAGACCGAGCCCCTGTACACGAAAGAGGGCGGCGTGATGCCGCTGATGGCAAAAGCCGCCGCCATGAGCGGCGCTGTGGGCATCCGCGCCAACACCGTGCGGGACATCACCCAGATCAAGCAGGTGGTGGATCTGCCTGTCATCGGCATCATCAAAAAGGACTACCCCGGCACGCCCATGTACATCACCGTCACCATGAAGGAAGTGGACGAGCTGGTGGCCTGCGGGGTGGACATTCTTGCCGTGCAGGGCACCGGTGCCCTGCGCCCGGACGGCTCCACCTCTGCTCAGTTCATCCGCGCCATCAAGGCAAAGTACCCCGACCAGCTGGTGATGGCCGACTGCGACAACTTTGAGAACGCCATGGCCTGCGCCGAAGCCGGTGCCGACTTTGTGGGCACCACCATGCGCGGCTATACCCCGGAGACCAAGGGCATTGACGATATCGACTTTGATTTCGTCCATAGGCTGGCCGCAGAGTGCCCGGCAAAGGTCATTGCCGAGGGCCACATCCACTACCCGGAGCAGGCGGTCAAGGCGCTGGAAGCCGGTGCATTCGCACTGGTGGTGGGCGGTGCCATCACCCGCCCGGCAGAGATCACGGCCCGCTTTACCGGTGCCATCAACGCCGCAAAAAAATAAAATGGAGTGTGCCGGATGAAACAGTATTTTGGCATTGATATCGGCGGCACCGCCGTCAAGCTGGGCATCGTGGACGAGACCGGCAGGGTGCTGCTCAAGGGCGAAGAGAGCGTCAGCTTT
This sequence comes from Faecalibacterium sp. 3, assembly GCF_048323735.1. Taxonomy (NCBI): domain Bacteria; kingdom Bacillati; phylum Bacillota; class Clostridia; order Eubacteriales; family Oscillospiraceae; genus Faecalibacterium; species Faecalibacterium sp. 3. The sequence continues at coordinate 604,345 of NZ_JBLWFN010000001.1, forward strand.
GACGGCTACCAGACGCCTGTTCTCACCACCGTGCGCAGGGCCGCAAAGGAGTTTTTGACCGCAAATTCCATCCCGGTGGAAAGTCTTGCGGGCATCGGCGTTTCGGCCACCGGTCAGATCGACAGCCGCAAGGGCATCGTGGCCGGTACCTGCGGCAACTTTCCCAACTACATCGGCAGCCCTATCAAAGCTGCGCTGGAAGAAGACTTCGGCCTGCCCGTCACAGTGGCCAACGACGCCAACTGCATGACGCTGGGTGAAGTGTGGGTCGGTGCCGCACAGGGCTGTACGGACGTCATCGGCGTGACACTGGGCACCGGCGTGGGCGGCGGCATCCTGACCGGAGGCCGTCTGCTGGAGGGCGCGCGGGGCCTTGGCGGTGAGCTGGGCCACTATCGCACCCACGCGCTGGACGGTGTGAACTGCACCTGCGGCGCAAAGGGCTGCTGGGAACGCTACGCCGCCACCACCGCGCTGGTGCGCGCCGCACAGGAAAAAGACCCGGCATGGAAGGATGGCCGCGCCATCTTTGCTGCCGCAGAAGCAGGCGACGAAACAGTTCTTGCCCTGCTGGATGCATGGACGGACGAGATCGCACAGGGCCTTGCCGGCATGGTGCACATCTTCAACCCGCAGCTCATCCTGATCGGCGGCGGCGTGAGCGCGCAGCAGAAACTGCTGATCGACCCCATTGCCGCAAAGGTGAAAGCATCGGTCATGCCCGCCTTTGCAGAGGGGCTGGAAGTGCGTGCCGCTCAGCTGCACAACGACGCCGGTATGGTGGGCGCAGTGTACTACTTCCGACAGACCATGGAAAAGGAGTAATTGTATATGAAAACACATATCCTCTGTCTGGGTGATTCCAACACCCACGGCTACTGTGCCGACCCCAACGACTGCGCCGACCACGGCATCCGCTTCAATGAAGAGGAGCGCTGGACCTGCCGCCTGCAGAAGGCACTGGGCGAGGAATATCTTGTGACGGAAGAGGGCCTTTCCGGCCGCACCACCGTGTTTGTGGACCCCATCCACGAATCCATGGATGCCCTCAGCGTCATCTATGCCCTGCTCAAGAGCCATGAGGTCATCGACCTGCTTATCATCATGCTGGGCACGAATGACGTCAAAGAGCGCTTTGGTGCCAACGCCGCCTGCATCGCTGCGGGCATGGAGCGGCTGATCCTCAAAGCCAAGAGCGTGGACTGCTGGGGCACCAAGCAGCCCAACATTCTGGTGGTGGCACCTCCTCCCATCGGCGCAGGCTTCCACGACGCTGTGATGGGCGATGGCTGTGTGGAAAAATCTGCTGGTGTAGCCGGGCAGCTCCGCATCATCTGCGAGCGGCAGGGCGTGCACTTCCTGGACGCAAAGGACTGCGAGTTCAATCAGGTGGACTTCATGCACCTGACCCGCAAGGGTCACGCACAGCTGGCGGAGCTGCTGGCTGCAAAGGTTCCTGAGTTGGTTTAATTTCGTCTTTTGTCCCCTCGAAAGAGGGGACTTTTATTTTAATATTTTTTGTAGAGCACAGTCGCGTACTTAAAGTTTCGCTCCTTTTGCAAAGAACATCTCCGCCGAGTATGTACTCTTTTGCGCGCACAAAAGAGTACCAGAAAAGCGCCCGCTACTTTCGAGGCGCGGGAGGCGGCGGGTTGCGGCTCCCTGCGTTTGCTTCGTGCCTTGCGCGGCACTCGCATCCTGCAGGCCGCTGCCCCAACAGCTCCTCCCTGTTTCGGCCGCTGGCCGCGGTCGTCGCCGTTGCAAACTAGGGGCTACTCGCCCCTAGTAACCCCAAAGCAGTTGGGCTCCATACAAAAAATCCAAGTCGCTACGCTAGAGGATTTTTTGTGTTCCGCCGATTTAAATATTTCCCGCTTGTAAACAGCTATAAAATCGGCTATACTTTCCGCAGAAAGATCCATTGAAAGGAACTGTGCCATGCCTGAACTTTTAAAAGCGCCTGTCACCCCTGCCCAGCAGGCAAGAGATGCCCTTCTCGGTGCCCTTGTGGGGCTTGCCCGGGCCACCACTAGCGAGCCCAAAACGGACGACACCGACGAGGTGCTGAACGCCGGTCTTCGTCTTGCCGCACAGCCGGATGCACCGGAGGAAAAGCTGCACCGGATGCTGGAGACCGTACACACCGAAAAGCACCGCGTTGCCCCGGGCTGTGCCTCCTGCGCCATGCCCTGCGGCAACACGAACGATTACGACCTTGCCCGCCTGTGGGCCGCACCGGAAACGATCCGCACCCTCAAACTGCAAATGCTTTCCGCCGCATTCGCACTGGCCCAAAAGCGCCCGCAGGGGCAGGCGCAGACCGCCGTTTATCAGCTGCTGTTCACCCTTGCAGAGGACTGGGATGCGGAGCTTCTTCTGCCCGTAGTGCAGCACGCGCAAAAGCTTTGCCGGGAGTAAATCGGCACCCGGAAACCGCGTTTTTAACCCGAAAGGTTTGTACTTTTCGGCTTCCTCGGAGGTGCTGTGAAAAGTCTGCCTTTTTCTGTGCTTTGGCGGTATTTGTACGGCACTGCGTCCGCAAAAAGCATTCCGGACAGTTTGTTTCCCGATTTCCTGCCTTTTTCCGAAAGTTTTTTGCAAAAAAGACTTTACAAACCATTTCCAAAAACATATTATATAAGTAATATATTTCATGGAGCCAATGCTGTGCAACCCATTGTGCAGCATCCAAATACGATCAAGGAGGGGTTCATCTATGCCCGAAAAGAAAAAGACCGCAGCGGCTGCTCCTGCTGTGGAAGCTCCTGCCGCTGAGGCCAAGGAGACGAAGGAGACCAAGACCCGCAAATCCGCCAAGGCCTCTGCACGCCGCGGCCGTCCCCCGCTTGCACCGGAGCTGTACGTGGAGTTCAGCGGCAAGCAGTACAACGTGACCGATATCATTGACCGCGCCAAGGCCGATTACCGTGCCACCCACAAGGTGGGCGTGCAGTCCTGCAAGGTCTATATCAAGCCTGAGGAAGGTGCCGCCTACTACGTCATCAATAAAGTTTCCGGCAAGCTGGAGCTGTAATTTTCATCTTGCTTTTTCCGGCCTGCGGCGATGCACTCCGCACCTGTTCCGCTGCGGGCCTTCCGTTCCCACAAATGGCTCCATTTCAATTGCAAAAGCAGCCCTGCACCATCACGATGCAGGGCTGCTTTTTTGTGATGTATTACACCCCAAACCACTTTTTCCAGAACGGGTGGTTCCGGATCTCAGGGTCCGGGTCCGGGATCTCAAACACATAGCGCTCCGTGGCATTGATGACCGTCGTCCCGCCGCGGGTGCACACGCGCGGCAGCTTGGCATCATAGTTCAGGTGCACATGCCCGTGTACGAACCACTGCGGCTCGTATTCGTCCATCAGATCGTTGAAGCATTCAAACCCCTTGTGGGCGCGGTCTGTACTATCATTCAGACCCGCTGCCGGCGAATGGGTCAGCAGCAGATCGATGCCTCCCACCTGATGAGCCCTGCGCGAGAGCTTGTGCGCACGGCGGCGCATTTCCCGTTCCGTATACTGAAAGCTGTCCTCCCGGTTGTTGTAGCGGATGCTGCCGCCCAGCCCCATGATGCGCAGGCCCTTCCACACATAAACGCTGTCGTCTACACAGATGCAGCCGCCGGGCTCATTTTCGCGGTAGCTGCCGTCGTGGTTGCCGTGGACATACAAAATAGGGGCTGCTGTAAAGTTTGTAAGGTATTCCAGATACTTCTGCGGCAGGTCTCCACAGGAAAGGATCAGGTCGATCCCCTCCAGATGTTCCCGGGTACCGTAATCCCACAGCGCTTTAGAGGGCACATCCGAAATTGCAAGAATTTTCACTTCAGGTTTGCTCCATTCTCTCTCGGCCGCGGGCCGCTTATTTTATAAATCCTTTCAGGGTATTGATGCCGTTGATGGACATCAGCGTATGGGTTTTGACATCCAGCTCATCGTAGTGGGGCAGTCCGCCTTCCACGCATTCGTCCAGCCAGTCCATCTCCATCAGCTCCTTGGGGCTGTAGAGGGTGGCTTCCGGCGAGTGCAGCACATGCCCCTGCGCGAACAGGTCTTCCGGGAAGATGCGCAGATCATCCTCGTGCAGCATCTTTTCCATCAGATCCAGCAGCTGCAGGGTGCCTGCGGGCAGGTCTTTGTTGTAATCGATCTCCTCTGCACCGCTGCGCATGCCCCACCAGTAATTCACCGCCCGGGCACCGGCAGCATCGCTGTCCCATGCACCGTCAAAAATGGAACGCACGATCTCGATATAAAACGTATCCCACCGCCACACGGGCAGGCCAAGCGGCTGCAAACTGCCGTCCGGCATGCGGCGCACAAGGCCGTAATCCCGGTGGGTGCCTTCCGGCTCGCGGTTATCGCGGGCATAGAAGATCTCCACATCCTGCCGGTCGGAGAAATCCAGCGGGTGCGCCGGGTCCTGCAGGCAGGCCCAGCGCAGCACCACTTTTGCTTCCGGGCGCACGGTCTTCAGGCCCTGCGCAAAGGCATTTACTGCCGCCGGGATGCCATACACCGGGTTTGCCGCCACATAACCCACGCGGTCGGTCCTTGCCATCACGCCGGCCAGCATTCCCAGCAGATAGGTCACTTCATACGTGCGGGGATAGTAGGTGCGCACCAGCGGATGCGGCGCGTTGAGCGAACAGTTCAGGATGCGGGTCTTGGGGTGCTGGGCCGCCACCTTCAGGCAGGCGGTATGCATCCGGGCACTTGAGGTGAACACCACGTCGGCATTGTCGTGGGCCACATCCTCCAGCACCTGCTCCGCGTCCACCTCGGGCTCGATGTTCTCTTTGCGGGTGATGAATACCCGGTCCGGGAACGCCTGCTGCAGCGCTTCGATGCCCTTGTCGTGGGCGCGCACCCATGCGCTGTTTTCGGCGTTGTGCTCGTGCAGGAACACCACCTTCAGCTCGCTGGGCTTTGTAAAGATGTTCAGCTTTGCCAGCAGCGGTTCGCCGGGGCCCTGCTTCGGCTCCAGCGAAAGGGCCACGGCCTGCGGCTCGGTGAGCACCTTCACCTCATCCCACAGCTTTTCCAGATTCTGCTTCATCTGGCTGGGCGTGCTCTCGCAGGCGTCCGCGTAACGGTAGACCGACAGATACACCAGCATGGCATCGCCGGCAGTCAGATTCAGTCCGCCGCCGCCCAGAGCCAGAAACTGCTGGCGGAACATGGTATAGAAGGAGGAAAAGCTCAGCCGATCATCATCCGTCCAGCTTTCTCCGCTGGCCTTGCACACCAGCGTCTGCAATTTTGCGTAACCCCCCAGACGGGAGAAATGCACATCGTTGACCTTGGAGAGCTTGTAAAAATCCAGAAATTCGTAGTAGATACGGTTTTCCAGACTGTCGTTCCGTTCCGGGACGAGCCGCGTGACCGTGCCCGCGATCCTGACCGCATCAAAATACTTGAGCACCGATACCCGCTTGTTGCCTTCCTGCACATAGAATTTGTTCAGGAACTCATAGGCGATGATGGGGGTGTGGATGCCCTCGTCCAAATGCGCATCGCAGAGGTTCGACCACTTGCCTGCAAACTCGGTGTCCGGCTCCAGCAGGGGCATAAAGTTCGGTGCAAAGGCGGTGTGACGGCCGCTGGTCTTTGTGCCGACGATGCTTTCCGCCGGGATCTCCACAAGGCCCAGCGGCTCCTGCGCCACAATGTTCACATTGACCAGAATATCGTCCAGCACCGCCAGATACGGCGACTGGCCGCGCGCCACGCAGGCGCGGTAAGCACGCTGGCCGCTCTTCAGTGCGTTCTTGTAATCTTCCAGCATAGTTGCTCCTTTTTTTCAGCTGCAATGCGCTGCAGCCAGCTGCCGCAGCGTCCTGCTTCAGTATACCATGAAATTTGATTTTATGGGAGGATTTTCCGCACAAAAGAGTTGATTTATCCTGCACTTTCAGGTACGATAATAGAAAGTAATTGATGATAGGAGCAGCTCACCCATGCAGACCGAACAGATTCCCGTTCTCAAGGCCGACGAATACCCCGGCGGCATCTGGTATTACGAACCCCATACATACCAGCCCTACCGCTATGTGCTGGGCCGTGTGGGCCGGCACCCGCTGGTGTGCATCGGCATCAACCCCAGCACCGCACAGCCCGGCGCACTGGACCCTACCCTGAAAAGTGTGGAGCGTCTTGCCGCCGCCAACGGCTTTGACAGCTGGATCATGTTCAATGTATATCCCCAGCGCGCCACCGACCCAAATGATATGGATCGCGTGCCGGACCGTGCCCTGTGCGACGAAAATCTGCGCTGGCTCCGGGCAGTTCTGGCCCAGACCGAACCCACCATGTGGGCGGCATGGGGCACCCTGATCGAAAAGCGGGACTACCTGCCCGGCCTGATGCGGGAAATGGTCGCCCTGACCCGGGAAAGGGAGATCCCATGGGTCACCTTTGGCCGACGCAGCAAAAAGGGACATCCCCATCATCCGCTGTATCTGCGCAAGGATTCCACCCCGGAGCCCTTTGATGTGGAAAACTATCTGGATACCTGCTTTTGACCTGTTGTAAAAATTCCGACCTGATGCGGAGGGATCTGTTTTGACTGCAGAACATTATCACGCCCTGCACAGCTGGATGGATGCCCACCCCGCTGTCAGCCGCTGTGTGGTGGCGCTGGACCGCTGGCTGCCGCTCATCCCCTTTGTATGCTACCCCGTGCTGCTCTGCCTGCTGAATGTCCGGCTGTTCCATCTGCTGGGCAGTCAGGCTGCGCTGGACTTTATGGTGACCATTGCGCGCGCGGTGTTCGTACCGGGGTTCACCTTCTGGGGCGGCACCATCCTGCGCGATAAGCTCAATCTGCCCCGCCCCTATGAGCAGCCCGGCTTTGAGCCCTTGCGCCGCAAGGAAACAAAGGGACACTCCTTTCCCTCCCGTCATGCGCTGAGCGCCGCCGTGCTGGCCATGGTGTGGATGTACTTCTACCCGAAAGCCGGCTGGGCGATGGTGGGCATCACCGTGCTCATCTGCATCGGCCGGGTGCTGACCGGCGTGCATCACATCCGGGATGTCGTTGGCGGAGCCGTGCTGGGTTTTGCGTTGGGCTATGCGGGCATGTGGCAGCTGTAAAGGCCGGGTCTGGCAGGTTTTGAAAAAAGAAAAAAGAATTTTGCATTTTATGCTTGACAGAATGGGGGCCATATGGTATTATACTTCTCGCAGCGTGTGCCGACACACAGCTGCCGCCATAAAGGAACCCAATGGGATAACAACGTGCGCCCGTAGCTCAGGTGGATAGAGCAACTGCCTTCTAAGCAGTGGGCCGGGGGTTCGAGTCCCTTCGGGCGCATCTATGTGGTGCCCATAGCGTAGTCGGTTAACGCGCCAGATTGTGGATCTGGAGACCGTGGGTTCGAGTCCCACTGGGCACCCCACCAAAAAATCCGCTGATGCTTTGCATCGGCGGATTTTTTATTTGGCGGGATGCCCAGTGGAACTCTGCCCCCGCGCCAATATTTTCTGCTAAAAAAGCATGTGCAGACCCTTTGGAGAACTGTAGTTTCCCGGGGTCTGCACATGCTTTTTTGTTCAGCGCTTTTTCTTTATTGCAGTCAGCGCTTCATCTGCTGCAGGATCTGCGCGATCTCTGCACTGGAATAGCCATCCCTGCGCAGCGCACTGCTGATGCTGGTATCGTTTTTGCCCTGACTGCGCATCAGCATCGCCATGTAGGGCACCGTCACGTTCCGAGAGGTGTCGCTGCCCAGACGGGTGGCACTGCTCGTGCTGCGGTTGGCCGTACCGGAAGAGCTGCCGCTGCCCGCCCGGCCGGAAGCTGCCGTGCCGGATGCCGCACTGCCCGCCCGGCTGGCCTTCTGGGCCGCATTGTTCTTTTTCAGGTTCCACTCGCCCATTGCAATGTTCAGCTTCTGGCTGGTGACGTCGTTGTTGAACTTCTGCTGATTGAGCTTGTCCTGATATTCCCGCTCGCTGGCCTCATTTTCATAGAGCTGCTGCTTCAGGCTGTCCTGATACTGCCGCTCCTGCAGCTGCTGGTTCCACTGGGTGTCGGCACGGTCTGCCTCGTACTGGCGGTTGCCGGAATAGATGTTGTAGCCGGTGTTCAGCAGTCCACTGACCATGGAACCCAGACCCGTGGTGCCGCTGAGGGCGATCTGCACCGCATCGCCCAGTACGCCCAGTACAGTCACCACATTGTTGAACGCCTGCTGGCGCCGTGCTGCCTGCTGCTGTTCCTGTGCGCTGTAGTAGTCGTGCAGCGTGCCCAGCTGGTTCAGGTAGTCCTGATACTGTCCGTAGTCCTGCGCATATGCATTGTTGTAGGCTTCGCCCTTCTGCCGCAGCTGGGTGTAGTAATCCGACAGCCGGTCGTTGTACAGCTGCTGCGCGTCCTGCTCACTGCTGTTCAGCTGGTCCAGCTGGCTCACCAGCTCGTTGCCTCCGCTGGTATAAGTGTCCAGCGCCAGACTGTACAGCGTAGGGATGGCACTGCTCAGCGCGCCGATCTGCTGCTGGTATGCCTGCTGCGCCACACTTGCGGCATAGCTGGAGCCGTAGCCTCCGGTCAGTGCTGCCGCCTGTGCCGCAGCATCCGCACTGGCGTTGTGGGCGTTCTGCAGATAGTTCTGCTCGTACTGACGGTAGAGCGGGTCTTTGGTGTAGCTGTACTGGAAGCTCCCGCGCTGCAGCAACTGGCCCAGAAGCTGATCGATCTTATCCTGATAGCGGCTCTCGTAGTCGTCGGGGCGGTTCGTCTGCCATTCCTTCAGGGCATTCTCTGCACTCGTCACCGTCTGACTGGGCTTATAGCTGGCATTTGCCAGTGCATTTTCCACCTCCGAGCGGCTGCCCAGTCCCGCAGCCGAATAACCGCTCTGCACCGCCGACAGACCATTTTCCTCCGTCTGTGCCTGCACCGCAGCAAGCGCTTCGTCCTGTTTCTTTTTGTTTGCCATAAAAACTCCTTTTCTTACAGAGCCTGCAGTCTGGTACGCAGTTCCTCTGACATGTTTTCGGTATCCAGATTGCTCAGCACATACTGCAGCTGTTCCTGCAGCTGGTACAGGTAGCTGCGCAGTGCGCGGGCGTCCTCCGGGTCCATGTTCTCACTGAGCTTGGGCAGACCGATCTTATTGATGCCCATTACGCTTGCCATTTTTCACACCTCCCCGCCTGTAATGCCGCCTTTGGCAGCGGCCACTGTTTTTGCAATGCTGCGCAGGGTGATCTGTCCCCTGCCCTTCAGGCGCAGCCGCAATGTACCGTGCCGCCGGGGAACGAACGGCATATCGTAGCTCCGGCGCACATTCTGCGCCGCCAGCTCCGCCACCGTTTCCCAGGGGCCTCCGTCATAGCTTGCCGCCACCGTCACCGTGCTGCCGCATTCGGCATCCAGCCGCAGCGTCAGCCGGGAAAGATACCGGTCCTCTGCACCGTCCAGACCAATGTCTCCTGTGACCAGTTCAAAGTTCAGCTTTTCCTCCACGCCGTCCGTGCTCTGCCAGTCGGTCTCGCGGCTGGGGTCTGCGGCCCACAGGGCCTGACCATCCCACAGGTAAAGCTGTCCGCCGGTGCTGGTCATTTCGTAGGAGCAGACATCCTCCTCACTCCAGAGCGCACGCTCGGTATCATAGACCAGCAGCCTTGCCACACCTTCCCCCGCTGCCGCGCGGGCAATGTGCAGGTAATACCGGCCATCCAGCGCGCCACCCACTGCGCTCTGTACATTGGAAAGGCGTCCCGAATCCAGCACACCGGACACCTTGGTGGGGATGCTGCCGTCCCATGCCATCACACCGTCCGGCGAAAGATAATACAGCGTCTCATTCAGCACGCACAGGCTGCGGGCCGCGTTTTTAGCCACGCCCCTGCAGCGCAGGGATGTGAGCTGAAAGTCCGAGGGCTTGGAGCCGTAGAGCTTGTGCAGGGTGTTCTCCTTAAAAAACAGCGCATAACCCATGCAGGTGGCCGCTCCGGTAAACGCCCCATCGCTGCCCACCGTGACGGCATAGCTGTCCGCTGCGATGCCACGGTAGGAGAACCAGTTGGTGGGGTCGCCCAGCTTACAGGCATAGATCACGTTTTCCTTGCTGCTGCAGCCCCACACCCGGTTGTCGCACTCGGTGATGTAGTCCAGATCCGGCACGCGGCGTTCCATCCGCACCGGCGTGCTCACCGCAAAGCTGCGGGTCTCTTTGCCGTCCAGACTGGTCCACCGGGCACTGTCCGCGCCCTGCACCAGTGTGCCGTAAAAGCATTCACCCTTCGGTGTCACCTTCACCCGCAGGCCGTTTTCCAGCAGATCATACACCACCAGATCGCCGTTCAGTTCTTCCCACATCCCGGCCTGCTGCGCCGCCGTGCCCGACACCGTCACGGTGTCCCACTGGGCAAACAGCTTCTGTGCGCCTGCTGCCGTGATGCGGCAATAGTCCAGCGGCACTGCCGTCCAGTTGCCGGAGGATGCGCTGTACACCTCCAGCGTGCTGGTGCTGCTCCACGGGTGCTCCTCATCCTCCACCTTTAAAAACAGCTGCCCGTCTGCAGGCTTTTCCGGTTCCTCCCTGCCATAGCTGTCTGGCTGATAGGTCTTGCCTGCGGCATCACAGGGCGTAAACTGCACGCTCTGGCCCTCTGCCTTCCATACTGCGCCCAGCGCAGAAACGCTGCCGTCTGCCGTATCAAAGGCCAGCTTGTCCGGAAAAATCAGGATCTTCGTGCCGATGCCTACCAGCGCCTTGCGGCTGTCGGAAACCGCATTCGTGCAGCCCACCGTGTCGGCCCCGGCAGCGTCCGGGGTATAAATGATATCCTTCCCGCAGATGGTCAGCAGACCGTTCAGGTGGTACATGCCGTTCAGGCCGGTCAGTGCGTGCAGCTTCCGGCGGGGCTTGCGGGTGCTCAGGGCGGGAAAATCCCTTGCCGAAAAATTCACACCCGCGCTGTACTCTGCTTCCGAGCAGGCGTAGGTCTCGTTCAGCCCGCCGAACACCCGCACAAGGCTGCGGCTGTTTGCAAGCTTTGTCCGGTTTGCAAGGACCATATCCATCACCTCCTTACCAGCGCCACTGAACGGCGGTCAGCGGCGGATAGGTGCGCCGCAGCCACGCCGCAAGGTCGGCCAGAATGCTGTTGTACTGCGCCTGTTCCCCGGCATAGCGGTCGGTCTCCCCAAGGGCCGCATCGGTCATGGCACACAGATAGTGGGGATACATTGCGTCAAAGGGTGCCGGAGCCAGCAGAACGTCCTCATCCTGCAGGCTGTCATCCCATGCAAGGTCTGCGCCCACATCGTTGTAGGCATCCGTGATGCTGTGTTTGAAAAAGCGTTCCCGCAGCATGGCATCTGCCTCCCGCAGCCACGCCTGCCGGGTGGCCAGTGCAATGCGGCTGCCCGGGCGCAGCTCTTCGGCGCGCTCCAGCGCCTGTCCTACAGTCATAGATCTCACTCCTTTTCTGAAAAAGCCCGGCCGGGCAGCTGCTCCCAGCCGGGCTTCCTTTCTTCAGATTACTGTGCGGCGTTTTCCGCTGCCGCGATGCGGGCGGCGGTCAGCTCGTCCTGCATCTGGCTGTGTTCCAGCACCTCGGCTACCTCGGGCGGCACTTCCACCTCCACGCCCCGGCGGATCTTATAGTTCACGCCGTTGACGCTGACGAACAGGTCGCCCTTGTAGCGGCTGTTGTCCTTGAACAGCCGGATGCGCACATTTTTCTTTTCAGCCATATTTTCTCCTTCCTTTAAACAAAGCTCGTTCTTCGGGAGAGCTCCGTTGCGGCGCCGCATCAGCGGACTGCAACGGTGAGAGGGTTCCTCAGTTGGCAGCAGCCGAAGCGGAATAGCTGGATGCGCTCTCGATGCGCACCATGTACTGCTCCACCAGACGCTCTGCCGCGCGCATGCCCTTCCAGCCCACAGAAGCACGCTGGTTCAGCGGGTCGTCGCCGTAGCCCAGCTGCTTGACGATGTGCTCCAGACCGCCGCCCTCCAGCTCGGTGACACCGTAGGCATGGGCACCCAGCACCAGCGTACCGAACACAGCCAGACCGGTGGGGCAGGTGTCGTCCTTCCAGATCTTGGCCTCGCTGGTCTCGATAAAGCGGATATTGCCCAGCTTGCCGATCTCGCCACGGAACATGGTGTCCGGGTCGGCGTACTTGTGCACCTCAATGAACTCCTTGCTGGTCTTGAGGTCGTAGGCGGCATAGGGGTGGATGATGGCGATGTAGCTGTCGCCGATGGGGTCCGCATTCATGGCACCCAGCTGTGCCGCCGCCTGGAAGAACAGCTTCGGGGTCAGGGTGCAGGTCTTGTCCAGCGCCTTGCGGCTGGTCACGGCGGTCTCGGCACCGTCTGCCGCCAGCTTGGGCGCATAGATGACGTTGGTGCCGCCTGCCAGCACATCGCGGGTGATGCTGTCCATGGTGCGGCCCGCCTGACTTGCCAGCACACGGGTGGCCTGCACCACATTGTTGTCGATGGCAGTCATCTGCAGTACATCGGTCAGCGGGGTCCAGCCGCCGTACTGGTGCAGGTCGCTGGTAATGGTGGTCACGTTCAGGGTCTGACCATTGGGGGTCACGCCCTCGGTCAGCGGAGTGGACGCCTTGGGCAGGCTGTCATACTTGCGGAACTCGATGGTCTTGCCGCCGTTCTGGGGCACCGGGTAGTAGTCCGCAAACTGGTCGTGCACCAGACGCGGCTCTGCCTGATCGATGAGACGCTTCTCATAGAAGGTCTTCATTTCCTGCGACATGGTCGCGGTGGTGTTCAGGTTCTCGGCAAACAGCTGGATGTTGAAAGTGTGGTTCATAGTCTGGTTCCTTTCTCTTGTCAAAACGTTACAGTTCGATCTGTGCTCCGTGGAGCACACGGCGTTCCAGTGCTTCGCGCTGGGCGCGGGTCATGCTGGCAACGTCCGGGCGGACGGTGGCCGCACCGCCGGGACGGATGCCGTTTTCGGTGGGCCGTGCGGCGCGCTGCTGGATCCGCTCCACCACCCCCTGTTCCACCGCCTGTGCAGCGGTGCGCAGGTTTTCGTCGTAATGGGCCAGACGGTAAGCGTCCTGCACCCGCATCCCGGGCAGCTGCATCAGACGGCGCATTTCCGGGCTGCGCAGCTCCTTCTGCAAATTGAAGTCCGGCTGGCTGCGGCGCATGGCCGCTTCTTCTGCCGCCCAGCGGGCGTGCAGGCCCTGCACTGCCGTCCGGGTGCTGCAGGCAAGGCCGGACAGCGGCGGCAGCTCCGGGCGCTGAACGGGCGGCTCAGGCCGGTCTTCCGGTTCCGGCTGGGGCGCAGCGGGCACGGCAGGGGCGGCTTCACCGGGCTTCATTGTGCCGGAAGCGACTGCCTGCCGGGTCTGTGCTTCGCTCAGGGCCGGGGGAGCAGGGGCGGCATCGCCGCCTTCATTTGCAAACAGCTGCAGGTCCATCATGCTCTTCTCGCCCCGGCGGCTCACATCCGCAAAGCGGACATTCTCCGGGTAGCGCTCAGCCAGCAGTGCAAAGCAGGCCTTGGCCAGTTCAAAGGCACCCTGCACCCATTCTGCGCAGGGCGCGTCTGCCTGCACCGCCAGACGCGGGCCGTCCGGCTCGTCAAAGGCATCGCTGCGGGCACTCTCTTCGCCTGCCAGCAGACACACAAGCCCCTGCATTACGGTGCTGGCACCGGCGCACACGATGTCCTGCCCGGCAGGCGCATAGCCTGCGTGACCGGCAGCTTCCAACCGGCAGTTGATCCCGGCCGGGGTATCCATTTCGCTGTAAACAACCTTCATCATAAAAATTCACCTCCTTTTCAATGTAGATCCATGGCTCTTGCAGCAGCGGCCACCGGCAGTGCGCTGCCAAGGCCCGCCAGCTTTGCGGCTGCAGCCTGCCCGTTTTTCTGCGTGAACGCGCTGCTCACGCTGCGGGTCAGGCCATCGGCATCGCTCTGGCCGCTGCCCTGCATCTCGATCACTGCCGCCATCCGCACCATCTGGTCCTGCAGCTGTGCCAGCTGCTGGGCAAGGGTGCCGTTCTGCCGCACCCGCTGGCGCACCTTCTCGATGCCTTCAAAATCCATCATGTCCAGTGCCGCAAGGGCGGCATCGGAATTCTCCGGCTTGAAAAAGCCCAGCTGATAGCATTCTTTTGCGGTCTCGTTCTGGGAAAGGCGGCTGAAGGTGCTCTTCTTGGCGGCGCTGACCACGATATCAAAGACCGGTTCCCGGCTGCCCAGCTCCACGCCGCCCACGCTGCCGCCGGGCACAGCCCGCAGTGCCTGCGCCGAGAAGGGCACGAACCGGTTCTCGCCGCTCTCGCCCACGATGCGGAACACCCGCTGTTCGTCGTAGAACTGGCGCATCAGCTCGATGATCAGGTAGCACTGCTTGGCAAAGGCGCGGTAGGCACTCTTGAGCATATCGCGGGAAAGCTTTGAGCCTGCCTCCTGCAAGGCCGCAATGGCGCTGGCAGCGGTCACACCGCCGGCGGTGCCGCCCTGCGTCATATCCCGGTTGCCGCTGATCTCCTTCAGCTCCTCAATGCGGCTCTGGCGGTAGCTCAGGCTGTTGCCCTGCAGGCCGGCCGTCTGCAGGGGACGGAAGCTGTCGTCGTTCAGACGGCCCACCACATGCACGATGTCCCGGCTGAAATCGGCCAGCTCTTCCTCGTTGACCCCTGCCGTGTCGCTGAGCACGTACCGCTGCTTTGCACTCAGCAGCACGTTCTCGTCCATGGCATGGTTCATCTTGTCAATGGCCGTCTGGCAGTCCTTCATCACATCGATGTACCCAAAGCCCGCCGGGCTGTCCTCCTCCACGAACAGCGGGTCAAATACAAAGGGGTACTGTCCGTGGTCGTACAGGCCCCTTTCTGCCAGTGCCGGGTCGTTCTGGCTGGCGTACAGCACCACGCCGTTGCAGAACTTGCAGTAGTGCAGCACCATGCGTCCACTGGCATCTGGCCGCTTATAGTACCAGTCCACCACCACGCTCTTGGTGCTGGTGTCCTGCCCTTCATCGTGGATGTACCGGGGCACATCCAGCACACTGGCGGTGCGGCCCCGCAGCTGCGGATACCGGGCGCTCAGCTGGGCCGTATCCTCAAGGCTCAGGCTGAAAAAGTCCGGCGACGCCTGAATATCTGCTGCTCCCGGCTCCCAGTAGAGCATCAGCAGGTTCACGCTGCGCACCGCAATGTCGCCGATGCCGCCGCGCATTGCCGGGTCCCAGAAGATGCCGGTCACGCCGGTGCCTGTCTTGAGCTTGCGCCACCAGCAGTCGCTGTACACCTGCTCGTAGTCGGCCTGTTCCAGCACCACCGGCAATACGCTGGAAAGTGCCCGTGCGGTGTCCTCGTCATCTGCCGACCGGGGCAGCACGTTGGGCTCCGGGTAGTTGTCCATGGCGTCCGCATGCTTGTTGGCAATGCTGTTGAACAGCCATCCGCTGGAGGGCTGGGCCTTGCCGGGCATCATGGGGTTCTGGTAATTCTTCCAGTGGCCCATGCGGAACCACAGCTCGTTGTCCACAATGCGCTTGTCCAGCGCGGCCTTGCCCGCCTTGTAGCGCTGCAGCGTCTGCATGGCCTCGGCCACCTGTGCTTCGCCCACCGGCAGGCTCTCGTTCTCATAATCGTCCATCGCGTTTCTCCTTTAAATTCTGTAAAATCTTGCCTGTTTGTGCAGCTCCAGAGGGTCGTCCTGCAGGGGCGGTGCAGCGCAGCGGCAGGGCGGGCTGATGGGGTTTTCCATCAGCACATAGCGGCACTCGTCATAGATGTGATCCTCCTGCCGGGTGTCGATGTCCTCCACATTGCTCTCATCGTACACAAGGTTCGGGATGGTGCGGATGAAGTGTTTGCAGGTGTTGAAGACCTGCAGCATCGGCCTGCCGTCCGTGTCAAAGTTCAGCCGGTAGTGGAACTGCATCTTTCCGGCCAGACGGGTGTGGTCGCCGGGGGCCCAGTGCAAAAAGCCGGGGGCCCGCTCCATCATGGCAGCAATGCTCTCGCCGCGGCTCTCATCAAAGATGGCCGGGTCGGCAATGCCGTGGATCACCCTGCCCCGCAGCAGAGGGTCGTTCTGCTCTGCCTCCCGGATGCGCCGGGCCTGTTCCACCGGGTCGATACGCAGGCCCTCGTTGGGGCGGCCCGTGCAGCCGTACAGCTCCCGGATACGGTAGAGCCGCCCGTCCTCGTCCGCAGCGTACCACCCCACCGAGAAGGGTTTCGAGAAGCCAAAATCGAACCCGCGGTAGATGGTCCAGTGCTTCGGGATGGTGAAGGGTGCGATCACATGCGTCCAGCGCTGATCCTGATAATGGGTCGGGTCGTTGCGCCACTCGGTGAACACCTGACCACTGAAGCTGTCCCAGCTGCCATAGAGCAGGGCCTGCTTTTCCGCCTCCGGCATACTGGCAAGGCTTGCAAGGTAGCCGGGATCGTTGGCCAGCAGGGCGGGGTTATCAAAGATGCTGGACGGGATGAACACCCGCGAGCGCTGCAGCTTCTGCTCGGTGCCGTCCGGCAGCCTGACTGTGTACTCCTCCACAATGGGCGTGCCGGGCGGTGCCGGCGTGATGAACCGCGCCTTCACCCACCCGTGGCCGATGCCGCCGGGATTGGTGGTGGCCCGCATGTACACCCGGGTGCCCGGGCCGGTGGGACGATTGCGGCTCATCATGTAGCTGTACTCTTCCCATTCAAAGTGGGTCAGCTCGTCAAAGCCGATAAAATCAAAGGCTTTGCCCTGATAGTTGGTGCGGTCCTTGGTGTACTGCATGGAACCAAAATAGATCTTTGCCCCGCTGGGGAAGTTCCACACATGGGTGGTGGCATTGTACTGCGCCTGCGGAAAAGCCCTGCGGTAGTACATCTGGCTTTTGTCCACCAGATCGGAAAGCTGCGGGTAGGTCTTGCGCAGGATCAGCGCCCGGTAGTGCGGGATATGCACCTGCCGCAGCGCTTCAATGATGAGCGCATCGCTTTTTCCTCCGCCTGCCGCACCGCCGTACAGCGCTTCCGGCTCCGGGCGGCGCATGAACTCGGCCTGTCTGGGTTGTGGCCGCCAGACCACCGGCGCTCTTGCTTCCTGTGTGCTCATGTTTCTTCCTCCACGGGCGGCAGGATCACCACGCCGCATCCTGTGCCCTCTGTCTGCGTGCCCTGATCGTTCAGGGTCTTGGCCACAGCGGCCAGATCCTTGAGCACCGCCGTGGCCTCCTTGAGGCCCTTGATGGTGCTGCCGTCTGCCGCGCCGGTTTTCTTTGCTGCCTTTTGGCGGGCATTCAGCTCCCGGACCTCCTGCGCCAGCAGGGTGCTCAGGGTGTCGGTGGCCCGGCTCAGGCTTTCCAGCCCTTTGGCCTGTTTTATCTGCCCCATGGTGTGGGTATCAGCTCCTTTCTGCCCCGATGTGCTGGGCTATGGCAAAAGGATACCACCGTCTGCCGCATTCCGACAGGGTGTACTTTTTCAGGGCCGAACAGTATATTTGATTTGCAAAAATCCATGTGGTATAACAAAGTTGTATTTTAAACAACGTCATCCTGTCATTTTTTGAAAGCAGTGTATTTTTCCACGCGAAACCTGTGGCAAATCTCCCGGAAACGTTTAAAGTCATACTCATTTGCAATTTTTGGACAAAAAATGAAAAAAGTGTGTTTATTTTGTGGACAAACCCAAGCGGAACATGCTACAATAGCTTTTGTTCTTTCCCGCCGCACGCACCGGCGGGATGTTTTGGGAGCTGTGTTTATAAGCAGGGTGTGCCGAACGGATGCGGGCAACCCCCTTCAGGCGGTGTGCTGTGTTTATGAAAACGGCTTCTTATTTAAAATCAGGAGGTTCTTCATGTTAGAAAACATCTTTCATCTGAAAGAAAACCACACCGATGCCAAGACCGAGATCATGGCTGGTATCACCACCTTCATGACCATGGCCTACATCCTTGCGGTCAACCCCAATATCCTGTCCGCCTCGGGCATGGATTCCGAGGCTGTTCTGATCGCCACCGCGCTGGCATCCTTTGTTGGAACTGCGCTTATGGCTCTGCTTGCCAACTATCCGTTTGCACTGGCACCCGGCATGGGCCTGAACGCCTACTTCTCCTACACGGTCGTTCTCACCATGGGTTACAGCTGGCAGCTGGCCCTGATGGCCGTCTTTGTGGAGGGCATCATCTTCATCGTGCTGTCCCTCACCAACGTCCGTGAGGGCATCTTCAACGCCATTCCCATGACCCTGAAGAGTGCCGTCAGCGTGGGCATCGGCCTGTTCGTTGCTTTTGTCGGTCTGCAGAACGCAAAGCTGATCGTCAACAGCGATTCCACCCTCGTCACCTACCAGCACTTCAAGGGCGAGACCTTCTCCAGCGTGGGCATGGGCGCGATCCTTGCCCTGTTGGGTATCGTGATCACCGCCATCCTGCTGGTAAAGAAGGTCAAGGGCGGCATCCTGTACGGCATCCTTATCACATGGGTGCTGGGCATCCTCTGCGAGATCGCCGGCATCTATGTTCCCAACCCCGACGCAGGTATGTACTCCGTCATTCCCACCGCCTTCGTCAGCTTCGACTTCTCCGCGCTGGGCAAGACCTTTGGTCAGGTGTTCAAGACCGATTTCTCCGGCGTTGGCATCCTGAACTTCTTTGCCGTTATGTTCTCCTTCCTGTTCGTTGACCTGTTCGATACGCTGGGCACCCTGATCGGTGTTGCCTCCAAGGCCGACATGCTGGACGAGGACGGCAAGCTGCCCCACATCAAGGGCGCACTGATGGCCGACTCCATCGCCACCTGCGCAGGCGCTGTGCTGGGCACTTCCACCACCACCACTTTCGTGGAGAGCGCTTCCGGCGTCACCGAGGGCGGCCGCACCGGTCTGACCGCTATGACCACCGGCATCCTGTTCCTGCTGGCCACCATCTTCAGCCCGCTGTTCCTCACCATCCCGTCCTTTGCAACGGCTCCCGCCCTGATCATCGTGGGCTTCTACATGATGGGCTCTGCCGTCAAGATCGACTTCAACGACCCCAGCGAGGGCATCCCCGCCTTCCTCACCATTCTGGCCATGCCCACTGCCTACAGCATCTCTGAGGGCATCGCCATCGGCGTCATTTCCTGGACCATCATCAACGTCGTCTCCGGCAAGGCCAAGGAAAAGAAGATCAGCCCGCTGATGTACGTGCTGACCGTGCTGTTCATCCTCAAGTACGTGTTCCTCTAAGCCGCTGATCTTACCGCAAGCAAAAAAGCTCCCGTCCTGATGATGGACGGGAGCTTTTCTGCTTCCTGTGATCCGGAACAGCCTGCGCATTCGCTCCGGGCTGTCCGGCGTGGAACTATTCTTTTTAGCAATCAGGGTTATTTGCGTCTCGGGTGGATATGCACTTCCGGGATAGCCACGTTATCATAGTGGATCGGCTTATCTGCCGCCGGAGTGCCGTCTGCATCCGTATGATGTGCCACCTTGCCGGTATGGATCTCCGGCAAGGCCACGGTTTCTTCCTCATGGGGATGCTCCTGCTTTCTTCCGAGCCACGTTTTCAGATGGTGATAAAGCGACATTTCACGTCTCCTTTCCCGGTGCGGCTCCCCGCCCGGACCGCCAGATACACTCAGATAAAATTGATGAACACCGTAATGACCAGACTGTTCAGGAAGTCCGCAAACAGACTGCCCACCAGCGGGATCAGCAGATACGCCTTGACCGAGGGCGAATATTTATCGCAGATGGCCTGCATGTTTGCCATGGCGTTGGGCGTTGCACCCATGCCAAAGCCGCAGGTGCCGGATACGATGACCGCCGCATCGTAGTCGCGGCCCATGATGTTGAACACCACCAGCACCACATACAAAATCATGAACAGGGTCTGCCCGGCCAGCAGCACGATCAGCGGCAGGGCCAGCTCTGCCAGCTGCCACAGCTTCAGGGTGATCATCGCCATGCCCAGGAACAGCGAAAGGCAGATGCCGCCAATATCGTTGATCTCGCCCATATACACGGTGTACTGGCCGCTGTATTCGCCCACATTGCGGATGATCGCCGCCGCGATCATGGCACCGATATAGATGGGGAAGGTCATGCCCGTCAGGCTCAGAAGTCTGGACAGCACCGTGCCGATGCCCATGGCGACGATCAGCTGAAAGCTTGCCGCCGGGTACATGGTGGTGTGGCGCTCGTGCTTCATTTCTTCTTCCACCAGCAGGCTGTCATCCTCCGGTACCACCGTGGCCAGCAGGTTGTGCCGCTCAATGAGCATCTTGCCGATGGGGCCGCCCATCATGCTGCCTGCGATCAGGCCATAGGTGGCCGCTGCCGTGCACAGGGTGGTGGCCCCCTGAATGCCAAAGTCCTCCAGCACCGGGCCAAAGGCACCGGCGGTGCCGTGGCCGCCCACCATGGGGATGGAGCCGGTGCAAAGGCCCACCAGTGCATCCACGCCCAGCAGCTTTGCCAGCCCCACGGCCACAAAGTTCTGGCTGACGATCAACACGATGACCACGCCCAGAAACACGATCATCGCTCTTCCGCCGCTTTTCAGTACCTTGAGGTTTGCCTGAAAGCCCACTGAGGTGAAGAACATCACCATGCAGACTTCCTTTAAAATATCATCAAATGCAAACTCGGCAACGCCGGTCACATAGCACACGCAGGTAAAAATGGCGAACAGCACGCCGCCAATGACCGGGGCCGGAATGCAGAAGCGTTCCAGCACCTGCACCCTTTCCCGCAAAAATTTGCCCAGCATCAGCACCAGCACAGCAACGGCCAGTGTCTGATACATATCCAATTCGATCTTCATTGCTCTACTTTCCCTCAGTTCCCAGCCGTTTGATCGACCGTAATTCCTGCCGCCTTATAGTATGCGGCCGCACCCGCATGGAACGGGATGCCAACGCCCTCTACTGCGTTTTCCTCCGGATCCAGCGGGATGCCCAGCTGCTCTTCCAGCCCTTCCCGGCTGGAGAACAGAAGCTGTGTCAGCTGCTGCACCTGCTTTGCAGGCAGCGCGTTGCTGGCCAGCAGAACGGCTTTCACGCCCACCGTCTGCACCTCCTCCGTCTGTCCGGGATAGGTGCCTGCCGGCAGCGTGACCGTGTTGTAGGCGCTGTAAGCGCTCATCAGGCGCTGTGCCGCCGCACCGTCCACCTTCAGCAGCCGGATGCCGCACTCGCCTGCCAGAGCGGTCAGCACCGGGCTGGGCGCACCCACCGTCATAAAGATGGCATCCACCCTGCCCGCCTTCAGCTGGGCAGCGGCATCCTCATAGTTCAGGTTTACCATGCTCACCATCTTGTCGTTCAGACCATAGGCAGATAAGATCTGCAGCGCGTTCTGCTCCGAGCCGGATTCTTCCGCGCCAATGCTCACCGTCCTGCCGTGCAGGTCCTCAATGGACCGGATGTCGGAATCCGCCCGCACCACCACCTGACAGGTCTCGGTGTACAGCGCCGCCACGGCACCAAAGCCGCGGTCCTCCTCCTCGTCGGCAAAGATGCCGGTCTGGTCATAGGCATCCTGCACAAGGTCTGCCTGTGCAATGGCCAGCTGCAGGTATTCGCCGGTCAGCAGGCGCAGGTTCGCTGCGGAACCGGCGGTAGCCTTCAGCTCCACCTGCCCGTTGTCCGTCTCGTTTTCCAATGCTGCGAACCGCTCACCGAACTCCCGGTAGATGCCGCCCTCGCCAGCCACACCGAAGCGCAGCCGTTTGGCCTTTTCTGTCGATGCACATCCGCTCAGAACCGCAGCTGCCAGCAGAATGCCTGCCAGTGCCGCCGCGAGCCATTTCTTTTTCAAGATCACCACTCCTCTTCCTGCCGCCGCAGTGCGGCAGAGCTTTTATCCTAAATTATACGCATATTGCGGATGAAATGCAATCACCTGCTGCAGAAAAGGAATGCACTTACCCTCCGAACAGCCCGAAGAAACTGGTATGGGTCACCCCCAGCACAAGGAACAGTGCGATCAGTGCAAACAGTACCCTGATGATAATATCCATCTGGTGCACTGTCAGCGGAAAATGGTCGTACATTTTTTCCTTCGCATTCACAAAGTTTTTGTCGCCGTTGTTCAGCAGGCTCTTTTTTCCTTCCTCAAAGTCTGCCTTCCGGTCTGCCAGCTCCGCCTGTTCCTGCGCCAGCTGTGCTTCCCGGGCCGCAAGGGCAGCTTCCCGCCGGGCAAGCTCAGCCTCGCGCTCTTCGGGCGTCTGTTTTTCCTGTGCCATAACGTACCTCCTGATGGTGTTTTTATTATAATACCACACAAATGCAGATAAAAAAAGCGGGCCGCCTGCCCAAAAGCAGACGACCCACAGAAAAAGCTCTTACTTCTTTGCCAGATACTTGCGGATATCGATGGCCACAGCCACAATGATGACCAGGCCCTGAACGATGTAGGTGTAGGAGGAGTTCACGTTCATGAACTGCAGAGCCACCTTCATCAGCTCAAAGACCAGAACGCCGACCAGAACGCCGGGAACAGTACCAACGCCGCCGGTGGTGGAAACACCGCCGATGGTGCAGGCTGCGATGGCGTCCAGCTCATAGCCCATTGCAGTGTTGACGGATGCGCCGCCGGACTTTGCAGCCAGCAGGCAGCCTGCCAGACCGAACATGCAGGAGGCCAGGATGTAGATGCGGATCTTGGTAGCGTGCACGTTGACACCGGCCACCTCAGCAGCAGCTTCGTTGCCGCCGATGGCGTACATGTACTTGCCGTGGCGGGTCTTGTTGTACAGGAACCAGAAGCATGCAGCCACCACCAAAGCGATCCAGATCAGCACGGGCACACCGATGATGGTGTTGGAGGCCAGAGAGGTGAAGTTTTTGTTCAAAGAGCCGATGGGGGTACCGCCGGTGTACACAAGGCAGATACCGTAGACCACCTGCTGCATACCCAAGGTAGCAATGAAGGGCTGCACCTTCAGGTAGCTGACCACCAGTCCGTTGCACAGACCCACGATGGCGCAGATGGCAATGACCAGAATGAACACCACGGGGGTGGACAGGGTGGGCATATTGGGGTAGAACTTGCCGGAAGCGCCTTCGGTCTGCGCAAAAATGCAGGCCAGACATGCGGCAAAACCAGCCAGACGGCCAGCGGACAGGTCGTTACCGGTGGTGATCAGACAGCCGGAAATGCCCAGCGCGATGATGTAGCGGATAGACACGTTCTTGAACAGGTTGATCATGTTGGTGCCGGAGAAGAAGTTGGGGTGAATGATGCCAACGATCAGAGTGATGGCCAGCATCATCATAATAATGGCGTTGTTGCTGAGCCACTTGCCCACAGCCTTGCCATTCAATTTTTTGGTAGCTTCCACGATAGACAGCCTCCTTAATTACTGATTTGCCGCAGCTGCATCAGGTGCGGTCTCGAACTGGGTAGCCAGCGCCATGATGTTTTCCTGCGTAGCGTCCTTGCCGTCGATAAAGCCGGTGATGCGGCCATCGCACATGACCATGACACGGTTGGACATACCGATGATCTCGCTCATTTCAGAGGAAATCATGATAATGCTCTTGCCCTGCTTTGCCAGATCGGCAATGATGCAGTAGATCTCGTACTTTGCAC
This sequence comes from Faecalibacterium sp. 3, assembly GCF_048323735.1. Taxonomy (NCBI): domain Bacteria; kingdom Bacillati; phylum Bacillota; class Clostridia; order Eubacteriales; family Oscillospiraceae; genus Faecalibacterium; species Faecalibacterium sp. 3. The sequence goes on from NZ_JBLWFN010000001.1 coordinate 627,889, forward strand.
CAACGTCGATGCCGCGGGTAGGCTCGTCCAGAATGAGAACATCGGGGTTGTTGGCCAGCCACCGGGCGATCAGCACCTTCTGCTGGTTGCCGCCGGAAAGGCTCTTGATCTGGGTCTTGGGACTGGGCACCTTGATGGCCATCTTTTCCTTGTTGGTAGCCACCAGATCCAGGATCTTCTTGTTGTCCAGCATGATGGGGCCCTTGCGCAGGGCATCCAGCGATGCAATGGAGATGTTATCCGCAACACTCAGCACACCCATGATGCCGGTGGCACGGCGGTCCTCGGTCAGCAGAGCCACGCTCTTCTGGATGGCGTCGCGGGGCTGCTTGATGTTCACCTCTTCGCCCTTGATCCACACCTTACCGGAGGTATGGGCACGCAGGCCGAAGATGCCTTCCATCAGCTCGGTGCGCTGTGCGCCCACCAGACCGGCCACGCCCAGGATCTCGCCTTTTTTGATCTCGAAGCTGCAGTGGCGGAAGGAGCGCGGATGGATGGAGGTAAAGTCCTCCACCTTCATCATCACCTCGTCCGAGGGATGGTTCTCCAGCGGGGGATACAGGTTCGACAGCTCACGGCCGACCATCTTTGCAATGATCTGCTCCTTGGTCATGTTGGCAACGTCCCACTTACCGATGTACTGGCCATCGCGCATGATGGTGACTTCGTCCGCGATCACCTTGATTTCGTCCATCTTGTGGCTGATATAGACCAGTGCCACGCCCAGAGCCTTCAGCTCGCGCATGATGCGGAACAGCGATTCAACTTCGTTTGCGGTCAGCGAGGAAGTGGGCTCGTCCAGGATCAGCACCTTGCAGTTTGCGGAAACAGCCTTTGCAATTTCCACCATCTGCATCTGTGCGATGCTCAGAGAGCCAAGCTTTGCATGGGGATTGATCTCCAGCTTCAGCTTTTTCAGCAGTTCCTCCGTATCCTTGTACATTTTGGCGTGATCCACCACCGTAACAGGGCCGTACTTTTTGATGGGGTAGCGGCCCAGCCAGATGTTCTCGGCCACAGTACGTGCCGGAATCGGCTGCAGTTCCTGATGCACCATGGCAATGCCGCGGTTCAGTGCATCCAGAGGGGTGGTGATGGTAACTTTTTCGCCCTCGTATTCAATTTCGCCCTCGTCCATCTTGTAAATGCCAAACATGCATTTCATCAGTGTGGACTTACCGGCGCCGTTTTCACCCATCAGCGCCATGACCTTACCGGGGCGAAGCTCCAACTGGGCGTGATCCAGCGCTTTGACGCCGGGGAAGGTCTTGACCACGCCTTTCATTACCAGACGGTATTCTGACATTCCGCAGAGCCTCCTTGTCGTTTATCATCAGGCCGCAGAAAAACCTTTTTTTCAAAACAAGGCGCGTGCGCGGAGAATATTTCTCGCACGCACGCGCTTTATAGCTTTGTTCAAGCCGTCAAGGTCCACTGCGCACCTTGCATTGTTTCCGGAAACTTTGGTCTTACTTCACGTACTCGGAAGCGTTGTCCTTGGTCACCTTGACATAGTCGACCCAGTAGTACTGCTCGACCTTGGAGCCCTCGACGTACAGCTTGGTAGCCTCAGCAGCTGCAGTAGCCTGACCCACGTCGTCGTTCAGCACGGTACCGGTCATGTTGCCATCCAGAACGTCCTGAACAGCCTCTGCCAGAGCATCGACGCCGACCAGATAGATGTCCTTGCCGACGGTGCGGCTAGCCTGCTGGATGGACTGCAGAGCGCCCAGTGCCATTGCGTCGTTGTTGCAGAAGACGACTTCGATCTTGTCGCCGTACTGAGACAGAGCGTTTGCAACGTCCTGCTGAGCGGTGGTCTGATCCCAGTTGTCCAGGTACTCGTACAGGCACTCAACTTCCTTGCCTGCATCGGTCAGAGCCTTGATGGAGTACTCAGTGCGGTACTGAGCATCGATGTTCTCGGGGTCGCCCTTGCACATAATGTAGGTGATCTTGCCGTCGCCGTTGATATCGCCCTGAGTCTCGGTCTCCAGGATCAGCTCGCCCTGATAAGTACCGGACTGACGTGCGTCAGCACCAACGTAGCAGCACTTGTCTGCGTAGGAGTCCAGAACGCTCTTGTCGGGCTCACGGTTGATGAAGACGATAGGAGTCTCAGAGGGCTTGACGGTATCAACGATGGTCTGTGCGGAAGTGGTCTGCACGGGGTTGATGACCAGCACGTCCACGCCCTGCTGCAGGAAGGTGTTGATCTGCTCGGTCTGGGTGTTCTGGTCGTTCTTGCCGTCCATGATGGTGACGGAGTAGCCCATGTCCTTCAGGTACTCTTCCAGATCGGAGCGGTACAGGGTCATGAAGTTATCAGCAAACTGATAGATGCACACGCCGATGTTTGCAGAGCCGTTGGTAGCAGCGGCAGAAGCAGCGGTGGAAGAAGCAACGCTGGAAGCAGCGGTGCTGGTGGAGGAAGAGCCGCCGCAGGCGGTCATAGCAGCAGTTGCACCAACAACAGCAGATGCCTTCAGGAAGTCACGACGCGAAATCATTTTCATAATAGTGTTCTCCTTCAATTCGTATCTCAGCATTTTCACAGGAGCATTCTTGCACGTTCCTGTAATTCCTGTTCGTATTATACCCTTGCAGAGCCCCCTGTGCAAGAGAACAAGTTCACAAGATTGAAGGAGTTCTTTTGTGCCATTTCAACAAATGCTTTTTGGGATCGCCAATTTCTTTTCTCGAAACATCACAATTTTTCATACATTTGCAACCTTCCTACAAAAGCAAAAAATTATGTCATTTTTCTCTCAAAAAGATTACAAAATGTTGCATGGTCTCTTTTGGGGACGCCGTGTATTTCTTGTATATCTTGAAAAATATTTTCAGGGACAGTTCTGCCGTCACTTTTTGCGGTTTTGAGCGCTTTTCCCGCAAATTTCTGCAAATGTCTGCCGTTCCCGGCAATGCCGTGCATCGTATTTTGGCTCAAAAAAGCTCCCGGAAGGGTCATACAGCCTTTTCCGGGAGCTCAGACAGCGGTTCTTTCAGTTTTACAGGTGCAGCAGTGCCTTTGCAATGTTGAAGTATACCAGCAGCGTGGTGGTATCCACGATGGTGGTGATCAGGGGCGAAGCCATCACAGCGGGGTCTACGTGCAGCTTTTCTGCTGCCACGGGCAGGATGCCGCCGATGATCTGCGAGAGCAGGATGGTGCAGATCAGGGTCAGGCACACCACCAGTGCCACCGGAGCCGCAATGCGGTCGAACAGCAGCATCTTTGCAAAGTTGCACACCGCCAGCGTGCCGCCGCACAGCAGGGCCACGCGGCTCTCGCGCCACAGGATGCGGGGCAGATCGTGGGGCTGGATATCGCCCACCGCCATGCCGCGGATGATGGTGGAGGTGCTCTGGCTGCCCGCGTTGCCGCCTGCATCGGTCAGCATGGGGATGTATGCAGTCAGCACGGTCACAGCGGCCAGTGCGTCCTCGTAGCCGCGAATGACCAGACTGGAGAAGGTGGCGCTGATCATCAGGAACAGCAGCCACGGCGCACGGCTCTTGTACAGGTCCCACATGCTCTGCTTGAAGTAGGGCTTGTCGGAGGGGCCGATGGCGTTCATTTTTGCGATATCCTCGCTGGCCTCATCCTGCAGGATGCTGATGGCATCGTCAATGGTCACGATGCCCACCAGCCGGTTCTCGGCGTCCACCACCGGGATGGCCAGAAAGCCGTATTTCTCGAACAGCTTGGAGACGTCCTCCTGATCCGTGGTGGTGCTCACGCTGACCACATTGGAATCCATCAGGTCCTTGATAGGCTCCTCCGTGTTCTTTGCCAGCACCAGCGCCCGCAGGGAGACCACACCCACCAACCTGCGGCTGCTGTCGGTCACATAGCAGTTGTTGATGGTCTCCTTATCAAAGCCGTTTTCCCGGATCGTGTCCATGGCCTGTGCCACGGTCATATCCGGCCGCAGCGCCATCAGCTCGGTGGTCATCACGCCGCCGGCCGAGTCCTCCGGATACTTGAGCAGCTCGTTGATCATGCGGCGGGTAGCGGGATCTGCCTGAGCCAGAATGCGCTTGACCACATTCGCAGGCATCTCCTCCACAAGGTCGGTGGCATCGTCCACGAACAGTTCATCCACCACCGCCTTCAGCTCGGTATCGGTCAGGCCGTCGATGAGCTGCTGCTGGGCCGCGGGCGTCAGCTCGGCGAACACATCTGCCGCAAGGTCTTTGGGGCACAGGCGGAACAGCACCGGGAGCTTTTCCACAGGCAGATCCTCGAACACTGCAGCCAGATCGGGTGCAGGCAGGGTCTCCATCACGTCCCGCAGGCTCTGGTACTTTTTGGCATCATCCAGATTTGCCAGCATGGTCTTGAGGGTATCGATCGAAATTTCAGACATAAAAAAGCTGCCTCCTTTTCAGTGGCAGCTCTCGTTTCTTCTTTTCAGGGAACACAAACACGCACCGTGTGCATTCACACACAGCAGGGTCTGCGCAAAGCAGAAACGGCGGCTGCCATCATATAAAATAATCGGGGAGAAAGACTGCTGCTACTGCCAGCAGGTTCCATGACAACCACCTCGTTTTCCTGTTGTAAAAAGACACTTTTTGCCTTTTCCGCCCATTACTTTACCACTGCTTTTTTGCCGCGTCAACCCTGCTTTTAAAATTTTTCCGTTTCTTTACAAAAAGTAAAAGTGCCCGATGACATTTTTCGTATCATCAGGCACTTTTTATACTTTTGCAGTAGGCAGTTCAGCAGATGCGTCCGGTCAGCGGGCCGGGAGTTTCTCCGAGGACCGTCCGTTGGGGTGGGACCCTATTGCCGAAGGCAATAGGGCGGGCGATGGAATGGCTTGCAACAACAGTGACCGCCGCCAGTGGCGGAAACAGGGAGCTGTTGTTGGGGCCGCGGCCAGCGAGATGCAAGCGGATGCGAAGCAGCTGCTGGGTGCCGCAACCCGTATTTCGTGTCCGAGGAGAAAGCTACCGGCACACTGGCCCTTCATCCCTTACAGCGTTTCTACCGTATCAAACAATTCTTTTGCGGCTTCCACAGCATCCTTGCTGCCAAACACCACCCGCACGCCGTTTGCCATGGCGGCACCCAGCTCTGCGGCCTGCTCCTTCAGCAGGGCAGCATCCACAGCGCACAGGGCTCTGCGGTCGGCCGACACCATCTCGTCCGTGATGCCGCAGAAGTACCGGCGGTCGATCTCCCGGGCCTCGGCGCGGGGCTTGCGGGGAGTGTCCAGCTTGGCTGCGGCACCCACGATAAAATCGTTCAGATCTTTTTCGGTGTACTCCCGGGCTGCCAGTTCTGCCGGGCCTTTTGCAAAGGTGTCGTAGCTTTCCTTTACATGGGGGTCGCGGTAGGTGTACAGGTACTCCACACCGTCCGAGGAGAGCATTCCGGTGCCGTAAGCGCCGCCCACCTCGCGGATGTTGTGCCACAGGTATTCGTAGCTCATCACGCGGGCCAGCACCTTGCGGTCGCTGCGGCGCTCCATGGGCCACACCAGCACATCGTAGTTCACGCCGCCATCGATCACGAAGGCTTCATTCACCGGCGGGGTCAGCGGCTCGGTGTAGGGTCTTGCCGCAGCACGGCCCTCGGCGGCAAAGCGGCTTTCCGACAGCAGGGTGCGCAGTCTGGCAAGGGCATCCTCGCTGCCGTGCAGGCTGACGGTGAGCTGCGCGTGCTGCAGCACCTCGGTGCGCAGAGCATCCAGCTTTTCGCCCAAAGCGGCCCAGTTGCCCCGCTCCTGCACGCCGCACAGGAACTTATAGTAGCTCACGCCGCTGCAGCGCTCGCTCACCGCACCGTCCACCGTGTAGTGGGCACCGGCGCGGGTGGCTGCGTATACGTTGCCCTGCTGGATGAACTGCTGTTCCATGTTCAGCTTCTGCTGGCTCAGCACCCGGGCAAAGGCTGCTTCTGCCGCCGGGCCGGTGAGGATGGTGTCATACAGCCACTCGCCGCCCAGCTCCACTGCCTTATCCAGACTGCGTTCCAGAAGGCTCAGGCACAGGCTCAGCTTTGCGTGGCAGGGTGCGCCCTCCTGACGGCCGGTCCAGATGTCCAGCTGCACGCGGCTGTCGCCCAGCCATGTGCTGCGCAGGGTGTTCAGCTGCCGGGCGGTATGCTTGCTGCTGTCCAGTTCGTCCAGCACATCGGTCAGCAGGTCAAGATACTGCATGTCCTCGGGCTTCACATTGCCAAGGTCATAGTAGAAATTCAGATACAGGCTGCCCGACGAGGGATGATGCAGCAGCTGTGCCCCGGCCAGCAGTTCCCGCGTTCCGGGTGCAGTCTTTGCGCCGTCGCCAAGGTCGGCGGCGGTCAGCGGGTGTTCCAGCACCAGCTTGCCGTCTGTGCGGACAGGCGCGTTCTCCTCGTCCTTTCCGGGCAGGGTGGGCACCTGCACCACCTGCACCGGGGCCGGTGCAAACAGCTCACGCAGCAGCTCATCGAACCAGCCGTCGGCCATCTTTTCCCGCAGGGAAGCAAACAGCCTGTCCGTGTGCAGCAGCAGGGCCGGGTCGCCGGTGTGCAGCCAGCCGGTAGAAGCGTTGATGGCATCCAGCACGCCGTCCGGCAGGCTGCCCGGGCGCTCAAGGGACGCGAACTCTGCCGCATTCAGCGAGGCCAGCAGCAGCTCCTGCGGGATGCCCTCGGTCAGGATGCCGTCCACGGCCTTGCGCACAGCGGCAGAGAACCGGCCTGCAGTCTCTTTGGTAGCACCGCGCAGCACCAGCTCCAGCACCGGCTGCAGGGTGCTGTCATCAAAGCCGATGTCGATATCCGCACCCAGCTTTTCCGCCAGCAGCGCGGCTTTCAGCGGCGAGTTGTTGGTGCCCAGCAAGGCGTCCAGCAGGACCTCCACGCCCAGCTGACGCTCCCGGTCCGCAAAGGCACCGGTGTACCATGCCAGTGCACACTGCACCTCGTCCGGCTCTGGGTTCTCCGTGTAGTAGGGCAGCTCCACGCAGGCTCCGGCCTGCTCGTCCTGCACGGTCAGCCGCGGACGGCTGGTGCCCTTGGGCATTTTAGAGAGATAATCTCTGTCCAGCAGTTCCAGCTTTTCAGCCATATCCATCCTGCCGTAAAGGGTGATGCAGCAATTGTCTGCACTGTAATGGCGGCGGTACACCCGCTTATATTTTTCGTAGGTCAGTGCCGGGATGCTGGCCGGGTCACCGCCGGAAACAAAGCCGTAGGCTGTATCCGGGAACATGGCCCGTTCCAGTGCATTTTCCAGCTGTGCATCCGGTGCGGCCAGTGCACCCTGCATCTCGTTGTACACCACTCCGCTCACGGTGCCGTCGGCACTGCGGTGCCAGCCCTCCTGCTCGAACACTGCCTTGTCCACCATGGCCAGCGGGCAGAACACCGCGTTCAGGTAGACGTCCATCAGGTTCTTGAAGTCGGTCTCGTTGGGAGTGGCAAAGGGGTACACGGTCTTGTCCGGGAAGGTCATGGCATTGAGGAAGGACGCCATGCTGCTTTTGAGCAGCTGCAGAAACGGCGAAGTGACCGGGTACTTCTCGCTGCCCGCCAGCACCGAGTGTTCCAGAATGTGGAACACACCGGTGTCATCGGACGGGAAGGTACCGAAGCCGATGCCGAATGCCTTATTGATATCTTCATTTTCCACCAGCAGCACGGTGGCACCGCTCACATCATGGGTGAGCACGGTCAGGGTCCCGTGCTGTTCCGGGCAGGGCTCGGTGCGCAGGGTGGTATAACCGGGAAATCGTTCCATTTCGTTTTCTCCTTTGCGGTTTTGAAGTCATTGCCTCTATTGTATCATTCGAGGGCGAAAAACACAATTACAGGTTTGTTAATAATAACCAGAATAACGATTTAAAATGGCCTCCGTTACACTCTGGCCATATTCAGCGGAAATTTTATTTTTATTTCGCGTTTGTCGCGGCCTGCGGGCCGCTCCAAACGCACTTTCACGAATAGAGTCGCTGCCGAAAGCTGCATCTTTACTGCGCAATGGCAGCAAAATGCCGTTTGCCATTGCGCCCTTCCCGTGAAAAAGCAAACAAACCAGCCCCGCAGGACTGGCTTGTTTGCAAAATTATAGAACAATCTTTCCTCTGATATTGCCAAGGCGAACGCATCGGCAATTTTAAATCGTGTTATTACACCTGCTTTGCGTCCTCAGTCCTGCAGGAGACCCGGAACAGCACAAAGCCCACCGCAAACAGCACCGCCAGCATTCCGATGCCCACATTGGCGCTGCCGGTCAGCTGGCTGCCCACACTCACGATCATGGTGCCAAGGAAGGATGCGCCCTTGCCGCAGATATCGAACAGGCCGAAGTATTCGCCGGATTTCTCCACCGGGATGATCTTGGCAAAGTGGCTGCGGCTGAGCGCCTGCACGCCGCCCTGGAACATGCCCACCAGCACGGCCAGCACCCAGAACTGCCACTGGCTGGTCAGGAAGAAGGCGAACACCGCAATGCCGGTGTAGGCTGCGATGCAGACCGGGATAAGCTGGCTGGACGGATATTTTGCGCTCAGACGTCCAAAGATCAGCGCCGACGGGAAGGCCACGATCTGCGTCACCAGCAGGGCCAGCAAAAGGCCGGTGGTCTCCAGCCCCAGTGCCGTGCCGTAGGCGGTGGCCATATCGATGATGGTATACACGCCGTCGATGTAGCAGAAGAAAGCCAGCAGGAACCAGAACACCTGCTTATCCTCGTACAGGTGCTTGAGGGTATGGCCGATGCGCACAAAGCTCTGCTGGATGGCGTGCTTCTCCACCTCCACATAGTTGATCTGCTTATACTTCCGCAGCAGCGGCAGGCTGGTGCTCAGCCACCACACGGCGGTGATGAGCAGTGCCACGGAAAGGGCGGTCATCTGGCTCAGGCCAATGGCTCCGCTGCCCAGCACCAGCGCCAAGCACACCACAAAGGGCACGCAGCTGCCAATGTAGCCCCATGCATAGCCCTGCGAAGACACAACATCCATGCGTTCCGGGGTGGTCACATCGCCCAGCATGGAATCGTAGAACACCAGACTGCCCGAAAAACCGATCTTTGCAAGGATGAAGATGAGCAGGAACGGCAGCCATGTCGTGGCAAGGCCCATGGCACAGCAGCCTGCCACGCCCACGAACAGGCAGAGCATGAAGATGGGCTTCTTGAAGCCTCTGGTGTCGGCCAGCGTGCCCAGAATGGGCCCCAGCACGGCGGTGATCACCGTGACCACCGAGCTTGCGTAGCCCCAGTAGGCCAGATAGTCCACCGAGCTCAGCCCGCCGGCCTCAGCCAGCGCGTTGAAGAAGATGGGCACCAGCGTTGCGATCATCAGCACAAAGGCCGAGTTGCCCACATCGTACAGGATCCACGCGCGTTCCAGAGGTGTCACCTTGAATTTTTCATGTTTCATCTTGTTTCCTCTCGCACCGCCGGGCGGTGCCCCCTCTTTTTAGATTTCACCATTTAAAATGGCCGCCGCTCACGTTCTGGCCATATTCAGCGGAAATTTTATTTTTATTTTCGTGTTTGTCGCGCTCTGCGGAACTTGTCGGGGCAAAGCCCCTCCATCTGCTAACGCAGACCGCTCGCCGCTTAAAAGCCCCACTGGGGCTTTCATTGCTGTGCAAACGCGGAGCGCTCCAAACACATTTTCACCAAAAGGGTCGCAGCGGGAAGCAGCATCTTTCCCTGCTGGCCTGCATCGACTTACTCAGAACTCCCCAAAGGTATGGTCGTAGGCCTTATCCAGCGGTTCGTCAGTATCAAGCTTTGCCATAAACTCCAGGATCAGCGTTTCTGCCAGCGGCAGAGCCTTGGCGTACAGTGCTTCCAGCTGCTTGCCGCTTTTCATGCACTTCGGGTTCGGCTGCGGATTTGCCACAAGGCCGTGCAGCATATCATATTTGCCCACCACCTTCATGCCGGTCAGCACCACCCAGCGCTTGACCGGGTTGGACGCCTGCAGGAGTCTGTGCACCGAGATCATGCCCTTGAGTGCTTCCAGCGCGGTCTGCTCCGAGATGCCCTCGTAGAACGGCGCAATGATCCCCGCATTCTTCTCCGACGGGTGGATATGGCTGGCCGTGAAAAACTTCAGCGGGTCGTATCCGTCCCGGCGCAGCAGCATGTTGTCGAACTCGGTCTCGATCTCGCAGTGGGTCACACCGCTTTCCCGGGTGAACTGCTCCACATAGGGATGACAGGTGCTGTCCAGCGCAAAATGGCAGACAAAGCCCAGCGCATAGGCCAGCGCAGCATCCCGGTCCGCCTCGCAGTGCACCACCCTGCGCGCCCGGTCAAAAAAGACCCGCCCCGGCTCCTCGTGCATGGCATTGCCCAGTGCACCCACCGGGTTGGACTTGGCCGCATGGTAATAAAACAGCAGGTCCGGCCCGTGCAGGCCGATATCGTAAAGCTCACGGTTCTGTTCCAGCTGAGCACGCAGTTCATCCGGCAGATGTTCCAGCACATTGGCGCCAAAGCGGCGGTGCGCATAGGTTGACGGCATGGCAGATTCCTCTCTTTCTCTCCGGCAGGGTGCACAAAACGTCCCCCGGTTTTTGCGTTCTGTTTCAGTATAGCAGAAAGTTTCCCGACCTTCTACCCTTTTACGTCTGATTTTGGTAAAAAATTTGAATTATTTTGTGTTTTCGGTGTCTGCAGGGCAGCCGGGCTGCCCATAAAAAGGACAAAAGGCAGCCGACCCTGCGGTCAGCTGCCTTTTCACTGGTTTTTACCCGTTGTTTTCGTATCCCTGCGGCATTTCGTTTTTGCGGTTACGATCCATCAGGGTGCGCAGAGCATCGCTGGCGCTCATGCCCTCCTTCACGATGGCGTTCACCGTCTGCACAATGGGCATTTCCACATTGTACTTTGCAGCCAGCTCCATAGCGGCAGGCAGTGCATTGATGCCCTCCACCACCATGCCGACTTCCTTGACGGCCTGCTCCGGACTTTCGCCCTTGCCGATCAGGATGCCGGCGCGGTTGTTGCGGCTGTGCATACTGGTGGCCGTCACGATCAGGTCGCCGATGCCGGCCAGACCCGCAAAGGTGTGGATGTTGCAGCCCATGGCCACGCCCAGCCGGGCGATCTCGGCAATGCCGCGGGTGATGAGGGCCGCGCGGGCGTTGTCACCGTAGCCAAGGCCGGTGGAGATGCCCACGCCCAGCGCAATCACGTTCTTCAGCGCACCGCTCAGCTCCACGCCTTTGATATCGGGGTTGGTGTACACCCGCATACAGGTGTTGCTGAACACGTCCTGCACAAATTCTGCAGCCTGTTCGTCCGGGCAGGCCGAAACGATAGTGGTGGGCATGTCCAGCGCCACCTCTTCGGCGTGGGTGGGGCCGGAGAGCGCTACCAGCTTTACTCCTTTGGGGCCGCCCTCACGGTTCAGCTCGTCGGCGATGACCTCGGTCATGGTATATAAGGTATCCGGCTCCATGCCCTTGGCAACGTCCACAAGGATCTGTCCGTCCGGGATATAGGGCCGGGCCTTGGCGGTGGTGGAGCGCACAAACACCGACGGCACTGCAAACAGCAGCACATCCTTGCCGGTGCAAACCTCCTCGATGCTCTTGGTGAACTGCAGCTCTGCCGGGATCTTCATGCCCGGCAGGTTGGGGTGCACCCGGGCAGCAGAAAGGCTGTCCACCTCGGCCGGCAGTGCCGACCACACCTGCACCTCATTGCCGCTGACGCACAGCATCCGTGCCAGCGCCATGCCCCAGGTGCCTGCGCCCAAAACGCCGATTTTTTTCTTTGTCACGTTCGTGTCCTCCGTGTCTGCACCGCACAGGGCAGCTGTGCCCGGCGGTAAATTTGCGCCCATGCCGGTGCTTTGCCCGGTGCGCGTTGTCACGTCCATTGTACACGAAAGCAGGTGCGCCGTCAACCGCTTGCCGCATTGCACAAAGTTTTCCAGATGGGTCGTCCGTTTTTGTACACATCACGCGTTTTGCGCAAACCGTTTGCACTCCATCCGGATTCATGCTATAGTATTCTGGTAGGTTTTGTAGGGATTTGGCAAAAAGCCTTGACTTCAAGTGTACTTCAAGGTTTATAATACCTTTATTCCGGACAACACAGAGAGTATCTGAACACCGTTCTGAGGGAACATTTTTCATGTTTGAAGCATTTTTTTCCAACCGCACGGTCAGCGTGCTGGCGGAGGCCCTGCCGCGTATCCTGACAGCCGGCCTGACCATGACCATCCCGCTGACCCTTGTCTCCTTCTTTTTTGCCATGATCATTGCCGTGGCCGTCGCGCTGGTGCAGTACGCCAATGTGCCGGTGCTGCGGCAGATCGCACGGTTCTACATCTGGGTCATCCGCGGCACGCCGCTGCTGGTGCAGCTGTTCATCATCTTTTATGGTCTGCCCAGCGTGGGCATCATGCTGGACGCTTTCCCGGCTGCGGTCATCGCCTTTGCCTTCAACGAGGGTGCCTACTGTGCCGAGACCATGCGCGGTGCGCTGGAAAGCGTGCCCCAGGGCCAGCTGGAAGCCGGTTACTGCGTGGGCATGAGCTGGTGGCAGATCATGCGCCGCATCGTGCTGCCACAGGCCCTGCGCACGGCAGTGCCTGCCCTCTCCAACTCGCTCATCGGCATGATCAAAGACACCTCGCTGGCGTCCAATATCACGGTGGCCGAGCTGTTCATGGCGGGCCAGCGGGTGGCCGCCCGCACCTACATCTTCCTGCCCATCTACTGCGAGGTGGCTGTGGTGTACCTGCTGTTCTGCACGGTCATCACCAAGCTGCAGGCTTTGCTGGAGCGTCGGCTGAATGCCCACGGCTTCCAGTGAGAAAGGAGTGTGGGTTTTATGGCAATGTTAGAGATCCGCAATGTGCAGAAAACATTCCGCACCAATGCAAAGCCCGGCCTGCATGCGGGCATCTTCCACCGTCCCAGTGCGCGGAAGGCTGCCCAAGAGCTGCAGGTGCTGCGCGGGGTGGACCTGACCGTAGAAAAGGGCGATGTGGTGGCCATTCTCGGCCCCTCCGGCTCCGGCAAGACCACCCTGCTGCGGTGTCTGAACTTTCTTGAGACTGCCGACGCTGGCCAGCTGATCCTTGACGGCGAGAGCTTTGATCTGGCCCATGCAAACCGGGCTGACATCGCCCGCCTGCGCAAAAAGACGGCCTTTGTGTTCCAGAACTACAACCTCTTCCGGAACAAGACCGCTCTGCAGAACGTGACCGAGGGGCTGATCGTGGCCCGCAGGATGCCCAGAGAGCAGGCGGACGCCGTGGGTATGAAAATGCTGGCAAAGGTGGGCCTTGCCGACCGGGCAGACGCCTACCCTCGTCAGCTTTCCGGCGGTCAGCAGCAGCGCGTGGCCATTGCCCGGGCACTGGCCTCCGACCCGGAGATCATCTATTTTGACGAGCCCACCAGTGCGCTGGACCCGGAATTGACCGGTGAGGTGCTCTCGGTCATGCGGCAGCTGGCCGAAGAGGGCATGACCATGCTGGTGGTCACCCACGAGATGGGCTTTGCCCGCAATGTTTCCTCCAAGACCGTTTTCATGGAGAACGGCGTAGTGGTGGAGCAGGCTCCCTCCCGCCAGTTCTTTGCAGACCCGAAGGAGGAGCGTACCCGCGAGTTTTTGCGCAAGATCGCACACACTGAGTAAAGTTTAACCAACTCCCCCAGCCTGCTTCGCAGACAGCCCCCTCTGAGATGGGGCCTTTGGCAAAACCAGAAAGTCTCCCTCTTTGCCAAGGGCTCCCTCTTTGAGGGAGCTGGCGCAGCGTCAGCTGTGCCTGAAGGAGATTATTTCACAAATATTTTTATAGAGGAAAGGGAATCCAACTATGAAACGCAGAACCTTTATTTCTCTTATGAGCGTTATGGCCGCTGCCGGTGTGCTGACTCTGGCTGGCTGCTCCAACTCTTCCGGCAGTACCGCTGCTTCCGGCACGGCCGCCTCTGTGGCTCCTGCTGCCGGCGACCAGCTGTCCAGCATCCAGTCCAGTGGCAAGCTGATCGTTGCGCTGGAAGGCGCATGGCAGCCCTGGAGCTACCACGACGAATCCGATACTCTGGTGGGCTACGACGTGGAGGTGTCCCGCGCCATTGCCGAAAAGCTGGGTGTGGAGCCGGAGTACGTGGAAAGCGACTGGGACAGCCTGTTTGCCGGTCTGGACGCAGGCCGCTACGACATCGTGTGCAACGGCGTGGAAGTGACCGACGAGCGCGCCAAGACCTATGATTTCACCGAGCCCTACGGCTACATCCACACCGCCCTTGCCGTCCGCAAGGACAACGAGGACATCACCAGCTTTGAAGACCTGAAGGGCAAGACCACCGCCAACAGTCTGGCTTCCACCTACATGGAGCTGGCCGAAAGCTATGGCGCCACCGTGCAGGGCATCGACACACTGGAAGAGACCATCCAGCTGCTCACCGCCGGCCGCATCGACGCCACCCTGAACGCCGATGTTTCCTTCTACGATTACCTGAACGTCCATCCGGACGCAGATTTCAAGCTGGTGGCCCAGACCGAGGACGCTTCTCACGTTGCCATCCCCCTGCGCAAGGGTGATGCCAGCGCCACCCTGCTGGAAGCCATCAACACCGCCATTGAGGAGCTGCGTGCCGATGGCACCCTGAAAGAGCTGGGCGAGAAGTATTTCGGTCAGGATATTTCTGCGGAGAACTGAATCATTTGAATGCCCTCCGCTTTGCTCTGGGCATTTTCAGCGGAAAATTCATTTTAATATTGCAAAACCCGGCAGACTGCGGTCTGCCGGGTTTTGCCTTTTCACGGAAAGGGCCGTAACCGGTAAATGCATCAATCGCGTTTTTTTCAGCTCTGCACATTCATTGCATCTGAATGCAAAAAGCTCTCCCTTTCGGGAGAGCTGGCATCGCGCAGCGATGACTGAGAGGGTTTTATGCGTGAAAATACTCGTAGATGGTCTGTGCCGTCTGTTTCCCCACGCCGGGGGTGTTTTCCAACTGGTCAGGCGTGGCTTCCTTCACCGCGGTCACGCTCTTAAACTGGGCCATCAGCGCCTTGGCCGTCTTGGGGCCGATGCCGGGGATCTCGGTCAGGGTGGAGGAATAACTCTTCTGCTTCATCTGCTGCTTGCGGTAGGCATTGGCAAAGCGATGGGTCTCGTCCTGAATGGCCGTGATGAAGGTAAAGGTGCCCCGGTTCATGTTGATGGCAATTTCCCGCCCCTCGCTGTCCACGATGGCACGGGTACGGTGGTGGTCGTCCTTCACCATGCCGTAGAGCGGCACATCCGCAAGGGCAGTCCCGGCCAGTGCTTCTTTTGCCGCACTCACCTGCCCCCTGCCGCCGTCCATCAAAAGCAGATCCGGCTTCTGCCCGAACCAGTTGCTGCAGGGTTCTCCCTTTTTTGCAAGCTCTGCGTACTTTTCATACTCTGCCGCCCGCCGGGAGACGGTCTCTGCCAGTGATGCATAGTCGTCAGTGCCCGCCACTGTCTTCATTTTGAATCTGCGGTAGCCCGCCTTATAGGGCTTGCCATCCCTGAAGGTGACCATGCCGCAGACGCTGGAGCCATCGCCCCAGTTGGAGATATCGTAACTCTCAATAGCCCGGGGCGGCTTTGCAAGGCCCAGCACCTGCGCCAGCTCGTCCAGCAGTTTTTCCTCCCGGGCGTAACGGCCGCTTTCCCGGGCAAGACGCTCCACCGCGTTGGTGTGGGCCATCTCCACCAGATGGGCCTTATCGCCCCGCTGGGGCACATACAGCTGCACCTCACTGCCGCGCTTTTCGTTCAGCGCCTGCTGCAAAGCATCGCTGTCCGGCGGCAGCTCATCCACCGCAATGATCTTGGGGATCTGCTCGTCATCCAGATAATACCGGGGCAGAAATTCCTCCCGCACGGCGGCGATGTCCGAGGTATCGTGGAACAAAAACTCCCGCTTGTCGGTCAGCCGTCCGTCCCGGAAGCGCAGCACCGCCGCACACACGCTGTCCGGCGTGCCTGCCAGCGCCACCACGTCCATCTCCACATCCGGGTCCACAATGACCTTCTGCCCGGCGCTCACCTTGGTGATGGCTGCGATCTGGTCCCGCAGCAGGGCCGCCGTCTCAAATTCCAGCCGGTCCGAGGCCTCCTGCATCCGCTCGTTAAGGATCTTCAGGATGTCCTTTTTGCCATAGCGGATCAGGTGCACAGCATTCTTGACCGCCTCGTTGTAGGTCTCGCAGCGGATCTTTCCGCTGCACACCGCCATGCATTTGCCGATGTGCGCATTCAGGCAGGGGCGTCCCCTGCCGATCTCCTGCGGGAAGCGCTTATTGCAGCGCGGCAGCAGAAAGGCATCCATGGCCGTTTCCGCCATCTGCCGGGCCGCAAAGCTGGAAGTATAGGGGCCGATATACTCGGCGTCGTCCTCCTCCTTTTGCAGCACGAAGGAGAGCCGGGGCCATGGCTCCTTTGTCACCTTGATATAGCTGTAGCCCTTGTCGTCCTTCAGCAGGATGTTGTACTTGGGAGTGTGGGCCTTGATCTGGCTTGCTTCCAGCACCAGTGCCTCGAACTCGCTCTGGCACACGATCACATCAAACGCATAGGCGTGGGCGATCATCTGGCTGACCTTGTTGTCGTGGGGCACGCCTTCGCGGAAATACTGGCTCACCCGGATGCGCAGCCGCTTTGCCTTGCCGATATAAATGATGGTGTCGCTTTTATCCCGGATGATATACACCCCGGGCAGCAGCGGCAGCATACAGGCCTTCTGGTAGAGTTCCGCTTTGGTCATGGCATCTCCTTAAGCAAAAAACAAAAAAGCGGCAGGTTCCCCCGCCGCTCCATTTTATTGGTACAGATTACTCCGCAAAGCCGGACTCCACCAGCTTGATCAGGCCGTCCACTGCAGCCTGCTCATCAGCGCCGTCAGCGATGATGCGGATGGTGGTGCCGCCCACGATGCCCAGAGACAGAACGCCCAGCAGGCTCTTTGCGTTCACGCGGCGTTCTTCCTTCTCGACCCAGATGGAAGACTTGAACTCGTTAGCCTTCTGGATGAAGAAGGTAGCCGGACGAGCGTGCAGACCAACCTGATTTTCAACGGTAACTTCTTTCACGTACATAGTAAAGCGCTCCTATCTAATATCGTTTTGGGTATAGAATCTGTATCCTGTGCCTGTTGCGTTACGATTATTTTAGCGCAAGTCGAAACGGTTGTACAGCCCTCCGGCGTATTTTTGGCGGTTTCTCCAATGAAAAGGGGCCCATTTTTCATTATTTGTACAAAGATAATAAAATTATTCCCCGAAGGTTAGAGGGTAAATACAAAAGTTTTCAACATTTTTTCGACGGCCGTGCAGTTTTTCGACCATTTTTGTGCGTTTTCCGCACTGTGCGCTCTCCATCTCGCCGTCTGTTTCTGCCTGTTTACTGCTCCTGTGCGCCCTCGTAGCGCATCAGGACAAGGGCACATTTGTGCACCACAGCAGGATACCGGTCGGGGTCAAATTCCAGCTTCATTTCCCCGGTCAGCTCCCAGCCCATGCGGGTGTAAAGCGCAATGGCCCGGGTGTTGGTGTTCAGCACGCTCAGCACCGGATGCTCGTGCTCGCTGAGCTTTTTGCGGGCAAAGTCCAGCATCTTCATGCCGATGCCCCTGCCGCGCGCCTCCTCGGTGACGAACAGATGTTCAATGTGCCCCACCTTGTGGTTAATGCTCACGATGCCGTCCGGCACCTCCTTGGTGGTGTGCAGATAGCATGCCCAGCCGGCGGCCTTTTCCTGCCGCAGCTGCAGCAGGTACTCTTCCTCGTTGAGGCTGGCACAGTATTCCGGGGTCCAGTTCTCGGCACAGGTCGCACGCCGTCCCTCCACAAAGATGTGGGCGGCGGCGGCAAACTGCTCATCGGTCTTGACAAGGCGCATGTTCTCGCCGCGCTTCCACTTGGGCAGTTCCTCCACAGGGTGGCTCCTGCACCACTGCTCATACAGCTCCGGGCGGCGCAGGCGGGTGCGCTCCCGGCTCTGCTCACTGCGCCATGCATCGATTTTCTGGTGATCGCCGCCCAGCAGCACCTGCGGCACCGCGCGGCCCTCCCACACCTCGGGGCGGGTGTACTGGGGATACTCCAGCAGGCCGTCCCAGTAGCTTTCTTCCTCGTAGCCCTTCTGCTCGGCCAGCACGCCGGGCTTCAGGCGCAGCACACTGTCTGCCACCACAAGGCTGGCCAGCTCGCCGCCGGTGAGGATGTAGTCACCGATGGAGATCTCCTCGTCCGCAAATGCCTCGATCACGCGCTCGTCGATGCCCTCATAGTGGCCACATACCAGTGTCAGGTTATCATACTGGGCCAGCCGCTTTGCGTGCTCCTCGGTATAGCGCTGGCCGCCTGCCGTCAGGAACACGATATGCGGGGCCGGACGGCCCTGTGCAGCCACTTCCTGCTGCACGGCACGCAGGCAGTCTGCGATGGGCTGGGCATACAGCACCATGCCGCAGCCGCCGCCGTAGGGGTAATCGTCGGTCTGCTTCTGTTTATTCAGGGTGTAGTCCCGGATCTGGTGGCAGTGGGTCTCAATAAAGCCCTTCTTTGCCGCGCGCCCGATGATGCTGGCATCCAGCACCTGCTGGCACATTTCCGGGAACAGAGTCACGATGTCCACGCGCATCCCCATAGCTCACTCTTCCTCCCGTTCGCTGTCAAAGTCGTCATCCAGCAGGCCCGGGATGGGGGTGACAAGGAGATAGCCCTCCGGCGGGTTGCGCTCTTTCAAAAAGGCGTCCACGCCCGGGAACATATATTCCTTGCCGCTGGGGGCTTTGACGGTGTAGATATCCTGTGCACCGGGATGGTCCACGCTGGTCACAACGCCGTACACCCTGCCGGTGTCGGCATCCCGCACTTCACACCCGATGAGATCGGCCACATACCAGCGGCCTGCGGGCAGGGTGGCGTCATTGCGGTCAAAGTAAAACACCTGCCCGCGCAGCGCACGGGCGGCGTCCATATCGTTGACGCCCTCCAGCTGCAGCAGCGCCATCTGACCCTGCGCACGGATGGAGACGATCTTCCATGCCCTGCCGCCCTGGGCCGATGCGTACAATCTGCCCACCTTTTTCAGAAAGTTGACGCCGTCGCACCAAAGCTCCAGCTTCATTTCGCCGCGCACGCCGTGGGTGGTCACGACCTTGCCCGCTTCCAGATATTGCTGCATATTTTTGCTCCTGTGTTATCAAACTTGCGCCAATACGCCCTCATCAGTCTCACTGCGTTCGACAGCTTCCCCCGGCCGGGGGAAGCCTTATGAAAGTGCATCGGCCGGGAAAGCCTTCCCCCAGTCGGGGGAAGGTGGCGCGCCAGCGCCGGATGAGGGTGCTTCCACTGAAACAAAAAGGCCCCTTGCCGCAAGGGCAAAGGGCCTGTAGGGTGCTCAGTCGATCTCAACAAGGACCTTTTCATCGACCCGCACAGCAGCCGCGCGCATCACCACACGAATGGCTTTTGCGATCCGGCCCTGCTTGCCGATGACACGGCCCATATCTCCCTCTGCCACGCTCAGGTGGTAGACGACGGTGCCGTCCTCGCGGGGCTCGTCCACCGTGACCTTGACGGCGTCTTTGTCCTCCACGAGACCGCGGGCAACTGCCAGCAACAGCTCCTGCATGAGTCAGCCCTCCCTACTTACAGAACGTTGGACTTCTTCAGCAGGACGCGAACGGTATCAGTGGGCTGTGCGCCGTTGGCGATCCACTGCTTTGCCTTCTCAGCGTCGATCTTGATCACAGAGGGCTCCTGGTTGGGATCGTAGGTGCCGATTTCCTCGATGAAACGGCCGTCGCGGGGGAAGCGGCTGTCAGCAACAACAACACGATAGAAGGGAGCCTTCTTGGCGCCGACGCGGCGCAGACGAATCTTAACTGCCATGGTAAATATCCTCCAAAAATTGTTTTGTGCGGCCCTTGCGGGCGCGTTGTTTATATTGTACAAACCCGCAAGGGGGTTGTATCACAAAAAAATTATTTCAGCCCGCGGAAGGCACCGGGATTTCCCATCATGCCGCCCAAGCGGCGGGCAAAGCCCTTGGGGCTCTTTTTGAACTGCTTCATCATCTTCTGCATCATCTCAAACTGCTTGAGCAGCTTGTTCACGTCGGCCACGGTGGTACCGCTGCCGGCCGCGATGCGGCGCTTGCGCTTGGGATTGATGATGGAGGGCTTCTCGCGCTCTTCTTTGGTCATGGAATAGATCATGGCCTCAATGCGATCGAACGCCTTTTCATCGACCTGACTGGGATCGATGCCGCTACTGCCGGGCAGCATGCTCAGCATCGCGCCCGCACCGCCCATCTTGCGGATCTGTGCGAACTGGTCCAGCATGTCGTTCATGTCGAACTTGTTCTCCATCATCCGCCGGGCGGTCTCTTCGGCAGCCTTTTCGTCTGCCGTTTCCTGTGCGCGCTCGATGAGACTCAGCACATCGCCCATGCCCAGAATGCGGCTTGCCATGCGGTCGGGATGGAACACATCCAGATCGTCCAGCTTTTCGCCGGTGCCCTGGAACTTGATGGGCTTCCCGGTGACGGCCAGCACCGAAAGTGCCGCACCGCCGCGGGTATCGCCGTCGGTCTTGGTGAGGATGATGCCGTCGATGCTCACCTTCTCGTTGAAGGTCTTGGCAACGTTCACGGCGTCCTGACCGGCCATGGCGTCCACCACCAGCAGGGTCTCGTCCACAGGAACGGCTTCCTTGATGTCCACCAGCTCCTGCATGAGCACATCGTCGATCTGCAGACGGCCGGCGGTATCCAGGATCACGATGTCATTGCCGTAATCCCTGGCGTGTGCCAGCGCCTTCTTTGCAATTTCCGGCGGCTTTGCACCCGGCAGCGTGAACACCGGTGCGCCCGCCTGTTTGCCCACCACCTGCAGCTGATCGATAGCCGCAGGGCGGTAAATATCGCAGGCCACCAGCATGGGGCGGCGGCCCTGTTTGATAAAGTATTTAGCCAGCTTTGCGGCATGGGTGGTCTTACCATTGCCCTGCAGGCCGCAGAGCATGATGACGGTCTGGCCCTTGTTCTTGATGTTCAAACGGGCCGCTTCGCTGCCGCCCATCAGGGCAACCAGCTCTTCGTTGACGATCTTGACCACCTGCTGGGCCGGGGTCAGGCTCTCCATGACCTCCTGACCCATGGCGCGCTCGGACACCTTCGCGCAGAAGTCCTTGGCGACCTTATAGTTGACATCCGCTTCCAGCAGTGCCATGCGCACCTCGCGCATGGCGGCCTTGATATCTGCCTCGGTCAGCTTGCCGTGACCGCGCAGCTTTTTGAACACACCGGCAAGGCGGTCGGTAAGGGATTCAAATGCCATTGTGCGGTGCTCCTTTCACAAGTTTCAGCTCTCGTTCGCTTCGTCGATGGAACGGATCAGCTTCAGCATCCCGGTCAGCTGGTGTTCATACTCGGTGGTGGTCAGGCCATTTGGGCCGGTGCACTCGAACCGTGCATCAATGACCATCTGCTCCAGCTCCTCCAGCTTCTGCTGCACCCGGCGGTAGCGGGCCGCAAACCCGACCTTTTCCTCCAGCTCCTTCAGCGCGTTCTCGCCATGCTTGATGGCGTCCCGCGCACCCTGACGGGTGATGCCGAAGTTTTCGCCGATCTCGCTCAGCGAAAGGTCGTCGTTGTAATACTGGCGCAGCATCTCGCGCTGCTTTTCGGTGAGCACCTCGCCGTAGAAGTCCAGCAGATAGCCCATTTCCAGATCTTTTGCCATCCTCTGACCCCCGGTTTTGTGCCTGTGCTTTCGAGAAGTGATGTAAAGTTCATCTGCTTTACGGATGAATTATAGCAGATACCCTGTCTGCTGTCAAGGGCAATCCGGGATTTTTTCCAGAAAATCCGGCAAAAATTCGCTGTTTTTGCCAAAATACCGCTTGACGCACCGGGGGCTTTTGCGTTAGGATAAGATTGTTGTATCCAAACAAATCCTCTCAATCTTGCTGCGTTCGGCAGCTCTCCCGAAGGGCTGGCCTCTGCCAAACACCGTCTGATCAGGATGCATCCTCTTGAAAGGAGTTTTCCCGTGCCGATCTACCCCAATTTTTACCAGACGCTCAGCGCCTGCCCCATCGTGGAGCTGCGGGGCTATGCCGCCGCCTGCGGGCTGAAAGGGCGTTTGTATGCCTATCTGGACTTTGCAGGCCCCACCGGCACCGCCCGGGACGGCCTTGCCGAGGGGATGCTCGCCCTCGCCATCGAGAAAAAGAAGCTGAATCCCGGCCAGCCCATCATCGAAGCTGCCTCCGGCCCCTTTGCCGCCGCGCTGACGCTGGCGGGCCTTACCGCCGGGCATCCGGTGGTGCTGGTGATGCCGGAGGACGCCCCCGCCCTGCGGCAGGAGACCCTGCTGCGGCTGGGTGCCCAGATCCGCCACAGCCCGGCCCGCAGCGGTGTGAACGGTGCCCGCCGTCTGGCGGCACAGACCGCCGCCGCCAACGGCTGGTACTACATGGACTGGCTTGCCAACGATGACAACCCCGAATACCACCGCCGCGTCACCGGCCCGGCCATCGTGCAGAACATCGCCCGTGAGGGCAGGAGCGCCGTGGATGCCATCGTAATTGGCGTGGGCAGCGGCGGCACCGTAACGGGCGTGGGTGAGACCATCAAGGCATGGACCAACGATGTGCGCATCGCCGCCGTGGAGCCTTACGAATCGCAGGCGCTGGGCGGCGGTCTCACCGGCCCCCACGGCATCAGTGATCTAGGCTATGGCTTTGTGCCGGAAAACTTCAACGCCTATGTGGTGGACAACGTGGTAGCGGTAAACACCACCGACGCGCAGCGGGCCGCACAAAAGGTGCTGCACACCGATGCTATCCCGGCTTCGGTGGCGTCCGGTGCTGTTCTGCAGGCGGCCGCACAGCTCATCCATGTGGGGGCCAGCCGCTCCGCCCTTGCCATCCTGCCCGGGCGGCAGCTGATCAACACATTATAATATTACAGCAGGCCGGTCGCATCCGCTCCGTCCTGCTTCCTCTTCCCCATCTTATAAGAAAGGACCTTCCCAAATTCCAATGACGAACGATATGACAAAGGGAGCCATTACTCCGCTCCTGATCCGCTTTACCATCCCGCTGGTGCTGGGCAATCTGTTCCAGCTCACCTACAACGCCGCCGACAGCATCATCGTGGGCAAGTTCGTGGGCGAGGAAGCCCTTGCTGCTGTGGGCACCTCCAACCCGCTCATGACTCTGGCCATCCTGTTCATCAACGGCATGTGTCTGGGTGCCGGCATTCTGGTCAGCACCGCCTTTGGTGCAGGCGACACCCGGCTGGTGGAACGTCAGGTGTCCACCACCGCCATTGCGGGCACCGTGTTCTCGCTGGCGTTCTCGGCGCTGTGCGTCATTCTGGCCACGCCCCTGCTGCAGCTGATGCAGGTGCCCGCCGATATCCTGCCCATTGCGGTGAACTACCTGCGCATCGTGTTTGCGGGCCTGATCTTCACCTTTTTCTATAACTTCCTTGCCGCCACCATGCGTGCGCTGGGCGACAGCAAAAGCGCGCTGTATTTTCTGATGATCAGCTCGGTGCTGAACATCGGCGGCGACCTGTTTTTTGTGGAGGTTCTGAACTGGGGCAGCAACGGCTGCGCCCTTTCCACCGTGATCAGCGAGGCACTGTGCTGCGTGCTGTGCGTGCTGTACATCCGCTGGAAGGTGCCCATCCTGCAGTTGGGCAGGCGCTGGCTGGTATTTGACGGCAGTCTGCTGCGCAAAACAGTCAGTTATGGCTGGGCCAGCGCCATGCAGCAGGCCACCGTGCAGCTGGGCAAGATCGCGGTGCAGGCCATCGTGAACACCATGGGCGTGAGCACCATGGCCGCATTTACCGCAGCTTCCCGCATCGACGACTTTGCCTACACCCCGCAGCAGAACATCGGCCACGCCATGACCACCCTGATGGCACAGAACCGGGGCGCCGGCAAGCATGACCGCGTGAAGCAGGGCTTCCTCTGCGGCATGCGCATCGAAGGTGTTTACGGTGTGCTGATCGCCGTGGTGTGCTTCGGCGGTGCGCCCTTCATCATGAAGCTGTTCGTCACCGACCCGGAGGTCATCCATCTGGGCGTGCGCTTCCTGCGCACCGTGTCCCTGTTCTATCTGATGCCTGCTTTCACCAACGGCATTCAGGGCTTCTTCCGCGGCGTCGGCGACCTGAAGGTCACGCTGGTGTCCAGCACCATCAACATGCTGTTCCGTGCAGCCGCAGCTGCCATGTTCGTGCTGATGTGGAAGCTGGAGATCGAAGCGCTGCCCTACAGTTATGTCGTCGGCTGGGTCGTCATGCTGGCCTACGAGCTGCCCCTGCTGGTGCGGTATCTGCGCAGCCATGAGGACGAGCTGTAAAATCATTTTCATGCTCTCCGCTCTGAGCATATTTAGCAGAAATTTTATTTTTATGGATAGAGCAATTCCCGGCAGGCTGCGGTCTGCCGGGAATTGCATTTTCACGGGAGGGATCGTTCAGACAAACGGCATCGTCATTTTTTTCAGAATGCGCGCAAAAAAGCCGCCGTATCGTTTGATACGGCGGCTTTTGTTATGCGATGGATTATTTACGGCTTGCCAGCAGGTTCTCGATCTTCTTCAGCGGGTCGATGATGCTGGAAACAGACATATCGTGGTTCAGCGCCACCACGAAGTATGCGGCGTACTTGGAAACGTCCACATCCACATACCAGTCGCGGGTGAGCAGCTCAGGCATCCGGTAGGTCAGGTTGGTGCCCACAACGTAGGTCAGCTTGCCCTCAGCCACAGCCTTGTCGAACTTCTCCAGACCGCTGGTGAACAGGGGGAAGGTGGCGTTGGCGATGATGTTGGCAGCGCCGCGCTCCTTCAGGTTGCCGGCAACCTCCAGCATGCTCTCGCCGGATGCGATGATATCGTCAGCGATGAAGACGGTCTTGCCCTCCACGCTCTCGCCCAGATACTCGTGGGCAACGATGGGGTTGCGGCCGTTCACCACGCGGGTGTAATCGCGGCGCTTGTAGAACATGCCCAGATTGCAGCCCAGCACACTGGAGAAGTACATGTTGCGGTTCATCGCACCCTCGTCCGGGCTGACCACGGTGAACTTGCTCTTATCAAAGGAGATGTCCGGGTCCTTCTTCAGCAGGCTCTTCAGCACCTGATAGGTGGGCATTGCGTTATCGAAGCTCATCAGCGGCACAGCGTTCTGCACGCGGGGGTCATGAGCATCAAAGGTGATGATGTTGCGCACACCCATGGTCTGCAGCTCCTGCAGGGCCACAGCGCAGTCCAGACTCTCGCGCACCACGCGGCGGTGCTGACGGCCGCCGTACAGGCTGGGCATAATGACCGACACACGGTGTGCCTTGCCGGCCACTGCCTGGATCAGGCGCTTCAGGTTGGCGAAGTGATCGTCCGGAGACATGTGGTTCTCGTAGTTGAACAGCTTATAGGTCACACTGTAGTTGCCGGGATCGACCACGATGAAGATATCGTCGCCGCGCACCGACTCCTTCACCAGACCCTTGGCGTCGCCGCTCTGGAAGCGGGGGCAGTCGCAGGGGATGATAAAGGTATCCTTATCGATGCCGGCTTCTCTGGCCCAGCGGGTCAGATGCTTGTCGATCAGGCCGGTAAGCTCCTCCGCACCGGGGCAGGCGATGAGACGCATATCGGCCACGCTGGGCTGCTCAAAGAACGACTTCGGGGAAATTTCAATGGACATAATCACAACTCCTTATTGCTGCTGTACAATCCGAATGATCGTCACACGAAAGTGCATATCTACCTTTATTTTATCACAATTTGACATTTGTGCCATATCAATTTGTTTCAGCTGACGATTTTCTGCGCCTTGCACAGCTGTTTTTCGGTTTTTCGGCACAGTCTGTGTGTTTTTTACAAAAAGCACACTTTTCCTTTGCTTTGGTCGCAGCCGCCCCGCGCAAAAGGCGCTGCCGCACAAAAATGCGGCAGCGCCTTTTGGATGTCTGTCAGTCAGTATCGTGGGTTCATGCGTTCGTGCTCTGCTGCTCGTTCAGCAGTTTTTCCAGCTTGTACCACTTGACCAGCGACTGGGGACGGAACACATAGTCATAGGGTCTAAATTTGACCGTCTGGGTACCGTCGGAGTTGGTACGGGCAAAGTCCTTCATCAGGTCCTGCTCCACGCACCAGCGGGCGGCGGCCTGTGCGTCGGTGTCGTCCTCGTCAATGTCGGGGTACAGCTCGGTGCTCACCGGGGCCGGGCAGTCGGCGCGCTTCCACAGAGCCATTGCCAGCTCGATGCGGTTGGAGGGCACAAAGCCAAAGGTGCCCTCCAGCCACAGGCGGGTGCCCAGCAGGTAGCCCGCACCGCCCAGCAGAGCGCCGGCAACCACGACGCCTGCGCCGCCGTCGCCGGAGCCGCCATCGCCAGAGGAGCCACCGTCCGGGGTGGTGATCTCTTCCCACTGAGCGGTCAGTGTGATATCACCCGTCTGCGGCAGGTTCGTGATCTCAGAGATCTTTGTACCGGCAGGGTACACGGAACTGTCCTCACTGCTCTTCCAGCCCAGGAACCGATAGCCCTCCTGAACCGGTGCCTTTGCAAGGGCATCGCTGGTCCCGCGGAGCTTTGTATCGTACTCATCCACTGCGGCATCGTCAGGCTTTTCACCGCCGTTCAGATCATAACCAAGCGTATAGCCGTACTCTACGCTCTTTGTTGTATAGCCGCAGTAGTTGCACTTCGTGGTCACTTCGCGCTCCGGGGGGGTCTTTGTCATATTCCAAGCGCCGGGCGTCACTGTGAAATTGCCTTCCTTTTCGCCATCGCTGTGTTTGTGCGTTACCATCTGGCCATTTTGCCACACAAGCTCAGGATTCTCGTTTTCTTCACCATAGTAGACTTCAGTTTTCCCGTTGTTGCCGGAAAATCCATACACCTTCGAGCAAGTATTTCTGTCTCTATGGGCGCTGACCTTGTTATCGCCCGAAATATAGATTTTGAAGTTCGCGAAGCTATCATTAACACTCAGTGCAGACTTAGCCCAACTGTTCGTTACTTCGCAATCCTTAAAATGGATTTTGATAAGCGGGTTGCCTTCGTTATAAACATAGATTGCCTTACCCGCGCATTCAAACTTGCAGTGGTCAAAGATCGTGTCTTTTGAGCAATACGTCCAGAGTGCATATTTATAGCCACCCGGCTTGAAAGTCGTATCCTTAAATGTTGCACTGTTGTATCCCCAATAAACGGTCATGCCCTCGACTACGCAATTCTCAACGACCGTTGTATCTGTATGAGCAAATCCCTGATAATTATAGGAAGGACCCGCTTTCAGCGTCATATCCTGGAATGTAATCGTCCCCGAGTCTTTAAAGCTGAAGTCTGCATTGTTCTGATTTCCTTGGTCGCTGTCCGGATAGCCGATGTTCCAGGTGGTCAAGCCAGCTCCCTGACCAACAAAAGTCAGGTTTTTGCCTGCTGTCACATTCGTGTCATACAGCGTATACTCGCCCTCACCCAGTGTAATGGTCGTCGTAGTGCCACCCGCAGGGGCATCTTTTACCGCTTCCAGTACGGAGTTGTATACTTTCTCGCCGATCTTTGCCTGACCCTTTTTCAAAGGCGCATCCTCTGCCGCAAATGCCATCATCGGAAGCATCTGAAACATCATGGCAACCGCCAACAACGCTGCAAGGATCCGGTTCTGCTTTTTCTGTTTCACTGTTTGTTCTTCCTTTCTTTTTTTATTTCACAATTCCTGTGTATGATCCGATTCCTGCCCTGTCACCTCCTCTGACGCATTTTCCCCTTTGAATTTAATTTGTATTCTACCCCCCCGCATATTTTGCAAGAGTTCTACGAAAAATCGTTTCTTTGCATAAAATGCGTCCGGTTTCTTTGGTGATTTAGCAGATTTTATAGCGGTGTTGGATCCTTCTGTTCTCGATGGTCAGATTTCCTTTTGCGAAAAAAAGTCCCTCTGCCTTTTCAGGCAGAGGGACTTCTCTTCACTTACCTTCTATCCAGAAGGAAAACGTTTTTGTGTTCCGCTTACAGGGCAGCGACCGCAGCCTTCAGCGCATCCACGCGGTCGGTGTTCTCCCACTTCACGCCCAGATCCTCGCGGCCCATGTGGCCGTACGCAGCCAGCTTGCGGTAGATGGGCTTGCGCAGGTCAAGTTCGCGGATGATGGCGGCGGGGGTCAGGTCAAACACCTTCTCCACAGCCTTCTCGATCGTTTCGTCGGCAACAGTGCCGGTGCCGAAGGTATCCACCATGATGGACACGGGCTTTGCCACACCGATGGCATACGCCACCTGCACTTCGCACTGCTTGGCAAGACCTGCCGCCACGATGTTCTTTGCCACCCAGCGGGTCGCATAGGCAGCGCTGCGGTCCACCTTGCTGGGGTCCTTGCCGGAGAAGGCACCGCCGCCGTGACGGGCATAGCCGCCGTAGGTGTCCACGATGATCTTACGGCCGGTCAGGCCGGTGTCACCCTGCGGGCCGCCCACGACGAAGCGGCCGGTGGGGTTGATATAGTACTTGGTGTTCTCGTCCAGCAGCTCAGCGGGGATGGTGGCCTTGATGACCTTTTCCATCACATCGGCGCGCAGCTGTTCCATGCTGACGCTCTCGCTGTGCTGGCTGGAGATGACCACAGCATCCACACGCACAGGCTTGTTGTTCTCGTCATACTCCACAGTGACCTGACTCTTGCCGTCCGGACGCAGATAGTCCATCTCGCCGTTCTTGCGCACCTCGGTCAGGCGCTTTGCCAGCTTGTGAGCCAGACTGATGGGCATGGGCATCAGCTCCGGGGTCTCATCACAGGCATAGCCGAACATCATGCCCTGATCGCCTGCACCGCCCACCTGATCGTTGGTGCCCAGTGCGATGTCGGGGCTCTGGCCGTCGATGTTGGAGATGACGGCACAGGTGTCGGCGTCAAAGCCGAACTTTGCACGGGTGTAGCCGATATCTGCCACCACCTCGCGGACGACCTTCTGGAAATCAACATAGCAGTTGGTGGTGATCTCGCCCATGATGTGGACAAGGCCGGTGGATGCGCAGGTCTCGCAGGCCACGCGGGCATTGGGGTCGTGGGTCAGGATCTCGTCCAGAATGGCATCCGAGATCTGGTCGCAGATCTTGTCGGGATGTCCTTCGGTGACGGACTCAGAAGTAAACAGGTGTCTTGCCATTTGTTTTGCCTCCTAATTTTTTACAGCAGGGTGTGTATTTCTTGCTCCAACATTCCGTTCAAGCTTTTTTGCACGAAAAATAAAAGCGCCCAGAGCCCGAAAGCTCTGAGCGTTGCACTCTTATCTCTCGGTTTCCCGCAGGATTTGGCACCTTACGCTCACGCGCAGGTTGTCGGGCTTCACAGGGCCTGTCCCCTCAGCCGCTCTTGATAAGTCGGTATTCAGTTGGTACGTTGAATATTCTATCATTGCTTCGTCAGATTGTCAAGAAGAGTATCACTCTTTTTATACATTCTTCCAATTTTGATGAAGCTTTTGCGGCTTTTGGGGTCCCAAAAAAGAAAAAGCACAGCCTCAGCCGTGCCTTTTCCATAAAGTTTGCTCAGTAGCCCTTTGCCTGTTCGCCGTTTAGGATCTTAACGGCACGGGAGGTGCCCAGACGGTCGGCACCCAGCGCAAGGAAGGTCTCCATATCCTCCACAGTGGAGATGCCGCCGGCAGCCTTGACCTTGCAGCGGCCATGCACGCCCTTGACCATCAGCTCCACATCGTGGAAGTTGGCACCGGCAGTGGAGAAGCCGGTGCTGGTCTTGATGTAGTCAGCGCCTGCCTCGCAGACGATATCGCACATCTTTTCCTTTTCCTCATCGGTCAGCAGGCAGGTCTCGATGATGACCTTCAGGATCTTATCGCCCACCGCCTGCTTCACGGCGCGGATATCCTCGCGCACGGCATCGTACTCCTTGTTCTTCAGGCGACCGATGTTGATGACCATATCCACCTCGGCTGCGCCGTTCTCGATGGCAGTCTTTGCCTCAAAGGCCTTGCTGGCAGTATCCATGGCACCCAGAGGGAAGCCCACCACGCAGCACACCGGGATACGGCCCGCCATATACTCCACCGCCTGCTTCACATAGCAGGTGTTGATGCAGACGGATGCGGTGTGGTTTGCAATGGCTTCGTCGCACAGGGTCTGGATCTGGGGCCAGGTAGCCTCCGGCTTCAGCAGAGTATGATCGACATGGGAGAGAATTTCTTCACGATTCATCTTGTTTCCTCCGTTTTACTTGCTGGCACGGCGCACCTTTGCCATGCCGACAGCACTCAGGGCAATTGCAGTTGCAGAGACCGTTGCACCAATGATGCCCAGCACCAGACCGGAGACCAGAAATGCAAAACCTTTCAGACCACGCTTCATAAAACCGTACCTCCTAAAGTGTTGATGATTTGTAAAACCCTCTCAGTCATCTCGCATACGCTCGATGCCAGCTCCCCCGAATGGGGGAGCTTTATGCTCGGAGGAGAAGTTTTTCTTCTCCTGCAAAAAAGCTCGCCCTTCGAGGAAAGACTTCCCCCGTCCGGGGGAAGATGCCGCGCAGACGGCAAAAAGGGGAATCTGTCGCCGTCAGGCGACTGAGAGGGTTCTGCTTACTTTTTCTTAAAAATGATCAGCTTGCTGAACACATAGTTCAGCACGATCACCAGTACATTGGAAAAGACCTTCACGGCAAGGCCCCACAGTGCCTGCGCATTGTAGCGGCTGGTAACAAAGATCGCCGTGGGGCCGTCTGCACCGCCGATGACGGCAATAGCGGCAGAGCCATCCATGACCCCCGCCGGTGTGCCTGCATAGGATGCTGCCATCTGGATGGCCGTATCCGGGCCAAACCAGTGGGACACCACGCTCAGTGCCCCCTGCATTAAGTTGTCCATCAGCGCTGCACCCTGCGCAGCCAGCAGATTGCCCAGCACCAGCATGATCGCCGTGTCCAGCAGCATCGTACCCAGACGGCAGGTAACAAAGGTGCCAAACTCTTTTGCCATGGCTTTGCCGGTAGTCTTGCTGCGGAACACAAAGGCGCGGTTGGTGGCGTAGGCGAACAGGATGCACAGGATGTTATCCAGCACATTGCCCCAGCTGTTGGCGGCAGTGTAGCCGAACAGCTTGTTGAACAGCGCATACAGCACAATGTTCAGCAGGGTGCACAGCACGCCGAAAACCAGATAGCTCAGCACTTCCCAGTGCTTCTTGAAAAAATTTATCATAGTTCGTCAAACCCTCTCCGTCCGCTCGCGCTGCTCGCGTCCACCTCTCCCGAAGGGCGAGGTTTTATTGCGGGCGCGGCGAGCCTGCCCTCTTTTGCCAAAAGCTCTCCCCTTCGGGGGAGCTGTCACCGCAGGTGACTGAGAGGGTTCTCTCCTTAACAAAAACAGCCCCGCCGCCGTTTTCCCGGCAACGGGGCTGTTGATCGCATTGTGTCAGAAGCTTTTCTTCCGAACGAGGGGCTGATTACTCAGCGTCGTTCAGCAGAGCCTTCATGGACAGGCTGATGCGCTTCTTGTCGAAGTCAACATCCAGCAGCTTCACATCGACCATATCGCCGACCTTCAGTACGTCGGAGACCTTCTCAACGCGGTCATTGCTGATCTCGCTGATGTGGACCAGACCGTCGATACCCGGCAGGATACGGACGAATGCACCGAACTTGGTCAGGGACACGACCGGAGCATGGAAGGTGCTGCCGATGGGGTAGTTGTTCTTCAGCTGCTCCCAGGGGTTGTCCTCAGCCTTCTTGTAGCCCAGAGAGACCTTGTGGTTCTCGGTGTCGATGTCCTTCACATACACCTCGATGGTGTCGCCAACGGAGACGACCTCAGAGGGATGCTTGATGCGGTTCCAGCTCAGCTCGCTGATGTGGCACAGGCCGTCCACACCGCCGATATCGACGAATGCACCGTAAGAAGTCAGGCTCTTGACAACGCCGGTGTAAGTCTTGCCCACCTCAACGTTTGCCCAGAACTCTTCACGCTTTGCCTTGTTCTGCTCAGCGGTCACCTTGTTGATGCTGCCGACGATCTTGCGGCCGGAGCACTCGGTGACAACCAGCTGAACGTGCTGGCCAACCAGAGCGGTGTAGTCCTCATCACGGCGCATAGTAGCCTGAGAACGGGGAACGAACACCTTGACGCCCTTGACGTTGACCACAACGCCGCCCTTGTTGAATTCGGTGACGTCGCCCTCGACGACCTCGCCGGACTCAGCGGCCTTAGCGATCTCTTCCATGCCCTTGCGAGATGCGAGCTTCTTGCGGGAGAGCTGGATGACGCCATCCTGATCCATAACCTTCTCGACGATGAGGTCCAGCTCATCGCCAACCTTCACCAGGTCTTCGACCTTGGCGGAGGAATCATCGGTCAGCTCGCTCAGCTTGACAAAGCCGGTCTGCTTCGCTCCGATATCCACCTGGATCTCGTTGGCAGAGATGCTGGTCACGATTCCTTTCACAATACTGCCTGCATGAACACGCTTTTCCTCGGATGCATTCAGCATCTCCTCAAAGCTCATGCTGTCATTGATTTCTGCGCTCATACTGTTAAGTACCTCCTCAATAATAGACGATGGCGTTGAAGCCCCGGCTGTCACGCCCGCCACTTTAACATCTGCAAACCATTCCGGCCGAAGTTCGCTCGCTGTCTCGACCGTTACGGCACGCGTGTGTTTTGCGGCGACCTGTACCAGCTTTTGGGTATTGGAAGAATGATGACCGCCAATGACAACAATGATATCGCATTTTTGGCTGAGGTCTTCCGCTTCCTGTTGCCTCGCCCACGTCGCATTACATATTGTATCAAAAATCCGGGCGTTTGTATAGGCTTTTTTGAGAAACTCCGAACTTTCTTGCCATTTTGTAACCTGAAATGTGGTCTGTGCAACTGCAAACAGGGGTTTTTGCGGGTCAGAGGGGCCTTTCCACGCCTTCAATTCGGCCAGATCGGCAAAAACGAACACCTCTCCGCGGGTGTGACCCACGATCCCCTGCACTTCCGGGTGGGTCTTATCGCCCGCCACCAGCAGCACAGCCCCGGCTTTTTCGGCCTCGGCGGCGATGCGCTGGATCTTCTGCACAAAGGGACAGGTGGCGTCATGGTAGTGGATGCCGCGCACCGTCAGCTCGTCATAAACGCTGCGGGGCACGCCGTGGCTGCGGATGACTACCTCGTACCCGGCAGGCACATCCTGCACGGTGTCCACCACCTGTGCGCCCTTGCGCTGCATATCCTCCACCGCCTGCGGGTTGTGGATCAGCGGGCCCAGCGTAGCGACCCTGTGTCCCTCTGTCAGAAGTCCATAGGTCAGCTCCACGGCGCGGTTGACGCCAAAGCAGAACCCCGCCGTTTTGGCAACTCGGATCTCCATCTTTTACGCTCCCATCTTTTCCCACGCATCCAGCAAAGCCTGTTTGTTGGCACGCAGCTTTTTGGTATCCCGCCGGCCTTCCATGGCAAACTGGGCGGCAGGCATGGGCTCGCCGTAGATCACCCGCACTCTGCAGAACAGATGCATTTTTCCGTCCGGCGTATCGTACAGGATGCGGCAGGGCACCACATCCACCCCGGCCCCCGCCGCAATGACGAACAGGCCGCTCTTGGGCGGCAAAAGCTTTCCTTCCTTTTCGCGGGTTCCCTCCGGGAAGATGAGCAGGGTCTTGCCGTTTTTGCAGGCCTCAACGGTCTGCTCGATGGCAGCCATCTCATCCTTTGTGCCGCGCACGCACACCGCGCCGCAGCACCGGAAGAACCATGTCAGGAAGCCGTTGATCTCGAACAGCTCCTTCTTGGCAAATACGACCATCCGCCTGCTCCACCGGGTGACCACGATGAACACCGGGTCGATGGCGGAAACATGGGTCGGCGCAAGGATGCAGCCTTTGGTCTGCACCTTTTTCAGGTTCTCGCGGCCCTCTACACGGATGCGGAAACCGATGTGCCACAGGATCCATGCAAAGGGTACTAAGATGTAATATAATATCATAGTGTCGTTTTATTCCTTAAATTTATACGATTCTCGGTTTCGCAAGCGGGCCGAAACCGGACAATACAGCAGTTTTTGAAAATGTCGTTTTTCGTTACAGCTTTTCTGGTGAAAGCGTGTTCTGGAAACGACCGCAGTCGTTTCCAAAGCACAAGAAATAAAATAAGCTTCCGATCAATATGCCCAGAGCGAAACGGAGGGCATTTTAAATCGTTCAGCCGGCCTTCTCCGCAATGATCTTCTTCATGGCGGCAAGGCTCTGCTCGAAGTCCAGCTCCGAGGTATCCAGCAGCACGGCATCCTCCGCCTGCTTCAGGGGTGCGGCGGCACGGTGGGTGTCCTGATAGTCCCGCTGCTTCACATCGGCCAACACCTCTTCATAGGGAGTATCGATGCCCTTGGCCTGATACTCCTTCCAACGCCGGGTGGCGCGGGCTTCCGGCGTGGCGGTGAGGAAGATCTTCACCGTAGCGTCCGGCAGCACCACCGTGCCGATGTCGCGGCCGTCCATCAGCACATCCTGCTTTTTGGCCATATCCCGCTGCAGCTCCAGCAGAAAGGCGCGCACAGCCGGGTTTGCGCCCACGGCAGAAGCAGCCATGCCTGCGGCCTCGGTGCGGATGGCGGTGCTGACGTCCTCTTCCTTTAAATAAATGTGCTGTTCCCCCTCAATGGAGGCCAGCCGCAGCTTGATCTGGGGCAGCAGTGTGTTGACCGCTGCGTTGTCCTTGGGGTCCTTGCCCGCACGCAGTGCATACAAGCCGATGGCGCGGTACATGGCACCGGTATCCACATAAATATAGCCCATTTCAGCCGCCAGACGGCGTGCCAGCGTAGATTTGCCTGCACCTGCAGGCCCGTCGATTGCAACAGATACCATTTTATATCTTCTCCTTTTTAAGCGGAAAATTATTTTAAATATTTACAAATCTGGAAAATCTGCAGATTTTCCAGATTTGATTTTTCACAAGCGGGGCCGCAGCGGCCAACTGAATCTGCTGCTCGTTCCCTTCGGGAACAGTTGCGCAGCGGTCTGTGAGACTATCCCGGCAACAACCCTTTCTGTGAAAACGTATTTTGAAAACGACCGCAGTCGTTTTCAAAATACAAATCAAAAAATCTATTCCTATAAATATGCCCAGAGCAGCGCGGAGGGCATTTAAAATTGTTTTATCTGTAATTACAGATTATTTGCAAAGCTCTGTGCGGTGCAGAAGGCGATCTGCAGATTGTAGCCGCCGGTATAGGCATCCACATCCAGCACCTCGCCCGCAAAATACAGGCCCAGCGCCTTTTTGCTCTGCATGGTTTTGGGGTCCACCTCCCGCACCGACACGCCGCCGCTGGTGATCACGGCGTGGGCAAGGTCGCCCCGGGCGTCGATGGACACCCGCCAGTGCTTCATCAGCTGCACCAACTCCCGCTTCTGTTCCCGGGTGATCTGGTTGGCCCTTGTGGCCGGGTCGATGCCCCAGCGCGCCACCATCACCGGCTGCATGCTGGAGGGCAAAAGCTTGACCAGTGCGCCCTGCGCCGCATGGTTTGCCAGCAGGGCAAAGTCCCGGGTGATGCGGTCGTACAGCTGCTCCTCGCTGAGGGCCGGCTTGAGGTCGATCTCCGCATGATACCGGTGTTTTTTCATGTCCCCCAGATGGCTGGATGCGCTCAGGGTCAGCGGGCCGCTGATGCCAAAGTGGGTGAACAGCATCTCGCCCTGCTCGTCAAAGATGGCCTTGTCGTCCTCGAACAGGGTCAGGGTGACGTTTTTCAGGGCCAGACCCATCATTTTTTTGCAGTCGGCGTCATGGCTCACAAGGCTGACCAGACTGGGCACCGGCTCCACAAGGGTGTGCCCGGCCTGCTGCGCCAGCCTGTAGCCATCGCCGGTGGAGCCGGTGGTGGGGTAGCTCACGCCGCCGGTAGCCACCAGCACCGCGTCTGCCCGGTACTCCCTGCCAGAGGTGCCCCGCACGCCGATGCACCGCAGGGCCGGGCCTGCCTTTTTCTTTTTGGGGTGGCGCGGGTTTTCCGGTGCAGCGGGAGCTGCTTCCGGCTCTGGCACCACCTCTTCCAGCAGCAGCTTTTTTGCGCCGTCATGGACGATGTCGGCGTCCTGCGCGTAGCGCAGAAGGGCCTGCCGGATCTCCTCTGCCTTGTCGGATACCGGGAACACCCGGCGTCCGCGCTCCACCTTCAGCTCCACGCCCAGACCCTCGAACAGTTCCATGGTCTTTGCGGGCGGGAAAGCCCCCAGCGACGAATACAAAAAGCGCGGGTTGGTGCGCACATGGCGCAGAAACTCCTCTGCCGGGCAGTCGTTGGTCACATTGCAGCGGCCCTTGCCGGTGACAAGGATCTTCTGGCCGGGCTTGTCCATGTGTTCCAGCACCGTCACCTGATGCCCCTGACGTACAGCGGCACCCGCTGCCATCAGACCCGCCGCGCCTGCACCTACGATCAACACCTTCGCCATCTGTTTTCCTCCAAATTCCCCTATTGTATCGAGTATATCATACCAGAACCGGCACGCAAAAGCAATGTTCTGCCGTATTTCTACCAATTACAATAGTTGGACAAGGATGCTGTTCTGCACGATGAGACCCGCCGGGGTCAGGGCAAGGGTGTGGCCATCAAAGCTTGCATAGCCTGCCCGGACGCAGTTTTGCACAAAGGCCAGCTGTGCGGTGGAAAATTCTTTGCCGTAAAGCTGCTTATAGGCGTCCAGCGAAAGCCCCTTGCGCAGGCGCAGCTGTAAAATAAGGTAATCCTCTGCGCCGCAGCTGCCGTCCATCACTGGGGCGGCGGCATCGTTCAGGAACGCAGCGGTATCCGGCGGATAATAGAACCGCCTGCCGCCCATGCAGGAGTGCGCCGCCGGGCCAAGGCCCAGATAGTCGCCGCAGTCCCAGTAGATGAGGTTGTGCCGCCCCTCATAGCCGGGCTTTGCAAAGTTGGAGATCTCATACTGCCGGTAGCCGTGGTGTTCCAGCTGTTCCACCGCGTAGAGGTAAAAATCAGCCGCCTCGTCGCCGGTAGGCAGACCCTCGGGCGGGTGCTTTCCAAAGGCCGAATCCGGCTCGATCTTCAGCAGATACGCGGAAATGTGGGTGGCTCCGCCCTCCTCGATCAGTTCCAGCGTTTCGTCAAACTCGGCTTCGGTGTAGTGGGGCAGTGCCAGCATGATGTCGCCGCTGATGTTCGCAAAACCTGCCCGCCGGGCGGCGGCAAAGGCAGCCCGCGCCTGCTTTGCCGTGTGCGGCCTGCCCAGTGTGCGCAGTTGGGTGTCCCGGGCAGACTGCACCCCGAAGGAGATGCGGTTCACTCCCGCCTCCCGGAAGCCCGCAAGGCTCTGTTCGGTCACCGTCTCCGGGTTTGCTTCCAGCGTGATTTCTGCCCCGGGCAGGGGCCGGGCCGCATCGATGAGCCGTTTTGCCTGCTCCGGGCGCAGCAGACTGGGGGTGCCGCCGCCAAAATAAAGGGTGTCCGGCTGCAGGGGCCTCTCCGGTGCAAAGCGGTCAAGCTCCCGCACAAGAGCCTCCACATAGGCATCCGGCACGCCGCGCTCACCGGGGTGGGAATAGAAATCGCAGTACCTGCATTTGGAAAAACAGTAGGGTATGTGTAAATAAAGTCCAAGGGACATACAATATCACAGCCTTTTTCATGAAACGTTCATTTCTATGCAGTATACTATATTCCGTAGACCGGAGCAAGAAAAAAGTATTCCGGCAGAAAGAGACTGGAGGAGTCCCTATGGATTACAATTACAATGGTTACGATCGGGGCTATACAGAGCCTGCTATGACCTCGGCTGACTATATGAACCGCACCTACCGCTGGATGGCGGTGGGCCTGCTCATCACCTTTGCAGCCGCCTTTGTCACAGCTGCCACCCCGCTGCTGTATGTGGTCAATTCGCTGTATCTGGTGTTCACCATCGCCGAGCTGGTTCTGGTATACGTGCTGAGCTCCCGGGTGCAGAGCATGTCGGTGGGCGGCGCAAGAGCCACCTTCTTTGCCTATGCACTGCTCAACGGCATGGTGCTGAGCTATTATTTCCTGGTGTTCGATCTGGGCACTCTGGTGCTGGCCTTCCTTGCCACCTCGCTGTACTTTGGCCTGATGGCCGTCTACGGCACCACCACCCACCGGGATCTGTCCGGCTGGGGCCCCAAGCTGATGATGGGCCTGTTCGCGCTCATCATCACCGGCTTTGTGGGCATGCTGTTCGGCATGAGCTTCCTTACCACGGTGCTGTACAGCGCTGTCGGTCTGGTAGTGTTCATGCTGCTGACCGCCTACGACACCCAGAAGCTGAGCCAGATGTTCTCCTACTACGCCTATGACGGCGAGCTGGCCGAGAAGGCTTCCATCTACGGCGCACTGACCCTGTATCTGGACTTCATCAACATCTTCCTGTATGTTGTGCGTCTGCTGGGCATGAACAGCCGCCGCCGCAACTGATTTTTGATCTGCAAGGGCTCTCCCGAAAAGGGAGGGCCTTTTTTGTTTGGTAATATCATTTAGAATACCCTCCGCTTCGCTTTGGGTATCAACACAGAAGGCCACAGAGGGAAAATGCATTTTCCGGCTGCGGCCCTTCCCGTGAAATAGCATTTTCTCTAAATATGCCCAGAGCAACGCGAAGGGCATTTAAATAAAAGAATGCATAAAACCTGCCCTGCTGTCCCACACTAAGCCCAGAAGCAATGCGTACACAATGCAGCAGATGGGAGTAACGACAATGGAGCAGATCAAAAAGTTTTTGCGCAGCAGGGGCTTTGCACTGGCACTGCTGGCCTGTCTCGTCGCAGCCGCAGCGGCGGGAGTGTGGGCAGTGCGCACCGTGCGGGATGAACTGAAAAAGAGCTACGACGACCTGACGACCCCGCAGGAGGAACCTGCCCCGGAGCCGCAGCTCACCCTTGACCCACAGGAGGACGATGTATGGCAGCAGCCCGTGACCGACGCCGCAGAATCTGCGGCAAACGTACCCAAGCCCGAACCGCCCGCACCCTCTGCGTCCTCTTCTGGGGCGCGGTCTGGCTCTGGTTCGGTGCACGAACCCTCCGCACTGCAGGGCGCATCCTCGCCTGCCAGCAGTTCAGCTGCGCCTGTCTCCACGCAGCCCGTCTCGGGCAGGGTCTTGAACGCCTACAGCGGCGATGAGCTGGTGTACAGCAGCACCCTTGGCGACTGGCGCACCCACAACGGCGTGGACTACGCCTGCGCACAGGACGCACAGGTATGCGCCCCTGCCGCCGGCAAAGTGACTGCCGTGGACACCGATGGCCGCTGGGGCAGTGTGGTGTGCATCGAGGACAGTGCCGGGCGCATCTGGCGGGTGTGCGGCACCGCCGACCCTGCCGTGCATACCGGCGACGAGGTGAGCGTGGGGCAGGCTCTGGGCCGCGCAGGCAGCATCCCCAACGAATGCGCCGAGGAGACGCACATCCATCTGGAAGTGATGCAGGGCGACACCTACCTCGACCCGGCAAAGCTGCTGGGCTGACCTTTTTTTGCATCCTCTGCGTATTTTTCTGTAAAACATTCTCAAATAGTAAAGGGCCGCTGCACATCATCCGGTGCAGCAGCCCTTTTTATTTAAAGCCTTTTACAGCGCTTCCAACTCGATCACCGGCCAGCCCAGCAGCCGGATGGCCTCCCGGTCGTGGGTGGCAAGCAGCACCGGCTCCGTCCCGCAGCGGGTGCGCAGCAGCGCAGCAGCGGCGGCAAGGGTGTCCGGGTCCATGCCGGTGAAGGGTTCGTCCAGCAGCAGGGTGTCACTGGGTGCCCACAGGGCCCGCAGCAGGGCGGTGCGCCGCTTCTGCCCGCCGGAAAGCCGTGCTGCAGGCAGGGCCAGCGCCGCAGTGTCCATGCCAAGCTGTTGAAACTCCGCTTCGATTTGCCCTTTGTATTGTTTTTCGCTGCCGGGCAGCACCAGCGTCACGTTCTGGAGCGCCGTCAGCTGCGGGCAGAGCCTGTCCTCCTGAAACACTGCCGCGGCCCGGCCCACGCCCCGTACCCGGCCTGCAGTGGGCGTGTCCAGCCCCATGAGGATGCGCAGCAGGGTGGTCTTGCCCCAGCCGCTGGGGGCCCACAGCACCGCCGGGCCGTCCACCGTGAGGCAGAGGTCCCGGAAGAGCGTTTTCTCCCCGAACTGTTTTGTCAGATGCTCGATGGTCAGCATTGCGGCACCTCCCCGGTCACAGCGCGGGTCACGCGGTCCAGAAACAGCAGAAACAGCTTTTCAAACCCGGCGCTGAGCAGGATGATCACAAACGTCCATGCGAACAGCTCCCCGGTGGAAAGGGTGATCTTGGCCCGGTAGAGTGCATCGCCGATGCTGCCATTGGGCAGGCCGATCACCTCAGCGGCTACGCCGCTCTTCCAGCAGATGCCAAGGGCCACGCTGCACCCCTGCCGGAAAGCCGGCAGCACCGCAGGCAGCCACACAGCCCGCAAGCGGCGGGCAAACGGCAGGCGGAACACTTTTGCCATTTCCAGCAGCTGTGGATCTGCGCTCCGGATGCCGGTGCGCACCGCGCCGTACAGCACCGGCAGCACCATCAGAAAGCTGATGAGCACCGAAAGCGATGCTCCCCGCACCCACACCAGCGCCAGAATGATGAAGCTTGCCACCGGCGTGGCCTTGACCAGCTGCAGCACCGGTGCCAGCAGCACCTCTGCCGCGTGCCACGCCTGCGCCGCCGCAGCCAGAAACACGCTGACTACCACGCCCAGCCCGAAGCCCAGCAGGATGCGTCCGGAGCTGAAGCCCACCCGCTGCCAGAACTCTGCCTGCGGCAGAAGCTGCAAAAGGGTGCGCAGCGCCTGCACCGGCGAGACCAGAAACACCTCCTGTCCCACGGCCATGGCAGCGCACTGCCACACCGCCAGCCAGAAGGCTGCAGCAGCCAGCCGCTCAAAAAGTTGTTTGTGTTGGTTCATGGTTCTTTCCTGCTCCTGACGGTCTGAAGTGGCCTCCGCTCTGCGGATCGTATAAGTATCATACCACATCTTTTTCCAAACGCCAATGACCGGTGCACCGCAATGCATCCAACATCGTCACGCCATGCATTACATTTCTTCACGTTTTTAGTTCTTGACATGAAATGCATAAAACGATAAACTGAATTGTATCAATCCCTGTCATCCTTGATGCAGGAAAGAAACGAGGTGTCTGTCCTATGCAGAAGCTCTCCGGCAAAAGCCTGCTTTTGGTCAGCTTTACGCTATTTTCCATGTTTTTCGGAGCCGGGAACCTGATTTTCCCGCCGCATCTGGGCGCACAGGCCGGTACCAGCCTCTGGCCTGCCTTTGCGGGCCTTGCCGTCAGCGCCGTCGGCCTGCCCATCGCAGGAGTCACGGCGGTGGCCCGGGCGGGCGGTCTGGACAGGCTTGCCGGCCG
Source organism: Faecalibacterium sp. 3 (assembly GCF_048323735.1). Classification (NCBI taxonomy): domain Bacteria; kingdom Bacillati; phylum Bacillota; class Clostridia; order Eubacteriales; family Oscillospiraceae; genus Faecalibacterium; species Faecalibacterium sp. 3. The sequence goes on from NZ_JBLWFN010000001.1 coordinate 669,285, forward strand.
CGTCCATCCGGTGTTCGCCACGGTGTTCACCATTCTGGTGTATCTTTCCATCGGGCCCTGCCTTGCCATCCCCCGCACCGCCAGCACCTCCTTCCAGATGCTGGTGCCGCTGATAGGCGGCGGTTCCGGGCTGCAGCTGGCCTACTCGGTGCTGTTTTTTGCAGCGGCCTTTCTGGTGGCACTGCGGCCGGAAAAGCTCACCAACTGGCTGGGCCGCATCCTCTGCCCCAGCCTGATTTTGCTCATCGTGGTGCTGTTTGCCGGGTGTCTGGCCCACCCACTGGCCGCGTACTACGGCGCGCCCAGTGCAGAATACGCCGCGCTGCCCACCGTGCAGGGCATCCTGTACGGCTACCAGACCATGGACACTCTGGCCGGGCTGAACTTTGGCGCGGTCATCGCGCTGAACATCCGGGCCCGAGGCGTCACAGAGAGCCGCGCCGTGGAGAGCGGCACCATCCGGGCCGGACTGCTGGCGGGCGGGCTGCTGCTGGCCGTTTATGCCATGCTGAGCCATGCCGGTGCCCAGACCGGAGCGGTATACCCGGGCCTTGCCACCGGTGCCGAAGTGCTCACCGCTCTGGCACAGCAGCTGTTCGGTCGGGCGGGCCTTGTACTCATTGCGGCCATCTTTGTCATTGCCTGCTTCAACACCTGCGTGGGCCTTATCGCCTGCGTGGGACAGTATTTCCACCAGCTGCTGCCCCACATCCCCTACCCTGCCCTTGCCGCCTTTTTTGCTGCGGCCAGTATGCTGGTGTCCAACCTTGGCCTTGCCGCCATCATCCGGCTGTCCACCCCGGTGCTCAACGCCATCTATCCCGCCGCCATCGTGCTGATCCTGCTCTCCTTCCTGCCGGGCCTTGAGCAGCGCCGGGCCGTGTACCCGCTGTGCGTGGGCCTGACCGCCCTGCAGAGCATCGCGGCTGCCCTGCCGCTGGGAGTCCTGTCTGCCGTTGCCAATGCTCTGCCGCTGGGCAGCATTGGCTTTGGCTGGGTACTGCCCGCACTGGCCGGGCTTGCAGGCGGGCTTCTCCTCAGCCGTTTTTCCCATTGAGGCCTGCCGCCCACATCCTGAATACAGACCAAAAGGGGCTGGTGCACATCATCCGGTGCACCAGCCCCTTTGCCGTTACTGCAGCTTTTTGCGTTTTTCGTAGTCGTTCAGGGCGTCCAGTGCCTCATGCGCCATGGGCACCAGCGCCAGCATATTGAAAATGGTCATCAGGCCGATGCCCACATCGCCCAGATCCCACACCACCGTGTAGGCCTGCATTCCGCCGATCACCAGCATGACCAGCGCGATCAGCTTATATGCGGTCTGGCTCCACCAGTTGTCGCCGCACAGGTAGGCCACATTGCCCCGGGCGTAGTACAGAACACCCAGAAAGGTGGAAAAGCTGAACAGCGCCAGCGTGACCGCAATGAACACGATGCCAAAGCTGCCCAGATGGTACTGCATCGCCTTCTGCAGAAGGTCCATGCCCGCCAGCCCGGCGGTACGCTCCTGCGGCACCAGCAGCATCAGGAACGCCGTGCAGCTGCAGATCACCACCGTATCGATCAGCACGCCCAGCGCCTGCACAAAGCCCATCTTGACCGGGTCGTCGCACTCTGCGGCGGCAGCCGCACAGGGGGCCGAGCCGCTGCCCGCCTCGTTGGAAAACAGGCCGCGCTTGACGCCGTTCATCAGCACCGCACCAAAGCCGCCCGCCACGGCCTGCCGCAGGCCAAAGGCCTCGGTAAAAATGCGTCCGAGCACCGCCGGAAGCTTGGGCAGGTTGAACAGCACGATGCCCACGGTGATGACAAAATAGCACACCGCCATGATAGGCACCATCACGTCCAGACTTTTCACGGTGGCGTTCCGGCGCAGCACGATGACCGCTGCAATAGCCGTGAGCACCAGCGTTGTAGCCAGCGGCGGGATGTGGAAGGCATTTTCAAAGGCAGAGCTCACCGAGTTGGAGATGACCTGACTGATGCCGCACCAGCAGATGAGGCCGGACGCCGCGAACAGGGCCGCAGTCACAGAGCGCTTGAGCTTTTTGCCGCGCTTGCGCTCAGCCAGCACATGCAGGTAATAGGCAGGGCCGCCGCGCCAGCCGCCATACAGCGGATCGGGCTGGCGGTATTTCTGGGCAAGGGTGGACTCGATAAAGGAGGTGGATGCGCCCAGCAGGGCCGTGACCCACATCCAGAACACAGCGCCCGCACCGCCTGCGGAAACAGCGGCCACCACGCCCACCAGATTGCCCATGCCTACGCGGGTAGCGGTGGAAATGATCAGGGTCTGGAAGGAGGAAAGGCCGTCCCTGCCCTGCTTTTTTTCACACACGGCAGCGATCATATCCCGGAACAGCCGCACCGGCAGAAGACGGGTGCGGCTGGTGAACCAGATGCCCGCTGCAAGCAGCAGCACCACCATGAACGAAATTCCGATGCCGCCGCCCAGCGGAAGGATGAACAGATCGCCCCACAAAAGGCGATAGACGGATTCGATAAGATTTACCAGCAAGGCAGATTCCTCCTGTAGATCAATGGAATGAAGGCGATGACTTCATTATAGTACAGTACAGAAGAATTGTAAAATCTAAAATATTGATAGAAATAATCGATGGAACAGGATAACTTGACAAATCACATAGCTTCGACTATACTACAAACAGAAGGGGCGCTGACTGCAAAGGTCAGCTTTCCATCCCGTTAGTCAAAAAGATTGACCGCTCGAGTTGGGGAACTGTGAGGCGGTCAATCTTTTTTGTTATCATCGCTTTTCATATGGGAAAACTTTGCCATAACCTCAACGGTCAGACGGATCACATCCACGATCAAGCTCAACAACGCGAGAATGAACGTGAGCAACGCGAGAGTCTCCAGCAGATTCATTCGATATATCCGGTTTGCGGCTCCCTGCATCTGCTTCGTGCCTTGGGCGGCACTCGCATCTTGCAGGCCGCGGCCCCAACAGCAACTCCCTGTTTCCGCCACTGGCGGCGGTCGTTGCCGTTGCTCTTCGCCTTCAAGGCTCCGGGCAGGGTACTTTCAAAAAAAGTTTCCTCCCGGACCTCTGCTTGTTCTATGTAGAAATAGAAAAACCAGCGATACGGGATAGAAAGCATGACCACCAATTTTGCAATCAGCGCCTTATTGTTATTTTAACACAATCTTTTTGGAATTACAACACAAAAGCCGCCCGGCGGTCATACCGGGCGGCGGAGGAAGATGCGCGCTGCAGCGCGCAAAACAGAAGATTTTTACAGAATGTCGATGTACTCACCGGCCAGCGCCTTGTTCATGCTGCGCACAGCACAGAACTTGCCGCACATGCTGCAGGTGTCACTGTGGTCGTCCTCGGGCAGGCGGGCGTCGCGGATGGCCTTGGCGGTCTCCGGGTCCAGTGCGCAGGCGAACTGCGCATCCCAGTCCAGCACGCGGCGGGCATCGCCCATCTTGTCGTCGATGTCCCGGGCGTGGGGGATGCCCTTGGCGATATCGGCGGCGTGGGCAGCGATCTTGGAGGCCACGATGCCCTGCTTCACATCGTCCACGTTGGGCAGAGCCAGATGTTCGGCGGGGGTCACATAGCACAGGAAGGCTGCACCGCTGGCGGCTGCCACGGCACCGCCGATGGCAGCGGTGATGTGGTCGTAGCCGGGGGCGATATCGGTGACCAGGGGTCCCAGCACATAGAAGGGTGCGCCCATGCAGATGCTCTTCTGCACCTCCATGTTGGCAGCCACCTGATTCAGGGGCACATGGCCGGGGCCTTCCACCATCACCTGCACGTTGTGTGCCCATGCGCGCTTGGTCAGCTCGCCCAGACGCACCAGCTCCTCGATCTGGCACACATCGGTGGCATCAGCCAGACAGCCGGGACGGCAGGCATCGCCCAGCGAGATGGTCACATCGTGCTCGGCGCAGATCTCGCAGATCTCGTCAAAGTGCTCGTAGAAGGGGTTCTCGTTGCCGGTCATGCTCATCCATGCAAACACCAGAGAGCCGCCGCGGCTGACAATGTTCATCTTGCGCTTGTGCTTGCGGATCTGCTCGATGGTCTTGCGGGTGATGCCGCAGTGCAGGGTGACAAAGTCCACGCCGTCCTCTGCGTGCAGACGCACCACATCGATGAAGTCCTGTGCAGTCAGCTCTGCCAGATCGCGCTGGTAGTGGATGACCGAATCGTACACCGGCACGGTGCCGATCATCACCGGGCACTCGTGGGTCAGCTTCTGGCGGAAGGGCTGGGTGTTGCCGTGGCTGGACAGGTCCATGATGGCTTCGGCGCCCATGTTGACGGCGCTCATCACCTTCTGCATTTCCACATTGTAGTCCTTGCAGTCGCGGGAAACGCCGAGGTTCACGTTGATCTTGGTGCGCAGCATGGAGCCGACGCCCTCGGGGTTCAGGCACTCGTGGTGCTTGTTGGCGGGGATGGCAACCTTGCCCTCAGCGACCCACTGGCGGATCTCCTCGATGGTGCGGTATTCCTTTTTTGCCACGATCTCCATCTGCGGCGTGATGATGCCCTTGCGGGCGGCATCCATCTGGGTGGTATAAGTCTGCATACGCTCTGTTCCTCCAAATGACAGTTTATCTCTGAACAGCAGGGTGCTGGTCATACATTGATGCGGGGAAGTCTGCGTGCCGGGAGCTTTCTCCTCGGACACGAATCGGGCCATTCCATCGCCCGCCCTACTGCCTGCGGCAGCAGGGTCCCACCCCAGCGGACGGTCCTCGGAGAAACTCCCGACCCGCAGGCAAGGGCGGCAGGCAAGTAGCCGTCATTCAGAAAAAGCAGAACGTTCTGGATGCCGGCACCTGCGCAAAATACGCTTTTCATATTGGTTTTCTCCATGAATTTTATAACGCGGCCCAAGGTGGTGCCCCCGGTTTGCCGCGGGATCGGTCAGATGATCTGCTCGGAAAGCGCCTTCAGCTCCCGGCACTCGGTCTCGATGTCATCTGCTGCAAAGATGGCGCTCACAAGGGCCACACCGTCCACGCCGGTGCCCTTGAGCTGCAGGATGTTCTCCTTGTGGATGCCGCCGATGGCCACCACCGGGATGTCCACGGCGTCACAGATGGCCTTCAGGGTCTCGTGGGGCAGAACGTCCACATCGGTCTTGGTATGAGTGGCAAAGGCCGCACCCACACCAAGGCAGTCTGCGCCGTGCTTCACAGCTTCCTGCGCTTCCTCCACGCTGTGGACGGAAACGCCGATCATCATTCCCTCGCCCACACGGGCGCGCACCTGCGCTGCGGCCATATCCTCCTGCCCCACATGCACGCCCTCGGCGTGGCAGCGGATGGCAATGTCCACGTTGTCGTTCACAAAGAACGGCACGCCGTAGCGCTGGCACAGAGCATGGATCTCCACAGCCTCTTTCAGAAAAGCTTCGTCGTCCAGCTCTTTTTCACGCAGCTGCACACAGGTGACACCGCCCTTCAGGGCGCTTTCCACCTGCTCATAGAGGGACTGTTTTCCCACCCATGCGCGGTCGGTGACGGCATACAGAAGCATGTTCTGCTTATCGCACTTCATAGTTTGCTCCTTCTTCCAGCTGTTCCGGGGTCATATTGTAAATGGCATCGATGATGTAGCTGCGGTAGGTGGCGTTGCCGTCCTGCGGGGTGAGCCGCTTGTGGGCGATCTCGCCTGCAAGGCCCATGGCGCACACTGCAGCTGCAGCAGCTTCCAGCGGATGGCCGGGGTTGGCGGTAACGAAAGCCGCCGTGAGGGCCGAGAGCTGGCATCCGGTGCCGGTGATGCTGCTCATCATGGGATTGCCGTTGCGGATGACATAGGCTTTTTGCGCATCGGCCACGATGTCGATGGCACCGGTGATGGCAATGACGGCACCGGTCTGAGCCGCAAACTTTTTGGCAAAGGCCACGGCAGAATCCAGATTTTCCTCAGTGACTTTATCAGCCACATCGGCATCCACGCCCTTGGTTGTGCCCGCGCCGGAGGCCAGCGTTTTGATCTCCGAGATATTACCGCGGATCACCGCGAACTTCACATCCCGGAGCAGGCGGTAGGCCGTATCGGTGCGCAGGCGGGATGCACCCGCACCCACCGGGTCCAGCACCACAGGATGGCCCAGCGCGTTAGCCTTTTTGCCCGCCAGCAGCATGCTGGTGATGGTGCGGCTGTTCAGGGTGCCGATGTTGATGTTCAGTCCGCCGCAGATGGTGGTGATGTCCTCCACCTCGGCAGCATCGTCAGCCATGATGGGCGAAGCACCGCAGGCCAGCACCATGTTGGCGCAGTCGTTCACGGTGACGTAGTTGGTAATGTTATGGATGAGCGGGCAGGTGCGGCGCAGGTTCTCGAATTCTGTTTTGAACATTCGGGTGCCCCTCCGTCAGGAAAGACTGTTCTGCATGGAGCGCAGTGCGCCGGAGCGCTGCAGGCTGTACACCAGCACGCCCGCAATGATGGAACCCACGGCAGTGGAGATGAGGAAAGGCACGATGTAGGCATAAAACGCGATATCACCGGCGCTCTTGCCCATGAGGAAGATGGCCACCGGGTAGGCGCACAGACCGCCCAGAATGCTGGTACCGAACACCTCGCCCACCATGGTGGCAAAGATGTTCTTCGTCTTAGCGTACACAAGGCCGCACAGCAAAGCACCGAACATGCTGCCGGGGAAGGCCATCAGGCTGCCCAGACCCAGCAGGTTGCGCAGCAGGGAGGCCACAAAGGCCACGCCCAGGCCCCACCACGGGCCAAGCAGCACGGCGCAGGTCACGTTGACCATGTGCTGGATGGGTGCGCATTTGCTGCCAAACATGGGGAAGCTGAACACGCTGCCCACCACGCACAAAGCACACAGCATACCGGCCAGCGCCAGCTTTTTCACAGAGATATTTTTCATAAGGCAAGGCTCCTTTCTCCTGCGGGAGCAGCAAAACCGTACAGCGCCCCCGCAAACAGCCCGTACCGGATGGCACAGGCAAGATCTACAAGCGGTCGAGACTTTCTGGTCTCCTCTCACGCCGGAACACGGCTTCCCATCGCTGACGATTCACGGCACTCAGGGCGCTCCCCCTCAGTCCGCTGCGGCACTCCCCCGCAGAAAGGTACAAGGCATCCTCCTCAAAACAGTAAAATAAGCTACAACAAAAAACAGGAGACCCCCTTCTGCGGGGCCTCCTGCAAAAAATCATATGGATGACTTCCTACGGCGGCATTATCCGCATCAGGTAAAAGGGTCGAAGTTCGGATACTTCCTCTCAGCCCGCTGTCACGAGCTCCCCTGTATTTGATTGTGACTGTATTCTACACCCTTTGCACCAAAATTGCAAGAGGGAGGGGAATGATCGTGAACGCAGAGCGCATTTTTGATCGTTATGCCGCCGGATAGTTCACGCCTTTACAGACCAAACCCGCCGTGCAGGGGTCTGCGCAGCGGATCTGGCTATGAGGAGATTATTATGAAAAAGCAGAGAAAGTCGGTTTAGCCCATGGTCACCCGCACCTGCACTGTAGTCCCGGCAGCAGCCAGCGGCAGCACATTGCCCGCAAGGGCTTTGCCGTCCACCGTGATGCTCTGCACACCGTGCTGCACGGCGGCGGTGTTGTCCACTGCAATGTGATACACTGCGCCCCGGTAGCGGCGGGTGACGGTGTAGCCGGTCAGGGTGTGGGGGATGCAGGGGTCTACCCGCAGGCCGTCCAGCGTGGGCTGGATGCCCAGAATGTACTGGCTCACATTGACGAAAGTCCATGCGGCCGTGCCGGTCAGCCAGCTGTTTTTCGCCTCGCCGAAGGTGGGTGCATCCCTGCCCGCCACCATCTGGCTGTAGACGTAGGGTTCGGTGCGGTGGATCTCGGAAATATCCTCGATGTAGGCCGGGCAGGTCTTGCGATACACCTCAAAGGCCCGGTCTCCATGGCCCAGCATGGTTTCGGCGCAGCTGATCCACGGATTGTTGTGGCAGAAGATGCCTGCGTTCTCCTTGTATCCCGGCGGATAGCTGGAAATTTCGCCCAGATTCAGCTGGTAGCTGGTGTAGGCGGGCTGGTGCAGCACCACGCCGTATGGGGTGTCCAGCCGCTCCTCCACGCTCCGGAGCGCCTGCGCGGCCTGCCCGGTCTCCCTGCCGATGCCTGCCATGACGCACATGCCCTGCGGCTCAATGAAGATCTGTCCCTCGGTGCATTCCCTGCTGCCCACAGGGTTGCCGAAAGCATCGTAGGCGCGCCGGAACCATGCGCCGTCCCAGCCTGCGGTCAGGGCCGCCTGCTCCACGGCGTCGATGCTCCGGCGGGCAGCTGCGGCCTCATCGGCAAGCTGCAGGCGGTCGCACAGCTCTGCATACTCGCGCCCGTACTTGACGAACATGCCCGCAATGAACACGCTCTCGGCCACCGGGCCCTCGCTGGGACCGGTGATCTGGAAGCTCTCGCCCGGGTGCTCCGAGAAGCAGTTCAGGTTCAGGCAGTCGTTCCAGTCCGCACGGCCAATGAGCGGCAGGCCGTGGGGGCCAAGATGGGTGCAGGTAAAGCGAAAGCTGCGGCGCAGGTGCTCCATAAGCGGCTGTGCCTTGCGCTCGTCGTTCTCAAAGGCCACCTGTTCTTCCAGAATGGGCCAGTCGCCTGTCTCCCGCAGATAGGCGGCGGTGGCAGCAATGAGCCACAGCGGGTCATCGTTGAAGCCGGTGCCCACATCCCGGTTGCCCTTTTTGGTCAGGGGCTGATACTGATGGTAGGCGCTGCCGTCCTCGAACTGGGTGGCGGCAATGTCCAGAATGCGCTCCCGCGCCCGGGCGGGGACGATGTGCACAAAGCCAAGCAGGTCCTGACAGCTGTCCCGGAAGCCCATGCCGCGGCCGGTGCCGCTCTCGTAGTAGCTGGCCGAGCGGCTCATGTTGAAGGTGACCATGCACTGGTACTGATGCCAGAGGTTCACCATGCGGTCCAGCTTTTCCTCGCCGGACTGCAGCCGGTAGCCGGACAGCAGGCTCTCCCAGTGGTCGGCCAGCGCGGCGCGGGCAGCATCCACCTGTGCATCGTCGGCGTAGCGGGCCATCATGGCGTGGGCGCGGGTCTTATTGATGACGCCGGGGGCGGTGAACTTTTCCTCCTGCGGGTTCTCGATGTAGCCCAGACCGAAGAGGATCTTCTTTTCCTCCCCGGGGGCAAGGGTGACATGGATGTGCAGCGCACCCACCGGTGCCCAGCCGTGGGCGATGCTGCCGCTGCAGTGTCCGGCACGGACGGCCTGCGGGTCTGCCGGGCCGCCGTACACGCCGCAAAAAGCATCCCGGGCGGTGTCAAAGCTGGTGACGGGGGTGTTGGACCAGAACACCGCGTAGTGGTCGCGGCGCTCCCGGTACTCGGTCTTGTGGTAGATGGCACACGGCTCCACCTCCACCTCGCCGGTGGAGAAGTTGCGCTGGAAGTTGGTGCTGTCGTCTACAGCGTCCCACAGGCAGAACTCCACATAGCTGAACACGTCCAGCTCCCGGGGACGATCGCTGCGGTTGGTCAGGGTCAGCCGGTCCAGCTCACAGGCATCGCCCTTGGGCACGAACAGCTCCTGCGCGGCGCAGATGCCGTCCTTTTCGCCCTCCAGAATGGTGTAGCCCAACCCGTGGCGGCAGCTGTAGCGGTCCAGCGGCGTCTTGGTGGGCTGCCAGCCGGGGTTCCAGACCATGCCGCCATCCTTGATGTAGATGTGGTGGCCGTCCATGTCCAGCGGAGAGCTGTTGTAGCGGTAGCGGGTCAGGCGGCGCAGCCGGGCGTCCCGGTAAAAGCTGTAGCCGCCCGCCGTGTTGGAGACCAGACTGAAAAAGTCTTCACTGCCAAGGTAGTTGATCCACGGCAGCGGGGTCTGCGGGGTGGTGATGACATATTCCCTGCGTGCGTCATCAAAATGGCCGAATCTCATAAATGCTTCCTCCTTATCAGCGGCCGGGACAGCCGGCTGCATCGTTTTGCGAAAACGATTAAGAACTCAGGCAGAAGCATTCTCTTCGCCTTTAGCATAGCCGAAGCCGCACAAAAAAGCAAGGGGTCCCGCAAAAAAATTTCCGGAAACAGCGTTCACAAACCCGCGTATCTTCATCTTTCTTGCGCAGTTCCGCTGCCGTTCTTCCCGGTGCCGGCGGGAAACGAAACCGTCCGGACCCCATTTAGAGGTAATAACATCGGCAGCGAAACTCGCAGCGAAAATGTTTTCAGTTTTCATCGAAATGTAACGAAATCCATCCGGAATGCACAATTCCGCTTCCCCGAAAACGGACAGAACGCCAAACTTTCATGAAAAGCAATGAAAGTTTTTCTCATGCGCTTGATTTTTGATGCACAATGCGCTATCATGAAATTGCGAAAACGATTAAGCAATCGACAGAGAACATCCCCGCACAATATTTCCTGAAGGAGGCAGCAAAGTGATGCCGTCCCTGAAAGATCTGGCCAAGGAATGCGGTGTATCGGTGGCAACGGTCAGCAAGGCGCTGAACAACCAGCCGGACATCTCGGCCGCCACCCGGGAGCGGGTGCGGGCCGCTGCGCACCGCATGGGCTACCTGCCCAACGCCGCCGCCCGTTCCCTCAAGACCAACCGCACCTACAATCTGGGCGTTTTGTTCGTGGACGAACGGCAGAGCGGCCTGACCCACGAATATTTTTCTGCTGTGCTGGACAGCTTCAAGGTGGAAGCGGAAAAGCACGGCTACGACATCACCTTCATCAACCACAACATCAGCGGCCGGAGCATGAGCTATCTGGAGCACTGCCGCTACCGCAATGTGGACGGCGTGGTGATCGCCTGCGTGAACTTCTACGACCCGCAGGTGGTGGAGCTGGTGAACAGCGAGGTGCCCGTCGTCACCATCGACCATGTGTTCAACAACCGCATGGCCATCCTCTCGGACAACGTTTCCGGCCTGAAGGCTCTGGTGCGGCAGGCATGGGCCTGCGGCCACCGCCGCATCGCCTTTATCCACGGCGAAAAGACCGCCGTCACCGAGAACCGTCTGGCGGGCTTCTATCAGGCCAGCGAAGAGTTGGGCCTGAAGGTTCCGGAGGAATATGTGCGGGAGGGCATCTACCACGATGCCGACCGCTGTGCCGCCGAGACCATGGCCCTGCTGGCACTGCCGCAGCGGCCCACCTGCATCATCTTCCCGGACGATTTCTCCGCGCTGGGCGGCTACAACGCCATCAGCGAAGCGGGCCTTTCGATCCCCGAGGACATCTCGGTGATGGGCTACGACGGCATCTACCTTTCCCGGGTGGTCAAGCCCCAGCTGGTGACCTACCGGCAGAACACCACCGCGCTGGGCCGCACCGCCGCCGACAAGCTCATCGAGTTCATCGAGCACCCGCGTGTGACCCTGCCGGAACAGATCCGCGTTTCCGGCAAGCTGCTGGACGGCGGGTCGGTCCGCAGCCTCTGATCCGTCTCCCAAGGTTCTGGTTCGTGGAGCCTTTTTTAAGAAGAAAGCTTTTTTGCAGATAATGGAAAACCATGAAGGAGGTTTACCCTTATGAAAAAGATCTCTCGTCGTAATTTCCTGCTCGCATCCGGCGCAGTGACCATTGGTGCAGCTCTGGCTGCCTGCGGCGGTTCCTCCGCTTCCACCAGCACCGCTTCTTCCGCTCCCGCATCCAGCGCAGCCGCTTCCGGCACCTCTGCCGCCGGCAAGGTGCTGAACATCTGGTGCTGGAACGACGAGTTCCAGAGCCGCTTCAACGACTACTATCCGGAAGTCTCCGAGATCGCAGCGGACAAGTCCACCACCACCCTGAAGGACGGCACCACCGTCAAGTGGACCATCAACGCCAACGAGAACAACAACTATCAGAACAAGCTGGACGAAGCACTGCTGAGTCAGGACAGCGCCGCCGACGATGACAAGATCGATATTTTCCTGATCGAGGCCGACTACGCGCTGAAGTATGTGGATTCCGACTACGTTCTGGATGTGAAGGCCGACATCGGCCTGACCGATTCCGATCTGGCCGGTCAGTACCAGTATACCAAGGACATCGTCACGGTGGACGGCAGCCAGCGCGGCACCACATGGCAGGCAACGCCCGGCCTGTTTGCATACCGCCGCAGCATTGCCAAGGATGTTCTGGGCACCGACGACCCCACCGAGGTGCAGGCACACCTGTCCGACTGGGATAAGTTCAACGATGTGGCGGCACAGGCCTCTGCCAAGGGCTACAAGATGCTGTCCGGCTTTGACGATGCATACCGCACCTTCTCCAACAATGTGGCCGCTCCGTGGGTGGACGGCACCACCGTCACCGTGGACGAGAACATCATGAAGTGGGTGGAACAGACCAAGGAATACACCGACAAGGGCTACAACAACAAGTCCAGCCTGTGGGACAGCCAGTGGGCGGCCGATCAGGGCCCCACCGGCAAGGTGTTCGGCTTCTTCTACTCCACATGGGGCATCAACTTCACCCTACTGGGCAACTCGCTGGAGACCCCTGTGGCCGAGGGCGGCAAGGAGGAAGTGGGCAACGGCATCTACGGCGACTACGCTGTGTGCGAAGGCCCTCAGCCCTACTACTGGGGCGGCACCTGGATCTGCGGCGCAGCCGGCAGCGACAACATCGAGACCATTAAGGATGTTATGCAGAAGCTGACCTGCGATGAAGCCATCATGAAGCAGATCACCATGGATACGCAGGACTACACCAACAACGAGAAGGCCATGGAAGAGATCGCAGGCAGCGATTACAAGTCCGACTTCCTTGGCGGCCAGAACCACATTGCCCTGTTTGCCGAGGCTGCAAAGAAGATCGATATGTCCAACGCAGGCCCCTACGATCAGGGCCTGAACGAGAGCTTCCAGAATGCGTTCAAGGATTACTTCACCGGCAACGTGGACGAGGATACCGCAAAGGCAAACTTCGAGACCGCCATCAAGGAGAAGTACCCCGAGCTGACCGATGTGGTCTGGCCCGCATGATCGCGGCATGACCCAATTCGCTGACACGGAAAAGTAAATACAGAGGGCGGGCGGCATATCTCGCCCGCCCTCTTTGCTTTTCTACAGATAACAGGAGGCGATCCTATGGGAGAAAAGAAAAAGAAAGGGTCGATCAGCTACGCGAAATGGGGCTACATCTTCATTGCGCCGTTCTTTATCATCTTCGCGGTATTCCAGCTGATCCCTCTGGCATCCACCATCTACTACAGCTTTTTTGAATATTACCGCAGCGGCCTGAAGATCATCGGCCCCAGCTTTGTGGGCCTGAAAAACTACATCACCCTGTTCGCCACCGACCTGCCCAAGTATTTCAGCAACACGCTGATCCTGTGGATCATCGGCTTTATCCCGCAGATCGCCGTTTCGCTGCTGCTGGCGGCATGGTTCACCGACCTGCGCCTGAAACTGAAGGGCCAGACCTTCTTCAAAACGGTCATCTACATGCCCAACCTGATCATGGCTTCGGCCTTTGCCATGCTGTTCTTTGCGCTGTTCTCGGACAACGGCCCGGTGAACGCCGTGCTGCTGAGCATGGGCTGGATCAAGACTCCCATCAGCTTTTTGAACACCGTGTGGGGCAACCGGGGACTCATCGGCCTGATGAATTTCCTCATGTGGTTCGGCAACACCACCATCATGCTCATGGCAGCCATCATGGGCGTGGACCCCACCCTGTACGAGGCTGCGGAGCTGGACGGCTGCACCCCGAACCAGATGTTCTGGAAGATCACCATCCCGCTCATCCGGCCCATTCTGGTCTACGTGATGATCACCTCCATGATCGGCGGCCTGCAGATGTTCGATGTGCCGCAGATCCTCACCAACGGCAAGGGCGGGCCGGACCGCACCTCCACCACCATGATCATGTACCTGAACAACCACCTGTTCAGCAAGAACTACGGCATGGCCGGTGCTGTCTCGGTGGTGCTGTTCCTCGTTTGTGCGGTGCTGTGCGTGGTGGTCTACTTCTCCCTCACCCGGGAGGATGACGGCCTGACCAAAGCTCAGCGCAGGGAATTGAAAGCTGCCCGGAAGGCAGCAGCTAAAGGGGGCAAGTGAATATGGCACGCACTCCGAAAACGCAGTCTGAAAAAGCAACACTGGCGGCACGCCGCGCCTGGTGCTATCTGGTGCTGGTGCTCATCAGCTTTCTGTGTCTGTTCTTCTTCTATGTGCTGGTGATCAACTCTACCCGCACCCATTTTGAGATTCAGAAGGGCTTCTCGCTGCTGCCGGGCAAGTCCCTCGTCACCAACTTCCGGAACGTGCTGGCAGACGCCAACATCCCGGTGGGCACCGGCATCCGCAACAGCCTGATCATCTCCGCCTGCTCGGCAGCCCTCAGCGTGTATTTCTCGGCCCTGACGGCTTACGGCATCTACGCCTACAATTTCCGGTTCAAAAAAGCCGCCTTTGCCATCATCCTGCTCATCATGACCATGCCCACGCAGGTATCGGCTCTGGGCTTTTTGCAGCTCATCACCAAAATGGGTCTGAAAAACAGCTTTGTTCCGCTGATCCTGCCCAGCATCGCAGCACCCACGGTGTTCTTCTTCATGAAGCAGTATCTGGACGCTTCCCTGCCCATGGAGATCGTGGAGGCTGCCCGCATCGACGGTGCAGGCGAGTTCTATACCTTTAATAAGATCGTGCTGCCCATCATGAAGCCGGCCCTTGCCGTGCAGGCCATCTTCTCCTTCGTGGCCAGCTGGAACAACTACTTCATCCCCGCTCTGGTGCTGGACAGCGCCGACAAAAAGACCCTGCCCATCCTCATTGCACAGCTGCGCAGCGCAGACTTCCTCAAGTTCGATATGGGCAAGGTGTACATGATGGTGGCCATCGCCATCCTGCCGGTGATCATCGTCTACCTGCTGCTCTCCAAGTTCATCGTCCGCGGTGTGGCGCTGGGCGGTGTCAAAGGTTAAAGCACATCTGACCGCAAAAGAGCCCCCGCCGGTTGGCAGGGGCCCTTTTGCTGTGTTCAGGAACTGTTTAAGGTGTCAGATACGCCCCAGGATACAGGGAATAGTTTCATCAGACAAGGAGAGAAAAGAAGAAAAGACAAGGCACATACACACTCTGTCGGAGACGCTCAAGGGAAAGCGATTTACTCACCGCGGACAGCTGCGAAGCCTGCCTCCAGATCGGCAATGATATCATCGATGTGCTCGGTGCCGATGGACAGGCGGATGGTGTTCTGGTAGATCTGCTGCTCGGCCAGCTCCTGATCGTTCAGCTGGCTGTGGGTGGTGGAAGCGGGGTGGATGACAAGGCTCTTCACATCCGCAACGTTTGCCAGCAGAGAGAAGATCTTCAGGTTATCGATGAACTTGAATGCTTCCTCGCGGCCGCCCTTGATGTTGAAGGTAAAGATGGAAGCACCGCCGTTGGGGAAGTACTTCTCGTACAGGGCGTGATCCGGGTGATCCGGCAGGGAGGGGTGGTTGACCTTCTCCACCTGCGGGTGGTTTGCCAGAAACTCGACCACCTTCTTGGTGTTCTCCACATGGCGCTCGATGCGCAGGCTCAGGGTCTCGGTGCCCTGCAGCAGCAGGAAGGCGTTGAACGGAGAAATGGTGGCACCGGTATCACGCAGCAGGATCGCACGGATGTAAGTGACAAAGGCTGCAGGGCCTGCTGCATCGGCAAAGGAGACGCCGTGGTAGCTGGGGTTGGGATCGGCGATGTTGCCGAACTTGCCGCTTGCCTTCCAGTCGAACTTGCCGCTGTCCACGATGATGCCGCCCAGCGTGGTGCCGTGACCGCCGATGAACTTGGTGGCGGAATGAACAACGATATCTGCGCCGTGCTCAATGGGACGGATCAGGTACGGGGTGCCGAAGGTGTTATCGATGACCAGCGGCAGGCCGTGCTTGTGCGCGATGGCAGAAATGGCGTCGATATCGGGGATATCACTGTTGGGGTTGCCCAGAGTTTCCAGATAGATCGCCTTGGTGTTGGGCTGGATGGCGTTCTCCACCTCGGCCAGATCGTGTGCGTTCACAAAGGTGGTGGTGACGCCGAACTGGGTCAGGGTGTGCTCCAGCAGGTTGTAGCTGCCGCCGTAGATGGTCTTCTGGGCCACGATGTGGTCACCGGCCTGTGCCAGTGCCTCGATGGTGTAGGTGATGGCAGCGGCACCGGAGGCGGTTGCCAGAGCAGCCACGCCGCCCTCCAGAGCAGCGATGCGCTTCTCGAACACGTCCTGGGTGGAGTTGGTCAGGCGGCCATAGATGTTGCCGGCATCTGCCAGACCAAAGCGGTCTGCTGCGTGCTGGCTGTTGCGGAACACATAGGAAGTGGTCTGGTAGATAGGCACTGCGCGGGAATCGGTTGCGGGATCGGCCTGCTCCTGGCCAACGTGAAGCTGCAGGGTCTCAAATTTATAGTTAGACATTGTATTTTACCTCTCTATTTGTACTTTTAGTATAATTTCCTGATACAAAAAATCCCGATGCGTGATACAAAAGCGCACCGGGCAATCACAATTCAGCTGTAAAACTGTCCCATGTCACATTCGGGCACACATTCGTGCACAACAAGAGGGCATCGTACAGTTCACAGCCAGATGTTCTGCCCGGTCACCGCACATTCGCCCACAGCGGAAGTTTGCATGCAGCAGGTCGTTCCAAATCAGCTTCATATCCGTGCCCTCCTTTCCCGTAAAACTCTTTCCCACTCCTCTACAAGCCGGTCTTTCAATTTCCCATCAGGCTTGTGGATTTGTTGTCTGCATTATATTCCTTCTTACCTAGTTTGTCAATGGGTTAATTCCAGTTTTTTGCAAATTGAGTTTTCTGCACGATGCGCAGCCCGCATTTGCGGCAGAGCCTTGTGCAGTTGCAACAGGAGTCATACTTTTTCTGCTTCTTCGGAGAACTTTTTCCATTCCTTGATAAAACCTTAAAAATTTGCTGCTATACTGGAACCGTTCTTGCAAAAGCCCGGCAAATCGTTTATTATGGTAGCGTTCTTTTTTATCATCAAAGGAGTTTTTCGATGCTTCATCGTTTCTTTCGTTTTGTAACACAGAGTCTGCTCACCTTCCTGTGCATTCTGCTGCTCGGCGGACTGCTGGCGGGCGGCTGGTTCTTTTATCAGGGCAGGCAGCTGTACCGCAGTGCCGCCAGCAGCTACCCGGTAGCTTCCATGTACGACACCATCCGTGCCCGCGGGAGCTATACCTCCTACGATGCGCTGCCGCAGACCTATATCAATGCGGTCATCTGCACCGAGGACGAGCACTTTATGACCCACAAGGGCATCGACCCGGGTGCCATCGCCCGCGCTCTGCTGGCCGACCTGCGCACCCACTCTCTGGCCGAGGGCGGCAGCACCCTGACCCAGCAGCTGGCCAAGAACGAGCTGTTCACGCAGGACAAGCATCTGGCCCGCAAGGCCGCCGAAATGCTGGCCGCGTTCGATCTGGAAAAGGCCTACTCCAAGCAGCAGATCTTTGAGATGTACGCCAACACCATCTATTTTGGAAACGGCTGCTACGGCATCACGCAGGCCGCCGAGGGATACTTTGGCAAGGAACCCGCCCAACTGACCGATGCCGAAGCCGTGTTTCTGGCGGGCCTGCCCAACGCGCCCTCGCTCTACGCCAGCAGCCCGGAGCTGGCCCTCAAGCGCACCCAGACCGTGCTCAAGCGGATGGTCAAGTGCCGGGTGCTCACCCAGATGCAGGCAGATGCCATCGCGGAAGAGGCTGCAGGGCTGACGGTCTGAGCGGCAGCCCGCGCTGTACTTTTCGTCCATAACAAAACGCCGCGCCCTGTCTGCTGCGGAACAGACGGGGCGCGGTATTTTTTGCGGTATTTGGTTTGTAAAGGAGGAATCATGTTACCCATTCAGGCAGTTGCGGCTCTGCCTGTCCGGTGATATCAGGATACCAGATAATTTCAGCGAAAACATGTTATTTATATGAAGCTTTTATGAATTTACCGGTTCTTTGCCGCGCTGCAGGAGTGAACAATTACTCCGGTGCCTTCATGCTTTCCACCATGCTGATATGGCGCACATGCCGCCGCATGGCAAAGCAGACCACAACGGTGAACAGCATGGTCAGCGCCACTGCCAGCAGGTAGCTGCGGGGTGCAATGGTGCGAATGAACATCAGCTGATCCATTTCCACGGTCAGGATGATGAACCGGTGCAGCGGCACGCCCAGCAGCAGGCCTACGCCGGAGCCGATGAGGGACAACAGCTCGATCTCGCGGAAGATGTAGCGGTACACTTCTTTGTCATAGAAACCCAGCACCTTGATGGTGGCAAGCTCCTTTTTGCGCTCGGCAAGGTTGACGCTGATCAGGTTGTACAGCACCACCGCCGCCAGTGCCGCCGCGCACACGATGATCAGTACCACCACGTAGTTCAGGCTGCCGATCAGGCTGCCGAACATGGAGGTGGTGTCCTCGGTGAAGCTGACGCTGCTGACGTAGTTGCAGCCCAGCAGCTTTGTGCGCAGGGCGTTGTACTCCGCCTCGGTGGCACAGCCGGTCAGGCCGTACACGGTATTCCACTCCGGTGTGCCGCCCAGCAGGCTCTCCAGCTGCGCACCGGACAGATACAGCCGGGTGAACATGTAGTTCTCGGCAATGCCGGTCAGGGTCAGCGGCACACGGCTCCCGTCTGCAGCCTCCACGTAGAACGTATCACCCACGCTCAGTCCCAGATTCAGGGCCGTTTTTTCGGTCAGGATCACGCTGTCCTCTTCAAAGGGAATGGGATTGTGGCCCACCCGGGTGCGGAAGGTGAAGTATTCGGTCATCCGGGCGTCGTCCTCCGCGCCCACGATGCTGACGTCAGCGCTCCCGCCCTCTTCATTATAAAGGGTGGTGGACTTTGTGTAGAACGCGCCCCAGCTGCGGACCGCACTGCTGCTGTCCAGCGTGCTGGCAAGGCCCTGCTCCATGGTCAGTGCCTTTTCGTCGCTGAGGACGATGGTCATATCGTTGTGGGTCAGCTGCTCAGACTGCTTGTCCACGATGGGCAGGATGGAATCCTGAATGCCAAAGCCGATGAGCAGCAGCGCCGTGCAGCCCGCCACGCCCAGCACTGTCATGAAAAAGCGCTTCTTATAGCGGAACAGGTTGCGGGCTGTGGTCTTTTGGGAGAAGCTCATGTGCTGCCACAGCGGGGTGATGTACTCCAAAAAGATGCGCTTGCCCGCCACAGGTGCCCGGGGCAGCAGCAGGGCTGCGGTCTTTTCCTTCAGGCTGGCGCGGCAGGCGCTCCATGTGGCAAAACCGATGACGGCCGCGCTGATGGCCACGCTGGCTGCCGCCATGCCGGGGTAAAAGTGCAGCGTGAAGGTGGACATGCTGAAGATCATCTGGTAGGCGTACCAGATGATGAGCGGGAACACCACAAAGCCGATAATCATGCCCACGATGCTGCCCAGCACGCTGGCGCTGAGAGCATAGAACAGGTACTTGCCTGCGATCTTTGCGTTGGAGTAGCCCAGTGCTTTCAGGGTGCCCAGCTGCAGGCGGTTCTCGTCCACCATGCGGGTCATGGTAGTAGTGGCCACCAGTGCCGCCACCAGAAAGAAGAACACCGGGAACACCCGTGCAATGGCATCCATGCGGTCGGCATACTGCTCAAAGGTGACAAAGCTCATGGTGGAGCCGCGGTCCAGCACATACCACTCGCCGCTCTTGATCTGGCTCACCTGCTCCTCGGCGTCGTTCAGCTGGGCAAGGCCGTCGGCCAGCTGCTGTTCGGCTTCGGCCTTCCGGCTCTCGTACTCCGCGCGGGAATCGGCCAGCTGCTGCACGCCGTCCCTGTATTCCTGCCAGCCCTCGTCCAGCCGGGTGCGCGCCGCATCGAACTGGGTGTAGGCTGTGGCCGTGCCGGTGGTCAGCTGCAGCTGCCCCTGCAGAAGCTTTACCTTCATCTGGCGCAGTGCGGCTTTGGCTTCGGTCACCAGCTGCTCGTTGGAAAGGCTGGGCGAAGAGATCAGTCCCTGCGCATACATCTGGCGCTTGCCCTCGTCCAGCTGGGCCTGATAGCCGTTCAGCTGGCCGCTGATGTTGTCGTAAGCATCCTGCGCCTTCTGCAGGGCATCCCGCAGGTCGGTGTATTCCTCATCGGCGGGCTCGGCCTCGTCCAGCGCCTTCTGCGCGTTGTGCAGAGCCGTTTCCGCATAGCCCAGCAGCGGGTCGGCGACCTTTTTCAGGTTCACCAGCATCTCGATCTGCTGCAGCTGATCCTCAAATTCCAGCAGCTGCTGCTCACCGCTCACCAGCTCGTCCGCACCGCCCTGCATGGTATCCGGCAGGGCCTTTTTGCTGGCGGCAAGCTCCGCTTCGCCCGCGTCCAGCTGGGCCTTGGCGCTGTCCAGCTGCGCCTGTGCATCGGTCAGCTGCTGCTCTGCCTCCGCAAACTGACGGTCTGCTTCGGCTTTTTTGTCGTTGTACTCGGCCCGGGCGTCGGCCAGCTCTGCACTGGCGTCCTCGATCAGCTCCGCCCGCCGGGCTGTGCACTGTGCCCCGCTGATGGCCTTTACCCTTGCGGCTGTGTCATCCACTGTCGCCTGATACTCGTCCGAATAATTATCATACAGGCCGGCATTTTTCACCTTGAGATAGCAAGCCGTATAATAATCCATGGTCAGGCTGCCTTCCGGCAGGAATACGATATCATCCAGCTGGCCGTCACCGGCGGTGCTGCTCTCCTTGTCCGTGGAAAAATGCTGCGGGTCCTGCACGGTGCCCACTACCGTGAACTGCTTCCTGCTCACATGTTCGGTGTCCTCCGGCAGGGTGAGCACCGTGCCCGGCTCCACCGGGTCGCCGTAGCCCATCACATGCACCACGCACTCGTCCGGGGTCTCAGGCATCCGGCCCGAGAGCAGCACCAGACGGTTCATATTTTCTGCCGTGTCGGCCCCGGGGTTGGCGGGAAGCTGCTGCAGGCGCACCACCGCCGTCTCGCTCTGGCCCTGCCACTGGGCCTCCACGTCCTGATATTTTACCGTCTGCACAGCCTCCACGCCGTCCACGGCGGCAATGGCGGTGATATCGTCCTCCGAAAGGCCCAGCGTGGACAGCACCCGCAGGTCAAACACGTTCTGCTGCACGTAGTATTTCTGCCCGGCGATGCGCATGCTGGGCGCAAAACTCATCAGGCCGGTCAGCATCATGACGCCCAGCGCTACGATGCCGAACAGCGAGACCATACGGCTCAGATTGTCCTTCATTTCCCGCAGGATGTTTTTACGATAACTTTTCAGCACAGCTCTCACCACTCAATCTCCTGCACCGGCACAGGGTGCTCGTTGACCTGATTGGAGACGATCTTACCGCTGCGCACCTGAATGATGCGGTCTGCCATCGCCGTCAGGGCGGTGTTGTGGGTAATAACGATCACCGTGCGGCCGGTGCGGCGGCAGGTATCCTGCAAAAGGGCCAGCACCTGCTTGCCGGTCTTGTAGTCCAGTGCACCGGTGGGCTCGTCGCAGAGCAGCAGCTTGGGGTTTTTGGCCAGTGCGCGGGCAATGGACACCCGCTGCTGCTCGCCGCCGGAAAGCTGGGCCGGGAAGTTGTTCAGCCGCTCTCCCAGACCCACGCTGCGCAGGGTCTCTTTGGGGTCCAGCGGGTCGCGGCAGATCTCGCTGGCCAGCTCCACGTTCTCCAGTGCGGTCAGGTTCTGCACAAGGTTGTAGAACTGGAACACAAAGCCCACATCGTACCGGCGGTAGGTCGTCAGCTCTCTGGCGGTAAAGTGGCTCACGTTCTGGCCGTCCAGCCAGACGTTGCCCTCGTCGCAGCTGTCCATACCGCCAAGGATATTCAGCAGGGTGGTCTTGCCTGCGCCGGAGGGCCCCACGATGATACAGAACTCGCCCTTATCCACATAGAAATTCAGGTGGTCTGCGGCGGCGATCTTCACACTGCCGGTCTGGTAGTATTTGCAAACGTCCTCAAACTCCACAAAGTGTTCCATGGCGTCTTTTCCTTTCTATCGGGAATGCATACTGTTTCAATTTAACTATAACATCTCCCGGCAGACTTTGCAAAGACATCTGCGCAAATTTTCAAAAACTTAACAGAAAAGCGCAAAAAGGGCCGCTGCACATCTCTGCGTGCAGCAGCCCTTTCATCATTTGATCTCAGCGGTCAGCGCCCCACGATCAAATCGCGGCGGCAGCGCAGGCCTACGGTGAGGAAGGTGTTTTCGCCCAGTCGGCGCAGCACCACGCGGTCGGTGCCCTTCTGGCCCTCCACCAGCAGAGACAGGTTCAGAGTGGTGGAGCCCTTCTCAGTCTGGACCACCAGCGTGCTCACACCCTCGTTCAGCAGGGTCTGCATGTCCTGCACGGTGGTGCGGAAGGTAGCAGAACCGGCGGGCACATCCAGCGTCAGCACGCTGTCCTTCTGGCGGGCAGTGTACAGCACTTCTCTGCCGAACAGGCCCTTGACGGTGTAGCGGGCCTCGCTCTTTTTCGCCGCTGCATCTGCGGACGGGGCGGCCAGCTCATCGCCGGAGATCAGCATGATATTGCCCTGAATGGGGTTTCCCTCCGGTGCGCCGTAGCCGCCGTAGGTGGGGTCCTTTTCGCCGATCGCCACATCGGCGCTGTGCAGGGCGATATCCCCCTGCACCATCTGCTCCTGCGGGGGCAGATAGCCTGCGGCAGCAGGGTCGTTGATGTCTGCCTCTGCGGCAAATGCGCCCACGCTCAGCATGGCGGCAGCACCCAGCACTGCAGCGGTGGTGGTGACGGTACGGACAAATTTATGGTTCAGTTTCATTTGGAATACCTCCGTTGACGGCGGTTTTTCACCGCACATTTTTGTTTTGTGGAAAACCATGGTCTGCCATGCGGTGTAATACAAAACCGCCGCATCTGTCTTATAAACGGATGCGGCGGCGGGATTATTGCAGTGGGCTATAAAAATTTTTTGGATGCTCTGCCGCCGGGGTCACTGGGCCTGTGCCGGTTCCCGGTTCAGGATCTCCATGAACTCCTCGCCGGTGATGGTCTCCTTCTGGTACAGATACTGTGCCAGCTCGTCCAGCTTGGCGCGGTTGTCGGTCAGGATGCGGACAGCCTTTTCGTGCTGGGCCCGGACCAGCTCCACCACCTTCTGGTCGATCTCGCGCTGGGTCTGTGCCGAGCAGGCCAGCGAGGTGTCGCCGCCCAGATACTGGTTGTTCACGGTCTCCAGCGCCACCATGTCAAAGTCCTTGCTCATGCCGTAGCGGGTAAGCATGGCGCGGGCAAGCTTGGTGGCCTGCTCGATATCGTTGGAGGCACCGGTGGTGATGGATCGGAACACCACTTCCTCGGCGGCGCGTCCGCCGGTGAGGGTGGCGATCTTATTTTCCAGCTCTTCCCTGCTCATCAGGTAGTGGTTGCCCTCGTCCACCTGCATGGTGTAGCCCAGTGCGCCGGAGGTGCGGGGGATAATGGTGATCTTCTGCACAGGGGCAGAGTTGGATTGCTTGGCCGCCACCAGTGCATGGCCGATCTCGTGGTAGGCCACGATGCACTTTTCCTTATCGGTGAGGATGGAGTTCTTCTTCTGGTAGCCTGCAATGACCACCTCGATGCTCTCCTCCAGATCGGCCTGGGTCACGCTCTTGCGGCCTGCACGCACGGCGCGCAGGGCTGCTTCGTTGACGATGTTGGCAAGTTCCGCACCGGATGCACCGGAGGCCATGCGGGCCACGGTGTTGAAGTCGATGCCCGGGGCCAGCGCCACCTTTTTGGCGTGCACTTTCAAAATCTCTTCGCGGCCCTTGAGGTCGGGCAGCTCCACCGGCACACGGCGGTCAAAACGTCCGGGACGGGTCAGGGCCGGGTCCAGCGAATCCGGGCGGTTGGTGGCCGCCAGAATGATAACACCGGTGTTGCCCTCAAAGCCGTCCATCTCGGTGAGCAGCTGGTTCAAAGTCTGCTCACGTTCGTCGTTGCCGCCGAGATTGCCGCTGTTGCGCTTCTGGCCGATGGCATCGATCTCATCGATGAACACGATGCAGGGGGCCTTTTCCTTGGCCTGCCGGAACAGGTCGCGCACCTTGGACGCGCCCATGCCCACGAACATCTCCACAAATTCGGAACCGGAAATGGAGAAGAAGGGCACGTTGGATTCGCCTGCCACGGCCTTGGCCAGCATGGTCTTGCCGGTGCCCGGAGGGCCCACCAGCAGGATGCCCTTGGGCATGGATGCGCCAATGCTCTCGTACTTGCCGGGGTCGTGCAGGTAATCCACGATCTCCTGCAGGTTTTCCTTAGCTTCATCCTCACCGGCAACATCCGCAAAGCGGATGCCGTGGGTGGACTGCACATAGACCTTGGCGTTGGACTTGCCCACGCCGCCGAACATCATAGCCCCCGGGCCGCCGCCGGCCTTTTCCATCAGCTTTTTGTTCATCTGATTGCCGATGAAGCTGAACAGCAGGATGGGCAGCAGGAACCAGATCAGGAAATTGAGCACCGGCGACCCCTGCTCCACGATCTCGCTGGAAAACTGTGCTCCGGCGTCATACAGGCGCTGGGTAAGCTCCGGGTCGTTCATCAGGCCGGTCTTGTAGACCTGCTTTTCCTCTTTATCGGTAAAAATAATCTGGTTGGATTCGATATCCACACGGCCGATGTTCTTTTCCTCGGTCATGGTCATAAAGGTACCGTAGTCCACTTCCTCCACCTGACGCTCGCTCATCCACGGCAGCAGCACAAGGTTGAGCAGCAGCAGGACCGCCAGCACGATGGCGTAATAGATCGCCAGCGGCTTTTTGGAAGGTTTGACTTCTTTCATGACGCAATTCCTCCTTTGGTTCTTGATGCAAGTAGTATAGCACAGCCGCCGGGCCCGCAACAGCGGTTCGAGCAGAACTTTCCAAAAACTTAGCAGTTTGTTAACAAAGGTTCCCTCTGCATACAAAAAGAGAGCAGCCGAAGCCGCTCTCTTTGGTTTAGTATGGGTTTACTGCTTGGGGAACGCCTTGTTCCAGACCTCAATGACCTTGAGCTTGGGCATCCAGCCTTCCGGCTTGAAGGTTTCTGCGGTCTTGGCCTCCATGATGCCCTGTTCCACGCACCACTGTGCAGCCTTTGCCATGTCGGCGTCGTCCATATCCGCAAAGGCAGGTTCGTTCACAGGCGCGGGACGTCCTGCATTGTTCCAGACGAGCAGTGCCAGCTGGCCGCGGTTTGCGGGGATGGCTGTGCCCTCGGGCAGGATATTGTGCAGGATCACCCGGGTAGCAATCTCGTAGCCGCCCCAGACTGCAGCGCCGCCCACCAGAACGGCTGCAACAGCGCCGCCTGCGTCAGAACCGGAGTCGGTGGTGGCAGGGGTGTCGTCATTGCCGGGATTACTGCTACCATCGACGGTACTTGCGTCAAGCTTCAGCGTGGTACTGTCAGCTTCTTCCTTGGTGGGGGTATAGGTATTGCCGTTCGGGGTGATATAGGTAACATCGCCTAGGCTCTTGGCCGTATCCATGGTCAGGCTCTTAGATTTGACGACGGTCTTGATAAACGACATACCGCTCAGGTTGACATCGCCGTCTGCAATAATGTTCAGTTCTTCACCGGCGATCTCCACATTGGATTCTGCAGTGAAATCGTTCACACTGGTAACGGCCAGCGTGCCCGAGGTGATTTGGCCGTTATCGTTTTCCATTTTGACGTTGGGCGTTTTGTTGTTGGTGCCGCTAACGGTGACAGCACTGTTAAACCCGCCGTCAATCTTGTAATAATTGCCGTTTTCAAAATAAGTAACCATGACACCGGAGTCATCATTGAGCGTTGTATGCGCGGCATCCTTGCCAAATTTGTAGCTCTTGCCGTTTACGGTAATTTCCAGCTCAGCAGGGACTTCCGGTTCGGGAGGTGTTTCTGGATTGGTGGGCTCAATATACAGGTAAGAAATATCGCTGTCGGCAGACAGTGTATAGCTGTTGCCCTTCATGATGACGGAGGTACGGTCAGGGTCTGTGCTGCTCTTGCCGGTGGTCACACGATAGGTCTTGGTACTGTCGGGCTTGGTAAAGGTCACCTTTCCAAGCTTTCCGCCGCTGGTGTTCTCCAGCAGCAAACTGCTGGCGGTAACATCACTGACAAAGCCACCATCGATTAGAGGCTTTTCACTGCTGCCAACAATTTTCACATTACCGTCAACGGTGGCAAGCACATAATCACTCACACTGCCATTGATCGTCACATCACCGGTGCAGTTGCTGACCTTAAGATAGCCGCCTATGTCGCCGTCCACATTGATTTCGGCCATGTTTTTAATGTCCAGACCTTTTTCACTGCTCTGTTTCAGCGCGAGCTTGGAAGTTTCATTGCCTTTGATCGTGGTAGTGTTGCCCGCTTGGAACACTTCATCCGCAGTCAGCGTATTGGTGTCTTTGTCGTACTTCAGTATGCTGTTCTTGTAATAGCCGCGAAGAACAACATTGTCTTTATTTAAGTTTGTTACTTTTACGCTGCTTCCGCCAAAAACAGAAAGCGTAATGCCATACTCTTCATATTCGCCCGGCAGGATGCTCATGCAATTCCGGTAGTCCTTTTGGTAGTTATCTGCTCGGATGTAGTTGATTCCAAAATTGTCTGCCATAATGCCGCTCTGCGCCTGCATCGTGCCGTCGCTGCTTCCCACACTGACGATAAAGCTGTTCGTGTTACCCTCTGGCCGTGTGAAGTTGACATCGCCAAACGAGCCAGATGCATTGTTCATGATAAGGCCGCCGGACGTAATGACTGACATCCCGTATCTGCCATATCTGCCCGTCATGACATCGCTGCCGCTGCAACTGAGCGCAACCAGACCCGGCGTCGTAATGTACAATTCTTCATTGGACAATACTGCTGCGGGGTTCGTATTTTCAATCGTCACATTCCCACTGCAGGTGATGTTTGCGCTCTGAAGCGCTGCATGACTGCAATCGTTGCTGGTACCTCCTGATGTCAAGTTCACTTTGTTTGCACCTTTTATGGTCAGCCCACTGGTACAGGTGCTGGGAGAAGTGATTTTCACGTCACCCGTGCACTCCACATTCAAACCAACAAACGCTCTTTTTGCTGTTGAATTTGTGGTAGCTGTAAAATCATGGATACCAGTTATTGTGAGGTTGCTCGTTGCAATTGGGCCTTCTCCGCCATCCATCACAAGGTTTGGGCTGTCTGTACCGGTGATCGTGGTATAATACGGAATAGCACCATTCAATGTAAAGGTGTCACCACTCCGTGTCACTTCAATAGTTACTGTGTGGTCACCACTATAGTCGCTGTAGTGGAAATCGTACGAGCCGCTTTCGTCAATCTTTAAATTGGTGTCATCTATTTCAATCGTCAAAGTCGGTCCGCCGCTGGTGCCACCTTCTGCCGCCAGTGCGCTGAGGGGACTTGCCACCTGCAGCAGCATACCAAAGCTCAGCAGACCGGCAAGGAGTTTTCGGGTCCATCGTTTCATAAAATGAGTGCCTCCTCTCTTTCTTTGTCTGTATCATATCATGCTTGCCCCTCCCCCGGACGATCTCCGGCACGAATCGACTGTAAAATGCATCGAATCGACCCGTGCACAATTTTGGAAAATTCTGCCCCTTCTTTTGTGAAATTGTTTCATTTTGAGAATGAGCCAGACTGCTTGACACTGCCTGCGAATCATGCTAAACTTAGTCCACTTTGAAAAAAGCACAAATGCGTTGACGGGGAAAAAACGAATTTCTTCTGCGTACAGAGAGCCGCCGGGTGGTGCAAGGCGGGTGCAGAGGGCTTCGGTTACTGGCCCCTGAGCGGCAGAGCTGAACATGCAAGTAGGCTCTGACGGACGCCCACCGTTACCCGGGCAGCGATTCGCCGCAAAAAGCCGATCGTGCAAAGTGGCTGTGCCCAAAGGCGCAGCAAAGAGAGTGGTACCACGGGTGCCCTGTAGTTTGAATTTACAGGCTCTCGTCTCTCAAGGTTTTCGCCTTGAAAGACGAGAGCCTTTTTTCGTACAACGGTCGCAGTGGGGCAGAAGGCTTCCCCCGGTCGGGGGAAGCTGTCACCGCAGGTGACTGATGAGGGCGCAGGACAGCAGCATTTTGCCCTAAACACCCCTCATCCGGCGCTACGCGCCACCTTCCCCCCAAGAGGTGAAGGCTTTATGCTATTCAGGAGGACGCACATTATGATGGACGCAACCAAGTACGCTCCGGGTTACTACCCGGTACCCGCAGGCTATGACAGCTGGGTAAAGAAGGATCACATTGAAAAGGCCCCCGCATGGTGCAGTGTGGACCTGCGCGACGGCAATCAGGCCCTGATCGTGCCCATGAGCCTTGAGGAAAAGCTGGAGTTCTTCCAGATGCTGGTAAAAATCGGCTTCAAGGAGATCGAGGTGGGCTTCCCTGCCGCCAGCGACACCGAGTACGAGTTCCTGCGCACCCTGATCGAGAAGAATATGATCCCCGAGGATGTTACCGTGCAGGTGCTGACCCAGTGCCGCGACCACATCATCCGCAAGACCTTTGAGGCCGTCAAGGGCGCTCCCCGGGCGGTGATCCACTTCTATAATTCCACCTCTGTGGCCCAGCGCGAGCAGGTGTTCCACAAGAGCAAGGATGAGATCAAGAAGATCGCCACCGACGGCGCAAAGCTGGTCAAGCAGCTCAGTCAGGAGTACGAGGGCAACTTCCTGTTCGAGTACAGCCCCGAGAGCTTCACCGGCACCGAAGTGGACTACGCCGTGGATGTGTGCAATGCCGTGCTGGACATCATGCAGCCCACCCCGGACCGCCCCATGATCATCAACCTGCCCGTCACCGTGGAAATGAGCATGCCGCATGTCTACGCCAACCAGATCGAATACTGCGACAAGCACCTGAAGTACCGCGACAGCGTCATCATCTCCACCCATCCCCACAATGACCGCGGCACCGGCGTGGCCTGCGCAGAGCTGGCCGTGCTGGCGGGTGCACAGCGGGTGGAGTGCTGCCTGTTCGGCAACGGCGAGCGCACCGGCAACGTGGACGCCGTGACACTGGCCATGAACATGTACAGCCACGGCGTAGACCCCAAGCTGGACTTCTCCGATATGCCGGACATCTGCGCCACCTATGAGCGGGTGACCCGGATGCACATTTACGAGCGCACCCCCTACGCCGGTCAGCTGGTGTTCGCCGCCTTCTCCGGCAGCCATCAGGACGCCATTGCAAAGGGCATGGCCTACCGCAAGGAGCATGGCGAGCACCGCTGGACCTGCCCCTACATCCCGGTGGACCCCCACGACATCGGCCGCACCTACGATGCCGACGTCATCCGCATCAACAGCCAGAGCGGCAAGGGCGGCATCGGCTTTGTGCTGGAGCAGAACTTCGGCTACAACCTGCCGCCCAAGATGCGTGAGGCGCTGGGCTACAAGGTCAAGAGCGTTTCCGACCACAGCCACAAGGAGCTGAGTGCAAACGAGGTGCTGCACATCTTCGAGGATGCCTTCCTCAACCGCTGCAAGCCACTCAACGTTCTGGAAGCCCACTTTGCACAGGTGGGCGGCATCACCGCCACCGTCACGCTGGAGCTGAACGGTCAGCGCAAGGTGGTCACCTCGGTGGGCAATGGCCGTCTGGACGCCGTGGCAAACGCCATCCAGAGCGCCACCGGCATGGAGTTCCACCTCGAAACCTACTCCGAGCACAGTCTGGACGAAGGCTCCACCTCCCGCGCTGCCTCCTACGTCGGCCTTGTCTGGGGCGATAACACCGTCACATGGGGTGCCGGCACCGACACCGATATCATCGTGGCCGGCATCAAGGCACTGGTGAGCGCGATCAATAATAAGTAAAAGCATTTTTTCGATAAAAGGAGAGTACCATCATGGGAATGACCCTGACGCAGAAAATTCTTGCCGCACATGCCGGTCTTGCCGAGGTCAAGGCAGGCCAGCTCATCAATGCAAAGCTGGACATCGTGCTGGGCAACGACATCACCACCCCGGTTGCCATCAACGAGTTTGAAAAGGCCGGTTTTGACGGTGTGTTCGACAAAGAGCACATTGCCATCGTGCTGGACCACTTTGTGCCCAACAAGGACATCAAGAGTGCCACCCAGTCCAAGCAGTGCCGCGAGTTCGCCAACAAGTACGACATCCTCAACTTCTACGATGTGGGCCAGATGGGCATTGAGCACGCCCTGCTGCCGGAAAAAGGCATCGTGACCGCAGGCGACTGCGTGATCGGTGCGGACAGCCACACCTGCACCTATGGTGCACTGGGCGCCTTCTCCACCGGCGTCGGCTCCACCGACATGGCCGCCGGTATGGCCACCGGCATGGCATGGTTCAAGGTTCCCTCTGCCATCAAGTTCGTGCTCAAGGGCAAGTTCGGCCCCCGGGTGTCCGGCAAGGACCTGATCCTGCACATCATCGGCATGATCGGTGTGGACGGTGCGCTGTACAAATCCATGGAGTTCACCGGCCCGGGCGTTGCCGGTCTTACCATGGACGACCGCCTGTGCATCTGCAACATGGCCATCGAGGCCGGTGCCAAGAACGGCATCTTCCCGGTGGACGATGTGACCCGCAGCTACCTCAAGGGCCGCAGCCAGCGTGAGCCGGTGTTCTACACTGCTGACCCCGATGCCGAGTACGAAAAGACCATCGAGATCGATCTGGACAAGCTGGAGCCCACCGTCAGCTACCCCCACCTGCCCGAGAACACCCACCTTGCCAGTGAGGGCAAGGACATCAAGATCGATCAGGTAGTGATCGGCAGCTGCACCAACGGCCGTCTGGAGGACATGGAAGCCGCCTACAACGTGCTCAAGGGCAAGCACATTGCCAAGGGCGTGCGCGGCATCATCATCCCCGCCACCATGGCTGTTTACAAGGAATGCATCCTGCGCGGCTGGACCACCGCCTTCATCGATGCAGGCTGCATCGTGTCCACCCCCACCTGCGGACCGTGCCTCGGCGGCTACATGGGCATTCTGGCCGAGGGCGAGCGCTGCGTTTCCACCACCAACCGCAACTTTGTGGGCCGCATGGGCCATGTGAAGAGTGAGGTCTACCTTGCTTCTCCCGCCACTGCCGCCGCCAGCGCACTGACCGGCTACATCACCGACCCCCGCACGGTCTGATCGGAAAGGAGCACAACAATGAACGCAAAAGGTTCTGTTTTCAAATACCCGGACAACGTGGATACCGATGTCATCATCCCGGCCCGCCACCTGAACATGCAGGACGCCAAAGAGCTGGCCAGCCACTGCATGGAGGACATCGACAAGGACTTCGTCAAGAAGGTGAAGGACGGCGACATCATGGTGGGCGGCTGGAACTTTGGCTGCGG
This sequence comes from Faecalibacterium sp. 3, assembly GCF_048323735.1. NCBI lineage: Bacteria > Bacillati > Bacillota > Clostridia > Eubacteriales > Oscillospiraceae > Faecalibacterium > Faecalibacterium sp. 3. Next base: position 700,542 of record NZ_JBLWFN010000001.1, read on the forward strand.
CTCCTCCCGTGAGCACGCACCGCTGTGCATCAAGACCGCCGGTATCTCGGTGGTCATTGCCAAGAGCTTTGCCCGCATCTTCTACCGCAACAGCATCAACATCGGTCTGCCCATCATGGAGTGCCCTGAGGCCGTGGACGCCATCAACGCAGGCGACACCGTGAGCGTGGACTTTGACACCGGTGTCATTACCGACGAGACCAACGGCAAGGTGTTCCATGCCGAACCCTTCCCGCCGTTCATTCAGGAGATCATCTCCGCCGGTGGCTTGATGAAGTCCATCAAGGCGAAGCAGCAGTAACCCTCTCAGGCGCTTCGCGCCAGCTCTCCCAAAGGGCGAGCTTTTTGGCATCTTCCCGAATGTATTTTCTTCCAGGATAAACAACGAACAATATCTTACCCGCCTGAAAAGCTCCCCCTTCGGGGGAGCTGGCAATGCCATAGGCATTGGCTGAGAGGGTTCAAACCGATAGAAGGAGTTTCCCAATGGAAAAAAACATTGCTGTCATCTGGGGCGACTGCTCCAGCCCGGAGATCGTCAAGCAGACCATCCGTGTGCTTGACAAGGTGGCCGAAAAGTACGGCCACACCTTCCACTACACCGACGCTGCCATGGGCGGCGAAGCCATTGACAAGTACGGTGACCCGCTGCCCCAGCACGAGCTGGACAAGTGCCTTGCTGCGGACAGCGTCCTGCTGGGTGCCGTGGGCGGCCCCAAGTGGGAGGGTCTGCCCGGTGAGCAGCGCCCGGAGAAGGGCCTGCTGCGCCTGCGCGCAGGCATGGGCCTGTACTCCAACAACCGCCCGGCCAAGATCTGGCCCCAGCTGGCTCCTGCCAGCCCCCTGAAGCCCGAGATCGTGGCACAGGGCATCGATTTCATCATCGTGCGTGAGCTGATCGGCGGCGTATACTTCGGCAGTCACGAGACCCACACCCTCGCCAGCGGCGAGAAGCAGGCCATCGACTCCATGCCCTACTCGGAGCACGAGATCGAGCGCATCGGCCGCATCGGCTTCGAGACCGCACGCAAGCGCCGCAAAAAGCTGTGCTGCGTGGACAAGGCCAACGTGCTGGACACCAGCCGCCTGTGGCGCAGCGTGATGCACCGCCTGCAGGCCGAGTACCCGGATGTGGAATACAGCGAGATGTTCGTGGACAACTGCGCCATGCAGATCGTCAAGAACCCCGCCCAGTTCGACGTCATCGTCACCGAGAACATGTTCGGCGACATCCTGTCGGACGAGGCTTCCATGATCACCGGCTCCATCGGTATGATCCCGTCCTCTTCTCTGGGCGACGGCACCCGCGGCCTGTACGAGCCCATCCACGGCTCCGCCCCGGACATTGCCGGCAAGGACATCGTGAACCCCACCGCCTGCATCCTGTCTGCCGCCATGATGCTGCGCTACTCCTTCGGCCTGACCGAGGAAGCCGACGCCATCGAGAACGCCGTGAACAAGGTGCTGGACAAGGGCCTGCGCACCGCCGACAATATGAGCGAGGGCTGCACCTGCCTTGGCTGCACCGCCATGGGCGATGCCATTCTGGCCGAGATCTGAGTTTTTCCATAACGCACAAAGGGGGAACGACAGCTGTCGTTCCCCCTTTTCGTCTGCACAAAAAAGAGCAGCTGTTTCCAGCTGCCCTTCTGCGATACAGTTTTTTACTTGGTGCCGTAGATACGGTCGCCGGCGTCGCCCAGACCGGGAACGATGTAGCCGTTCTCGTTCAGGTGGTCGTCCTCTGCGCCGAGGTAGATATCCACATCAGGATGTGCTTCGTGCAGGGCCTTGATGCCTTCCGGAGCAGCGATCAGGCCGATGAACTTGATGCGCTTTGCGCCATGCTTCTTGATCTGGGTGATGGCGTCAATGGCGCTGCCGCCGGTGGCCAGCATCGGGTCCAGAACCAGAACGTCACGCTCTGCAATGTCCTGCGGCAGCTTGCAGAAGTACTCCACGGGCTGCAGGGTCTCCTCGTTGCGGTACAGGCCGATGAAGCCCACCTTTGCAGCGGGCAGCAGGGTCAGCATACCGTCCAGCATACCCATGCCTGCGCGCAGGATGGGCACCAGAGCCAGCTTGCGGCCAGCCAGCACCTTGGTCTTTGCCATGGTGATGGGCGTCTCGATTTCCACCTCTTCCAGAGGCAGGTCACGGGTCGCTTCGTAGCACAGCAGGGTTGCAATCTCGCCAACGAGGTCACGGAACTCCTTGGTACCGGTCTGCTTGTTGCGCAGAATGCTCAGCTTGTGCTGCAGCAGCGGATGCTCAACGATCATCGGGGTCATAAAAACACGCTCCTTATTTTAAATAGATAACTCTATCGGGTACGGGATCACGCTCTGAAACGGCTCCGCATGCGCTTCGCCATGATCAGAAGGGTCGTAACGAAAAAACGGCATCTGCACTGCAGTATTTCTATGCAGCTGCCCATTACGGCCCCTTTTGTGAAAATGCGTTTGGAGCGGCCCTGCGGTTGCGCAGCAATGAAAGCCCCAGTGGGTCTTTCAAGCAGGCGAGCGATCTGCGATAGCAGATGGAAGGGCTTTGCCCTGACAAGCGTCGGGGCCGCGACAAACGCGAAATCAAAAAAATATTTTTTCCTTGATTCATGGCCAGAGTAAAACGGAGGCCATTCCAATCGTCAAACCTGAGAATCAGCGGTTCTCCAGTGCGGTCAGCTTGTCGATACGGCGCTGATGGCGGCCGCCCTCAAACTCGGTGTTCAGGAAGATATCCACCAGCTGGCAGGCCAAGCCTGCACCCACCACGCGGCCGCCCATGCACAGGGCGTTGGCGTCGTTGTGGCGGCGGGTATACTCGCAGCTGAAGCTGTCGGAGCAGCAGCAGGCACGAATGCCCTTGATCTTGTTTGCCGCCATGCTGATGCCCACGCCGGTGCCGCAGAACAGCAGTGCCTTTTCACACTGGCCGTTCACCACGGCGTCGCAGGCAGGCACTGCCATGTCGGGGTAATCCACGCTGTCGGTGCTGTGGGTGCCAAAATCGATGTATTCCAGCCCCAGCTCCTTCAGATGTGCCTTGACAGCTTCCTTCAGTTCAAATCCGCCGTGGTCAGCGGCCAGTGCAATGGGTTTTGCCATGGAAAAACGTCCTTTCTCTTGTAACGCAAACTATAATTCAAGCTTTTTCTTTTTTTGCCGCAGCTTCGGCCGCAAGGCGCTCTGCGCGCTCCCGCTCCGCCTGACTCAGGCGGTGATAATCCGGCAGCAGCGCCTCCGGCAGCACAGCCTGTCCGGCTGCGGCCATCTGCTTTGCCACAAGGGCTACCGCTGCAGCCCGTCCGCCGCGCAGCGCCAGGGGCGTTTGCAGCACGCCCGGCACACTGCTGTATTTATTATAGCACAGAGAAGCGCCATCACCAACAAAAAACAGGGGCTTTTTGCAATTTTCTACAAATTCTGCAAGATCAGCCACAGCCCGGGCATCGTCCTCCAGCAGGCGCCGGTGGGTGGAAAGCTCGAATGCGGCGCTGTACACCTGTGCGCGGCGGGCATCCAGTGCGCACAGCACGGTGCCCTCGCCGGTGTGTGCTGCGGCCAGTGCTTCCAGCGTAGACACCGGTGCGCACAGCGTCTCCCGCGGGAAGGCAAGGCCCTTCACCGCTGCCAGACCGATGCGCAGGCCGGTAAAGCTGCCGGGACCGGCGTTGACGCCGTACAGGTCGATGTCCGCGCAGGTCATGCCGCACATCTTCAGGCAGGTGTCGATCATGGGCATCAGGGTCTCGCTGTGGGTCATGCCCGCGTCCAGATAGACCTCGTACAGCAGGCGGTCGTCCTGCAAAAGGGCCACACCGGCCGTCTTGCCCGCCGTATCCACGGCTAAGATATTCATAGCGTTACCCCCTCAATGGTGATCCTTCGGGTGTTCTCGTCCACGCGCTGGATGTCCACCCGGATGGGGTCTTCCAGCGCCAGCAGGTCGGCGAAATTCTCGCTCCACTCTGCCGCCACAACGGCCCCCTGATCCAGATAATCGTAAAAGCCTGCCGCACACAGATCATTCTCGGTGGAAATGCGGTACAGGTCAAAGTGTGCCAGCGGTCTCGGGCCGCGGTAATAGTTCACAATGGCAAAGGTGGGGCTGGACACCGGGTCGGTGCAGCCAAGGCCCTGCGCAAGGCCCTCGGTGAAAGCGGTCTTGCCCGCGCCAAGTCCGCCGGTAAAGGCCACCAGAGAGCCCGGTGCCAGTGCGCCGGCCATGCGTGCGCCCAGCGCCACCGTCTCGGCACGGGAGTGGGTGATATATTCAGACATGAAGCTTACCTCATTTTATAAAGCAAAAGGGACGGCAGAGCTCTGCCATCCCTTAGTATAATATACTTTGCACAAAAGCGCAATGCCAAGAAACCGCTGCGCACGGAAATCAATTTTCCTCTAAAGGCTTCCCCCGGTCGGGGGAAGCTGTCACCGCAGGTGACTGATGAGGGCGCAGGACAACAGCATCTTGCCCTAAATACCCCTCATCCGGCGCTACGCGCCACCTTCCCCCCAAGGGGTGAAGGCTTTAGCTCTGGGTCAAGCATCAAAAGTTGATTTCCTTGACCGCTGCGGGGTCTGCTCAGGCCGCAGCCGCAGCTTCTTCTGCCGTGTAGGGGTTGGGCAGCACGGCACTCCGGCTTCCGCTCAGCATCGCATAGGATGCCGCTGCATGGGGCCGTCTGCCGCCCTGCTCGTTGTACCAGATGATATCATCGGTGCCGTAGATGCTCTTGGCATAGTCCACGGCCTGCTCCAGCGTTTCGCCTTCGATCATCCGGTTCACAGTGGCCCACAGCATGCTGCGGGAGTACACCGAGTACACATTGTTCACATAGCCCATCACGGCTTTGGCACCGCCTGCCAGCAGGCCGTCTGCCATAGCGGTGTCCACATGGCCGTTCTTGCCATAGAACTCACAGGTCTCGCTGAGCACGATGCCATTGCCCCGGTATGCACTGCGGAAGAAATCGCCGTTGACGGCATACATGCCGTTCACCTTGACTACACGGTGGGCCAGCAGGTCAAAGCCATAGCGCAGGTCGCTCCAGAATTCTGATTTTTCGCTCAGCAGGATCAGCGGCTCGGTGGCGGTCCTTTTCCACAGCCAGCCGTATTCATAGGTATAGTAGGCACCATGGGTGCTCAGGATGCACAGGTCATAATCACCCATCCTGCGCAGGTCGGACACGGTAACGGTAGTGTCCAGTCTGGTCTGCAGCCCCACCGAATCCCAATAGGTCTGCATATAGGCATAGTAGGGGTAGCGGGCGCTGTTGATGGTGTTGTCAAAGGCGTAATAGATGGCCGCCGTGCCCACCCGCTTGTTCTCGGCCAGCTGCTGCAGCTGTTCTTTCTCCAGCTGCGGCAGAGCGGCAGCGTTCTCCTCCTCCGGGTCTGCCACCAGAATGCCACCCAGCGCACCGCAGCTGTAGGTAAAGCTCACCATGCCGTTTTCGGCATCGGTGTACACAGAGCCCTGCTTCACAAGGCCCTGCCGGGTCAGTTCTTCCAGCTGCTGCAGGGCTGCATCGATGCGCTCGTCCTCGCTCATCCGGGTGTAATCCTCGCTGTCGGTCAGCTCCGTGACTGCAGCATCTGCCTGCTGCATCCCACGCACATCCGCAGCCGTCAGGCTCTGCTGCACAGCGGCGGTTTCCTCCGGCTGCTGTGCAAAAGCCGCCATGGGCAGAGCTGTCAGTGCAAAAGCCAGCACACACAGCACACACACAAGGCGGCAGGGTCTATTCTGTTTCATTCCCATTCCCTCCGGGCCTGCCGTGCGCCCATGCAGCACAGGGCCCTTTTCCGGCAGGCAGGATGCCTGCCCGGCCGATGACCGGCCGTTCCATCTTCTTCCCGCAGCAAAAACTTCATCCGTGTTTGCCGTGCCTTCATTGTAGATGCTGCCGTCCGCTTTGTCAAGCATCCGCGCAGATTTTGCAAGGCTGTTCCACGCGGCAGATTGAAAACGCTGTGCCATCTGTGTATAATAAGGATAAACTGGGTTTGTGTTGCCTATGCGTGCAGCCGGGCCCGGTGTGCATCTGGAAACGAAAGGTGGTGCTTTCTTGGAAAGCATTCGACAATATCTGAAGCGGACGGATAAGCTCTACCTGCTGCTGTGCATCTTCAGCAGCACCATGGCTGTGGTGGCACTGGCCTCCTGGGCCGCAAAGCAGGGCAGCGGCTTTGCCACCGATGAGCTCACCGGTGCCGTTATCGGCATCGGCGATTACCGCCGTGCGCTGGTGCAGGCCGGTGCGGCGGTGCTGGGCATCATCCTTGCGCTGCTGCTCTCCTGCATCGACTACCGCAGCCTCGTCAAGGTGTGGCCGGTGCATGTGGCCCTGACATGGGGCCTTGTGCTGCCCACCCTGTTCATCCGCAACGTGACCATCGGCCCGCTGACCATCGGCTTCAACGCCGGTGATACCGATAACTACTCCTGGTACAAGCTGGGCGGCTTTACCTTCCAGCCCACTGAGCTGGCAAAGATCAGCTTCATCCTCACCTTTGCCATGCACCTGAACAATGTGCGCAGCCGCATCAATGAGCCCAAGGAGCTGGCAAAGCTGCTGCTGCACCTGCTGGTGCCTATCGCCATCATCCATGTTCAGGGCGATGACGGCACCGCCATCATCTACGGTATCATCGGCTGCAGCATGATGTTTGCGGCGGGCCTGAGCTGGAAGTATATCATCGGAGCCATTGCAGCCGCCGCTGCCGCAGTGGCCGCAGCCTTCGCCTTTTTCAGTGATAAGATCGGCAAGGGCTACCAGTGGTACCGCATTCTGGCCGTCATCGACCCGGAGAACACCACCGGCTGGGCACCCAACGAGACCACCTGGAAAAACATCATCTACCAGCAGCAGCGCGGCGAGATCGCCATCGGCTCCGGCGGCATCTTCGGCAACGGCCTGTTCAGCGGCCGGTACTACAGCGTACCCAACGCCCACAACGACTTTATCCTCAGCTGGATAGGCAACACCATGGGCTTTGTGGGCCTGTGCATCGTGCTGGGTGCCCTGCTGGCACTGGTGATCAAGACCTTTGCCACCGGTGCCCGCAGCGAGGATCTGCTGGGCAGCTATATCTGCGCCGGCATCGGCGGTGCCCTGATGGCTCAGATCGCCGTGAACGTAGGCATGAACCTGCGGGTGCTGCCGGTCATCGGCGTCACCCTGCCCTTTTATTCTGCGGGCGGCAGCTCGGTGCTGATGCTGTATATCTGCGTGGGGCTTGTGCTGTCGGTCTATATGCACAACACAAAGAGCCTGTTCGGGTAAGGCTCCGGCACACCGGTCTGTCTGTTCATCGTTTTTCCCCCTCTGATCCGGCTTTTTCTGACATACCAGACAAAAAAATGGTTCAACTCTCTTGCAATCTGCCTGTGCACATGGTAAAATTGTACAGAAGTTTGCAGTTTTATTGTGCAATAGGTGCAATAACTGTGTAGGAGAGTTTGGGGCTCTCCTTATTTTCTGTTATGGACTAAGATGGAGTGAATCTGAGTATGACAACTGTAACCACTGCGCCAGAAGCGGAATACTGGCTGCAGACCGGCCGGATGGAGGAGCCCGGCGCAGAGCTTGGCATCCGCAAGCCGGTCACGGTCGACCGTAAGACGAATCTTCATGAGCACCGCGCTTACTGGTGTGTGCGCCGCGCACAGGATATCTTCTTTTCTCTGCTGGCGCTGATCGCGCTTTCCCCGCTGATGCTCCTTACCTGCATTGCAGTCTGGATCGACAGCCCGGGTGCAAGCCCGGTGTTCAGCCAGCTGCGGGTGGGCCGCAACGGCAAGCTGTTCCGGCTGTACAAGTTCCGTTCCATGTGCCCGAACGCTGAGAGCAAGCTCAACGATCTGCTGCAGGACAACGAGATGGACGGCCCGGTGTTCAAGATGAAGGACGATCCCCGCATCACCCGGGTGGGCCATTTCATCCGCAAGACCAGCATCGACGAGCTGCCTCAGCTGGTGAACATCCTCAAGGGCGATATGAGCATTGTGGGCCCGCGCCCGGCTCTGCCCCGTGAGGTGGCCCAGTACACCCCCTATGAATGGCAGCGGCTGTACGTGACGCCGGGCCTGAGCTGCTACTGGCAGATCGCCCCGCACCGCAACCAGCTGAGCTTTGAGGAGTGGATGGCGCTGGATGTGAAGTATGTCAAGGAGCGCAGCTTCCTGGTGGACTGGAAGATCATCTTTGCAACCTTCCGTGCAGTGCTGTTCGGCCACGGAGAATAAATTTTTGCCTGAGAAGTGACAAAGCCTGTCTGCTTTGTCGCTTTCTTTTTATCTATGGGCCTGCGGGCCTGCAGGAAACAAAAAAACAGAGGGACGACGCGGGGTCGTCCCTCTGTTTTTGCTTAGATCATCAAATTACTTCAGCACGGCGCCCAGATTTGCACTGGTGACCATGCGTGCATAGCGGCTGAGCCAGCCGGTCTTGATGTTGGGTTCGGGTGCAACATACTTTGCCTTGCGCTGGGCCAGGACTTCGTCGCTGACCTCCAGCGTGATGGAGGCATTGGGGATATCAATGTTGATGGTATCGCCCTCCTCGATCAGGCCGATGGGGCCGCCGGAAGCAGCCTCCGGGCTCACATGGCCAATGGCTGCACCGCGGCTTGCGCCGGAGAAGCGGCCATCGGTGATGAGGGCCACGGTCTTGTCCAGCTTCATGCCGGCCAGTGCGGAGGTGGGGTTCAGCATCTCACGCATGCCGGGGCCGCCCTTGGGGCCTTCGTAGCGGATGACCACCACATCGCCCGGGACGATCTTGCCCGCGTAGATGGCGGCAATGGCCTCGTCCTCGCTGTTGAACACACGGGCCGGGCCGGAATGCTGCTGCATCTCGGGGGCCACGGCGCTGCGCTTGACCACACAGCCGTCCGGTGCAATGTTGCCCCACAGGATCTGCAGGCCGCCGGTCTGGGAATAGGGGTTGTCGATGGGGCGGATGGCCTTGTCGTTCAGGATGTGTGCGCCCTTGATGTTCTCGCCCAGCGTCTTGCCGGTAACGGTAGGCACATCCAGATCCAGCAGGCCCTTCTTGGCCAGCTCTGCCTGCACAGCAGGAATGCCGCCTGCGGCGTACAGATCCGGCATGTGAGTGGGGCCGGCCGGTGCCAGATGGCACAGGTTGGGGGTCTTGGCGCTGATCTCATTGAACAGCTTCAGGTCGATGGGCACACCGGCCTCATAGGCGATGGCCAGCAGGTGCAGCACGGTGTTGGTGGAGCAGCCCAACGCCATATCACAGGTCAGAGCGTTGCGGATGGAGCGCTCGTTGATGATCTGGCGTGCGGTGATGCCCTTCTTGACCATATCCATGATGGCCATACCGGCGTGCTTTGCCAGCTGCAGACGCTTGGAGTAGACGGCAGGAATGGTGCCGTTGCCGGGCAGTGCGATGCCGATGGCCTCGCACAGGCAGTTCATGCTGTTGGCGGTGTACATGCCGGAGCAGCTGCCGCAGCTGGGGCAGCAGTTGCAGGTGCAGTCTTCCAGCTGATCCTCGGTGATCATACCGGCCTTGTAGGCACCCACAGCCTCGAACATCTTGGAAAGGCTGACCTCTTCGCCGCCGTAGGTACCGGCCAGCATGGGGCCGCCGGAGCAGACCACAGCGGGCACATCCATGCGCACCGCTGCCATCACCATGCCGGGCACGATCTTATCGCAGTTGGGCACCAGCACCAGACCGTCCAGCTGGTGGGCCATGAGCATGGTCTCCACGCTGTCGCAGATCAGCTCGCGGGAAGCCAGCGAGTACTTCATGCCCACATGGCCCATGGCGATGCCGTCGCACACGCCGATGGCAGGGATCAGGATGGGGGTGCCGCCTGCCATCTCAACACCGGCCTTTACGGCATCGGCGATCTTGTCCAGATTCATATGGCCGGGCACGATCTCGCTGTAGGCGCTCACCACGCCGATCAGCGGGCGCTCCAGCTCTTCCTTGGTATAGCCCAGTGCGTAGAACAGGCTTCGGTTCGGAGCGCGCTCCGAGCCCTTGGTCACATTGTCGCTTCTCATTTCAAATCCTCTTTTCTGTCAAAAAACCTCTCCGTCACGGCTGCGCCGTGCCACCTCTCCCGAAGGGGAGAGGTTTTTGCGGAGGATCTATAAGTATAAGGTTCCCACTTTCAACAAAAGCTCCCCCTTTCGGGGGAGCTGGCCGCCGAAAGGCGGCCTGAGAGGGTTTTCCTCTTACTTCTTCAGCCAGCTCATCATGCTGCGCAGCTCTGCGCCGACCTTCTCGATGGGCAGCTCTGCTTCCATGCGGCGCTTTGCCAGGAAGTGCACCTTGCGGCCGCCGTTGGGGCTCATCTCGGTCAGGAACTCGGAAGCGAAGGTGCCGTCCTGGATCTCGGTCAGGACCTTCTTCATCTCCTTGCGGGTCTCGGCGGTGATCAGGCGCTTGCCGGTGCGGTAATCGCCGTACTCAGCGGTGTTGGAGATGGAGTAACGCATCTTGGAGAAGCCGCCCTCGTTGATCAGGTCAACGATCAGCTTCATCTCGTGGCAGGTCTCAAAGTATGCCATCTCGGGCTCGTAGCCAGCTTCCACCAGCGTATCGAAACCGGCGTGGATCAGCTCGGAAACACCGCCGCACAGCACTGCCTGCTCGCCGAACAGGTCGGTCTCGGTCTCCTCCTTGAAGGTGGTCTGCAGGATGCCTGCACGGCCTGCGCCGATGCCGGAAGCGTATGCCAGAGCGATATCCTTAGCCTTGCCGGTGTAGTCCTGCTCCACGCAGATCAGAGAGGGGCAGCCCTCACCCTCGGTGTACAGGCGGCGGACAATGTGGCCGGGGCCCTTGGGAGCGATCATGATAACGTCCACATTCTTGGGAGCGGTGATGGTCTTGAAGTGGATGTTGAAGCCGTGTGCAAAGGCCAGTGCCTTGCCCTCGGTCATGTAGGGAGCCACCTGCTTGTTGTAGATGTCGGCGCACAGCTCGTCGGGCACCAGCATCATGACAACGTCGCCGGCCTTGGCAGCTTCTTCCACTTCCATGACCTTGAAGTTCTCGTGAGTTGCTGCAAACTCAGAAGCCTTCTCCCAGTGAGCAGAGCCCTTGCGCAGGCCGACGACGACGTTCACGCCGCTCTCGGCCAGGTTCTCGGAATGGGCGTGGCCCTGGCTGCCGAAGCCGATGACAGCAACGGTCTTGCCGTCCAGCACGCCGAGGTTGCAGTCGGAATCGTAGTATTTCTTGATAGCCATGGTAGTTGTTCTCCTTTTTTGTTTTGTGTTTATTCAGTGGCTGATTCTAAACATTTTATTTTTTCGCTCCTTGAGAGCGGAAAAGCGAAGTTTTAACCCTCTCAGTCATCTCGCTTTGCTCGATGCCAGCTCCCCCGAGGGGGGAGCTTTTATCATACCTTTTCTTTTGATGATGCATAAAACCTCGCCCTTCGGGAGAGGTGGCACGGCGCAGCCGTGACAGAGAGGGTTCGTTCTTATTTTCTCTCCGGGCAGTGGGTCCCCGGCAGAGGCAGCTGCGCTGCGCGCACCTCCTGCGGCGGCTTCTGCATGTGCTGGTGCATCCCGCCGCGCTCCAGTGCGGTGACTCCGGTGCGGCACTGCTCCAGGATCTTATAATCCGCAAACATTTTCAGGAAGGCGTCGATCTTATCCGGCTTGCCGATCAGTTCAAACACCATGCTGTCCGGCGAAAGATCGATGATCTTTGCCTTGTAGATGCTGGCGATCTCCCGCAGCTCACTGCGGTTGTGCACGTCGGACGCCACCTTCAGCAGCAGCAGCTCCCGTTCCAGCGATTTTTCGCCGTCCAGCACGAACACCTGACGGGTGACCTCCAGACGCTCGGTCTGCAGGATCAGCTGGCTGAGCGCCTTTTCGTCGCTGGTGATTGTGACCGTGATGCGGCTGACCGCCGGGTCGTTGGTAGCCGAAACGGTCAGGCTGTCAATGTTGAAGCCGCGGCGGCAGAACAGGCTGGACACACGGGCCAGAACACCGCTCTGGTTGTCCACCAGCAGGCTGATGACCCTGCGTTTGTTGGTTTCCATTTTGCTGTGTCCTCCTTATTCCATGATGATGTCGTTGATATCGCCGCCGCCGGGGATCATGGGCAGCACCTTTTCGTCCTTATCGATGATGCACTCGATCCATGTGGGGCCCTTCTGCTTGAGCGCATCCGCAAAAGCAGCCTGAAACTCCGGAAGGTTAGTGCAGCGGTAGCCCTTCAGGCCAAAGCCGTCTGCCAGCTTGACGAAATCCGTCTTGCGGTGGGGGTCGGTCTGGCTGTAGCGCCTGCCGTAGAAGGTGGTCTGCCACTGGCGCACCATGCCCAGCACCGAGTTGTTGAAGATCACGGTGATGATGGGCAGCTCGTAGCTCACAGCGGTGCAGGCCTCGTTCAGGTTCATGTGGAAGGAGCCGTCACCGGTGAACATGACCACCCGCTGATCCCGGCCAAGGGCCATCTGTGCGCCGATGGCAGCACCGTAGCCAAAGCCCATGGTACCCAGACCGCCGCTGGTGATGAAGCCGCGGCTCTTGGCGTGGCGCAGATACTGCGCTGCCCACATCTGGTGCTGGCCCACATCGGTCACATACACGGCCTCCGGGCCGCACTGATTGCACACCTCTCCGATGACCTGATGGGGCATCAGGCGGGTGGGGTCGGACACCGGGTGGTAATCCTGTGCCTGCCACTCGTGGATCATAGCCATCCACTCCGGATGCTTTTTCTCCTTGATCTGGGGCAGCATGGCGTTCAGCACATAAGCCGCATCGCCCACGATGGAAAGATCGACTTCCACATTCTTGCCCAGCTCACTGGGGTCGATGTCGATCTGGATGATGGTGGCGTTCTTTGCAAAGGTCTTGGGGTTCAGGGCCACACGGTCCGAGAAGCGGGTGCCCACTGCAATGAGCACATCGCAGTCGGCCACAGCGCGGTTGGAGGTGTAGCAGCCGTGCATGCCCACCATTCCGATGTTCATCGGGTCGCCGTAGGGCACGACGCCTGCGGCCATCAGGGTATAAGTCGCAGGGATCTCGGCCTTCTTCAGCAGGTCGCGCAGGGGCTGGCAGGAAGCTGCGCTGCGCACGCCGCCGCCAAAGTAGACCAGCGGGCGCTGCGCCGCATTGATGAGGTCTGCCGCCCACTTCACCCGCTCTGCGTCGAAGGTGGTCACGGTGCGGATGGGCTCCGGCTTTTTGGGGGTGAACTCGCACACCGCCGCCGTCACGTCCTTGGGGATATCCACCAGCACCGGGCCCTTGCGGCCGCTCTGTGCAATGCGGAAGGCAGAGCGCATGGTATCGGCCAGCTCCTCTACCCGGCGCACCGTGAAGTTGTGCTTGGTAATGGGCATCGTGATGCCTTCAATGTAGGCTTCCTGAAAGCTGTCCGTGCCAAGGCCCGCCGTGGCTACGTTGCCGGTGAAGGCCACCATGGGTACCGAGTCCATATAGGCTGTGGCAATGCCGGTGACCAGATTGGTGGCACCCGGGCCGCTGGTAGCCAGCACCACGCCGGTGCGTCCGGTGGCGCGGGCATAGCCGTCTGCCGCGTGGGCAGCGCCCTGCTCATGGGCGGTGAGCACATGGGTGATGCGGTCCGAATTCTTGTACAGCTCATCGTAAAGGTTCAGCACTGCGCCGCCGGGATAACCAAAAAGGGTGTCCACGCCCTGCTCGCACAGGACCTCTACAAAGATCTGAGAACCATTCAACTGCATGGTGTTGCTCCTATTCCTGTTCCACTTCTTATCCATTCCCTCAGGGAGAGCTTTTGAAAAAGAAAAAGAAAAAGCCCTTGTCCCCTGCTTCTTTCAAGAGACAAAGACCTTGTAACATCAAGCTCTCTGCGGTACCACTCTCGTTGGCGTGCTGTGCACACCCTCTCACGGGCTTCCAACAAAGCCCTGCACGGTAACGGCTGCAACCGGCGCTGCTTACAAGGGTTTTGCACCCGTTGGGCAGGCTGCTCCGGGATGATTTTCCGCACGAAACGCTGACTGCCTTGCACCAGACGGCAGCTCTCTGAACAGTGGGGATCGTGTGGTACTTTTTCCCATCTGCGCATTTGCTGATGTAAATTATACTATAAATCGGGCTTTTGTCAATCGATGATTTGTCTCCTGAAGCATCTCAAACATGAAGGGATTTGAACACCTCTTGCGCCTTGGCAGAAGCTGCTGTATACTTCTGATATGCGCGCCTGCGCGTTTATTTATCACACGCTCAAATCAGAGGGACAGGAATATGAAACTGAGAGAATGGAATGCCCGGCTGCACGGGCTTGTTATTTTCCGCAGCCTGCTGGACGATCCCGTGGTGGCAAAGTTTGCGGATCTGACCGACCGCATGGAAGCCGGTGCGCCCGGCTGCGGCCCGGTGTGTGACGCCGTGGCACAATTTGAAGCGGCGCTGTTCGAGCACACCACCAACTGGGGCAGCTACCTCAGCGCCGCCGTGCTGGAAGCCGAAACCGTCTGCGTGCGGCAGGCTGCAGCGGGCACCCTTGCCCCGGTGCTGCAGACTGCACTGGACAGCGAGCTGGCCTTTTTGCAGGCCCTGTGCGGCCTGACGCTGGACGAGCTGCTGGCCGCAGCCGGTTCTGCTGCCGGTCAGGCACAGGAGCTGGACTTTCTTCCCCGGTGGGAGACGGCACAGCTGGATCTGCCTGCCGCCTACGCCCAGCGCATGAGCGAGGTGGGCAGAAAGGGCTACGGCATGTTTGCCAAGCACCATGTGTTCACGGTGGAAAACGGCCAGCTGGTGCCGGTGAAGTACCCCGACCCCCAGCGTCTTTCCGAGCTGCCCGGCTACGAGAAGGAGCGGGAAAAGGTCATTGCCAACACCAGGGCCCTGCTGGCCGGAATGCCCGCCAACAATGTGCTGCTGTACGGTGACGCCGGCACCGGCAAGTCCAGCGCGGTAAAGGCCATTGCCAACGAGTTTGCGCCCGACGGCCTGCGGCTGGTGGAGGTGAAAAAGAACCAGCTGTACCAGATTCCGGATCTGATGGACAGGCTGGCGGCGAACCCGCTCAAGTTCATCCTGTTCATCGACGACCTGAGCTTTACCGCCAACGACGACAACTTTGCCGCCCTGAAGGCCATTCTGGAAGGCAGCGTAGGCGGCCGGGCCGAGAACATTGCGGTATATGCCACCTCCAACCGCCGCCACCTGATCAAGGAGACCCTGACCGACCGCACCGGCGATGACATCCACGAAGCCGACACCCGGCAGGAGCTGATGAGCCTTTCCGCCCGGTTCGGCCTGACCGTCACCTTCCAGCGCCCGGAGAAGGCCCGGTTCGAGACCATTCTGGCAGAGCTGGCAAAGCAGCACGGCATCGATATGCCCATGGATCAGCTGCTGGTAAAGGCCGAGGCCTTTGCCATCCGCGCCGGAGGCCGCAGCCCCCGGGTGGCAAAGCAGTTTATTGAACAGTGCGAGGCCGGGGTGCAGAAGTGACCCCCGCGCCCTCACGCATTCCGCAAGAGAGCCGCAGGAACGCTGCTTTGCAGCATCCTGCGGCTCTCTTTTTGTCCGGTATTTCAGAAACAGTCTGTGTGCATTCACTCACGCACGGCGATGCACTCGATCTCCAGCTTTGCGCCCTTGGGGATGGCCGCCACCTGCACACAGCTGCGTGCGGGGAACGGCTCTGCAAATGCCTTGGCATACACGGCGTTCACAGCGGCAAAATCGTTGATGTCGGCAAGGAAGATGACCGTCTTGACCACATTTGCCATGGAAAGGCCGGCCTCCGCCAGAATGGCCTTGAGGTTTGCCAGACTCTGTGCAGCCTGCTCCTCCACGGTATCGGCCATCTTTCCGGTGGCAGGGTCTACCGGGATCTGGCCGGAAACGAACACCATATTGCCCAGATCGATGGCCTGACTGTAGGGGCCGATGGCGGCGGGTGCATTGGAAGTAGAAACGACTTTCATGATAAAACGTTCCTTTCTTTTTTCTTCTATTATACTCTTTCGCTCACCAGCTGGAAACCCTCTTTTGCAAGTTCTGCACGGATCTGCTCGATCTGCGCCGCATCGCGGGTCTCAAGGGTCAGCTTGAGGAAGCAGCTGGAGATGGGCATGTTGGGGTCAGAACCATCGTGCTGCACCGACACCACATTGCTGCCGCAGCGGGAAACGATCTCCGCCACCTTCTTGAGCTGGCCGGGCTTGTCCTCCAGTGCGATGGTCATGTTGGCCTTGCGGCCGCTCATCACCAGACCGCGGGTGATGACGCGGTTGAGGATGTTCACATCGATGTTGCCGCCGGAGACAACGCAGGCCACCTTTTTGCCCTCGACCGGCAGCTTGTGGAACAGCACTGCAGCCACCGGCACGGCTCCGGCACCCTCGGCCACCAGCTTCTGGTTCTCCATCAGGGAGAGGATGGCGGCAGCGGTCTCGTCCTCGGTGACGGTGACGATATCATCCACATACTGTTCGCAGATCTGGTAGGTCAGCTCACCGGGCGTCTTGACCTGAATGCCGTCTGCAAAGGTGGAGGCTGCTTTCAGGGTCTGATACTTGTGCTCATGCAGACTGCGGTACATGCTGGGGGCACCCTCGGCCTGCACGCCGTACACCTTTACCTCCGGGCGCAGGCTCTTGATGGCAAAGGCCACGCCGGAGATCAGGCCGCCGCCGCCCACCGGCACAACGACCGCATCCACATCCGGCAGCTGATCCAGAATTTCCAGACCGATGGTCCCCTGCCCCGCGATGACCTGCTCATCGTCATAGGGGTGGATAAAGGTCATGCCGGTCTCTTCCTGCAGCTCCACGGCCTTGTCGTGGGCGTCGTCGTAGGTGCCGGGCACCAGACACACCTCTGCGCCCAAGTTCTTGGTGTTCTCCACCTTCATGATGGGCGCACCGTCCGGCATGCAGACGATGCTTTTGATGCCGCGGCGGGTGGCAGCCAGTGCCACGCCCTGCGCATGGTTGCCCGCAGAGCAGGCGATCACGCCCTTGGCGCTCTCCTCTGCGGAGAGCTGGCTGATCTTATAGTAAGCGCCGCGCACCTTGAAGCTGCCGGTGGCCTGCAGATTCTCGGTCTTCAGGTACAGATGGCAGTCCTTGGAAAGCTTGGATGCCTCAATGAGGTCGGTCTTGCGGGCAACGTCCTTGAGCACAAAGGCGGCGTGGTAGATCTTATCCAGAGTCAGCATGGTGATTCTCCCTCTATATGACACATTTTACTGTAATTGCATGGTTTTCAGTATAGATTAGCAAAGTTATTTTGTCAAATGAATTTCCTTCATGATAAAAGAGGTAGAAAAGAGAGCGGCAATGTTTTCCGTCAAGACCGGCACGGCAGCTGCTTCTTGCCGCCCCGATCCCATCCGTGAAAAAGGGGTTCTGAAAAGCCCGCAGGCTTTTCAGAACCCCAAAATCTCAAATAATTCTTCCGCTGAAACGGCCCAAAGCAGCGCGGAGGGCATTTTGCCGCGCAGCGGCATTACCGTCCGCGTCCACCGCCGCCGCCATGGCTGGAGCCGCCGCCCATTCCACCGAAGGAGCCGCCGCCGAAGCTGCCGCCGCCGAACGAGCCGCCACCGAAGGAACCGCCGCCAAAGCCGCCGCCCATGGGAGGACGGGGCGGACGCCGGTTGTTGTTCCGGGGCGGGCGGGGCCGGTCATTGCGGGGGCCGGGGCCATAGCCCGGGCCGTATCCGGGACCGAAGCCGGGGCCCGGAGGGGGCGGCGGGCCGGGACGATAACGCCGACGGGCCGAGCCTGCCATGTAGCCCCATGCGAAGGGGCCCCAGTTCCAGCCCACTGCATGGCCGATGGGTGCAACGAACACCCGGAACACGAACAGCACGATGATCAGCATCACCAGCAGGGACATGAACAGGATCACGATGCCCAGAACGACATCCTCAAAGGTGGTGGGGCCGTCGTCCGGCTCCGCGTAGCCGCCATCGTTGTAGCTGCCATCGTCGTAGCTGCCATTGTTCAGATTTACCCCATAAACACTTGCAATGGTGTCGGCCACATTGTTGGCACAGGTGATTACTGCATCGCTGTAATCGCGGTTAACAAAATCACCTTCCATGGTCTGGGCGAGGGCGCTGGCCTGACTTTCCAGCGTGGTGTTGCGGAAGCCGTCGCCGTAGGTCACGTAGTAATCGCCATCCTCATAGATGGGCGACTCCATCACCAGCAGGATCAGCACGCCGTTGTTGTTTGCGGCATCACCGATGCCCCATGCGTTGAAGGCCTGTGTTGCATAATCCTCAGTGGAATAATTGCCCGTATAATCTACAGTCAGTACGCCGATCTGTGCCCCGTTGCAGCTGGACTGCAGCTGGTTGTTCAGGTCGATGATGGTCTGGGTGGTGCTGTCGCTCAGAACGTTGGCGTCATCCACCACACACTGATCTCTGGGCAGATCCGGCAGGCTGGCGGCGGCAAATGCCGCCGGGCACAGGGCCGCTGCGCCCACTACAAGGGCCAGCACCAGAGCGCTCACGCGCTTTGCAAAATTTTTCATGCGAAGGGTTCAACCTCCTTTACCCCGGCAATGCTGCCCAGCACACTGGCCGGGAAGCCGCCGGTCTCTTTCTGGTAGTCGTAAACGGCATCGTTGTACTGCAGGGTGCCGATGATGGTAGCCGCACTGTTGAACTGGCCGTACTGCCCCTGCACTGCGCCCATCTTCATGGGGTCTGCAGCCTGCTCCTGCAGCTTTGCATAGAGCTGGTCGATCCGCGAACCCAGCACCTCGTTGGCCTGATACAGTGCGTGCATCGTGCTGCCCTGATAATAGGGCAGCGAGGTGAGAGCCTGCGCTTTGCCGCCGTTCTGCACCGCTTCCAGACAGGCCGAGAAGTCGTTCAGCGCGGTCTGTGCAGCCTGCACCTCGGCACTGTCGGCCCCCAGCGTGTTGCCGGCGGTGGTGATGATGTTCGCCGCCGTGTTCATGCGGGTGGTCAGCTCCTCGCTGAGGTTATAGCCGTTGTCTGCCGCCACACCCACCGTATACCATTTGCGGGCTTCGTTGTACCGGCTGCGCAGCTTGGCGCTGCCAAAGCCCAAAAAGGCCGCCAGCATCACCACCACGCTCAGGGCCAGCGCCGCCGCCCGGGTGGAAAGGGTGGCAGGCAGCTTTGCTTCCGCACCCGCCAGCTTCTGCTGCAAAGGGGTCAGCGGCACAGCCTGCTCCGGCTGCTTTTGTTCGCGGTAGCTGCCCGCGTCAAAGCCGCCGGGAGTGCTGTTCTGTTTTTGCGAAAAATCTGCGTTTGCCATCTCAGCTCCGGATCTCCATCATTTTTGCTTTCAGTTCGTCCTCGATGCGGTTCAGCTCCTGCTCGGCGGCGGCACGCTTTGCGCGGCCCTCGCTCTGGATCTTGTTCAGCTCGTCCAGCGTCTCGATCAGGCTCTTGTTGGTCTGCTGCAGGGTCTCGATGTCCACCACACCGCGCTGGGACTCCTTGGCGGTCTCGATGGTACCCATCTTGAGGGCCTCGGCATTTTTCTTGAGCAGGTCGTTGGTCATATCGGTAACGGCACGCTCGGCCTGCATGGCCTGCTGGCTGTGGGCCAGACCCAGTGCCAGCACCATCTGGTTCTTCCACAGCGGGATGGTGTTGACGATGGTGGACTGGATCTTTTCCGCCATCATGGTGTTGTTGTTCTGCAAAAGGCGGATCTGAGGGCCCATCTGCAGGCTGATGTTGCGGGTGAGCTCCAGATCGTAGAGCTTTTTCTCAAACCGCTCGCACTGGTCGGCCAGATCGCGGGCAGCCTGTGCGTCCTCCGGCAGGCCGGAAACCTTGGCCTTGTCCATGGCCTGCTGCAGCTCGTTTGCCCGCACATCGGCCAGCTTCTTTTTGCCGGCCAGAATATACATGCTCAGCTCCTTGAAGTAGGCCATGTTCAGATCATACATCTTATCCAGCATGGCGATGTCCTTGAGCAGCTGTACCTGATGGCCCTCCAGCATGGACTGGATCTTTTCCACGTTGGTCTCTGCCTTGTTGTACTTCATCTTCATGGCATCCAGCTGGTCGCCCTTCTTCTTGAAGAAGCCCAGAATGCCCTTTTTCTCTTCCTCACCGGCATCAAAGCTCTTCAGCTCACCGATCAGGCTGGTGATCATGTCGCCCACCTCGCCCAGATCCTTGGTGGATACCTTGGAGAGCGCAGCCTCGGAGAAATCGCCGATCTTTTTCTGGCAGGCAGAGCCGTACTGCAGCACCTGCTGGCTGTTGGTAATGTCGATCTTCTCAGCGAACTGGTCCACCATGGCCTGCTCCTCCGGGGTCAGGTTCACCTGTGCCTCCGGAGCGGGGGCTTCCTGCTGGACGGGCGCAGCCTTTTCCTCCGCTGCCGGGGCGGGGTCCAGTGTCAGGGTGGGCACAGCGGGTGCATCCAGATCAAAGTTGAATGTATTGTCTGCCATAAGAGATTCCTTCCTTTCCAAATACCGGTTACCTTTTTCTTCAGCTCAGTCCCTGTCCCTTGAGCATGCTCTGCAGCACCGTGATGTCTGCAGAAAGGTCCATGCTCTCGGCGGCGTACAGGGCATCCAGCTGGTTTTCAAACGCCGTGGCAATGGAAGCAGCATTGTGCTCCACCTCGGTACGGATGGCTGCGGCATTCTCGCCGCGCACGCCCTGCTTTGCCAGCTTTGCATACTGCTGCAGCACGTTCACCGCATCCGGCAGGTAATAGTTTGCGAACCTGCGCACCTGCTTTGCCTTTTCCGGGTTTGCTTCCACCGCCTCCACAATGGAGCGGCCCGCCTTTTCCATGCGGGTCATGGCGGCAGAGAGCTGCGGGTCCGGCAGCTGCTCGTTGAGGGTGTGCAGGGTATCCAGTTTCTGCTGGATGTCGGTCAGCATCGCGTCCACATCCTCCACGCCGGTGTGGAAGGGCACTTCGTGCTCCACCACCCGGGGCGGGCAGACCTTCTGCGCCGCGCCAAAGGCGATCAGGGCACCGCCCAGCGCCACCAGCAGCGCCCACAGCTTATACACCGGCAGTACCGCGCACAATCCCAAAAAGACCAGCGCCATTGCATAAAACGGCAGAACGCTGGGCTTCTGGGTGCGGATGATCTTACTCATGAACCTTCTCCTTCTTTGGGGTAGCTTCCCCTTATGTTATCCATGATACCGCACCCGGCGAAAAACGCAAGGGTTTCACGGATAATTTACAACCTTGCAATCATTTGGAAATCCACGGGCCCAGCGCTTCGCCCCAGACCGCGCGCAGCGTTTCCGGGCGGCAGGCGGCGTTTGCCGGGCTGGTGCTGGGCAGCTTGACGGCCGCGATGCCGGACACCGGCTGCAGATACTTTGTATAGATGCGGTAAGCTGCCGCACCGTTGCAGAACACCGCCTCGATGGGTGCCTTTTCCAGCAGTGCGGCGATGTCATTCGGCACCGCATCCCGGATGGAAGCGTCCGACGCCCCGGTAATGGTGCAGCGTTCCAGCGTGTCCCAAAGGGCCAGACCATGGCGCAGGATGATCTGCTTTTTGGCTTCGATATCCTCCCGCGCGGGCGTCTGCTCCCCGGTCAGCGCGGCCAGCATGGGCCAGAAGCGGTTCTGCGGGTGGCCGTAGTAAAAGGCCATCTCGCGGCTTTTGGGGCTGGGCCATGTGCCCAGGATCAGCGCCCGGCTGTGTTCGTTATACACCGGGTCAAAGCTCATTGTCCGCCTGCACTTTCAATTTTATCCCAAGGCGAGCCAAGGTCGCGGCCGGACGGCACCGCTGTGGGGCCGTCGAACCACAGCTCCTCGATCAGTGCCGCCACGCCGTCCTCCCGCACGTCGCCAATGATGCGGTCGGCGGCAGCCTTTGCGTCCGGCGTGCCGTTTGCCATGCAGCAGCCAAGGCCCGCTGCCTTCAGCATGCCCACATCGTTGGCAGAATCCCCTGCCGCTACGGCATCGGCCAGCGTCAGACCCATTTTTTCACACAGGTCAGCAAGGCCAACCCCCTTGTCCATTCCTCCGCGCACGATGTCGTAGTAGCACAGGCCGTCGGCATTCTGCGCACCCACCTGCATCCAGTGCAGGCCCAGATGGCCGTACTTTGCCGCAAAATCTGCTACGTGCTCCGGCGGCACTGCCGCAAAGGCCGCGTGGGGCATATCGATCAGGTGGCGGTCCTGATCTTCGCCGTCCACGCAGTCCAGCCCGATGCTGTTCATCTGCCGGTAGCCCCTGTGCAGATATTCATACTCGCAGTAGGCGTAGCAGGCATCCCTGAAATTGAACTGCAGCGGATAGTTATAATCCTCACAGAAATCCACCAGCGCATACATTTCCTCAGCGGTGAGCGGGTGCTCTGCCACGATGCGGCCCTCGCGGTCCACCACGCAGGCACCGTTGCAGGTGATGGCGTAGTCGAACCGGATGCCGCCCAGCTGCCCCTTGAGGCTGACGCACGGATAGGCACGGCCGGTGCTGAGCACGAATCTGCCGCCTGCGGCCTGCAGCTTCTTTACCGCCCTGACCACCTTCTGGTGGGGCTTGCTCTCACCAAAGGGCACCAGTGTATTGTCGTAATCGCTTGCCAGAATCTTATATTGCATTCTTTTCTCCCCTATGGAACCAGTTTTGTACCAGTATACCATACTTTTTAAATTTTGGGGTGCATTTGTGCATAAAAATAAGGCTGTCGCACAGGATCTCATGCAATAGCCTCATACGCCGTTCTTCTCAGATCGTCCAGTTCCGGCTTACCGACCGGGTACATTTTCGAGAGGGCGGGCCAGAGCGAGGACGAGATCATCCGGAACATGAGCAAACTTTATAAGAATGTGGTCGTTCTGGACTCCGGCGCGGGCTTTTTTGCCCTTCTGGTCGCGGCGCTGGCACCCGAAGTTCCCGGTGCAGCACAGTTCCAGCTGATGGAACTTCTGCAAAGCCTTGCGCAGCAGGGCCGGACCGTCGTGATGGTTTTGCACGACCTTGCCCACGCGATGCAGTACAGCGATGCCGTGGGTGTATTCGCAGACGGAAAACTTGCCACCTTTGCGGAACCCTCCCAACTGTATGAGCAGAAGATCTGGGAGGAAGCGTTTCAGGTAAAACTCTGTAAGGCACTGGATGGAACATATTATATCAAGTCGCTGGAAAGAAACGCACTGTTTCATGCTGTTGCCCCCCTTGTTTCAAAAACGGGGCTGTTGCAAAATAAAAATGCGATAGCAGCTTGCACAAAGAGATAGTGCAAAAAACGAAAAACAGGAAGTTCCCACTGGGGAACTCCCTGTTGTACATATCGCTATTGTCTGTGGCTTTTGGCAGGGTGCGTCCATTCAGGGCGCACCCTGTTTTTGTTTTATTCCCAGTTACAATTCAGCGCCGTTTGTCTCAATGACCCGCTTATACCAGTAAAAGCTATCTTTACGCTCGCGGCTCAGGTCGCCGGTGCCATCATCGAACTTGTTGACGTAGATGAAACCGTAACGCTTTGCCATCTCGCCGGTGGAGGCGGAAACGAGATCAATGCAGCCCCACGGGGTATAGCCCATCAGATCCACGCCGTCCTTGACCGCCTCAGCCATCTGCTCGATGTGCCGGCGCAGGTAGTCAATGCGATAGCTGTCGTGGATCTTGCCGTCCTCGCTCTTCACATCGTAAGCACCCAGACCGTTCTCCACCACCATCATAGGCAGGTGGTAACGGTCGTAGATTTCGTTGAGGGTGTAGCGCAGACCAATGGGGTCGATCTGCCAGCCCCAGTCGGAAGCCTTCAGGTAGGGGTTCTTCTTTCCGGCAACGATGTTGCCGCCCACATCCTCGGTATCCTTATGGGTGGTGATGCAGTTGGACATATAATAGCTGAAGGTGTAGAAGTCCACCGTGCCTTCTTTCAGGATGTCAGCGTCCTCGGGCTGCTGCAGGATGGTGATACCGTTCTCGGCGAACCAGCGCTTCATATAGCTGGGATACTCGCCGCGCACCTGCACATCGGAGCAGAACCAGTTGGTAATCTGCATCTTCTGCTGGTTGGCGACCACATCGGCAGGGTCACAGGTCAGCGGATAGCTGGTGATGAAGCTGATCATGTTGCCCATCTTGAACTGGGGATAGTTGTCGTGGGCGTACTTGACCGCCTTGGCGCTGGCCACGAACTGGTGATGAAGTGCCTGAAAACGCTCCTGCTTGTTGTCGGGCACATCGGCGGTGGAGCCTTCAAAGCCTTTGATCGTGCCGGTCCCGAGGATCGCGCCTATGGGCATGGTGCCGCAGTTGATCTCGTTGAAGGTCAGCCAGTACTTTACCTTGTCCTTGTAGCGCTCAAAGATTGCCTTGCAGTAGTTCATGTAGAACTCGATCAGTTCCCGGGAAGCCCAGCCGTTGTACTTTTCCACCAGAGCATAGGGCAGCTCGTAATGGCTAATGGTGACCAGCGGCTCGATGCCGTGCTTCTTGCAGCAGTCGAACACGCGGTCGTAGAACTCCAGACCCTTCTCATTGGGTTCCGTTTCCCAGCCGTTGGGGAAGATGCGGGTCCAGTTGATGGAGGTGCGGAAGGTCTTGAAGCCCATCTCAGCAAAGAGGGCGATATCCTCTTCGTAGTGATGATAGAAATCAATGGCCTCGTGGCTGGGGTACAGACGGTCGGGGCGGATGCCGGTGGTCACCCATTTCGGGCTGGTGTGGGAACCGTTGGTGCACATATCCGGCACGCTGGGGCCTTTGCCGTCCACATCCCATGCACCCTCGAACTGATTGGCAGCGCAGGCGCCGCCCCACAGAAAATCATCACGAAAAACTCCCATTTTATTCTCCCTTATAATTCAGCGGCAGAGATTCCCAACGTCTTTTGAAGGTGAATGCTGCATCCTTGGGCTGACGCTGGCGCGTAAAGATGCCCTTCTTGTTTCCGTTGACGCGCATAACACCCTCGGAAGTCTGGAAGTCTGCAAAGTTCCAGACCAGCTCGCCCTGCACAAAATCGTAGCTGTCAAACACGCTGAAATTCATTGCCAGATACTCATTCTGGTATTCCTGACTCCACATGATAGCGGGCAGCTTGTGCTCAGTGGCAAGGGTGTCCGTGCCGAATTCGGTAAAGACGAATGGAACGTTCAGCTTTTTTGCCGCCCACTTGTCCATTTCAGCACGGAACTTGACCTCCGCTTCCTCCATCTCAGCGCCGCCGCTGATGTACCAGCCATAATACCGGTTCAGACAGATGAAATCACACAGCTGATAACAGCGGCACTTGTCAGGCGCGCTGTTCTTCTCGAACGCACCGGTCAGCGGACGGTTCTGCGGATCCAGTGTACGGGCGGTCTCAAAGACTTTCGTGAAGTAATCCTTTGCATACTCGCTGGTGGTTTCCGGCTCATTGAACAGGCTCCACGCAAAAACGCTGGGATGGTTTTTGTCGCGCGCCATCATCTCCTTGACCTGCTGAATGTGATTTTTCAGCAGCTCCGGAACTGTAGGTGTCTCGAAAAAGTAGGTGTACTGGCCTGTGCCGGCTGCGGCAAAGTTGTGGGTCGAACGCATCATGCCGACAGCGGGGACTTCGTCAATAATAAGGAAGCCCTCTTCATCTGCCATCTGATACCACTCTTCTGCATAAGGGTAGTGGCTGGTACGGAAACAGTTGGCATCCGTCCATTTCATACACTCAAAATCCCGCTTTGCGACGGCCCAGTTGAAGCCACGCCCCAGAATATCAAAGTCCTCGTGCTTGCCAAAGCCTTTCAGGTAGACAGGCTTTCCGTTGATGAGGATCTTTGTGCCGCGAATCTCCACCGTGCGGATACCGATGCGTTCCCGGTACTCGTCCACAGGCAAGCCGTCCTTTTTCAGTGTGATGACGATGGTGTAAAGATAGGCGTTCCGCACCTGCCAGAGATGCGCGTTCTGCACGCAGAGAGCACCTTCCGCACCGTTTGCTTCTGCCACCAGCTTGTTTTCCGCATCCAGCAGCTGTACCGAAATTTCTCCGGCACCTTCACAGAAAACCTTGTAATCCACCTGTGCATCCGCACCGTTCAGCGTATAGCGCACCTCATAGTCCTGAACACTTTCTGCCGGGAGCATGACCAGATACACACTGCGCTGGATGCCGGAGTAGTTAAAGAAATCGAAATAAGGCTTAACGATTTTTCTGCCGCTGGAGAGGACATTGTGTGTTCCGCAAGGCAAAGTGCTCTCGTTCAGGTCGTTGTTCACCCAGATACAGACCCGGTTCACCGCACCACGGCGGACAACGTCCGTGACATCGGCGACAACGGGGAGAAAGCCGCCTTCATGCCGGGCGACCTCAACACCGTTGCAGAACACAATTGCACGGTGGGTAATGCTTCCAAAACGAAGCTGCACCTTGCTCTGCACCGTTTCAGGCACAAAAAAATCCTTCTGATACCAGAAATCGCCGCAGTAGTCCCGGTCAGGACCGCTGGTGAAGAAATCAGAGAAGCTGGCAGGTACCGGCATGGAAATGGGAGACGGCAGACCGTCCTTCCAGTTTTCAGAAAGGCCGCAGGACTTTGGGTCAAACTGGAATTGCCACATCCCGTCCAGCGACAGAGCCATGCGATAACGGTTCGTAATGGGGTAAAGGACTGAGTTTTTCATCATAGAACGATGCTCCCGTTTTTGATTGTATTTATGGTCTGTTTACCAAAAATGCTCCGCAGCTGTTCATCCTTCAAGAAAAACATCTGCGAAGCACGGCGTTATTTTACTTGCTTTCTTTTTCCAGCATCTTATCGCTGTAACCAAACAGCCAGGTCAGGACAAAGGAGCCGACAAAGGAAACCACGATGGCGACCACACCCCAAGGTCCATAGACTGCCCAGATCGCAGGGATCGTCAGCAGGTTGACCGACATCTGCACATTACGGGTGACATTGAAGATGCCGCAGATGGCACCACCGATACCGTTGACGAGGCAAACGATAATCATAGGCTTCTTGTACTTGAGCAGAATGCCGTACACAGCAGGCTCGGTGACACCACCAATCAGTGCAGAAATCGTGTCCGGACCGGCAACCTCTTTCAATTCCTTGTTCTTGGTTTTAAAGAATATCGCCAGACATGCAGCAGCAATACCAAAGTTGCAGCCGACCGTCAGAGGCAGAAGATAATCATAGCCAAGCACAGCCAGATTGTTCAGAGCAATGGGAACGAAAGCCCAGTGGATGCCGAAGATGATCATAACCGGCCACAGAGCAGCCATCAGGAAACCACCCAGCGGCGGGCAAAGGTGCATACCTGCCTCGATAATGGTAGAAAGACCATTGCCCAGGATATCGGTAACAGGTCCTACAACGATAAAGGTCAGCGGAACAAGAATGAGCAGATCCAGCACCGGGATAAAAATGCCACGCAGCATCTTGGGAATGACCCGGTTCAGCAGTTTTTCAAGCTTAGCCTGCACGAAACAGGCGGCAATGATGGGGAGAACCGAGCTGGTATAGCTGATCATGTGGACGGGGATGCCAAAGAAATCAACTGCGATGGGGTCGGTTGCGCTGAACAGAGCGGTGATATTGGGGTATACCAGCGCAGAAGCGATTGCCATCGAGATAAAAGGCTTAGCACCAAACTTGCTGCCTGCGCAGTATGCAAGGAAGATCGGCAGGAAGTAGAACACACCGTCACCGGCTGCGTTCAGGATCGCATAAGTCGTAGTGGACTTGTCCAGCACACCCAGCGTGACGAACAGAACCATAAAGCCTTTCAACAGACCGGCACCGGTAAAGGCACCAAGGAACGGGGTGAAAATACCAGAGATCGTGTCGATCAGGACAGCAGACAGCTTCGGCTTTTCCGCCGGGGTGGTATCGGCAGCCGTTTCTGCTGCCGAAGCCTGTGCCACGCCTGCTGCGGTGATGTGGGTGGTTTTCAGGATAATATCATACACATCTCCTACATCGGTACCAATGACGACCTGATACTGACCGGCGGCTTCCATGACCTTGAGTACGCCGTTCAGTTTTTTGATTTCTTCGGTCTTTGCCAGAGAAACATCTTTCAGTTTGAAACGCAGACGTGTAACGCAATGTGCCAACGAGACAACGTTTTCTTCACCACCGACCAGCTCGACAATGCTCTTGGCAAGCACGTTGTAATCTTTTGCCATGGTTTTCCTCCTAATGCTTTTCTTGTTTTTTCATGTTTTTCACAACGATTCTGCGGCAGGGGCCCACTGCTTTGAGATTCTGAAAATAGGATATCATTTTTTGAAAAGATGTGATAGAATAAAATATAGTAAAATAGAATTATTCACCGTTCTCAATTAGAATAAAACAATTTAGAATAGGATAAAACTATGACTTTAAATGAATGTTGTGCTCTTGCGCAGGATATGACACGCATCCCTATCACCGTTTTGCAGACTTCTACAGACTGTATGCTCTTCTGCACACAGTATCAGTTTCATCCCTTACAGGAATATCTTCTGCCGCATACGATGAAGTTGTTTCTGGAAGGACTCTCGGAAAACGAAACTGTCTGCGTGACTGATCCCTTCCATATAAAAACTCTGTTTTTTCGGATTGGTTCGGTTCCTCTCGTGCTTGGTCCGTTCTGTACCGAGTTCTATTCCTTGAATGACTGTGAAAGCCTGCTGCGACAGATCGAGTTAAAAAACTTTTCTCCGGAAGAACTGGCTGCACACCGGGGCAAGATCCCGGTGGCACCAAAGTCCAATCAGCAGCATATCATTCACTGCCTGTTCCGCGCGATGGAGACCCCCATTCCAGAAGATTTCCGAGAAATCAATTACGACAAGAAGAACGTCCGTACTATTTTTCAGGATGTTGACTCTACTGTTCCCTATGCGGAACTTGTTGCTCAGCGCTATGCGCTGGAAGCCGCGCTGATGACAGCTGTTGAAAACGGCAATGTCGTAAAAGCGCTGGAGAGTTGGAATGAACTGCACAATTCTGTTGCCTTCTTGAAACGGTTGGGACAAACACTGGAAAGTGCCCGGGTTTCGGCTGCCATTACCCGCACAGTTATCCGCATTGGCGCAATGCACGCAGGGATTCCTCCCATTGTAAACGACCGGCTGTCCTCTGCCAGTGCCTCCATCATTTGGGATGCCCACACCATCGACGAGATCAATCAGGAACATGAACGGCTGATCCGTGAATACTGTCAGACCATCCGGCGCAAAAAGACCACCAGCTACAGCAACCTGACGATCAGTGCACTATATTATCTGGAGCACTCCTATGCACGGGCAGTCACCGTGCAAAGCATGGCAACAGAACTGGATGTTTCTCCAAATCATCTGATTTCGCTATTCAAAAAGGAAGTCGGTATCACGCCGCTGGCCTATCTGAATCGCATTAGAATGCAGCACGCTGCACACAGTTTGGCGCATAGCAGAGCACCAATACACGAAATTGCAGAATCCGTTGGCATCATGGATGCTAACTATTTTGTCAAACGCTTCAAAGCAGAATTTCAGGATACTCCGAGCCAATACCGTGCTAAATATTTTCAATAACTCCGTTGAGGTTCTCTCCGTTTGAGCAGCAAGAAAAGTGGGCAGGCGCGTAGCACAGAAAATGTATAAAAATCACCCGCAACTGTTGTCGAGTTGCACCGAATGTTCTATCCGCACATAAAAACAGTTTCCATCTGTAATTTTGTCGTACAGATGGGAACTGTTTTTTTAGGGAATCTTTATAGCGTGGTCAATCTTCTAATCCATGACTCCCAGCCACTTTCTTCAAATATTCCTCCGGGTTGCCATTCAGAATCAAATCAGTATAGCCCAGTGGGTCATTGTAGATGAGATAATCCAGTTCTGACCTCTGCGCCATGGTAACATCCAACGCATGGTGATGCCATTCTTTTCCGCATAGGCCGTGCACTCGCGGATCTGGCCTTCGATAGATTCTTCGCGCTGGTTGTCGCTGGAATAGCGGGCATAGATCACGGCGGTCATGGCAGGCACATCCTATTTATACATCATTGAACTGTGGAACGTGCATCTCAAACAATGTTTCGTATAATGGATATACCACATTTTGCGTAAGATTGCAAGATAAATCTTATTTCTGACAGAAAGAGCCGAACCCGTGCAACGAGTCCGGCCCTTTCTGTGCTTTGGTTGGATCTTGAGCAAAATTATGGTAAATGAAGAGGTTGGCTTTGGGAGTTTACAGCAGGCTCAGTGCTTCCTCGTCTGCCACAAGGATGCAGTCCGGATGCAGCTGCAGGATGCTGCCGGGGCAGGCAGGGGTCACAGGACCGGTCACGGCGTCCTTGACGGCCTGTGCCTTGGCTTTACCGTTGGCTACCACCAGCACCTTGCGTGCCTGCATGATGGTCTTGATGCCCATGGTGTATGCCTGTTTGGGGACAAGGGCCTCGTTGCCGTCAAAGAAGCGCTTGTTGGCTTCGATGGTAGTGGGCGCAAGGTCGACGCAGTGGGTCTCCAGCTCAAAGGCTTCGCCCGGCTCATTGAAGCCGATATGACCATTGGGGCCGATGCCCAGCAGCTGCAGGTCGATGCCGCCCAGCTTGTGGATGATACCGTTGTAACGGGCACACTCGGCGGCGGTGTCCAGATTGGTACCGTCCGGCAGGTTAGTCTTGGCCGGGTCGATATTCACCTTGCTGAACAGGTTCTCGTTCATGAAATACCAGTAGCTCTGGGGGTGCTCCTTGGGTAGGCCGCGGTACTCATCCAGATTGACAGTAGTGACCTCGGAGAAATCCAAATCGCCTTTGTTGTACCAGTCCACCAGTTGGGCATAAGTGCCCACCGGGGTGCCGCCGGTGGCAAGACCCAGTACACAGTCCGGCTTCATGATGACCTGTGCGGAGATGATATTGGCCGCTTTGCGGGACATATCCTGATAATCTTTTGCACGAATGATCTTCATAATAATGCTCCTTTTATAGTACCGTTACGCCTGCGTTCCGGCAGGCCTGTAAAAATTCTACGGGCAGCTTTCCGTCCGAGATCACAATATCAATATCGGACAGCTCGCAGATGTGGAACGTACTTTTCAGTCCGATTTTGGAGGAATCCAGCAGCACGGCTTTCTGCCCACAGTCACAGCGGCGGAGCACGGTCTGCTTGAGCCGTGCTTCATCCTCCACGCCGCAGGTAAAACCGGTTTCCGGGCTGTAACTGGTCACGCCCAGCAGCAGCAGATCAAAGTTGATGCCCTCCATCGTCTGGATGCTCTGTGCACCGCAGACGCTCAGGCTGAACCGGTTCAGGTTGCCGCCCGGCAGGGATACATGGGGCTTTTCCAGCTTTGCCAGCTCCATGGCGCAGCTCAGGCCGCTGGTGTAGATGAGCATGGGCTGATCCGGGATGCACCGGGCCACTGCTGTGGCGGTGCTGCCGGAATCCAGAAACAGGGTGGTGTTGGGGCGCAGCAGAGCAGCGGCTTTTTCGGCAATGATCTGCTTTGCTTCGGCATTGCGGGCAGAACGGCGGCTCAGCAGGTCGTCTGTGCCTACCACCTGCTCCACCGACTTGACACCGCCATGCACCCGCACCACACGGCGGGCTTCATCCAGTGCTTTCAGGTCGGTGCGCAGGGTCATTTCCGAAACGGAAGGGAAAGCTTCCTTGAGCTGGGCAAAGCTAATGCTGCCTTTGCGGTTCACCAGCTCCACGATTTGATTGCGGCGTTGTTCCATGGGGGATTCCTCCTGTCTGCGTTTGTCCTGTCCCATGGCACGTTCCGCTTAGTCCTCCGGGTTGAAGTTTGCCAGCAGATATTCCTCTGCTTCCGGGCACCACAGGCCGTTGTGGGCATCCACGATGTCAGCCAGTGCGGTATAGCGGGGATCGTTGTCCTGTTCACCCTTGGCACGCAGATCGGTCAGGGCGATGAGGGGCATGGTCAGGTGGGTGTAGATCAGCTTTTTGCCGCCAGGGATCTTGGGCAGGTTTAGGGTGGTCTCGGCAGCGGCGTTCAGACCGCCGATGTGGGTGACCATCACAGCCGGGTCGATGCGCTTAGCGGCGGTCAGTTCCAGCGACTCGATCATGTCGGCGGTGTTACCGCCGGTGGTGCCCATGACATGGGTAGAATTGTAGTGCACATCGTAGAAGTTCATCTTGGCGCTGAAATGCTTGTCGGTGGGACCTGCAAAGAAGTTCAGGCAGCCGTCACGACCCAGCACAGCACTGGACAGCTCCACCACCGGCGCGATGGGGGCGTAGCAGAACACATCATCAAAGCCGGTACCGCCGGTCAGCTCCCGCAGCTCGGCAGCGGGGTCTGCCATGTTGGCGGTGTTGACGAAGTACAGGTCGATGCCGTCCTTCTCCTTGACCTCCTTCGGGGGGAAGAGGGACTCCGCACGGGCCAGACGATCCTCGTTGATATCGGTGACCACCACCATGCCGGGGCGCACATCACGGTGCAGTGCGTAGGTCAGAGCACCCAGACCCATGGGGCCTGCACCGGCCAGAATCGCCAGCTTGCCACCCTTCTTGATGCCCATATCGTGATGGTACACACCCATCTTGGTGTGGTAGGCGGCGTTGAAAGCACCGATGGAGCAGCTCATAGGCTCGGCCAGAGAAGCCTCGTAGTAAGCACGGCCCTTGTACTCCAGCAGGCAGCCCAGTTCCATGACCTCGGCAGGGATGATGCAGTAGGTGGCGTCGCCGCCGAAGAACTCGTAGGAGTAGCCGGGGCTCCACATGGTGCCCTTGTAGTTCAGGGCGGGCTGCAGGGTGAACTTCATGCCGGGCTTGAACTTGTCCTGATGCGCCTTGCCCACCTTGACGATATCACCGGCGAACTCGTGACCCATGATGGCGGGGTGCTCGGCTACATCCGGATGCACACGCTTGTGACCAGTGCCGAGGATGGCGCACTTGTAAGTAGACATGCAGATGCTATCGGAAACGACCTTGACCAAGATCTCATCGTCCTTGATCTCCGGCAGTTCAAAAGTATCCAGACGCAGATCGTTGGCGGCGTGCAGACGAACAGCTTTGACTTTCATAATGAAACTCTCCTTTTATTATAACAGTTACCGTTGTGTTTTCAAGAAGTTTTACAGATGCTGGAAGGTGACCCGCGGCAGCAGTTCTTCGATCTGGCTGCGCTCTGCGGCCTGTGTGCCGCTGCACATCACATTGGCGGCTCCCGTGGCGATGGACAGGCGAACGGTGTTTTCTTCGCTGAGCCCTTCTGCTTCGGCGTAGGCGAGAGCGGCGACCACGCTGTCGCCGGCACCCACCGTGCTGCCCACTTTGACCTTCAGTGCCGGAGCGTAGATCACGCTGTCCTTGCGGAGATACAGCGCACCCCGACCGCCCATGGACACCACCACATGTTCGATGCCCCTGCGGATGAGCGCCTGACCGGCATCGGCCAGTTCATCCAGCGTTTTCAGCTCCCGGCCCATCATGCGGGAAAGCTCGTCGTTGTTGGGTTTGACCAGATAGGGAGCAGCCTTCAGCCCCTCTGCCAGCAGCTCACCGTCTGCATCCAGAAAGACCTTTGCCCCTGCCTTTTTGCAGGATTCCACCCATGTGTAGTAGGTGTCCTTGGGGGCACCCTTCGGCAGGCTGCCTGCCAGCACCACGATATCCCCCCGTTTCAGTTCCTTCAGCAGGTCGTACAGCAGGGCGGTCAGCTCCGGGGCATCCACCTCGATACCCGGCTCGTTGATGTCGGTGTTGGTGTGGTTTTCCGGGTCGATGACCTTCAGGTTCGTGCGGGTCTCGCCGGGCACGAAACGGAAGTTGTGGGCAAGCCCTTCACTGTCCAGTGCGTCCTGAATGGCTTTGCCGCTGTTACCGGCCAGAATGCCGATAGCCTTGCTGGTCCCGCCCAGCTTTGCGATCACCTTGCTGACGTTGATGCCCTTGCCACCGGGATCGGTACGCATCTTGGTGATCCGGTTTACGGTGTCCAGCGCAAGGTTTGGGATCTCAACGGTCTTGTCCAGCGCCGGATTCAATGTTACGGTGTAGATCATGGGAACAACAGCCTCCTTCATGATTGTTGTTATGAAACTCGAAACTGTTGAAACGAAAGCTCTAGCATTATAATACCAACAGTTTTCGCCCATGTCAAGCTGTTGTTTCAACAAATTGCACTGCGTGTTTTTGGTGCTTTTCGCCAACTTTCTGGGATACATGATTTTTAGTTCAAAAGTTCTCTAATAGGTATCTTTTTACAACAACAAAAAACTCCCGGTTCTGCCCAAAAAGGAAAAAGCCGGGAGTGCGTTTTCAGTTCATTTTGTATGCGGCGGTTTGCAGTCCGCAAAAAAGGTGCGATCAAAGCCCTGTTCCAACAGGTCTGCAGCTTCCTGCTGCTGGCCGGTGCGCAGCGCCTCCATCAGCCGGGGCGTTTCGATCAGCTGCCCGCTGACATTCTGCATGACCTCCACCGGGACGCCGTTCCCGTCGTCCGGAGCCAGCAGCACCAGTGCCCCCAGCACGATGCGCCCCGGCTCATAGACCGGCGGCTGTGCCTGCAGATAGCCCAAGCGGCAGTCCTTTACCGCACTTGTCCTGCAATGGAGCAGCAGGGCATACAGAGGTTTGATGTAGGTATCGCCCAGCGTTTCACGGCGGCGAAGCTGCTGCTCCACCAGCCGGGCGTCCGCTTCCTGCGGGCAGAACAGCTGCGCCGCTGCATGGATGAGGGCAGCGCGGCTGCCAGGAGCCTTGACGGGCTGGATGGTCAGATGTTCCAGCAGCCCGGTCATGGACCGGGTCAGGCGCGCATAATACTGCAGCTTAGAGCCTGCGTGCGGTGCATCCTGCACGGGCTGCACCGCCGGTTCCGGTTCTGCGCGGTTCTGGCTGTACCGCGTGATAGCGTCCTTCAGCACGGCACGGTCTGGCTCCAGCAGGGAAGGGCTGATGCACACCGCCGGGTAATCCAGTTCCAGCGGCACGGTGGAGATAATGAAGTCGATTTTTCTCCGACGCAGGTCGGCAGTGTTCAGCTCCCGCACCGAGCAGCACCCCTCCACCTGCAAAGAGGGAAACTCGTTTCCCAGCCGGGAAGCCAGAAAGCGGCTGGAACCCATGCCCAGCGGACAGGCCACTACCACCCGCAGCAGCAGCCGGAACATGGCATTCTGTTCCAGCACTGCGCCAAAGTGCATGGCAAGGTAGGCCGCTTCGTCGTCCGAGATGGCGGGCAGGACGAATTGCTGCTGCACCGCATCACAGGCGGTGCGGGTGGCTTTCCACAGGCCGGGGTAGGCGGTGCGGATGGTGTCCAGCTGGGGGTTTTCGGTACGAATGTTCTGCTCCACCCGCAGCAGCATGGGGCGCAGGTGGCAGTACAGGTCATCCCGCAGAGAGGTGTAACCGGAAAGGTCTGTGTGCAGCGCCTTTTCCATTTCCCGGATAAGGGCGGCTTCCAGATTCCGCAACTCCATCTCCTGCGCACTGCCCCAAGGATCCTCCGCACCCAGATAGGCGGAGAGATACAGTTCCAGATACTGCGCTTCCTCAGGCGGCAGGGTCAGCCCGAAGGTGCGGTTCAGCGCCGCCACCAGCCGGGCAGCATGATTGCCCGCCGGGCGCAGCCCTCTGGGGGCACTGCCCTTGTCGCCGCCCTGCCGCAGCTGCTGAATGGTCAGGGTGCAATGGATCGCCAGCGCCAGAAAGCCTGCATCCGGCAGATGGAGCTGTTCTTCCTGTTCAAACTGCTGCAAAGCCGCCCAGACCTTTTCGGCCGTTTTTGTATCCAGCAGGGTCGAGAAGATCTCGTTTTCCGGCATCCGTCCGCAGAGCACCTCTGCCAGTTCCTTTTCCGGCATACTGCTGCGCAGCAGGGCAGACACCACCCTCCGGTAGGAAGAAGCATCCCCCTGCAGCCAGACCCCCACGCCGGGGCGGCGGAACATCTCCACCCGGTAGGGGTGTAGCTTGGTCTCAAGTTCATCCAAGTCTGCAGACAGCGTGCTTTCCGAAACGCCAAGCGCCCGTGCCAGTACCGCTGTTTTGCAGGGCTCCTGCTCGCTGAGCAGCCTTGTCAAAAGCTGCTGCCGCCGCTCTGTGCGGGAAAGTTTTTTCCTGTCGCCGCTGTTCAGCTGGGTGCGCAGTGCGTCTCGCCGCTCCGGCGCTTCATCCAGCAGCAGACCCTTGCCGGGATTCCGCACAAAATGCGCCCCGGCAGCCTGCATCCACTGCTCCACAGCGGGCAGCTCCCGCAGCACGGTGCGGCGGCTGACCCCGATGCTTTCAGCCAGCGCCGCCGCCGTCACCCAGCCCTGCGGAAGGCTGAGCAGCTGCTCGATCAGCTTCCGTGCATTTGCCGACAGTTCCTCACGATACACCGCACCCATGTTGCTTCTCTCCTTTTCCCAAAAGTTACCCATTGCTTCTATTGTAACATAGTGCCACCCCGTCTGCCAGCCCCCAACGCAGAAAAGAAGTTGTGTGTTTTTTGTCACCATTGCCCAGTGACAAAAGCTTCCTTGTTCCCGTCTTGTATCCCGGCGCATCAGCAAATATGCACAAATCACCCGCGCATCCATTGGAAATGTTGCCGTATCAGCCCACTGGTGTCACCATCCTCCGGTGACAACCCCACCGCTTGTCACCATTGAAATCCGGCGCAGTATCGGCTAGAATAGTGCCAGAACGAAACGAAAGCTCCTCCGAACAACCGTCCGCAGGCCGCAGCTCCCATGCCACAGGAGCTGCGCCGCCTGCCTTTCAAGTGAAAAAGGAGAGCTACAAATGAAAAACGCTGTTTCCCGCTTTGGCAAGTTCCTCAGCGGCATGGTCATGCCGAATATCGGCGCATTCATCGCGTGGGGCTTCCTCACTGCTCTGTTCATTGAAGCGGGCTGGTTCCCCAACGAAAAGCTGGCCAGCATGGTCTCCCCGATGCTGACCTACCTGCTGCCCATCCTCATTGCAGGGCAGGGCGGCAAGATGATTGCAGGCGACCGCGGCCGCGTCATCGCCGCCATCGCCGTGGTGGGCTGCATCTGCGGCTCGGACTACACCATGCTGATGGGCGCCATGGTCATGGGCCCTCTGGCCGGCTGGGTCATCAAGCAGTTCGACAAGAAGGTGGAAGGCCATATCCCCGCCGGTTTCGAGATGCTGATCAACAACTTCTCCATCGGCATTCTGGGTATGCTGCTGGCCATCCTTGGCTACTACGTCATCGGCCCGTTCATGACTGCCATCCTCACCGTGCTGACCGCCGGTGTGGACTTCCTTGTGGCGCACAGCCTGCTGCCGCTGGTGTCCATCTTCATTGAGCCTGCCAAGGTATTGTTCCTGAACAACGCCATCAACCACGGCATCTTCAGCCCCATCGGTGCAAGCCAGGCTGCTGAGACCGGTCGCTCCATCATGTATATGCTGGAAGCCAACCCCGGTCCCGGTCTTGGTGTCCTGCTGGCCTACTGCTTCTTCTGCAAGGACGACACCACCCGCCAGTCCGCTCCCGGTGCTGTGATCATCCATCTGCTGGGCGGCATCCACGAGATCTACTTCCCCTACATCCTGATGAACCCCGTGATCATCATCGCCCCCATCGTGGGCAACTTCTGCGCCATCCTGTTTTACTCTATGACCGGTGCAGGTCTGTCCGGTCCTGCTTCTCCCGGTTCCATCATCGCCTACATGGCAATGGCTCCCCGGGATTCCATTCTCACCGTTCTGTTGGGCGTTGTCATCGCCGGTGCTGTTTCCTTTGTTCTGTCCTCGGTCATCCTGAAAGCGACCTCCGGTCACACCAAGAGCCTGACCGACGCCCAGAACGAAATGAAGGAGATGAAGGCACAGGCTAAGGGCGAGATCCCCGAGCCTACTGCCGTGAATGTCGGCCAGATCCGCAAGATCGTCTTTGCCTGCGATGCCGGTATGGGTTCCAGCGCCATGGGTGCTACCAAGTTCCACAACCGCATTAAGGCGGAGCGCCCCGACCTGACCGTGACCAACTCCAGCGTGGACACCATCCCCGCTGACGCGGACGTGGTGGTCTGCCAGCGCGTTCTGGCTGACCGTGCCGCCAAGTGCGCCCCGCAGGCACAGCTTGTTACATTGGATAACTTCCTTGCAGATCCGCATCTGGACGCATTGTACAACGCACTGACCTCCACTACCCCGGCACTGGATGCCAAGGCCGAAGCTGCCGCCAATGAGGAGATCGTATCCGACCTGCGCAATGCAGCCGTAGCCCCTCTGGCGGCTGCCGTGACCGAGGCTTCCAAAGCCAACGGTTCCGTGATGAAGATCCAGGCGGAGGACATCCAGCTGGGTCTGCCCTCCGTCACCAAGGAGGAGGCCATCCGTGCGGCCGGTGCGCTGCTGGCAAAGCGGGGCTATGTGGATGACAGTTACGCCGATGCCATGGTGGAGCGCGAAAAGCTGGTGAGCACCTACATGGGCATGGGCGTAGCCATTCCCCACGGCACCAGCCAGAAGAAGGGCACCGTTAAAAAGTCCGGCGTTGTTCTGCTGCAATATCCGCAGGGCGTGGACTTCGGCGATGAAAAAGCCTACCTCGTGTTCGGCATTGCCGGTGTCGGCAACGACCATCTTGACCTGCTGGGCAATGTCTGCGAGATCCTTGAAGACGAGGATGCGCTGGAACAGCTCAAGACCACTTCCGATATGAACTATGTGCTGGAGCACTTACAATAACGATTCCAAAAAGGAGAGATTTTTATGAAGAGCATCGATATCACCATTCAGGACAAAGAAGGTCTGCACGCCCGTCCCGCCGGTATCCTGAGCAAAGCTGCCAAAGGCTTTGAGAGCAAAGTCACTATGACTAAGAACGGCAAAGTCGCCGACATGAAGAAGATCTTTGCCGTAATGGGTCTGGCCGTGAAGTGCGGCGAGACCGTGACCATCGCCGCCGATGGCCCGGACGAGGATGCCGCCATCGAAGAATTGACCAAGCTGTGCAAGGACGCATGACTTCTCCCTCCGTCTATGACCATTCTGCATAAATACTGCTGACGCAAAACCGCTCCGGGCAGAGCGCTCGGAGCGGTTTTACTGTCAGTACAGAGAGAAACAGGGCGTTCCCGACGGGGAACGCCCTGTCGTACATATCGCTCTTGTCTGTGGATTTTCAGGGTACGTCCATTCAGGGCGCACCCTGTTTTTATTTTGAGAAAAAACTTGAGAAATAAATCTTAGGCCTTTGTTAGGATCAGGCACTCATACGGACGCAGGGCATCGTTTCTGTCAGGATAGTTTCCCAGCAGCTTATCTGCGTCTGCCCAGCCCTCTGGCAGGGTGTAAGGTGCGTCATGCTCAGTCAGGTTGCACAGCACCAGCAGTTCTTCCCCATCTTCGGCACCATAGCGGCGGTAAGCCAATAAATCGGCATTGTCTGGGTAAAGAAACTCGATCTTGCCCTCGCTGATGACCTTGTGGGTCTTGCGCAGATGCACCAGCATCTTGTAAAAGCTGCGCACAGAATCTGGGTCATCCACCTCAGCAGCGGCGTTGATGGCCTTGTAGTTGTCCGCCAAACCAATCCACGGAGTGCCAGTGGTGAAGCCCGCATTTTCGCTGCCATTCCACTGCATCGGGGTGCGGCTGTCGTCGCGGCTGCGCTGGGCGATAATGTCCAGCGTTTCTTCCTCGGACTTGTCCTGCTGGCGCAGAATCTTATAGTAGTTGCGGCTTTCCACATCACGGTACTGGTCAATGGATGTGAAGTGCGGGTTCGTCATGCCCAGTTCTTCGCCCTGATAAATGTAGGGGGTGCCGCGCATAAAATGGATCGCTGCCGCCAGCATCTCGGCGCTTTCCTTCCAGTAGGTCGTGTCGCTGCCAAAGCGGCTCACCGCACGGGGCTGGTCATGGTTGCACCAGAACAGCGCATTCCAGCCGCCGTGGGCCTGCATCCCCTCCTGCCAGGTCTGGAACAGTTTCTTCATGGCGAGGTAATCAGGCTCCCTCAATTCCCACTTTTGCCCGTCCTTGTAGTCGACCTTCAGGTGGTGGAAATTGAAGCACATCGTCAGCTCGTGGTTGCCCTCAGCGGTGTAGCCGATGCAGTTTTCCAGCGTGGTGGAGGACATTTCGCCAACGGTTATCATGCCGTCGATGCCGCCCGCGGCGACCAGCTCTTTCAGGTACTTGTGGACGTTGCGGCCATCGGTGTAGAAGCGGCGGCCGTCGCCCTCAAAATCGTCCTCATAAAATTCCGGCTTGGAGATGACATTGATGACGTCAAAGCGAAAGCCCTTGATGCCCTTCGCCTTCCAGAATCGCAGGATGTCGGCCATTTCCTCCCGCACGGCGGGGTTCTCCCAGTTCAGGTCGGCTTGCATAACATCGTACAGGTGCAGATACCACTTGCCGAGCCATGGTACATATTCCCACGCAGGGCCGCCGAATTTTGAAACCCAGTTCGTCGGGTAGCAGTCGGGCGTGCCGTCCTTGAAGATGTAATAGTCCTGGTACTTTTTGTCGCCCGCCAGTGCTTTTTTGAACCACTCATGCTCGGTGGAGGTGTGGTTGAACACCATGTCCAGCATCAGGCCGATGCCGCGCCTGTCCGCCTCGCGGATAAGCTCCTCCAGATCCTCCATCGTGCCGTAGCGCGGGTCAACGGCACGGTAGTCGGCCACATCATAGCCGTTGTCGCGCTGGGGCGAGGGGAAGAACGGCGTCAGCCAGAGATAGTCAACGCCCAGGTCGGCGAGGTAGTCCAGTTTCGCGGTGACGCCCTTCAAATCGCCGAAGCCGTCACCGTTCGAGTCCATGAAGGATTTCGGGTAAATTTGGTAGACAACTTTATCTTTAAAATCATTCATGGTATACACCTCACAAAATCAGGCAACGCCTTTTTTCCTGCCGACGATGACGGTCAGCACAAAGGGGACGACGATGGCAATGGCCATGCACAGCGCAAAGCTGAGCATATAGGCGGGCTGGATTGACAAAATACCAGGGATGCCGCCGACACCGATGGCGTTGGCCGTGGTGGAAGTTGCCACACAGACGACCGCTGCGATGGCAGATCCAATCATGCCGCAGATAAACGGGAAGTGGAATTTCAGGTTGACGCCGAACATGGCAGGCTCGGTAACGCCCAGATAGCAGGAGATGCAGGAGGGAACGTTGACTTCCTGTGCAGCAGCATTCTTGCGCTGCAGGTAGATCATGCCCAGCACGGCGGAGCCCTGTGCAATGTTGGACAGCGCGATCATGGGCCACAGCATCGTACCGCCGAAGTCGGCGATCAGCTGCATATCGATGGCGTTGGACATGTGATGCAGGCCGGTGATGACCAGCGGGGCATAAACAAAACCGAAGATTGCGCCAAAGACCACGCGGAAGGAGCCGGAAATGCCGGCGTAGACGATGTCAGAAATGAAGGTGCCAATCTTCCAGCCGATGGGGCCAAGGACAGTGTGGGCGATGATGACGGACAGCACCAGCGAGCAGAAGGGCACCACGATCATGGAAATGACCGCCGGGCAGATCTTGCGGAAGAAGCGTTCCAAGTACACCAGCGTGAACGCGGCCAGCATGGCGGGAATGACCTGCGCCTGATAGCCAATCATGTTGATGGTGAAGAAGCCAAAATCCCATTTGGGGATATCTGCCGCCGCAGTAGAAGCCACGGCGTAAGCGTTGAGCAGCTGGCCGGAGACGAGCGTCAGGCCGAGGACGATGCCCAGGCTTTGGGTCGTGCCCATTTTCTTTGTGACAGACCAGCAGATGCAGACCGGCAGCATATGGAAGATGGCTTCGCCAATCAGCCACAGGAAGCTGTCAACGCCGGACCAGAACTGGCTGATGTCGCACAGCGTCTGGGTGCCGTTATTAAAAAAGTAGATGCTGTCAATGCAGTTGCGGAAGCCGAGAATCAAACCGCCGGTGATGATGGCGGGAATCAATGGGGCAAAAATCTCCGCAAGCACGC
Source organism: Faecalibacterium sp. 3 (assembly GCF_048323735.1). NCBI lineage: Bacteria > Bacillati > Bacillota > Clostridia > Eubacteriales > Oscillospiraceae > Faecalibacterium > Faecalibacterium sp. 3. Next base: position 742,381 of record NZ_JBLWFN010000001.1, read on the forward strand.
TCATGACCTTCTGCAATGCGTTCTGGTTCTGCTTGGCCGCGCTCTTGACAGCGTCCTTCGAGACACCGTCGATGCCGGAGACGGCAATAAAGTCATTGTAGAAATCGCTGACCGTATTGCCGATGATGACCTGGAACTGGCCTGCCTGGGTGAAAGTGCCCTTGGCGGATTTCAGTGCCTCGATCTTGGCAACATCCGCCTTGGCGGGATCGTTGAGGACAAATCGCATACGCGATACGCAGTGGGATACTGCCGCGATGTTCTCCTTGCCGCCAACGTACTCAAGCAGCAGCCGCGCGTCCTGTTCGTATTTACCCATAATGTTTTCCTCCTTTTGCCCGGTAGAGCGGGCATCTTCGAACTTGTTCATACGGGCATCTTTGAACTTGTTCATACAAGTTCTCCTTACAGCCACAGAATACCAGACTTGTTCATACAAGTCAATCTGCTTTTGCAAAAAAGCACTGCAGAATGCCTATTTTCGGCACTGCTCACAAGTTGCCCACTTGAAATTTAGCCGAAAAGACGGTATACTAAAGTAAATGTTTGAACAAGTTGCGAGGTACACACCATGCCAAAGGCAAAATATGAGGGCATTTATCACAGCATCAAAAAACGCATCGAGGCGCAGGATTACCCCTATCAATCGCTGCTGCCCAGCGAGAATACCTTAATAGAGGAATACGCCTGCTCCCGCAACACAGTTCGACGCGCATTGGCGGAGCTGGTAGCCGACGGCTATGTGCAGACCATGCAGGGGCGCGGCGTGCGGGTCATCTACCAGCCGGTGGGCAAAACGACGTTTACCATCGGCGGCATCGAGACGTTTCAAGAAACCGCCCGCCGCAACCGCCTTCGCGCCGTGACGAAGGTCACGAAGTTTGAGACCATCATCGCAACGGAACAGTTTGCCGCGGAAAGCGGATTTTCTGAGGGCGATGAATTGTGGGCGGTACAGCGTGTGCGTTATCTGGACGGAAAAGCACTGATTCTGGACATCAACTACTTTTTAAAGGAATTTGTACCCGGACTGACAGAGGAAATCGCATCCCATTCCATCTATGATTTTATTGAAAACGTGCTTGGAATGCAGATCATCACCAGCAAACGGCGCATCACGGTGGAACACGCAACTGCCCGTGATGAAAAGCTGCTGGATATGGACGGCTATGATTGCGTGGCAGTGGTGGTAAACCAGACCTTCAACTCGGACGGGATGCTGTTCGAGTACACCCAGTCCCGCCACCAACCGGACTATTTCTGCTTTCAGGACATTGCCACCCGAAAGAAAAACTAAAGGCGATGTGCTTCGCTATAAAGCACATCGCCCAAACTCAACTCATGCAATTTTCATATCTACCGTCTGCCGCAAAGAGCAGATGATATTTTTCTAATCCTCTAGCCCATGGCTCCCGGCCACATTCTTCAAATATTCCTTCGTGTCACCGTTCAGAATCAAATCCGCATATCCCAGCGGGTCATTGTAGATGAGGTAGTCCAGTTCCGTCCTCTGCGCCATGGTCACGTCCAATTCATCCTCGACCCCAGTGCAGTCAATGGAAATGTAAAACAAAAAAGACAGTGGACAGTCTGCCTCCCGGTAGACATTCCTACAGGTTGGGAACCGCAGCGGAATCTGGCGGTCAGGGCCTTACGGGTTGCGTTTGCTGATTTTTCTGCAGCCCCTTGGCAGGGCTTTGAAAAATCAGAACGCGGCCCCAACAACTCCTCCCTGTTTCAGCCGCTGGCTGCGGTCGTCGTCGTTGCTGTTCAAGTCCTCTTATCCGCGGTTACTGCTAAAGGGAAACTGCCGTGCAAAACAAAAAAGACAGCTATCAAAAGCTGTCTTCCTTGTGGTGCGGATAAGAGGACTTGAACCTCCACCGAGTTGCCCCGATTAGAACCTGAATCTAACGCGTCTGCCAATTCCGCCATATCCGCATATTCTGTTGTGTTCGTGAGCTGTGTCGCTCGGAACGATAGTTATTATACCAGATATACGAAGAATGTCAAGCGTTTTTTCAAAAAAACTTTTTCCTCACTACAAAACGTCATACTTTCGCGAAAAAGCCCTCTGCAGGCCGATTTTCCGGCAGTGCAGAGGGTCGGAGTTTCTTTGTTTTTTCTTCAGCAGACAGCCGTGCCGGAGGCCAGCAGATCAGACTCTGCCCCACACCAGCCACAGATACACATAGCCTGCCAGCACTGCAGCCAGCGTAAAGGGCACGCCGATGCGCAGGAAGTCCCGGGTCGTGACGGTTTCACCGTTTTTGCGCAGCAGGCCGATGGCAGCAATATTGGCCGAAGCGCCGATCGGCGTCAGGTTGCCGCCCAGAGTGGCACCGGTGAGCAGACCGAAGTAAAACACGTAGGGCTCCATCCCCCGGCCATCATTCATCAGTGCAGCAATGCTTTGCACCACGGGCAGCATGGCGGCTACGTATGGGATATTATCGATGAATGCCGACAGCACGACCGAAACCACTACCAGCAGCGTAAACAGTCGGAAGGGGCTTTCTCCCGCCACGGCGTGGAACAGCCGGGCCGCTGCATCAATGACGCCCGCCGCCTGAATGCCTGCGATCACGATGAACAGACCAAACAACAGCAGCAGGGTATCGCAGTCCAGCTCACCCAGCACCCGCCCCAGCGGCTTTGCCGACTTTGCCCGCAGGCAGGCGCGCACGGTGCCAAACAGGCACAGGCCCATGCAGATAAGACCGCTGCGCAGCTCATACACCGTATGCAGCGGCCCGGCGGCGGGCTCCGGCAGGAAAGATGCCGCGATCAGCAGGCCTACCGTCAGCAGCATCAGGGCGGCGGGCACGTCGTCCTCCACATCCGTTTCCACCTTTGCACAGACCGGCTGGGTCTCACGGCGGAACAGCCACAGCAGCACCGCCAGCGATGCCAGTGCGCCCAGCTCTACGCCCCAGAAAATGCCCGGACGGCCCTGCATCCAGAAGAACTCGAAGAAGTTCATGTCCGCAAAGCTGCCCAGCAGGATGCTGGTGGTATCGCCCACCAGCGTGGCTGCGCCCTGCAGGTTGGAGGAGACCGCAATGGAAATGATCACCGGCACCGGCGAGATCTTCAGCTTGCGGGCAATGGCAAGGCCCACCGGGGCCACCATGAGCACGGTAGCCACATTGTCCACAAAAGCACTGATGACGCCGGCGAACAGCGCCAGCATACACACCGCCCGCTTGACATCCGGCACCCGGACGATGAGCATTTCCGCCAGACGGGCGGGCATTTTGCTCTCGATGAACAGCGCCACCGTACCCATGGTGCCCGCCATCATCAGCAGAACGTTGTAATCCACCGCCTGCAGTGCCGCACGGAGCGAAAAGCCGTATACCCCGGCCTCGCCCAGCATAATAAAGAGCACCGCACTGCACAGTGCCACCCACGGGCGGTACTGCTGCAGCCGCAGCATCAGCAGATAGGTGGCCGCAAACACAAGCAGCGCAAGTGTCATTCCAGATTCTCCCTGTTACGGGTGTCGTTGTCCTCGTCGATCATGCGGTAGCCCACGCCCAGCTCATTGAGGATATAGGCGTTGCTGCCCGGGCGGCTGCCCAGCTTTTTGCGGATGTTGGCCATATTCACCTGCAGCTTCTTGGTGCTGCCGATGTCGGTATCGCCCCAGATGGCTTTGACGATGGCCGCATAGGTCATCACACGGCCCGCGTGCTGGGAGAGGAACGCCACGATGTTGTACTCGGTCTGGGTCAGCTTGATCTCCTGCTCGTCCACAAACACCTTGCGGCGGTCATAATTGATGCGCATTCCCTGTGCGCGGAACTCCCCTGCCGGGGCATTGCCGCCGCGCAGGGCACCGTAACGGTTCAGGCGCAGGGCCGCACGCACGCGGGCCAGCAGCTCGCCGGTGCTGAAGGGCTTGGTGATATAGTCATTGGCCCCCAGATCCAGCGCTTCGATCTTATCCATCTCGTCGGTGCGGGCCGAGAGCACCACGATGGGGGTCATGTACTTCTGCCGCACGGTGCGGATGAACTCCAGACCGTCCCGGTCCGGCAGGCCCAGATCCAGAATGACCAGATCCGGGTTGTGGGAGGCAAACAGGGTCAGGCCCATGGTACAGGTGTGGGCCACCAGCGCCTGATAATCATTGGTAGTCAGCAGCGTTTCGATAAAGCTGCAGATATTCGCCTCATCCTCCACAATGAGGACCTTGAATTTATTATTGCTCATCTTCTGCATCCTCCATTTCAATTTCTTCGGTCTCCAGCCAGAAGCGGATGGTGGTTCCCTCGCCCACCCGGCTCTCGGCCTTGATCTCGCCGCCGTGGGCCTTGATGATGGCTGCGCACACCGACAAGCCGATGCCCATGCCGTGCTTGCGGCTGTCTGCCGGTACATCCGGGTCGGTGCTGCCGGTGCCGGAGAACAGCGTTTTCAGCCGTTCTCTGGGGATGCCGCAGCCATTGTCCGTCACCTCGAACACCGCGCGATTGCCCACCGTGAACACCTTCAGGGTCAGTTTTGTCATGCCCTCGGCGTGCAGAGCGGCGTTTTCCAGCAGATTCATCAGCACCTGCTGGATAAGCATGGAATCCATGGGGATCACGATAAAGGCATCCGGCGTTTCCAGCTCCACCTGAAGATCCGGGTATCGCTTGCGGAACTTGACCAGCACGGCGTCCAGCAGTTCGTCCAGCACCGTGGGGGTCTTCTGCACCGTCACCTTCTCGCTGTCGATGCGGGTGACCGAGAGCAGGTTCTCCACCATGCGGGTCAGCCACTGGGCATCGCTGCAGGCCTCGCCCAGCAGCTTGATGGTCTTTGCCTTATCCAGCGAATCGTAGTTTTCGATCACGGTGGAGCAGGCACCATAAATGGAAGTGAGCGGGGTGCGCAGATCGTGGGAAACCGCGCGCAAGAGGTTCGCGCGCATTTTTTCCTTTTCGCTCTCCATGCGCAGCTGCTCCTGCTTTTTGATGCGGGTGGTCAGGGTGCTGGTCATGATGGACACCACAAGCATCACAAGGCCGGAAAACAGGTTTTCCGACAGAGTAAAGTTGAACGCGAAATACGGCGAGAGGAAGGCAAAATTCACCGCCAGCACGCTGATCAGGGACGCTGCCACGCCCCAGACATACCCCTCTGTATACATTGATGTGACAAATACTGCCAGCATAAAGATCAGCATGGCAACGCCCTCAATGCGGCCCATAACGGCCTGTGTAAGCATCACCATGGCATAGGCAGCGAACAGAGCCAGCAGCATTACAGTGGCATCCCGCACAAGCGTCTGTTTTTTCATGCACATTCCCCTTCCCAAACAATATGTTTTCTCTCCTGAATTATACCATAGCTGTACTAAAGATACAGTAAAAATCCTTTGCCGTAAAGGGAGGACGGGGTTTGACACTCCCTCTTCCCCGTAGTAGAATAGCCTTATCCGCGCTTTATCTCACTGGATCAGGAGAATGACAGATGCTTTATTTTGAGAACGACTACTGCGAAGGTGCACACCCCGCGATCCTGCAAAAGCTGACCGAGACCAATTTTGAAAAGGTGTCCGGCTACGGCACCGACCCCTACTGCGCCAGCGCCAAGGCAAAGATCTGTGCTGCCTGCGGCTGCCCGGATGCAGATGTGTACTTTATCTCCGGCGGCACCCAGACCAACGCCATCGTCATTGCGTCCATGCTGCAGCGCTGGCAGGGCGTGCTGGCCGCAGCCACCGGCCATGTTACCGCCCACGAGGCCGGTGCCATCGAGTACACCAGCCACAAGGTCATCCCGCTGCCGGCCCACGAGGGCAAGGTGAGCGCTGCCGATGTGCGCAGCTGGTGCGCCACCTTCTACGCCGATGCCAACCACGACCACATGGTGTTCCCCGGCATGGTGTATATCTCTCACCCGTCGGAGTACGGCACCCTGTACACTAAGGCGGAGCTGGAAGAGCTGCACGCCGTGTGTCAGGAATACAAGATGCCGCTGTTCATGGACGGCGCACGGCTGGGCTACGGCCTGATGGCAAAGGGCACCGACGTCACCCTGCAGGACATTGCCCGCCTGACCGATGTATTCTACATCGGCGGCACCAAGGTGGGCGCTCTGTGCGGCGAGGCCGTGGTGTTCCCTCACGGCGCACCGGCCCACTTTATGACTATGGTCAAGCAGCAGGGCGCGCTGCTTGCCAAGGGCCGTCTGCTGGGCCTGCAGTTCGACGTGCTGTTCACCGATGATCTGTACACCCGCATCAGCCGGAACGCCATCGAGACCGCAGACCGTCTGAAGGAGGGCCTTGCTGCCAAGGGCTACCGCTTCTATATGGAATCGCCCACCAATCAGGTATTCCCCATTCTGGCAAACAGCCAGCTGGAAGCGCTGGAAGGTAAGGCAAAGTTCGGCTTCTGGGAGAAGTACGACGACACCCACACCGTGATGCGCATTGCCACCAGCTGGGCCACCCGCATGGAGGAGATCGAACAGCTGATTGCCCTGATGTGACCCTGCCGAAGATTTTCTGCCGATTTTATGCAGGATATCGATTGCAATTTTCTTCACGATATGGTATCTTTTGGGTATACCACATTGGTTTCGGAAACGGCCGGCTGCACTGCGCCGCCGCTTCCTGTAAAGTGATTGGAAGGAAGGTATTTTACCATGGGATTCTTTGATAAGCTGTTCGGCGGTAAGGCCGAGCAGGAAGAGACCGCTAAATTCTTTGGTCAGCGCAAGACCGTTCTGACCCCCATCCGCGGCAAGGTGCTGGCACAGGCCGACATCCCCGACGAGACTTTTGCACAGGGCATCCTTGGCCCCGGCTGCGGCATCGAGCCCACCGGCAAGACCGTGTATGCTCCGTTTGACGGCACCGTGGAACAGGTGGCTTCCACCCTGCACGCCGTGGGCCTGACCAGCGAGGACGGCATCGAGATCCTGATCCATGTTGGCATGGACACTGTGGAGATGCAGGGCAAGGGCTTCAAGGCACTGGTCAAGGTGGGCGATAAGGTCAAGGCCGGCACTCCCCTGCTGAAGGTGGATCTGGACGCCATCCGCGCCGCAGGCCATCCCACTGCAACCGCCATCATCGTGACCAACGGCGACGACCTGGGCGAGCTGAAGATGCTGGCTGAGGGCGATGTGCTGGCAGGCACCCCGCTGTTCAAGTTCTGATCGTAATCGTAAAAGGCGTGAGCTTCCATTCGGAGGCCCACGCCTTTTTTGTTATTCCTTTTCTTGTTTATATTTCAGCATTTTCTGGGCGAAATGTCCATCGAAGAACTGGATGAAGGGGCCAAAGGCGATGATGATAACACCCACCACCATGCCGATGATGCGCCGTGCCGAGGGAGCCTGCCGGGTCTTGTTCATGACCTCCTTCTCCTTCTCCTTCTGTTTTTCACCATTCTGTTGTTTTTGTATTGAAAATTCAGGCCTTGAGGCGTGCTTCAATGGCCGCTTTGTCCAGCCCTTCGCCAATGACGATGAGCACATCCTGTCCCTGCGGGATGGGGGCCAGCGTTTTTCCGGCGGCGGTGGCGTTCAGTTCCAGCCAGCCGGTCTGCCCGCCCGGGTCCGGCGCAAAGCCCTTCACCCGCAGCACATGGCCGCAGGCCCTGTCTGCAAACAGGCGGTCTGCCGCAGCCTGCAGCTGCTGCAGCGTCAGATGCTGTTCCAGAAAGCAGAGGGACGAAAAGGCTTCGTGCTCATCAAAGTGCAGCTTTTCGCAGCTGGCCTGCCGGTATCCGCAGGACGCAAGGGCGGCAAGGTCGGCTTCGGTGAGCTGCGCCCAGTCCTTTGTCAGGATCTCCTCCGGCGCAAAGCGGCGGGAGCACTTGCAGCCTTCCAGCGCCCGGGTCAGGTGGGCCGCTGCGGCGGCCGTCTGGGCCTGCCCGGCCTGCCGGGTACGGCTGAGCAGCACCCGGCCCGCGTTGGCGGTCTCGGATGCCAGCAGATACTCTGCCTGCGGGGACAGGGTCTCGGGCAGCATGGCGTCCACAATGGCGATCACATTGCCCACCTGATACCAGCGGTCCAGCGGGTCGTCCCGCAGCACGTCAAAGAACTCGTCCACATCAAAGATGCCGCTGGGCTCCACCACCACCCGGTCGAACCCGCGCATGGCCATGGCAATGAGCTTGGTGCGCATCCGGCGCTGGTGGGTGTCGCAGTCGCACCCGCCGCTGATGGTCTCAAGGTCGCAGCGGGGGCCCAGAAGGTCCTGCACCAGCATCGCGTCCACATTCACGGCCCCAAAGTCGTTTTCCAGAATGCAGACGTTGTGGCCCTGTTCCACCAGATACCGGACATACCGGCGCAGAAAGGTGGTCTTTCCTGCCCCCAGAAAGCCGGTGATAAGGTCTACCTGTACCATGATAAAAAGCACCTCCCGTGCTGTTTTTGCTCCCGGCCGGACATCAGCCGCAGTCTGAGCTATGGCTGTTTTCAATGATCTGCCGGGCAGCGGGCGCGATCCGGGTCGGGATGTTGGCGGGCTTTGCAAGGAAATAGCCCTGCAGGCCGTCCACGCCCAGTTCCAGCACCTTTTTCAGTTCCTCGGCCGTCTCCACGCCCTCTGCAATGATCTGCATGCTGCGCGGGTGGGCATAGGCCACGATGTTCTGCACGATCTGCTGTTTGTCGGGGTCGGTGTCGATGCCGCGGATGATGGTGAGATCCACCTTGATGAACCGGGGCGAAAGCTCCAGCAGGCTGCCCTCGTTGGAGTAGCCGCTGCCATAATCATCCAGCGCGAACATGCCGGAAAAGCCCGGCGCACGGCGCTTTGTTTCCATTGCTTCCCGGTCGATCGCCTCTTCCTCGGTGATCTCGATCACCATCTGACGGCGCAGCTCATGCCAGCGGCTGTCCATATACTCGCTGTCCTCCCGCGGCAGGGCAATGCTTGCAATGGAGTTGATGAACAGCATCGCGTCCCTGCGCACAAGGCCCTCGCTGCGCAGGTGGTCAAAGGTCTCCAGCGACTTGAAGAAGGTCAGCCGTTCGATCTCCTGCAGTGCTCCCTGCTCCCGCGCCAGCTTCATGATGGTGGCAGGCGAACGCAGTCTCTCCATATCGGAGCGCATCAGGGCTTCGTAGGCCATCACCCGGCCATCGTGGGCCGAGAAGATGGGCTGGAACACATAGTACACCCGTTCCTCGGTAAGCAGCTGCTGGAAGTCCCGCCGCAGCTGTGCGGTCTGGGCTTCCCTGCGGTAGCTTTCCATGCTGAACTCCTGCAGGCAGCCCTTGTGGGAGTGCTTGACCTGATACAGCGCAAAGTCGGCATATTTTTTCAGGGTCTCCATGTCCCGGCTGTCCTCCGGGTACCATGCCATGCCGCCCGAGATGCTGATGCGCAGTTCGCTGCCGCCGGGCAGCACCGCCACGCTCTTGTGCATGGCGTCGCTCAGGATGCGCACTTTTTCGCGGATCTGCTCCCGGTTAAGATAACCGTAGAACAGCAGCATGAACTCATCGCCGGACAGGCGGGCCACCACCGTGCCGGCGGGGGTGTTCTCTGCCAGACAGAGGCCGGTGCGGTGGATGTACTGGTCGCCCCAGTCGTGGCCGTAGGTGTCGTTGATGTGCTTGAGGTTGTCCAGATCCATCATCAGCAGGGCTGCGGTGCCCAGCTGCTGCGGGTCCTCAAACAGCTCCCCGCACACCCGCTGGAAGGCCTGACGGTTGTACAGGCCGGTGAGGATATCGTAGTCCCGTTCGTGCTCGATGCGCAGGCGCTCCAGCGTGGCGATGGTGACATCCTCGGCCAGACCCACCTGCACGTTCCAGTCTTTGGTGACGCGCAGCAGAACGTAGCGGGTCTGGCCATCCTTGCGGATGGTCAGCAGCTTGTCTCCCCTTTCCGTGGTGGTGCAGGGGCGGGAAAGCTGGATCCGGGTCAGCGTCTCCTCAAAGCGGCGCACGCTCAGGAAGCGGTCCGCGGGCTGGGGTTCGCCCAGCAGGGAAAAAAAGTTATCGGTAACATACACGCTGCCGGTGTCGAACCGCAGCTCATAGCCGCCCAGCTCCACACTGGCCATATCCATGATGCGCAGAAACTTTGTGGAGTTGTTCAGCAGCTCGCTGTTCAGGCTGGTCAGTGCATCAGCCAGACGATCCAGCTCCCGGATCTTTGTATGGGACAGCTCCGGGAACTTCTTTTTCTCCTGCCCGTCCACCACCTCGTAATACAGCAGCTCCACCGGGCGGGCCAGCTTGCGGGCGGTCAGCAGGCTGCTCAGAATGCCCAGCACCAGCGTACCCACCACCACAGCGGTGAGCACATGCCGGACATTCTGCGCAAAGGCAAACAGCGTCTTGCTGTTCACCGCGCCGATCAGCAGCCAGTGCTCATCGGAGAAGGGCGCATTGCGGCTGTACAGGCTGATGGGCATTGCCACCGCGTAGTAATCCCGTTTGTGCAGGTTCAGCCAGCAGCCGTCTGCCCGCCTCTCGCAGCGCATCATGCTTGCCGGCGCTGCCAGTGCATCGCTGTCCTGACTGGACGTGACCGACTTGCTGACCACGAATTCCTCGGCGTCCTCGTCCGCAGTGGTGGACACCAGAAAATACGCGCCGTTTTTCTCGTTCTGCAGCTCTGCATAGGGCATTTTTTCCTGCAGGTAGCTAGTGAGCAGCTCCACGCCCACCACGCCGTACACCGTGCCGTCCGGCAGGATCAGCGGCTGGGAGTAGGCAATGGCCGAACGGTCATCGCCCGGGATCGTGTATGTGCTGGTGGTCCAGCGGCCGTAATATTCCTCGCTCAGGCGGGCATTGTCCTCATAGGCCCGCAGGAACGGCTCCTTGAAAAAGCCCCGGTCCTTCAGGCCATAGTAGCGCAGGACAGGCTGCCAGCTTTTATCGGTGGTGATGCCCAGCGCCTTGACCACCGCCGCGCTGCCGCGCTCGATCAGCAGGTCGGCATTCTCCTCCGAAGGGCGGGCGTCCGGGTCCAGATCCCGCAGGTAGATGCCGGGCACACCGCTGCCCACATCCAGAATGCGCAGGTCCTCGGTGTTCAGCACCACAAAAATGCCGGTGACAGACCGTGCGCGCAGGGTGTTGACCAGCTCCGGTGCAATGGCGGCAAGCAGCGCGCTGCTCTGTTCACTGTCGGTGTTCAGGGCATCCAGATCCAGACGGCCCGTGTTCACCATGGAAAGGGTGGCCCGGTCGATGTAGTCCGAGAGCTCGGTCAGGTTCTGTGCATCCTGCATCAGGTCCTGCATGTAACCGACGCGGTTGCGCACCTGCATGGCAAGCATGTCCTTTGCGTTCTGGTTCAGCCTGCCGCCCACATTGGTGACGTAGATGCTGATGATGAGCAGCAGGACCTCTGCCACCAGCACCAGCATCATCGCCCCGAAAATGGTGCGGAAGATCGGTTGTGTCTTTTCTCCGCGCCGGGGCGTCTGTGTGCCCTGCGCTGCCCGCCTGTGCAGCATCATCCTCACCTCTTTTTCTCCGTGTATCCCGCGCAGCTCAGCCCTCGTACCGTGCAAGCTTTGCGCAGATGTCCTGATACCATGCCTCAAAATACTCGTCGGTCAAAAACTCGGCCTCTGCCTCGGCGGCACTCCGGCCCTCGGCGATGCGCTGGACCACCGTCTCGCGGTCCGCTGCGGCAAGGTCGCTCAGGCCATATTCCAGCACCTTGCGGGCACTGTTGCTGCCTGCAAAGGCGTGGGGCGTATACAGACGATTCCCGTTCACCGTATCCACCGCAACCTCCAGCGTCTGCTGCATGTTATCGTCCAGAGTCAGGCCGCTGGCAAGGATCTCCTGCATATCGTTGGCTTTCCGGGTAACAGGCAGATAGCCCGAGCCCACCGAGAACGCAATGTTGTTCTCTGCCCGGACGAACCATTTGAGGAACTCCACCGAGGCCTCGACCTCCTCCTCTTTGGCTGCTGTCACCACCATACCGGCACCCTGCTGCACCGCTACCGCCTCGCCGCCTTCAAACTGCGGGGCGGGCAGTGTCCTCAGGCTGATCTCATGGCTTTCGTTGGCGTCGTTCGTCACCCTGGTGGGGAAGAAGGTGGCGCTGGAACTGGAGCCCACGTAGGCCAGCACATTGCCGGTCTTGATATCATCGCTGCGGAAGCGGCCGGTGGCGGCAAACCAGCCCCTGACAAAGGGAACATAGTAGTTGTCCCACAGCCTGCGGGCCACATCGCGCTCAAAGTTGACGGTCATTCTGCCGTCCTTCACTGCAAAGATGGTGTCGCCCAGCTGCTGTGCGCCCACCAGCATATAGTTTGCCATGGCATCACGGCCGAACAGCGCCTTGCCGTCATCCGGCGCGGCGGTCTGGGCATCGGTCCAGTTGTAGTATTTTTCTGCGGCGGCCGTCAGCCCCTCCATGGTGGCAAGGTCCTCATATCGGACATCGGTGGCATCGGCAAAGGCCTGCCAGTCGGTATCATTGAGGAACAACAGCTCGGTGGATTTTGCCACCGGGAAGATCTTGATGCTGTCGTCCTCCCCGAAGCCCCCCTCCGAGAGGTAGCCTTCCACGAACTGAGCCTTTTCCTCCTCGGTCAGGCAGGGGGCAAGGTCCACCACCATGCCCATCTGGTCCAGCGCATAGGCGGTATCGGCGTAGGCCGAGAAGATATTGGGCATGGCGGCAGCGCCCACCTTGCCCTCGGCAGAGTCCATCACACTGGTTTCCAGATCGTTGACGCTGCCCTGACTCTCGGTGGACACCTTGATGCCCTTTTGGGCACCGACGGTCTCGTTGAACTGGTTCACAAGGCTGGTAAAGCTTTCCAGCTGGTCGCCATTGTAATAGGTCCACACCATGATATCGGTCACTTTGGCGGGCACTTCTGGCCCGGCGCTGCCGCTGCAGCCGGCGCAGCCCAGTGCCAGTGCCGCCGCGCACAGTCCACACAGCAGCGACTTGATATGGTTTTTCATTGGTTTTCTCCCTCCGGGTGCTGCACAGCAGGCTTGCCTGCCCGTGTCCAGTTTACATCCAGTTTATCATACCATCATTTTCCGCTGGCGTAAACAGAAACGCGCAAAAATCACCCACAGCGCAGAGAGAAAGGCCCCGACCGGCCGGAAAAACCGGCTTTTGGGCAGCACAAAGGGCCGTCCCCCGCATTCGGAGACGGCCCTTTGCTTTATGATAACCCTGCCTTTTGGGAGAAACGCATCAGCCCTTCAGTTCCAGCAGTGCATCGCCCTGCTTCACGGTACCGGAGGCTTTGGGAGTGACCGCTGCATACTCGTCGGTGTTGCAGACGATCAGCGGTGTGGTGACGGGATAGCCCTCGGCCTTGATGGCCTCGATGTCAAAGCGGATCAGCGGCTGGCCCTTGCGCACCTTGTCGCCCTCATTGACGAGGTAGGTGAAGTGCTTTCCGCCCAGCTTGACGGTGTCGATGCCAATGTGCATCAGCAGCTCCGCGCCGTCAACGGTGGTCATACCCACCGCGTGGTGGGTGTCGAAGGTGGAAGAGATCTCGCCGTCGGCAGGAGCCACCAGCTCACCCACCGCAGGCTCGATGGCAATGCCGTCGCCCAGCGCACCGCTGGCAAAGGCTTCGTCCTTCACCTCGGCCAGCGGGACAACGGTGCCGGTGAGGCAGGCTGCAAGCACGGTATCCTTTGCGGCTGCTGCCGGGGCTGCGGGGGCAGCTGCCGGGGCGGGTGCTGCGGGCGCTGCCGGGGTCTTGGGCGCATTTTCCAGATAATCCTCCAGCTTTGCCTTGATGACTGCCACCTTGGGGCCGTACACCACCTGAACGCCGTTGCCCTTGCAGATGACGCCGGAAGCGCCGGAAGCCTTGAGCACATCCTGCCGAACCAGCGCAGCGTCCTTGACGGTGCAGCGCAGACGGGTGGCGCAACAGTCCACGTCGGACAGGTTGTCGGTGCCGCCCAGACCTTCCACGATCAGGGCGCTGACCGGGTCATCCCCTGCGGGGGCGTTGCTGCCGGAAGCGGCGCTGCGGGCGTTCACGTCCGCACGGGTGTACAGCTTGACCTCCTCGGCATCGTCGCGGCCCGGGGTCTTGTAGTCAAACTTGGAGATCATGAAGCGGAAGATCAGGTAGTACAGCACAAAATACACTGCACCCACAACGACCACCCAGATCCAGTGGGTCTTGGCGTTGCCCTGCATCGCGCCGAACAGCACCAGATCGATCAGACCGCCGGAGAAGGTCATGCCCACGCCCACGTTCAGGATATGCATGAGCATGAAGGACAGGCCCGCCAGCACGCAGTGCACGGCGTACATGGGAAGTGCCACAAAGATGAAGGTGAACTCCAGCGGCTCGGTGATGCCGGTGAGGAAGGCGGTCAGGGCTGCAGAAAGCAGCAGGCCGCCTGCCGCCTTTTTCTTTTCCGGCTTTGCGCAGTGGTACATTGCCAGCGCAGCGCCGGGCAGGCCGAACATCATAAAGGGGAACTTACCGGCCATGAAGCGGGTGGCGCTGACCGAGAACACCGTGGTGGACTTGGAGGCCAGCTCTGCAAAGAAGATGTTCTGGGCACCGGTCACGGTGACGCCGTCGATGATGGCGGTGCCGCCCACAGCGGTCTGCCAGAACGGCATGTAGAACACATGGTGCAGGCCGAAGGGGATCAGTGCACGCTCCAGCAGGCCGTAGATAAAGGTGCCTGCATAGCCGGAAGCCAGCACCAGTGCGCCCAGCGCAGCAATGCCGCTTTGCACCACCGGCCAGATGTAGAACATGGCGATGCCGACCACCAGATACACGATGGAGCTGATGATGGGCACAAAGCGGGTGCCGCCGAAGAAGGCCAGAACCTGCGGCAGCTCGATCTTATAGAACTTGTTGTGCAGGGCTGCCACGCCCAGACCGACCACGATGCCGCCGAACACGCCCATCTGCAGGGTGGTGATGCCCAGCATGGTGGTGGTGGAGTTGGCGGGCATTGCGTCCACGCCGCCAGCGGCGTTGATCATGGCCTGAATGGCCGTGTTCATGATGATATAGGCCACCGCACCGGACAGGGCGGCCACCTCTTTTTCCTTGCGGGCCATGCCGATGGCCACGCCCATGGCGAACAGCAGGGCCAGATTGTTGAACACGGCGCTGCCGGTCTGGCTCATCACGTCCAGAATGGTGTAGATCAGGGTACCGGGGTGGATGACGCTGTTCAGGCCATAGGCCGCCAGCATGGTCTCGTTGGTGAACGAGCTGCCGATGCCCAGCAGCAGGCCCGCCACGGGCAGCAGTGCAATGGGCAGCATAAAGCTGCGTCCGACACGCTGCAGCACGCCAAAGATCTTGTCTTTCATCTTCAATTCTCCTTTTCCAAATTTGTATCCAGCAAATATATCCACACGCAGGCGCGGCCTGCGGAGAATCAGAGGTACGGCGGTGCGGCAGGCGGGCGGCTTACTTTCCCATCCGGATGCGCTTCAGGTGAATGGTGAGGAACACCAGCTCCTCGTCCGAGAGTTCCTTGTTCCATGTGTTGCGCACATAATCCGCAAGGCAGCAGGCACATTTATAATGTTCGCTGCAGTTCCGTGCGATCAGCGCCCGGAACATCTCATCGTGGGCATCGTTCTCGCTCTCCTGTTTGCCCTGAAACACCCGCTGCGCAAAAAAGCGCAGATGCACTGTGAAGCGGCTGAAATTCAGCGCGTCCCGGTCAAAATGGCAGCCGTAGAAGCACTCCACCACCTGCACGCAGCCGTCCACAAAGCGGGTGACGTCGTTCACCACGCTCATGGTGGTGTTCAGCTCCGCATTGACGATGTGCAGGGCGATGAAGCCGCCCTCGTCGTCCGAGAGGTCTGCTTTGCAGCGCTGGCGGATGATGGCCAGACAGTCCATGCCAAGGCGGTACTCCTGCGGATAGAACTCCCGGATCGGTGCCATGAGCGGGTTGGAGAAGCGGATGCCCTGCTCACTGCGCTGGATGGCAAAGCTGATGTGGTCGGCCAGCGTGATGAGCAGGCTCTCGTTCAGCGGGTAGTTCACCCGGCTGCGGATCATTGCCACCAGCTCATCGGTGAGCAGCAGATGCTCATAGGGGATCTGTTCCAGCAGCTCCACCAGCTTCTGCTGCACGGCAGGGCTGGTCATGCGGTAGCTGCGCTCCACCTTTCCGGCGTCCAGCTTGTACCCCGGCTTTGCGCCAAAGCCCAGCCCGCGCCCGGTAACGATCAGCTCGCAGCCGGTGGGGTCCACCACCCGCAGGATGTTGTTGTTGATCGGTTTTTTGACGGTATATTGCATCGTCTCTCCTCCTCAGGCCGAAAAAGGCAATAAAAAAAGACCACTCCTGACACAGCAAATAACACCGAAGGCTGAAACACGCTTTCGGCTTGTGCTGTGCAGAGTTGGTCTAGCCCGCCAAACGGTAACAATCCAACGACGCTGCTCACGTACGATTTTCTTTTGATCTGGCCCAAAGCGGCCCGCCGCATGAATGCAGACCGGCTCTGTGCTTTTTTAAAATAGCATATTTTTTGCAGGGCGTCAAGGCGGAAATGGCCTTCCGGTCCCGTTTTATCAGGCTGTCCAAATTCAGGTGATATTTTACAGCAGAATGACGAGTAAAGAGAAGTCCTGCCCCGGGTTTTTCCACCGTTGATCCCTCTCCTGTGGAAAAGCCCATGATTTTCCTTCCGAAAAAGCAAAACAAAAAAGCATCCTGAAATTTCAGGATGCTTGGTGGTTGCGGGGGCCGGATTTGAACCAACGACCTTCGGGTTATGAGCCCGACGAGCTACCAGACTGCTCCACCCCGCGATATTTACTTTGTGCTCTCAGCGGTTCTCGCTGACTGCTCAAGTATAATACCACACAGCGGGATGGATGTCAACCCTTTTCTGAAAAAATTTTCTGGTTCCCTTCCGGGCCTGCTCACTTTCTCTTTTTGCGCCACACTGCGACGCCGCCAGCCACCGCCGCCGCGATGACCACCACCGGCCATGCGCCTGCAAGGAAGACGGCCAGCTGCTGCACGCCCTGTGCAAAGTTCTGCCAGCCGCTGGCAAATGCGTCGGCCATGCGGGAGACAAAGCCCTCGCTGGGCGGCGAGTAGGTCTTTACCTCGCTCAGGCTCACGCAGACGGTGCACTGCTCCACCTGATTGCTGTACCAGTCCATCTGGCTCTGCCAGCTCTCGATCTGGCTCTGTACCTCGGTCAGACTGGACTCGATCTCCAGCAGGTCGGAAAGGGTCTCGGCCTGCTGCTGCAGCTGCTGCAGACGGGTGCGCTGGGCCTTGAGGTTCTCAAGCCGGGCCTCCACATCCATGTACTGGGCGGTCACGTCGTCGGCCTGCTGGTTTTTGTAGGTCACGTTGCCGGCTTCGGCCACAGCCGCAAGAAAGCTGGCGTAGTTCTTCTGCGGCACCCGGAAGGTCAGGCTGACGCTGCGGCTGTCCTCGGTGCCGGAGTATTCGCTGCTGGATTCCATGTATCCGCCCGCTTCGGCAGCCGCCGCATCCAGCGCAGCGCGGGCCGCGTCGTAGTCCTTGCTTTCCAGACTGAGGTTCGCAGTGTAGATGATCTTTGCGTGGTCGGTGCTGTGGGCCGCTGCCGCCGCGTCGTCCTCCGAATAAGCAGCGGTGCCGTTGTCTGCGCCGCTTTCCAGTGACAGGCTGTTCAGGCTGTAATCGGCGGCCATGGGGCTGTCCATAGCGGCGCGGTCCACGCCGCCTGCCGCCATCGCGGCCGCAGAGCTGTCCGCCGAATAATAGGCCGCCGGGCTGCTGCTCTTTGCGCCAAGGCCGATCATGCCGGTGGCAAAGGCACCGTAGCCCACCGCGCACACCGCCAGACAGGCCGCCAGTGTGCCCACCCGCTTTACAGGAAAGCGGACAGGCTTTTTCCGCTGCACCGGTGCAGGCCGGGCCGGTGCCGGGGTCTTCATCATGGGCTGGTTCTTTTCCTCTTCGGTCAGCTGGTCGGTCATGGCCAGCAGCTTTGCTTTCAGGTCCTCCGGTGCACAGAGATCGTCCGTCTCCATCTTATACTCATACCACCTCATCCTCGATCTCCTCCTTCAGCATCGTATGTAACTGTGCTCTTGCGCGCCGCAGCCAGCTCAGCACCGTGTTGGACGGTGCACCCAGCATCCGCCCGATCTCCGCCGCCGTGTAGCCCTCATAATAATGAAGGTAGATGGCGTTGCGGTAGTTTTCCGGCAGGGCGCGCACCGCATCCAGCACGCTGCCGTCCGCAAACTCATCCGGTGCGGGCAGGTTCTCGTCCAGCTCCGTGTCCTTCTGGTGCGCTGCACGGGTCAGGTCCCGGCAGCGGTTGATGGCTACCCGCAGCAGCCATGCTTTGAGGTGCTCCTCACTCTCAAAGGTGCCGTTGTAATGCAGGAGTTTTTCGTAGACATCCTGCACCACATCCTCGGCATCGGCCGCGCATCGGCTGTTGTGCATGGCAGCACGGTAGACAGCATCGCTGTACTTCTGCACTGCCAGCGTGAATACTTCATTTCTGGTCAGCTGTCCCATCATTCAAGCTCTCCTTTTACGCCTGTACAGGGCTGTGGAATCCGTATTCCACGGGGACATTCACCCTATACACGGCTGAACGCCCCCGAAGATTGCATTGCTGGAAAATTTTATGAAAAACTGCGCACACAGGCCGTTTGTGCGCATTCGTATGCGATAGTATACCATGAAACCGCAAAAAACAAAAGGGTTGCAAAAGGCCTTTTGGTCAAGAATCGTCTCCGCTTTGCCAACTCACCCGCTGGCGCGGATGCTCCCCATAGGGAGCCAGCCACCGATCTTAACGACCCCATCCCGTGAAAATGCAATAGCAGACGGCCCGCAGGCCGTCTGCTATTGCTGAATTAAAAATAATATTACATTAAATATTGTCCGGGTTGCGGCGGCCATTCAGATCCTTCTCTCACCGACGGTAGACCCTTTGCAGCAGGGCCACCCGCCCGGCCAGAAAGGTATCCGCCTTCGGGTGATGCAGCCAGCGCTTGTGCTGTGCCGTATGCACCAGCTTCCGGCCCAGCGCTGCGGGGTCGGCATCGATGAGCTCCACATCCTGCATAGTCAGCTGCAGCGCCAGCGCCGCAGGCGCATCCGGCACAGGCGGCAGCGGGTCCTCCCACACAAAGGGCGGCAGCAGCTGCACCGCCACGGTGGTGCGGGTGCACTCCCCGGTGAGCAGCAGCGCCGCAGGCGCGCCGTCCGGTGCCACATGCAGGGTGCTGTACAGCAGCTGCAGATTGCCCGGGGCCAGAAGGCGGGTATCCCCTTCCCGCTCCGTGGGCGACAGGGTCAGATACTCCCGCGCTTCGTCCGGATCGATCCACCGCGCCGGTGCCTGCACGCGGGCATACAGCGCCGGCAGGGCAAAGCTGCCCGCCGCATCCAGTGCGTGCTGCAAAAGCAGATAGAACTCGGTCAGCGGGCAGGCCGGGTCGGGCTGCGGCATCCCGAAATCGGGGCGCGATACGTGTCCTCCACCCATAAGGGACCTCCTTGTTTTTCTTGACAAGCCGTATAAAACAGGCTATACTATCAATAGAAAAGGTGCTGCCCGCAAGGGTCAGCTCTCTTCGGCTAAGTAGTCAATAAGAATGACCGCTCAGTGTTTGCGAGACTGTGGGCGGTCATTTCTTATTGTTATGGATCTCCTTAAAGATTGCCCATGCGATCTGAAATGTAATTCCGACTGTCCCGCCGATGACGACGAACAGCTGAAGAACGTCTTCTAACTTCATGAGGCATCCCCCCTTTCGCGTTTGCGTCCGGGGGAACCGAGCAATAAGGTTTCACAGCCCCCGGACACTTGCCGGAGGAAGTCAGACCACCTTTTTATGCAGACAACACCCGCCGCCGTCTCAGGCGGCATTTTTATTTTAGCACACTCTCCACCGTATTACAATCAGGTTCCGAATTGTAAACCCCCTGCAAACTTTATTGTTGACCATCTGTCCCCCGCTGCGCTATACTCGGGCACAGATGCCTTGTAAATTTTTAACAGAGGGGAATTTCAATCTATGAAAAACAAAAAACTGACCACCTATCAGATGGCCGTCACTGCACTGATGGCCGCCGCAATGTGCGTGCTGGGCCCGCTGACGGTGCCCATCGGGGCCGTGCCCATCTCGCTGGCAAACTTTGTCATCTGCCTGACCGCATGGCTGCTGGGACCCAAGTTCGGCACCCTGAGCGTGGCGGTGTATCTGCTCATCGGTCTGGTGGGCGTGCCGGTGTTCTCCGGCTACGGCGCAGGCATTGCCAAGCTGGCAGGCCCCACCGGCGGCTATCTGGTGGGCTATCTGCTGCTGGCCTTCATCGGCGGTCTGTTCATCGAAAAGAGCAAGGGCCAGCCCGTAGTCTCCGGCATCGGCCTTGTGCTGGGCGATGCTGCCTGCTATGTGCTGGGCACTGCATGGTTCGTGTTCCAGATGCAGTGTGAGCTGAGCTATGCGCTGTCGGTGTGCGTGTATCCCTTCATTGCGCTGGACCTTGCCAAGATCGTGGTGAGCTGCGTCGTGGGTGCACTGCTGCGCAAGCGTCTGGAGCAGGCCGGTGTGCTGAAACTGCAGAGTGCAGTTTCAGAATGATGTGCCTGCGGCAATGATGTGCTGCGCAATGATGTTTGTGCCGGGCACAAAATGATGTGCCGCTGCGCGGCAATGCCGGAGATGGGAGCATTCAAAATGCCCTCCGCGATGCTCTGGGCATCCTCAGCGGAAAAACTTTTCAGCAGAGCAAGGGGCTGTTGCAAAATATCGAGGGCAAAAGACGTTGAAAACTTCAGCAAAGAGCACCTGAAGCAGCCCAAAAGTTGAAAAAATCATCATAGATCCAGAGAAAAAAGTACAGCAAAGCTGAGCATCTGCGAAAAAACAGGTGCTCAGCTTTTTGCATTTTCAGTTCCGAAAAATTCTTTTGGCAAAAAGAGAGGGCTGGACAGTGCCAGCCCTCTTGACAAGGTTTTTTCATTCCATCACGGCTTTGATTGCAGCAAGCTGCTCTTTCAGGTCACCGTCTACACCCAGTGATTTCTCCTGGATTATTTGTGGGATGTACAGATTGCCCTTGTAAAAGGTGATATAAAACGCATCCGGTTCCGTGAGCCAACGCCAAACTCCAGAATCAACAGCTTTTTGTTATAATCTAATAGCTATTTTTATCTCACTCCATTACAGAGACCGTCCAGCAATTGGGGTGACACTTATCCGTTCAGTCCTCTTTACGGGATGCTTCAAATGTAGACTTTGCTTCTTCTATTGTTTTATCATCAATGTAGTAAGCAATCGCAGCTTTTCCGATTGCAGAGGTTCCCAGTGCGGCAATAGATGCGCTCACAGCCGATCCAGAACCGGCCCAAAAGACATTCAGAATTTTAGATGCTTGTTGCGCCAAAAGTCTGAAGCCATAACCTGCACCGGCAATTCCGCCCATGCTTAATACAAACTCTTTTGCTGTATCAAGTGAAATATCTCTTCCACTGAGAGATGCAATAAGGCAAACCAGAATGCCCTGTAGCAGTAGAAGGATATAAATGTCTGAAATAGGAATAGGAGAAAGTGCGACAGTTGCGGACATTGCAGAGAAAGATTTATTCAGTTGATTTGCAATTCGACGTACAACTTCTTGAAGCTTTAAGGCCATTCTTAACCCCATTCTAGCACTAAAATCAAGAATGGCCTTTTCTAAAATATTAAATAATTCCTCAATATGGTATCTTCCATCAAATGCGATTTGAAGATTTTCAATGTCAGATACGGGTAAGCTTTCAATGGAATCCGCATCGATTTCAGTTCCATCAGCTGTCATCCAGTCAATCAACGAGGAAACCGCAATGATGTCATCTATTTTCAGATTGTTTTTTACAATGATCTCTTTATAATGCTGAACTTGCTCAGCGATCTTTTTTGTTTTGCTCTCTGTATATTCATTCGGATTTTTGAGCCGTGAAGGAGCCATCTCATCGCACTTATTAACAACCGCCACAATAGGAAGCCGCATATTGTAAGCTTGGGCATATGATTCGCTGAGTTTCTTCAAGAAGTTCACATCGGAATCAACATCATCTCGATGCGTACAGTTTAGCATAAAGATAGCAACATCTGGAGAGAATTCTTTGACTTGATTGATCAGCATCTCCTCAGCCGAAATCTCTGCATTTAAATTGTCACTTTCTGCAATGCCGCGTGTATCGAGAATCTCCATTAGAGTGCGCTCGCCATCCTTGCATTGGTAGGTCTGAGCTGTCTCCGTGCAGCTTCTGGTATCACTGACAGGCGCAACGTATGCACCGCAGAGGGCATTGATCAGGCTGCTTTTTCCCACGCCTGTCCGCCCGATGAGGAAAATCCGGGGCGGACGGTGAGAATCCACGCCATCCATCAAATTTTTTAGCTCTTCATCACCAAGAATGGTATCTCTTATTTTCTGCCTGGCCTTTTCGGGAATCGCATCTGGAAGATTATCCAACAAGTCGCCTACCTTAGTGTAGAAGTTTTTCATATTCTGCAGTCGCTGTTCAATTTTCATCGAATCGTCTTTCATATTTCCTTTTCTCCTTTTTGCACGGACATCTTTAATCTCAGAACTTTTCTGCAAGATGCAATCAAAACTTTCTTTGTCAGGCGTATTTTTGAGCAAAAAGAATCAGACGGTCAAGAGCTTTTTCCATGCCGTTCAGCGTTCCCCATGCAATACGGACATCATTAGCATTCAAAATTCTGGCATGATGTGTAAGCTGGTTTTGTTGCAGACGATACCCGTTAAACTCTGCAAGCGTTGTCCAGAACCTATGTCCTCCCATTGTCGGCGTAGGAATATTAGGCATCTCAAGTTCAGCATTCAGAAATTTCAGCGCAATTTCAGGATGCGAAGCAATGAATTTCAGTGCTTCTTCGATTGCAGACGATTGTAACATTTGAAATCACCTTTCCTTTATACAATGGTTTGTTATTACGTCCATTATACTCTGCTAAGGTGAAAACCACAAGAAGCGGTTTTGAATTATGCCACTCGCTTAAAATACCGTCCTTCAAACTTTACCCGTGCATTTCCACGTTCCAGACTGGTATGCCTGCCCCAGTTCTCATTTCGGATAACAGCTTGTTTTTGCTGATTTTCACTTTGTACCATTTGCCGGAGGCGCGCCAATGCTTTTTGCTTATTCAGGTATTGACTGCGCTCCTCGGTACAAACACTGGCCTGTCCGGTCGGAA
The DNA here is from genome assembly GCF_048323735.1 of Faecalibacterium sp. 3. Taxonomy (NCBI): domain Bacteria; kingdom Bacillati; phylum Bacillota; class Clostridia; order Eubacteriales; family Oscillospiraceae; genus Faecalibacterium; species Faecalibacterium sp. 3. Next base: position 765,549 of record NZ_JBLWFN010000001.1, read on the forward strand.
GATAAATCACCCGGACACCTGTTTCTACCTTGTTCACGTTCTGCCCGCCCTTGCCGCTGCTGCGAAAGGTTTCAAACAGCACTTGTTTCGGGTCAAAAACTTCAGTTTCGGCTTCCGTACAGCCGCTGAAATCCAGAAACCAGTTCTTGCGCTTGTGACCAATGCGGTAAGGACTTGGACAGACCCACTGCACCGAACCCACAAATTGCGATAGGTCGGTATCCGTCGTGATACGCACAGAACGATAGGTATTTTCGTAGTACCCCTGTGATGTTTCCAGCACAGAAATCTTGTAATGTTTTTGCAGGTAGGCCAGAAATTTTGCCACACCAAGCTCACACTCGGCAGGTCCTTGACCCGAACTGATTTGATAGATCATTTTGCAATTTCCTCACTTGCCTTAAAGTTGTAGATGGGCTTTGTCCGCTCTACAATTTTCACCGTAGGTTCAATCTGCCGGAGAATAGTTTCCATCGGCTTATAGGCCATCGGGCTTTCATCCAGTGTATTTCTATCAACGGAGCTGGTATAGATACCCTTCATCTCTTTTTTGTACTGCGACAGCGTAAAGCTGTTCCGTGCGTCTGCACGGCTCATCAGGCGGCCTGCACCGTGGGGAGCCGATTCATTCCACTCCGGGTTGCCCTTTCCGACACAAATCAGACAGCCATCCCGCATATTCATTGGGATCACGAGTTTTTCGCCCGCCTTTGCGGAAACTGCACCTTTTCGCAGAATCATCGAATCCAGATCAATGTAGTTATGGATGGTAGAAATGGTTTCTTCCACGTCCAGCTTCATGCCTTTGATGATGTCGTTGGCAATGGCTCTGCGGTTCAGTTCGGCAAATGTCTGCGTGATTTTCATATCGTGCAGATAATTTTCCATCAGGCTTCCCGCAGCATAAGCCAGCTCGAAGGGTGTACCCGCCGGGCACTGTTGAAAGGCTTCGCTCTGGTAAAACGATGCCACTTCCACACCAAGCCGCCGACTGCCGGAATGGATAATGAGCCAGTATGCGCCATCCGCCGCCTTATCAACCTCGATAAAATGGTTGCCACCACCCAATGTGCCTACAGCGCAAAGAGCCTTATCTTTCTGGACATGACGCAGACAAAGCAGCTCGTCCAGATCTGCTTTGTCTGCAAAATGATGCGGCACGGAGCGTGCCTGTTTTCCAGCTGGAATTTTATCGTGAATCAGTTTATCCAGCTTTTGTAGTTCCAGACGTTTTGCATGAAACTTGACTGCCAGCATTCCGCAGCCAATGTCCACGCCCACCAGACCGGGAGCCACACAGTCCTTGATAGTCATTGTAGTGCCGACTGCACAGCCTTTTCCAGCGTGAACATCCGGCATAATGCGGATGCTGCTGCCTTTTGAAATTGGACTGCCGCACAGTGCACGAATCAAACCCTCTGCACTGGAATCCAAAGTCTCTGCGTAAACCAGCGCAGAATTATAAGTATTTTGTATTGTAATCAAAGCAATGCCTTTCTTTTATTTCAGCCGGAACACCGGCCCTTTGGGTGGATATGGGAGCCGCTTGCCCCATGGAATCAGATAAGCGTGGTTGCGTCCCCGCAGATTGAGCCGGTCACAGGCTCCATCGGTAATGATGAGCAGCGGCGCATCTTTGGGGAAACACGTATCGCTTTCCAACAGGTCGATTCCGGGCTGTAAACGGGTGCCGCCGCGCCCTTTTACCTGAACGGCTCCGGCGATCTCTTCCGGGGTCATCATCCCCTGATCGTAAACAGCAGCATCACAGAAAATCACCCGGATCGCCTGCACATCTCTGGCTTCACTATAACTTGCGATAGAGCCAAGTGCTGCTACCAGCAGTCCACGGGACATGGAACCAGAGGTGTCCAGCAGCACCGCAAATGTCTGCTGTTTTTCCGGGTGCTCTTCCAGCCGCCATGCGGGGCGTGGAATATCCGGAGTGGAACTCTGCCGCCGACTGAGTCGCGCATAGGAACGGTGCTTTTCCATGACCGTAAAGTTTTCATCAAACCATTTGCCCAGTTCCACATCCCACGAAATGGGCGGGCGGGACAGCGCATGGATTTCTTCGATCAGCCCAACAGGCAGATAGCCGCGGTTCTGTTGGGTGTGATATACAAGCCCCTGCTGCAAGGCAGAACGATAGACAGAATCCAATTTGCTGCCGTTCAAATCTACCCCTTCTGAGCCATCGCCATAAAGCAGATCACCCGGATTTTCTTTCAGGTACTGCCGGATATTCTCACAAATTTGGTCATAGACCGCTTCTGCGGACATCCCATGAAACTGGTTATCGAACAGTGCTGACTCTGGCATACAGCCCACTTTCATCTCACAGAGCCAGTCATTCACCACATAGTCACAGGCAACATTCCAGAGTTCGGGTATTCTATCTTCACAGCGCAGGTCGTGGCGCAGAGCCGCATGAAGAAATTCATGCGCCAGCACGAATTTCCACTCTTCCAGATTCAGGCGGCAGCGAGGATTGATATAGATTTCGCCCAGTTGCGGGCTGACTGCTGCAACCGGAATATTCAGCCGGGAAACAACATCTCCGCTGTCTACGATACGGAACGCCGAGGCCACTGCACCCAGCAACGGAAAACTGGACAAAAACCAGTCTCGTGCCTGTAAATAGACAGGCTGCATCCAGTAATGCTGATGTCCGGTAGAGATTCCCCTGGATTCCATCAAGGTCTTCTGCATGGATGCCTGAAGGGACTGAGCAAAAATTTCTGTATAATCCGTTTTGATGTCGTCCCGGTTCCACACCATATCGGGTCTGCCGCCTGTCATGGTACTGAAAATGCCTCCAGAAACCGAGGCGGTCTGTAATTGCTGGAATGCCTGTTCTTCCTCTTTGACCGGAAAGGGCAGCTCCTGCTGAAACTCCGGCGGCGGTGTGCCGATATGGCTGTCCTTCAGGAAGCGTGCAATGACCAGATCACAAGCCATATTCCAACGGGTATCTTTCATACGCTCTTTCTGAAAATGTCCGAAGCCAAGATGCAATAGGCAGTGGCTTATGATATATTCCCACTCTCCAACGGATGCTTTCCGGTGCGGATTCAGATAAATGTCCCCATCGTTTGTGCTATACGCCCAGTCTGCTTTTGCCATGGGATAACGTTCAGAACAGTACACACGCGTGCAGTATGCAAGCCGGAACAGCGGGCCATTCTCAATTTTTTCAACCGCCTTTCGCCATGTGGGGATGCTGTCCTGCTGCGTTTTTTCCTTTTTTTGGCCCATATCGTCACCCCATCTTCTTTTTGGTCAGTGCGGGCAGGTCACGGGTCACTTCCACGATGAACCACGCAGGAAGCGTTTCGCCATTCTCTGGGGTAATGGCCATCTGTGCGATTTCCAGACTGATGCCCGCCAGCTCAACCAGCAGTTCCTTTGCGCGCAGTGTGAGGGTCTGCGTGGCAGAAGTGAGTTTGCTACGGTTGCGGGGCAGTTCTTTCAGCAGCTGTGCCCGGAAGCTCTGCGACAGAAAGTAGAGCACATCACGCTCTTCCGGTTCATCTGGCCAATTCTGCGTTCCATTGATGATTTTCGTGATAGAATATGCCTGCCGCACCTGCCGGACATAGGCCACAAACTGTGCCGCATGAGCAGCGGTCAGACAGCCGTTTGCCAGAACCGCCAGTTCCTGTTCCGAAATAGAATCGCCGTAACTGATAATGGCATCGCTGAGCATGTGCCAGCTGCGGGGAGAAGAAAAGGGCTCTTCCGTTTTGGAAGGCTGACTCCACAACTGGTCGGGGCGGAAACAAATATAATCGTATACATAAGGGTGAATGCCATGTCCTGCGGCCCATTCCAGCCAGATACGGCTGTCAGCGCGAAGCTCAACATGGAACATCCGGTTGAGTAGCGCAGAGGACATAGGCCGGGTGATGGCGTTGTCCTGCGCACGGTTGCCTGCACCGATCACGATAGAACCTTTGGGCAGGTGATATTCCCCGATGCGGCGTTCCAGAATAAGGGAATAAAATGCTTTCTGTACTTCCTGAGAACAGGCGTTCAACTCGTCCAGAAACAGGCAATAGGGTTCTTCCTGCGCAATCATTTTAGGCGGGCAGAACACGCTGCGGCCATTTACGATCTGCGGCACACCGATAATATCTTCCGGCGCAAGCTGACTGCCCAGCAGAGAAACGCAGGGCAGTCCCATATCTGCGGCGAACTGCTCTACAATGGCCGACTTACCGATGCCGGGAGCTCCCCAGATAAAAACAGGGCGAACGATGCCAACATTCAATAAAATATCCAGAAGCTGTTTCTGGTCAACCGATACTGCGAGATTCAAAGTAATCTTACCTCCATAATTTTTCGGATGGTGTTCTTTCTATCATTCAAAGATTTCATCTTGTTGCTTCTCCTTTCCCGTTTGTTTGAGGACAGTATAGCAAAGCAGGATGACAAAATCTGTCACCCTGCAAACTTATACTATTGTTATCCTGAGATTGTTTTTTAAGGGAAATTTCGTATACTGAACATAAAAAACGAGGGAGAAAGCATGGACTATTCTAAAAATGAGCGGATATACGATTATCCTGCTATTTTCCGTATTAACCGCATCCCATGCAGACGGTCTTTCGATTTTCAAGGTGCGGTGCTGGATTTGGCAATAAAAAATCGCCACACAACAACCTGAACCTGACCATCCCTTCCGGGATGGCCTTGGTTCGGGTTTGCTATGTAGCGATAAGAAAGTCAAAAACTTGCTCCGGCTCCTTCGGGAGCCGAGCTGGAACTCTAAGTAAATATGTTATATTAAATTGTTGGAATAGGTTACCACAAAAATCGAGCCATGTCAACGTGAACTTGTCGGGGCAAGGCCCCTCCATCTTGCTACGCAAGACCGTTCTGTCGCTTAAAAGCCCCACCGGGGACTTCATTGCTGCGCTACGCTTCGAAAACGCGAACTTTTGAGAACACGCTGATTTCGGCAGCTTGCAAGAAAACACAAGGGAAACTTTGGCAAAAAGAGAGAGGGCCGGACGGTGCCAGCCCTCTTGACAGAATTATGAGATGCTCAAAAATTTCTGCTGCTTTTATTGCGGTTTTCAAAAATAGCGCCGAACAGAACGGCATATTTATGATATGCAGTTTGCGGATACTACTGCGGTGGGAAAATAGAATCAGGCAAAAGGATAAAGTGTCGGCAGGAAAAATACGGACACGACAATGAGGATGAGCGCCAGCGGGGTACCACACTTGAGATAATCCTTCAAGGTGTAGCCGCCCGGCTCGATGATCATGATCTGGCAGGGAGCTGCCATGGGGGTCATGATGGACACACAGCTGGCTGTGATCACGCCGACCACGGCAGCACGGGGGTCTACGCCCATGCGGATACAGGCGGAAGTGACCAGTGGGATGAAGATGGTCAGGGTAGCCAGATTGGACATGACCTGTGTCAGAATGAAGGGAACAAGGAAGAACACCAGCATAATGATGTACGGATTGGTGGTATCGCCCAGCAGGCGGATCATCCAGTCTGCCACCACATCGCCTGCACCGGTGGTCTGGATGGCGTCCGACAGAGCCAGCACACCGGCAAACAGGAAAATGGTCGGCTGGTGGATGGAGTTGAGGGCTTCCCTCTCGGTCAGCACACCCGTCAGCACCAAATCGGCAGCGCCGATGCAGGAAGTGAGATACATCTTGACACCAATGACATTTTCCAGCAGCATCATTGCAATGGAGACCAGAACGATCAGGACAGCCAGTTTGCGCTTGAAGGGGCTGAGTTTTTCGCTCTCAGAAGCCGTATGTGCTGCATCTGAAAACTGCTCGTTGGGAATATCCGGCATCAGCTTATAGCCAACAAAGGTCATGTACAGGATGGCAATGGTCAGCATCGGGATGCGCGCAATGGTGAAATCCCAGATGTGCAGCGGTGTCGGTGCGCCGGCCTGCATCATGACATCGTTCCATGCCATGTTGGAAGCACCCTGACCGAGAAAGGTCATCTGGGTGGCAATGTTGGCACAGGCCATAGAAGGATACAGCAGCTTGCTGCGGCTCACGTCGATGTCGTTCGCAATGCCTACCAGCAGAGGGATCATGATAGCGGCAGTTGCGGTGGCACTGGTGATGGCACCCAGAAACGCACCTGCCACGCAGGAAAGAAAGATCAGCATCCGCATATTGTCCTTGTAGCGGATGACCAGACTCTGGGCTTTGTCAATCAGGGGCGTTTTGGTCAGCCCTGCACCGATGACGAACATGGCTACGAACATGACCACGTTCGTGTTGATGAAGCCGCCAAAGGCCTCGGCAGGGGTCTTGATGCCGGTGAGGATCAGCGCCAGAATGATGCCGGTAGAAATGACCGAGAACGGGACTTTACCGGATACAAAGGCGATGATCGTTACAAGCAGGATGACCAGTGTGATCTCCAATGGGCTCATTTGGGTTGTCCTCCTGTGGATTACTTCCACCTTGCAGATGCAAAGCAGGGATTTGTTATACTTTTGTCGAAAAACACAATTTTCCAAAAGATCTTTATATAAGGTGTGTAGAACAAAAAGAACGGCCAAGATCTTCTTTGTCTGCATTTTTTCCGTGCACATATTTGACCGCAAATAGCAACACCCCGGATGTTGATATGGCAGACAGCATCCGGGGTGTTTTGCGGAGAAGCAGGATAAACAGGGTAATGAAGATAGGAGTAAATGATAAGAAGTCTGTTGGATCTGTGAAAGCAAATATGGTTGTTAGAATTAACGTGATAGTGAGTTCATTTTAGGAGAAGAAGCTTTTGATGGATGGTTGCTCTCCGCAGGGTATAGGCAGTTGGATCTTATTTGATGAAGCCAACGTGCTTGCAAATTTCCTCGACGGCCTTATCCTTGCGCTGATTGAAGATGACCTTGTTCTCTTCGAACAGGTTGCGACCCTCAGCGTCGATGGAAACGATCAGGGGGCCAAACTCGTTAACATGGCAGTGCCACAGAGTTTCCGGCATACCGAGGTCACGCCACTGGGCCTCGACGATCTCCTCCACCTCGGTGGCAGCCACAACGGCGTTACCGGCAGGGAAAACACAGTGGATGGCACCGAACTCCTTGCAGGCGCGCTCGGTGTTGGGGCCCATGCCGCCCTTGCCCACGATGACGCGGACACCGGACTTCTGCACGAACTCATACTCGAACTTTTCCATACGCATGGAGGTAGTGGGGCCCACAGACACCATCTCGAACTTGTCGTCCTCCAGAGGGCGAATGATGGGGCCGGCGTGGAAAATGGCAGCGTCCTTGACATCCACAGGCAGCGGGCGGCCCTCTTCCACGAGGCGGCGGTGCGCCACGTCACGGCAGGTGGTCAGGTCGCCGTTCAGGTAAACGACATCACCGATATGGATGTCCTTCAGGTCCTCTGCGGAAACCGGAGTAGTAAGGATCTTCTTTCCGTCTTTAATGGTCAGCATTACAAAGTCACCCCCGAATGAGTATCAATGGTGTAGTTCAGATCTTTATCAAAAATGATGTGGCCGCGGCGATGGCTCCAGCAGCCCACGTTGACGGCAACGCCGATGGCAGAAGGATGGCGGGCAGTGTTCTCAATGTGCACGCCCATGACGGAGTACTTGCCGCCCATGCCCTGAGGACCAAGGCCGATGGAGTTGATGCCGTCCTCCAGCAGCTTCTCCATATAGGCTGCGCGCTCGTTCTCGTTGTGGCTGCCCAGAGGACGCATCAGAGCCTTCTTGGACAGCAGAGCGGCGGTCTCAACAGAGGTGGCAACGCCCACGCCCACCAGCAGCGGAGGGCAGGCATTGATGCCGTAGCTGGTCATGACATCCATGACGAACTTAGTCACACCTTCGTAACCTGCACCGGGCATCAGAACCATGGCCTTGCCCGGCAGGGTGCAGCCACCGCCTGCCATATAAGCGTAGATCTCACACTTGTCGCTGTTCGGGATGATATCCCACCACACGGTGGGAGTGCCCTTGCCCACGTTCAAACCGGTGTTGAACTCATCGAAGGTCTCAACACTGTTGTGGCGCAGAGGTGCTTCGAAGGTGGACTTGACCACAGCCTCCTTCAGCAGACCCTCCACCTCACCGATGAGGGGGAAGTCCACGCCGCACTTTACCCAGAACTGCAGCACACCGGTGTCTTGGCAGCTGGGGCGGTTCAGCTCCTTGGCCAGCTTCTGGTTGCGCTTCATGGTCTCGTAGATGACCTTGGACAGAGGAGCATCCTCCTGTGCGCCCAGCTCATCCAGCTTTTTGATGATGTCGTCCGGCAGCACCTTGGCGATATGGCTCACAAAGTTTGCCATATAGGTCGTCATCTGCTGCACCTGTTCCTGTTTGTTCATTCCATTTCCTCCTTGAATGATTTGGCTTTGGTACATTTGTGCGTTTGCTTCACTTATTCAACGCTCTGCCCGTATTACTGCGGGAAGAACGGAAATGCGATGGGAAGGATCACCATGCTGACGACCGTTGCGATGAGAATGAGGGGCAGGCCAGCCTTGGCATAATCCTTAAAGGTGTACCCGCCGGCAGAAACCACCATGGTGTTGGCGGGCATACCGATGGGCGTCGCGTAAGCGCAGGAGCCGCCGATGACACAAGCCATCAGGACTGCGCGGGGGTCGGCACCCATGCCCTGTGCGATGCTCAGGCAGATGGGAACCATCAGGGCGGTAGTAGCAGTGTTGGACATGAAGTTGGTCATGACGCAGCAGAGCAGGAAAACCACCAGAGTCAGGACGTAGGGAGAGGGATTCTCGCCCAGAGCACCAATGACGATGTTTGCGATCTCTGCGCCTGCCCCGGTCTTATCCAGTGCAGAGGCCAGAGACAGCGTACCACCGAAGAGGAAGATGGTCTTGAGGTCGATGGACTTCAGGGCGTCTTTCTCGGAGATGACACCGGTGAGGATCAGAGCCAGCGCACCGATACAGCCGGTGATGTTGAGCTTGATTCCGATCTGCTTTTCAAAGATCATGCCCAGCAGGGTGAGCACGAGGATGACAAGGGAGAGCACCTGTTTCCACTTGGGAACATTGCTGAAGTCCTGCTCGCCGCTGAAGGAGTCATCATCGGAGACGGGGTGGTTGGGCAGCAGCTTCATGCCAAGGGTGGCGTAGAAGAGGATGCCGGCGGCGAGGATGGGCAGGCCCACGATAGCGTACTCGAAGAAGCCGAAGGACATCCCGATCTCACCCAGAGCACTCTGGGCGATGAGGTTGCCCGGTGCGCCGATGAGGGAAAGGTTGCCGCCCATGGCCGCTGCAAATACCAGCGGCATCAGCAGCTTGGAGCGGGCATAGCCGGACTTTGCCGCAATGCCGATGACCACGGGGATCAGGACGGCGGCGGTACCGGTGTTGGAAAGGAAGCCGCTCATCAGGCCAACGATGACCATGATGGCCACGATGAGGCTGCGCTCGGATCTGGCAAAGTGGGTAACAATGCCGCCGATCTTGTTGGCCATGCCTGTTTCAAACAGTGCACCGCCGACAATGAACATGGCGACAAAGAGGATGACGTTGCTGTCGATGAAGCCCGCAAAAGCGGTCTTGACATCCAGCACGCCGGTAACGACCAGACCGATACAGACGATCATGGACGTTACGCCGAGGGGGATCTTCTCAAACACGAACATGACGACCGCGAAGAGAAGAAAGAGTAGGGTGATAGTTGCTGCTGACATACCGGGGAATCCTCCTTTAATGAAATATAATGTATCCATTTCATCAGAGCAAAACAGCCTTGACTTTCGGAACGCCCCAGCTGCACCTCGTTGTGCAGAGTCTTTGCTGCCGTGCTGTGCCCTCACAGCCCTTCTTTGTTCTGGAAGGATCTGCCCGGAACCTTAGAATTCCGGGAATCTCGGCAGCGTCTTTTTAAATTTTTATATCTAATCTTTGATAATGTATCCACTTGACGACACGAGAATACACCCGAAACAGAGATTTGTCAATCCCTTTTTTCGAGTTTTGTCGCATTGCACGGATTATGTACCAATTTTTGTGCACGCCAGACAAACAGTAGGATACAAGAAAATCTCCCTCCGCCGCCTTCTGCAAAAAAACGTGCGATCTCCAAAGCAGATGGAGAACGCACGTTTTTCCTTCTTTTATTCCAGCCGCTTTTTGAAATACCCCTCGGCACAGTAAATGGCACCGCAGGGATTATGTGCCAGAACGCGATCCTTGGCCACCAGCGTTGTGACCATGGCATCCGAATACTTATAAAACATCGAGTCGTGTCCCACACAAAGTCCGACCTCAATGTTGAACTCGGTGTGCTGTTCGTTCAGAAGCTTTGCCTGTGCGATGGGGTTGCACATGGCCTCAAATTCGCCGGGGTGGATCTTGACCTCTTCCGGGATGCCCACTTCTTCCTTGGAGATGCCACCGGTCTTGCAGATGACCGACACCACCTCAAACCCCTGCGCACGGAGCAGGTCGGCCACGATGCGGGCTTCCTTCCGCAGACCTTTGCAGAATGCAAGACCCAGCTTGTGGTAGCCCATCCGCTTGCAGAACTCCACCGTCTCCTTCAGGCGGGGCCATTGACAGTAGCCCAGCCCCTCAATGGCCGAACAGTTGACGTAGAAATCGTGATTCTCGGGCAGATCATAGCCGGCGCGGGCGGCCTCCATCACCGAAGCATTCCGCATAGGGCAGTTTTTGGGCATCTTTTCCGGCTCATTGTTGGCGCAGGCCAGAACCGTACAGTTCGCACAGGTATACACTGTTTTTTCCTCCCTGATCTTATAAATAATAGGTCAGCGCATCGTCCATACTGCGCAGGATGTGTTTTTCCATTTCAGCCCGCGCGGCCATCGCATCCCGTGCTTCCAGCGCTGCATAGATCTTTTTATGCTCGCTCTGGGAGTTGAGGGCATAGTCCAACTCGCTCATCTCCACGCCAATGGACAGGCCGTTCCACAGCTCCGAGAGAAGATTGCGCATTTTTTCATTGCCGGAAGCTTCCCAGATCTCAAAATGGAAGGACTGGTTGTAGTCAGTATAATTTCCGGCCTGCTGAAGAGAAAGAGCCTCCTCAGCAGTATCCACGCAGTTTTTGATCTTGGACAGGTCGGCATTGTTCTGGCAGCAGAGCATACATGCCGTCCCTTCCAAGGCAGCGCGCAGCTGGTAGTGCTCCCGAATCGTTTTTTCCGTTACGCCCAACACAATGGCGCACTTGTTCTGCTTGACCTCCAGCAGACCGTCACGGGCAAGGATCTGAAAGGCCTCCCGCACCGGCGTGACCGACACGCCGAGTTCCTGTGCGGTGTTTTCCAGCGTGAGTTCTGCACCCTCCGGGATGCTTTTTGAGATAATGGCTTTCCGCAAAGCGGAAGCTACCCGCTCGCGGGCAGGTAGCAGCTTAATGGGTTTCAGTCCCAGCATATTGACTCCTTATCGTTAAAATCAGATGCAGCAGTTCTTCTTCATAGGCGTTCCATGCATCCGGCACATCAGGGGAGCCCTGACGATCCAGCATCAGCAGGCGGGCAAGCCGGTCGTTCACCGGCGCAGGACGTGCGCTCACGGCAAAGGCAATGTAGGTCTCCTGAATGCTTTCCAACAGCTTGCGATGCAGCGGATATAGCAGGACGGTCCGCAGGGTACGGTGCTGCAGCATCTCGCCGCCTGCCAACATCGCATCCTGCGGCAGCGCACGCATAGCCTGCCGTTCCAACTGAGCCCCCAATGCCAGAATTTGGCGCAGTGTCTCTTCGGTCAAATCTGCCGCTTTTATCCGATTGTTGGGCAGGCGGATGATAAGACCCTGATATTCAAGGATCATCAAGGCCTCCCGCACCGGCATCCGGGAGACACCGAGACTCTCTGCCAGTTCGTTCTGGGTCATTTCAGTGCCCGCCGGGATCTGCCCAGATAAAATGGCCTGCTGCAGGGCTTCCACCACACCGCCGTTTTTCTTCTGGATGCCGATATATTCCATAGAGTCCTCCGTGCAAATGTCTTTTTTATATTGTATCCAATTTTACAATAAAAAGCAAGACTTCCTTTATGACAAACAAAAATACCCGGCAGATTCATTCTGAAAAATCTGCCGGATATAGACCGGATGCCCTTGGGGCGTTCCATTCTGAAAAATTGCAGGGCAAATGCAAGCTGTGTTAACTGTTATGGAACCTTGTCAATCAATCTTCCATTCTTCCATGGTCGCAACCAAGCGAGAGATAATGCTCAATCTCCCCTCTCAGCACAAGCTGAGCATACTCCAGCGGCTTATTGTACAGCAACCAGTCCAGCTCTGCCCGCTGTGCCGGGGTGTTGCCGTATTCGTCCTCCACGGCGATGCAGTCGATGGCAAGGGTAGTGCCACCCTCGAACCGGGCTTCCACCCGGTTGGTGTCCATGTTGTAGCGGCAGGAAAGCAGGTTGTTCATAAGAAAACCTCCACGTTCTTCACATTTACTTCTTCTGCGGTGGAAAGTTCCGGCTGTCCGTTTGCAGATTCATGAATCCGCTTTGTGATGCAGCCCTTTGCAGGTCTACACCCATCCACCACATGCCCGATTCTTACACCAAACGCGAACTTGTCGGGGCGAGGCCCCTCCATCTTGCTTGCACAAGACCGTTCGGTCGCTTAAAAGCCCCACTGGGGCTTTCATTGCTCCACTTCGCTGCGCAAACGCGAACTTGTCGGGGCGAGGCCCCTCCATCTTGCTTACGCAAGACCGTTCGGTCGCTTAAAAGCCCCACTGGGGCTTTCATTGCTCCGCTTCGCTGCGCAAACGCGAACAACGCTCTTTTTGCTCTGCACAAAATCCTGCATCGTTTGGCGTAAAATTGGCGTATGGCGCAATTTTCGCTGGAAATCCATCAAAAGAAAAAGCCTGAAACTTCTCGGTACATCAAGAAGTTTCAGGCTTTGTTTTGCTTAAATTGGAAATTTACTGCTCAATTGGCTTCATCGTGGGGATGTTGCAAGATTCGGCTCTGTTTTCGTCCAACAGAATCCAACAGCATCCACGAAATCGGGAGATTTCGATGGGAACAGTCCAACAAGCTCCAACACTGTCCACGAAAGTTGTACACGGTTCTGGTCAAGACCGCATTTTCGGGGGTTCTGATGGTGACAAGGACGGCTTTCGGGGCAGACGGTCGGACGTAGATATCCGCGATGTGCTTCATTGCCCAGCAGAGGAGAACATTTCGGTTATATCGCATCCGATTTTACCGCACGAGCAGCGCACTCTGCAATGCGGTCATAGATGCTTTCTTCTTTTCTTGGGTCGCTTCTGCGTACACATCCATTGTGGTGGTGATGTCTGCATGACCCATGATTTCCTGAATGACTTTCAGATTGGTTTCGTTTTCGCAGAAGCGGGTGCAGAACGTATGCCGGAGATGATGGCAGCTAAAGTTGGGCAGGAGAATCGGGTCACGATTTTCTGCATCAGCCTTGGCTGCTTCCTCCTTATTGTAGTCTGCGCAGATTGCATGAATCGTGCGATTGATCATTCCCGGCAGATAGACCTTGCCTTCCCCCGTGCAGAACACAAATCCAGAATAGCCATCAATTTCATCCGTGGAGAATCCAATCACCTTTTGATACTGATATTCTTCCAGAAATGCGTCGAACACATCATCCAGCATCGGGATGATACGGATGCCTGCGCTGGTTTTAGGAGAGTTGACATGATTCGTGCAGGAACCATCTTCCTGAACGCGATAGACCAGATTGTGATTGATGCTGATCGTTCGATTCTTGAAGTCAATGTCCTGCCACCGCAGACCCAATACTTCGCCAATGCGACAGCCAGTACCGAGCATTACTGTAAACAGTGGATACCATCCGCGATACTCCTCACTGTTGGCGATGTAATTGGTGAAGGCTTTCTGTTCAGGAATGGTAAGCGCATGACGCTTTTTCTTTTCCCAACTATGGCTTTTCTTGATTTCGGTCATAACTCCCTCCGTAGGATTCAACCGCAGCAGTCCATCACGGACAGCCATTGTAAAGGTCGGATGCAGCAGAGTATTCACGATCTCCATGCTGTTCGGCTTAAAGCCCTTTTCCATGATCAGGGAGTAGTAGAACTTCTTCACATCCGTATATTTGATCTTGCTGATGCGCCGTTTCCCGAAATCGACACGGACATAGTGGTTGTACATATACTTGTAGTTGGTCAGGGTGGATTGCTTCAGGTCGTACTTCTGGGAAATGTACTCGTCAAACAGTTCGTTCAACGTAATGCGCTCTGCACGGTCGGGGTCAAGACCATCCTCGATTGCTCTGCGAATTTTGACCTCTTTTTTTCTTAGTTCGCTCAACTCCTTTGCATAGACCGCTTTCTGCTCACCGCGAATCGTAGTATAGCGGAACACATAGCGGCCATCTTTACGCTGGGATTCGCCTTTTTTCAAAGCGTATCCACGGGAATCTTTTCTTGCTTTTGTTGCCATTCTTCTCACCTCATTTTCAGATTAGAGGAAAACAGCCATATCCTAATGGACTGCATCAGAGATTTTGCAATCACTTTTTGCTGTCCTGCTCCAAGGATACTCTATGTTCTCCATCATTGCAAGGATGTCGGATTCTGGGGAACAAAAAATCGCCGTTTCAAATGAAACGGCGACCCGGTATGGAATATTTACTTTTGAATCTTTTCAATCAGGCACTCATGCTTCTTCGTGGCTTTGTCGTAGTTGATGCCTACCAGCAGCAGGTTTCCCTGATAGTCCTTCAAGGCATCCCCATAGTTCTTGTTCTTGATTTGAGCCAATGCGCCGGATGCGCTCTTGTCCCATTTCAGTTCGATCACCACGGCGGGTTTGTCCTGATGCAGCCTGCGGGGAATAAAGCACACATCCGCAAAGCCTTTGCCTGCGGGCAGTTCACGCACCAGCGTGTAATACTCCCGCGCAAAATAGAACGCCAGATTGATGGTGCAGCTCAGAGAGTTTTCATCGTTGTATTGCAGGATAGAAACTTCTTCGTGTGCCTTATCGATACCGGCTGCCACAGCATCCGCATCCATTGCCCACAATGCTTCAAGCAGCTTGCGGGATGCGTCAACGGAATCCATGACACCTTTCCAGTTCATTGTGCTGATGGCGTTGACATACTCCTGCGAAACTTCCTTGTTGGGAATCGTCACGGTTTCGCTGGAACTATCGTAGGTCAGATAACCCAGATGCACCAGCAGCGTCAGCACATCGTCTTTGCAGGAGAAAGTGGTCATATCATTGCTGAACGTGCCGGTGTTGACCTTCACACGCTCACCAGCCAGCATTCTGACTACGGAATCCTGCAAACCATCCATATCCATCTGGATGTAAATTTTCAGGGCTTCGTAGGTTTCGGTCTGGTTCCAGTAGGTGCCGAACTTGTGCCGTAGCATGGCTTCCACAACTGATTTTGGGCTGTACATGGAATAATGCACATCACCGGACTGCCGGTGTGCAATCAGGTCATAGCCATCGTACCATGCTCTGGCTTCCTCAAAGTTCATCTGATACTTGTCGCAGAGAGCAGCCACTTCCTGTTCGGTAAAACCAAAGTATTCTGCCAGATCACCGGGGTCGGTCATGGAATACTCAGTGAACATATTCAGCGCAGAATGGGAGCCATACTTTTTAATAGGAAGGATGCCCGTCATATAGGCCAGCGCAACATAATCCTTATCCTTGAGCCATGCCCGCAGGAAGTCGAGATACTTTTTCTGCGCATCCTGATCCTGCTGATATTCGCGGAACAGGCAGTCCCATTCATCGATCAGGATCACAAACGACCGTTTTGTTTTTGCGTAGATGTCCTTCATCACCTGAATGAGATTGTTCTCATCCCGGAAACGCACCTCCTGAAAATGGTCGGTCAGGTCAAAGACCAGATACTTTTGCAGCATGGTCAGCATTTCATCCATGCTGTGGGTCATGCTCAGAAATTCCTGTATATTGACCTTGAGGACATCGTACTGGTTCCGATGCTGTTGGTAGGAGCCTGCCTTGCTGATTTTCAGAGGATCGAACAGCGGCGCGGCATCTTCGCCGCGGTCGTAGTAAGCTGCAAGCATATCCGCAGCCATCGACTTGCCGAAGCGTCTGGGGCGGCTGACGCAGATGAACTTCTGCCGGGTATTGATGACAGCGTTCGTCTTTTCGATCAGCCCGGACTTGTCCACATAGATCTCAGAGTTCAGGCTTTCCTGAAAGCCCTTGCTGCCCGGATTCAGATAACTGCCCATGCAGGAACCTCCCATCGTGCGAATATTATTATGTTCATTATACTCTAATCTGCCTAGAATCACAAGAACGGGTAACAGGGTTTTATGTAAGACCTCCGGCAGTGCGCCGGAGGTGCAAAATGCTCACATACGGAAGGTGTCCAGATATTCATCAAAGATGTCCAGATTCACCAGCACCACGCGGCGAATCTTGTAAATTGCTCCTGCTTCCTTTGCGAGTTGTTCAAATGTATGCAGACCCATCGAGTAGAGTTCTGCGCCCTCCTGATAACGGACAAAACGCTTCTTGCCCGACTTGACCATAGGTTCCAGTTCCTTGACTTCAGTTCTTGCAAATGCCATAGTGTACCTCTTTTCTATTATGAATGATTGCTTCCCGGATGTTGTTGAATGCCATCCTGCTCCAAGGATATCCAGATTGCTCCGTGATTGCAAGGATGCCAAAATTGCCGGATTTACTGTTTGTAACTTTTTTGCCTGTTATACTGTTTTGGAATTGCTTTTAACCAAATTTTCCTGATTCAGTGCCAGACTGCATTTCAGAGCTTTCTCAATTTGCGCCATTTCCCAGTCGCTTGTCAGCCCCATGAAATTGTTGATGCGTTCTTTATCAATGGTGAAAAGCTGCTCCAACAGGACAACAGACGGACGGTTAAACGCCGGATTCTTATCAATAAGAACATGGGTTGGCTGATTGGGCTTTTTGGAAATCTTAGAGGTCACTGCGGCTACAATGACAGTCGGTGAAAATTTGTTTCCTGTATTATTTTGAATAACAATAACAGGACGTTTACCTCCCTGTTCTGAACCATAGTGTGGGTCTAAATCGGCAAAGTAGATTTCTCCGCGACGGAATCCGAAATTTTTTGTTACATAAACGATAATGATCAAGCCCCCTTTGTAATATGTAGCAAAAGCCGACCGGCAGAACGGCTTTTGCAGTGAGAAAGGAAATCTGCCATGAGCAGGAAGATGACTTACTGTTTGATGGGAAGGCTTTTCGTTCGACTGGAGCCGTTGTAGGCTTTCAGAATCTGAAGCATATACTTCTGATAGTTCGGCCCGGTCATTGCCTGACCGCTGCGATAAATCGCCACCGGGCTGGTGCGCTGGAGCTGCCGAATCAGGCGAATGGGGTCATACTCGTGGTCGTACAGAGCAACGAACTGGGTCACGCCCTGCAACACTTCGGCACGGAGAGAATCGATATCGCCCTCCCATGCTTCTGCCAGTACACGGAGCGCATCAGTGTAAATGCGCTCACCGTGTTTCCGATACTCGGCAAATGCCGTAGCGATGCAAGCGATTTTCCACTTTGCGTGGCTCTGAGCGAAACTCAGGCCAAAACCTGCACGGTTTGTGGCGTTCAGGAAAGCAATGGCTTCCGGGTCGCCGCCGCGAATCTTGGCGCGCATTTTTGCGCCTGCGGTCAGCGGTGCAGAGACACCGGTCTGCTGTGCAAACAGCAAGGCTTCCTGCTGCTCCGTCAATCCCGAATAAACCTTGCAGACGATGTTCAAATCGCAGTTGTTGTTCAGCAGCTTGCGGGCGGCGATGGTGTGCTGACCATCGAAAACATAGTAGTGACCGTCCCGGTAGCTGACCTTCGGGGCATTGGCGATTCGCTCATCAAACTCGGCGGCGATTCGCTTGACACGGTTGGCGTTGAGATTCCGCTGACCGTCTTTTCTTCAGATAACTGCAACCCACGTTCCGTCATGAAATCTCTGATAATAGGGAGCACTTCTTCACGCAGAAATTCCGGGCTTTCTCCGGTTACGATAAAGTCGTCAGCATAGCGCACGAAGTTCATCTTATTAAAATGAGTTTTACCATTGACCTTTTTGCGGGTCGGCAGTCGTTCCTTTAAGAGCCGTTCCAGTCCATCCAGCGTCATATTCATCAGAGTAGGCGAGATGGCTCCACCTTGCGGTGTGCCTTCCTCAGTGGGGAAAAGTTGCTTTGTATCAACGTATCCACACTTTAACCACTTCTGTAAAACCTGCGTATCCATCGGGATATTCTCCATGAGCCATTCATGGCTGATGTGGTCGAAGCATCCCTTGATGTCACCTTCAAGAATCCACTGAGGAGACTTGCCCTTGTTCAGGTCGGTGAAACACTGCTCGATTGCATCGTGTGTGCTTCTTCCGATTCGGAATCCGTAGGAGTTGAGGTCACCGTAGGTTTCAGCAAGCGGTTCCAATGCAAACTTGTATAGGGTCTGCATAGCACGGTCTGTCATCGTCGGAATGCTCAGAGGCCGCAGTTTGCCGTTTTTCTTCGGAATATAAACACGTTTCAGGGGCTGAGGACGGTATCCTCTCCGTTTCAGTTTACTGATTGCCTTGAATTTTGCCTCAGGAGTTAGCCACAATTCATGGTCAACTCCAGCCGTATTTTTACCACGATTGCTTGTTACCCGCTTCACTGCCAAGGCTTTGGCGTAAAACGAGTGAGTTAACAGCCATTGCAGCGTTTTTACCTTGCTGTAATGACCTTCTTGTTGAGCCTTTACGATACGCATTTGCAGCTTTTTAACATAAGCACGAGCCTTGTTCCAGTCGATGCTGTCCCAATTTCCCGCTCTGCAAGTCGGTGCACACGATTTCTCGTTCATTTGCAATTCCTCCTTTTTGAAAAGTTCTGTAAATTCTCTCGTAAAGAAAGACCATAGATGGAAGTCTGCCTGCTTTCGCACGAGGTGATGTTGCAACCTCTATCCGTCCCCATTACAGGGTCGGCATTCGCTTTTTCCATCTTTCTTCTACCCGCATTTCATAAAGTCTCCTTACGGTTTCCGTCCGATTGCTCGGGGAAATACGGGCTTACCACGTTCCGCTTATTCAACAGTATGGGTTAGGTTTCACTTCTCCGCCAGCAGCTTTTGAATCCATGTGTTCCCACTCTATAGAGGAGCAACCAGCTGCGTTACCGTTTTGGTTCAGGCTTGTCAGCAACTTTAGCCTGTTCAGCTTTAACGACGTTTAACAGTGATTCACATTACATTAACCATACCATACAAGTCAGGCTCCCCAACCACATTGTTGCTTGCAGTTTATCGCTTCCACCTCGCGGTTTCGGCTTGAACCCTTTCGGGTGGGGCTACCCTTGTCCTGTCACGCTTCCTCACAGCCGTTACCAGCTGCTTTGTTGACAGTAGACTACTGCTAATGGAATAACAGGTCTGGTCATAGCCAGACAGTTGATTTAAGCGACTTCGTGTCGCACAAAGAGGTAGCTGTCAAACGTCCCCTCCGTGACATAGTTGAACACCTTGACTTCCTTATTCATGTTGCCCTGCCGGATGATACGACCGTTGCGTTGGGTCATGTCGCTAGGCTTCCAGCCGACATCCAGATGATGCACGGCAACAAGACGCTGCTGGACATTGGTGCCCGCACCCATTTTTGCGGTGCTGCCCAGCAGAATGCGCACATCGCCGGAGCGCACTTTGGAGAACAGTGCGGCCTTTTTCGCTTCGGTGTCAGCACTGTGGATGAACTCCACCTCGCTTTCCGGCACCCCGGCGGCAACCAGCTTCTTGCGAATATCATCGTAGACATTGAAGTTGCCATCGTTTTTCGGGGTCGAGAGATCGCAGAACACAAGCTGTGTCAACTTCTGATTTTTTCCGTCCTCCCAGAGTTGCAGCACGTTCTGCACACAGACGTTGAGTTTGCTGTTAGGGTCATCCGGGAGCATAGGGTTCATCAAGCGGACATCCAGACCAATTTTTCTGCCATCGTTGGTGACGCACAGCATATTGTCAACGGACGCATCCACATTGCCGGAGTGAATCTCGGCGGCGCGTTTGCTCAGTTCCTGCACCATTGCTTTCTGGATCTCGGACGGTTTTACGACCACAGTTTCAAACTTTGCATCCGGCACAGGAAGATGCAGCTGGTCGCTGGTCTTGATGTCTGCTACTTCTTTGAACATCGACATCAATTCGGGCAGATTAAAGAACTTGGCAAATCTTGTTCTGGCGCGATACCCAGTACCTTCGGGGGCAAGCTCAATTGCGGTGGTGGTCTCTCCAAAGGTCGATGCCCAGCAGTCGAAGTGCGTCAGCTTTTTCTGTTGGAGGGTGCTGTACTGCAAGTAGCGCATGACCGTGTACAGCTCCGTCATGCTATTGCTGACCGGGGTACCGGTCGCAAACACCACGCCGCGCCCACCGGTGATTTCATCCAAATAGCGGCATTTGCCGAACATATCGCTGGATTTCTGCGCTTCACTGGTGGATAATCCTGCGACATTGCGCATTTTTGTCGTGAGAAAGAGGTTCTTGTAAAAATGCGACTCGTCCACAAAAAGGCGGTCAACGCCCAACTGCTCAAAGGTGATAACGTCATCTTTGCGGCTGTCAGCGCGCAGTTTGTCCAGCTTTGCTTCCAGCGTTTTGCGGGTGCGCTCCATCTGCTTGATGGTAAAATTCTCTCCGGCATTGGCTTTCAGTTCGTTGATCGCCAAGAGCGTTTCCGCGATCTGATCCTGAATAATGCGCTCCTGCCGCTCAAAAGACAGCGGGATGCGCTCGAACTGACTGTGCCCGATGATAACGGCATCGTAATCGCCGGTGGCGATGCGGGCGCAAAACTTTTTACGGTTCGCCGTTTCAAAGTCCTTGCGCCGTGCAACAAGCAGTTTTGCGTTGGGATACAAATGCAGGAACTCCGATGCCCACTGCTCCGTCAGATGGTTTGGAACCACGAACAGGCTTTTCTGACACAAACCCAGGCGTTTTGCCTCCATTGCCGATGCAGCCATTTCAAAAGTCTTGCCCGCGCCTACTTCGTGTGCAAGTAACGTATTACCGCCATAAAGCACATGAGCAATGGCATTGCGCTGATGTTCCCGGAGTGTGATTTCCGGGTTCATCCCCACAAAATGAATGTGCGAGCCATCGTATTCGCGGGGGCGGGTAGAGTTGAATAATTCGTTATACTGCTTTACCAAAGAGATACGCCGTTGCGGGTCTTGCCAAATCCAGTTTGCAAAAGCGTCCTTGATAGCCTGCTGTTTCTGCTGGGCGAGGGTAGTCTCGTTTTTGTTCAGGAGGCGCTTTGGCTTGCCCTCGGCATCCTCAATGGTATCATAGATGCGGACATCTTTGAGGTTGAGCGTATCTTCCAGAATCTTGTAGGCATTGGCACGGTGCGTTCCGTAGGTTTCCGTGGACATAATATCGCCATGACCCAATGCGGATTTTCCCTGCACACGCCATTCTGCCGTATACGGAGAGAACAGCACATTCACATCACGGCGCAGATAGTACGGAACCTGAAAGGTCTCCTGCATGAATTTCTGGATAATTTCAGGGGCAAGCCACGTTGCACCCAGCCGCACATCAATTTCGGATGCTTCCAGTTCTTTGGGCTGCGCTTTAGTGAGCGCGTCAACATTGACTGCAAATTCGGGGTTCGTTTCAGCGGCAAGTTGTGCGATACGGAGTTTTGCACGGACATCGCCGGACAGATACTCGTCTGCCATCTGCCAGCCTGCTTCCGGGTCGGTGGAGTCTGCACTGGGGTCTTTGAAGATCACGCCGGAAAGTTCGGTGGTGATGCGGTCATACTCGCCGGGAGTGCCGAGCAGTTCTGCCATATAGGGCAAGTCCACTCTGCCATGTTCGCCCATCGACACCGCGAGTGCTTCGCTGGGAGTGTCCACACTGGTGACAGTGCGCTCCGGGCGGATAGTGCGCTTGGTGAACATATCCGCCTTGGACTTCAACTGCTTGTTTTCATCGAGATTTTCCAGAGAGCAGAGCAGATAATAGGAGGAATCCTGCTCAAACAGTCGTGCATTGCGACGATCGTTAAGCAGACCATGCTTTGCAGTGAAGGCATCGTAGGCAGCGTTCAGACGCGCCTGCGTTTCCTGCACAGCAGAATCCGGGTAATCGTCCAGCTGCTCCTGAATCAACTGGTTTACGATTTGCCGCAGTTCCACCATTCCGGTGACACGCCCCTTGGCGGTGTCGGACAGCTCCACCTGCGTCATCACGGAATTTTCCCGGTAGAACACCTCTCCGTCCACCACAGTGTAGGAGAAGTTTTTTACATCGGGATCAGCCGGGAGAATGTGCTTCTCATTTTCGGCATCCGCAATATCTGGTGTTTCCACCTCAACTTCGGTGTATTGCCCCTCAATATGCTGCACTGCCTCGGCAAGCTGGTCGGCAAGGTTTGCACCCTCGATGGGGGCAACGGTCAATTCCTCCCGTCCGTACTGGGTGCTTTCTGTGGTCAGCTCGCCCAGCACCATCTCCGGGTGGTCTACGAAATACTGGTTGATGGCAAATCCGTCCTCGGTCTTGCCAAGCTGCACCCATGCAGGCTCAATGTCCGCAGGGCGGTCACGCTTTTGCAAAAAGATAATGTCGCTGACAACATCTGTGCCAGCATTGGCACGGAACGCATTGTTCGGAAGACGGATTGCACCCAGCAGATCAACACGTTCTGCCATGTGCTTGCGGGCGGTGCTGTCCTTGCTATCCATGGTGTAGCGGCTGGTGACGAACGCCACCACGCCGCCCGGACGCACTTGGTCGATGGCTTTGGCGAAAAAGTAGTTGTGGATGGAAAATCCCAGCTTGTTGTACGCCTTATCGTTGACTTTGTACTGACCAAATGGCACGTTGCCCACCGCCAAATCGTAGAAATCACGGCGGTCGGTGGTCTCAAAGCCCGCCACGGTAATGTCTGCCTGCGGATACAGCTTTTTCGCAATGCGCCCGGTGATGCTGTCCAGTTCCACGCCGTATAAGCGGCTATCCTGCATGGTGTCCGGCAGCATTCCAAAGAAGTTGCCCACACCCATGGACGGCTCCAAAATATTGCCAGACTGGAAACCCATGTGCTCCACGGCATCGTAGATACCACGGATAACGGTGGGGCTGGTGTAGTGGGCGTTCAGGGTGCTGGAACGGGCGGCGGCGTATTCGTCCTCGGAAAGCAGCCCTTTCAGCTCCGCATATTCCTTCGCCCAACTATCTTTGCCGGGGTCAAAAGCATCCGCCAGACCGCCCCAGCCTACATACTGGGAAAGCACCTGCTGTTCCTCGGCGGTGGCACCACGATGCTCCTGTTCCAATTTGAACAGGGTGCGGATGGCTTCAATGTTCCGGGCATACTTCTGCTTTGCGCCGCCCTCGCCCAGATGGTCGTCTGTGATGCGGAAGTTCCCAGCAGGCTCCGGCGCAGGTTCAGCATTCAGGGCTTCATCCAAGGCAGCAGCATCCGGGAAGGTCTGCACCTT
Source organism: Faecalibacterium sp. 3 (assembly GCF_048323735.1). Lineage (NCBI taxonomy): Bacteria > Bacillati > Bacillota > Clostridia > Eubacteriales > Oscillospiraceae > Faecalibacterium > Faecalibacterium sp. 3. Next base: position 789,029 of record NZ_JBLWFN010000001.1, read on the forward strand.
TCCGTCCATCACAGCAGAGATGGGCAGTTCGTCCAGTTCCTCATCGGAAAGTTCCGGCTCAACCTGCCGCAGAGCGTCCTCGAATTGACGTTTGTTGATAACTTCGTTATCCCACGACTGCCCGTGTGCACTGGTGTCGATGCGCACATCGGTATCACCGATATAGCCTACTGTTCCTTCAATCGTTCTGGTGGGAAGGTCTACTACAACTTCGTCCCCGACCTTATAGCTGACCTCTTTTTCGGGAACCAGATCAATGGCTGCGGCCTGCTGTTCTTCGTACAGTTCTCTGATGTGCGGAAGATGCTCATTGCGGAAAATGGGCAGTCTGTTTTTCGTCAGCTCCATGTCCTGCAAGCTGACGGATTTGAACGTAAAATTAACGTGTTCCACCCGAAAATCCCGGCCATCCAGCTTGATGATGCTGCCGATTGGCAGATAATCCGCTTCCCGGAGATATTTTGCCTGGTGGTGGGAGCCATCTTCGTTCAAGCCAGCCAGATAGACGTTGTTGCCCGCTGCCCACAGCTTTTTAGATTCTGCTGCCCACTGCTCACTCGGAAAACCAGTTACTTTGACTTTGCCAAGCACATTTTCCTGTGACAGAAGATTGGTGCGCAGAATCCGCTCCACAGCAACGGCATCCTTGTCATAGAACAGATAGTTACCGTTCAGTTCAAAGCCCACGAGGGTGTTGGGATACTGTTCTTTCAGAGCAGTGTACTCTGCGGCAACAGTGCCATCCAGCATCGGAAGCTGACACTCAGCTTCCTGTCTGGCAGTACGCTGTTCCTTCTCCTTGTCGGTGAGGTAGCGGTCGGATTGGATCATCAGGTCGATATACTGTTCCACCTGCGCCCATTTCAGGGTAATTTTCTGGTGGTCGGGGTAGTGGTCAAATTCCAGTCCCTTCCAGTCGTGATTCACAAAACCTCGGCTTCCGTCCAGAAAATCGTGGGAATGCCCACCAATGCCGTACTCCTTTGCCAGTGCTTTGGCACGGAGTTTGCGGTCAGGCTGGGTCTGGTACAGCGCCATAATGCGCTGCTTGCCGCCCGTAAATCCCGAACCGTGCTTACGCAACTCGTTCTCAATTTCAGCCTGCGACAAAACAAAAGCGGAGGGCGTTTTTTCGCTCTCCGCTCGGTCGATGGTTTCAATTTGCTGGGCTTCGGTAGGGATGTTCGCATCCAGAAAACTTAGCTGTAGATCAGCTCCGTCAGCACCAGTTCCTCGGCCTGTGCTTTCAGGCTGTTCATGTGCTGCACCCACGCCATCTGGTTCTGCTCCTTGTCCGGGGCGGGGTCCTGTTTCAGAAGCTGCGCCATGGTCTGCTGCATCCGGCTCTCTGCCGTCTGCTCCACCTCCATCAGGTGCGGATACAGGCTCCCGTTCAGAAGCATCGTGTGGTACAGCACCGAGCGCTGCTGCATCAGATACGTCCGGCGCAGCCTGCCGTACCTGCCCAGCGGCTTCCGGGGCTGGTTCAGGGTCAGGTTCGGGAGCTGGTAGTCCCCGACGGTCGAGTAGGTCACGTTCCTGCTGCTCAAATTCATATTGGCTCCTTTCTGCATTGCGGCGGCGAATGGTGGTTTTTACGGTGCGCTCAATGTTCCGCAGCACCTCCCGGCTCATGTCGCTGACGGCTGCGCCGAGGGCAAAGACGGCATCCGGGGTGGAGAAATTGTAGATTGCCTGAAAATCGTCCTTGTCGAACCACCCGGCAGGCTCAAACCCGCAGCGTTCCAGCAGCGTGTAGGTGACGCTGATTGCAGCAGCGCTTTTGAACTGCATCTCCACCCCGGCTTCATCATAATCCATCAAGAGCGAACCGTCAACGATGGCACGGATGTCTCCACCGTTGTTATCCCAGTAATCAGCGACCAACTTCCCGGCAACATCCGCAAGCTGCTGGCTGACACGCTCTCCGCTGATGCCATAGGTCTTGCTCAACATTTCCGAAACCGGCTGCTTCAGGTCGTCGTTGTATTGCCACACCTCCGGGTCGCGGGAATTGCGGCGCACCCCGGTGTCGCTTACGTCAAAAACGTAGTGCAGGCGGGGAAATCCGCTGGATTCATCCAGTAGGGCGATGCCCTTGGCACCCCGGCGCACATAGCGGTTCATCCGGTTGTTCCAGATGTCAAAGTCGGCGCAGGCGGTGGCATCCGGGCGCTGGGCGTAGATCATGAGTTGATCTGCAAAGGGGTACTTGTACAGCCGGGATGCGGTGGTCAGATAGTCCGTCCAGCTTTCCCAGTAGCGGGTCAGGCCGTTGGCCGTGCGCTGGGCAAGGGCAAGATATTCTTCGGTTTTGTTTGGCATTGCGTTCCTCCTTCCGATTTTAGGGTAAAGAAAAAAGCGAGCAACCATATAGGTCACTCGCCATGGATTCCATGTAAAGTTATTTTAGTGTTTTGCGGCAATCTTTTCAGCCAGTTCCAGCAGAGTGTCGAATGTCTGCTGTTCTTCGGGCTTTTCAATCAGCTTCGCCAGAAGCACCCGGAAAATATCGATGCTGTCATGCCCGGTGGCTGCGGCAATCTGGTCGATGAGATCATGCAGCTTTTTGACAGCGGCATCGGAAGGCTTGGATTTTGCAAGAAGATCGGTCAGATAGCTGATGAACGGGTAGGTAGAATCATCGTTGATGATCTCGTTGGTCTCGTTCACAATCTTTTGGTTATCTTCAGGGGACATCTCACCCTTTTCATCCCAAAGGTCACGGGAAGATGTACGACCCTTCAAGAAGGTAGCAAAAAGCAGTCGGTCGATGGGGGAGCGGCGTTCGTTGTCCATTGGCTTTCCTCGCTTTCTGTTTTGAATCTGAAATGGTAAAGTAATAATAGTATAACACGAACGGAGTGATGCTATCAAGACCGCATCTTTTAGGGTTTGTAACTTTTTTCTATGTACGCCGCCTGTAGGCGGCAAAAATCAGTTGGCGAAAAACACGGGCTCGGAAGATGCACAGTGACTATCAATCTCAGCTTTTGATTGTACCTTCAGACAGTTAGATGTTTTGGTGTTGGCTCAGCCACGTCTTTATATTGTCAATATAAGAAAGGAACAGTTCATGGCTGCTCGCGTATTTAAAAATTTCTCTGATAATTGTCTCTTGGCTTTCATCCAATCGATCACAAATGTTACTAATCCATTCATGCGAATCATTAACGCCCTGAATCGCTTGAGCAGCTTGATAGATACTATTATCTTGAGGAAATGTTTCCAATATTATTTGATGTAAAAATTTTTCTGGTGGGGTGCTAGTGGGTAAGGAAAATTGATGAATCAACTGAAGTGCTGCCTGACGTTTGTCTTCAGCATCATCTTCTGTCCCACATAATTTTTTCTCAATGTGATCCATCCTTTCGGAATCAGTACAGTATTTATCACCATCAGTGACAATAAGGATGTTTCTAGTATCTCTTTGCTCTATGATAAAGCTTGCGGCAAGGGTGAAAGCGTTTTCGATTGCGCCAAATTTGCAAATCTCAACAAGAAATGTCATTTGCAAGTCTCTAACAATTTCGTGAACAATATCTTTCGCAAGGGAATCTTCCACATATATTTTGACGGGTTTATTACATTCGCCGGACATGTTATAAATCAGTTCTTCACTGAGTCTATCATAAACGAATGAGTTTGCTGATCCTGTGGGGGACGTTACATTTTCAATATATTGTATTCCGATATATTCAGACATAGAAAGAATTTCTAATGAGTGAGTTGTGAATACAATTTGTAATTTCTTCTCAACAGCTATTCTATTGAGTTCTTTAACTAATTTCCGAAAAGCAGATACATGAAGTAGCAAATCAAGTTCATCGACTAAAATTAGTGAATATTTTTCTGCACGAGTGACTTTTTCAAGAATTTTAATTGTGCGCTGCTCACCTGACCCCATGCTAAGTGATGAGTATTTGAGACCATCGCTTAACTCAACGCCCGGAAAATGAGTTCCTTTATAGCAATTGTCCATCAATGCAGTATAATTTTTGTTTAGAATGCCCGCTGCACCTTGAATTGTTTTTCGTGCCACATTGCTGGTTTGGCATTGAGAAACATATGAAATTTTTGTTGTTTGGTTTTTCTTTTCAATATCCGGGAGGCAGGTTTCTATTCCAATATAATATACGTTTCTCTTTGGACGAGTCTGATAACGTGGTGCCCAGCGGTCGAACGCCTTGTAATACTTTTTAGGTGGAAGCAATGTAGGAACACCATCGGTTCCAATAATTTCGTTAACGGCTTCCAATTCACTGCCAGACCATGAAGCATCTGTATTTGGAGTAAAAAATTCAGGAAATATATGATTCTCACCGTTCCCGTCTGGATTGTACAAGCATGCTAATGCATGTATTACAGTTGTTTTTCCGGACCCATTGACGCCCATAATAGCTGTTAGAGGCTTTGAGAATTTGATGGTTACGTTTGACAACCCTTTTAATTTTTTGAAACGGATTTCTTTTAATGTTATTTTATTCATTTCTACAATCATCTCCCACGGGCCTTGATGGAAACAAGGTACAGCAATAAGTATATCATGTTTTCAAGAAATTGGTAGTCCTTATGTACGCCGCCTGCAGGCGGCAAAAGTCAGTCCGGGGAAAATTCCAGATTGGAAAACTCCGCATCGGTCAGCAGTTTCAGCTTTTCGATAACGCCCTCGGACAGTTCCCGCAGGGCAGTTTCATCCGGCATCAGGTAGCACTGCATGAGCCGCAGTTCATGGATAAGCCCCAGCCGGGTGCCGGTGTTGTAAAGCATCATCAGCATCAGTTCTTCGTGGTCAAAGTTCATGGAAATTCCTCGCTTTCTTACATCCAAAAGGGTTGCATTCCGGGGCATCGCATTTTTCTTTTGCACCAGCCAGTTCTGCCAGCTTTTCCAGTGTGGAAGGACGGTCAGACAGCCCCAGTTCTTCGGCTTCGGCAACCTTGTCCATGATGAGGTCATAGTCCTTCAGCACACGCCGCCCCTTTTCCATGTGGTGCGCTTCCAGAATCTGCTCCCGGACTTCCTGAATCGTCAATTCGGGTGCGTCGATCTGCCCGCCATCCATCACAGAATAATCGCTGTGATAGAGGGTATAATCCCAGCCATCCTCGCAGGACTGGACAGCAAGATAGCCCTTGCCGCCCAGTTCCCATGCACCCTGCTCATCCTGCGTCTGAATCTCAGGATAGGCGGTCGAACCGCTGCGCTCCATCATCTCGCCAAACTGACAGATGTGATAGACGTTTCCGTATTCGCCCAGATCAAAATGGTAATCATCCAGATGTTCCACACGCGCCGTGTAGCTGCTGCCGTCCGAGCGGTCAACCTGAATCACGCCATGATTCGGCACACGGTAGAGGTCATCGTAATGGCTGTTGATGAGCCGGACATCATCTCTGGGAATCGTGGGGTCATCCCAGATGCGCCGCCTGCGGACACCAGACTGCGGGATGGTATCGAGGTGCTGCAAGCTGACCTCCTGAATTGCCTTGCGGATATCGCTGGAAAGCTCAAACAGATACCAGTTCCGGGCGGCGGGAATGGCATTGCGACCATCCGGAGGCAGATTCTGCTTGGAGATCTGCCCAAACTCCTGCGGTTCACCGGTGGCGCAGTTGTAGGTGGCAAAGCCGACCCCTGCGCCATTTTCACGCAGATGCAGAAATTTGTCTCCGTTGATGAGATAGAGGGCTTCCGTTTTCTGATCCATCAGCGGCCACCCTCAAATTCCAGAGAAAACTTGCTGCGGCCATCCGCTTCGGTGGACAGCAGGACGGTAGCATTGTAGGTCTTGCCCTTGGCACTGCGGCAGTCCTTCAGGCGGATGCGACCATCCCGCAGCAGCTTGTCCGCAACATGGGAATCCAGACGCTTTCCCAGACGCTTGAAGAACGCATTGTCCTTCCACAGCACGAAACGGCACTCCCGGTTCTCACAGAAATAGCCCTTTTCGCGCTCCACAACAGACTTGCCGCAGTTCGGGCAGACACCAACGATTTTGTTCTTCATAAGCACATTTGCTCCCTTCATAGCCTCGGTGGTATTGACCAGCGAGGAGATCATATCTTTGATTTCGGTCATAAATTCTTCCAGCTCCATCTCGCCGCGCTCGATGCGCAACAGTTTCGTTTCCCAGTCGGCGGTCATTTCCGGTGACTGGATTTCTTCGGGCATTACGGTGATAAGGGCTTTACCCTTGTCGGTTGGCAGCAGCACTTTCGTTTTCCTGTCACCTTTGCGTTCCAGAAAACCTTTCGCCACCAGCTTTTCGATAGTAGCGGCACGGGTCGCTGGGGTTCCGATGCCCTGACGCTCCACACCCTCCGGCATACTGTCCGCACTGGCGGTCTCCATCGAGTGCAGCAGGGTGTCCTCGGTAAAATGCTTCGGTGGGGACGTTTGACCCTCCTTCAGCTCTGCATTGAGGATGCCGCACTCGTTTTCTGCCGCATTGGGCAGGGCGGTGAGTTCCTGTTTTCGGTTCAGGATGTCTGCCAGCACCTTGCGCTCCACCGCTTTCCAGCCTTCCTCCAGAACCTCCTTGCCCTTGGCGGTAAATTCCTCTCCGGTGCAGATGGTGGTGAGTGTGGTTTCTGCATAGCGGTGCGGCTCACCTACGGCGCAGAGCAGCCGTGCGGCAATCAGCCGCAGGACATTCCGCTCCCCGGCAGGGAGTGCGGCAAGGTCTGCTTTTGCCATGCTTTTCGTGGGCAGCAGCGCATGGTGGTCGGTGACCTTGCTGCCGTTGATGACCTGCTGCACATGGATGGGAAGCGGTTCCTCCACGGCAAACGCCTTGCCCGTGTCCGCCACAAGTCCCGGCAGAGATGCCGCCACATCCTCCGTCAAAAAGCGGCTGTCCGTGCGGGGGTAGGTGATGAGCCGTTTTTCGTAAAGACTTTGGGCGTAATCCAAGGTCTGCTGTGCCGTAAATCCCAGCAGGCGGTTGGCATCCCGCTGTAATGCGGTAAGGTCATAGAGTGGCGGCGGACTTTCGGACTTTTCCTTGCGCTCCATCTTCTGCACCGTGACACGCTCCTCCTTTCGGCATTTGGATAGCAACAGCTCGGCATCCATTTTCTGTGCAAACCGTTTGCTGGATGCGGTGCCGCCGTCTGCGAGAGTCAGGGCGACCGTGTAGAACTTCTCCGGCACAAAGGCGGCAATGGCGGCTTCTCGCACCACCGTCATGGCAAGCACCGGGGTCATAACACGCCCCACCGCCAAAGGCTGACCGTACAGACACGAAAAAAGCCGGGACGCATTGATACCGACCATCCAGTCGGCGCATTCCCGGCAGAGTGCAGCGTTGTACAGCGCATCATATTCAGTTGATGGTTTCAGGTGGGCGAACCCCTCCCGGATAGCATTTTCCTCCATGCTGGACAGCCACAGGCGGGAGAAGGGCTTTTTGCAGCCCGCTTGCTGGTAGACAAGGCGGAAGATCAGTTCGCCCTCGCGCCCCGCGTCCGTCGCACAGACGATGCTGTCTACATCCGGGCGGTGCATCAGGTCTTTCAGGATATCGAACTGCTTTTTGGTGGATGCGGACACGAGGTACTGCCACTTTTGCGGCAGGATGGGCAAATCTGCGATGCTCCACTTGACGAACTTTTCATCGTAGACATTGGGCGGTGCCAACTCCACCAGATGACCAACGCACCAGCTTACCAGATAGCCGTTACCCTCCAGATAACCGTCTTTGCGGTTGGTGGCACCGAGGACTTTGGCGTAGGACATAGCCACCGAGGGCTTTTCACTGATGACTAAGCGATAAGACAATAAGCATCAACTCCTCTATAATTTTCTATGGATTGCAAAATGTGCTTGCAAGTTACAACCGTTTCGGCTAAAATGGAATTGTAAGAAAAATCAGCCGAAGCATAAAGGCGGTGAATGAGATGGCGTATATTCAAAGAAGTCTGGAAAAAGTTGTGGAGCAGGTCACGAAGGAATACCCGGTCGTTCTTGTGACGGGCCCCCGACAAGTTGGCAAGACGACTATGCTGAAAAAGCTTATGGAGGGCAGTTCCCGTGGCTATGTATCACTGGATGATTTGAACGATCGGGCACTGGCAAAAAATGACCCGGAGCTATTTTTGCAGCTGCACAAGCCTCCGGTTTTGATTGACGAGGTGCAGTACGCCCCAGAGCTATTCACCTATATCAAGGTATATGCCGACACCCATCAGGAGCCGGGTGCCTTTTGGCTGACCGGTTCGCAGGTGTTCAAGCTGATGCGCGGTGTACAGGAATCCCTTGCCGGGCGTGTTGCTGTGCTGTCCATGACCCCTCTTTCGCAGTCAGAACTGAACGGAGCTGAAGTAGAACCGTTCCGGGTAGATTTGGAGGCACTTCTGAAGCGAGAGAACCAGAGTAAGCCGGTAGATACCAAAGGCATTTTTGAGCGAATCTATCGAGGGTCTATGCCGGCAATCGCAAGCGGGAAGAACACGAACAGCCAGATTTTTTATAGCAGCTATCTGTCCACCTATATCGAGCGCGATGTCAAAGAGCTTTCGGATGCGATTGATGCTTTGAAGTTCCTGCGTTTTATGACGGCAGTTGCGGCTCGGTGTTCTCAGATGCTGAACGCTTCGGACATTGCACAGGATGCGGACATCAACCAGAAACAGGCTAAAGACTGGTTGCACATTCTGGAAACGCTTGGAATCATTTTCTATCTGCACCCTTACTCTAACAACCTGCTGAAGCGTCTGGTAAAAACTCCGAAACTCTATTTCTACGATACCGGACTGGTCTGCTACCTGACCCGGTGGAGCAGTGCCGAAGTTCTGGAATGCGGGGCTATGAATGGGGCTATCCTCGAAAACTATGTCGTTTCCGAAATCGCCAAGACCTATCTGAATACCGGCAGGGAGCCGTTCATGTACTATTATCGGGATAAGGATGCCAAGGAAATCGACATTGTGCTGGAGCAAGATGGTGTCCTGAATCCCATCGAGATCAAAAAGACTTCCAACCCCGGAACGGAGCTGACAAAGGTGTTTTCGCTGCTGGACAAGGCATCCGTTCCGCGCGGAAAAGGTGCCATTGTCTGCATGAAGCCCAAAGTCGGTGTGATCGACCGGGACAACTACATCGTTCCGATCTGGACGATTTGAATCGTTTTTCTATGTACGGCGGCAAACGCCGCCTTGAAATCAGATGGGTTCAGTGTCCTGCTCGTCCGGGGCTTCGTCCTCATCCGGCACATCGGTCGGGATATCGAAATCGCCCTTGTCCTCGGTGTAATCTGCATCAGGGTCAAGGGCTTCTTTTTCCGCCTTTTTCTTCTGCATCTGCTGGCGATAGAAATAGAAAACGCCGCCCGTAGCCAGTGCGATCATTGCAACTACGCCCAGAAATGCGCCTGCGTACTTCGTCACCTTGTTTTCTTTGGGCGGTTCAGCGGTTGCTGCTTCCTCTGCGGCTTTCTTGGCTTCTTCCTCGGCTTTCAGCCTGTCCAGTTCTGCCTGTGCCGCCGCTTCTTTCTCCGCAGTGTAGGCATCGGCAGCTTCTTCCTCCATCAGAGCCAGAAGGTCGGCTTCATCCACCAGATTCATAAAGTGGACAGTGTTCTGCCCCTTGGCATTACGGTCAATTACCAGATAAAATGTCGCGCCCGACTTCGATACCAGCGTGATGAACTGCTGCCCAGAACCATCCGAATAGTTGGTGTGGTAATCGTCTACCAGCGTCAGATTGCCCTCCGGGGTCAGGGCACCAGAGGTTTCGTCCGTGACGGTGACAACATCCTCCTCCACGATTTCCGGCAGAATCGGCTGTTCCACCGGGGCAGCTTCGCCCTCAAAGGCAAAGGCAGGAGCCGCCATGCCAGCGCACAGTGCCGCCGATACCAGCAGCGTACCCAGTTTCTTAATCTTCATCTGTATCGACCTCCTTCTCAAAAGTTGCACCCACAGCAGACAGCGCAGCCGGGTTCGGGGTGGCGGTTGCCGACTGCCGCAGCAGGGCGGCAAGCTGTTCCGGGGTGACCTTTGCGGTCCGCACCATCTCGTTGACCTCGGCGGAATCCTCTTCCTGAATGCGCCGTTCCAAAATCTCGATGCGGTTGTTCAGTTTGATGCGGCGCTCCTTCTCTTTTTCCAGCATCGCCCGCAGCTTATCCGATTTTTCGCTCATAAAACTCCTCCAATCATTTTGAAAGCCGTCCGAACCCGGCGAGATGCTTCTCCCAGTAGGACGAGTGAATGTTTGCGTACTTGATGGGGTCGCCAGCGGACACCATCATCCCATTTCCGAGGTAGTAGAGTAGGAAAGTGCCGCCTTATCGTATTTCTACGACAGGTTTGCACAGACCTCTCCCAGAACCGTGCTTGCGCCTCTCAACGCACACGGCTCCCCATTTTTTGCTCCATTTCAAAAGTTATTCCGTTTTAGTTCCATGATGAATTCTCATGTGGCATTTGTGGCACACAACGATTGTCTTGCGCCTCTTTGCCAGCATGACTTTTTCCCAATCAGCTTTACCTTTCAGGTTTTTGACCTTGTTTACATGGTGGATTTCATAGCTATCGCTGTCTGTACAGCCGCAGACTTCACAGACTTTGGCCTTCAGACGTTCCTCGAAGGAGGTTGTGTTGTGCGAATAGCGATACGCCAAATCGGGCACTTTTTCCGTCAAATCTTTGCCTTTGCAATCGCTGTACTTAGCGAACATCATACGGCGTTTTCCCTTTTTGGTTTCATACGGAACGCCCCATGCACCAGTCCCATCTCTGTATTCATAACGAACCTTAGCAATTCGGGAGCGATGCTTGTTTGCGAGTGTTTTCAGACAGCTGTATTCCATCAGATAACCAAAGTAAACGAGCTTGTTGAAGTTGCTTGCAATGGCATAATAGTTACAGAGTCCTCGGAGTTCCGCATTATAAATCATTACGATTTCCAAATCCGTGCGGTTCAGCAGAATTGGGCGATGAATAGGAATCAACCTCTTTCCATCCCTTTCAGCGATGCTATGGGACAGTAAATAGGTCTCCACCTTATCTTTCAGTGGAATATTGAGTTCCACTTTGTTGTTCATAGTACGCATTTTTCGTTTTCCAGAGCGTTTGACACTGGCATCCCTGCGCACCCGAACATCAAAACCAAGGAATCGGGCAGGAGTATTGCTGTGCGTAATAAGGGTCTTTTCTTGACTCAACTCCATTTTCAGAGTGTCCCGGACAAAATCCGTGAGTTTTGCCTTAATCGCTTCGCATTCCTCTCTTGTCCCATTGACTGCAATCAGAAAGTCATCTGCATAGCGAACATATTTCAATCGCTTATCGGTACACGCTTTTGCAGGTGTCCGAAACAACTGCTTTGTCAGTTGCTTGTGCTGAGCAATCAGCTGCTCCCGCATTGTTCCTTCAGCTTTCTTGATTTTCTCATGCAGTGCATCTCGTTTGTGTCTTATCGTGTTGTATTCTTCCGTAAAGTTTCTCGGATTGTATCCGTGGTCAAATTCCTTCTTCAGCTGCATAATATACCTGTCCAGTTCGTTCAGATAAATGTTTGCAAGAATCGGGGAGATGATTCCACCCTGCGGGCATCCGCTATAGGTTTCATGGAAGTTCCAATCTTCCATATAGCCGGCTTTCAGAAACATACGAATCAGGTTCAGAAAACGAGCGTCCTTGATTTTTCGGTTCAGCACATCAATCAGCGTGGAATGGTCGATATTATCAAAGCATCCCTTGATGTCACCCTCAATGAACCACTTTGCTCCGGTAAACTCATGCTTGATCATGGCAAGTGCCGTGTGGCAGCTTCTGCCCGGTCTAAAGCCGTGGGAATAGATAGAGAAAATTGGCTCGTAGATGGCTTCCAGAATCATACGGATAGCTTCTTGCACCAGCTTGTCAGCGAATACAGGAAGTCCCAACGGGCGCAGCTTACCGTTCTTCTTTTGAATATAGGTTCTGCGTACCGGCTTGGGTTCATATGACCCTGTTCTCAATGCTTCAATGATGGCTGTCACATACTGCTCGCTAAATCCATCAGCCGTATCATCATTCACACCCTTCGTTCCTGCACCCTTATTGGAGTAAAGATGCTGGTAGGCAATGAAGTAAATATCCGGCCTCAAAAGATAGCGGTACAGTCGTGTAAACACTTCATCTTGGTTCTTTTGGGAATTTTCTTGTAATTTTGTTAAAATCTCCATTGTTGATTTCATTGAGGCTTTCCTCTCTAATCAATTTCTGATTTTAATGCGCAAAAAACTGCTTCTCTTCGCCATGTGAGCGGCTTTCCCGCATCCGATTTTACGGCTTTTCCTGTCAATTCAGGATTCTCGGACTACTATAGAAGCTCCGTTGTCATGCCAGATTTTCAGTGTCATCTTTCTAGCATAGCTTTGAAATTTATCACATTACTGCATTACACATAGCTTTTTCAAGCGTTCTGGTTTAGACAATCTCCAGTTGACGATAGTAGTAGGTCAATGTGAATTATCGGATATGCTTTCGTTCCGTTACTATCGGTTCTCCGACGTGCCGTACAGGGGATTAGCAACCCATAGGAAGGACTCTATTTCCTATGGTCTCTGTACCAAAGGGTTCAGACAATTTTCCTTTGCCCACACGTAACGAGGGCTTGGAACTCACCTTAAACAATTCAGTTTTATCCTTATATTCACTTATCCTTGCGGTTCAGTCGTGCCCGATTGTCTTTAGGCAACTTACCGCTTTCCTGCCGTGCTCTTTTCCCGTACATCTTTCGACTTTCGGTAAAGCAGGTGGATTCCCGCGTTGCTTTGCGGGGTAGTACCTTAGCCACAGCCTCCTTTCTCTACTTCTACTATCGTCCTTACTGGACGCACGATTCCAACGTGACTTTTTCCGGGGGTATCATACGTTCCCTCGAAGAAAACAAGGTCACCGGGCTTTGCTTCGGCCTCGCTGATGTGCTGGCTCTTGTTCCACAAACCGTTGGCGGTGGTGCGCCCCACATCGTAGCCGTTCTGGTTGTAGACCCAGCAGACATAACCGCTGCAATCGAACCCGGTTTCCGGTGTAGAACCGCCCCACACATAGGGCGTGCCCACATACTTTTGGGCTTCCTTGTAGATGGCGGCAAATTCGCTGTCGGTCAGAGCTTCTGCCGGAACGGTATAGCCGATGCCCGGTGTGCCGGAGCCATCCGAGCCACCGGGCGGCAAGCCTCCATTAAAAAGATAAGGTCTGCCGCCCAAGGTGTCCTGAAAGATCTCATACCGTTTCCACTGGTCGTTGTCCAGTTCCTCTCGGATGACGACTTCCAGCCCTTTGTTCACCAGCTTTGTGTGAAAAATACGATACTCATAAGGCACCTGCGTGGGAACAGGGATTCCTGCCGGACTGATGACCCACACGGTCTTATACCGTATCTGTACCTCCACCCATGTGGTCAGCTTGTACTGCTTTTTGAAAGTCTCCTTCAACTTGCCCTGCACCTCTGACCGAGTGTAATCGTCATACAAGGTGGTCAGGAACGAAGTCAGCTGCCATGGGTCGTGCTCGATGGGGTCAAGGTGGTACTGGTACTCGTTGTAGCCGGGGTGGTCGGTGGGGATGCGTTTGATCTTTTTGTCCAACTCTTTTTCCAGTTTTTTGTAGTCCTGTTCTGCACCCCGGATGTCCCTGTCCTCGGCAGAGTACATGGTCTGCCCGGACACCTGTGTGCCGCCGGAAAAGAGGATGCCGCAGGAGGAAAAGCCGGACATCACCATCAGGATGAGCAAAAGAAAAACGCCCACGATTACCAGAACGTGTGCGTTGCCCTTGGCGGCATTCATCAGCCCCTTTACGGCGGTGCTGACGGCAGTTTTGCCTTTCTCCACCGCCTGTTCCACGCCGGACCGGGCAGCAGATGCACCGTTGGATGCCGCCTTGCCGCCTGCGGTCTGCGCCGCCGTGCCCGACCGGGCGGCGGCATAGTAGCTTTTGTGGATTTCTTGCCGCTGTTTCCAGCGGGAAAGCCAGTTGGAGCCGCCCTCGCCGGTGCCAGATGCACCTGCATCTTGTGGCGCAGACGGCTCCTGTGCAGAAGATTTTGCGGTTTTGGAGCCTTTCTTGCCCTGCATCTTGGCTTTCTTTTTAAGTTTGCGGGCATAGCGGCTTTTGGAAATATCCCGGATATTTCCCACCGCCTTTTCGCCCTCGCTCAAAGCCTGCGTGCCCACATTGTCATCCTCGTACTGGTCAACCTCCCGGTGCACCGCAGACCGGGCGGCATGGGCGGCGTACATTTCCCGCTTCTGTGCCTTGCTCAAACGGCTCAACTCGTCCGGGGTCAGTTCCGCCTTGCCAAACCGCAGATGCTGTGCCTTTTCCGCAGCTTTATCTGCATCGGTTTTCAGCTTTTTCTTTTTGGGCACCGACTGCTCTACCTTGGCTTTTTTCGGAGGAGAACGGGTCTTTTTGGCAGACGTTTCCTCTTTGATGTTCAGCTTCGGATTGCTCATTTCTGTGCGCCCTCCGAAACCTCACCTAACTTGGTGGTCATTATTTTATACAGTTCCAAATCAGTCGGGAAACGGTCAACGAACGGCAGAATCACGTTGCCGAAAAACAGCAGCCCTTCGCCCTCGCCGGAGTGGGTCACATAGGAAAGCTGATGGGGCGAGATGTTGAGCTGCTTTGCGAGAATCTGCCGGTCTCCTGCCGCCTGATTCAGCATGATGATCATGTCACTGTTCTCGAAAATATTCTCGACTTCACGGGAAGAAAGAAGGTCTTTCACGTTCTGGGTCAGCCCCGTGGGAATACCGCCCCACTTGCGGAAACGCTTCCAGATCTCCACGGAATACGCCGCAGTCTGCTCCTCTTTCAGAAGCAGGTGCATCTCATCCATATAATACCGGGTGGACTTGCCACTGCTGCGGTTTGCGGTGACACGCCCCCATACCTGATCCTGCACAATGAGCATACCGAGTTTCTTCATCTGTTTGCCCAGTTCCTTGATGTCGTAGCAGACGATGCGGTTATTGACGTTCACGTTAGTGCGATGGTTGAACAGGTTCAGGGAGCCTTTCACATAGATTTCCAGAGCCGTGGCAACATGGTGGGCTTCTTTCTCGTCCTGTTGGAGCAGGGCATTGTACAAGTCCTCAAGAATGGGCATATTCTCCGGGCAGGGGTCCGCAAAATATTTGCGGTAGATCAGATGCACACAGCGGTCAATGACGGTTTTCTCCACCGGCAGCAGCCCTTCTTTGCCGCCCACCACCAGTTCACACAAAGAAAGAATAAAGTCAGCTTTCAGGGAAAGCGGATTATCTTCCTCCGAATAGTTGGCGTTAATGTCCATGGGATTGATGAACTGGGTACTGTTGGGCGAGATTTTAATGACCTGACCCTTCAAACGATTCACCAGCGGCGAGTAATCGGCTGGGTCAGCGGTGTTACCACCGCCTTCCCGCCTAAGAACCGTACGTGACAGTTTCCCGTCATACGGCTCAAGCATTTCATCACTTTTTCAAGCGGTTCTCAGCATAAATTCTCTGACAGGCGCAATGAACGTAGCGCATATTACGAACATCTTCCACGCCAGTCTTTGCTTTTGGTGCAAGGTAGAAGATTTCTCTTTCTTCCGTTACATCCATCGGCATTCCGCAGTGGTAGCACAGCCCGTTCTGGTTTTTCCAAATCGTCTTGAATTTTCCAGTCAGCCGGTGCATTCCTTTATCGAATTTCCTTTTTTGAAAATACGCCTCATCGAGGAACGGATTTGCAGTAGCTTTTATCTTGGTATGTCGCACAATGGCTGTGCTGTCTACCCGTATCAGCTCCTTGTTTTCCGTAGAGAACACCCAGTTCCGATTACCGACACGATGCCAGTATCTCATGGAAATCCACCACTTGTTCTTCTTTGGGTGCCGTCTTTTAGCCCATCGCCACAGCAGTTCGTACAGGACATAATCCAGATGCGCGAACGCATCACTTGCGCATACGGACTGGTGGTAATTAGTCCAACCTCGAATTTGTTCATTCAACTTCATAATCAGAACATCTTGCTGCCACGCTTTTCCTCTGCGGAGAATCGTGTCAGAGATATTGGAAACGATAGCCTTGACCGCCTTTTTGGAAGGCTTGATAATCAGCTTTTCGTTATACTTTCTGAAGTTCCAGCCGAGGAAGTCGAAACCATCGTCAATGTTGGTGACAACGGTCTTTTCATCAGAAAGTTCCAATCCGCGTTCAGCGAGAAACTCTCGAATCAGCTCCTTTGCTTCAAGAGCCAGTTCAGGTGTTGCCGCTGTGACCACAAAATCGTCTGCATAGCGGACGAAGTTTACTTTGTGGGCATTCTTAAATCTTGAATCGACCTTACCGAGCGCGTTCGTGTGAAAGCGTTCGACCAGCTTCTTCTCGATACCATCCAGCGTCATGTTCGCCAGAATGGGGGAGATAATACCACCTTGCGGAGTTCCTTCCTCGGTAGGAAAGAGTTCGCGCTGATAGATAAATCCCGCCTTTAAGAACTGCTTCAAAATGTTCTTGTCCATGGGGATGTTCGCCAGAAGCCAATCATGGCTGATATGGTCGAAGCAACCTTTGATGTCACCCTCCAAAACCCACTTCGGAGAAATGTGCTTGCGCGACAGTGCATTGAACAGATATTCGCAGGCATCCTGTGCGCATCTTCCTTTTCGGAAACCAAAGGATTTCCCATCTGCTGTTGTTTCCGCCACCGGTTCCAGTGCCAAAGCATAAAGAGCCTGCATTGCGCGGTCATACATCGTGGGAATCCCCAACGGACGTTTTTTCTTCTTGTCCTTCTTTTCGATATACACTCTACGGAGAGGACGCGCACGATACCCTTTATCTGTCAGCGATAGAACCGCTTTCATTTTCTTCGCCGGGGTGTTCCAGAGAACACCATCCACACCGGGAGTCTTGCGCCCATCGTTGGTAACGACACGCTTGACAGCCAGTGCTTTGGCGTAAAAGGAATGTGTCAGAAGATACTGAAGTCGTTTTACTGCGTTGTAGTCTTTTTGCTGAGTTGCCTTGACAATCCTGATTTGTAGCCTGTTGACTTCCCGCTCTGCCTTATGCCAGTCAATGTTTTTCCATTGGGCACTCAACATAGCTTCGTCCGACAGCTTCTCAGAAGTTTTACCTTCCGTCGTTGAATACTTATCGTTCACAGGAATACCTCCAATCTTGCCATGAAATACCCGGAATAAGTCAGCACCCTTTCAGGTCAGGGCAAATTTTGAACCCCTATGCTCACCGTTACAGTGAACCTTTCGCTTTTTATTCCATCTCATACCCTCTGCGCCATTTCTTCCTCTTGCGAGGTCGATACCTTTGTTCAAGGAACGCATAGGGTTTTCCACGTTCCACGTAATGCATAATTCTCGAATGCCTTAGCCGCCATCTTTGAACCGGGAGGATTTGTGTCCATTTGCTTCGGGGTAGCGAAAGGCCCCTCGGTCACCTCCAACACCTTTTGGTGTAGGTGTATCAGCCTTATTTCACCTATTCCCTGTAACGATCCTTACGATGATTCACATTACGTTCGACATAGCATTCTTTACCCTAACAGTACATCCGCTTTAGGCTGGCAGATTTCCCATATTGTCCTGTGAGCTTCCCAACGCCGGCTTTTGACCAGTGCAGGTCACAGTAGGGTTACTCCAAATGGATAGAGTAGCGTTTACACGCAATACATTACGCGACTTCGTGTCGCACTTCGCCTTCGGGGTCGTTGATGATAATATCATCGTCCGTCACCAAAAAAGCGTTGGCGATCTCACGCTTTGCCGAGAAACTTTTGCCGGAGCCGGGAGTGCCGAGGATAAGCCCATTGGGGTTCTTCAGCTTCTTCCGGTCCACCATGATAAGGTTGTTGGACAGGGCGTTCAGGCCGTAATACAGGCTTTCTTTGCCAGACTGGTAAAGTTCCTGTGTGGTGAACGGAATGAAGATGGCAGTGCTGCTGGTGGTCAGCCCCCGCTGAATTTCGATCTGGCAGTCAGCCAGCGGCAGGCTGCTCATCAGCCCCTGTTCCTGCTGGAAATCCAGACGGCACAGGTTGCAGTTGTGCTTCTGGGCGATACTGGATGCCTGAAAAACGTTGTTTTCCAGCTCCTGCTCCGTGCGCCCGGTGTTCAGCACCAGAAACGTGACAAGAAACATCCGCTCATTCTGGCTCTGCAATTCCTTCAAAAGAGCCTTGGCATCTCTGCCGTAGGTCGCCAAATCCGACGGAATGATGTCAATGTCATACCCGGCACGGATGGCTTTTTTCTGCTCCTCGATTTTGCTGCGATCCAGTTCCGTGATGGTACGCTTCACCGTCTTAATGGCACGGTTCTGATCAACGGACTGGATGTGCATGGTGACGATCTGGCTGGAATCCATGTCCAGAAAGTCCTTCAAAAGCTGGTCGCTGATGTCGGATGCCGTGATGCTCAGAAAGCTGGCGGCGCAATAGATGCCGCCCATCTGGAAGGTACGGCTGTTCTTGAAAGCAAAGGCGGTGGGCGCAATGGCATCCTTCACGGAAAGACCGCTTTTCACAAGGTCTTTCCAGTCAAAGTGAAACTTGGATGCGCCGTCCATGTTGAACATATCGTGCATGAGTTTCAGTCGCTGGGCACCGTTCAGGGGCTTTGCCTGCACCCCCAGCCGGTGGAAGTTGTTCAGCAGATCGTTCTGGATGTGGTCCAGACGGGGCTTGACCTGCGCCATGCTCTCGCCCTCCACCCCAAAGGTGATGAATTTGGTCTTGGTCAGGCCATTATTGCCCTTGGCAAGCTGCTGGCGCAGCATCTGGGAATACTCCGCACGCACATCGTCAAAGCCGTCTTTCTGGAACGGAATGCGGATGCTCTTTTCAAACTCGGTGCTGTCCGTTGCCATGTTCACAAAGGACAATTCAAACTTGATGCTGGAATCGAAGAAGTTCAGGAAACTGCACCATTCCTCGAAAATCGCCGTCTTGTCCTCCTGCTGGGCGAGCTGGTAATTGATGTCCTGATACTGGATGGTGCGGGTGTAGTAGTTGGGCTTCACCCGGCAAGTGCCATCCTCGAACATCCGCTGCATGGGGATGGACTGCTGTGCTGTCCGGGAAACAGCAGACTTCGGCGGCTTTTTCTTGCCGCCCTTATCGGTCTTTTTCCAAAACGGCATTGGCTGACCCTCCTCTCATCAAAATCGCGTAGTAGTTGTTGGTCTTATAAGGTCGAATCTTCGGGCGCAAGAATCGCGCCTGAACATAGTGCGACAGCAGTTTTTCCAGCGGCTGACCATTTTTCTCGTACATACCCAGAAAAAATGCAGGCAGCATAACGGCCATCATGCCAAGGGTGGCGGCTGTGTTGCCGCCAGAATCCCGGAGAACAAAAAACAGCGGCACTCCAATGAGAGCCGCTGTGCCAAAGCAGACAAGCTGCCGTTTGGTCAGGTTGAATGCCACTTTAGACTTAACCTTGGTCAAATCACGGGGCACAGAGATATACGCAGCCAATAAAGCACCTCCTTTAATGCGCTCCGAGGACAGATTTTGTCACGGAGCTGGTCTTGAACAGGCTGAAACAAAGCAGGACAGTGTAGCCCACAATGCTCCAAATGGAGTTGATGGCATCCCCGGAAATTGCTACCGACTGTATCAGCACGGCGTAAATTGCCACGCAAATGAGGATGAGAAAGCCTTGAAAGCCCAGCGCAAACAGGCATTTCAGGTAGTTCTGCCCCATGTGCGACTGCTCGTGGTTGCCCCATGTTGCCATGGGGATGGGCGCAAGGCTTACCATGCAGTAGATTTCAATCATACGCCCGTAGACGATCACAAAAATGATGATGCTCAAGATCCGCATAGTGATGCCGATGAAGAAACTTTGCAGGAATAGCCCGAACAGGGGGCCTACGTCCATCTGCATCAGGCTGGCTTCCAACATCGACAGGCCAATGTCGTTGACACGGGTGTTTCCGGCAATGATGCCGCTGGAATCGGACACTACCTTCTGGGTGATGTCGAACACCGCCATCACAATATCGAAGGTGTTGCTGATGAGCCACACCGAAACAGCGGTCTTAAAAATCCAGCGCATGATGAGGGCAGGCTCAAACTGCGCCATGTTATTGTGCTGGGTGATCATCTCTATCAACTCGTAACAGGCGATGAAGGTCAGGATGATACCTGCAATGGGCAGCACCACATTCCGAGAAAGAGCTTCGATCATCGCAAAAACGCGCGGCTCAAAGCTGGAGGGTTTGGTGCCCACCTGCTGTGCGATGTTGCCGACCTGCGTGTTCACATCGTCGAACAGGCCGGAAAGATTGGACATGATGCCTGCCGTCAGGATGCCTTTGATCCAGTCGGCAATGGCTTTAAGAACGGTTTCCATTCAGCAGTCACCGTCCTTAGCTGAAGTGGTTGATAAGGGTCTTGAGAAGGTTCAGAAGAAAAATAATGTGGGTCAAAAACTGCATAGAAAACACTCCCTTTCAGTTATCAGGTGGATATTCGATGCAATGCGCTCCTTATTATAAAGGGCTGTTATCCACAGCAGAGATGGAGCGATTGCGTATGTACAGGCGGGAAAACCCGCCTGCGGCTCTATTAGCCGAAAAGACCGGACAACAGAGGAATCAGGGTGATGCCCACCAGAGCAACGCCGCCGCCAGCCATGAGCTGCTTCATGCCCTGAGACTTGGAGCCGGGGTTGTCGTTACCATAGCCCTCCAGCAGATTGATAGCACCCCACACGCCGAGACCGGCACCGAGGGCAACAACGAGGGTCTGGAGGACTTCGATAGCAGAGTTAAAGAATTCCATAGTCGTTTCTCCTTTATTTTGAAAAAATTGTAGACCATCCGTACACACCTGAAGCTGCCTATTGAAGCCGCGAACTGCGGCGAGAGTGGACTTTCTGGTGTACCTCTCTGGTCAGGATAAAATAAAACCGCCTACCGGGTCAGGCAGACGGGAGCGAATCGGCATCCACCATGATGAAGGTATCATCCGGGTGGATTTTTTCTTTTCGGTTCAAGAACTTCTCGATATCGAGGGCGTTCTTGGGGTCATAGTCCGAGGTCAACTTGTAGTTGGGGTGCTGGGTCAGGTCGTACTTGTCAGAAAGAAACGGTCTGACACCACGCAACTGCAAAATACACTTGCCGCCGTCCAGCACCGCAAGCTCGTCCCGGCTCAATAACTCGTGCCCCATCTTTTGGAACGTAGTGCCGTAACTGGGGCTATTGCCACGGGTATCCGAGGTGTTGAATGCATCAATCGTTTCTTTGCCCAGCATTTCGGACAGGTCTTTCAGGGTGGTGGGTTCGGAGCCGCCGAGGAAAATCTGGCTGTCCATGTTGCCCACAATGGTATCTGCGTTGTCCTTGTAGATGGCTTTCAACTGGCTTCTCGCCTGCAAAACAAGGCAGGCGGAGATCTCACGGCTGCGAATGGTCGCCACCAGCTTTTCCAGATTGGGAATCTGCCCGATGTTGGCGCACTCGTCGATAAGGCACCGCACATGGATGGGCAGTTTGCCGCCGTACACATCATCCGCTTTGTCGCACAAAAGGTTGAAAAGCTGGGTGTAGACCATGCTGATGAGGAAGTTGAAGGTAGAATCCGTGTCCGACATAATGAGGAACAGCGCCGTTTTCTTATCGCCCAGCGTGTCCAGCGCCAGCTCATCGTACATGGTGAGGTCACGCAGCTCTTGGATGTCGAAGGGGGCGAGTCTGGCACCGCAGGAAATCAGGATGGATTTCGCAGTCTTGCCGGCAGCCAGCTTGTAAAGTTTGTACTGCCGACCGGCAAAGGAGTTGGGCTTCTTTTTTGCCAGTTCTTCAAACAGCAGATCCACCGGGTTCTGGTATTCCTCGTCATCCTCCAGCACCTGCATGGTGTTCAGCATCTCCAGCAGGGTAGCGAAGTTTTGCTCCTCCACCGGGGCTTCATAGTGCAGATAGGCAATCAGGGCAGTGAGCAAAAGACGCTCCGATTTTTCCCAGAATGGGTCTCCACCGGACCCTTCACCCTTGGTGTTGGTCATCAGGGTCGTGACCAGTTTCAGAATGTCCTTTTCGCTGTGAACATAGGCGAAGGGGTTGTAGTGCATACTCTTGGAAAAGTTAATGGTATTCAGGATTTTCAGCTTGTAGCCGTTCTTCAGGAGGGCGTTCCCGCACTCGACCACGATACTACCTTTCGGATCGGTGACGACATAGGAGCTGTGGCACTGAAGCAGGTTCGGCTTCAGCCAAAACCGGGTCTTGCCACTGCCGGAGCCGCCCACCACCAGCACGTTTTTGTTCCGGGCGTTCTTGGGGTCCGGTGGACGGTTGGACATCATCAGCCGTTCCGTTTTGGTCAGGATAATGTTATCGGCAAACTTGGGTGCCATGAATGGTTCAATGTCCTTGGCGGTGCCCCATGAAGCGTTTTGTCAAGTGCTTTTTTGAGTTATTGACGCAAATTATCGTGAAAGTGCGAAAGTGCAAAGTGCAAAGGGTCTGCGTTTTGCACTTTCAGCTTGCGGGTTCGGGTGGCTGTTTCTTCTTGATGAAGTTGTACCATTGACCGCCGACACGCTTTGCACCCAAAACACTGCCCATGTTACGCTTGGCGTTCTGCACCGTCCTCTCGGATATTCCGGCTTCGGCTGCGGCTTTTACAATGTCCTCGCTGGCAAGCTCTTTCCCGTCTGCAAGCAGGTCAAGTATCAGCCGTTCAGCCTGTTCGGTTTTGGTGGCGTTGTTGCCGCCCGCGCCGGACAGCAGCTCGTCGGCGGTGATGTCATACTCGCCTATCCACGAAAAGCCTGTTTCCGGGTCAAGGCAAAAGGCTATGGGCTTGCCCTCCGGCGCAAGGGAAGATTTGTCATGGACGATAACGCGCACATTCGGCTCTCGCTTCACGCGCCCAATCAGCAGGACGCTCCTTGCTGCGGCACGGAAGTCGATAGAACCTAATCCCCGGTATGCGCTCTGCCCTCCGGCAGCTTTGTTGAGGTGTCCGATAAGGATAACGGCGCACCCGGTACGCTCGGCAACATCGGCAAGGCGGCGGAACATGGGGCGCACTTCGTTTGCCCGGTTCATGTCGGTCTTTTCGCCCATGTACGCCTGTATGGGGTCAAGGATAATCAGCCGCGCCCCGTTCTGCGTGATTGCCTTTTCTATGCGCTCGTCGGACAGGGTAAGCTCCCGTTTTGCTTCATCAATCACAAGTACGCGGTCAAGGTCGGCTTCGGCTTCTATCAAGCGGGGCTTGACGGTATCGCCCAGCCCGTCCTCGGCGGTCTGGTAAATTACTTGGAACGGCGGCAAGGGCTTCATTCCCGGCAGCGTTCCCCCGGTGGTGCAGGCGGCGGCAAGGCGTAGGGCAAAAGTGGTCTTGCCCTCGCCGGGATTGCCCTGCACAATGGTTACTTTCCCAAAGGGAATATACGGCTCCCATAGCCATTCAACGGTCTGTGTGTCAACCTCGCTCATGCGGATAATCTCAACGGTTTCTTCCTGCGGCGGCTCTTTCAAGCCGTAGATTGCTTCCCGCAAATACTTCCCGTCTGTGATTTCTGCCCGGTGCTGCAATACCTCGTTCCAGTCCTTGAAAAGAGGGATAAGCCGGTGGACGGTCAACCCCTCCGGCACAAGCTCTGCAAGGCGGCTGCAAGCGTCGTTTCCGGCTTCGTCGCTATCAAGGCAGAGAAAAACGGTCTTGATGTTCGGACGGTCAGAGAGGAAACGCAGCAGGGCTTTTTCTCCCACGCCGCCCAGTGCAAGGTGGCTTTGTTTCTGCCATTCCTTTTTGAACAGGCAGAGGAAAGATAACAGGTCAATGGGGGCTTCAAAAACAAACAATCTTTCGCCCTCGCCCCGGTAGCAGAAGTTAAAGGCTTTGTCGCTGCCTTTCACATCAAGCCGGAAACTCCCGGCTGTGCCGCGTTGATGAGCGTAGCGTGGTACTCCGTCCTCGTCCCGCCCTACGAATACGGCGTTATGGTGGGCGGCTTCCTCGTAAATATCCCCGGTGGAAAAGAAAAAGCTCGTCACATCTTCATCAATGCGGCGGGCGGCTGTGAGGTAGTTCCTCGCTATGCGGTTGTCGGTGCTGCGGGGTGGCAGTCGGAAGTCGGATAGGGGCGCGGGGCTTGGTCTGTCCGGCGGCGGGGCGGCTCCTTTTTCGCCTGTCAGCAGTTCAACGGCTTCGGTGAAGCTCTTGCCGAAAAACTCCATGACAAAATCAATGGGTGCACCGCCCTTACTCTGGCTGTGCCTGTACCATTTGTTTCTCCGGACGGTCAGGCTGTCGTGCCGCTTCCAGCGGTATTCATTTCCGGCACGGGTAAGCTGCTCGCCCTGTGATTGCAGGAAAGAAACAAGGTCGGCTTGGTTGGCGCGGTCTATCTGTTCTTGGGTGTAATACATAGTTTTGATACCTCGCTTTCTGTGGTTGAATTGTTCATATTTTTCAAGTATAATAAAATTAGCAAATTAGAATTTGAGGAGGATAAATGATGCAATTCACAAAGATTAATATAAATAATTGGACACGAAAAGAGTATTTCGACCACTATTTTGACAATACGCCCTGCACATATAGTATGACGGTAAAACTCGATATTTCTAAGTTGAAAAAGGATGGAAAAAAATTATATCCGACTCTCTTATATGGGGTTACAACAATCCTCAATCGACACGAAGAGTTCAGGACGGCATTAGATAAAAACGGACAGGTAGGTGTTTTTTCAGAAATGCTGCCTTGCTACACAATCTTTCATAAGGAAACTGAAACCTTTTCGAGTATTTGGACTGAGTTTACAGCAGACTATACTGAGTTTCTTCAGAACTATCAAAAGGATATAGACGCTTATGGTGAACGAAAGGGAATGTTCGCAAAGCCTAATCCTCCGGAAAACACTTTCCCTGTTTCTATGATACCGTGGACAAGCTTTGAAGGCTTTAACTTAAATCTAAAAAAAGGATATGACTATCTACTGCCGATATTTACGTTTGGGAAGTATTATGAGGATGGCGGAAAATACTATATTCCCTTATCGATTCAAGTGCATCATGCCGTTTGTGATGGCTTTCATGTTTGCCGTTTTTTGGATGAATTACAAGACTTGCTGAATAAATAAAATCCCAGTTTATCGAACAACACAAAGGACAGACAAGCGGTAGGGCGTGCCCGTCCTTTTCTTTATCGTTCTTGTTCATGCCGCTTGGTGCGGTTCTGTGTCTGCTCCGGCTGCTCGGCTTTCAGCGCAATATCAACGCACTTGCGTATCTTCTGAAGCTCGGCAACCTCGGCGCGGGTAGCTTTCAATTTGGTGTAGTCGGTATCTCTCTGCTCTTTGAGGTCGGCGTATTCCTGTTTCCATTTGGAGATAGGCAGCGTCTTTGTATCTGTCAGATTTGCATGGAGATAGCGGCTTGCTGCATTCCATAAGGTTAGCTCGGCGCGGTGGGCTTCCTCATACTTATCCCGTTTGTTCGTCCAGCCGTTTTTCAGCTTTTTCAGTTCGGCATGAATGGGCTTGTACTGCAAATAATTCTCGCCGTTCTCTATTAGCTTTTGCAGCTCTTTCATGCGCTGCTCGGCGTTTTTCATTCCCTCCCGGATTGAATAGGCTTTATCACTGACAGAGGAAAGAGAAGCGTCCAGCTCGTCAAGATTAGAGATACCATGCTCGGAAAGATAGTTGACCGCTGCCGCTATGGTTTTCAGTTCGTCGGCTGCGTGTTGTTGTTGCCAACGCTGCGAATACTTCCGGCTCTTTTCTCTCTGAACGCTCAAATACTTCATCAACAGATTTGCAAGGTTGGGAGATTGCGGCGGCTGCTTCGGGGCGGCTTCCCGCGCTTTGAACAGGTCGGCAATCCATTCTTTGAGCTTGCTAATCTGCGCCCGGATTTCCCGGATAAGGCGGTTTGTCTTTTGAATACTGCGGTTCAGTTCGCCTTTCTCGGTGGCGATACCTTTCTTCTCCATCTGGCAAGCCGCCACGCCCATGTGGACGGTGGGTATCTCGTCAATGCCGCGCTCGGCGTTGCTGCGGTGGTCGATACGCTCCGGGCTTCCGTTTCTCTCCAAAAAGTCGTTGGTATAGTCAGCCCACGCCTTGCGCCACAAGAGGGTGTTGTCCTTGTCGTTCCAGCCTGTAAGGTCAATTTTGTGCGTCTTGTATCTGCCGCTTGGCAAGCGGATACGCTCGCCGTTTTCGTCAAGGTCATATTCCTTTTTGGATTTCGCTGTCCATGTGCCGCGCTCGTCAAGGGGGCGCATAGTCAGCATGATATGACAATGGGGATTGCCGCTGTCGGTGTCGTGAATGGCAAAATCAACGCACATTCCTCTGGAAACAAATTGAGAGGAACAGTATTCCCGGACAAGCCGGATCTGTTCCTCTCTGGATAATTCTATGGGGAGCGCTGCGTCAATCTCACGCGCAAGCTGGGCGTTCCCGGCTTTCTCGTAAAGCTCCACGCTGTTCCATAAGGTTGAACGGTCAGAGAAAGAGGGCGGGGCATGGGGCGGCAGCATGATTTCTGTATGGACAACGCCGCCTTTGCGGGTGTAGTCGTGGGTCATTCCGTCCCACTCGTTTGTCAGCTTTTCGCCGCTTCGGTAGGCGGCTGCGGCAACGGCTGATTTGCCTTTTCCTCGGCTCACAATGCCGATGTTCCAATGGTAAATGGCTATGGGTATCACCTCCCGGATAGGATAATAAAACCCGCAAAAATGGTACAGACGCCAACGGCGGGTGTACTGTTTTTGTGGGTGTGCAGGGATAGCCGCGAAGCGGCGCAAGGGGTGCAGCCCCTTGTTGCGGCAAAGCCGCCATATCGGAGCGCGGGGAAATCTCCCTGTGCGGAGATAAGCCCTCGGCAGAGCGCACACGCCCGCAAGGGTGTATAAGTGCGCCCTTAGTTCCTAAGGGTATTATCCGGCTTCTACCCCCTCGGCGCGTTTTTTCAAATACTCCTGTGCTTCCATACTCTTTGCGATGTGATACAAGAAGTCCTTGCCTTCGTCCTCCGTCATGGTTTTCAGCTCCGGCACGATGCTTTCCATAAAGCCGCCAAACAGGAAAATACGGTGATTGCGCTCCTTGCGTTTCTCGACGGACAGCTTGCGGTTGAGCATCTTATTTCGGTTTTCGTACTGCTGTAATAGCTTCTGTGTGCGTTCCAGTTCGGCATTACATTCCTCGATGGTCTGCGGTATTTTCTTCTTTGCCATGGTCGCTCCTTTCTGCCCGTAGGCATAAAAAAGGGCGGCTACTTCGGTTTGAAATAGTCGCCCTGTGGGTCAGATATTCAGTTTATGGGGTATTGTCTGTCTTGTAGTAGCGATAGGACGCAATCATGCACAGGATTAACCAAATAATGATTACAACAGTCATCACAAGCAAATTCCAAACACCCGGCACAAAAGCAGAAATAACTATCATTGCAAGTCCACACAGTACTGAAGCAATCCCTCCGAAACGCTGACTTTTTTGCCATACACTATCGTTTGCCATACTCCACTTAGTCCGCAAACCAAACATCGCATTTCGCCGCATTTTAGGCATGATATTTCCGAGTATGACGAGCAATATACCGATTGCAATACCAGTAAACTTCATTGCATCTATACTGACTGTGGCGGCTGCGTCGGGGTCATATCTGATAGCTTTAAGCATAAAATAGAAACCGAGTGCAGCAAAGAAAAGCAGGGTACATATCCCGGTATAGAGAAGAATTTTCTCATTTACAGTCTCGCCTTTTTTGCGTTGTTGTTTTGCAAGTAGAATGAAAAATGCTCCCATAATGATTGTAAATATCGGCCAAATTAGATTTTCGTACTTGCTTCCAAAGCGGTCAACCTCACCAGCAAAATTGTAGTGGACTGGTATGGTATCCGGCGTAAATATAAGGAGTATTGCCGTACCGACGATACATAACAAGATAACTCCATAACAGAGCGCATATAACTTCTTCATCATTCTCCTCCTCTTAAATCTGTGAGCCATAGCAGAGCTTCATCAAGAACCGAGGCGTTAAGCTCATAGAAAATATACTTGCCTTCTCGTTGGTCACGAATAAGGTCAGCTTCTTTCAAAATAGATAAGTGTTTTGAAATTGCCGGTAAACTAATGTTAAAATGCTCTGCTATTTCTCCGGCTGATAGCCGCCTTTTCTTCAACAGGTTAAGAATTGTTCTCCGAGTAGGGTCAGCCAAAGCTCTCATTGTATTTTGAAGTCCCACCACATCACCGCCAATCATTTAACCTTTAGGTTAATTGTACTCATAAAGCCGCTTCTTGTCAATAGGTTGTAGCAAGTACATAAAAAAGTTACAACTTATTCACACTATTTTGCTTTGCTGCTTCGCTTGCGGCTTCCCGCCGTTCCTCGCTGTATGGGGCGGTCAGACGGAAAGAGAAACGCCCCTTGCGGATTTCAAACTCCATGCAACCCGTTTCGGGGTCTGCGTCGGTCTGGCGGCACTGGTCGGGGTGAGCTACGGCGTAGGCGGTCAGCCTGTTCTTGAGGTCGGTGTTGTGGGTGCGGATATGGATAAGCGGGTCTTTCTCGTCAAACCAAATATCGGTGGTCTTTTCCTGCTTTGTCAGCCCTGTTCTCATAAACTCTCCTTTCTGCGCCCCTGTTACGCAATAGGGGCATTTTTCGGGTGTTTTTCCCGGCTCTTGACCTGGGGAAAATGAGGATTTTCAAATAGAAACCGCCCAGACGGGGAGTGTATCGTCGGGGCGGCTGTTATCGCAAGATTTCCGTTTTTTCCGGCTCTTGACCGTCAGACGCGGATAAACGCGAACTGTCGGCAAGTACCAGTTTGAGCAGCTTGTCGCGGAATGTTTCTGTGCTGCTGTGATTGAAAAATAACTCCGCAACAATGGTCTGCCCGTTCCTCTGGGTCGTGATGATGCTGTCGGGGGTCTGTTCTGCCATAGGCGGCTCCTTTCTCCGGGCGCAAAAGAGGGATTTCCCGTAGTTCGGAAAATCCCTCTTGGTTGACGGTTATTCTGCTTTACTGTGCGGGCTGTGCGGCGGCTGCCTGTGCCTTTCGCCTTGCCCGGTATTCCCGCGCCTTGATACGGTCATACTCCCGCTGCTTTTCAAGGTTTCTCGCCCGGTACTCCCTTGAATACTGCCGGTGGTAGGCGCGGCTCTTTTCCTTTTTGGCTTCTTCGATTTCCTCACGCATTTGCCGGATTTCCTGCTCGGTCGGCTCTGCAAGCTGCGTCACTTCATTCTCAAACTTGCCGATATAATTGAAATATATGCTGATGTGCTGGATTGCGTATCTCGCCCTTTTCTGGTCGCGCTCATGCACCTCAATCCGGCTGATAAACTCGTTGAGAATGGCGGGGGTCAGGTCGGTAAAGGCGGCATGGCGTTCCGTCAGCTTCAAAAACTTCTGCGCCCGTCCTCCCGCGTTCTCGTAAGCGGATAGCTGCTCTTGGAGCGTGGCAAGCTCCGCTTTCAGCGCGTAGTATTCTTCCGAATACTTCTGCGACATCTGCTCATAGCGGTCTTGCGGGATCGTGCCGAGGGCGTTGTCCTCATAGAGCTTGTTCAGCACCTTGTCAATCTGTTCAAGGCGCGTCGTGATTTGCGGAATACGCTTCTGCTGTTTCTTGGTCTGGTCGGTCTGCTGCATGGCAAGGTTCTTTTTCACTAATGCTTCAAACTCCGCCCGGTTGCTGATAGAATAGTCCTCGATTTTCTTCAGCACTTCCGCGATGGTCTGCATGAGCAAGTCCGCGTCCATGATGTGCGGGGAATGGCATTTGGGGTTCTTGGCTTTTCCCTTGTGGTACTCGCTGCAAAAAGCAACGTGCCGCTTGCCGCCGTTCCGGTAATCAATACGAATGTGCATTTTTGCGCCGCAGTCCTTACAGAAAAGCAAGCCGGACAGAGGGTGGATTTCTCCGTCCCCGTTGGGGCGTCTGACGGGTGCGTTTTCCAAAATCCGCTGTACGGTTTCAAAATCGCTGCGGCTGATAATCGGCTCATGCACATTTTCTGTGATGTGCCACTGGCTCCGGTCTACATAGTGGTTATGTTTATCCCGGAAATGCTTTGTAGTCTTGAAGTTGACCACATCGCCGCAATACTCCTGCCGTGTGAGGATATTGGTCAAGGTGGCTTTGTTCCACTTGCAGCGGTTATCCTCATTGAGCGTCTTATTTTTACAGGTTCCCCGCCCGCGGTCTTTCATGTAGAAAGTGGGGGTTGGGATTTGCTCCTGTGTCAGATATACGGCGATTTGGTTGCGGTTCTTCCCGCCGATAAACAGACGGAAAATCAAACGGACAACCTCGGCGGCTTCTTCGTCGATTATCCAAAAATCCTTGTTGTCCGGGTCTTTGACATAGCCGTAAGGGGCTTCGGTGACAATCGGCTTTCCACTCATGCCTTTGGTCTTAATGCCCGTTTTCACTTTCTTGCTGATGTCCTTTGCATACCACTCCGACATGATATTGATAAAGGGCGCAAACTCCAATGTGTCGGGCTTCTCGCTGTCAATGCCGTTGTTGACCGCGATAAAGCGCACTTTGTTCCGTCTGAATATCTCCATAGCGTTGCCGACTTGGAGATAGTCGCGCCCCCAGCGGGTAAGGTCTTTCATAATGCAGACACCGATTTTCCCGTTTTCCACATCGTCCATCATGCGGGAGTAGGCGGAACGGTCAAAAAACCTGCCGCTTTCGTCATCGTCGATATAGTGCCGGATATTGGTTAGATGCTGCCCTCTGGCATAGTTCTCCAAAAATATTTTTTGGTTCTGTATGCTGTTGCTCTCGCCGCCGTCCCTGTCCTCGTCGCCCACAGAAAGGCGGGAGTAAAGGGCTGTAATTTTGCTATAATCAGTCATGTGCATAACCTCCTGTGCGTCCATGTATGTGTCATTTACACTTAAAATTATGCACTCCACCGGGCAGAGCCGTACTCCATGCCGTTCCGGTATTTCTTGGCGTTTTTGCTTCGCAAATATACGGCGAGCCGTAGTCCTGCGCCGCAGGAAATGCCAATAAGAAAATCCAGTGGGTGCAGACTGGGCAGCGGGTTCGCAAATGCAGCCGGGAGGGTTCCCATCATGGACATAATGCGTTCGCCCAGTTCTTTTCCCTCGGCAAGCCGCCATGCTTCACCAAAGTTCGTTGCCGCCAGTCCCAGCAGGATATAGGGCAGATACAGAGCCAGCAGTTTTGTCAGCTTCTTTGTGTTCACATCCCACGCTCCTGTTCCTTGTGCCGGACTTTACCGGGAAGCTCTGCCGCCGCCTGTACCAGTTCGTGCAGTTTGGCAAGAACGGAAGGACGCTTCGACTTACTCAGGAGAGAAGCCGAATACTCCTTGAAAGCCGCCTGAAACGCCTCTGAATCCGGGGCTTTGAAAAAGACCAGATACCGGGGCGGCACCTCAGAATTATCCTTTCGGATAGCATAGTCGATGCCATACTTTTTGGCATACCGCTCAAAGCCTTTGATTCCTGTTTTGCTGATTTCCACGCTGGATACGCCGCGATTCTGCCGCAGCAGGGTACGGACGCTTTGCTTGCCTTGGGAGGCTTTGTTTTTGTAGATCCGTATGGCGGCTTTCACGCCATTCAGCACTGTCCGGGCAGACAACTTCGTGGTCGAAATCATCAGGTTGAATGATTTCTGCTCGATTTCTTCCTGCATTTGCATCACCCCCTGTGCAGAAAATAGGAATCAGCGGTCAAGACCTGCATCCTTCGATGGCGCAGCTTTGTTTTTCTCAGGGCGGACAGCCTCATCGGGTACACGAATGACCATCATCCGATGCCCCAGCTGGATAAAATCTTCGGGCTGGTGGAACTGTTTTTCGTACTTCTGTGCCAGTTCCGGGGTGAGGGATGCAAAGTCCTCCTCACCCAGACCGACCACCAGAAAAGTTCCGGCAATCACATCGTAGGCTTCGCCATGCTCATCCCGCAGGGCGCGGTTCAGGGGCAACCCCATCAGCTTGCCATCATCGTTGTAGACGATGGCAACCGGGTCATCAAAGGGATAAGTTGCACCGATGCTGCCACCGACTGCCTGCTGCAATGCTTTCAGGTCGTTGTCAATCTCGACCTGTTTCGGGTACTGCCCCGGCGAAATCTGCAATACGGAAAGAGTGTTTTCTTCCATTCCGTTTTACCTCAGTCGATGCAGATACAGGTCAGCGCATCCTCATCAACCATCAGCGTGACACTGGCGGTTTCCAGATACTTCTGGATGGCAAACATATCGCTCATGGTCAGGGGTGCGAACTTGCCATCGTCCGTATAGCGGTGGAAAATCACCGGCCCGGTCAGATACCGCTTGCCCATCAGCTTGATGACCTGCTTCGGGTTATAGCGGAAACCCAGCGGCTCCTCCTTGGAGATGCCGTAGCCGGCATCGTCCTCGTCAAAGCAGGGCAGGATGTGCGGAGCCTCCTCCGGCTGGATCACGGTCAAATCCAGAACGGGTGACACAGCGGCGAAATAGACATCCGTGCTGGCAAGCTCGTTCTGCATTGCCATGTGCATGAACGAAAAGAAGCCAGTCACTGCGTCGTCGATGTGGTCGATTTTCTTGCTCATGGTGTCGATGGTCTTTGCGGTCTTGAAATCAATGGTATTGTTCATAGGCGTTTCCTCCGTTATTTTTACAAAATAAAAAGACCCGAATCGGGTCTTACGGTTCATCATGTGGTCAACGCTCGTTGCTGCGCTGACGTTTTTTCTGCCACTGATCCAGCAGTTTGATGATAATATCTTCCATCTGTTTGGGCGTATAGGAGCGCGGAAAGTATTTCCGCAGGGTTTCATTCTTGATGGTCACGGTGTCTAGTTCACTCTTTTTCTCCTTGCCCATCACATCAAAGGCGGCTTCATAACTGAACTCGCCCTGCTGTGCCATCTTTTTTAGCTGCTGCGCCTGTGAAAGAGAGGGGGCGTTCTGCGTGTCGTTCATAGCCTCTAAAAAATCCCGCTGTTGGGCTTCGTCCAAATAGGACAGTTCCACCGCAGGATTAAACGAGATTTTCTTCTCGTCCACCATGTCCAGCAGTTCGGGAACAAGGTTTGTCAGGCGCACAAAACGTTGAACCTGCTTGTAACTTTCGCCAGTTCCCTCTGCAACAATTTCCGTACTGCGCTTTCCAAAATAATCTGGGACAACTTGTCCCACATTTTTCGGACGACCAACAGAACGTTCAATCGCATCCAGCTTCATCTTGTAGGCGAACGCCCGTTCGCTGGGCAGGATGTGTTCACGCTGCAAATTGGAATCGACCATCAGTATCGTGGCTGCATCATCCTCCATGTTGCGCACAATGA
This sequence comes from Faecalibacterium sp. 3, assembly GCF_048323735.1. Taxonomy (NCBI): domain Bacteria; kingdom Bacillati; phylum Bacillota; class Clostridia; order Eubacteriales; family Oscillospiraceae; genus Faecalibacterium; species Faecalibacterium sp. 3. The sequence goes on from NZ_JBLWFN010000001.1 coordinate 822,338, forward strand.
CAGGCACGGTGTCCAGATGGGCAAGCTCTGCGGCGTGTTTCCGGCGGTGCCCGGAGATGATCTCATAGCCGCCCTCTGGTCTGGGGCGGGCAATCAGCGGAGCCAGCACACCGAACTGCGAAATGCTTTCCACCGTCCGGGTCATGGCATCATCGTCCAGCACTTTGAATGGGTGGTTCTTGAACGGAAAAAGTTCATCCACAGGGATCTGCTGTACCTGTTCCCGCTGTTCTTCCTGCCGGGTTTCCTCCGAGCTGAACAGGTCATCTAGCCCTTTCAGAGCTACGTTTAAGCCGCTTTTCGGCATCCGCCAACACCTCCCTCGCTAAAGATTGGTAGGCTTCTGCCACCTTGCCCTTTGGGTCATGCTGAAAAATGCTCTTTCCTGCGGCACTGGTTTCAGCGGCACGGACAGACCGGGGAATGGTCTGGGAGAACACCTTGATTTTACTGCCGTATGCTTGGCGTATCAGGGTGTCGATCTGCTTTCCGTAGTTGGTGCGGCTATCCGTCATGGTGAGCAGGATGCCCTCGATTTTTAATTTCGGGTTGATCTGCCGCCGCACCTTGCCGACAGTCTGCAAAAGCTGTTCCAGACCTTTGGCAGACAAATACTGTGCCTGCACGGGAATCAGCGTGGTGTCAGCTGCGGCCAAAGCGTTGATGGTGAGCATCCCCAGAGAGGGCATACAGTCCAGCAGGATATAATCGTACTCCCGCTTTGCCCCGTCCAGCACCTGTTTGAGCATTTTCTCTCGGTTCATGCTGTTTACCAGAGCCACCTCCAGTCCTGCCAATTCGATGTTGGCGGGGATGAGGTCTACGCCCTCTGCATGATGAAGGATGCCTTCACCGGGCTGGATAGGCTGGTCGTTCATGGCTTTCTGCATCAGGGTAGACAGCGTGGTGGGCAGTTCGTCCGGCTGCTGCCAGCCCATGCTGATGGTAAGACTGCCCTGCGGGTCAGTGTCCACAAGCAGAACTTTCTTGCCCTCCATTGCCAGCCCAATACCCAGATTTTCACAGGTAGTGCTTTTTCCAACACCGCCTTTCTGGTTTGTGACTGCGATAATCGTAGCTTTCTTTGCGATAACATCACCCCGCTTTCCGGGAACCATGCGCAAAGTCATGGTTCGTCAGGTTCTGATAGTGTAGATTCATGGTCGTGGGCGCATTGTAGAGCGAGGCAAGCAGATACTGTTTCATGTTCCGCACCGGAGTAGCATTTTCGGCAAGACTGTTCAGCACAAAGCGGATGTGGTCGGCATTCAATTTTTTCAGCCGACTGCGTACCACCTCGGCAGGCTTATCATCCCCGGCGATTCGGAGCATCCTGCGCTTGGTGGCACAGGTGTCCACCAGCAAATCTACGATTTGATAGATGGCGTCCTCATCATCCGGGAAAAGCCGGAGCAGCAGTTCGACCTCCAACGCCTGATAAAAATAATCCTCAAGCTGTTCCCGAATGTCCCCTGAGTGGATAGGATCGGGTTTATTCATCTCTGTCTTATTCTTATCAGTCTTATTTGCTTGCGGTTTTGGCTGCTCCTGAACTGCGCTTTGGGCAACGCCTAAATTGCTGTTTGCGCAATTCAGATTGTGCGTTTTTGACAGCCCTGTGGTGAAGTCTTTGACGTAGATCAGGCTGGGTCTGCCCAGACCGCGCCGCTTGCGCTCGATCAGGTCGATTTGCTCCAGCTCCCGGAACAGTTTGACCGCCTTGTGTTCGGCACAGCAGAGCGATTCCTGCACTTCCCGGACGGTGTAGATGATATACACCCGTCCCTGCTTGTCCATCCAGCCGTTCTTGACCGACAGGCTCATGCGGTCGAGCAGAATGCCGTACAACGTCCGGGCATCTGTGGAAAGCTGCCGGAAACGGCTGTCCTGAAACAATGCCTTGGGGATGCGGAAGTAGGAAAACAGCTCACCCGACTGCCCATAGAAATAGTCGAGCGTCATTTGGTGTGTCCTCGGATTTTCAACTGTGAGTGCTTGTTCATGCGGAAACCTCCTTTGACTATTTTAGAGTAAAAGAAAAAGCGCACCTTCGGATGGAAAGTGCGCTATGTAAGAAACCTCTGATTCAGTTGCTCTTGCGATGCTGTTCCAGATAATCATCCAGAATATCCAAATCGATAATCGCTATCTTTTTTATGCGGAGTAGTGCATGAGCGTCTTTTGCCAGCTTGCGGAAGGAGTCCCTTCCCATTGAGTAAAGTGCCATTCCTTCTTTATAATTGACATATCGCTTTTTCTTTTTGGCTAGAGTTCTTTCCAGTTCGGGCACTTCAAACGAAGCAGCTTTATGTTCCATGACATTCTTCTCCTTTGTCAAGGGTAGTGGTATACTTGCGTTATCAGGATATAGAAAGAGGACACCTCACGGTCAGCAATCGCTGATGGTGAAATGTCCTCTTGGCTGTTTTCTCGTTTACAGTTCTCTGCTGGTAGCCAGAATGCGAGAATCCGTCTGTACTAACAGGGATTTTTTTGCATCTCCGTCAGTCCATGCGGAAATCCGTCAAGGATGTCAGCTTTCTGACACTTTCCGTGTCGGAATCCGCGATGTATTTCATTGTCGGAGACACAAAGATTATCACGTAGCTCAGTTAGATTCCGGGCGCATCGTGGGGAACAGCAGCACATCGCGGATGGAGGCACTGTCGGTGAGCAGCATCACCAGACGGTCCACGCCGAAGCCCAGACCGCCCGTGGGGGGCAGGCCGTACTCCAGTGCGTTCACGTAGTCGTAGTCCACCTGTGCCTTGCAGTCGGGCTCGATGGCCTTGCGCTCGGCTACCTGACGCTCGAAGCGGCCCTTCTGATCGATGGGGTCGTTCAGCTCGCTGAAGGCGTTGCCGTACTCGGTGCAGTCGATGAAATACTCAAAGCGCTCGGTGAAGGCGGGGTCGTCCGGCTTGCGCTTTGCCAGCGGGCTGATCTCCACGGGGTAGTCGTAGATGAAGGTGGGCTGGATCAGCTTGTCCTCCACAAAGGCGTCGAAGAACTCGGCCAGAATGGCACCCTTGGTGGGCACCTCGGGCAGCTCCACGTGGTGCTCCTTGGCGGCGGCGATGGCGTCCTCGTCAGACTTCCAGTCGTTGAAGTCCACGCCGGAATACTTCTTCACAGCTTCCACCATGGTCAGGCGCTCCCAGTGGCCCATGTCGATCTGCTTGCCCTGATAGGGAATGACCATGCTGCCGCAGATCTTCTGGGCAAGGCGCTTGTACAGCTCCTCCACCAGATCCATCATGCCGTGGAAGTCGGTGAAGGCCTGATACAGCTCGATGCTGGTGAACTCCGGGTTGTGCTTGGGGTCCATGCCCTCGTTGCGGAAGATGCGGCCCACCTCGTACACGCGGTCCATGCCGCCCACGATCAGGCGCTTGAGATACAGCTCGGTCTCGATGCGCAGCACCATGTCCATGTTCAGGCTGTTGTGATGGGTGTAGAAGGGGCGTGCGGATGCGCCGATCTCAAAGGGGGTCAGGATGGGGGTATCCACCTCCAGGAAGCCCTTCTCGTCCAGATAGGCACGGATCTCCTTCAGGATCTGGCTGCGCTTCACGAAGGTGTCCTTCACCTCGGGGTTGGCGATCAGGTCCACATAGCGCTGACGGTAACGCATCTCGGTGTCGGTCAGGCCGTGGAACTTCTCGGGCAGGGGGCGCAGGCTCTTGGCCAGCAGGGTCAGCTCGGTGGCACGGACGCTCAGCTCGCCGGTCTTGGTGCGGAACACCTCGCCCTTCACGCCGATGATGTCGCCCACGTCCAGCTTCTTGAAGGCGGCGTAGGGCTCCTCGCCCAGCTCGTCGCGGCGGACGTACAGCTGGATGTCGCCCTTATCGTCCCGCAGGTGGGCAAAGCTTGCCTTGCCCATCACGCGCTTGGACATCATGCGGCCTGCCAGCGCCACGGTCTTGCCGCTGTCGGTCTCGTTGGGCAGGGCGGCAAACTCTTCCTTCAGGTCGGCAGAGTAGGCGTCCTGCGGATACTTGGTCAGGGTAAAGGGGTCGTGGCCTGCAGCCTGCAGGTCGGCCAGCTTCTGGCGGCGCACCTGCACCTGCTCGCTCTCGGACAGGCCCTGTGCGGGGTTCTTCTTTTGCTCTTCCATGATTACTCCTACTTAGTTTGCTGCGTGGGAAATGCGCAGCACAGTGTACTCCACCGTGTGGCCGGTGGGCAGCAGAACTTCGGTCTTGGCACCCACGGCCTTGTTCAGCAGGGCGTGGCCCACGGGGCTCTCGTCGCTGATCTTGCCGTTCAGGGGGTCGGCCTCGGTGCGGCCCACGATATCGTATTCTTCGGTCTCGTCCTCACCGGTCATCCGGATGACCACATGGGTGCCCACAGACACGCTGTCCACACTCAGCTCGCTCTCATCAATGACGACAGCGTTCTTGATCATCTGCTCCAGCTCGGTGATGCGGTTCTCCACCAGACCCTGGGTGTTCTTGGCCTCGTCGTACTCGCTGTTCTCGGACAGGTCGCCGTGGCTGCGTGCTTCCTTGATCTCTTCAGCCAGCTCCTTGCGGCGGACCGTTTTGAGGTATTCCAGTTCCTCCTGCATTGCCTTCAGACCGGCGGCGGACATCTTGATCTCTTGTGCCATTTTGAGAATCTCTCCTTGTCTATTTGTTTTGCACAGCCGCAAAGCCGCACAATAATGCCATTTTGACTACATTATTATAATAGCAAGCCGAGTCTTTGTCAACAAAAAAGGCGGTGCTGGGGAGGAAATCCTGACGGAATGCGCGCCGTTGGCGCGCAGATGATGTGCTTGCGCAATGATGAGCTGACGCAATGATGTTTGCGCCGCGGCGCAAATGATGTGCCGCTGCGCGGCAATGGCAGAGCTGCCCGAGAAGTGATACTTTTAACGATTCACGCGCTTTTCAGGGCGATTCGCGCAGGTTTGCTTTTATTTGACAGGGTTTTCTGGTATACTCAGGCCAGAATGTTACGGGGGGGGGGTATGCTTTCCTCGCCCGGCAGAAATGGAGGCTGTACCATGAAACAAGGCAAACTGATCCGGCGTGCAGTATCGGCGGTGCTGGCCGGATGCATGATGTTCACCCTCTCGGCCCCGGCGCTGGCTGAGAGCACCGATGCGCTGATGCAGCTGAGCACCAGCGGCCTTGCCGCCCAGAATGACGCCGTGGAAAAGGAGCTTGCCACCGTTACGATCACCGGCGTTTACGACCCCGATATAATCCGTCCTTTCACCATTTATGCCACTCCGGATGGCGCGCGGTTCAGCGATGGACTGAACCCTATGGAAGCCTGCACGCTGGACTACAATGGAACCACACTTACCATTGACTGCAAAACCACCGTTCCGCAGGAGTACAATATTAAGATTGCCTTAAAAGAAGGCGTCAGTCTGCGGATCACGGCCGAGCAAGGCGGCACCTACCAACTGGGCCACAATGTGACCATTACCGGCACAGCGGATGTGACCATCGAGCAGAACGATAACACCCTCGTGGCGGGCGACCTGACCGTGGACTGTACCGGTGCGCTGAAGATCACCGGCAGCAGCACATATGGCGTATGCGGTGCCCTGAACGTGCAAAACAGCAGCAGCGTAGAGGTGACCGGCAGCTGTAACAACTGGCTTATCGGCTCCGGCAATATCACCAGCGACGGAACGGTGACGCTGCAGAACAGTGCCTACGCTGGTGCTGCCGTGGCGGGCGACCTAACCGTGAAGGCAGGCGGAAAGGTGGCCGCGCGGGCGGTGCAAACCGCCGTTGTCGGCAATGCCGATATCACCACCGATGACGATGTTGCCCTGTCGGCCTATGACCATACCAGCAGCAACCGCAAAGACACCGCCAGCGTTGCAGTGGTCGGCAAACTGACCGTGCACAACAGCGCAAATGTATTTGTGACGATCTGGAGCACCGGTTCTTCCGCCATCGGTCAGGGTGCTGATATCACCAGCAACGGCGGGGTATACGTGCGCTGCAACGCTGGCGAAAACAGCCAGCCTATCATAAACGGCGACACTACCATCACGGCCGGCGGCGAGGTACAGATGAACAACAGCTACGGCACCGGCCCGGCCGTAAACGGTACCCTGAACATTGAAAAGAGCAAAGGCGTGAGCCTCGATTTCGGGAAAGCCGACATGGCCGTGAACGGCAATGCCAACATCACCAGCAGCGACATGGTAACTCTATCGGCTGGCCAAAAAGCTGTAAGCGGCACCCTGAACTATAAACCCGACTTTTCCGGAACGGAATACAACGGCTACGAAGTGTATGCAAACGGCACGGACATCACCGATCTGAAGGCGCAGCAGGGTGGGAAGCTGCCCGACTACACCTACACCGGCAGCGGAAATCGTCTGCAGATCATTCCGGTAAAGAGGGATGCCCCGACCGTGGACGGCGACGACGCGGGCAGTGTTTCCGGTTCTGATGCATCTGCCGACGTGGGCGGCGCCATTGCCGCCGTGGCCCTTGGCAGTGCAGCCGTGTGGGGCGGCTACGAGGTAGCGACCCGGGTCATCCTGAATAAACTGCTGCCCGAAGGTGCAGCCATCCCCGCGAACCGCGGCCAGCTGGCATTGCTGGTGTGGAACAATGCAGGCAGGCCCGAACCCGCCGCACAGCCCGCGTTTGCGGATGTGGCCGACGCTGACATGGCAAAGGCTGCACAGTGGTGCGCGGAGCAGGGCATCATGGAGGCCAAGACCGCAGACACCTTCAAGCCCGAAGGCTGGACACCGAAGTTCAAGGTGATCGAGACCTGGAATAAGGCATTCCCCAAGCAGTAAAACACGAAGCCCCGGTATTCGCAGTACCGGGGGCTTTTTGTTGTATTGAGTCAGAGCTTGTGTTATACTGACACTGCGGCCCTTCTCCGATCCCCCAGTCGCGGAAAGGAGGTGGAAGTCCATGAACACTATCATCACATTTTTTCAGTCTGTCGGAGCACAGGTAGTAGCCTATTATCTGTGCAAGTGGCTTGACAGCCTGATGTGCAAGGGCAGTAAGCACTAACAAAAAGACCCCATCTGGAGCGGCAACTCCGGATGGGGTTCTTTTTTGCGTGGAAATCCATGATGAACGGCATATCATCACATAGCCTACCTCTAGTATATGCAATCCGGCGCAAAAGTCAAGCAGGCAGATAAAAATTAACAATTTGCCGTTGGAATGGCCCGCAAAAACCCCCGCTGACAGAGGGAAAAGTGTCAACGGGGGTCAGGGTGATGTCATATTTCGGTGGGAACTCCCTCAGTCAGAACCTGACGGTTCTGCCAGCTCCCTCCATGAGGGAGCCTGAGGCCCCCTCTCCGAGGAGGCTGCCACCGGTCAGGCGGCTGGGGAGTTGGCGCGCTCAGTCGTCGGCGGCTTCGTCCAGATTGCCCAGCTTCTTGGCCTGCTCCACCACGGCGGGCACCAGCATCTCGGGCAGGGTCTCGTAGCGGGCGAACTCGGTGGTGAACCAGCCGCGTCCCTGCGTGGTCTGCCGGATAAAGGTGGTAAAGTTGGCCAACTCTGCCAGCGGCACTTCAGCGATGATGGTCTGCAGGCCGTCCTCGTCCGGCTCCATGCCCAGCACGCGGCCGCGGCGCTTGGTCACGTCGCCCATGATGTCGCCGGTGTTGTCGTTCGGCACATGCGCCTTCAGGGTGTGGATTGGCTCCAGAATGACGGGGCCTGCCTCGGGCATGGCGGCCTTGTAGGCCAGCTTTGCAGCCATGATAAAGGCCATTTCAGAGCTGTCCACCGGGTGGTAGCTGCCATCCAGCAGGGTGGCTTTCAGGCCCACCACGGGGTAGCCTGCCAGCACGCCCTTTTCGGCGGCAAGGCGCACGCCCTTTTCCACGGCGGGGAAGAAGTTCTTGGGCACGCTGCCGCCGAACACCTTCTCCTCAAACACCACCTGCTCGCTGTCGCAGGGCTCGAAGTTGATGATAACGTCACCGAACTGGCCATGGCCGCCGGTCTGCTTCTTGTGGCGGCCCTGCTTCTGGCAGGCCTTGCGGATGGACTCGCGGTAGGCGATGCGGGGTGCTTCCAGACCGATCTCCACGCCAAACTTGTTCTTCAGCTTGGCTTTCACCACGTCCAGATGCTGCTCGCCCAAACCGCCGATGACCTGCTGATGGGTCTCGGCGTTGTTCTGGTAGCTCAGGGTGGGGTCCTCTTCCATCAGGCGGGCCAGTGCGCTGGAGATCTTGCCCTCGTCGCCCTTCTTGGCCACGGTGACGGCCATGAACAGGCTGGGCTGCGGGAACACGGGGGCCGGCAGCTTCACCACACGGTCGGCGTCGCACAGGGTGTCGCCGGTCTTGGCGCTCACCAGCTTTGCCACGGCGCCGATGTCACCGGCAATGATGCCGTCCGAGTCCACCTGCTTCTTGCCGATGACGGTGAGGGGCTTGGTGATCTTTTCCACGTCGCCGGTGCGGGCGTTGGTCAGCGGTTCGCCGGCGGTCACCTTGCCGCTGACCACCCGCAGGTAGCTCAGCTTGCCCACAAAGGGGTCGGCCACGGTCTTGAAGACGTAGGCGGCGGTGGGCTCGTCCACGGTGCAGTGCAGCTCCACCGGCTCGCCGTCGGCATCCTCGGCCAGCGTGCTGGCTTCGTGCTCCGGGCTGGGCAGCAGCTTGTGCATGTTGAACAGCAGCATATCCAGCGCCTGCTGGTTCACGGCGCTGCCGCAGAACACGGGGGTGATCAGGCCGTCCTTGACGCCCTTGCGCATGCCTTCCACGATCTCCTCGGTGGTAAAGGCCTCGCCGCCGAAGAACTTTTCCATCAGCTCATCGTCCGTTTCGGCGATGGCTTCGCTCATGGCCTCGATCAGGCCCTGAAAACGGTGGCCGATGTCCGGCAGGTCCACCTGGATCTGCTTGCCGCCCTCGTACTTGAAGGCCTTCTGGCTGAACAGGTTGATGTACACGGGGGTGCCGTCGTCCAGCTTGGCGGGCACCACGCAGGGGCAGACGGTGGAGCCGAACTTGATCTTCATATCCTCAAGGATCTTGAAGTAGTTGGCGTTTTCCAGATCGCACTTGGAGACGAAAACCATCGTAGCCTTGTTGTTCTTACGGGCCAGCTGGAAGGCCTTCTCGGCACCCACGGTGACGCCGCTGCGGCCGGACACCACCACCAGCACGCTCTCGGCAGCACGGATGCCCTCATACTCGCCGGCCTCGAAGTCGAACAGGCCCGGGGCGTCGATCAGGTTGTACTTGATGCCCTCGTACTCCACCGGCACTACAGACGCCGACAGGCTGGCCTTGCGCTTTGCTTCCTCGGGGTCAAAGTCCGAAATCGTGGTGCCGTCCTCGACCCGGCCCATACGCTCGGCAGCGCCCGAAAAATAGACCAGCGCCTCAGTGAGCGTGGTCTTGCCGCTGCCGGCATGACCGGCAATCAGGATATTGCGGATGTTGTTGCTTGCGTATTTCATATCGGTTTTTCCCTCATTTCCGCCGCACGGAGCATTCTCTCCGCTTTTGTGGCATATTTTACAAAGATAATACCACACTCAAAACGATTTTTAAATATATCGTTCGAAAAAAGCCGGTCAAATGCCTGCCAAACTTCAGGGCAGTGTTTTGTGCAAGTTGACATTTTGGGAGCTTTCCCCGCAGAAAAAGCAAGCCCCCGGTGCCGCACACAGGTGCGATGCCGGGGGTGTTTTCGTTGCAAAGCGTATGATTTTATGGTATGCTGTAGATGCCGCTTCGGCGGTGATCAGGTGCTGATTGCATAATCGGTGGTCTAGCTCCTTCCGGCTGCGCGCCAGAGGGGACGAAAAACTTTTTGCTTCCCCTGACGCGAAAGCGGAAAGGGGGGATGCCTCATGACGTTTGAACAGGTCGTGCTGCTGCTCACGCTTCTTGGCGGAGCAGTGTACATTACTTTCGAGATCACATGGACGATTTCCAACGGCAAAAAGAAATGACCGCTCATGCCCTCAGAAAGCAAGCGGTCATTCTTTACGACTGATTCGCCGGATGAGGAGCTGACCATTGCAGTCAGCACCTTTTCTATTCGTAGTATAGTGTATTTTACCGGGTTTGTCAAGCGGCGGGCCCGCTGCCGGAACAGGAGGTTTTTCCGCGATGAAACGTACCGATTACATCAACTGGGATGAATATTTCATGGGCATTGCGCTGCTCACCGCCATGCGTTCCAAGGACCCCAACAGTCAGGTGGGCGCATGCATCGTCAGCCCGGAAAACAAGATTCTGTCTCTGGGCTACAACGGTATGCCCATCGGCTGCAGCGACGACGAGATGCCGTGGGAGCGGGAGGGCGACCCGCTGGACACCAAGTATATGTATGTCTGCCATGCAGAGCTGAACGCCATCCTCAACAGCGCCCACAACAACCTGAAGGGGGCACGGGTGTACGTGACCCTGTTCCCCTGCAACGAGTGCACCAAGGCCATCATCCAGTCCGGCATTGCCGAGGTGGTGTACTACGGCGATAAATACCACGACAGCGATTCCAGCGTGGCGGCGCGGTTCATGTTCAAAAAGGCCGGTGTGAAGCTGACTGCCTATACCCCCACCGGACGCCGGGCCGAGCTGGAGCTGTAAAAAACGGTTGTGCTGCCGCGAAAGATGTGCTAAACTGTTGATAAGGCGCTGATTGCAAAATTGGTGGTCATGCTTTCCTGTCCCGTATCACGAGCTTTTCTATTCTTACTTAGAACAAGCAGAGGTTCCGGGAGGAAACTTTTTGGGAAGTACCCTGCCCGGAGCCTTGAAGGCGAAGGGAGGGATGTCGGATGACGTTGTCTGAGACCATGCTGCTGCTGACCCTTCTGATTGCAGCGGCTGCACTGATCCTCGATGTAGCGAAAGCTGCATTCGATATCGCGTGGAAGATTTCACACGACCGAAAAGACGATGATAACAAAAAAGATTGACCGCCTCAGTGTTCCAAGCCTGACGGTCAATCTCTTTTGACTCACGGGACGGAAAGCTGACCTTTGCGGTCAGCGCCCCTTCTGTTTGTAGTATACTCGCAGCATCGTGGTTTGTCAAGATGGCCGTGTCCTCTTGACCGGCTGCGGAGAACGTATTATAATAGTATTGCACTTCGCATAAACATACATCAAACTTTGCATAGAGAGGGAAATATACAATGAGTCTGAAGAACCGCAGCTTTTTGAAGCTATTGGACTACACCCCTGCCGAGATGGAGGAACTGCTGGACCTTGCCGCCGACCTGAAGGCAAAAAAGAAGGCCGGTATCCGCCACAATGACCAGCTTGCGGGCAAAAACATTGCCCTGATCTTTGAAAAGACCTCCACCCGCACCCGCTGCAGCTTTGAGGTGGCCGCACACGATCTGGGCATGGAAGTGACCTACCTTGATCCCTCCGGCAGCCAGATCGGCAAAAAGGAGTCCATTGCCGACACCGCCCGGGTGCTGGGCCGCATGTTTGACGGCATCGAGTACCGGGGCTACGGCCAGCAGATCGTGGAAGATCTGGCCCGCTATGCGGGGGTCCCGGTGTGGAACGGCCTGACCAACGAGTTCCATCCCACCCAGATCCTGGCCGACTTCCTCACCATCCGGGAGCATTTTGGTCACCTGAAGGGCATCCACTTCGTTTACTTTGGCGATGCCCGCTACAACATGGGCAACAGCCTGATGGTGGGCTGCGCCAAGATGGGCCTGCATTTCACCGCCTGCGCACCCAAAAAGTACCAGCCGGACCCGGCCCTTGTGGCACAGTGTCAGGCCATTGCCGCTCAGACCGGCGCCACCCTCACTTTTGAGGAAGACCCTGCTAAAGCCGCCAAGGGTGCCGATGTGCTGTACACCGATGTGTGGGTGTCCATGGGCGAGCCGGTGGAGGTCTGGGCCGAGCGGATCAACGACCTGTCTGCGTACCAGATCAATCAGCAGCTGATGGACATTGCAGGCCCCCACGCCGTGTTCATGCACTGCCTGCCCGCCTTCCACGACCACAAGACCACCGTAGGCAAGGAGATGGGCGAGCGCTTTGGCCGCGACGCCATGGAAGTGACCGACGAAGTGTTTGAAGGCCCCCAGAGCATCGTGTTCGACGAGGCCGAGAACCGGATGCACACCATCAAGGCCGTCATGGCAGCGACCTTGGGATACGAGAAATGATGGATTCCGCTTGTGCGGAATATGATGTGCTGTGCAACCAGAAACAGGCTGTTGGAACAGGAATCCAGCAGCCTGTTTTTGTATAATCTGTGCCAGACCGTCTATCCCTCGCCGCAGATCTGTATGCAAAAAATGCAAAGTAATTGACCACCTGTTCTTATTGCTTTCACTGTTTTACTTCTTTACAGCATCATCTTTGCAAAAAGCTCTTGGCCTTTAATATAGAGGTCAAGAGCTTTTTTGCTTGCCGCTGAACTTCTGCTTTCAAAGATCGTGTTCAGCTTAATTTTCAATCATCTACACTTTGCGTTTCAGATAATTCTTCCCAGTCTTCCGGGTTTCCACACCTACGGAGATACTCATGCCCGCCATCGACTGCACACGATGCTTTCCTCCCGGAAATAGTGGAACATCCGCTTATCACCAAAGGGAATCGGCTGATGGCTTATCATTTCTACTCCATCCGCGCTTCTCCTGTGGATGGTTCTTTTCTTTTGAATCAATGTGTGATACAGTAAAGTTATCTTCCGTAAGGGGACGGAAACAGCCTGCCCATGATTGCTACAACGTTGAGCATCTCATTGCAATTTATCCCCGCGAGGGGACGAAAATGTCATATAAACCCCCGCTTTCGTTGCTTTCGTATCGCCATCCCCGTAAGGGGGCGAAAACTGCACAATCCGCACACCAACGCCTTCTATGTACAATTGCGGCTTATCCCCGTAAGGGGACGAAAGCTTGATGTCGCACTCGTCTGCGTAACTCTCGATTTATTGCAATTTATCCCCGCAAGGGGACAAAAAAGCACCTCTGCCACTGGCGTTTGCCAGCAGCGGAGGTGCTTTGCTTTTTCTTATATTCTATTTTACAGGTTGGGAGCTGCGCCTGCCGGGATCGTCTTTGTAACAGGCAGCGCCTTGACGCCCTGCGGGACGTTCCGCTTCAAGGGGCGGATCTCATGCAGGTAGTCGGCGATCTCTTGCAGGGTCTCTTCAATGCTCTCGGTATCCAGCGGCAGAATGCGATCGCTCAACAGGCCCAAGTCACTGCCGCTGGCGTGATTGATCTGGTTGCGGTACTTCACCACGCGCTGGTAGAGCAGGGCGGCCTGCTCCAGCTGCGGACGGATGGCAGGGTCGATGGCCAGTTGGTCAGAGGCAAGCACCATATCCAGATAATCGTGCATTTCTGCGGCATTTGCTACGCCAAGCAGCATATTGCCGCCCGCATCATCTTTACTTTTGGTCAGGCGCAAATCGGTTGTGCAAATTTCTTTCAATTTTCCATTCTGCAGCAATGCCAACCAGCAGAAATGGAAATGGAACAGCGGGTACACCCACGGCTTGCCCTCGTTCTGCTTCTGATCTGCCAGATAGTCCCAGCCTCTTGCAGTGGGCTGCACAAAGAGATGCTGGCAGACATATTCCGGCATCTGCTCGCACAGCAGGGTCAGCGCCTGCTGGTACATCCCGTGCTTGGCGCACCAGCTCACCAGTGCAGGCAGCACCTTTTCGCCGGAGGTAAGCAGCTCTGCAAACTCGGTGCTGAAACGGTCTTTCAGCAGCCGGAAGAACAGGTCGGTCAGGTTCTGGCTCTTCTTGGGCGTTTCTTTCAGCGCCTGAGCGATCTGGTTCAAATCGTCGTTCAGCTTCTGCACCCGGCACAGCGCCAGGTCATCTGAGAACTGGTTGATGCGGGTCAGCAGCGTGTGCAGCACCGGGTCTTTTTCGCCCTCGCTCCACAGATAGCTCTTCAGCTTTTGCGCGGTGCCGGTGGAGAAGAACTCGTCCATGGCGGTAACAAAGTCGAACAGATCATACAGCTGGGTGCGGTCGTGCGCGACAGGCTCTTCCCCGCGCAGCTCTGCATAAATCACCCGGCGGGTCTGCACACCGCGCAGGTCCCGCATACAGCGGGCAGCGGTCACCAGCAGCATGGCAGTGTCCCGCATACCGCCGGAAAGGTCGATGGAAAGGGTGTCCTCTTTTTCGATCTTGTCCAGCAGCTGCGAGATGGCCTGAAACTGCTTTTTCTCGTCATCCATGCTGTCCGGCACTTCGATCACCACCAGCCGCTCTGCCGGGATGCCCACCCTGCGCAACGCATCGCGGAAATATTCCAGCGTGGTGCAGGTGCTGCCGTCCGGCATTTCCACCATAGCTTTTTTGCGCACCGTCTCGCTGCACAGTGCCAGAATGCAGTCCGGGGTCTCCTTTTCCTTTATCAGATACCGCACCGCGCCCTCGTTGGTCTGGGTCTTGTAGTTCGGGTTTTTCGGGCTCATATATAAAAGTAAAACATCGCGTCCCATCTTATCCATCCTCCTGTTCCGTTTTCATCTGCACCAGTTTTTGCTGCCATGTTTTGCGCCGCTGCGATACAGCCGCCTTGCTCACGCCGAGAAACTCTGCCACGGTCTTATCCTGCGCCGGGTTGCGCTCCGGGTCCAGCAGGGCGTGGAGCGCGGCACATTCCAGCGCTTCGGGCGCATAGGGCGGCTGAACGGTAAATTCCACATACCGGTGCAGCAGCAGGATATCCCACAGGCAGTTGTCCTGTTCCAGCGGACGCAGATCATCGCAGTTTGCCAGCCGCGCGGGTGCATCCTCTGCCGGGTCCAGCGCGTCATTGTTGCGCAGAAAGCCCATCAGCACGCTGCTCCACAACGGGCCAGCTGTCTTGCCGTATTTTTCCTTCTGCTGCAGGTTCATCAGCCCTATGCCGCGGTGCAGCCATGCCAGCATTTCACTGCTCTGCTCCACCTTTTCTTCCACGCTTTTTTCTTGGGAAACCACCCGGTCGCCCAGCGCCGAATCCTCTCCGCCAGTGTCGTCCAGACTGAGCACCGACTGCTTATTGCGCAGTGCTTCCCGCAGGGTCTTTACACCCACCCCCAACAATATCGGCGATCACCTGTTCTTTTTCCGGGTCACGGCAGAGCACACTCTCTGTAATTCCGTTCTTTTCCATGTACTCCAGCGCTTTTTTGATTTTGCGGTTCGTCTCGCGTCCGAAACCCGTCACAGCCATTTCTTCCTGCTGCTGGTCGTGTGCCTGTGCATGACGGACGGCGGCGCGCAGATACATACTGAAGGTCTGCCCCGGCTTTGCTTCCCAAAAATCAAACGCATCCAGAAACGCCTTGCAGAAATCCACGCTGTTCCATGCATCCTCTCCCCTTCCGGGAGCCTGTGCGGTCAGAAAGCATTCCGCCCAGAACGTGCGGAACCGTTCATCATTGGCATCGTGCAGCTTTTTGCGCTGTTCCGGCGGCAGCTGCAGCAGCGGCGAAGCATCAATGTCCGCCCATGTTTTCACATCATTCATCGCTGCTCAGTCCTCCCGGTTCTCGTTCATCCAGATCAGCTGATGGAACACTTGTTCGGCGGTCCTGCTGTCGCGCATGGTGCCTACCAGCCCGGAAAGCTGATACAGTGCCGCCATATCGTAAAGCCGCGCGCTGAGCACCCGCCCGTTTTCCCGCTTGACCTCACCATAATACACACCGCCTACTTCCAGCTCCGTATGGGTAGCTTCGGCGCAGGTCAATGCCGTCAGCGTGACCACCGGGATGCTCTTGGATCCGTAAGTGATGCAGGCATACACCCGGGTGACCTGCGGCAGGGCATCCACCAGATCCCGGCACAGGCCGATCAGTGTTTCCGGGCACTGATCCTCCGGCAGGTCGATCTGCCGCACCTGATGTTCCGCAATTCCCAGCTGCGCCAGCTCTTCCAGCAGGCGCTGATAGTTGCGGGCGGTATCGGCATTTTCCTGTCGGATGGCCAGCAGCTGCACCGTGTCCCCGGGTTCAAGGGTATCCCGCATCACCTGCACGATGGGAAAACAGGTAGCCACTGGCGGGGTTACATGGTCCCGCTGGTACAGCATGGGGTCCAGCTTTCCCTGCAAAGGCACGGTGGTGATATAAGTCTTCAGCACAGGGCAACACTCCTTTTTATAAGATCCATTATCTGCATCATACCATAAAAAGACCGCTGCTACAATGGCTTAAAAAATTTATGCAGATTTATTTTTTTACGCCTTAACTGCGCCCCTGCCATGGGCTTCTGGTAGGTGAAAGGAGGTGAAAAACATGTTTGAGCTGATCTCTACTCTGGGCTGCGCCGCAGCCGGTGCCGTCGCAGGCGCCGTGAAGGGCGCCACCATGGGCATCGCCGTGGGCGGCCCTGTCGGTGCCATTGCCGGCACCATCCCGCTGGCCATCGTTGGCGGCGTTACCGGCGCTCTGGCCGGCAACAACATCGGCCACCGCATCGACAAGCGGTGAGCCCCGCGCCAGCGCTCCCGTCCGTTTTGTGCGGACGGGAGTCTTTTATAAAGAACCGGGAGGTACACGCTATGTTCATCAACTTTTCCAACCACCCCTACGCCCTGTGGAGCGCCGAGCAGCAGGCGGCGGCGCAGCGCTACGGCAAGGTGGTCGATCTTGCGTTTCCCGCCATCGACCCCGCCGCCGACGAGGCCGCACTGGACTCCCTTGCCGCGGTATACGCCGACCACATCCTGCACCTTGACCCGGACGCTGTGCTCTGTCAGGGCGAGTGCACCTTTGTGTACCGGGTAGTCCAGCGTCTGGAAGCCGCGGGCATCCCCACGCTGGCCGCCTGCTCCCGCCGCAAGAGTCAGGAGACCACCTACCCGGACGGCAGCACCCTGAAGCGCAGCATCTTCGCCTTTGCAGGCTTCCGCCGCTATGGCTCGCCCTGAAAGAGGGTTTTCTTTCTATCCTCCACGGCACAATTATGATTCAGGATTTATCGTTGTCCTTTTCGCGCGGATTTACTTTATTCCAATAAAGTGAACAGTTTTCAGGCATTCAGCTCTTCCATTTTACGATATTCTGTGATATATTTAGTGTACCATCCCCGTAAGGGGGCGAAAACAGGCTGTGGAACATGTTATAAACGAACATCATAGTACCATCCCCGTAAGGGGGCGAAAACTATTTAACGATGTACGAATCCCACAGCATAGTAGTACCATCCCCGTAAGGGGGCGAAAACATCATGCCTTTGACAAGTTTGCCATCGTTGAGCAGTACCATCCCCGTAAGGGGGCGAAAACCTGATTGTAGTCATGATGGTTCCCCCTTATTCTGTACCATCCCCGTAAGGGGGCGAAAACATATGGGCACCACGAATCTGAATGGACTTAGGGGTACCATCCCCGTAAGGGGGCGAAAACCTTCTCCTTTCTTATCGAACACTGTAACGAGCCTGTACCATCCCCGTAAGGGGGCGAAAACCGGACCATTCCCGCGTGCCGTGTTCAGGATCAGGTACCATCCCCGTAAGGGGACAAAAAACTCCGCATCAAAAGATGCGGAGTTTTTTCTTTTGCAAACCTTAACTTCTTGTTTTCCGTGGGCTGTTCCTCTATGAACGGAACGATTGCAGCTGCTGTGATATTTTCTCTGCTGCGGCTTTTACATAGCGACAAAATGTGCTATAATAAAGCCAATTCCAAGCATCTCTTACAAAATCAACAAATACATTTTCCGTTTATTGTGCAATTCTTCCACAATCCGTAAAGGAGATGGTATTTTGAACGTCCTCACCCTGCAGTCCACCTATGGCGGGCTGCTGCACGACACCGGCAAAGCGGTGTACCGTGCCGGTGGGCAGCGCGGCAGCCACAGTGAACAGGGCTACCAATTTTTGCACGGCGTTTTGTCCGGCGCAGACTGGGCCCCGGCGCTGGACTGTGTGCGCTACCACCACGCCGCCGCGCTGCGCGGTGCAGCAAAGGCTCTGCCGGCCGATTCCCCGGCCTATATCGTTTATTTGGCAGATGATCTTTCTGCCGCCGCAGACCGCCGGGAGGTCGAAGGCGAAAGCAGTTCCTTCCGGCGGGATCTTCCGCTGGACTCGGTGTTCACCCACCTGAACGGTTCCCACCCCGGCTGGATGATGCCTGCGCAGCCGCAGGACGGCAGCCTGAAGCTGCCACGGCAGCAGCAGCCGCTTTCCGCTTCCGTCTATGCAGATGCTGTACGCAAGCTGAGCGAGTGCCTGCCGGATCTGCAGCCGCAGCCGGAGTGGATCAACTCGCTGCTGGGTCTGCTGGAAACGCAGTTCAGCTGTTTTCCGTCCAGCACCTTTACCGGCGAAAGCCCGGATGTTTCCCTGTTTGACCACGCCAAGACCACCGCAGCCATTGCGGCGTGCATCAGCGAATATGTGCAGGCAAACAACATCACCGACCTGCGCAAGGCACTTTTTGAGCAGGAGAAGGATTTTTGCCAGAAGGACGCTTTTCTGCTCTATACCGCTGATTTTTCCCGCATCCAGAAGTTTCTTTATACCGTCCATACCGAAAACGCCCTGCGCTCCCTGCGCAGCCGGTCGTTCTTTCTGGAGCTGCTCATGGAGCACTATCTGGACGAGCTTCTGGCCGGGTGCGGCGTGTCCCGCGCCAACTTGATCTACAGCGGCGGCGGGCACTGCTATGTGCTGCTGCCCAACACTGCCGCTGTGGCCGATACCCTGACCCGGTGGAACCGGCAGTTCAACCGCTGGCTGCAGCAGCAGTTCGGCACCCAGCTGTTTCTGGCCAACGCATGGACACCCTGCTCCGGCAACGACCTGACCAATACCCCGGCTGAAAAAAGCCCCTACAAAGAGCTGTTCCGCCGGGTGAACCGGCTGCTGGAACAGCACAAATTCCACCGCTATACCGCAGAGGATCTGCGGCAGCTGAACAGTACCGCCGCTTACCCGGATGGCCGGGAATGCAAGGTGTGCGGCACCAGTGCCAACCTGAAGGATGATCTCTGCCCTTGGTGCAAACTGTTCGTAGATCTTTCCATTAAGATCCAGAACAAGCGCGTTCTGGTAGTAAGCCGTCAGCCCTCGGCTGCCGATGACTGCACCCTGCCTGCACTGGATGGCGGCAGCGAATATCTGTCCCTGACGGATCCGCTCTCTGCCCGCAAACGGCTGGCTTCCGGCGAGCCGGTCGTGCGTGTATATACCAAAAATGCACCGTTCACCGGCCTTACTTACAGCACCAACCTGTATGTTGGCGATTACGCCGCCAGCAACAGCATGGAAGAACTGGCAGAGCAGTCCGAGGGTGTGCGCCGCATTGCGGTCTGCCGTATGGATGTGGACAACCTCGGCCATGCCTTCATCTCCGGTTTTGAACAGGAAAACGAGAAAGACCCGGTCAAACGGATGCACTATGTTACCCTGTCCCGCACCTCGGCGTTCTCCCGGCAGATGTCACTGTTTTTCAAGTGCTACATCAACGGCATTCTAGAGGGCTTGCATGTAAGCATCGTCTACGCCGGCGGCGACGATGTATTCCTTGTGGGCGCATGGAACGATGTTCTGGAAGCAGCACAGCGCATCCAGCGTAATTTCACCGCATTTTCCTGCGGTGCACTGACTCTCAGCGCGGGCATTGGCATCTTTGATGACCATTACCCCATCCGGCTTTCCGCCGAGGAAACTGCCGCGCTGGAAGAAGCCGCCAAGCATCTGCCCGGCAAGAATGCTGTGGCGCTGTTTACGCCGGAGCGCAAAGCAGTCCGGGATGCAAAGGGCAATCTGCTGGTGCAGCCGGAGCAGGGACATATCTATGCGTGGGACACCTTCCGCGCAAAGGTCCTGACCGAAAAGGTCGGCTGCCTGCAAAGCTTCTTCGGCAGGGATAACGCCGAGCATGGAAACGCCATGCTCTACAATCTTCTGGCACTGCTGCGGGAAGCAGAAAACGACCGCATCAACCTTGCACGGTACGCTTACCTGCTGGCGCGGCTTTCCCCCAAAAAGAATGCACCAGATTATAAACTTTACGAGCAATTCTCTCGCAGCATGATGGATTGGGCATTGGATGCCGTACAGCGTCACCAGCTCATCACCGCAATTTATATTTATGTCTATCAGAACAGAAAGGGTGGCGACACAGATGGCAGGATGGAATGATAATGGCCGGGGCGGCTATGGCGGCGGTGGCTATAACAACAGCCGGAGCGGATATAGCAACAGCTACAACGGAAACCGCAGCAGTTCCGGCAGCTATAACAGCCGTAGCAGCTATGGGCAGCAGAAAGAGCTGCCGCCGGAGATCACGCCGAAAAAGGTGCCGGAAGATTATGTAGACGAAGCCGAGCGTATTATGCGCAGCCTCATGAGCGGCGGCAAGACCGTGACCACCAGCAAAATTCGCAACCTGTTGAGCCTCGTGACGGATATCTTTAATACGGAAAACATCCGCACCGAGGAAAAGCTGCGGCCAGAAAGCATCGTGAAGCTCAACCTGATGCGGGTCCGGGTGGCTTATGAGTGCGGGCGTGATGACACCGTAAAAAGCTTTGTGGCACAGACGAACCTGCTGGAATACCTCAAGGGCATTTCCACCGACCGTGCGGACCTGATCCGCTTTGCACACTACATGGAAGCGCTGGTCGCTTTCCACCGCTACTTCGGCGGCAAGGAGGGGTAATCATATGTATGGAAAAATTCTGATCCGGTGCGATCTGGAAGTGCGCACCGGTATGCACATCGGCGGTTCCTCTGCCTTTTCTGCCATTGGTGCTGTGGACAGCCCGGTGGTGCGTGACCCCTATACCGGTTATCCCATCGTACCCGGCAGCAGTCTGAAAGGCAAACTGCGTACCCTGCTGGCCCGCAGCACCTGTCAGGATATCGAACACATGCCTGCTTTCGACAAGGACGACGAGCGCATTCTGCGCCTGTTCGGTTCCTCGGAGCCGGTGCGCCGTTCCCGCCTGCAGTTTGCGGATGCCTTTTTGTCCAATGCAAAAGAGCTTTCCAATGTGGGTGTGACCGAGGTCAAGACCGAAAACGCAATTTCCCGTGCCAACTCTGTGGCCAATCCCCGCCAGATCGAACGTGTGATCGCCGGTGCAAAGTTCGGTGTCAGCATCGTTTACGATGTAACCGACCCGGCACAGGTCGAGGAAGATCTTTCTCTTCTGGCCAAAGGCATGAAGCTGCTGCAGATGGATTATCTGGGCGGCCATGGTTCCCGCGGCAGCGGCCGTGTCAGCCTGAAAAACTTTGCGCTGGAAGGCTATGGCGCGCAGGCGGATCTCAGCCGCCTGAAATCCCTCTTTGATGAGGTGGATAGTTATGAACTATTTTCTGTTTAAGCTGCAGTTTGACACAGCTGTTCATTTTGGAGGGGCCGACTCTGCATTGTCGCTTTATACCTCCGAAGAAACCCTGCGGGCAGATACCCTGTTTTCTGCCCTCTGCCATGAGACCCTCGTCCAGCACGGAGAAGAAGCTCTGGAACAGCTTTGTGCGCAGGTCCGGCAGGGAAAATTCCTGCTCAGCGATACAATGCCCTGGTATGGCGAAACATTTTACCTGCCAAAGCCCATTGCCGCGTCAGAATCCACCGAGGAGGTAGAAACCACCCTTCGTAAAAAGGTAAAAAAGCTAGCATGGATCCCTGTGTTGGAATTTGACCGCTACGCCAGAAGCCTGCATGAAGGTCATTTTACCCCTGACGAGCAACCGGAAAGTTTTGGCACCCACTATGAGCAGACCAAGGCAGCCGTTCCCATGCAGGGGGATACCATGCCGTATCAGGTTGGACTGTTCCGTTTTGCGCCGGACTGCGGACTGTATTTCATCTGCGGATTTACCGAAGATGGTCAGGATGAAGATCTGGAGTATTTGCTGGATTGGCTGGGCGCTACCGGCATCGGCGGCAAAGTCAGCTCTGGTTACGGAAAGTTCCATGTAGTGCAAAAGCTTTGTCTAAATACACCCTCTGACGCGCAGACCAAATGGCTGCGCCGTGCACTTTCTGCCAACCGCGCACCCTATCTGCTGCTGACCACCAGCCTGCCGCAGACAGATGAACTGGATCATGCATTAGAGGGCGCCTCCTTCCAGCTGGTGCGCCGCAGCGGCTTTATGGCATCCGATCGTGTGGAAACTCCACTGAAGAAAAAAACGCAGTATGCCCTTTCGGCAGGGTCTGTCCTGCAAAATCGTTATCAGGGTGCTTTGTATGATGTTGGTTTGTCGGATGTGCATCCGGTATACCGCTATTCCAAGCCAATCTTTATGGGGGTGACATTATGATTCAGCAGGATCATCTGCAGATCTTTGACCTTACTCTGAATGTATGGGCACCTCTGTTTGTTGGCAACGGCAGCAGCTATACCAAAAAAGAGTACATGTACAACACCCGTAATGGCAAAGTCTCCTTTCTGGACGAGCAAAAATTTTTCAGTTTTCTGGTCGAGCACGATCTGGTGGACAAGTACGGACAGTTTATGCTTAGCGAGCAGTCCAATCTCTGGGCATTTCTGACCAAAGACTGCGGCATTTCCGATGCAGAACTGAAAACGCTGACGCGCTATCAGATCGAGGTGGGAGATGCGCTGGATGCTGAGCACTCGTTGAAAGAGATCCATGCTTTCCAGCGTGATGCGCAGGGCCATGCCTACATTCCCGGCAGCAGCATCAAGGGTGCGCTGCGTACTGCATGGCTGCTGAGTGCGGTATTGGCTGACCGCAGCACCGGACACAGCCTTGCACCAAACCGCCGGGCCGCCTTTCCGGAAGAGAAATATGTCAACCAGCTGCATCTGCGCACGCTGAAAGATGGAAGCACCGCTCCGGACGCTGTCAACAGCATTTTCCGTGGCATTCAGGTTTCCGACAGCCTCTCAATCCCGGACAACTGCATGATGCTGGCCGGAAAAACAGACTCCGCCACAGATGGCGGAACCCACAGCATCAACCTCTGCCGAGAATGCGCCGCACCGGGCACAGCCATCCGGTTCAAGCTGACCCTGGATCAGTCTGTGCTGAAGGGCCGCATTACAAAAGACTCTCTGCTGGAAGCCATCCAACAGTTCGATGCATCCTATCAGCAGACCTACGCTCGGCATTTTACCCTGCCGCGCGGTGCCGTTAACCTGCCGCAGCAGCCACACCTGATCCTGGGCGGCGGCTCCGGGTTCTTTGCCAAGTCGCTGGCATATCCCTATCTGGGCGAAAAAGAAGGTTTGCGCTGGACAGCAGAGCAAATGGCGCAGATGTTCCGTAAACATAAGCATGAGCGTGATGCCGAAAAAGGTATTTCCCCGCACACCATGAAATATGCTCGCTTTCGTGGTCGGCTTTATCCCTATGGATATTGCGGGGTGAGTATCTTATGATCCAGCAGATTCAACTGGTTTTATCTCCGCCCAATGATGTGCGGATTCCCCAGTCGTGGTCCTATCGTCTGTATGGCTGGCTGATGTCACAGATTTCTTCTGAATTTGGAGAGCAGATGCATCTGCAAGGGGAACACCCCATTGCGCATTTTCTATGTTTTTCGCCGGAAAAACAGTCTTTGATCTGGACGGTCAACCTGCTGAATGACACTGCTCGACAGGTAGTTTTTCCCGTTTTGGAATCTGCAAAGGAAATCCCTCTGCATGAATTGACACTCCCGGTTTCAGAGGTCCGCACCTTTCCGGCAATCTCCGCTGAAGAGCTGATCCGTTCTGGGCGTTCCCACAGCGAAACCCGTGCCAAAATTGCTTTTCTGTCGCCTTGCGCCTTCAAGCAGTCCGGCCGCTATACTATTTTCCCGCAGGAAACTCTGCTTTTGCAAAGTCTGATTGCGCATTGGAACGCTGCCTTTCCAGAATATGCCCTTATCGATTCTGATGCACTGCAGGCTTTACAGCAAGGGCTTCATATTGTGGATTATAATCTCCATACCACACGTTATCTGCTGAAAGAAACGCGCATTCCAGCCTTTCAAGGCAATGTGACCATCGAGGCACGCCTTGCGCCGCCGCTTCTGGAACTTTGGAACGCGTTGCTCTCTTTTGCATCCCATGGCGGAGTTGGCATCAAAACCACTCTTGGAATGGGAGGCGCTGCTACGGATTTTTATAAAAAAACACCCGTTGTATAAGCCTCAATGCTAAAAAGAGACTGTTGCACTGCATCAGTCTCTTTTTATTGTAGCATCATACTATCATCTCGACCCCCGTGCAATTTACAGCAAAAAGGTCTGCTTCAGCAGGCTGTGCGTCCGCGCAGGGTCGGCATCCGATTTTGCAGAGCCTTTGGAAGAACCTATGCCCAAAGCCCTTGCACGCTTTGCAGTCGTGGATTCCCGCAGGTGGATCCGTTTTTTGCCGGGGCTTCTGCCGAAATTGGACAACACCAATTTTGCAGCCCTGCCGCCGGTAGAGCAGCAGATGCTGCAAATGTTCTATGTGACCCTTTGGGGTAAGGCCGCAGAAAGCTGGGAGAATGAAGAAGTTCTCGATAACCTGTATTCCACCTTTGGACACAAGCTGTCCGATGGGAATATAAGAATACTCTTTGCTGGTGAACAGCTCACACTTGGAACAAAGCGTCTTTTTCAGGTCTTTCGTTAGAGTGTAGCGAATTGCATTTACACCCATTGCCTGCGCAACTTGATAGGCGTACAGTTCCGAGTACGGTTCAAATCCCAGATTACTGAACCCTGACGTGCCACCTTTATAAAGATAGATTTTTCCGTTTTGTCTGCGCCAGCATTTTGGCAGCATCCCGTTGGTCGAGAACTCCGGGCAGGACGCAAGCGAAGTTCGTATGCTGCTGCCATATCCTGTAAAGGCGATTGCTGCCAGCACCTGACTGAATCGGTTATCGTAAAGATTTACTTTTTCAAAGGTGTCACCGGAGCCCTCTGCATCTACCCAAAAGCAATCATTGAATGAAAGACCTTTATTGGCTGCAATAATTCCAAGCGGTCGATTCAAAGAAAGCCCCACCTTAGAGAGCAGAGCATCTACATACGCTCGGTTCTTCGGAATTGTGCGATGCCGCAGCCAGCGTTCCACGCCATCTTCTGATACAGTCAGGTTCAAAGGTAGAAAGGAACGGTTTTCTTCGTAGACCTTTATAAAATGGAGGCCAGTATCTGCACTGTCCATGTTTGCTTCAAAGGTAAGCAGTGGCAAATCAAAATGCCGGATGGTGTAGCGCACAGCGATTTCTCCTTTCATCCATGATCTTTTCCTTTATTGTACGGCATCAGAATCCGAATGGAAAGCGCCCCTGTTATTCTGCACAAAATTCAAGGATAAAATTTTATACCAAAAAATCCGCAAAAATCAGGTTTACGGAGCCATTTTGCCGATCCTCCCCGAATTTTGCTACAGATCTGCTACAAACGACTGAAAAGGGGGCTTAAAGATTTCAAACCATTCTCTGACCAGCTGGACTTTTGAGCATCATCCCCGGTAGACATTCCTGACCGTTGGAACCCGCGCACTAGCAAACACCCCACTGGGGTGTTTGCTGCCCCGCCTGCGGCGCGGCCGTGCTGTTCGAGTCCCTAATTCTCTATACACCAACATAAGTCCGCGTATAACACAAAAAGAAAAGCCACTAACTTTTGTTAGTGGCTTTTGCATGGTGGAGCATTGTCCACAGCACTCGAACCCAACACCTCTTCACGGGAGATGGTTTTGGAATCGTCCGTGAAGTTGAAATTGAGCACGACCCGGTCGTCAAAAACGTAGACCGAGTTGACAAAGGTATCAATGATCTGCCGCTGGTGTTCCATGTCCCTCATGTCACCCTTGCGGAATTTTTCAAACCAGAACCGCATCCATTCGCGGGTCAGGACTGGCTTTTTCAGCTCTTCTTCCAGAATGCTGGTGTTCAGGGCTTCCTTCCGGGCTTCCAGTTCGTCCAACCGCTGCTTGGTGGTCGGGGTCAGGATGCCCTGTTCAATGGCTTCCAGAAGGTTTGCCAGCCGCTTCTCTGTGTCCCTGAGCTGGTCTTTCAGGACAGGCAGCCGGGTGTTCTCCTTCTGCTGGGCTTCCATGACCAAATCTATCAGCTGTTCGATGATTTCATCGCTGAAAATCACCTTAATGGCAGTGTCCACCACGAACCGCTCCAGAGGCTCCTTACGGATGGCTTTCAGGTCGCAGTGCGCCTTGCCGTGGCGTTTGGCGTTGCCGCACTTGTAGTAATAGTAGGTGTTTCCCATGTGGCTGGTGCCGCTTTCGCCACCCATCAGGGTGCCGCACTTGCCACAGAACAGCTTGGTGGTCAGCAGATAGCTCACATCCTCTTTTGCAGGCCGACCATGGGCGATCCTGTTTTGCTCGAAACGCTGCTGCACCCGGTCGAACAAGTCCTGATCAACAATAGCCGGAATGCCGCCCGGCGTCACAATGTCCTTGTAGCGGTATTCGCCGATGTAGCGGCGGTTGCGGAAGATCTGGAAGAAGCTGTTCTTTACGAACGGCTTCCCGGTGCGGGTACGCAGGCCGCGCTCGTTCAGGGATGCGGCAATCTTCTCAGCCGGTTCGCCGTCGGCGTACCGGCTGAAGATCTCCTGCACAATAGGAGCCGTTTCCGGGTCGATATGGTACAGCCTGTCCTCCTTGCCGATGGTGAAGCCCAGCGGCACCACACCGCCGTTGTACTTGCACTGGAGGGCATTTTCGCGCTCACCGCGCGCCACTTTCAGGGCGAGTTCGGCGGAATAGTATTCCGCCATGCCAATCAGCATACTCTCCACCATAATGCCTTCAGGCCCCTGCGAGATGGGTTCCATGACAGACACCAGATGGACACCGTTCTTTTCCAGCTGGTACTTGTAGTTCACGGCATCGAATCGGTTCCGGGCAAAGCGGTCCAGCTTCCAGACCAGAACTACGTCGAAGATTTTCTTTGCGCTGTCCTTAATCATCCGCTGGAAGTCCGGGCGGTCATCCGTCTTGGCAGAGTAGGCACGGTCGATGTAGGTGCCGACCACGGTGATACCGTTCTTCTCGGCGTAGTCCTTGCAGTCGCGCAGCTGTCCTTCAATGGACGCTTCTCTCTGGCTGTCAGATGAATAGCGGGCGTAGATCACGGCGGTCATGGTTGCACCTCCTTGGCGTGTATTCGACTTGCCTTTATATTATCGGGTCAAGCGCAGCTTGTCAACAATCTGCGAGCAGATTGAAATGTGCAAATTGCGAAACGCAGTGAAAAAGCTGAGAGCAAGAATCGTCCCGTGGCCACAAATTTTCAATTCTTGAAAATTTCTTGTCCATCCGGGACTTCACTTCTTCAACTCATGTGAGTTTCCGAAGTGCTCTTGTTGGGGCGTGCCTGCCCCAAACCCTGCTGGAACGAGTACGGCAAACTGGAATTTATAGTCCTCTCAAAACCAATTTGCTTTTTCTTCTCGAAATACGGGAATATCACTATCTCGATATGGATTGTAATTATGAAGATTGCAACCAAACTCTTTTAATGATTTTATTTTGTTATCCTGTGTCCATACAATTAAAGATATTCCGTCAAATTCTTCAACATTTCCATTATTCATTTTGCTTTTAAAATACCACTCCACGATTGTTTGATTGCCTTGATGAAAAAATTGCTTAATCTCCCAGACAAGAACACTTCCGCGTGTATTCCATTCGTCAAACCAGTGCTTTACCGTTTTGCGGTTTTCATATTTAGGACTCCAACTCTCAGTATATACAACATCATCTGTAAAAATATTGTCAATTCCTAAATCTGCTTTCTTAATCCACATATCAAACCATAATCGGATAATTTTTTCTCTCTCGTTCATAAAGTACCTCCATAACTTCCGATTTACTGGGCTAAGCCGAGTATACCACACTCCACCATGAAAGAACAGCCCGATATAGTGAAATTTTGCCATTTTTCTGCGTACGTGCGTACACAATCCGCAGGGATTCTAAGGGGCTTGACCCCTTAGCACACGGACTTTGGAACAAAGTCTAGTGTGTTACACCTTGCCAGAGGTGTACAGGCTCCCGGTACGCACGTACGCAGCAATTGCCATCAATGCGCCATATAGATGGCGATCAAGTTCGCACAAAGCGAACTTGATTCCTCAAAGCAAAAGGCAGGATACCACCGTCATAGTGATACCCTGCCTTTGCTCGTTTAACGCTCTGTGTAGTCCTTCCGCAGAATTTCCGATAAACAAAAAACGTACCCGAACCCTTTCTCATAGAGAATTGGGTTCGAGTACGAACTGTTTGGTGGAGAATTAGGGACTCGAACCCCAGACCCCCTGCGTGTGATGCAGGTGCTCTAACCAGCTGAGCTAATCCTCCATATTTTGTTTCGTGCGTTCCGAACTGGAACGTGATTATTATAGCACGGCCTTTGCCAAAATGCAAGCCCTAATTTTAAAAAAATCACACTTTTTCTTTTTACTTTCCGTTGCCCTTCGGGGCAAAATCGTGTATACTGAATGCGGAAACCTTTCCTTCCGGAAAAGAGGTACAGAAAAATGTTGACACTTCGTGGAATCATCACGCTGATCGTTCTGGTCATCCTGTTTGCACTGGCCGTTGTATGGATCTCCAAGCAGGGCGGCTGGAAGGGCGAAGGCTGCGGCGGCAACTGTGCATCCTGTCACAGCCGCTGCGAAAACCCGGACCCCAGCAAAAAGCACTGAAATCCATTTCGCAAGCAGGGCGCGTCAAGGCAAAAAGCCGTTCCGGCGGTGTGCCATGCTTATGGAACCGGTATCTCAACTTAAAATGCCCTCGGATGCTGCCTG
The DNA here is from genome assembly GCF_048323735.1 of Faecalibacterium sp. 3. Taxonomy (NCBI): domain Bacteria; kingdom Bacillati; phylum Bacillota; class Clostridia; order Eubacteriales; family Oscillospiraceae; genus Faecalibacterium; species Faecalibacterium sp. 3. The sequence goes on from NZ_JBLWFN010000001.1 coordinate 851,023, forward strand.
CTGGCATGCTCCGGGGGCATTCGTATTCTTCAGCTGTCTGTTTCACGGTAGAACACGCCGCGCTCGGCCGCGTACACCGCCACGGTGCTCAGCAGGTCCTGCTGGGCTTTTTTATAGGTCGTACGCCCGATGTGCAGCCGGTCCATGACATCGTCCTCTGTGCGGTGCTGGACATAGCGCAGCTCAAACAGGTCGGCGCGCAGCGGGTCGTGCTGGCGGTAATAGGTCAGGCTCTCTTCGATCGCAGCGCACCAGCTGTGTTCCACCGGATTGCGCGCCCTCTGCCGCATCCCGTACCGATACAGCGCCAGCCGGGTTTTATTTCTCTGCTCGTTTGTCACACTCTCCCCTCCTTTTTTCATCCGCACGGCGCGCCAGCGCCTCGCGGCGGTTCTGCTCTTCAAAAAAGCAAAGGTCCCGCTCGTACATGCTCAGGCCCAGCACTGCGCTGAGCCGTTCCGCTTCGTTCAGCTTGAACTGCGTGTGGCCCTGCAGTTTTTGTCCCAGCGCGTTGGGGCTGATCTGCATTGCCCGTGCCACATACTGCAGCTTGTAGCCGCTGGCACGAATGTACTCCCGGATCATCTCTGTATTTGCCATGTTCCTCTCTCCTTTTTGTATTTGCATCGGCGTGTAACAATCTTTGGTTGTAGTATATTCCTGTATTGATTTATTGTCAACACATTTTTCCAAATCCACCGAAAAAAGTTGATTTTAATGCAATTATCTGGTATACTGAGGGCAGCAGACCTTCACTTCAACAAACAACCATACGTTTATAAGAGAGGTTTTCCATGTCTGAATTATCCACCCGCCTGCGCCTGCGCCGCAAAGAGCTGGGCCTTTCGCAGGAGGAGCTTGCCCAGCGCATGGGCTACCGTTCCAAATCCTCCATCACAAAGCTGGAAAAGGGCGTCAACGACCTGCCACAGGCCAAGCTCGAGGAGCTTGCTGCCGCGCTGGAGACCACTCCCGCCTACCTGCTGGGGCTGGATGCGCCCTGTCCGCCGCCGGGCTTTGAGCCGCTGCCTGCCATGGTGCGGGTCCCGCTGATCGGGTCCATCGCCTGCGGCACGCCCATCACCGCAGAACAGAACGTTGAACGCTATATCGGCGTACCCGCCGCGTGGCGGGCCGACTTTGCCCTGACCTGCCACGGCAACAGCATGTCTCCCACCATCTGTGATGGGGATATCGTATGCATCCGCTGCCAGCCGGAGGTGGAGCAGGGCCAGATCGCAGCGGTGCGCATCGGCAGCGAGGCCACCCTCAAGCACTTCCATCGTCAGGGGAGCACCGTGATGCTCATTGCCGACAACGCTGCCGTCTGCCCGCCGATGGTCTACACCGGCCCGCAGCTGGAAGAACTGCACATCGAGGGCCGGGCCGTCGGCCTGTGCCGGGGGCTGTGAGCCGCCTGCAGTCGTTCAGGCACGTTTCATAAAAGAAGGAGGCTTCTCATGTTTTTCTCCCGCAAAAAGCCTGCCCATTCTTACGACCCCGCCACCCAGCAGCCTGCACTGCGGTGCAGCATCTGCACCGGGGAGCAGGTGGCCGGTTTCATCTCCCCGGATGGCCATTTTGAGGACGTTCAGCTCATCCGCACGTCTCAGGAACTGGACGCATTCCGGACACGGTACGGCATCCCGCCGGAATGCCCCCTGAAAAAGATCTATTAAAAGGAGTTCGCCATGCCAACTGCACCCAAAGAAATGACCCTGAAGGTCATTGCACATATCCACACGGCCTTTCCCACCAAGTTCGGCATCCCACGCCAGAGCGGCCTTGTAGAGGAGCTGCGCGGCGAGGTGGTGTTCACACCGGAATACCGCAGCGCCGACGCGGTGCGCGGGCTGGAAGATTTCAGCCACATCTGGCTGGTGTGGCAGTTTTCCGGTGCAGTGCGGGACAGCTGGTCTCCCACCGTGCGCCCGCCCCGTCTGGGCGGCAACACCCGCATGGGCGTGTTCGCCACCCGGTCGCCCTTCCGGCCCAACCCGCTGGGCCTTTCCAGTGTACGGCTGGAAGCCATTGAGCACCGGCCGGACGTGGGCCCGGTGCTCATCGTACGCGGGGCCGACCTGATGGACGGCACCCCCATCTACGACATCAAGCCCTATATCCCCTATGCCGACTGCCACCCGGACGCCGCCGAGGGCTTCACGGGCCAGACCCAGTCCCACCATCTGCAGGTAGCGTTCCCGCCGGAGCTGCTGGCACAGGTGCCGCAGGCTGACCGTGCCGCCCTGACCGGTGTGCTGGCAAACGACCCGCGCCCCTCCTACCAGCACGATCCCCAGCGGGTGTACGGCATGGAGTTCGGCCCGCTGGAAGTCCACTTCACCGTGGACGGGGAGCTTCTGACCGTGACCGGCGTCTGCCGCCGCTGAGGGGGCCTGTCTATGGAACTGCGGAACATCAACACCTTTTTGCACATTGCAGAGCTGCACAGCTTTTCCCGCACGGCCCGGCATCTGGGCTATTCCCAGTCTGCGGTGTCCTCCCAGATCGCCCAGCTGGAGGCCGAGCTGGGGGCCCCGCTGTTCGACCGGGTGGGCAAGACGGTGCGGCTCACCGATGCAGGCCAGACCTTTCTGGGCTACGCCCGCACCCTGCTTGCCACGGCCCAGCAGGCACAGGCCGCGCTGCAGCCCGCAAAGCAGATCAGCGGCAGCCTGCGCATCGCACTGGCGGATTCAGTCTGCTCCACCTTTCTGCCCGGGCTGCTCAAGCGCTACCATGCCCTGTGCCCGCAGGTGGAGCTGGTGCTGTGCACCACCACGGCAGACGGGATGCTGCAGATGCTGGGCACCAATCAGGTCGATCTGGCCTACACGCTGGATCAGCCCCTTTTGCAGCCGAACCTCGTTCTTGCCGCCGACGTGCCGGAACCGGTGTGCTTCATCGCACCCTCCGGCCATCCGCTGGCCGGGCAGGCAGAGGTCTCGCTGGAAGAGCTGACGCAGCAGGAGTTTCTGCTCACCGAGCGGGGCATGAGCTACCGGGACGCGCTGGACCAGTGCCTTGCGGCCCGCGGACTTGCCGTGCACCCGTATCTGGAGCTGGGCAGCGCCGCCCTGCTGTGCCAGATGGTGGAGCAGGGCATGGGGCTTTCCTTTTTGCCGGAGTACATCGTGCGTCCGGCGCTGGCCGCAGGGCACCTTGCCCGGCTGAGCGTGCCGGACTGTGCCGTGGAGATGCACCGCCAGCTGTTCTACCACCGGGACAAATGGCTCACACCTCAGATGAAGGCTTTTATCGAATTGGTGCGCCAGCCCGCCGCCCCCACCTGAAAGGAGTGCTTTATGCACAAGCCAAAGATCCTCTTTTTTGACATTGACGGCACCCTCATCGACATGCAGAAAAAGTGCATCACACCGCTTATGCTCTCCACCCTGCACAAATTGCAGGCAAACGGCATCCGGCTGGCCATTGCCACCGGGCGTTCGCCCATGACGGTGCCGCTGGAAGAGTTCCCCGGTGTGCAGTTCGATGTGTTTATTACCTTCAACGGCTCCTACTGTTATGATAAAGACCGGGTGCTGTTTGCCAGCCCCATCCCCACAGAGGACATCCGCACCCTGCGCCGGAATGCCGCCGCGCTAGGCCGGCCCATGTGCCTTGCCACCGAGAGCCGCCTTGCCGCAAATGGCACGGATGCAGACCTTGCCGATTACTGCGCCATTGCAAAGATCCCCGTGCCCATTGCAGAGGATTTTGACGCACTGGCCGCAGGCAAGGTGTACCAGATCATGATCGGCGGGCGCGCCGAGGAATATGGCCGCCTGATGCAGGATGTGCACGGTGCCAAGATCGCCGCATGGTGGGACCGCGCCATGGACATTATCCCCACCGCAGGCGGCAAGGGCACCGGCATCGCCCATGTACTGGCGGCTTACGGCATCGACAAAGCCGACGCCATGGCCTTTGGCGACGGCAACAACGATCTGGAAATGTTTGGCGCCGTGGGTACCGGCGTGGCCATGGCCAACGGCTCGGACGCATTGAAAGCCTCAGCCACAGACATCTGCGGTGCCTGCGCGGAGGACGGCATCTATCATTATTGTGTAGAGCATGGGCTGATTGAAGCATGAACAAGCGAGGTGTGCTATGACAGAGGAAGAAAAGCGGGAACAGCTCCGACAGCTGGCAGGCAAAGTTTCGGCCTGCCATTTGTGTAAAACGATTTATTCTTCTCCCGGCTATCGGAAGGGCGACCATTTGTGTCATGCGCCATCGGCCGATCCATCCGTTATCAATCACTGGAACACTTGGGTGAGAAATTACAATCCCGATATTCTGATCGTCGGGCAGGATTTTGGCAGACTTGACAGCCCGATCACGAACTTCGATTCACCAACAGACCGCCGGATCAAAAAATTTCTGGGGCCTTATCTGAACCGTTGTTTTTTCACGAATGCCGCCTGCTGCTACCGTCAGCGCAATAATTCCGGCCCTGTCAACGAAAGTTGGCTCACCCTTTGCGTCAGCCAGTTCTTCCGGGATGAGCTTGAAATTCTTGATCCCAAAATCATCATTGTTTTAGGGGAAGCTGCTTTTCGTTCACTGGCCTGCTGCCGGAACAGTCTGCTGGCCTTGCCGCAGGATCCCATGCCTGACACTTCGTTCCGCAGCCTTGTAGACAATACCGCTCTCGTCGAACTGCGGCTTTTGGATCGATCCGAGCAGGTAGAAAAAACTTATCCTGTTTATCCGGTCTACCACCCCAGCACCACTCGCAACCGGGATGATGATCTACAGAACCATGATTGGCAGCGCATTCTGTCTCGATTGAACAAACCCACCTAAACGAAAAACCGCCGAAGGTTTCTTTCCTTCGGCGGTTTCTCTTATGATAGGAGGATCAAAAATGATCGTCGCTAAAATGTTTAGTTCAGGATGGTCAGCTCGGTCTCGACGTCGAACAGGTGGACCTTGTGGGGATCGAATGCAACGCGGACGGTGTCTCCGTTGCGAGCCTTGGAGGTGGGAGCCACACGAGCGGTCATCTTGTTGCCCTTGTACTCCAGATACAGGTAGATCTCAGCGCCCATCATTTCGGAGACGTCCACCTGAGCATCCAGCTGGCAGTCAGTGTGCTTTGCCATAAACTCGGGCTCGTCGTCGATATCCTCGGGACGGATGCCCATCTTGATCTTCTTGCCGACGTAAGCATCCAGCTTGCCGTCTGCGGTCTTCTCCTTGGGCAGGGGGATCACGTCGCCGCCCAGGTCAACACCGTACAGGTCGCCCTTCTTGATCAGGGTGCCGTCCAGGAAGTTCATCTGGGGGCTGCCGATGAAGCCAGCAACGAACATGTTGCAGGGCATATCGTACAGGTTCTGCGGGGTATCGACCTGCTGGATGATGCCGTCCTTCATAACAACGATACGGTCGCCCATGGTCATAGCCTCGGTCTGGTCGTGGGTAACGTAGATGAAGGTGGTAGCCAGCTTCTTGTGCAGCTTGATGATCTCGGTACGCATGGAGGTACGCAGCTTAGCATCCAGGTTGGACAGGGGCTCGTCCAGCAGGAAGACTGCCGGGTTACGAACCATTGCACGGCCCAGAGCAACACGCTGACGCTGACCACCGGACAGAGCCTTGGGCTTGCGGTCCAGCAGATGCTCGATCTCCAGGATCTTGGCAGCCTCGTGCACGCGCTTGTCGATCTCGTCCTTCGGGGTCTTGCGCAGCTCCAGACCGAAAGCGATGTTCTTGTAAACGGTCATGTGGGGATACAGAGCGTAGCTCTGGAACACCATGGCGATATCACGATCCTTCGGGGGAACGTCGTTGATCAGACGGCCGCCGATGTACATTTCGCCCTTGGAGATTTCCTCCAGACCGGCGATCATACGCAGGGTGGTGGACTTGCCGCAGCCAGAGGGGCCGACGAAGATGATGAACTCCTTATCCTGGATCTCCAGGTTGAAGTCGGTAACGGACGGGGCAGTTGCGCCCGGGTAGATCTTATAGATGTGCTGGCAGCTGATGGAAGCCATAAGCGTTATCCTCCGTTTGATATTTTGTGTTTCACGCACTTGACGGCGTGTTGTTTCGTTGGTACTATAATAGCAGATAATTTTGTGATATAAAATAGCATTTTATTGATTAGAGGTGTCAGATATTGCTGTTTGACTGGAACGTTGTCGCCGCGCCCTCTTCGGTGCAGGATCTCCAGCTTTCCGCGCCCCTCACCCTGTCGGGCGAAGGGCTGTGGGTCTGCCTTGTGTCCAGCGGCAAATGCACCGCCTCCGTCCCCGGGGCCGGGCCCTCGCCGGCGGGAGCCGCGCTGATCCTTCCGCCGCAGTCGGTGCCCGCCGGGCACCTGATCCTGAGCCGTGCGCCGCTGTCTCTCGTGCCGGAAAGCGCCTGTCACCTGCTCTGCGTCCAGCTCACCGGGCAGGCCGCTTCTCAGTTTCTCACCGGACTGCGGGAACTGCCCTTCCTTGCCAAGGGCGGCTCCTGCCCTGCTGCCGCCGAGCTGATGGGCCGTCTGGCCGAGGAAAAATCCTCCCACAGCCGGGCGCGCAGCCAGCTGGCCTACGCGCTGCTGTGTGAGCTTTCTGACGCCGACAGCGCCTCCCCTGCCCTGCCGCCGCTGGTACAGGCCGCCATTGAGGACATCCGCGCCAACTACGCGGGCCTGTACGGCGTGGAAGAGCTGAGCGAGCGACTGGGCGTGTCCAAGAGCCATCTGGTGCGCACCTTTACCGCTGCCATCGGGGTGCCGCCGGGCCGGTATTTGACCACCGTGCGCATCGAGGCCGCTCAGCGGCTGCTGCTCCACCGGGAATACACGCTGGACGTGGTCGCCAGCCTGTGCGGCTTTTCCGGGGCCAACTACCTGTGCCGCGTGTTCAAAAAAGAAACCGGCCAATCCCCCGCACAGTGGCGGGCAATGGCCGGTCATGCCGCGCAGTCCGGGCTTTCCCCGGAAGAATCCCTGCGCGAACAGGAGCTTTATATCTGAGAAGCTGCATCTGTTTCCTTCAAATGGGCTTCTTTGCACGCATTTTTGGCGTGATACATGGCCTCATCGGCGCGGCGGAAGGCTTCCTTCACGCTTTCCGTGCCGGTGTCAAAGGCTTTCCACCCGACGGAAATGCTCATCACGGGCTGGTCGCTCCCGATATGTCCCTTGTGCCATGCGTCAAATTCGGCGTTCAGCTGTTCCACCCTGTCCAGATCCCGGCGCAGCACCACACAGAACTCGTCGCCGCCCATCCGGAAGCAGCGGCCGCTGGCGCCGTACACCTCGCGCAGGCCCTGCGCCACCGTGCACAGGCATTTGTCGCCGACCGCGTGGCCGTAGGTGTCGTTGATCATCTTGAAGTGATCCACATCAAAAAACAGGATCACACCGGCACCGCGGTACCGCTTGAGGTGATCCTCAAAGCTCCACCGGTTGCCCAGCTCGGTCAGGCCATCCACCTGCTGCAAAATGTCGCCGTAGAATTTGTACAGCATAATGGCCGAGATGGCCACCACCAGCCAGATGATTTCCACATTGTTATCGTGCAGGGTCACCGCGATGCCGTTGGCCAGAAAGACCGTGACCAGCAGCACCATCACGCTGCCGCTCTGCTGGTAGCGCCGGAAGGTCTGCAGCTCCTGCACCAGATAATATACGGCGCTGAAGCAATAGAATGCAATGTACACCGCGTACAGCGGGCCGTGGTGGTAGATGTTCTGCGCGTCCACATACCAGATCTGCCCCGTGAACAGGGTCACGGTCTCCAGCACCACATGGAACGCCAGCAGGCAGCTGATGCTCTTTTCCCACAAAACGCGGCTGCTGAGGCTTTTGCCGCACAAAAGGCCCAGATACGGCGCACTGCACAGCTCAACGTATTTTACCAGCTTATGCAGCCCGATAGATTCTGCCGGGGCGCCGTCCAGCGCATTGCCCAGCCACTCGCACAGTGCCGCCGTGCTGATGACCAGAAACAGGACCCGGGTGATATTCTTGCGCTGCTGATCCAGCGTTGTATTGAAGCTGACCGCCGTCAGCATGATCATCATGGACAACACCACAAAAATGGTATTGGCTGTATAATAAGGATTCATAGCAGTTCCTTCATTTCATGATTAAGCTCCTCGATCATCCGCCTTTCTGTGTATTATACCCGTTTTTTATTTCCATTTCAAGAAAAGACCGGCTTATTGGGGCATTCGTGCCTTATTCCGTCTTTGTTCGCCGCAGCAGCAGGAACAGGGTCAGCAGGGCCGTCAGCAGCTCCGACACCGGGAACGCTGCCCACACACCATTCATGCCAAACAGGCGGCTCAGCACCAGCGAGCAGACCACGATGGCCACCATGCCGCGGCAGATGGAGGTGACGGAGGCTTCCACCGGGCGGTTGGTCGCACTCAGATAGCCCGCCGCCACGATGTTGAACCCGGCAAAGAAGTAGCCGATGAAGTACAGCCGCATCCCCATGTGGGCAAACTGGGCCATCCGGACGGAGTTCTCGCTGTTGAATATGCCCACCAGCGCATCGGTGGCACCAAAGACCACGCTGTACAGCACAGCGGCCAGCACCAGCGCTGTGCCGCTGCCGAGGATCAGCAGCTTTCTGGTCCCGGACCGGTCGCCTTTGCCGTAGCACTCGCTCACCAGCGGCTGTGCACCCTGTGCTACGCCATTGAAGATGGCCGTTGCCACCAGCGCAAAGTTCGCCACCACGCCATAGGCCGCCACGGCCACATTGCCCGCCAGCCCCAGCAGCAGAAGGTTGAACACGGTGGTGGTAACGCCGGAGCTCATCTCGCCCACAAAGCCGGAAATGCCCAGCTGGCAGCTCTGCCCCAGCAGCTTCACCGAGGGCATCCGGCGCACGAACTCCACGCCGTTCTCCTTTTTAAAGAAGTGCCGGCTGCAGATAGAAATGCTGATGATGGGAGACACGGCGGTGGCCAGCGCCGCACCGGCCAGCCCCAGACCCATGGGGAACATAAAGATGTAGTCGAACATCACGTTGAACAGGCTGCTGCTCAGGGTAGCCACCATGGCAAGGGAGGGGTCGCCGTCGTTGCGCACAAAGGCCGACACGATGTAGTTGCACATGAAAAACGGCGTGAACATAAGGAAAATGCGGGCATACGGAATGCCCAGCGCCACGATCTCCGCGTCGCCGCCCATCAGCCGCAGCAGGCTGCCCGGCGCAAAAATGCCCGCCAGCAAAAACGGCACGCTGAGCGCGCAGGCGCAGAAGATGGCGTTGGAAAAATACCGCTGACAGCGTTCATCGCCCTGTGCCCTGAGGATGGCGTAGCGGGTAGCTGCGCCAATCCCGACCATGGCACCAATGGCAAAGATGAAGTTGTAGATGGGCAGGCAGAGATTGAGCAGGGTGACGCCGTCGGTACCCGCCGCCTGCGAGATAAAATAGGTATCGGCCAGAATGTAGCACGAGGTGCCCAGCAGCCCGAAAATGTTCTGCGATACATATTTGAAGAATTGCTTTGTCAGGTTCATCCAAGTTCCCTTTCATGGCATTTTTTACGCATACCGGCATATTTTAGCACACCCCAAAATGCAAGTCAACACAAAAACGCCCTGCACCGTGCAAAAAAGCATTGACAGCCCGGGCTCTGGCCCTTACACTGGGAGCGGTCACAAAGCCATCCCCCGCGCCGGGGGAAGCCTTTTATTACCAGCATCTTAATTTGGGAGGTTCTCTATGTCCGGCAGCACACTGTTTTCCATTGGCGAAGCACTCATTGATATGATCCCGTCCAGAGCAGGCTGCTCTTTTGACGAGGTGCCCTCGTTCAGCCCGCGCACTGGCGGCGCACCGGCCAATGTGTGCGCAGCCTTCGCCCGGCTGGGCGGCAAAAGCGCCTTTCTGAGCCAGCTGGGCAATGACCCCTTCGGCCATAAGATCGCCCGGGAGCTGACCGACTGCGGCATCGACCTCTCCCATCTGGCCTTTACCGACAAGGCCAGCACAGCCCTTGCCTTCGTCAGTCTGGAAGAGGACGGCAGCCGCACCTTCAGCTTCTACCGCAAGCCCTCCGCCGACCTGCTCTATTCTCCGGAGCAGATCGACCCGGCATGGTTCGCCGATGCCTTTGCCCTGCACTTTTGCAGTGTCTCGCTGGTGGACAGCCCCATGCGCTACGCCCACCTTGCGGCCATCTCCGCCGCCCGGGAGGCCGGCAGTATCGTCAGCTTTGACCCGAACCTGCGCTTTCCGCTCTGGCCGGACCGCGACATGTTGCGCGGGACGGTGCTGCAGTTTCTGCCGCTTTCCAACATCCTCAAAATTTCGGATGAAGAGCTGGAATTTCTCACCGGCACTGCGGACATCGAAGCCGCCCTGCCGCAGCTGTTCGTGGGTGATGTGCAGCTGGTGGTCTACACCTGCGGCAGCAGCGGTGCCCACGCCTACACCCGCACCGCCCATGGCTTTGCCCCCTGCCGGAAAGTCCGGGCTGTGGACACCACCGGTGCGGGCGATGGCTTCATCGGCTCCTTTTTGTGGCAGCTGGAACGTGACGGCGTAACGCGGAACAAGCTGGAAAAGCTGAGCCGGGCCCGTCTTTGCGAATATCTTGCCTTTTCCAACCAGTTCTGCGGCATCAGCGTGCAGCAGCACGGTGCCATCGACAGCTACCCCACCCTTGACCAGATGCAGTAAAGGATGCAAAAAGCCCTGCGTCCAACACCGAAGGGCTTTTTTCTATTTACAATTTGTAGTATTGTGATTCTATATTCCAGTTTTGTGCTGTTTCTGACATCTTTTCTGCCGGTTTAAGATTTGTTTATCCTTTGTACAAGCCTTGTTCTTATTCTCTGCCCGGTTCCATGTTACCATAAGGGCAAGAACAACAAGCAGGGAGGCTTTATCCATGTCCTTTGAATTTACCCTTCTGGATGCCTTGCAGGCTCTGCGCTGTCCGGTGCTGGATGCACTGGCGGTGTTTTTCGATCAGGCCGGTGCCCACGGCGAGATCTGGATCGCCTTCACGGCGGTGCTGCTGGCGTTCCGGCGCACCCGCCGGGCCGGGCTGGCCATGGCGCTGGCGCTGGGCCTTTACATGCTGGCAGGCCACTGCGCCTTAAAGCCGCTGTTCGCACGCCCGCGCCCCTGCGACCTCCGGCCGGAGATGCTCACGCTGGTGGCCCGGCCGCATGGCTGGTCCTTCCCTTCCGGACACACTGCCTCCGCCTTTGCCGCTGCCTTTGCGCTCTGGCTGCAGAACCGCAGGCTCGGCGTCCCGGCTCTTGTGCTGGCCGGGTTCATCGGCTTCACGCGGATGTACCTGTATGTACATTTTCCCACCGACATTCTGGGCGGCGTGGCACTGGGCCTTGCAGTGGGGGCCTGCGGCTCTCTGCTGGCAGATAAAATCAGTAACAAATGGGCGAAACGCAGCGAAGTAAAACGAACTGTATAAACCAATTTCGTCTCGCACTCGTTCTCGCTTTGCTTTTTGCATTCAGATGAAGTATCTCGCTTCGACCCCATCCGTGAAAAAGAGCCTCGGAAAAATCCGCAGATTTTTCCGAGGCTCAACGAATGATAATAGAATTTCCGCTAAAACAGCCAAAGCGCACGCGGCGGCTATTCCCAATCGTTCTCTTGCATTCAGGTAAAAACAAAAGCAGCCAGCACCGTGGAAAGGAGGATAAAGCGGTGCTGGCTGCAGTATGAGAACTCCCGAACTTTGCGGTGGATCAGGAGGGATTTGGTAGTCTGTCCACCGCCCGGGCTATTGCCTGGCATGGGACGGGGAACAGTGTTTTAATAAGGATCTGCTGGGTCGTGCCCAAAGCACCGGCCCCCGCAGAGGAAAGCCCTTGTCGGCTTTTGGGAGGTGTCTTTGCATCTCCCTGACTGCACCCTTATACTACCAGACAATCGTGGCATTTCTTTGTGGAGTTTTTGAACAATTTGCAAATAGATTTTCAGGTGTTTTCAAAGGGGCCAGCTTATCGGGGCGGCGGGCCGGAAGTTTTCCCTGACAGGACGGCAGGGAGTTTCTCCGCGAATGTCCTGGGGGTGGGGCCCCAGCTTACCGGGGCAGCGGGCCGGAAGTTTCTCCGAAGACCGTCCGCTGGGGTGGGACCCTGTTGCCCGAAGGGCAATAGGGCGGGCGATGGAATGGCCCGATTCGTGTCTGAGGAGAAAGCTTCCGGGACACCGCCCTTGCGTTCTTTTACTGTGCCCCGAAAAATTCCTTGGCGATGTCGGCGCTGCGCTTTGCATCTTTGGCGTACCAGTCCGCGCCGATCTTCTCGGCATATTCCGGGGTCAGCACGGCACCGCCCACCATGATCTTGCAGTCCAAGCCCGCTTCGTGCAGGGCGGCGATGGTCTCCTCCATGCTCTTGAGGGTGGTGGTCATCAGGGCAGAAAGACCCACCAGATGCACATTCTTTTCCCGCACGGTGTTCACCACCATCTCCACCGGAACATCACGGCCCAGGTCGATCACCTCAAAGCCGTAGTTTTCCAGAATGACCTTGACGATGTTCTTGCCGATGTCGTGCACGTCACCCTTGACGGTGGCCAGCACGATGCGGCCCTTGCTGGCGCTGCCCTCGCCCTTCTGGGCAATGACATTCTTGATCTCCTCAAAGGCGCTCTGGGCCGCACTTGCGGCCTGCAGCAGCTGCGGCAGGAACAGCGTGCCCTTCTCGTACTTTGCGCCCACGATGTCCAGCGCCGGGATCAGTGCTTCGTCCACCACTTCCAGCGGCTGCTTTTCGGCCAGCAGTGCCTTGGTCTGGGCGGCAGCATCACCCTTCAGGCCCTTTTCCACCGCCTTCATCAGGCCCGCATAAGGGCCGGTAAGCTCTGCGCTCTCACCGGATGCCGAAGCCGCAGGCACCGCCTGCGCGGCCTGCCGGATGGCTGCGGATGCAGGCACATGGTCGGCATACCGTTCAATGTACTTGGCGCTCTGCGGGTCGCGGTTGGTCAGCACGTTGTAAGCATACACCGCCGCCATCATCTCCTCGCTGGAGGGGTTCATGATGGCAAGGTCCAGCCCGGCGTACATGGCCATGGTGAGGAAGGTGGTGTTCAGATAGGGGCGGCAGGGCAGGCCGAAGCTGATGTTGGACACACCCAGAATGGTGCGCACACCCAGCTCCTTCTTGCAGGCTTCCAGTGCCTGCACGGTGGCCAGAACGTCCTTCTGCTGGGCGCTGGCGGTCAGGGTCAGGCAGTCGATGTAGATGTCCTCCCGTGGGATGCCGGCGGCAAGGGCCACCTCCGTGATGCGGCGGGCAATGGCCACACGGTCCTCGGCGGCAGGCAGGATGCCCCGCTCATCGATGGCAAGGCCCACGATGGCCGCACCGTACTTTTTGCACAGGGGCAGAATCGCGTCCAGCTTTTCCTGCTCGCCGTTGGTGGAGTTGACGATGGGCTTGCCGTTGTACACGCGCAGACCGTTTTCCAGCGCCTCCACATTGGAGGAGTCCAGCTGCAGCGGCAGGCTGGTGACGCTCTGCAAGGCCTTGACCACCTTGGGCATCAGGGCAGGCTCGTCCACCCCGGGCGCGCCCACGTTCACGTCCAGCACCTGAGCACCGGCTTCCACCTGACTGACCGCCTGCTCCAGAACATAGTTCATATCCTCTTCCCGCAGTGCCTGCTGGAAGCGCTTTTTGCCCGTGGGGTTGATGCGCTCACCCACCACCGTGATGCCGTCCACATTGACAAAGTCCACCGGCGTGCAGAGCACCGAGGGCATTTTGTGGGCCGGACGGCCGGGTACGCAGCCTGCAAAAACGCTGTTCAGCAGCTTGATGAACTCCGGCGTGGTGCCGCAGCAGCCGCCCGCCGCAAACAGATGCAGCTCCCGGTAGGGCTTCATTTCCATGGCGAAGAGCTGCGGGGTGATATCGTAGCCGCTGCCGTCGGCCCGGGGCAGGCCCGCATTGGGCTTGACGAACACCGGGAAATCGCCGGGCACAGTCTCCGCCAGACGCTTTGCCATGGGGAAGATTTCCTTGGGACCCAGTGAGCAGTTGATACCCACCGCGTTGGCCCCCAGACCGCGGGCGGTCACGCCGAAGCTTTCCACCGTGCAGCCCGTAAAGGTGCGCCCGCCGGCTTCAAAGCTCATGCTGGCCAGAATGGGCAGGGTGCTGTTTTCCTTTGCGGCCAGCAGAGCGGCTTTCAGCTCGTAAAGGTCGGTAAAGGTCTCAAAGAAAATAAGGTCGGCCCCGGCGGCAGCGCCTGCCCGGACGATGCGGGCATACTCGCTCACCGCATCCTCAAAGGCCAGCGTTCCGCTGGGTTCCAGCAGCTCGCCCAGCGGGCCCACGTCCAGCGCGGTCAGGGCACCGTAGGGCGCACAGGCGCGCTTGCAGTTGGCGATGCCCGCCGCAATGATCTCTTCCAGACTGTAGGCGCTGCCCGCCAGCTTGTGGGCCGATGCGCCAAAGGTGTTGGCGTTGACAATGCGGCTGCCCGCAGCGGCATATTTTGCATGGATGCTCTCGATCAGCTCCGGGTTGGTGATGTTCAGTTCCTCCGGCTTTGCGCCCAGCTTCAGGCCCGAAGCCTGCAGCATGGTGCCCATGCCGCCGTCCAGCAGGACGGTATTGCTCTGTTTGAAAAGTTCACTCGCTTGCACAGGTCTTTCCCCTCTTTCTGTATTCGCAACGGGTGCGCAGCACACAGTGGCCGCACCCGGCCAGTTTTCCCTTTACCGGGTGGCCGCTGACCCCCAGAATGGCCGTCACGCTCTTGCGCGGGGTCATCAGATTGGTGTCGGTGACGCACAGGCCTGCACGGCGCACCGTGTCCAGCGCGTTTGCCACCAGCGGCTGCACCGCGATATCCCAGTCACCGTAGCCGGGCGAAAACCGCCCGGTGAGATACTTTCCCTCTTTTGCGGCCCACTGGCGCAGCTCCGCTTCTGCTGCGTCTGCGGCCTGCTCAGCCAGCGCGCTGCCCAGCGCGTCGGAGGCTACGCCCGCCGCAATATCGCCCACACCGGCGCGGCGGATCTGTGCATCCACGCCGGGGCCCAGCGTCACAGCCAGCAGCACCGCCTTCGGGCACCCTTCCAGATGGCGCATCACGTCCCCGCCCCGCAGGATGCCTGCTTCGGCAAGGGCAGCCGTGTCCGCTTCCAGCCAGACCGCCCGGGGCGTTGCCGCCGCCAGCAGCGGCAGGGCGCATGTTTCCAGCAGCGCCATGGTTTTTTCGTCCGGCTCACCACGGGCACCAAAATACCGTGCGGCCTGTGCCGTATCAATGGCTGCCGGTTTTGCCAGCGGCAGCGGCCTTGGAGCACCGATCATCCACCGCACCTCCCTGCTTTTTTTAAATAAAGTGGTTTTAAGTATACCGCACCTGTGGGATTTTCGCAATCCCGCACAGAGAAAGAAAGCGATTTAAACCGGCCTCCGCTGCGTTCTGACTCTCTTCAAAAGGGCAAACACGCATCCGGCAGCTTTTTTGCTTTCCGGTTTTGTTCTTTTTTTATTTACAAACAGTACCTTGACACCGAAATATCCTTTTTGTAATCTGGAAGAGTATTCTGAATGTAAGTGAATGCCGTCCCGAATCAATACGGTTTTTCGGGCAGGACGGCAGTAGGAAAGGAGCAACACACCTATGGATCATCTGCAGAACGTGATGGGATATTTCGACCAGCAGCAGCCGCTGTGTGCCGAGCATGACCGCATCGCCAAAGATCTCTACCGGGAATTTGGCGTCAAGGCGGGCCTGCGCGACGAAAACGGCAAGGGCGTGCTGGCGGGGCTGACGAATATTTCCGATATCCGCGCCTTTCAGTATGTGAACGGCGTGAAAAAGCCGGCGGACGGCCAGCTGCTTTACCGCGGCTATGATGTCAAGGACCTGATCCGGGGATCGTCCGGCAGCCGTTTCGCCTTTGAAGAGGCGGCCTATCTGCTGCTGTTCGGCGAACTGCCCACGCAGGAAAAGCTGGATGAGTTCTGCCGGGTGCTGGGCGAGTGCCGCACCATGCCCACAAACTTTACCCGGGATGTCATCATGAAGGCCCCCAGCCATGATATCATGAACTCCATGGCCCGCAGCGTGCTCACGCTGGCCTCCTACGACCCCATGGCCAACGATCTGGATATCTCCAATGTGCTGCGCCAGAGCATCCAGCTGACGGGCATTTTCCCCATGCTGGCCGTGTACGGCTACCACGCCTACAACCACTACGAAAAGGACGGAAGCATGTACATCCACCGTCCGGACCCGACCCTTTCCACCGCAGAGAACTTCCTGCGGATGCTGCGCCCGGATATGAAGTACACCGAGCTGGAAGCGCGGGTGCTGGATGTGGCTCTGCTGCTGCATGCAGAGCATGGCGGCGGCAACAACTCCACCTTTACCACCCGTGTGGTCACATCCTCCGGCACCGATACCTACTCTGCCATGGCGGCAGCGCTGTGCTCCCTCAAGGGCCCGCGCCACGGCGGCGCCAACCTGATGGTGATGCAGATGATGCAGAACATCCGCGAAAATCTGCACGACACCGAGGACGACGAGGAGCTGGAAGCCTACCTGAAAAAACTGCTGCACGGCGAGGCCTTTGACCGCAAGGGTCTGATCTACGGCATGGGCCACGCAGTCTACTCCCTCAGCGACCCCCGCGAGGTGGTGTTCAAGGGCTATGTGGAGCAGCTGGCCCACGAAAAAGGCCGGGACAAAGACCTTGCCCTCTACAACAAGATCGAAACGATGGCCCCGCAGCTGATCGCAGAAGAGCGCAAAATCTTCAAGGGCGTCAGCCCCAACGTGGACTTCTACAGCGGCTTTGTCTACGATATGCTGGGCATCCCCATGGAGCTGTACACCCCGCTGTTTGCCGTGGCACGCGTGACGGGCTGGAGCGCTCACCGCATTGAAGAACTGCTCAGTGCCAACAAGATCATCCGTCCGGCCTACAAGAGCCTTGGTGGCGACCACGAATATATCCGCCGCAATGAACGGTAAGATGCTGCTTTTGCAAGCATGATCGAGGACAAAAAACCGCTTCTGAAGGAGGAAACGATATGGAACTGAAACATCACCCGGAAGAATGGTTCTTTCTGCACAATTTTGATGCAGACAGGGTGTTCAATACCATCCAGCGGGCCGACTATCTGATTTTGTACTATATCAAGATGGAGGCCGACCAGCACCCGGAGCAAAAGGTCTATCTGGCAGATCTGGCTGCAGTGATGGGGCTGAAGATCACCGAGCTGTCCAAGGCAATGGAAAAACTGCAGGACAAAGGCCTTGTGGCGTGGAAGACCGACCGCGAGGCGGGCCGCACCTACGTGGAGCTGTCCAGCAAGGCGGTGGAGCTGATGGCCGAAGAACGCGATTTTATGAAACGCTGCTATGCTCGCCTGCGCACGGAACTGGGCGACGACGAGCTGCGCCGTGCTGTGGACATCATGCAGAAGGTGACGGCTGTATTGCAGGAGGAGCGGGAGCAAAACAGCTGAACCTGTTTTGCTCTGCGATACAAAAAGCCCGCTTGACAGGCGGGCAGAAAATCACTATACTGAAAATAGAAAACGGAAAAGGTGCTGTGCCTGACAGCCAGCTCCTTACCGCGTATCACTCACAAAAAGCGAGTAACCGTATCCGGTTGGGGAACTAGAAGGCGGTCATTCGCTTTTTTTGTTGTCATCGTTCTGCCTGTCGTGAGACACTTTCCACGCGATGTCAAATGTAGTGTTGACCACACTGATGATCAGGGAACCAACTGCGGCCAGAAGGGTCAGCAGTAAGAGCAATTCCGACAATGTCATGGGACACTCCTCCTCTCTCGCATTGCACGAGTGGGAGGTTCAACTTCAAAAAGCCAGCCTCCCGGCAATCCGTTCATTCCATGGGAACATGAAACGAGCTGATACCGGCAAGGGAGCCGCCTGCATTCAGAACACAGCACCTATCCGCCGCTTTTCAGCGGCACTCTCAGTTTAACATACTTTTCGGCAGCAAACAAGGCCCCGCCCCTGTTCTCCACAGGAGCGGGGCCTTGCTGTTGAAAGTTTTACTTTCTGGCGATCATTTCGGTGTAGGCCAGCACCAGCGGGCCCACACCCTTGGCGTCGTTGCAGACCACCGGCTCGCTGAAATAGTATGCCAGAGAGCCGTCGCGGTGATCCTTGCCGCCGAGACCCGCCACCAGACAGATGCCGTCCAGCTGCAGGCTGCCGTCCGGGTTCTTGGAAAGGTACTTGTCGCAGGTGCCGTAGAAGGCCTTTTCGGCCCATGCCGCCATGCGTTTGGGCAGATAGCCCAGACGCACGCCCTTGAGCACGGCGTAAGCGAACAGGGCGGTGCCGCTGGTCTCGAGGTAGTTGCCCTCCACACCGGGGTGGTCCATCACCTGCCAGAACATGCCGGTCTCCTCGTCCTGGAACTTGTGCACATCCTCGATGGTCTGCTTGAGCATTGCCATGATGCCGCGGTACTCATTGTACAGCTGCTCGTCCATCCGCTCCAGCACGTCTACCATCGCCACCATGAACCAGCCCATGGCACGCAGCCAGAAGTTGGGGCTGCAGCCGGTGACGGGGTCGGCCCAGTACATCTGGCGGCTCTCATCGTAGCCGTGGTAGTACAGGCCGGTCTTTTCGTCCCGCATGTGCTTTTTGATGTTCATGAACTGCTTGTAGCTGTCGATGCAGCCCTGCATCTTGTTGAAGCGGGTCTCGTATTCCATGTAGAAAGGCTGGGCCATGTAGGTGCCGTCCAGCCACACCTGCCACGGATAGATGTCCTTGTGCCAGAAGTTGCCCTCTTTGGTGCGGGGCTGGGTGGCCAGCTGGCTGCGGATGGTGTCAATGGCTCTGCGGTACTTCTCGTCACCAAAGATATCGTACAGGGTGAACAGGTTCTTGCCCTGATTCACGTTGTCCAGATTGTACTCCTTGGGGTCGTAGGTCTTGATGGAGCCATCCTCCTGCACGAACCAGTCGATGAAGTTCTTGGAAAAGCTCAGGTACTTCTCGTCGCCGGTGGTCTTGTACAGGCTCAGGCAGGCGGTGATCATGCAGCCGTCGATGTAGTTCCACTTGTTGGGCTTGCCGCTGCGCACCTTTTCGATGTTCCACATGGGTGCTTCGGCGCTGGAATTGGCGATCAGATAGTCCACGTAGTCGCCCAGCATGGACAGGATCTCTTCATGGGTCATGGTTTCAGTCCTCCTCAAAATGGCCGACGTTGGCAAAATGCAGGCGCTCGCCCTCGTAGCCCTCGATCTTGACGTTGTGCAGGTCAATCTCCCTGACGTTTTCGGCATAGATGGCCAGCTTCTTCACCAGCGGGCGGTTATCTGCCATGGCGGCCTGACCTTCCTTGGCGTTGGGGTCAAAGGTGATGGTGACATTCTTCATGGTAACGCGCTCAATGGGCTGCTCCGGCAGGCCGTCAAAGTAGCAGCCGGCGAACTGGGCGTCGGTGGCCACGATGTCCTCCATGGTCAGGCTGCCCAGCTTGGGGGTGTACTCGTCCACGGGCATGGCGTCGCGGCACTGCACATAGGGGCCGTGGCCGTCCGGGTCGCAGAAATAGAACATGTTGATAACGAAGGGAGCCTTGACGCCGCGCATTTCCACATTGCGGAACACCAGCCCATCAATGACGGCGGTGTTGCCGCGGCCGCGGCGGGTCTTGACCCGCAGGCCGCGGTCAGTGTGGTCCATCAGGCACTGGGTGACCACCATATCCTTGACGCCGCCGCTCATTTCGCTGCCGATGACGATGCCGCCGTGGCCCTTGTCCAGCAGGCAGTTGCGGATGACGGTGTGCTCGCAGCTCTTTTTCAGCTTCATGCCAAGGAACACCTTGCTGGCCTTCATGGCGATGCAGTCGTCGCCCACATGGATGTTCACGCCGATGATGCGGATGTACTCACAGCTTTCGGGGTCGATGCCGTCGGTGTTGGGGGCGTTGTAGGGGTTGTTGATGTTGAAGTTCAGCAGGTCAAGGTGCTTGACGAAGATGGGGTGGATGGTCCAGGAGTAGCTGTTCTGCACTGTGATGCCGTGCAGGCAGATGTTCTCGCTGTCCACCATGGCCACGGCACGAGGACGCCATGCGATGCGCTTGATCTTGGGCGTCACCCACCAGTCGCCGTTCTCCGCGTCGCAGTCCAGCGTGCCCTCGCCGGTCACAACGACGTCATGCACCTGCGTGATGTTCAAAAGGCCGGCAAAGCTGCTCAGGGGGTTGCCCTCCCAGCCGGTCAGGTAGTATTCGTCCACCTCGTTCTCGCTGGGGATCACACCGGGCAGGATGGGATAGTGGGTGCGGTCGTTGTCGCCCAGCAGCACAGCGCCCTTTTCAAGGTACAGGGTGGTGCAGCTCTTCATGAACAGGCTGCAGGTGCGGTAACGGCCTGCCGGCACATACACCGTGCCGCCCTTGGGGCAGGTGGACAGGGCAGCCTGCAGCTTGAGGGTGTTGTCCGTGGTGCCGTCGGCCACCAGACCGTAGCGGGATGCATCCACAAAGAAGGTCTCGGCCTCGGTGGTAAAGGTGCAGGTCAGGCTCTCGCCCTCAGCCTGCACGCCCACCGTGTATTCCGTGCCGGGCAGCAGGGAGAACAGGGAGAACACGTTGGTATTGCAGGCTTCGTAGACGGTCCTGCCGTTCAGGGTGACGATGAACGGATGGGCCGGACGGTAGCACAGGTCGTTTTCCAGCTCGAAAACAGCGCTGCGCGTCATGGAACGGATAAGCGACAGATTCATGAGAGAACCTCCTGATGGTTTTGTCTTGCCCAAATGCCTTGGGCATGGTATGATGAAAAAGAACCCTCTCAGTCAAACCCAAAGGGTTTGCCAGCTCCCCCGAAAGGGGGGAGCTTTTATGGAGCGGAACGGTCAAATGCATAAAACCTCGCCCTTTGGGAGAGGTGGCATCGCGCAGCGATGACGGAGAGGGTTTTCCCTCGGAAGATGATGAGAAGTGTATTATGAGATCAGAACGTGAAAAGATCACCGGCAAGGTGGCCGCTGCCACCCTGCGCCTGAATGCGAACCGCCACGAGCTGCTGCCCGACGAGGACACCTGTTATCTGCTGCTGGTGTCCGAAGGCAGCGTGACGCTGGAATCGGGCGGTCAGAGCGTACTGGTAAACCCCGGCAGCGCCGTGCTGCTGGGCCCGGGCGGCTGCAGCTTTCTGCAGACCGGCAGCGTCGTGCCCCAGATCGTGGGGTGCCATTTTCCGCTGGGGATGCTGCATGACCTGAAAACCACGGCCGGGCGGGACTTTTCGCGTCTGTTTGCGCCCGGGGAGCGCACCGTGCTGTATGCACCGGTGCAGTG
The DNA here is from genome assembly GCF_048323735.1 of Faecalibacterium sp. 3. Lineage (NCBI taxonomy): Bacteria > Bacillati > Bacillota > Clostridia > Eubacteriales > Oscillospiraceae > Faecalibacterium > Faecalibacterium sp. 3. The sequence continues at coordinate 872,307 of NZ_JBLWFN010000001.1, forward strand.
GACCAGCCGGATACGCACCCTGCTGGAAATGATGAGCAGTGCAATGGACGAACAGGATTATCCCGGCCCGCTGTACCTGCTGCTGATCCTGCACTACGTGGAGCAGGAGTGCTTTGCAGAGAGCAGTGCCGTGGCACGCCCCCGCAACGAGACGGTGGAGCAGATCTGCGCCTACCTTGCGGCCAACTACCGGCAGAAGTTTTCCCTCACCGAGGTAGCGGCGCAGTTTTATCTTTCGCCCTACTACCTGAGCCGGTTGTTCCGGCGGGTGACAGGCCAGTCCATCGTGGATTACATCAACAACCGCCGCATCGAAGCGGCTCAGAAGCTGCTGGAGACCACAGAGCTGTCCATCAGCGCGGTGGCAGAGCAGACCGGCTTTGCCAGCGCCGCCCATTTCCGCCGGGTATTCCGCGAGGTGATGGGCACCGGCCCGCTGCAGTACCGCAAAGGACATAAGAAATGATCATTCCGCTGCGGGAACACATCATTAAAAACACCCCCTGTGCCATCTACGGGAACGGCACAGGGGGTGTTTGTATCAGAGATCTTATGCTTGTGCGCGGGGCTTAGCCCTTGACGGCACCGGCAGAGATACCTTCAACGAACTGGTCCTGTGCGCAGAAGAAAACGATCAGCTGCGGCAGGATGGAGATCAGCGACAGAGCAAGGATCTTGTTCCAGGCGAAACCGGTATCACCGTCCATGGACAGCTTGACGAACAGGGACATGGGATACTTGCCGGGGGTGCTGACGTAAAGCAGCGGGCCCATGAAGTCGTTGCAGCTCCACATGAACTGGAACAGTGCGCAGGACACCAGAGCGGGGCCCAGCATGGGCACGATGACCTTGTACAGGGTCTGGAAGGAGGAGCAGCCGTCGATGGCGGCAGCTTCGTCCAGATCACGGGGGACATTGCGCATGAACTGCACCAGCTGGTAGACGAAGTAGGTCTCGGTCGCAAATGCGCAGTGCACCCAGATGGCCAGATAGAAGGGGCTGTCCAGCCAGCCGAACTTGTTGTACAGCAGGTACTGCGGCACGTTCAGAACGACCTGCGGCAGGAACAGGGTGGCCAGCATGATGTTGAACATCAGCTTACGGCCGGGGAAATCGAAGCGGCCAAAGCCGTAGGCAGCCACACAGGCGGAGACCACCGTGCAGATCACCTTGGGGATAACGTAGCTGTAGGTGTTCAGCATGGCCTGCAGGATGTTGATGGAACCGCCAAAGTTGTTCAGAGCGCCGCGGTAGCCATCCAGAGTGGGGTGCTTGATCCACAGGCTGATGCCTGCAAAGATCTCGCTGTTGTCCTTAAAGGTAGCGCTGATCATCCACAGCAGAGGATAGATCATGATGACGCCGACCAGGATCAGGACGAAATACTTGAAGAAGGTCGCGATTTTGTTCGATGCTTTCATTCCCATACTGGTCACCTTACCTTTCGTCAGAGTAGTAGACCCACTTCTTCTGGCTGGTGAATGCAATGATCGTCAGGATGCAGACGATGATGAACATGATCCATGCCAGAGCGGATGCCATACCCATGTCATAAGACTTGAATGCGTAGTTGTAAACCAGCAGAGAGATCAGCGTGGTGGAACCACGGGGGCCGCCGTTGGTGATGATGTACGGGCCATTGAACTCCTGGAAAGCCTGGCAGATCTGAGTGACCAGGTTGTAGAAGATGATGGGGGTGATCATCGGAACGGTGATGGAGAAGAACTGACGCCACTTGCCGGCACCATCAATGGTGGCAGCCTCGTACAGGTCGGCAGGCACACCCTTCAGAGCAGCCAGGAACAGCACCATGGCAGAACCAAACTGCCAGATGCGCAAGAAGCAGATGATCCACAGCGCGTAGCTGGGGTCAGACAGCCACTCGGGGCCCTGCACCAGACCAAAGGTGACAGCGCGCAGAACGGTGTTGAGCAGGCCGTCCACACTGAACACAGCCTTCCACAGAACGGCGATAGCAACAGAGCCGCCCAGAATGGAGGGGATGTAGTACACAGTACGGAACAGGTTGACGCATGCGATCTTGAAGTTCAGGATGTATGCGATGAACAGCGCAAAGACCAGCTTCAGCGGCACGGTGATGAAAGCGTACTTGAAGGTGATGATCAGCGCCTTGGTGATCTTGGTGGTGGTAAAGGCCGTGATGTAGTTGGCCAGACCAACGAACTTGGTGCCGCTCTCGAAGAAGTTCATATCGGTGAAGCTGTAGTACAGCGACTGACCGAAGGGAACTGCCTTAAAGACGACGAAGCCGATGATCCAGGGGATCAGATAAAACAGGCCCTGATATTTGTCCAGCCACTTCTGGAACGGGGTGCGCCCGACGGCGGGTGCATTGCTTTCTTTCATCTGGGAAATCCTCCTTTTTAAGGAATTTCGGAGCATGAGACGGACGAAGGGGTAACAGACTGGATACAGCTTTGTCAAGATTTTGTAATATATCTCTGACAAAAAAGGGGCATCTGCCGGTCGGGCGGCAGGTGCCCCTCAGGTTCAGTCAAAGGGTGCCCTTTTCTGTGCGTGACCGCACACGGCGGCACTCAAAAATGGAACTTAGCCGATGGTGTAGCCAACAGACTCCATGCCGTCCAGCAGGGTGTCAACAACGTCTGCGCCGGCAACGCCGTCGTAGTCAACGGTATCGAACACTTCCTGATAGATGCCGGTGCCGGAAGCCTTCAGGTCGTTGTTCTCGAACAGGGGATCCAGCTTGTTGGTGGTGAAAGCCATGACCTTGGCGTTTGCCTCAGCCACCAGATCCTTGACAGCGCCGGCAGCCTGAGCAGCAGCCAGACCAGCCTTGGAAGCGGGGATGCCGCACTCAGAACCCATGATGGAAGCGCCCTTCTCCTCGTTCAGCAGGAAGTTGATCAGGGTAGCAGCCTCGGCAACGCACTTGCTGGTCTTGGTGATGGCCAGACCCATGGAGACCTTGGAGAAGCCGCCGTTGTTGTCGCCGAACTTGATCTCTTCGCCAACGGTGAAGCCGTCCTTGTTGGCGTCATCCAGAGCGGAGGAGTACTTGGAAGCAGCGGAATCCCACTCGAAGATGCCTGCGATCTTACCGGTGATCCACTCGTTGGACTGGTGGGTAGCGGTATCGGAGTTTGCAGAGTAGTAGGTCTTCAGGTTCATCATGACGTGGCCGTCCACCAGGCTCTTGATGAAGTCGATGCCCTCAGCGATCTCGTCCTCGGTGTAGTTCAGGGTAGAGGTGACGGGGTCAGCCCAGTCCTTGCCGTACTTGGACTCGAGGTAGAAGACCATCAGGATCATACGGTCGTATGCGCCCAGGTGCATGGGGTAGTAATCGTCGCCCAGCTTCTCCTTGAATGCCTTGCCGGCAGCCATCAGATCATCCAGAGACTTGGGAACTTCGGTGATGCCAGCCTTGTTGAAGGTGGTCATGTTCCAGAAGAAGATACGGCCGGTCATGGAAACGGGCACGCACTGCTGGCTGTTTGCAACGTAGCAGGCGTCCATGGCAGCGTCATCCCACTGGGTCAGATCCAGGAACTTGGAAACAGTGTTCAGGTCCACGAACTTGCTGCCGTCGGCAGAGTAGTTGTACAGCCAGTTCCAGTTCACCTGGCACACATCCTGTGCGTTGCCTGCGATGAAGGCAGCTGCCATCTTCTCTTCCCAGCCGGACCATGCGGCGAAGGTGGGCTCGATGGTGATGTTGGTGTGCTCAGCCTGGAACTCCTTGATGGCGTTCTGGTAAGCCTCGTGACGGCTGTCGCCGCCCCACCAGCTGATGGTCATGGAAACAGGGCCGTCAGACAGTGCCAGGCTCTCGTCTGCAGAAGCAGCGGGAGCGGTGGAAGCAGCAGAGCTGGATGCAGCAGAGTTGCCGCCGCAGGCAGCCAGAAGGCCGGCAGCGCCCACAGCGCCGGTGACCTTCATGAAATCACGACGAGAAATTGCCTTGCTCATTTTCGTTCTCCTCCTAAATACAGAAAACATCATCTCGAACGGGGGTTCTGCACATACCCCGTTGTATACAATTATGATAACAAAACAACAGCCAAAAAGAAAGACGCAAATTGCAGATATCTAAACAAAAAACGTACAAATATTGCTCTTGTTTTCGCGCAAGAATTGACGCCTTCGCTGAAATGAATAAACTTGGCTCGAAAAACTGTGCAACATGTATACTTCGCTATTTTGCATAGAAAACTGGGATGCATCATAGGAGGAACGTCGAATTTTGCAATAATTTTGTAAACATTCCGTTTCAGAACGTAGAATCGTTGCATACATTGTGGACGAACAACAGCTTAAAAAGCCCGGATGAGAGCCTTTAAACTGATATATCAATAGCGCAAAAAATGTTCACTCTGATATATCAATTGTTTGCGGCGGTCCCCCGGCACCGGTCTGCGGGCATGGAAATCGGTGCTTCTTCGTCCTTTTGGGGGGTGAAAAAGCGCCGACAGCGACATATTTTGCGCTGTTGCGTGGACTGCGCCCGTAGGCCGGAGATAAAAAGAAAGGCTGCCGTGTCGTTGGACACAGCAGCCTTGTATACAAGTTTTAATCAGCCTGCGAAGCAGCTTTTTCGGCGTAGAACGCGCGCTTTGCCTTGAAATAGCACTGGGGGCACATGCTCACGTACTGCACATCGTTTTCCAGATCGATGGCCACCTGCTCGCCCTCAAAGACGAATCTGCCGTTCACCTTGCGGCAGTTGCAGATGGCCTTGCGGCCGCAGGTGCAGATGGTTTTCATTTCCTCGATGGTGTGGGCCAGCTCCAGCAGCCGGGTGGAGCCGGGGAAGCCCTTGAGGGAGAAATCTGCCCGCAGGCCGTAACAGATCACCGGGATGTTCAGGTCCACCGTGACCATGAACAGCTGCTCGGCCTGCTCCGGGGTGAAGAACTGGCTCTCGTCGCACAGCACGCAGGCAAGGGCAGCGGTGCTGTTGGCCTGACGCACCGCCTCGAACACATCCGTTTCCGGCGGGATCAGCAGATCGGCCTTGCGGCGGACGCCCAGACGGCTGACCAGCTCACCGCCGCCCTTGGTATCCACCTGCGGCTTGAGGATCAGCACCCGCATCCCCTGCTCCTCGTAGTTGTGGGCCACCTGCATCAGGGCGGTGCTCTTGCCGCTGTTCATCGCGCCGTAACGGAAATACAGTTTTGCCATTTGAAAAACTCTCCTTACAGAAAGAACCCTCTCAGCCAAATCCTGACGGCTTTGCCAGATTCCCCCTTTTGTCACTGCGCGACATCTTCCCCCGGAGCGGGGGAAGTCTTTCCTCGAAGGGGGAGCTTTTCTGCATCTTCCGGGCAGGCTGTCCTTCGCCGGAGAAGCAGAAACTTTCCCGTCCCCACTCATAAAGCTCCCCTTTTGGGGGAGCTGTCGAGCGTATGCGAGACTGAGAGGGTTCGGCGGCATCTCAGGCTTTGACTGAGAGGGTTCTCTTATTACTTATAATAGGTACGTTCAGTCCTGATTGCGCAGGCGGTAGCCCAGACTCATCAGGCTGTCGCCCAGATGGACGTTCTCCACCACCACATCGGGGTACGACACCGAAAGGTCATAGTGGGAGAAATTCCAGAAGCCCTCGATACCCAGATCCACCAGACGGCCGCTGACCTGCTCCGCACCGTCCCGGGGCACACAGAGCACTGCGACCTTGGGGTGATGCTCGGCACAGAAAGACTCCAGCTCGTCGATATGGCGGATCTGGATGCCGCTGATCTCCTTGCCTACCTCGCTCTGTGCCACATCAAAGGCGGCGATCAGGCGGTAGCCGTTGGTATCGGTGGTGATAAAGCGGCTCACTGCCTTGCCCAGACGGCCGCAGCCGATCAGGATGGTGGGCAGGCGGTCGCCGTTGCCGAACAGCAGGCCTTCCAGAATGGAGAGCAGGTTTTCCACCGAGTAGCCGATGCCCTGCCGGCCATTCACATCGCCGATGCAGTTGAAGTCCTGTCGTACCTGCGAAGCAGTGGTGCCCATCTGAGCAGCCAGCTCGCGGGAGGAAATGCTGTTGATGCCGTCTTCCTGCAGAGAGCGCAGATAGCGGTAATATTTGGGAAGACGCTTGATAACGGGAAGCGAAGCCTTTGCAGGGGTGCTCATAGAATACTTTCTCCTTTCGCTCTATCGCAGTACTTGCCGCAGCTGCCTGCTTTACAGATGCGGCGCAGAGAAACCCCGATCCGTTTACGGGTTCATATTGCAGATATTACAGTCAATTATTTAAAGTATACAGCACTGATGGAGAATGTCAAATCATTCTCAAAAAAATTTTATGAAATGTTACCGTTTTTTTGCTGCGGCGGGTCTGTATAGCCCGGCACAGGCCGGGGAATGCTGACAAAAAACGCAGGAGGAAAGCATATGAACGATGAAACGCAGCAGACCGACGCAGGTCGGCTGGAAAAAGAAGAGATCGAGGATCTGGGCACGGTCACGCTGGCCCGCGGCGGGCATGTCATCCACTGCCTGACCGTCATCGGACAGATCGAAGGCCATTCGGAAGCGCCGCAGGGCCAGAAGACCACGAAGTACGAGCATGTCATCCCTCAGCTGGTGGCCGCGCAGGAGGACCCCCGCATCGAGGGCCTGCTGGTGCTGCTGAACACGGTGGGCGGGGATGTGGAAGCGGGCCTTGCGCTGGCGGAGCTGATCGCCAGCGTGTCCAAACCCAGCGCGACGCTGGTGCTGGGCGGCGGACACTCCATCGGCATCCCGCTTGCCGTCAGCGCCCGGCGCAGCTTCATCGTGCCCACAGCCACCATGACCGTGCACCCGGTGCGGCATTCCGGCGTCATTCTGGGGGTGCCGCAGACCATGCGCAGCTTTGAGCAGATGCAGCAGCGCATCACCGGCTTTGTGGCGGCCCACAGCGGCATGACCGAAAAGCGCTACACTGACCTGATGCTCCACACCGGCGAGCTGGTGATGGACATGGGCACCGTGCTGGACGGACGCCGGGCCGTGAAGGAAAAGCTCATCGACGAGCTGGGCGGGCTTTCGGATGCACTGGCGTGGCTGTATAAAGAAATCGAAAAAGAGTAAGAAGACAGGACGGCAGATAGTTTCTCCAGCGAATGTCCCGGGGGTGGGACCCTGCTGCCGCAGGCAGTAGGGCGGGACTGGAGTCTTGCAACAGCGACGACCGCTGCCCGCGGCAGAAAACAGGGAGAAGCTGTTGGGGCAGCGGCCAGCAAGACGCAAGCGATAGCGAAGCGGATGCTGGGTGCCGCAACCCGTCGCTGTTCGCGGAGAAAGCTATCTGCTGGCCTGCCGGGCTGAAGAAATTTGTACAACAATAGGTTTGCCATTTTCTTCCCTGCGTGGTACAATAATAAAATCAAATAGTGTGTCTACTACAAATGTGGGGAACAGAGAAGAATGGCGACAAGAAAACGTAAAACGACAACACGGCGCACATCATCGCGCAAAAAGCGCGCCGAACAGCGGCTCCCGGCAGGGCTTGGCACCCTGTTCGCAGGCCTTTTGCTGGTGGTGCTGGCCTTTGTGGAGGGAGATTCGGCATGGAAGGCCCTGCACGATGTGCTGTTCGGACTTTTTGGCTGCGGCAGCTTTGTGCTGGGCGCAGCCGTGTGCTGCCTTGCCGTGCAGTATACCCGGGGCGAAGACCTTCTGCCCCCGATCTTCAAACTGATTTTGGGGCTGGTGTTTGCCTGCGGGACCGTGATCGTTTTTTCGGATATCCAGCCGCAGGGGCTGTCTGCGTTCCAGATGACTGCCGCCTGCTATGCCAACGGCGTGAATGCATGGCTGGGCGGCGGCGCGCTGGGCGCACTGCTGGGCGGCAATCTGCTGCTGCTCTGCGGCAGACCGGCGGCAAACCTGATCATGGCGGTGCTGGCGCTCTGCGTCAGTCTGTACATTTTTGACCTGACCCCGGCAGAGGTCTGGCAGTGGCTGTGCGCCGCATTCGGCGGGGTGCACGCAAAGGGCGCCGCCCTTGCCCGGCAGAGCGCGGAGCGCCGTGCGGAACGTGCGGCCGCCCGGGCGGCAGAGGCCGAGGAGGCCGAGGAGGAAGCCGAAGACGAATATGAAGAAGAGGAGCCGGAGGACGAACCGGCCGGCCCTGCATTCCATATCGGTGTGCCGGACTGGCTGAACGGCATCCGGCATTGGGGCCACAAGGTGACCGAAGAGATGGAAGCGGAGGAGCCGGAGGCAGCCCCGCAGCCGGAGCCGCCCGCAGACACTTCCGGTCAGCCGCTTGCCCAGCCGGAGCCTGCCGCCCCGGCCATCACGCCGGTGCAGGTACGGGTATCCCGGCCCCGGGCTTCCTTTGACGTAGACCTTGGCCCCGACCACACTGAGGTAAAGGAGGGCGGCAGCGAGCCCATCGAGCCGCTCATCGTGGGCCCGGGCGGTACCTTTGGGCAGAACCCGCTGCGCCCGGCCCCCAAACCTGCCCCGCAGCCCATCGTGGCAGATGCGGTGGAAACGGATGCGTCCGACTTCTTTGCAAAGGCCGCACAGCCGGTGCAGCCTGCGGCAGAAAGCTTTGATACACCGGTGATGCCCACCGTCCCGCCGGAAGCTCCGGCAGCGGCCATCACGCCGGAAATGCCTGCGGCGCCCATCCAGCCCGCCGTGCCGACAGCACCCGCCCGTGTCAGTGCAGAAAACGCGGCGGCCATGCGCAGCGCACCGGATGAGGACGGCTGGATCAGCATTACCGCTGAACCGGTGGAGGAAAAGGACATCAGCACGCTGGTGGCAGCGGCAATGGAAAAGCCCGCCGCCTCCGAGCAGGCCGCGGCAGCGGCCCCTGTGGACGAGACCGAACCGGTGGATACCTATCAGTACCAGTACCCGCCCATCGAGCTGTTTGAAAAATCGCAGGACGAGACCGACCCCGGTGCGCAGGAAGAGCTCAAGGCCAATGCCCAGAAGCTGGTGGACACGCTGGAAAGCTTTGGCGTGCGCACCCGTGTGCTGGACATCTCCCGGGGTCCCTCCGTCACCCGGTACGAGGTGCAGCCCATGGCGGGCGTCAAGATCAGCCGCATCACCTCGCTGGCGGACGATATCGCACTGAACCTTGCGGTGGCGGACGTGCGCATGGAAGCGCCCATTCCCGGCAAGCCCGCCGTCGGCATCGAGGTGCCCAACCACAAAAAGACCCCGGTGTATATCCGCAGCGTGTTCGAGAGCCAGAGCTTTTTGCGCATGACCTCACCGTTGGGCATCGCGCTGGGCAAGGACATTGCCGGTGTGGCGCAGGTGGCAGACCTGTGCAAGATGCCCCATCTGCTGATCGCGGGCAGCACCGGCAGCGGCAAATCGGTGTGCGTGAACAGCATCATCATGAGCCTGCTGTTCCGCTCCAGCCCGGAGGACGTGAAGCTGCTGCTGATCGACCCCAAGGTGGTGGAGCTGGCCGAGTACAACGGCATTCCCCATCTGCTGATGCCGGTGGTCACCGAGCCGAAAAAGGCCGCCGGTGCGCTGGGCAGCGCCGTGCAGGAGATGGAGCGCCGCTACCGCCTGTTTGCGGAGAACAATGTGCGTGACATCAAGTCCTTCAACAAGCTGGCCGCAGAACGGCCGGAGCTGGAAAAGATGCCCTACATCGCCATTATCATCGACGAGCTGGCCGACCTGATGATGGTGGTGGGCAAGGATGTGGAGGACTCCATCTGCCGCATCGCCCAGAAGGCCCGCGCGGCCGGCATGCACCTGATCGTGGCCACCCAGCGCCCCAGCGTGGACGTCATCACTGGCCTGATCAAGGCCAACATCCCCAGCCGCATCGCATTTGCGGTGTCCAGTCAGGTGGACAGCCGCACCATTCTGGACGGCTCCGGTGCCGAAAAACTGCTGGGCATGGGCGATATGCTGTTCATGCCGGTGGGTGCGCCCAAGCCCACCCGTATTCAGGGCACCTTTGTGCGGGATGAGGAGATCAGCCGTGTGCTGGACTTCATCAAGCAGAGCGGCACCGTGCAGTACGATGAAGCCATGATCGAGGCCATGGAAAAGCATGCCATTCAGGACGGCAAAAAGGGCAGCAGCGGCGCGGATGCGGACGAAGAGCCGGACAGCGACCCCATGTTCAAGCAGGCCGTGGAGGTGGTCATCGATGCCGGTCAGGCCTCCACCAGCCTTTTGCAGCGCCGCTGCAAGCTGGGCTACGCCCGCGCGGCCCGCATCATGGACGAAATGGAGCAGAAAGGCGTCATTGGCCCCTACGAGGGTGCCAAGCCCCGTGCAGTGCTCATCAGCCGCCAGCAGTGGCTGGAGATGCAGATGAACCAGCCGGAGGAATGAAAAACAAAAGAGCGCTCGCCCTCTCAGGCCGCTTCGCGTCCAGCTCTCCCAAAGGGAGAGCCTCTGGCGAAACCGGAAACTTTGCATGGACTGCCAAGGCCTCTCCCTTTGGGAGAGGTGGCAATGCGCAAGCATTGACGGAGAGGGCGAGGATGCTGCCCGTGTTCAACCAAGAATGAGGATATTAGCAAATGGACAACTCTTCCCCTAAGATCTACACCGAATTTCTTCCCATCAGCCGGGCCGATATGGAGGCCCGCGGGTGGGAGCAGCTGGACTTTGTGGTGGTGGGCGGCGACGCCTATGTGGACCACCCCAGCTTTGGCACCGCCATCATCAGCCGTCTGCTGGAAGCCGAGGGCTATAAGATCGGCGTGCTGGCCCAGCCCCGCTACACCGACTGTGAGGACTTCAAGCGGTTCGGCAAGCCCAAGTATGGCTTTTTCATCGGCGGCGGCAACGTGGACAGCATGGTCAGCCACTATTCCGTGGCAAAGATCCCCCGCGCCGAGGACGAATACTCTCCCGGCGGCAAGGGCGGTGCACGCCCGGACCGCAGCGCCACCGTGTACACCCGCCTTGCCAAGCAGGCCTATCCCGACCTGCCGGTGATCCTGGGCGGTCTGGAAGCGTCCCTGCGCCGCTTTGCCCACTACGACTACTGGCTGGACACCGTGCTGCCCAGCATTGCCGAGGACTCCGGCGCGGACATCATCAGCTTTGGCATGGGCGAGCACCAGACCGTGGAGATCGCCCGCCGCCTTGCCGCCGGGGAGCCGGTGGAAAGCATCACGGACGTGGACGGCACCTGTTACATGACCGACTTCGACCATCTGCCCGAACGCTACGTGGAGTGCGCAGGCTTTAAAAAGGTGGCGTCGGATAAGACGGCGTATGCCAAGGCCTGCCGCATCCAGATGGACAATCAGGACGTGGTCAGCGGCCAGATCATCGTGCAGAAGCAGAGCGAGAAGTATCTGGTGCAGAACATCCCCGCAAAGCCGCTGGTGCGCGGGGAACTGGACAAGGTCTATGCCCTGCCCTACACCCGCCGGTATCACCCCATCTACGAGAGCATGGGCGGTGTGCCCGCCATCCGGGAGGTGCAGTTCTCCATCATCCAGAACCGCGGCTGCTTCGGCGGCTGCAACTTCTGCGCCATCCAGCTGCATCAGGGCCGCCGTGTCACCAGCCGCAGCGCGGACAGCATCGTGGCAGAAGCGGAGCGCATGACCCACGAGCCGGATTTCAAGGGCTACATCCACGATGTAGGCGGCCCCACCGCAAACTTCCGCTTCCCCTCCTGCCGGGAGCAGATGCTGCGGGGCATGTGCACCGGCGGCAAGCACTGTCTTGCCCCCACCACCTGCTCCCACATGATCGTGGACCACAGCGATTATCTGAAGATCCTGCGCCGGGTGCGGGAGCTGCCGGGCGTGAAAAAGGTGTTCATCCGCAGCGGCATCCGGTTCGACTACCTGATGGCCGACCCGGACGACACCTTCTTCAAGGAGCTGGTGGAGTACCATGTGTCCGGCCAGCTGAAGGTGGCTCCGGAGCACTGTGCGCCCAATACGCTGGCCTACATGGGCAAGCCGCCCATCGAGACCTTCAACAAGTTCAAGGATAAGTTCTATGAGCTGAGCAAAAAGGCGGGCAAAAAGCAGTATCTTGTTCCCTACCTGATGTCCAGCCACCCGGGCAGCACCCTCAAGGATGCGGTCTATCTGGCGGAATATCTCTACAAAAACCACATGCGCCCGGAGCAGGTGCAGGACTTCTACCCCACCCCCGGCACCGTGAGCACCTGCATGTTCTACACCGGTCTGGACCCCTACACCCTGAAGCCGGTGTTCGTGGAAAAGACCCCCGAGGGCAAGGCACTGCAGCGAGCGCTGCTGCAGTACTACGAGCCCCGCAACGCCGAGAAGGTGGTCAAGGCACTGAAGATGACCCACCGGGAGGACCTGATCCCCCTGCTGGTGCCCGCCGCAGGCCGCCGCGCCATGCAGCGCTCTGCCCGCCGGGCCGAAGCCGCCGATGTGACCATCCACAATGACGGCACCTATACGGTGCGCCCGAACCAGAAGGGCCATAACGGCAAGCCTGCCCACGGCCAGAGCCGCGGCGCTGGACCGGCAGGCCGTGCGCCCAGCCCCGGCGCACGCTTTGCGCCCCATTCGGCACCTGCGCACAAGCCCAAAAACAATCAACAGAAAGAGAACGCAACGTGGAAAACTGGAAAGAAGAAAAAGTGACCCCGCATAAAAAAAGCCTGTGGCAGCGCCTTGCTGCGCTGGCCGCTGCCGCCGCGCTGGTACTGAGTCTTGCGGGCTGCAGCATGCCATCCGTTCCGGGTGGAAGCGCCGATGTGGTGCCGAACCCGTCCTCTGCCGCTGCGACGGTGGACACGGTGGATGCACCGCTGGAGGTGCATTTTATCGATGTCGGTCAGGCGCTGAGCGTGCTGGTGGAGTGTGACGGACAGTTCATGCTCTACGACGGCGGCAATGTGGACGACGGCAGTCTGGTGGTGTCCTACCTGCAGAGTCAGGGGGTGGAGCAGCTGGAATATGTGTTCTGCTCCCATGCCCATGAAGATCATGTGGGCGGTCTGGCTGCGGCGCTGGCCTACTTCCCGGCGTACCATGTGTACAGCCCGGTGACCGATGCCTCCACCAAGTGCTTTCAGGATTTTGTCAAGTACACCCAACAGCAGGGCCTGCAGGTAGAGGTGCCTGCCGTGGGCACCATGTGGCCGCTGGGCGGCGCCACCGTGACCATGCTGGGGCCGGTGGCACAATACAGCGACACCAACGATACCTCCCTCGTGCTGCGCATCGACTACGGCTCCACCAGCTTCCTGCTGACCGGCGACATGGAAAAGACGGCGGAGACCGACCTTGTGAACAGCGGTGCCAACCTCAGGGCCGATGTTCTTCAGGTGGGCCACCACGGTTCCAGCACCTCCACCAGCTACCTCTTCCTGAATGCGGTGCTGCCGGAAATGGGCGTCATCTCCTGCGGTGTGAACAACAAGTACGGCCACCCCCACGAGGAGACCCTGAGCATCCTGCGGGACGCCGGGGTGGATGTCTACCGCACCGACCTGCAGGGCACCATCACCATTGGTTCGGACGGCCAGAACTACACCGTGGGCACCGAGCACTTTGCGGCAGATTCCGCACTGAACCCCACCGACCCAGCGGCATCCAGCACAGCCCAGCAGACCTACATCGGCAATGTGAACAGCAAAAAGTTCCACCTGCCCAGCTGCCCGAACCTGCCGGCAGAGAAGAATCAGGTCCTGTTCTCCAGCTACGAGGAAGCCGTGGAAGCAGGCTATACGCCCTGCTCCAGCTGCATCAAATAAACTCGTCAGATCTGACGAGACAAAGAAAAACCCACGGAAAGACGAATTTTGCAACGTCAGACCGTGGGTTTTATTCATATCGGAGTGGCGAGACTCGAACTCGCGGCCTCCTGCTCCCAAAGCAGGCGCGCTACCAACTGCGCAACACCCCGGCATCCGGCGGCACTGCTGCACCGCCGGGATATAGTATATCGTTTTTTTGGCCGTTCGTCAATACGGCATTGTGCACCAATGGGGCAAAAACGGGCAGATCCTGCGCCTTCCCTTAATTAAAGGAGCGGAAGCCCTTGCCGATGATCTCGCTGGAGTTGACGATGGTGATAAAGCTCCGGGGATCGTTCTCGCGCAGGAAGTTGCGCAGCTGCAGTGCCTGACGGCGGGTCAGCACCGTGACCAGAACGCTGAGCTCGTGGTGGGTGTAGGCACCGTAGGCCTTTTCCACGGTAGCAGAGCGGTTCATTTCCTTGATGATGAAGTCCAGAATGGGCTGCGGGTTGGCCGTCACGATGGTGCACACCTTGCGCAGGCGGATGTTCTCGATGGCACCATCCACCACAAAGCTCTTGCCGATCAGGCCGAGGATACAGTACAGGCCGGTGCCCATACCAAACCGCCATGCCGCCGCCAGCACGATGAGGATATCGCTGACCATCAGGGCCTTGCCGATCTCCATAGAGGTATATTTTGCCAGGATCAGGGCCACAATATCCGTACCGCCAGTGGATGCGCCAATGTCGAACACGATGGCCGCGCCAAGCGCCGGCAGGAACACTGCGAACACCAGATCCAGCATGGCGTCACCGCTCATGGAAACGTTGACGGGATAGAGCCACTCGCACACCGACACGAAAAAGGACAGCGCAAAGGAAGAGTAGATCGTCCAGCCCATGGTCTTGATGCCCAGAAAGACGAAGCCCAGCACCACCAGGATCAGGTTGATGATCCACATGAAGCCGCCCACGTTGATCCGGGGGAACAGGTCTGCCAGCAGAATGGACAGGCCCGAGGTGCCGCCAAATGCAAAATGGTTGGGATTTTTAAAGTATACGATGCCGACCGCAGTCAGGATCAGGCCAAGGTTCAGCTCACAAAAGAAATTTAAATTCTTCAGCATATTTTTCCAGCTGAACACTTCTTTTAAACTGTTCATGGGGTTCCTCCTATTATAAACACGGCAAAATCCGCCTTACACCATGCAAAAATATACTCTCCTTCTCTGCCGGTGTCAAGGGATAGGACAAAAGTTGTGGAAAATAGGTATTTCTTTCTCCATGGGGAGCCTTTTATCGCTTTCTCTTGAAGAAATCGGCAGAATAGTGTATTATATAGTATTATGGAATATGTAGGCACTTTGTGCCTTTGACAGGGGGAAAACATATGGCAGATAAAAACTTTCTGACCGACATCATCGACGCCGATCTGGCCGAGGGCAAGATCCGCGAGATCCATACCCGCTTCCCGCCCGAGCCCAACGGCTACCTGCACATCGGCAGTGCCAAGGCCATCTATATCAACTGGTCCATTGCAAACCAGTATGGCGGCAAGTTCAACCTGCGTCTGGACGACACCAACCCCGCCCGCGAGGGTGAGGAGTACGTCAACAGCATCATCGAGGATCTGCACTGGCTGGGTGCCGACCCCAACGGCGGCATCTTCTACGGCAGCGACTACTTTGATAAATGCTACGAGTATGCCGAAAAGCTCATCATGGAGGGCAAGGCCTACGTGGACGACCTGACCCGCGACGAAATGCGCGAGTACCGCGGTGCCGACGCCGGCAAGCCCAGCCGTCCTTCTCCGTGGCGTGACCGCACCCCGGAAGAGAACCTGGATCTGTTCCGCCGGATGCGTGCCGGTGAGTTCCAGGAGGGCGAAAAGACCCTGCGTGCCAAGATCGATCTGGCCAGCCCCAACATGAATATGCGCGACCCGGCCATCTACCGCATCAAGTACGCCGAGCATCACCGTCAGGGCAGCAAGTGGTGCATCTACCCGATGTACGACTTCGCACACCCCATTCAGGACGCCATTGAGGGCATCACCCACAGCATGTGCAGTCTGGAGTTCGAGAACCACCGTCCGCTGTACAACTGGGTCATCGAGAACATCTTCGGCACCGCCTTTCCCAAACAGCGCGAGTTTGCACGCCTGAACATGACCAACACCGTCATGAGCAAGCGCTACCTGCGTGAGCTGGTGGAAATGGGCATCGTGGACGGCTGGGACGACCCCCGTATGCCCACCCTGTGCGGCCTGCGCCGCCGCGGCTACACCCCCACCTCCATCTTCACCTTCGTGCGGGAGGCCGGTATCTCCAAGTCCGACAACCTTATCGACATGCGCCAGCTGGAAGCCTGCATCCGCAGCGAGCTGGACCTGACCGCACAGCGCCGCATTGCCGTGCTGGACCCCGTAAAGCTGGTCGTGGACAACTATCCGGAGGACAAGACCGAGTACTTTGATGTGGCCAACAACCCCAACCGCGAGGCCAATGACACCACCACCCGCAAGGTGGCCTTCACCCGCGAGCTGTGGATCGAGAACGAGGACTTTGCCGAGGTCCCGCCTCCGAAGTTCAAGCGCCTGACCGTGGGCGGTGAGGTGCGTCTGATGGGCGCATACATCGTCAAGTGCGAGAGCGTGGAGAAGAATGCCGACGGCAGCATTGCCGCCATCCACTGCACCGCCGACCTTGAGACCGGCAACGGCAATCCCGCCGACGGCCGCAAGGTCAAGGGCACCATCCACTGGGTGAGTGCTGCCCACGCCGTGGACGCCGAGGTGCGCCTGTACGACAAGCTGTTCACCGAGGCCAACATGAACGCCATCCCCGAGGGCAGCGACTACAAGGACTACCTGAACCCGGAAAGCGTGGTGGCACGCAAGGGCTGCAAGCTGGAAGAAAGCCTGAAGGACGCAAAGCCCGGCGATAAGTTCCAGTTCGTGCGCACCGGCTTCTTTACCCCGGACAGCAAGAACCCGGGCGTGTACAACCGCGTCGTCACCCTGCGTGACAGCTTCAAGCCCGCAAAGTAATCAAAGGAGCATCCGCCTTTCATGAAAAACAAAATGACCCGGAACGTGATCCTCATGGCTGTTGTCACCGTTATCATGGCAGTTGCGCTCAGCCTGTACATCCAGAACACCGGCACCGTGCCTGCCGCCGACAACGCCGCCAGCCTGACCGATGGCACCTATACGTCCAGCGCGCAGGGCTACCTGAGTGATGTGACTGTCAAGGTCACGGTCACCGGCGGCCGGGTGACCGGTGTGGAGATCGACGCTTCCGGCGAGACTCCCGAATTGGGCGGCACCGCTGCCGAAGCTCTGGCAGCTGCATTGCTCAAGACCGGTTCTACCGCTGGCGTGGATGCTGTTTCCGGTTCCACTATGACCAGTCAGGCCATCTTTACCGCTATGGACGACTGCCTGCGTCAGGCTCAGTAAGCGGCAAAGCGCCTGCATCCCGGATCAATCCCAGGCATAGAAAAGGCCCCTGCGCGTCCTGCGCAGAGGCCTTTTTTCTGTTTTTCAACGCGCTGCCGCGTTTTCTCATTGCTTACTGAAAAAGATTGCGGAATGCGCCGCCGCTCTGCTGCTTCTGCACAGCCACAGCGCCGGTGTACACCTTACAGGTGGCGTTCCGGCCTTCCGGGGTGGACGCCGTAATAGTGGCTTCGCCTTCGCCCACAGCCGTCACTGTGCCGTTCACATCCACCGATGCCACCGCCGGGTTGCTGCTGCGCCATGTGATGGGCACTGCCGCCGGGTTTTCCACGGCCACGCTGGCGGTAAGAGCCGCCTTGCTGCCCATGTCTTCCAGATACAGGCGCGACTCGCTCAGGCTCACCCTGCCAATGTTGTTCGTCACCGTCACGGCACAGCTCAGGGTCGTGCCGCTTGCCGTATCGGCATACACGTTGGTGATGCCCTCCGCACAGGCAGTCACTACACCGTCCGGGCTTACGGTCACGATGGACGGGTCTGCACTGCGCCAGCTTACCACGCTGTCCCCTGCCGTGTCCAGCGACAGCTGCTCGTGGGGTGCGCGGTCGTTGTACTCAATGTTCAGATACAGAAACGTACGGTTCAGCCGTGCACTTTCCTCGCGGGTTGCCGGGCCGTTTTCGGCCATCCGATAGTTGGATGCAGCCGCCGCACCCAGCGGCACCGCCAGCAGAATGCCGCAGGCCAATGCTGCCGCAAACACCACAGACTTTTTGACTTTCATAAAGGTTTCCTCCCTTCGCGCTGCAATCTCTACAGCTTTCCATCCTTATAATACCCCATTTGTGTGAACTTTTCTAGTTATTTTGCGAATTTCAAGAGAAACAGCAGCAGCTTGAGCAGGCTGCCTTCGCCCAGCAGCTTGGAAAGCAGTAAAATAGCAGATGACATGAAGTTCTTCTCCTTTGCGTGATTCCGGACCAGCGCCCGCGCAAAGGGCAAACCTTCGGAGCGGTCTTCCGGGCCGTTCTGCCAGAGATACGTCCGGGCCGCACAGAAGATTGCAGGAAAAAATTGGCAGCCTCTAAAACAAAAAGCACCCATACCGCCGAAAAAGCAGTACAGGTGCCATGGGAGCAGTTGGCGCGATGGGCCGCTCAGCGCTTCACGTTGAAGGCTGCCATGCCGGGGTAGACCGCGCTGCCGCCCAGCTGTTCTTCGATGCGCAGCAGCTGGTTGTACTTTGCCACACGCTCGGTACGGCTGGGAGCGCCGGTCTTGATCTGGCAGGTGTTCAGAGCAACGGCCAGATCAGCAATGGTGGTGTCCTCGGTCTCGCCGGAGCGGTGAGAGCTGATGGCGGTGTAACCGGCCTTATGGGCCATCTTGATGGCCTCCAGCGTCTCGGAAACAGAACCGATCTGGTTCAGCTTGATCAGGATGGCATTGCCGGCACCCAGCCCGATGCCCTTGGCCAGACGCTCGGTGTTGGTCACAAAGAGGTCGTCGCCCACCAGCTGGACCTTGCCGCCCAGCTCGCGGGTCATCTCCTGCCAGCCCTCCCAGTCCTCTTCATCCAGACCGTCCTCGATGGAGATGATGGGGTACTTTTCCACCAGACTCTTCCAGTGTGCGATCAGCTCGCTGGAGGTGAACTCGGTGCCTGCCTTGGGCAGCTTGTAGAAGCCCTTGCCCTTGGGGCTCTTCCACTCGGAGGAAGCAGCGTCCATTGCCAGCATGAAGTCCTTGCCGGGCACGTAACCGGCCTTTTCGATGGCGGCCAGAATGGTCTCAATGGTTTCCTCGTCGCTGGACAGGTTGGGCGCAAAACCGCCCTCATCGCCCACGGAAGTAGCCAGACCTCTGGCCTTCAGGATGGAAGCCAGCGCATGGAACACCTCCGCGCACCAACGCAGCGCTTCCTTGAAGGAGGGCGCACCCACCGGCATGATCATGAACTCCTGCGTATCCACCGTGTTGGTGGCGTGTGCGCCGCCGTTCAGAATGTTCATCATGGGCACGGGCAGACGGTTGCCGTTTACGCCGCCCAGAAAGCGGTACAGGGGCATTTCCAGAGAAGCGGCTGCGGCGCGGCAGGCGGCAATGGAAACGGCCAGAATGGCGTTTGCGCCCAGATTGGATTTATCCTTGGTGCCGTCGGCCCGGATCATGGCGGCGTCGATGGCGTAGATGTCGGAAGCATCCATGCCCACCACTGCGTCCGCAATGACCGTGTTGATGTTTTCCACAGCTTTGGTCACGCCCTTGCCCAGATAACGGCCCTTATCGCCGTCCCGCAGCTCCAGCGCCTCGAACTCGCCGGTGGATGCGCCGGAAGGTGCGCAGCCGCGTGCCACGGTGCCGTCGGCCAGCGTGATCTCCGCTTCCACAGTGGGGTTGCCGCGGGAGTCCAGGATCTCGCGGCCTACAACAGATTCAATTTCCAGATAGTTCATCTCGAAAACCTCCTGAATATCATTTCCTTCCCGGTGCTGCCCGGGCGGGCAGACGGGTGGCTGCCCGTTTGGATAGTTGCGTCTAACTAACCATGAATATCCTACCACGCTTTGTGCCCCGGTGCAAGAGCCGGTGCGCATGTTTGCAGGCATAAACTTTTGACCGGACGCAAAACAGAGGTCTCGCGGCCGTCAGAACGCAGCTGCGGCACCGGACAGGGGAGAAAAAGCGTATGGATAGTCTGCCCCTTTTGCAAAGCAGGGATGCGTTGTACTAACCATGTAAATTTCGTATGGCAGATATGCCAAAATTTCTCTTTACTTTTTGGCAGGGTCATTCTATACTCTGTTTTGGTTCGGATCATGTTTTTTACAGGATAGAGGAGGATCTACATATGAATAAGGATCTGACGGTAGGCAAGCCGTCACAGGTTTTGTGGCAGTTCTGCCTGCCCATGTTCGGCAGCATCATTTTCCAGCAGCTGTACAACATTGCCGACAGCCTTGTTGCCGGCAAGTTCATCGGCGAAAACGCATTGGCTGCTGTGGGCAACAGCTATGAGATCACCCTGATCTTCATTGCATTTGCTTTTGGCTGCAACATCGGCTGCTCGGTCATCGTGTCCCGCTATTTTGGCGCCAAGGATTACGACGAAATGAAGACCTCGGTCTACACCTCGCTGATCGGCTCTGCGGTGCTGTGTGCGGTGCTGATGCTGATCGGTCTGGTGGGCTGCCACGGCCTGCTGGAGCTCATCAACACCCCGGAGGAGATCCTTGCAGATTCTTCGCTGTATCTGGATATCTACGTGCTGGGCCTGCCCTTCATGTTCTTCTACAACATCGCCACCGGCATCTTCTCCGCTCTGGGCGACAGCAAAACACCCTTCTACTTTCTGGCAGTCTCGTCCCTGTCCAACATCGGCGTGGACATCCTGTTCGTGGCCGGTTTCAAAATGGGCGTAGCCGGTGTGGCATGGGCCACCTTCCTGTGCCAGGGCGTGAGCTGCGTGCTGGCTATGGTGGTGGTGTTCCGCCGCATCGGTGCCTTCAAGTCCACCCACAAGGTGGTGCTCTTCTCCTGGAACATGCTGGGCAAGGTGGCCATGGTCGCCATCCCCAGCATTCTGCAGCAGAGCTTCGTCTCGGTGGGCAACATCATCCTGCAGAGCGTCATCAATACCTTTGGTGCCAGCGTCATCGCCGGTTACTCCGCAGCGGTCAAGCTGAACAATATGGTCATCACCTCCTTCACCACTCTGGGCAACGGCATTTCCAACTACACCTCCCAGAACATGGGTGCCGGCAAGATGGACCGTGTGCACGAGGGCTTTGGTGCAGGCCGCAATCTGGTGTGGATCATCTGCGTGCCCATCGTGCTCCTGTACTTCTTCTTCGGCCGCTTCCTGCTGCTGCTGTTCATGAATGACCCGCAGGGCCCGGCCATCGACACCGGTATGCTGTTTTTGCGCATCCTGTCTCCCTTCTACCTCGTGGTGTCAGTCAAGCTGGTCACCGACGGCATCCTGCGCGGCTGCGGCATGATGGTGCGCTTTATGATCGCCACCTTCTCCGATCTGATCCTGCGCGTTGGCATTGCCATCGTGCTCAGCAGCACCGCGCTGGGCTCCACCGGCATCTGGATGGCATGGCCTGTGGGCTGGTGCATCGGCACCGGTCTGTCGCTGGTGTTCTACTTTACCGCCATCCGCAAGGTCCTTGCAGAGTCTCCGGCCAAAGCGGAAGCAGCGGGCGAAGCTGCCGGGGCGCGTGCAGAGGCTGTGTTTGCCGCAGACGCCGAAATGGAGATCCTGTAACCCTTTTGCAATTTGTGAATTGGATTCACCTGACGCACAAATGAAATGAACAACTTGAAATAGTGCACAAAAACATCTGTGTGGTTTTAGCTATTTTGTCAACAAAGTCCACAAACGGAAGCCAAAAGTATGGACGGTTTGTGAATTGCGCATTTGCGGCGGTGGGTCTATAATATTGATAACGAAGCAAGGTCGCTTTGAGGGAAGGGGCCTTGCTTCCGTTTTTATAATTGAATCACGAATGTTCCCAAGGAGGAAATTCACTATGAAAAAGATGATTTCTCGTCGTAATTTTCTGGCCGCTGCTGGCGTTGTTGCTGCAGCCGGCGTTCTGACCGCCTGCGGCGGTTCTTCCAGCAGCACTGCTGCTTCCGCTGCTGCTTCCACCGGTGCTGATGCTGCCGCTTCCGGCGACACCATCAAGGTCGGTGTTCTGGGCCCCATGACCGGCGATGTTTCCGTTTACGGTCTGGCTGTCATCAACGGTGCTACCCTGTACCTGAAGCAGGTCAACGAAAAGGGCGGCATCAACGGCAAGCAGCTGGAGATCGTCACCATGGATGAGCAGGGCGATGCAACACAGGCTGTCACCTGCTTCACCAAGATGTGCGATCAGGGCATCACCGCACTGGTGGGCGACGTTACCACCACCCCGACTCTGGCAGTTGCTGCCGAGAGCGCAGACTACAACATGCCCATGGTCACCGCTTCCGCTACCGCCGAGGCTGTCACCTACGATGCCGAGACCGACACCGTGAACGAGAATGTGTTCCGCGCAACCTTCACCGACCCGTTCCAGGGCATCAAGATGGCTGACTACGCTTACCAGAAGCTGGGCTACACCAAGGCCGCTGTCATCTTCCAGAAGGGCGCTGACTACAACGAGGGTCTGGCAGAGAACTTCGTCAACGAGTTCGAGAGCCTGGGCGGCACCATCGTCGATCAGGAGACCTACTCCGAGGGCGATGTGGACTACAAGACCCAGCTGACCACCATTCTGGGCAAGGCTCCCGAAGTGGTGTTCTGCCCCAACTACTATCAGGAAGTCGGTCAGATCCTGGCTCAGGCTGAGAGCGTCGGTCTGGCAGTTCCCTTCCTGGGCGGCGACGGCTGGGATGGTCTGGAAGGCTACGCAACGGCCGACCAGCTGAAGGACGCCTACTTCTGCGCAAACTACGCAAAGGGCTCCAACCCCGACTTTGAGAACGCATACAAGACCGAGTACGGCGAGGAGTACCCCAACGGCTTCGCTCCTCTGGGCTACGATGCTGCCATGACCGTTGTCTACGGCATTCAGGCTGCTGAGGATGCCGGTCTGGCTGCTGGCGATGACGACTACAAGCAGGCCGTCATCGACGCCATCGCAGGCGGCACCATCGATGGCATCACCGGCACCTTCACCTTTGATGAGCACCACAACCCCGTCAAGCAGACCGCTATCCTGTGCTTCGACGGTGCAACCCCCGTTCTGAAGGAAATGTTCTGATCTGCTTTGATCCTGCGCGCCGGTGTGCGGCATGAAGGCAGCACTCAGAAATAAATGACCCATTGCGGAGACCGCCGGAACAGGTTTTGCTCGGCTGTCTCCGCTTTTTTGGTAAAAAAGTGTATCCCAAAAGGCGGGTCCTCCGCCGCAAAGAAAGGAAGTATCAGTCCATGACAGTGTTTTTTAGCCAGCTGATCAACGGCCTGTCCCTTGGCAGCATCTATGCACTGATCGCACTGGGTTACAGCATGGTGTACGGCATCATCCTGCTGCTGAACTTTGCCCATGGCGATGTCATCATGGTTGGTGCATACATGTCCTGGTTCGTGATGAACCAGCTGGGCCTTGGCCCGGTCACCGCTGTGTGCGCCACCATCATCACCTGCACGCTGCTGGGTGTCGTGATCGAAAAGATCGCCTACACCCCGCTGCGCAACGCGCCCCGTATCTCCCTGCTGATCACTGCCATCGGCGTGTCCTTCTTCCTGGAGTACACGGCTGAGCTGATCCTGGGTTCCGGTGCAAAGGTCATTCCGGCCTACTACACCAACCAGACCTTCCGCATCGGCTCTGTGCCGCTGGGCCTCACCTCCATCATCACCCTGCTGGTCACGGTGCTGTCCATGCTGGTGCTGACCTTTCTGGTGCAGAAGACCAAGCTCGGCAAGGCCATGCGCGCCGTCTCTGAGGATATGGACGCTGCCCGCCTGATGGGCATCAATGTCAACAGCACCATTTCCTTTACCTTTGCGGTGGGTTCCGCTCTGGCCGGCATCGGCTCGGTGCTGTACTGCTGCTCTTACCCGCAGGCAACTCCCACCATGGGCTCCATGCTGGGCCTGAAGGCCTTCGTTGCAGCCGTTCTGGGCGGCATCGGCTCCATTCCCGGTGCCATGATCGGCGGCATTGCCATCGGCCTGTGCGAGTGCTTTGTTTCCGCCATCGGCCTTTCCGCATGGAAGGATGCCGTCACATTTGCGATCCTGATCATTGTGCTGCTGGTCAAGCCCACCGGCTTCCTTGGCCGCAAGGTTCAGGAAAAGGTGTAAGGAGGGCATGAAGATGAATACCAAACGCAAAACGCTCAAAATGCCCGTGCGCTACCTGATGAACGCCGTGCTGGTGGCTCTGCTGTTTGTGGGCCTGTCCTTCCTCACCCAGAACGTGCTGTCCACCTACCAGAACAAGGTGCTGCTCACCGTGGGCATCAACATCATTCTGGCTGTCTCGCTGAACATCGCCACCGGTTATCTGGGCCAGCTGCCGCTGGGCCACGCCGGTTTCATGGCTGTGGGTGCCTACACCTGCGCTTTGTTCACCAAGTACAGCAATCTGCCCTCCGGCGTTGCTTTTGTCGTGGGTCTGGTTCTGGCCTGCATCGTGGCTGCGCTGTTCGGCGTGCTGATCGGCATTCCCGCCCTGCGCCTGACCGGTGACTATCTGGCCATCCTGACGCTGGGCTTTGGCGAGATCATCCGCATCACCCTGAACAACATCGATGATGTGCTGGGCTTCAAGCTGTTCTACGGTGCCAAGGGCCTGAAGAACATTCCCAAATATTCCAACTACTGGAACGTGTTCCTGTGCGTGGTCATCACCTGCTTTGCCATCCACGCCATGATGAAGAGCCGTCATGGCCGCGCCGTGCTGGCCATCCGCGACAACGAGATCGCAGCCGAGAGCTGCGGCATCCAGACTACTTATTATAAGGTCATGGCCTTTGCCTTCTCGGCTGCCTTCGCCGGTCTGGCCGGCGGTCTGTACGCCTGCTATCTGGGCGTTCTGGACCCCTCCACCTTCGGCTTTATGAAGTCCATCGAGATTCTGGTCATGGTGGTTCTGGGCGGCATGGGCTCCATGCTGGGCTCCATCCTGTCCGCGACCGTGCTGACCATCCTGCCCGAGGCTACCCGCAGCTTTGAGAGCTACCGCATGGTGGTCTACTCGCTGGTGCTGATCCTGATGATGATCTTCCGCCCGGGCGGACTGCTTGGCAGCTATGACTTCTCCATGAGCCGCATCGTGGAAAAGATCATGAACGGCGAGCTGTTCCGCAAAAAAGCAAAGGAGGGTGCAGACCATGAGTGAGTTCCAGACCAAGTTACACAGTGTGCCCTCCGGCGGCTTCCTGACCGACCGCGACATGGACAAAAAGCCCATTCTGGACGTGCGTGAGCTGGGCATCGACTTCGGCGGTCTGACCGCCGTGGACGGCTTCAACCTGATGATCGGCCGCAACGAGATCACCGGTCTGATCGGCCCCAACGGTGCCGGCAAGACCACCGTGTTCAACCTGCTGACCAACGTCTACCAGCCCACCCGCGGCTCCATCCTGATCGATGGCATGCCCACCGCCGGCAAAAAGACCTATCAGGTCAACCGCATGGGCGTGGCCCGCACCTTCCAGAATATCCGCCTGTTCAAGGAACTGAGCGTCATCGACAACATCAAGGTGGGCCTGCATGAATCCATGAAGTACAATCTGGCCTCCTCTCTGATCCGCCTGCCCAACTACTGGAAGGAAGAGAAGAAGTGCACCGAACGTGCTCTGGAGCTGCTGGATATCTTCCACATGACAGACCTTGCCAATGTTCAGGCCGGCAGCCTGCCCTACGGCGCACAGCGCCGTCTGGAGATCATGCGTGCACTGGCCACCAGCCCGAAGCTGCTGCTGCTGGACGAGCCTGCTGCCGGTATGAACCCCTCCGAGACCGCGGAGCTGACCGAGACCATCCGCCGCATCCGCGACGAGTTCAACATCGCCGTGCTGCTGATCGAGCATGACATGAGTCTGGTCATGGGCATCTGCGAGGGCATCGCCGTACTGAACTTCGGCCGCATCATCGCCAAGGGCACACCGGATGAGATCCGCAACAACCCGCAGGTCATTGAGGCCTATCTGGGCAAGAAGGAGGGCTGACACATGGCTGATACATTACTGAAGGTCGATAACATCAACGTTTACTACGGCAACATCCACGCCGTCAAGGACATCTCCTTCGAGGTGAATCAGGGCGAGATCGTCACCCTGATCGGTGCCAACGGTGCCGGCAAATCCACCACCCTGAAGACCATTTCCGGCCTGCTGAAGCCCAAGACCGGCGATATCCTGTACAAGGGCAGCAGCATCAAGGGCATGCGCGCCCACAAGATCGTGGAAGCGGGCCTTGCCCACGTGCCGGAAGGCCGCCATGTGTTCCTGCACATGACCGTGGAAGAAAATCTGGATATGGGTGCCTACACCCAGCCCAACTCCACCATTGCCCCCAACAAGGAAAAGGTGTTTGAGCTGTTTCCCCGCCTGAAGGAGCGCCGCAAGCAGCTGGCGGGCACCATGTCCGGCGGCGAACAGCAGATGCTGGCTATGGGCCGCGCCCTGATGAGCAACGCCTCCATGCTGATGCTGGACGAGCCCTCCATGGGCCTTTCGCCGCTGCTGGTGCAGGAGATCTTCGACATCATCCAGAACGTGCACAAGGAAGGCATGACCATCCTGCTGGTGGAGCAGAACGCGCAGATGGCTCTTTCCGTGGCAGACCGCGCCTACGTCCTTGAGACGGGCCGTGTGGTCATGGATGGCACCGGTGCCGAGCTGCTGACCAACGAGCGCGTGCGCAGCGCCTATCTGGGCGGCTGATCGCTGTAAAACAAAAAAGAGCTTCTGCACTGCAAAAGCTCATAAGACGGACCCCAGGACCGCAGGGCTGAAAAGCACCTTGCTGTTCCGGGGTCCTGTTTTTTTACGGCGGCAGGCTCTGCACCGGAAGCAGATACTGCTCCCCCATTGCCGCCCTATTTCATTTATGCTACAATAGCCCTATCAAACATTTTGGAGATCTGCTCATGAACTACTACGCTGCCCCCATGGAGGGCCTGACCGACCGGGTGTGGCGGCAGGCGCACCAGAAATGGTTCGGCCCCGCCGGTGCCGCCGACCGCTATTATGCCCCGTTTCTCTCCCCGCCGGAGAACCGGGTACTGATCAAAAAGAAGATGGCCGAACTGGCCCCCGCAGCCAACCCCGGCGCACCGGTGATCCCGCAGCTGCTGGCAAAGGACGGGGAGCTGGCCGCATGGATGATCGGCGAACTGCGCAAACTGGGCTACACCGAGGTGAATCTGAACCTCGGCTGTCCAGCCGGCACGGTAACGGCCAAGGGCAAGGGTTCCGGGATGCTGCGGGACCTTGCAAAGCTGGATGCCTTCCTTGCTGCCGTGTTTGCCAATGCGGAGGGGCCCATCTCGGTCAAGACCCGGCTGGGTGTGGACAAGCCGGAGGAGTTTGCCGCCATTCTGGACATTTATAACCAGTATCCCATCTGTGAGCTGACCATCCACCCGCGCGTGATGCGTCAGCAGTACCGCGGACAGGCCGACCGTGCAGCCTTTGCTGCCGCCCTGCCCGGGTGCCGGATGCCGGTGTGCTACAACGGCGATGTGACCACTGCCGCCGACCTGCACATGCTGGAAGAACAGTACCCGCAGCTGTCCGGCATCATGGTTGGGCGCGGTATCATTGCGGACCCTGCCCTGTTCCGGGTGGCGCGCGGCGGTACGCCGGCCGCACGGGAAGAGCTGCGGGGCTATCTCGATGACCTTTACCACGGCTACACCGAGCTGTTCGGCAGTGCCGGGTGTGCCGTCAGCCGGATGAAAGGGCACTGGTTCTACCTGATCCACAAATTTGAAGGCTCCGAAAAGCTGGAAAAGCAGCTGCGCAAGGCCCGGGAACCGTGGGAGTATGAGGTGGTGGTGAACCAGATCTTTACGCTGCCATTCCGGCCGTAACGATCGGCATGGCCTCCGTTTCACTCTGGCCATCTTCACCGGAGGGGCTGTGACGGTAAACAGCATCTGCATTCTATTATGAAAAAGCCCCGCCATCTGAAAGACAGCGGGGCCTGAGCAGATAAGGGGTATCAGACGTTCAGATAGCTGCGCAGCATGGCCTGCAGCAGATCGTCCCGATCCACCTTACGGATCAGGGCACGGGCATTCTTGTAGGTCGTGATGTAGGTGGGGTCTTCGGACAGGATATAGCCCACCAGCTGATTGACCGGATTATAGCCTTTTTCCTTTAAAGCATCGTACACCTGCTGCACGATCTCATGGATCTCATAGTCCTTTTTGTCGTGGATCGAAAAAATAGCAGTCTCGCCACTCACGGAATACACCCCCTTAGGAAGAACTACGTTCATTGTACACGAATTGCGGGGAAACTTCAAGATAAACGGACCGGATTTGCACAGTTTGCATAAAATTTCCGGTTCAGATTTTGCAGGCTGACGACCTGCAGCGCCGCAAATGCGGCAGAAGGAGGCCTTTTTATGCTGTATGGCATCGGCTGCGACCTGTGCGAGCTGGCACATCTGGAAAAAAGCCTTACCGGCGCACATGCTGCGGCCTTTGTCCGCCGGGTCTACGGCGAGGCCGAGCGTGCCGCTCTCGGGCTGGACGCTCCCCTCCCCGCCGGGCGCAGCGCAGCCCACCGGCTGGCCAGTGCTGCTGCCAACTTTGCCGCCAAGGAAGCCTTTTTAAAGGCAGCAGGCACCGGCCTGCGGGAGCCCTTTTCGCTTTGTGAGATCGAAGCCATCCGGCAGGAAAACGGCGCACCGGCCTATCGCTTCAGCGGAAGGACGGCAGAATGGGTGCAGGCCCGCAGCCTGACCGCCCGGCTCTCCCTGAGCCACGAAGGCGGCATGGCGCTGGCATTCTGTACACTGGAAACGGAAACCTGAGCCGCTTCTGTGCATACAATGGAATATCCCCCGTGCTTCCTGCTCATACTGAGAGCAGACGAACGATGCGCCGGACGCATCACATAGCGGGGCGCATCCTCCAAATGCAGGGAGGGAGATTCCATGGAGGTACACAGAGGAGAAGTTTTTTACGCGGATCTTTCGCCGGTGGTGGGGTCCGAGCAGGGCGGCGTGCGGCCGGTGCTGATCGTGCAGAACGAGATCGGCAACCGGCACAGCCCCACCGTCATTGCAGCGGCCATTACATCCCGGCTGGGCAAAGCCCGCCTGCCTACCCACATCAACATCCGGGCGGCGGACACCGGCCTTGCCAAGGACAGCGTGGTGCTGCTGGAACAGATCCGCACGCTTGATAAGCACCGCCTGCGGGAGCGGGCCGGGCAGATCACACCGGAAGACCAGAAACGGGTGGATCAGGCTCTGGATGTCAGTCTCGGACTCACGTCCTATTGAGCGTCTGCCGGGAAGTGAAATCGTATACAAAGCAAAAAGACCCGGGATCTTTTCGAGCCATTTCGGCCCTGAAAGGTCCCGGGTCTTATACGATCTTTTTCAGCAGGCAGTCCTGTGGACGGAACGCTTACAGCAGCGGAATGCCCGCCTTGGCGCAGGCTTCACGGGTGGCAGCGTCCCAGACGCTGGCCTGCACCTCGCCGATGTGGGCGCTGCCCAGCAGCAGCATGCACAGACGGCTCTGGCCGATGCCGCCGCCGATGGAGTAGGGCAGCTCACCGTTCAGCACGGCCTTGTGGAAGGGCAGAGCACGGCGGTCATCGCAGCCGGCCATGGTCAGCTGCCTGTCCATGCTCTCGGGGCTGACGCGGATGCCCATGCTGCTCAGCTCGTAGCTGCACTGCAGCGGGTCGTTCCAGAACAGCAGGTCGCCGTTCAGATCCCAGTCGTCATAGTCGGGGGCACGGCCGTCATGGGGCTTGCCGCTCTTGAGCGGAGCGCCGATTTTCATCAGGAAGGTGGTGCCGTTCTCCTTCACAAAGGCGTTCTCGCGCTCCTTCGGGGTCAGGTCGGGATACTTGTCCTCCAGCTCCTGGGTGGTGATGAAGGTGACGTTGGGGCTGTGCAGCGGCAGCTCCTGCAGCTGGGGGAACATGGCGTGCAGGTTCATTTCGGTGGCGCAGACGGCAGACACGATGGAGCGCACCACGCTCTTCAGGTATGCTTCGTTGCGGTCCTCCAGACGGATCGCCTTTTCCCAGTCCCACTGATCCACATAGACGGAGTGCAGGTTGTCCAGCTCTTCATCCCGGCGGATGGCGTTCATATCGCAGTACAGGCCCTTGCCCACATGGAAGTCGTAGTCCTTCAGAGCTTTGCGCTTCCACTTTGCCAGCGACTGCACCACCTGTGCCTCAATGCCGCTGTCCTTGATATCAAAGGTGACCTTGCGCTCCACACCGTTCAGGTCGTCGTTCAGGCCGGTGGACGCTTCCAGAAACAGCGGAGCGGACACGCGGTACAGGTTCAGCGTGGCGCACAGAGTGTCGGCAAACAGGCGCTTGACCGTGCCGATGGCGCGCTGGGTGTCGTACAGGTTCAGCGCAGGCGTGTAGTTTGCAGGAATGATGGTCTTGCTCATAAAGGATACCCCTCTTCTTGTTGGATTCCGGCCCTGCTTTCCCGGTACAGGGCGCAGTTTTTGAACCAAAAAATACTGGCTCCATTATGGCACATTTTCTTATGAAAGTAAAGTGAGGCGGCAAAAAAAGAGTACCCCGCGCAAGCCGCAGGAGCATCCCCGGTTTTGAGGGCACATGTTACGACTCAGAATTTAGTGATTGTGTCCGGCCCCGGAATCTGCTAGAATACAAAAAGGAAGTTTTTTCACTATATTATAAGGAGTGGGTCATTATGGGCGTATTAACCAAACTGGAACCGGCATCGGTTTTTCATTATTTTGAAGAGATCTGCAGCATCCCGCACACCTCTCATCACGAAAAGGCACTGAGCGACTACTGCGTGCAGTTTGCAAAGGCGCACGGCCTTGCCTGCCGTCAGGACGAAATGGGCAATGTGCTCATCAAAGCACCGGCCACGCCGGGCTACGAGAACCAGCCTGCCCTGATCCTGCAGGGCCATCTGGACATGGTGGGCGACAAGACCGCTGCCTGCCCGCTGGATCTGGAAAAGGATGCCATCCAGCTGGTGGTGGACGGCGATTATGTCCGCGCCGAGGGCACTACGCTGGGCGGCGACGACGGCATTGCCGTGGCCTACGCACTGGCTGTGCTGGACGCAAAGGACATCCCCCACCCTGCGCTGGAGGTCGTGCTGACCGTCTGCGAGGAGGTGGGCCTGCTGGGTGCATCTGCCATGGAGCTTTCCGATCTGGAAGGCCGCCTGCTCATCAACATCGACTCAGAGGAAGAGGGGGTGCTGACCGCAGGCTGTGCAGGCGGACGCCGCGTTGAATGCCATCTGCCCGTCACCCGTGCAGCTGTGACCGGCACCGCCGTAAAGGCAGACGTGACCGGCCTTGTGGGCGGGCACTCCGGCACCGAGATCCACAAAGGCCGCGCCAACGCCATCGCCCTGCTGGGCCGCTGGCTGACCCTGCTGACCGAAAACGGCGTGGACTACACGGTGCTGGCCCTTTCCGGCGGTGCAAAGGAGAACGTCATCCCCAAGGAAAGCAGCGTCACACTGGTGCTGCCCACCGGCATCACGGAGGGCGTCCGTGCGGCCTCTGCCCAGTTTGCCGCTCAGATGAAGGCCGAATACGGCACGGCCGACCCGGAGATCTGTCTGCAGCTCACCGAACAGGGCTGCGGCGGGTATCAGGCACTGGACGGTGCTTCTGTCCAGCGGCTGCGCAAGGCCCTGCTCCTGATGCCATGGGGCGTGCAGGCCATGAGCATGGATGTGCCGGGCCTTGTGGAGACCTCGCTGAACCTCGGCGTTGCCGAACTGGACGACAGCGAAGCCATCCTGCGCTTCTCCCTGCGCAGCTCGGTGCCCTCGGCGAAGGAGCTGCTGAGCTGCAAGCTGCAGACCCTGACCGAGCTGCTGGGCGGCACCGTGCGGTTCCACGGCGACTATCCCGCTTGGACCTACGCCCGCGAAAGTGCCCTGCGCGACCGCTGCGTTGCTATGTACGAGGCACAATACGGTGCAAAGCCCCAGATCGTTGCCATTCATGCAGGTCTGGAATGCGGTATCCTCTCGGGCAAGATCGACGGGCTGGACTGCATCTCCTTTGGCCCGAACCTGCTGCATGTCCACACCCCCAATGAGCGCGCCGATATTGCATCGGTGGCCCGCGTGTGGGAGTACCTGAAGGCTATTCTGGCTTACAAAGCATAAAACCCTCTCAGTCACAGCTTGCGCTGTGCCAGCTCCCCCGAAAGGGGGAGCTTTCTTTGTGCTGACTGTAAAGATGCAAAAAGCTCCCCCTTTCGGGGGAGCTGCTGAACGAAGTGAAGCTGAGAGGGTCAGTCCAAATACTTGATCTTGCCCGGCTCGATGCCCTTGATGCCGAGGCCCGGCTCGTTGGAAACCGTGATCTCCTTTTCGTTGAACACGGCACCGCCGAGGATGGGGTCCTCGCTGCACAGCACGGGGCCGTCCAGATCCACGCGGGTGATGATCTGCTTTGCGCAGGCCAGATGCACGGCGGCATTCACGCTGATCTTGGCTTCCAGCATGCAGCCGATCATGCACTCCACACCGTACACCTCGGCGGCAGATGCGATCTTGAGGGCGTTGTACAGGCCGCCGCACTTCATCAGTTTGATGTTCACAAGGTCTGCGGCTCCCATCTGCATAATGGTCAGTGCGTCCTGCGGGGAGAACACGCTCTCGTCTGCCAGCACCGGCACATAGGAGCGCTCGGTGACGTACTTCAGGCCGTCAAAATCGTGGGCCTTGACCGGCTGCTCCACGAACTCCAGATCCAGTCCCCGCTCCTGCATCCCGTTCAGGATGCGCACGGCCTCTTTCGGGGTCCAGCCCTGATTGGCGTCGATGCGGATGCAGGTCTCCTTGGGCACGGCGGCACGGATGGCGCTCAGGCGGGCGATATCCTTTTCCGGTTCCTTGCCCACCTTGACCTTCAGGCAGTCATAGCCGCGCTGGATGGCGTTCTGCGCGTCCCGCACCATCTCCTCGGGGTCGTTGACGCTGATGGTGATGTCCGTGACGATGGACTTCTTTGCGCCGCCCATCAGCTTGTACACGGGGATCTTGTACAGCTGGCCGTACAGGTCCCACAGGGCCATATCCACGGCGGCCTTGGCACTGGTGTTCTTCTGGATGCAGGCATTCAGGGCGATCATCAGGTCCTCAAAGTCGTCCACATCGCGGCCAATGATGGTCTTTGCGATGTGGTCGCGGATGGCACCGATGATGGCACCCGTGGTGTCGCCGGTGATCACACCGGTAGGAGGTGCTTCACCGTAACCCACCGCGCCGGTGTCGGTGTGGATCTCCACGATGACATCCTCCACGCTGCTGACCGAGCGCAGCGCCGTTTTGAAGGGCACACGCAGCGGCACGGAGATCAATCCGAGACGTACTTCCGTAATTTTCATACAAAACCTACCCCTTTCGAATAAAAAAATATTGCCAGATTCTATGATCTATGGTAACATTGTATACGAAGTTGTCGATGTTGTAAAGACAATTGTCCGTGAAAAAATCGTAAAAAAGGAAAGGGGTCCGGAATTATGATCACCAATGGCTTCACCTATATTGCGGTGCTGATCTTCATTGCCGCAATGCTGGTATGGCTCCAGCGCTATACCAAATCGAAGTTCTTCGACTACGCACCTCCCATCGTTCTGCTGTATCTCATCACCATGATCCTCTGCACGTTGAATGTCTGGGATATGGCTGCCACCAAACCCGCCTACTCTGCCCTCAAGAACAACCTGCTGTATGCAATGATCTTCCTGATGCTGCTGCGCTGCGACATCCGCAAGATCATCAAGCTGGGTCCCAAGATGCTGGGCGGCTTCTTTGCCGCTTCCGTCTCCATCTCGGTGGCCTTCATTGCCACCTTCGCCATCATGAAGGGGCCCCTTGGCTCCGAAGCATGGAAGGCACTGGGCGCTCTGTGCGGCAGCTGGATGGGCGGCTCCGGCAACATGATCGCCGTGCAGGCTGCGCTGGACATCGGCGAAGGTGACATGGCCTACGCACTGGTGGTGGACTCCATCGACTACTCCATCTGGGTCATGTTCCTGCTGTGGGCCATCAATCTGGCTCCCAAGTTCAACAAGTGGGTCAAGGCCGACACCACCACGCTGGACGAAGTGTCCCGCCGTCTGGAAGAGGACGCAAAGGCCAACGAGGACAAGGCCAGCTTTGTCAACCTGATCTTCCTGCTGGGTCTGGCTCTGGTGATCTCCGCCTTCGGTCAGGACATCGGCGCAACCCTGAACAGCGCAATGCCCTTCCTGGACAAGGCCACCTGGACCGTCCTGCTCATCACGCTGTCCGGCCTGATCGGCGCTGTCACCCCCGTGGGCCGCATGGCAGGCAGCACCGAGCTGTCCAACCTGCTGCTGTACTCTGTGGTGGCTCTGCTTGCCTCCCGCGCAAGCTTCCTGGAGCTGACCGATGCACCCGCATGGATCCTGGCAGGCTTTATGATCCTTGCCATCCACGGCATCGTTCTGGTGCTGCTGGCAAAGATCTTCCATCTGGATATGTTCACCTGCGGCGTGGCATCTCTGGCAAACATCGGCGGTTCCGCATCTGCTCCCATTCTGGCCGGTGCCTACAGCGGCGCTCTGGTGCCCGTTGGCGTTCTGATGGCTCTGATGGGTTACGTTATCGGCACGGCAGGCGGCCTGATCACCGCAAACATCATGTCGCTGCTGGCATAATGTCTCCGGCTTATAACGCAGTCCGGGGCCGTTGAAACCAACGCGGCCTCAGCTTACAACAAAAAAAGAGATAGGCGGCCCCTTCCGGGGAAGCCTATCTCTTTTTTATCGGGACTGTTTTGCAGTCGTCCCTTTCATCTCGTCCGCGCAGGACCGGGACGGTCCCGGAGCATCACTCTGCAAACAGCGGAGTGGAAAGATAACGGTCGCCGGTATCGGGCAGCAGGACCACGATGTTCTTACCGGCATTCTCCGGGCGCTTTGCCAGCTGCAGCGCAGCATATACGGCGGCACCGGAGGAGATGCCCACCAGAACGCCTTCCTTGTGGCCGATCAGACGTCCGGTGGCAAAGGCGTCATCGTTCTCCACCGCGATGACCTCGTCATACACCTTGGTGTCCAGCACGTCCGGCACAAAGCCTGCGCCGATGCCCTGGATCTTGTGCGCACCTGCAACGCCCTTGCTCAGCACGGGAGAAGAGGCAGGCTCCACGGCAACCACCTTGACGTCCGGGTTCTTGCTCTTCAGGTACTGGCCCACGCCGGTGACGGTGCCGCCGGTGCCGACGCCGGCCACAAAGATATCCACCTTGCCATCGGTATCCTCCCAGATCTCGGGGCCGGTGGTCTCGATGTGTGCCTGCGGATTGGCCGGGTTCACGAACTGGCCGGGGATGAAGGAATCGGGGATCTCCTTTGCCAGCTCATCTGCCTTGGCAATGGCGCCCTTCATACCCTTTGCGCCTTCGCTGAGCACCAGTTCTGCGCCATAGGCCTTCATCAGCTGGCGGCGCTCCACGCTCATGGTCTCGGGCATCACGATGATGATGCGGTAGCCCTTGGCTGCAGCTACAGCCGCCAGACCGATGCCGGTGTTGCCGGAGGTGGGCTCGATGATGACGGAGCCTTCCTTCAGCAGGCCCTTTTCCTCGGCATCATCGATCATCTTTTTGGCGATGCGGTCCTTGACGGAACCGGCCGGATTGAAGTATTCCAGCTTGGCAATGATATGGGCAGGCAGCTGCTGCTCCTTTTCGATGTGGGTCAGCTCCAGCAGCGGAGTATGACCGATCAGCTGATCTGCGGCAGTATAAATCTTGCTCATTGTAGTTTCCTCCCTGATACAGTTACGGGCACATGTGCCCTGCCGGATGACCCGGTTTTAAATCCTTTATACCAACATTGTTTGTGGGTTTGATGGTATTATAGTCTCCCTTGGGTCGCTTGTCAATGGATTTTTTGAAAAAAGTGGGATTGAAATATTATTTACCCTGTTGTATAATAGGTTAAAATTCAATTTATAACCAGCAAAGGAAGTACCGTATTATGATCGTGTCCACCAAAGGGCGCTATGCACTGCGCGTGATGATCGACCTTGCCGAACATCAGTCCGAAAAATATGTTCCCCTCAAAGAAGTCGCCGCCCGTCAGGAGATCTCGGAGAAGTATCTGGAAAACATCCTCAAGGTGCTGGTGCAGAACGGCTTTTTGGAGGGCCTGCGCGGCAAGGGCGGCGGCTACCGCCTGACCCGCAGCCCGGACCAGTACACCGTAGGCGAGATCCTGATGCTGACCGAAGGAAGTCTGGCCCCGGTGTCCTGCCTGACCCCCGGTGCGGCCTCCTGCTCCCGCATGGCCAACTGCCGCACCTATGAAATGTGGAAGGGCCTGAACGACCTGATCTCCAACTACTTCGGCAATATCACTCTGGCCGATCTGGCCCTGCCCGATCAGGCCGGGAATGACTATGTGATCTGAGAAAGCTCCGCCATCGGCGCACCGTTTCTGCGGTGCGCCTTTTTTTGCACAGTTCTGGGAAAAATGTGCAGTTTTTCTTATCCAGAATCACGGTTGATGGTTTGGAGCTCCTGCGGTATACTTTACATTCGATGTGACTTTTTACACTTTTACCCGAGGAAGGAGCGTTTTGCTACGAAATACATTTTTCAGTTTGCACGCATTCTTGCGTTTTGCTTTTTAGGTGAGATCCTTCACTGTGTGCTGCCCCTGCCGGTGCCGGCCAGCGTGTACGGGCTGGTGCTTTTGCTGCTGGCTTTGAACTTCCGGCTGATCAAGCTGGAGGACGTAAAAGAGGTGGGCACCTACCTGACCGGCATCTTCCCGCTGCTGTTCGTGCCCGCTGCCGCCGGTGTGATGGAGCTGTGGGCAGAAATGGGCGAAATGCTGCTGCCCATCCTCATTGCCATCATCCCGGTGACGGTGCTGGTGATGGTAAGCGCAGGCAAGACCACGCAGGCCCTGAGCGGCCGCAAAAACAAGGAGGCCGACAATGACGCAGCTGCTGAATGATTTTCTGTCCGGCTCTGCCGCATGGGGCGTGCTGCTCACACTGGCCGCTTTTGCGCTGGGCGCCCTCATCAATAAGCTGACCGGCAAGGCCATCTTCAACCCGCTGCTGCTGGGCAGCATTTTTGTCATCGTGTTTCTTTCGGTGTGTAAGATCCCGTATGCGGACTATAAGATCAGCGCAGCACCGGTGAATTACCTGCTGCTGCCCGCCACAGTGGCGCTGGCCATCCCGCTGTATGAGAAGATCGACCTGCTGAAAGAGAATGCCGCCGCCATCATTGCGGGCATTTCGGTGGGCACGCTGGTGAGCCTTGGCAGCGCGCTGGCGCTGGCACTGGCGCTGGACCTGACCCGGGAGCAGTATGCCACCCTGCTGCCCAAGTCCGTGACCACCGCCATCAGCATGGATGTGGCCGCAGAGCTGGGCGGTATTGCGGCGCTGACCGGTGCCATCGTGATCGTCACCGGCATCGTGGGTGCCCTGCTGGCCGAGACCGTGTGCAAGCTGTTCCATATCACCGACCCCATTGCCAAGGGCGTGGGCATCGGCACTGCAGCCCACGCCGTGGGCACCAGCAAGGCCCTGCAGATGGGCGAGGTGGAAGGTGCCATGAGCGGCCTTTCCATTGCCGTGGCCGGTGTGCTGACCGCCGTGCTCTGCCCGGTGTTCGTGAACCTGATCAATTAAACGATTTAAAATGGCCGCCGCGTTCGCTCTGCAACAGCGACGACCGCTGCCAGCGGCAGAAACAGGAAGGAGCTGTTGGGGCCGCGGCCTGCAAGATGCGAGTGCCGTCCAAGGCACGAGGCAGCTGCAGGGAGCCGCAACCCGAATATATCAGCGGAAATTTTTTGATATTGCAGATCAGCCAGGCCCGCAGGCCTGGCTGATTTGCTTTTTCACGAAAGGGGCCGGAAAGGAAAACGGCATCTGCCTGCGCAGGCTCTCTGCCGGAGCAGCTGTGTGGAAGGAAGAAGCTGACATAAAATGGTCGCAAAGCAGAAGCCCCCGGCTGCGAATTGCAGCCGGGGGCTTCTGCTTCTCTATGAAAAGAGGTTCATCATGAGTTCTCGGAAATGGCTTATCAGAACTTGAACAGGTTCACGATGCGCTGCCACAGACGGGTGAAGATGTTGCCTTCCTTCACGGTCTCGGTCTCGGCTGCCGCAACATCCACAGAGGCAGCCGTCTCGGCGGTCTTATAGACGAACTTGACGCTGCTCTCGGCATCATCCGGTGCACCGGCAAAGCTGGTGTAGTCGTTCAGACGGTCGGTCATCTCGTCCAGCACGGTCTTCAGGCCATGGAGCTGATCCTGATCCAGCGCGCCGGTCAGCTTGGAGATGCCTTCCTCGTTGAACTGGTTCAGACCGTCGTTCAGCCGGCCTGCGCCGTCATTCAACTGACCTGCACCGGTGTTCAGGGTGTTCACGCCGTCATACAGGGTCTTGGTGCCTGCAGCCAGCTGTGCGCTGCCATCCTTTGCGGAGTGGGCACCGTCCGCAGCGGTCTGCACGCCTGCGGTGTACTGGTTCACGCTGGAAACAAAGAACTGGATCTGAGAAAGGCTGGTCTTCAGGGCGCGGACATCGGCCATATCCTGACTGTTCTCCACCTGATACTTCAGCTCAGCCTTGGCGGCGTTCTTGGCATCCTCGCTGGTCAGCAGCTGTACCAGACCGCACAGCATGGAGGGGTCGTAGTTCTGCATCAGCTTGAGGGCTGCTTCCAGATCGTGGTTCGTCTTGGTCGCGGACAGGTACAGGGCCAGATCCAGCTGGCTGTCCTTGAAGCTGGGAGCCTGCTCCCACACGGTGCGCACGATCTTGCGGCGTCCGGCAGCGAGGGTCTTATCGTTCATGGTGAGGATGTTGTCGATCACAGCCTCGTAGTTCGACCATGTCATGTCCTCGTCGATCAGGCCGCCTTCCTTCAGGGTCTTGTTGGCAGAAGCCAGCACACCGTCCGCCACCTGCTGGGCACCGGCGTTCAGTGCTGCATTGTTGGCACTCAGGGTGTCCAGACCGTTGGTCAGCTGGCCAAGGCCGTCGTCCAGAGCGGCAGCGCCGTTGTTCAGGGTGTTGGCACCGTCCAGCAGGGCCAGAACACCGTTTGCCAGCTGAGAGGTACCGTCCACCAGCTGGGAAGCGCCGTCCATGAGCTGGCTCATGGCGTCGTTCAGCTGGTTGATGCCGTCGGTCAGGTCGTTGATGCTGCTCAGGTCGAACACGTTGCTCGTGCCCAGAGCGGCCGTGCTGGTGGCGCAGGCCACCATGACCTGCGGGCAGGTCAGCTCAGTGACATCTGCCTCAACGGTAACGGTATCCTGCAGATAGTCTTCGATGCTGTCCACCTCATCGGGCAGCAGGCCGGACAGGGAATCCTTCACGCCCGGCAGGGTGACAAAGGCGGCAACGCTGCTCTTGGCGGCGCTCTCGACCATGCCGTGTTCTGCGGTCACGTTGGAAGCATCCCCGCCCAGAATAACGCCCACAGCGGTGATCAGCGGGGTGACGATGGTGCGGTCCTTGCCGTTCACGTTCACGGTGCCGGTCTCATTGTTCTTCAGGGCAACGGTCACGGTCAGATGGCCGCTCTTGCCGATGAGGTCTTCCAGCGCAGCTTCCTGCCCGTCCAGAGCGTAGGTCACCTTCACATCGATGGGCAGGGCCTTGTCGGTATTGCCCTTGTAGTAAACATCGGTGTCCTCGGTGTTCCAGACCAGCTCTTCGCCGTTCTGGGTGAACTCGGCATCGCTCTCGGTGTTCTGGATGTCGGTCAGGGTGGTCTTGTCGGTGACGCCGGACAGGCCGGAGGCACTGTACAGGTGCTCGCTGACGGTAGTGTTCTTGATGGAGCCGTCGCCGTTCATCACGGCATAGACGGTCTCAGATTTGGAAAAGCTGCTCTTACCAGCTGCAAATGCAGGCATGGCGCAGCCTGCGGCGAGTGTCAGAGCCAGCGCCGCACTGGCGAAACGAAGCGATTTTTTCATAACGCAATTACTCCTTTTCAGACTTCTTGGCGTTGGCGGATTCGGGTATCATCCACTTGAGGGTGGTGTGGCGGATGATCCAGTCGCACAGCATCAGGGCTGCGGGCAGCATCACCAGAATGACCACCATGCTGATCAGTGCGCCGCGGGAGATCAGCAGGCAGATGCTCTTCAGCAGCTCCATCTTACTGATGGCAGCCACACCGACGGTGGCGGCAAAGAAGGTCAGGCCGCTGGTCAGGATGGACTGGCTGCAGTGCTCCAGCGACTGCTGGGCGGCTTCCTTCGGGGTGCGGCCAAAGGCGCGCTCCTCGTGGTAACGGGTGGTCATCAGGATGGAGTAGTCCACGGTAGCACCCAGCTGGATGGTGCCGATGACGATGCTGGCAATGAAGGGCAGCTGCGTACCGGTGAAGTACGGGATGCCCATGTTGATGGCGATGGCGGCTTCAATGCTGGCCACCAGCAGCGCCGGGATGGAAATGCTCTTGAAGGAAACGGCGATGATGACCAGAACGGCCATGATGGACCAGACGTTGACGTTCTTGAAGTCCACATCTGCCACTTCGATCAGGTCCTTGGTCATGGCACCCTCGCCGGTGATGACGCCCTCAGGGTCTACGTTCTTGATCAGGCCGATCATCTCGTCCAGCTGGTTGTTGATGGCATCCGTGCCGGTCTTATAGGAGCTGTTGGCCAAAATCAGCTTGTAGCCGCCGGACTGCAGGATCTCCATGATGCTGTCGGGCAGCAGCTCGGTCTGGAAGCCCGGGCCGGTGATGGAATCCAGACTCACCACCTGCGTAATGCCGTCCACGTCCTTGAGTTCATCGCACAGGTCGCTCACCTCGGTGGCGGTCAGGTCGTCATGCACCAGAATAAAGTGGCTGGTGGTCATGCCGAAGTCCTCGCCCAGCTTGTTGGTGCCCACGATGCCGGTCAGGTCCTGCGGCAGGGAGTCAAACAGGGTGTAGTACACCTCGGTCTTGTTCTGCGCGATGGCAAAGGGGATGAGGACGAGGATAAAGACGACCACGATGGGCACCGAGTGGTTGGAAACAAAGTAGCTGAGCTTTTTCAGCTTGGGGATCACGGTGCGGTGCTTGTACTTTTCCACCCATTTATCAAAGGTAAGGATCAGGGAGGGCAGGATGACCACGGTGCAGATGACGCCGAGGGCAACGCCCTTTGCCATGACAAGGCCGATATCGCGGCCCAGCGTCAGGCGCATGGCACACAGTGCAAGGAAGCCTGCAATGGTGGTCAGGCTGGAAGCGGAAATGGAGGTCATGGTCTTGCAGATGGCGCTGGTCATGGCCTCCTCGTTGGAAGAGCGCAGCTCCTTCTCTTCCTGATAGCGGTGCAGCAGGAAGATGGAGAAGTCCATCGTGACGCCCAGCTGCAGCACGGTGGCCAGTGCTTCGGTGATGTAGCTGATCTGGCCCAGAAAGATGTTGGTGCCGAAGTTGTACGCAATGGGGAACAAAAGGCCCAGCATGAACAGCAGCGGGGTGATGGTGCTTTCCAGCGAAAGGAACAGCACCAGCAGGCTGGCACCCACGGCGATCAGGATGTACATGGGCATTTCCTGATTGACCAGTGCCTTGGTGTCCTGCAGGATGACGCTCATACCGCCGAAGAAGCAGTCCTTGCGCAGCAGCTTTTCGATCTGAGCGACGGCTTCCATGGTCTCGTCGCTGGCGCTGGGAGCGTCAAAGCGAACGATCAGCATGGTGGAATCGTTCTTGCCGAACATGAACTGCTGCACATCGGCGGGCAGCATCTCGGTGGGGATGCTGGGGTCGATCACATCGCTGAGCCAGAAGGTCTGGGTGACGCCGGGAACGGCTTCGATATCCTTCTTCATGGCGATGAGCTCGTTTGTGGGCAGGCCCTCTACCGTGATCATACCGGTGGAGGCCAGATGGAAATCGTCCTCAAGGGCTACCTCGCCGATCATGGAATCCAGATCCTGCGGCAGGTAGGTGAGGATGTCATAGTTGATGCGGGTGGCGATCGCGCCGATCGCGGAAGGGATCAACAGCAGGAATGCTACTGTTAAGATCAGCTTGCGCAACCGCACGATGCCCTGTGCGATCTTTTTCATGAGAACCCTCCATAGAAAGTGGTTTGGTTAAAGAATCTTAGTAAAATGACTTTCGGTCATTTCTAAGCAAAATCTATTATAATCATGCCGGACCGGGTGTCAAGAACAAAAAATGACCAGAGGTCAGTTTTCTTATCAACTGCCTGAAATTGTATAAGAATTGGCCCTTGCGCTATCCTGCCCGGACTGCTAAAATATTGATACAGCACGAACGAGCGAGAGAAAACAAGAGGAAAAGAGGAATCGTCAGGGACTATGGGTACCGTGGAGGGCAAAAAGCAGGAGAAGCGCCGGGCGCTGCTGGAGGCAGCCTATGATCTGTTTCTGGAGCGAGGTGCCGCAAAAACCAGCGTGGAGGACATCACCAGCCGGGCCAAGGTGGCCAAGGGCACCTTTTATCTGTATTTTCAGGATAAAGGTGCGGTGATGCAGGCGCTGCTGGGCCGGGTGAGCTACCAGCTGCTGAGCGATGCGTGCGAAGCGGTGGAAAAGCAGACAGAGCTTGAAAACTTCCCGGACAAGATGGTGGCGGTGATCGACCACATCATCGAAGCGCTGCGGAAGGATACGCTGGTGCTCAAGTTTCTGGAGCACAACTTCATATGGCCGGGGCTGGACCAGATCGAGGCCAGCCGCGAAGCCGAGCCGCTGATGCGCAAGCTGCTGAACGCGGTGCTGACCAGCCCGGAAATGGCCGGCCGCACCGAGCGGGAGATCTACCAGCGCATCACGGCACTGGGCAGCATGTGCATGTCGGTGTGCTATTCCAGCGTGCTGGAAGGCAAGCCCGATGACATCGAGGCCATGAAGCCGGTGCTGTATGATATCGTCCGCAGGTCGCTGAAGGTGGAAAAATAAAAAATCACAGAAAAGTATTGCTTTTTTGCACAGGCTGTGGTAAACTATTCAAGTCGATATGACTTATGGACGGTTAGCTCAGCTGGTAGAGCATCTGCTTGACGTGCAGGAGGTCACAGGTTCGAGTCCTGTACCGTCCACCACGAGTCCCCAGACCAAAAGGTCTGGGGACTTTTTTCGTGGTGGCGGTACAGGACTCGAACAGCACGGCCACGCCGCAGGCGGGGCAACAAACACCCCAGTGCAACGACGACGACCGCAGCCTGCGGCTGAAACAGGGAGGAGTTGTTGGGGCAGCGTTCGGATTTTTCAAAGCCCTGCCAAGGGGCTGAAGAAAAATCAGCAAACGCAACCCGTTGCTGTTGCTTAGTGCGCGGTTCCCAATGCGTAGGAATGTCTACCGGGATGACTGCCGTTTTGTGGTGGACGGTACAGGACGAGAACTGGGACAAGCAAAGGCAGGGTATCACCATGAGGGCGATATCCTGCCTTTTGATATTCTTAACAAGGCGTGGTATACTCGGCTTAGTTCAGCAAATCGGAATTTGTGAAGGTGCTTTATGGACAAATATTTAAAAGAAACAAAAATGTTAAATTATTCCAACGCAAACATACAGCAGTTAATTCGGGAAAGACGATGGAAAAATATAAATGAATTTGAACGCTTAAAATCGATTTATGATTTTGTTAGGGATGAAATATTGTTTGGATATAATATTGATGATAATGTTCCTGCATCAAAGGTTTTGGCAGATGGTTATGGACAATGTAATACAAAAGGAACATTGTTTATGGCAATACTAAGGGCATGCAATATTCCTTGCAGGGTACATGGATTCACCATTGATAAAAAATTACAAAAGGGAGCAATGACAGGGATTGTCTATAGAAATGCACCACAAAATGTATTTCATAGTTGGGTTGAAGTTTACTTTGAGGATAGATGGTATGAGTTAGAGGCGTTTATTCTTGATAAAAAGTATTTACAAAAATTACAGGAAAAAAATAGTGATTGTAAAGGTGCATTTTGTGGTTATGGTGTAGCCGTAAAAGACTTCAAAAATCTAATTATAGATTTTGATAGAAATAATACATATATTCAGAGTGAAGGAATTAATCAAGATTTTGGAGTCTATGATTCGCCTGATGACTTGCTAAAAGCACACCATCAAGAAATGTCTGCGATAAAAGCATTTTTATATAAACACTTTGGCAGGCATTTAATGAACCGAAACGTCAAAAAAATTAGAAATTGCTAAATTCGCGTTTGTGGAGCGAAGCGGAACAATGAAAGCCCCAGTGGGGCTTTTAAGCGACCGAACGGTCTTGCGGCAGCAAGATGGAGGGGCCTCGCCCCGACAAGTTCGCGTTTGCAAGTACAGAAACCCTCTCAGGCCGCTTCGCGTCCAGATTCCTCCTTTTGTCACCTGCGGTGACATCTTCCCCCGGCCGGGGGAAGTCATTCCTCTCAGGGGGAGCTTTATGGGTGCTTTCCGTCAGCTGCAAAGAGCTCGCCCTTCCCGGGATCTGCGCAACCATTACGCCGAAATTTCGGAAAAGATCATCTTTCCACTGCAAAAATAAGTTAAGA
The DNA here is from genome assembly GCF_048323735.1 of Faecalibacterium sp. 3. NCBI lineage: Bacteria > Bacillati > Bacillota > Clostridia > Eubacteriales > Oscillospiraceae > Faecalibacterium > Faecalibacterium sp. 3. The sequence continues at coordinate 916,643 of NZ_JBLWFN010000001.1, forward strand.
GAACGGCAGCCGCCGCAGAAGTTCCGGAAACGGAAGGACTGCGGCGGTTTTCTTTTTGCGGCTTGTTGGATACATCTGCTTGTGAAAAACTTACAAATATATTAGTTCACATTTGGCAGTTCAAAACCGAATGCGCACGCAAAACGACCGATTTTCGCACGCATCTTGCGAAATACGGTCACTCTGATAAAATAATGACAAAGATCAGAAAGCAACAAAAAATCACTGTACCACAGCAAAAACAGGAGGAATCGGATGCGTAGTATTGCAAAGCTCATGAAGGACTGGCAGTTCACCGGCCCGAACGGCGTTACCACCGCCGTAGAGCTGCCCCATACATGGAACGCTAAGGACGGTCAGGACGGCGGCAACGATTACTGGCGGGGCTGCTGCACCTACTGCACCCGCTTTGCAGCACCGGTGTACGACCCGGCACAGCAGCAGGTATGGCTGCAATTTGAGGGCGTCAACGCCAGCGCCGCCGTGCTGCTGAACGGTCAGCAGCTCTGCACCCATGACGGCGGCTACTCCACCTTCCGGGCAGAGGTCACGGAACTGCTGCAGGCAGAAAACCAGCTCACGGTGCGGGTGGACAACAGCGTCAACGACCGCGTTTACCCCCAGAAAGCGGACTTCACCTTCTACGGCGGCATCTACCGGGATGTGAGCCTGCTGGTGGTGAACAAGAACCACATCGCACTGGGACACTTTGGCGATACCGGCGTGAAGATCACCCCGGCCCTGCAGGAGAACAGCGCCGACATCCGGGTGGAAACGCTGGTGGAAGGCAGCGGCACCGTGACGGTGGAGCTGCTGGACACCGAGGGCCGCACCGTTGCAAAGGGCGAAGGCGAAAATGCTTCCCTCCATCTGGATGCTCCCCACCTGTGGAACGGCGTCAAAGACCCCTACCTGTACACCTGCGTGGTTCGTCTGCTGCAGGACGGCCAGCCGGTGGACGAAGTGACCACCCGGGTGGGTCTGCGCAGCTTCTCTGTGGATGCTATGTGTGCAGCGTGCCCTTCTTCCTGCTCACCGTCCGCACCAGCCAGAAGGAAGGACAGAAGGCCAGCCTGATGAAGTACGTCAGCGTGGCACTGGTGTGCTATGTGGGCGTGCTGGTGCTGCTGCTGCTCTGGGGCCGCGGCGATGCCTTCACCCTGTCCATTCTGGGCGAGAATGGCCTTTCCATCAATCTGTACACCATCCTGTTCATCGCCTTCTTCGGCATCGGCTACGGTGCCTACTACGCCACTGCCGATATGCCCATCCCCATGGTGGCCGACTGCTCCGACTACGAGACCTACCGCAGCGGCAAGTATATCCCCGGCATCATGGGCACCCTGTTCAGTCTGGTGGACAAGCTGGTGTCCAGCCTGTCCGCTACCGTGGTGGGCATTGCGGTCAGCTTTGTGGGCCTGCAGAGCCTGCCCACCCAGTATGATCCCTACACCCCGGGCATGAACTGGGTGGTCATCGTGCTGTTCTGCATCATTCCCATGGTGGCATGGGCGGCTACCCTCATCGCCATGAAGGGCTATACCCTGACCGGTGCCAAGATGAAGGAGATCCAGGCGGTCAATGCCTGCCGCCGCGATGCAGTGGCCAAGGGCATGAAGCTGGAAGAAGCCATGGACAAGTGGCAGACCATGGATCAGCTGCCGGCGGAATACCGGAGCTGAGGCCCTGCGCGAAGCACCTCTCATTGTGGACGGCTGCCTGAACAAAAGCAGCCGTCCATTTTGTATGCCGGGAAAAGCTTTGAAAAAACTGTTGTGTTTCCCGGCGGCGCAGAGTATAATAAAATCATTCTAAGCGGTTCTTTTGTTGTTTCCGGTTTCCGGCACCTGCACAGCAGCGGCTGCACTGCAAGCCCGGCCTGTCTCCCCAAAACAGGCGCAAAACGCTGTGCAAGCAATGGAAAGGAAGACTGTGAGCATGAAAAATATCCTGTGCTATGGCGATAGCAATACCTTCGGCTTTACCCTGCACGGCGGACGCCACCCTTATGACGTGCGCTGGACCGGGCGGCTGCAGCTGGCCCTTGGCCCGGCGTACCGGGTCATTGAGGAGGGCTGCGGCGGCCGCACCACTGTGTTTGAAGACCCCATCGATCTGGGCCGCAATGGCCGCACCAGTCTGCCGGTGTGCCTTGCCAGCCACAACCCGCTGGATCTGGTCATCCTGATGCTGGGCACCAACGATATGAAGCACTACTTCCAGAACAATGCCTGGAGCATCGGGCAGGGAGTGGCCCAGCTGCTGCACCTGATCCAGACCTATCCCTATGCGCCCAATTATTCTGCCCCGAAGGTGCTGGTGGTCTCGCCCATCCATATCGGGCCGGATGTGGCACACAGCCCCTTCGGCAGCTTCCAGCCGGAAGCCATTGAGATCTCCAAAGGTCTTGCCGCAGAGATACGGCGTGCAGCAGAACAGGCGGGCTGTGCATTCTTTGACGCCGCCGCCGTGGCTGGCCCCTGCGACGAGGACTCCATCCACATGGACGCCGCAAACCACGCAGCGCTGGCCCGGGCACTGGAGCCGCTGGTTCACCAACTGCTGGACTGAGAAACCGTTTTCGGAGAGATGCCTATGCCGACCAAGGAAAACAGCAGCCTGCCGCTGCTCATCAGCCCGCGGCTGGAGGGCGAGAACAACCGCGAATATGCCTACCGCGTGCTGCGGCAGAACATCATCACGCTGCAGTTCGCGCCGGGCCAGACCCTGAGCGAGGCAGAACTGAGCGAAAAGCTGGAAATGAGCCGTACCCCAGTGCATGAGGCTGTGATGATGCTCAAGAACGAGTGGCTCGTGGATGTGCAGGCCCAGCGCGGCAGCAGCGTTTCCATGATCCGCGTGGACTACCTGCGCGAGGGCTTCAATATGCGGCTGATGCTGGAAGCCAGCATCATGCAGCAGCTGGCGGGCCGTCTGACCATGCAGCAGCTCAAGCCGTTTGCCGCCTGCATCGAGGCGCAGGCCAAAGTGGCCAACAGCGGCAACTATGAGACCCCCGGGCAGGAGTTCGTCTCGCTGGACAACGACTTTCATCAGCTGCTGTACCACTATGGCGGTTACGACCGCGCATGGCAGGCTGTGCACAACGTCACCTCGCACTACGACCGGGTGCGCTACATGACCAATGCGGTCATCCGACAGGATGAGAACCGTGTGGTGGAAGAGCACCGCCGCTTTTACAACTACCTCATGCTTGGCATTCCGCCCACGGTGGATATCCGTCAGGAGATGGAGGAACATCTGGGGCATTTCCGCGATGGATTCCAGCAGCTGCTGGAAAAGTTCCCGGATTTCTTCGAGTGATATATCATAACAGGTCAAGACCCGTCAGCAGAGCTGTATCCGCTGGCGGGTCTTTTTTGCTTCACGATATAAAAAGTGCGAATCCACGCTTTTTAAGCAGTTCCGAAGCAAAAGCAGAAACTCGCATCTGTCAATGGATCACATTCAATATATCAGTTAATGCCGTGAATTTTCCAAGAAAATCAGCCTTTGACTCCGTGAAAAAAGGCCGATTCTTGTGCATTATGCTCTATTTTCGCAGAAAATATTCGGCTTGAGAGAATATGCGTTTTCTATTGACGAATCTATCGAAATGAACTAATATATCATTAAAGAGACGGCCATCCCGTCAAAGCAAGATCACCGCCCGGTGTGGGGGCCGGGCCTGACACAAAGCCGGAACACCAACCCGAACGAAGCAAGCAAAAAGAACGCTTACAAGCAAAAAAAAATCAAACAAGCAGAAAAGGAGAAACACTATGCGCATTCACAAGATCAGCCGTCGCAACTTCATGCAGATCACTGGTATTTCAGCTCTGGCAATGGGTCTGGCCGCCTGCGGCGGTTCCTCCAGCAGCACAGCAGCAAGCTCCACCGCATCCCCTGCCGCTTCTTCCGCTGCGGGCAATGCCTCCTACAAGATCACCATTGCGCATCAGCAGGACGAGACCGACTCCATGCATCTGGGTGCTGTGGAGTTCCAGAAGTATGTGCAGGAAAAATCAAACGGCCAGATCGAGGTCGAGATCTTCCCCAACGGCCAGCTGGGCCCCGAGGTGGACATCATCCAGTCCATCCTCTCGCAGGGCGGCTGTGATATCACCTTTACCGGCGAGACCATGCAGACCTACGAGCCGGATCTGGGCATGATCGGTATGCCGTACCTCATCCAGAGCGATGAGCACATGGATAAGGTGCTCAACGGCGAAGTCGGGCAGGAGCTGGAGGACCTGATGGAAGCCGCAGGCATGAAGTGCCTTGCCTACTACACCCGCGGCCCGCGCTACATCACCTCCAACCGCAAGATCACCTGCGTGGCCGACTGCAACAATCTGGTCATCCGCACCCCGGCCGCTGCCATGACCGTGGCCGCCTTTGAAGCATTGGGCGCAAAGCCCACCCCGATGGCTCTGGCCGAGGTGTTCACCTCTTTGCAGCAGGGCACCATTGAGGCACAGGAGAACCCGCTGGCCATGATCTACACCAAGAGCTTCTTTGAGGTGCAGAAGTATCTCATCCTCACCGCGCATCTGCGTGCATGGGTGTATGTGGCCATGGGCAAGGCCCAGTTCGATGCCCTGCCCGCCGAACTGCAGCAGGTGGTGATGGACGGTGCCGCCGCCGCACAGGCCGCCGAGCATCAGCTGTTCCTGGACAACGAGGAAAAATATTACAACGAACTACAGGAAAAGGGCATGGAGTACGTTGAGGTGGATACGCAGGAGTTTGCCGACGCCATGATCGGCGGCGTGCTGCCCACCCTGACCGACAGCCAGAAAAAGCTGTACGATAAGATCGCAGCCCTTGCCTGAACTGCTTTCATCCCTGATGCAAACCAGATGAAAAATCCGACGGGCCCCATCCCTTGACTTTGCCCTTGCGGAAGAGTATACTGCGGGGCAGTGAAATATTCGGCTATGACGAGAAAGAGTACCCGGAAAGAATGCCGCAGAGAGCTGCCGGATGGTGCAAGGCAGTGCAGGGCGTCCGTGGGAAGATCCTCTCCGAGCTTTCCGGCTGAATGGGCAGCATCTGCGCCCCAGTAAGCGGGAACGGCAGGCCCCCGTTATCACGGGCCGCGCATTGTTGGATGCGCACTGAGGGGCCGGGCTTTGCACCGGCAATAAGAGTGGTACCGCAGAGGAATTTTTACGCCTTTGTCTCTTACGAACCGTAAGGGGCAGAGGCGTTTTTATTTGCGGGAAAGCCATTTTCCGGATGTTTCATCGTCTTTGCATCCGCAAAAATAAAGTGTTCAGAAAAAAGGAGAGTTCATCATGAAAACACTGGAAAAAGTAAGCGACTTTGTGGGCAAGTACATGGCCGCCATCGTCATCGTGGTGGCGGCACTGGCCCTGTTCTTCCCGGGTACCTTCAGCGTGGTCAAGACCGCATGGGTCAACACCCTGCTGGGCATCGTCATGTTCGGCATGGGCCTTACCCTGAAGCCGGAGGACTTCAAGGTGGTGTTCAGCCGCCCGAAGGACGTCGTCATCGGCTGCATTGCACAGTTCACCCTGATGCCCTTTCTGGCATGGGCGCTGACCCAGGTGTTCCATCTGCCCACCGAGCTGGCCATCGGCGTCATCCTCGTGGGCACCTGCCCCGGCGGCACCTCCTCCAACGTGATGACCTATCTGTCCAAAGGTGACGTTGCACTGTCCGTTGGCATGACCGCTGTTTCCACCGTGCTGGCCCCCGTCCTTACCCCGCTGCTCACCCTGCTGTATGCCGGTCAGCGCGTGGATGTGAACCCCATGAACATGTTCCTGTCCATCGTCAAGGTGGTGCTGGTGCCCATCGCACTGGGCTTTGTGGTCAACCACTTCTTCCATGCCTTTACCCAGAACGCCGTCCGCGTGCTGCCGCTGATCTCCACCACTGCTATCGTGCTCATCATCTGCGCCGTTGTGTCCGCAAACTCCGCCAAGATCATGACCAGCGGCCTGCTGATCCTCGCTGTGGTTATCCTGCACAACCTGCTGGGCTACCTCACCGGCTTTGGCGTGGGCAAGCTGCTGAAGCTGGATTCCACCAAGTGCCGTGCAATTTCCATCGAGGTCGGTATGCAGAACTCGGGCCTTGCCACCTCTCTGGCCGCTGCCCACTTTGCACAGTATCCGCTGGCAACCATCCCCGGCGCTGTGTTCTCGGTGTGGCATAACATTTCCGGTGCCATCCTCGCCAACTTCTTTGCCCGCACCGCAGAGAAGAAGGACTGATCTTTCATAAAGCAGCAGGACCCCCGGCAGAGCATTGCATTCTGCCGGGGGTCCTGCTGTATTTTTTTGAAAAGCCGCTGTAGCACTGGTTATTTTCACCAGAAAATGTTATAATTTTCGGTAGACAGACTGCGCTTTTGCTGCGCAGCAGATGCAGATTTTATGATGAACAGTACGGAGGGTTAAGCGTATGATCATCCAGAGCAAGAAGGTATGGCTTGCCGACCAGTTTGTGCCGGCTGCATTGGAGCTGGAGCAGGGCCGGATCACCGGCATCTTCCCCTATGGGGAAAAGCAGGCCGATGTGGACTACGGCTCCAAGCGCATCGTTCCCGGCTTTATGGACATCCACTGCCATGGTGCCTATGAGTTCGACACCAACGACGCAAAGCCGGAGGGCCTGCGCTACTGGGCCAAGCATATCGTCTCCGAGGGCGTGACCAGCTTTCTGGCCACTACCATCACCCAGAGCGTGGAGGTGCTGACCAACGCCGTGGCCAATGTGGCCGACGTGATGGAGGGCGGCTATGAGGGTGCCGAGATCCTTGGCATCCACTTTGAGGGCCCCTACCTCGACATGAAGTACAAGGGCGCACAGCCGCCGGAGTACATTGCAAAGCCCAGCGTGGAGCAGTTCAAGCACTATCAGGAGGCCGCCCGCGGCCACATCCGTTATGTGACCCTTGCACCTGAGCACGACGAAGGCTTTGCCCTGACCCATTACCTGACCGAGCACGGCGTGGTAGTCAGCATCGGCCACAGCGCCGCCACCTACGAGCAGGCTGTGATGGCATGGGCCAACGGTGCCCGCTCCATGACCCATGTCTACAACGGCATGTCCCCCTTTGCCCACCGTGCAAACGGTCTGGTGGGCGCAGCCTACCGCATCCGCACCATGTACGGTGAGATCATCTGCGACGGCTGCCACTCCACCCCGGCTGCCCTGAACAACTACTTTATGAGCAAGGGCCCGGACTACGCCATCATGATCTCGGACGCGCTGATGGCAAAGGGCACCCCCATCGGCAGTGAGTATATCTTTGGCGGCAACCATATCACCATCTACCCGGACGGCAGCGCGCATCTGGACAACGGTACGCTGGCCGGTTCCACCCTGAACATCAACAAGGGCCTGCGCATCCTTGTGGAAGAAGCCATGGTGCCCTTCAACTACGCACTGAACGCCTGCACCATCAACCCGGCCCGCTGCCTGCATCTGGATGACCGCAAGGGTTCCATTCAGGTGGGCAAGGACGCCGACCTTGTGGTGCTGGACGACAACTACGATGTGCTGCAGACCTACTGCATGGGCAAAGCCCAGCTGTAAGTACCCGACCAACACGAACAAAGGATGTGGAAACCGCTATGATCCAAATCGCATTCTGCGACGACGACCAGACTGTTCTGGATCAGCTGTCTGCCCTGCTGGAAAAATACCGCACTCAGCGCTGCATCCAGATCCAGTGCACAGCGTTCCGCAGTCCGCTGGATCTGCTGGCCGAGATCGAAAAGGGTGTGCGGTATGATATCCTGTTTCTGGATGTCATCATGCCGGCTGAAAACGGCATCACCGTCGCCAAGGAGATCCGCCAGTACGACACTGCAGTCGAGATCATCTTTCTCACCTCTTCCACCGAGTTTGCGGTGGAATCCTATATGGTGGGTGCTTACTTCTATCAGCTCAAGCCCATCTGGGAGGAAAGCTTTTTCCGACTGACCGACTCGGTCATTGCCGAGTGCCGCCGGGCCGACCAGCGCAGTCTGGTGCTGCGGTGCAAGACCGGCATTTCCCGCATTGAGCTGGATCAGCTGCTGTACTGCGAGGTGCTGGGCCGCACCCTGCTGTTCCACCTTTCAGACGGCGGCGTTCTGGAGAGCACCGGCAGCATGGACGAGCTGGCCCGGCAGCTGGCTCCCTACGAGATCTTTCTGCGCCCGCACCGCTCGTTCCTTGTCAACATGGAATATGTCCAGAACATTTCCAGCCGGGCCGTCACCCTGACCAATCTGGTGCAGATCCCCATTCCCCACGGCAAATCCTCGGACATCCGCCGGCAGTATCTGGAATACGCCTTCCGCCGAAAGCAGGTGATGCTGTGAGCAGCCTCCTGACGGAAGCTCTTTCCCTGTGCAACCTTGCCGCGGTGGGCATTTTCGGCATCGTGCTGTCTGCCGCCTTCTGTGAGATCGAATGGACCCGCCGCCACAAACTCCTGCTTGTGGGGAGCACTATCCTGATGCTGGCGCTGCAGGGCGTGGTCAGCCTGCGCTGGGGCACCGGCCTTGCCCGGTATCTCTATCCGCTCATCACCCATCTGCCGCTGTGGCTGCTGCTGGCTGTCATGACCCGCCGTGCGCTATGGCCGCTGGTATCCGTACTGACAGCCTATCTGTGCTGCCAGCTGCGGCGCTGGGCCGCGCTGCTGGTCATTGCGCTGTTCCCGACGGGCGGCACCGTACTGCAGGACGCCACCGAGCTGATCGTCACCCTGCCGATCCTTCTGGTGCTGATCCGCTGGATCGCACCGTCGGTGCGGGCACTGTCCCGCTCCCCGCTTTTGCTGCAGCTGCAATTCGGCATGATCCCGCTGCTGAGCTATCTCTTTGACTACTTTACCCGCATCTACACCGATCTGCTTTCCAGCGGCAACCAGGCGGCTGTGGAGTTCATGCCCTTTGTGTGCAGTCTGGCCTATCTGGGCTTTGTGCTGCACACCACACAGGAGCAGCAGCTGCGCAGCCAGCTGGAACAGACCCGGAACAGCCTGAACCTGCAGGTGGCTCAGGCCGTGCGTGAGATCGAAGCCATGCGGGAGAGCCAGCGCAAGGCCAGCACCTACCGCCACGACCTGCGCCATCATCTGCAGTATCTTTCTGCCTGCATCGAGAACGGCCGCACGGAAGCCGCACAGGAGTACATCCACAGTGTGTGTGCCGAGATCGAAGCCAGCAAGGTGAATGTTTACTGCGAGAACGAGGCCGCCAACCTCATCCTCTCCTCCTTTGCTGCCCGCGCACAGCACGATGGCATCGATTTCCGGGTCCATGCAGCCATCCCGCTGATTCTGCCGCTGCCGGACAGCGACCTGTGCGTGCTGTTTTCCAACGCGCTGGAAAACGCCCTGCACGCCGGGCAGCACCAGAAGCAGGCCGGAAAGCCCGCTGTTGTGGAGACCACCGCCTACGAAAAGAACGGCAGGCTGTTTGTGCAGATCGCAAACTCCTGCTCTTTCCCGGTCCAGTTCGACGCGCAGGGCGTTCCCACCACCAGCCAGCCCGGCCACGGTCTTGGCGTGCGCAGCATCTGCGCCATTGTGGAGCAATACGGCGGCATGTACAGCTTTGCCCGGCAGCAGGATCAGTTCGTGCTGCGCATTTCCCTGTAAAAGGTCGATTCAATGCATTTTATGGGCGGTTCATGCCAAATACCCTCCTGCCGCACATTTTGTGTTATAGTAAGCTCAGACGGCTGTACTGCCGCCCGATTTTACTTCTTTGAAGGGAGGTCTCCTGTATGATATACGTACTCATCCCATTGCTGCTTCTGCTTGCAGTCTGGGTCGGCGCAGTATATCGCCGTCTCCGTGAACTGGACGACAACATCAAAATTGCCATGGAACAGATCGGCCTGCAGCTTTCCTCCCGCTTCCGCGCACTGGAAGCGCTTCTGGAGCTTCTCCGGAGCTATGGTCCTTCGGCCCAGCTGGTGCTGCCGCCGCCCTCCATCCACGCGCTTTCCACTCCGGCACAGGTGCTGGAACAGGAGCAGCGGCTTGCGCAGGCCATGAGCTATGTGACCGCCGTGGCCGAGAGCCGCCCGGCCATCAAGGCAGACAAGACCTACCAGCGCTGCATCGAAGCGGCCAACTGCTACAACCGCATGATCTATACCAGCAGCCTGATCTACAACGATTCGGTCACACGGTTCAACAATACCCTGAAACAAAAGCATTTTGCCCCGCTGGCCGGGCTTCTGGGCTTTGCCCCGCGGGAATATCTGCAGTTTGCACCGGACGCCCCGGTGGTCTGCTCTGTTCAGCCCACCCAGCCCACGCAAAAAGCACCCGCCTGAGATCGTTCCGGCTGTGAGCCCACAAAAACAAAAGCAAGTGCCGCACTCTTTTCAAAAACCAGCGTTTTTGATGGAGATGTGTGCACTTGCTTTTTTTATATCGTTTGGTCTTTCAGCTGCTGTTCCTGCTGACCGGGCAAAATGCCCCGTCTATTCACGCAGCTTATGGGAAGCAGCTTCTTATTTATTCGTGATCCGGTTGAAGCGCTGCCTGTCCTCTTCGTCCTTCTTCACCTCCGGCTTATCCGCCGGGGTCAGACGCACTTCAGTCACGCGGCGCTTGGCCGTGCGGGTAACGACACCGTCGTACTCGCCCAGCGTGAACCGGTCGCCCACCTTGGGCAAATGGCAGGTTTTTTCCTGCACCAGACCGTTCACCGTATTGGAATCGATATCCTCATCCTCCGGCAGGCCCAGCCTCTCATACAGGTCGTCCACACCGGCACTGCCCAGCACGATCCAGCTGCCGTCCGACTGCCTGCGGAAGTCCTCGGTCGCTTCGTCGTGCTCATCCCAGATCTCGCCTACCAGCTCTTCCAGAATATCTTCCAGTGTGATGATGCCCTCGGTGCCGCCGTACTCGTCCACCACCACCGCCATGTGATGGTGCTGCTCGCGCAGAGTGCGCAGCAGCTGGGAGATCTGGGTGGAGCCGGTGGTATAAAGGGTGGGCTTCACAAGGTCTTCCAGCGTGGTATCCTTGCGCAGACGGCCAAGGTAAAAGTCCTTTTCATGTACCACACCGATGATGTTGTCAATGGTGCCATGGTAGACGGGCAGACGGGAATATCCCGATTCCGCAAAGGTGTCGGCCACATCATCCAGCGAGAGGTCGTCCTCCACCGCGATCACATCCACGCGGGGCGTGAGGATCTCCTCCACCTCCACATCGTCGAACTCAATGGCGCTGCGGATAAGCTGGCTTTCCCGGTCGGTCAGCTCGCCGTCGTTCTCGGCCTCGCTGACCATGGTCATCAGCTCACCCTCAGTGATGGTGTCCTCCTCGGTGCTGTGGATGAAATGCCCCAGCAGGCGCTTCCACTGGGTGAACAGCCAGGTCAGCGGGGTGAACAGGATCAGCAGCAGATTCAAAAAGGGCGACACTGCCGTGGCAACCGTCTCCGGCATCTCCTTTGCAAGGCTCTTGGGAGTCACCTCGCCAAAGATCAGCACCACCACGGTCAGCACTATGGTGGACACCGTCGCGCCCCGCTCCGGGTCCAGCAGGCGGGTGAACAGCACTGTGCCAATGGATGCTGCGGCAATGTTGACGATATTGTTGCCGATGAGGATGGTGGAGAGCAGCTTGTCGTACTTTTCCGACATAGCCAGCACGCGGGCTGCTGCCGAATCGCCGTCCTCAGCACGGCTTTTCAGGCGGATCTGGTTCAGGGAAGAAAATGCGGTCTCAGAGGCGGAGAAAAAGGCGGAAAATGCCACCAGAATGATCAACGCCACTAAAAGCGTAATACTGCCATCGTCCATAAAAAGGGAAATCACACTCAACTTTCTGTTTTTGTTTGAACCCTCTCAGGCATCGCTGCGCGATGCCAGCTCCCCCGAAGGGGGGAGCTTTTTTCTGTGCGCCCACAGCCTGCCCCTTCCACGCAGAAGGTGCTGCTGCCCGGGATATCGCACACTGGCGCAATGCGCCTGAGAGAGTTTTGGGATAAATATTCTTACATACAAAAATGTGCTCCCCATCGTTGCTGTTCCGCGATGAAAAGCACATCAATGTTATTTGTAATCATACCATATTCTGTACGGTGGTGCAAGCTTTCTGGCCGCAAAGTCCGTACAAAACAGGTAAAATCCGCGTTATCGCAGGGTCAAAGCGCCATTCTCGCAGTCTACCGTCAGGGTGTTGCCCTCGGTATAGCTGCCCTGAATGATGGCCTTGGCGATCAGGGTCTCCACGCGGCTCTGGATGAACCGCTTGATGGGACGTGCACCATAGACGCTGTCGTAGGCAGAATCGATGATGAAGTCCTTGGCGGCGGTGGTGACCTCCAGCTTGAGGTGCTTGCCCTCCTCCATACGCTTGCGCAGATCCTGCAGCTGCAGATCCACGATCTTGCGCATCTCGTCCTTGGTCAGGCTCTTGTAGTAGACGATCTCATCCAGACGGTTCAGAAATTCGGGGCGGAACTTGCTCTTCAGCAGCTGGTCGATCTGGTGCTTTGCTTCCTCGCTCAGCTCGTTGGAGCCGTTGGCACGGCGCTGCTCCAGATCGTTCAGGATGATGTCGCTGCCCAGATTGGAGGTGAGGATGATGACCGTGTTCTTGAAGTCCACGGTGCGGCCCTGACTGTCGGTGATGCGGCCATCGTCCAGCACCTGCAGCAGGATGTTGAACACATCGGGATGGGCTTTTTCCACCTCATCGAACAGCACCACGCTGTAGGGCTTGCGGCGCACAGCCTCGGTCAGCTGGCCGCCCTCTTCGTAACCGACGTATCCCGGAGGCGCGCCGATCAGACGGCTGACGCTGAACTTCTCCATATACTCGGTCATATCGATTCGCACCATGTTGCGCTCGTCGTCAAACAGAGCCTGTGCCAGTGCCTTGGCCAGCTCAGTCTTGCCCACGCCGGTGGGGCCGAGGAACAGGAAGCTGCCGATGGGGCGGTTGGGGTTGGCGATACCGGCGCGGCTGCGCAGGATAGCCTCGCTCACCTTGGTCACAGCCTCGTCCTGACCGATGACCCGCTGATGCAGCACATCGTCCAGATGCAGCAGCTTCTCGCGCTCACCCTCCACCAGTTTTTCCACCGGGATGCCGGTCCAGCGGGCCACGATGCGGGCGATCTCCTCGTCGGTCACGCGGTCACGCAGCAGGCTGTCCTCCTTCTTGGCGGCGGCGATCTTCTCTTCCTCTTCCAGCTGTTTCTGCAGCTGAGGCAGCTTGCCGTATTTCAGCTCGGCAGCCTTGTTCAGGTCGTACTCACGCTGAGCCTTTTCAATGTCGGCATTGGTCTGCTCGATCTGCTCACGCAGGGATTGCACCTTGCCGATGGCGTTCTTCTCGTTCTCCCACTTTGCCTTCATACTGCGGAACTTGTCCTGCAGCTCGGCCAGCTCCTTTTCCAGATCCTTCAGGCGGCTCTGGCTCAGGGCGTCGGTCTCCTTTTTCAGGCTCACCTGCTCGATCTGCAGTTGGGTGATGCGGTGGGCCAGATCGTCCATCTCACTGGGCATGCTGTCCATCTCGGTCTTGATCATGGCGCAGGCTTCATCCACAAGGTCGATGGCCTTATCCGGCAGGAAACGATCCGTGATATAGCGGTCGGACAGGGTGGCAGCGGCGATCAGGGCGCTGTCGTTGATCTTCACGCCGTGAAACACCTCGTAGCGTTCCTTCAGGCCGCGCAGAATGGAGATGGTGTCCTCCACGGTGGGTTCATCCACCTGTACCGGCTGGAAGCGGCGCTCCAGAGCGGGGTCTTTCTCGATATACTGGCGGTACTCGTCCAGTGTAGTAGCACCGATGCAATGCAACTCGCCCCGGGCCAGCATGGGCTTGAGCAGGTTGCCTGCGTCCATGGCGCCATCGGTCTTGCCGGCGCCCACGATGGTGTGCAGCTCATCGATGAAGAGGATGATCTTGCCCTCGCTCTTCTTCACCTCGTTCAGCACGCTCTTCAGGCGCTCCTCGAACTCGCCGCGGTACTTTGCACCGGCCACCAGAGCGCCCATGTCCAGACTGAACACGATGCGGTCCTTCAGGTTTTCGGGCACATCGCCGCGTACGATACGCTGTGCAAGACCCTCTGCAATGGCGGTCTTGCCAACGCCGGGCTCACCGATCAGGCAGGGGTTGTTCTTGGTCTTACGGGACAGGATGCGGATCACGTTGCGGATCTCCTGATCGCGGCCAATGACGGGGTCCAGCTTCTGCTTGCGGGCAAGGTCTACCAGATCCTGACCGTATTTCTGCAGGGCATTGTAGGTATCCTCCGGGTTGTCATTGGTGACGCGCTGGTTGCCGCGCACTGCTGTGAGTTGCTGCAGGAACTTATCCTTGGTGATGCCAAAAGCACGGAACAGTTCTGCCGTGTTCTGATCCTGCTCATTCAGCAGGCCCAGAAACACATGCTCTACGCTGACATAGTCATCCTTCATGGCCTTTGCCTCGCGGGCAGCGGCGCTGAGCACCTTATCGGTGGCCTGCGAGATATAGACCTTGTCGGGGTCACGGCCGGAGCCGGACACCCGGGGCAGAGCCGAAAGCTTTTCGGCCACGGCGGCAGAAAAGCTGCCGGGGTCCACGTTCATCTTTTGCAGCAGCTGCGGGATCAGGCCCTGCTCCTGCGAAGCCAGTGCGTGCAGCAGATGTTCGGGTTCCAGCTGGTTATGCTGATACTCCACAGCCAGCTGCTGCGCTGCCTGCAGAGCTTCCAGCGTTTTCTGCGTATATTGATTGGTATTCATAAAGTCAAGCCTCCATTCATACCGGAAGGTTTATTTTAGCGGACATGACAGCCGTTTGCTAAAAGCCCGGCGCAGAGATGCTGCCAAACGGGAAGCAGCGGCTATTCTTCAGTTGTTTCACGATTTCAAGCACCTCCTGCCGAACTGGTTTTGCTCGTTTTAGCACTCTATCTGTTCGACTGCTAAAAATATACTCCTGTTTCCCCACTTTGTCAATAGGGTTCATAAAAAGTTTGCAAATCATAATTTTTCAACAAAAAAAGCACCACACAGCTTTTCAGCCGTGCAGTGCATCCTTGCAATTTGTCGAATGATATGATACTCTATACTTGCTGCTTCTGTAAGCAGCAAGGCACTGCATACAACGGCAGGCGGTTCAGCCCTCGCTTCCGAAAGGAGGTGAGAGTCATGCCTATTACTTTTACATTCCATCTGCTTGGGCTTACGTTCACGCTTCGGATTTCTAAAGGTAAAAGATGAACCGCCACCCTGGCCGGTGACGGTTCGTTTTAGAATCCTAAACCTAAAGGGCTGACCGCTTGTCGCAGTGCCTTTTCTATTTGTAGTATAGTTACTTTTTATAAATTTGTCAAGGCTTTACGTTCAGCCCTGCTTTTTCCAGCGGCGCATCACGCCCATGCCCAGCGCATAGGGGCCGGTGTGCACGGCAATGGTGCAGCCGATCTGCAGCAGGCCCACTTCGCACTGTGCGCCGGGGTACTTTGCACGCAGGGCCGCGCGCGTCTGCATCCACAGGCGCTTGCCCTCGTCGGCATCGTAGCCGTAGCCCACGGTGATGCGGTAGTCATCCGGGGTGCCGCCGTGGGCATCCAGATAGTTCATCAGCTGGTCCAGTGCTTTTTCAAAGCTCTTCTGACGTCCGCGGGCCACGCCGCCGGAGAAGATCTCGCCATCCTTGAACAGGATCATCGGCTTGATGCCCAGCATGTTGGCTGCACGGCCCGTCACCTTGCCGATGCGGCCGCCTTTGATGAGATAGTCCAGATTGCCTACCGTGAAGAAGATCTGGTTGGTGGCCTTCTCTGCTTCCAGCCATGTCACGGTCTCGTCCAGCGTGCAGCCTGCGTCCCGCATGGCCACGGCGTTTTCCACCATGGTGGACTCGGTAACGGTAGCTGCCGCGCTGTCAATGACCTCAATGCGGGCATCGGGGAAATCTTCCAGCACCAGATCCCGGGCATTGCGGGCGCTGCCCACGCAGCCGCTCATCTTGCCGGTAAACACCAGACACAGCACAGCCCGGCCCGCCTCAGCATGGGCACGGAAGTTCTGTTCAAAGTCCTCGATGGAGGCAAGGCTGGTCTTGGGGTAGGCCGAGGGGTTGTCCACCATGAACTGGTAGAAATCCCGCACGGCGATCTCGGTGCCCTCCTTGCGGTAGTGCTCGCCGTCCAGCGAGACGTAGAAAGGCACGACCTCAACACCAAGCTGCCGGGCCGTATCCGGCGTCAGGTCGCATGCGCTGTCGGTAATGATATCAAACATCTGTGACGCTTCCTTTTCTGCAACATTCGGGGCTGCCGGGAACATCAGACGCGATGGATGTAAGCCTCACGCTCGGCACCCACCGAGATATAGGTGATCTTGCAGCCAACGGCCTTTTCCAGATATTCCACGTAGGCCTGTGCTTCCTTGGGCAGGTCTTCCCACTTGCGGGCCGCGGTGATATCGCAGTGCCAGCCGGGCAGGTACTCCACCACGGGCTGTGCGGTATCCAGAGCTTCACCCATGGGGAAGCGGGTGGTGGTGCTGCCGTCGGTCAGCTTATAAGCGGTGACCATGGGGATCTTTTCCATGTAGTCCAGCACGTCCAGCAGGGTCAGGGCAACTTCATCACAGCCCTGGCAGAACACGCCGTAGCGGCTTGCCACCAGATCGATGGGGCCCACGCGGCGGGGACGGCCGGTGGCTGCGCCGTACTCGTGGCCAGCCTCACGCAGGTCGTGCTTTTCCTCTTCGGTCATTGCCAGCTCGGCAGCGAAGGGGCCGTCGCCCACGCAGGAGGAGTAAGCCTTCATGACACCGATGGAGTTGTGCAGCTTGTGGCCCGGGATGCCTGCGCCGATGGGAGCGTAGGCACCGATGACGTTGGAAGAGGTGGTATAGGGGTAAATGCCGAAATCGATGTCGCGCAGAGCGCCCAGCTGTGCCTCAAACAGCACCTTCTTGCCCTCGGCGTCGGCATCGGCCAGATACTGGCCCACATCGCAGATGTAGTCCTTGAAGATGGCGGCATACTTTTCGAGCCATGCCCACATCTCATCCACGCTGATGGGAGCGGCGTTGTAGCTGCCCTCCATCACCAGATTCTTGGAGTCCACCATGGTGATCAGGCGCTTCTTCACCGCGTCGTCCAGATGCAGCAGGTCGCCCATGCGCAGGGTCTTCTTCATGTACTTATCACCGTAAGCGTAGGCGATGCCGCGCTTGGTGGAGCCGAACTGTGCGCCGGTCTTGGACAGACGTGCCTCTTCCAGACCATCCTGCTCCACATGGTAGGGCATGGTGATGGTTGCACGGTCGGAGATTTTCAGGTTTGCCGGGCTGATCTCAACGCCCTGCTCCCGCAGCTTGTTGATCTCGCCGTCCAGATGATGCGGGTCGATGACCATGCCGTTGCCCATGACGCAGACGACATTGGGGCGCAGGATGCCGGAGGGCAGCAGGTTCAGCACGAACTTGCCGCGCTCGTTCTTCACCGTGTGACCGGCGTTGTTGCCGCCCTGATAGCGTGCAACGATGTCATACTCCTGGCTGATGAGGTCGACCATGCGGCCCTTGCCTTCATCGCCCCAGTTGATACCCGTAATTGCAGTAAGCATAATAAATGACCTCTTTATCATTTTTTCAAAAGACAGCCTTTTCCGTGCACCTTGCCCGGGATACGCCACCTTGGGAAAGCGCACCGGCGCATCATGCACGCACCAATGCTAGTATAGTATAGCACAGTTTTCCGCGCAAAAAAAGAGGAAAGCGCAGCTTTGAGCTGCGTTTTCCTCCAAAAAAGTGCGCGTAAAATTGTGCGTTCAGCTGCGGGGCTTCTCAAGGTCGGCACGGAGGGTCACCTTGTGGATGGTGCCGTCCGGCTCCTGAATGGAGGTGTTGGCCAGCTGTGCGCGCAGGCTGGCCTTCATATCATCGATGTACTCGCGGCGCAGAGCCTGCTGCTCTGCCTTTTCGGCCTCGGTCAGGCCGGTGGTCTTGCTCTTTTTTGCCAGCTCGTTGATGCGGGCGATCTTTTCCTGTGTCATGGGGCCTCCTGTATTTTCAAGCGGAATATGTTATAATAAGAAAACAAACCCTCTCAGTCATTGCTATGCAATGCCAGCTCTCCCGAAAGGGCGAGCTTTTTAAGGAATTATCTCAATCAGTATAGCAAAGGATGATAAAAATGGCAACTCAATTGAATTTTGCACAGCAGATGGATGCCGTGCTCAAAGAGCTGGGCGGCACCCGTCCGCGCCTGCTGCTGCACGCCTGCTGCGGGCCCTGTTCCAGCGCCGTGCTGGAACAGCTGTGCCAGTATTTTGAAATCACGGTGCTTTACTATAACCCCAACACCTGGCCTGCGGAAGAATACCACCGCCGCGGCGAGGAACTGAAGAAGTTCGTGGCGGCAGCCCATCCTCTGGGTGTGACCGTGGTGGAGGACCACTACGACCCGCAGGAGTTCTACTCCGCCGTCACCGGCCTTGAAAACGAGCCGGAGCGGGGCAGTCGGTGCACGGTCTGCTACCGACTGCGGATGCGCCGGGCGGCACAGTACGCCAGTGAAAACGGCTTTGACTGGTTCACCACCACGCTGTCCATCAGCCCCCACAAGGACGCCAAGCGTATCAACGCCATCGGGCAGGAGCTGGAGGCAGAATTCGGGGTCAAGCATCTGCCCTCAGACTTCAAAAAGCACAACGGCTACCTGCGCAGCCTGCAGCTTTCGGAGGAATACGGCCTGTACCGGCAGGATTACTGCGGGTGCGAGTTCAGCGCGAAAGCACGTGGCATTGAGAAATAACCCTCTCAGTCATTGCTGCGCAATGCCAGCTCCCCCGAGAGGGGAGCTTTTTCTACTTCCCAACGGTTATTTTCTTTACTGAAAAGAGAATACCAAACGGTTTTAGCGCATAAAGCTCCCCCCTTCGGGGGAGCTGGCGCGATAGCGCCTGAGAGGGTTTATTCCTCCGGCAATCTAGCTACCAGCAGGGTGAACACGATCAGCCCCACACAGGGCACGATGTTGGACGCCATACCGGCGGCAAGGCCCGCCTTTTCGGCCACGATGCCGATGATCCACGGCATGAGGATGGCACCGCTGGACGCCGCCGGCAGCATGATGCCCATGCTGGTAACGCTGGTCATGCGGCCTGCACTGGCGACCGCAGTGGGGTTCAGACCTGCCATCGAGAATGCAAATGCAAACAGCAGCGCAATGGCCATGCCCTGCGTGTCGGCCCGCACCAGCAGCACATAGAAGAAGGTGCACAGCACGCTCATGCCCACCATGGCCTTACGCGGGTTCCTGAACGGGAACACGAACGCAATGAGCAGGCGTGCCACCAATGTGGCACCCCACATCACCGTGACGGTGTAGGCCGCCAGCGAACCGGCAATGATGCCGCTGCCCTTAAAATAGGTCACCATCCAGCCGGTAACGCTCTGCTCCGCCGCGTTCTGGCAGAACAAAAGGCCGGTCAGCAGCCAGAAGCGCGGCGCGTGCAGAAAGCTCCAGTCGATGGCCTCTTTCGTCCGGGCTGTTTTCTGACTCCCGCCGCCCAGCGGAGTAAATCCATACACCAGCCAGAGCATCAGGCCCAGCACTGCCAGCAGGAATACTGCCAGTGCGGTGCTCACCCTTGCCGCCGCTGCAATGAGGAAGGGGCACAGCAGCGCACCGCAGGCGTAGCAGCTGTGCATCAGGTTCATGCCCCGGGTGCGGTTGGCCGAGTTATCGCTGACCAGAATGGTGCAGGTGTTCATGACGCTGCCCTTGGCAATGCCCACCAGAAAAAACGCCAGCGCCAGTACCGCCACGGCACCCGTCAGGCCCATCAGGCTGTAGCCCACCGCGTAGCCGATGGTCAGCAGCAGCACGCTGCGTTTCATGCCCAGCGCACCGGGCAGCACGCCCACCAGAAATCCGGCGATCAGGTTGCCGATGCTCATGAGCGAGAGCAGAGTGCCGGTCATGCCGTAGGCAAAGCCGTACTCTTCCTGCAAAAGGCTGACCACAACGCCAGCGCTGATGGCGCAGATGCCGCTGAAGAAGAAGGTAAGAAAGCCTGTATTCCGCAGGCGTGCAGACTGTTGTTCCATAATCGTCCTCTTTCTGTGAAAATATCCTCCTTCTATTTAACCATAATTCCGCCTCATTGCAACCGGATTTTCTTACAAAAAGTTGCAAAAAGCCCGCCGGATTCGGACGATTTAAAATGCCCTCCGCGTTGCTCTGGGCATAATTCAAGGAAATATTACTCTGGATTTCGGTAGAACGGAACGCCTGCGGGCGTTCCGTTCTACCATTTTCACAAGAAAAGTCGCAGAGATGAGATGCATTTTCCCGTCACAGCCCCTCTCGTGAAAAAAGCGTTTGGAGCGCTCCGCAGAGCTTGTCGGGGCAACGCCCCTCCATCTGCTTACGCAGACCGCTCTGCCGCTTAAAAGCCCCACTGGGGCTTTCATTGCTGCGCAAATGCGGTCACTCCAAACGCGAAATTAAAAATGATTTTCCGCTGAAGATGCCCAGAGCAACGCGGAGGGCATTTCCAATCATTTTCTATGCAAAAAGCCCGCCGGGCATCGCTGCACGGCGGGCTTTGGTTTTTACAGTTTACTCTGCCTTGGTCTCGGGCTTTGCCTCAGCCTTGGCTTCCGGCTTTGCTGCGGGGGCAGCAGCGGGAGCGGCGGGCTTCACCACCGGCTTCGGGGGATTAGGGTCATCCTTCAGCGGGAAGAGGATGATGTGCTTGGGGCACTTCTGGGCACACATGCCGCAGCCCTTGCACTTGTCGTAGTCGATGCGGGCCACGCCGTCCACCACGTGGATGGCGTCAAACTTACAGGTGCGCTCGCACATACCGCAGGCAATGCAGGAGGTGGTGCAGGCCTTCATGGCCACAGGACCCTTGTCCTTGTTGGAGCACATGACCACCGGCTTGCGCGGGCCGCCCACATCGATCATAATGACCTGCTTGGGGCAGATGTTTGCGCAGGCACCGCAGCCGGTGCACTTGTCCTTGTCCACCTTGGCAACACCGTCCACAATGTGGATGGCATCGAACTTACACACCTTGGTGCAGTCGCCCAGACCAATGCAGGCAAAGGAGCAGGTCTTGGGGCCGCCGTACAGCGCAGCAGCGGCTGCACAGGTCTGGATGCCCTTGTAATCGTAAGCGGGCTTGCAGTGCTCAGAATTGCCCTGGCACTGGACAACCGCCTTCTTTTCCACGGCGCTGGCCGTGCCGCCCATGATCTTGGCAATGGCAGCGGCAGCCTTGGGGCCGCCGGGTGCGCACTTGTCGCAGGGCACGCCGTCCATGACCACAGCCTTTGCGTAGTCCGCACAGCCTGCGTAGCCGCAGCCGCCGCAGTTTGCACCGGCAAGGCAGTTGGTAACTTCTTCAATGCGGGGGTCTTCCTCCACCGCCATGAACTTGGCCGCTGCGACCAGAACGATCGCGCCGACTGCGCCCACGATGGTACACAGGATAACAGCAGATACAATATTCATAATCCTGTTCCTCCCTTACAGCGTGACATTGAACAGGTTTTCGACGATGCCGCCGAAGCCCATGAAGGACAGGCTGGTGATTGCTGCTGCGATCAGGGTGATGGGCAGGCCTTTGAAGGGTGCCGGGGGATCGCAGGCTTCCACGCGCTTGCGCACGCCGCTGAACATGACCATGGCCAGCATGAAGCCGCAGCCTGCGCCGATGGCACAGACCAGAGCCTCAATGTAAGCAACACCGAAGCCCATAGCAGCCACATCTGCGCCGTAGTCGCCCACGACCAGAATGGTGACAGCCAGAACACAGCAGTTGGTGGTGATCAGGGGCAGGTAAACGCCCAGAGAGTTATACAGTGCAACCACATACTTCTTGAGGAAGATCTCGATGAACTGCACCAGAACAGCAATGACCAGAATGAACACGATGGTCTGCAGGTAGCTCAGACCAGCCGGGTCCAGAATGAAGATCTGGATGGGGAAGGTAACGGCCGTTGCCATGAACATGACGAAGATGACAGCGCCGGACATACCAACCGCAGAATCCAGCTTTTTGGAAACGCCCAGGAACGGGCAGATACCGTAGAACTTCACCAGCACGTAGTTGTTGACCAGGATCATGCTGAAGAAGATCGCAGCGAGTTTTACTAACATCTTATTCTGCCTCCTTCTTCAGGTTATCAAGGTCGCAGCAGCTCTTGCGCTCGATGCGGGCGTCCAGCTTGCCTTCCAGCCACACACAGCCGGCCATCAACAGGCCAAAGCAGAAGAATGCGCCGGGAGCCTGCGTCATGATGGAGACCTTGGCAACGCTTTCCGGGATCACCTGGAAGCCCAGCCAGGTGCCGCTGCCCAGGATCTCACGGATGGAGGCCATCAGGGTAGCGGTGAGGGTGTAGCCAACGCCCATGCCCACGCCGTCCAGTGCGGAGTCCACGATGCTGTTCTTGCAGGCGAACATCTCGGCACGGCCCAGAATGATACAGTTGACAACGATCAGGGGCAGGAACACGCCCAGAGCGTTGTACAGGCTTTCCATGTAAGCCTGCATGAACATCTGAACGATGGTCACGAAGCTTGCGATAATGACGATGTAGCAGGGCAGATGCACCTTGCCGGGGATCACCTTGCGCAGCAGGGAGATCATGATATTGGAGCACACCAGCACGAAGGTGAAGGCGGCACCCATGCCCAGAGCGCTGGAAACTGCAGTGGTAACTGCCAGAATGGAGCAGGTACCCAGAACCAGACGCAGAACGGGGTTTTCTTTGATAATGCCGTTGGTAAGGATGCTTACCTTGGACTTATTTTCTTGTGCCATTTCTTACCAACCTCCTTTACGCCAGCTCGTTGTAGCAGTTGACACAGTCATTGATGGCAGCAAACAGAGCGGTGGACGAAATGGTTGCGCCGCTGTAGGCATCGTAATCCTGATTCATCACAATGTTCTGGGTACCATCCATGCCATCGAACTGCGCCAGGAAGTCGTCACTGCTCACGTTGGAGCCGATGCCCTTGGTCTGGGTAGAAGCGTCTACCCAGATGCCGGTCTCGGCACCATTGGCATCAAAGCCCATGATAACGGTCAGGATACCGCCGTCAAAGCCCTTTTCCTCGGCTTTGATTGCAGTGCTGCCGTCCGGAGTCTTGACCACGCCGGTGATGCCGGCGGTGGTGTAATCGGTCACTTCTTCCAGCTCGCTGGCGTCCGAAACGGAGGGCAGCACGCCGACATAAGCGGCCAGAGTGGTGCGCTTGGTGTTCTCGGCAATGACCGGGGCGGTCATGCCGTTCACCAGTGCCAGCAGCAGGCTGGCGATCAGGGAGATAACGCTCAGCACAACAATGGGCTTGATGGTGCTCTCCCAGTTGGAAGACTTACTCATTTGCCAGCACCCTCCTTTGCTTTCTTTGCAGGCTTGATGTAGCCATACGGGGTCTGACGGGTCAGATCGTTGATGTAGGGGACCCACAGGTTCATGAACAGCAGTGCGAAGGACACGCCCTCGGTGTAGCTGCCCCAGTAACGGATGGCAAAGGTGACGATGCCCAGTGCCACGCCGTACACCAGCTTGCCCTTCAGGGTGAAGGGGCTGGTAACGTAGTCGGTAGCCATGAACACGGCACCGAACAGCAGGCCGCCGCTCAGCACGGCAACCAGAGCCTCGTGCACACTGTGGGTAGCAATGAGGTAGAACACGAACATGCTGCCGACGTAAGAAGCCGGGATGGCGATGCTGATGGTCTTGGTGGCCACCAGATAGATCAGGCCCAGCACGATGGCCAGTGCGCAGGTCTCGCCCAGCACACCGCCGTGGATGCCCATGAACAGATCCAGCAGGCTCAGCTTGGACTTATCGGCCACAGCCAGCGGGGTAGCGCTGGACAGCTGGTCCACCGCTGCATCCGGGAACACCCACTTGTTCATGGAACCGGCAAAGCTGATGAACAGCACGATACGGCCCACCAGAGCGGGGTTGGCAAAGTTCATGCCGATGCCGCCGAACAGCTGCTTGACGATGACGATGGCCACCAGATCACCGATGATGAGCTGACCGATGGGCATGCCCACGGGCACGTTCATGGCCAGAATGATGCCGGTGACGACGGCAGACAGGTCGCTGATGGGGTTGGGCTTCTTGAGCAGCTTGCAGTACAGCCACTCAAAGGCCACGCAGGCCACCACGGACACGGCTGTTACCAGCAGTGCACGCACGCCAAAAATGATGGCAGAGGCCACCACGCAGGGGCACAGGGCGACGATCACGTTGGCCATCAGGCTCTGGGTGGTCTCTTCGCTGCGCACATGCGGGGAAGCCGAAACAATAAGCTTCGTATCCATTACTTATTGCCTCCTTTTTTGATTTCACCAAGGTAGAACGCCTTTGCCAGACTCATCATCTGGGTAACAGGGCGCTTTGCCGGGCAGACGAACGAGCAGCTGCCGCAGTTGAAGCAGTAGTCTGCATGCAGCTTGCCCAGCTCCTGCACATCGCGTGCAGCGTAAGCCTGATTGACCTCCACAGGCTCCAGACCCATGGGGCAGTACTCCACGCAGCGGCCGCAGCGGATGCAGGGATTCACCGGTGCAGGCTCTGCAGCGGCCTTGCTCAGGAAGATCAGGCCGGAGGTGGTCTTGGTGGTGGGGTAGCTCAGGTTCTCCACAGCGGGGCCCATCATGGCACCGCCGGCAACCACCTTGCCCAGCTCGCCCTTGACGCCCGCAAAATCGATGATGTCCTGATAGGCAGTGCCCACGGGGACAACGATGTTCTGGGGCTTTGCGCAGGCGTCGCCGTCCACGGTGATGGTGCGCTCGACCACCGGCATACCGGTAGCCAGATACTTGCCAAGGGTGGAGACGCTGGTCACGTTCATGACGATGGCGCCGGCATCTGCGGGCAGACCGCCGTGGGGCACTTCGCGGCCCAGACACTTTTCAATAAGGATCAGCTCTGCGCCGGTGCCGTAGACACTGGGCAGGGGCTTGACCTCGATGGTGCTGTCGCCATTGGTCTTTTTGCACAGCAGGTCGATGCACTCGGGCTTGTTGTTCTCAATGCCGATGACGCACTTCGGGATGCCGGTGTACTGCAGCACGGCCTTGATGCCGCGGATGATATCATCGCTGCAGTTCAGCATCTCCTGCGTATCGCTGGTCAGCCACACTTCGCACTCGGAAGCATTGATCAGCAGGGTATCCACCTGCTGCTTGGGCTGCAGCTTTACGTCGGTCGGGAAGCCTGCGCCGCCCAGACCGACCAGACCGCACTCACGCACAGCCTTGAGGAAGCTGGCCTTATCGGTCACTTCCGGTGCCTTGACAGCCGGGTCCACGGTCTGTTTGCCATCGGTCTTGATAACGACAGAGTCGCACATGCGGCCATTGGACAGACGGAAGGGCTCCACCGCGGCAACCGTGCCGGAGACGCTGGAGTGGATGTTTGCAGAGACGAAGCCGCCAGCCTCGCCGATCTTAGTGCCAACGAATACCTCGTCGCCCTTTTTGACCAGAGCTTTGGCGGGAGCGCCGATATGCTGGCTCATGAGGATGCGTACCTGCGCGGGCAGAGGCATCGGGACCGGTTTGCTTGCAGCAGTTGCCTTGTCATGCGGCGTATGCGCGCCAAGCGCCGCACGTTTCAGCTTGTTCAACATGGAATTCAAATCCCCCATTCTGCTTGAATTGCCGCCCCCACGCCCATGCAGGCGCACTGGTACAGGGACAGCAGCTGCTTAACACACTTATTGTATCATTTTGGCGTGGGAAGTCAACGACAATGGCACAAAAATGATGTATTTTCCTGAACTTTCTTTTCATTTTTTCGTGGTTATATACAACTAACCACCGTATTTTTCTTCCAGCATCCGGTGTTTGCCTTTGTATGCGGATTATGCTATACTAAGGGCAACCAAAAACTGCGGAACGTCCCCCGCTCCGCGCCAGACTTACTAAGGAGGCTTGAAACGATGAAGGTTCTCAAAGCACTGCTCGCCGTCCTCACTGCTCTGGCGGTGGCCCTGACCGCCGCGCTGCTGTTCATTCAGGATAAGAACGCACCCCGTTATATCCAGATCTACGAGAACGAGCAGTAACCCCGCGTCCTGCACAAAAGCATCCCCCAGCCTGAGCGGCACGCCGCTGCCCGGGCTGGGGGATTTGTGGTTTTTTTGCCGGAAATAACCGGCGCAAAAAACGCCCGGCACACGGAAGGGGTTTTTCCATGTGCCGGGCGTTTTACTTAACAGTTTATCCCTTTGGCAAAAAATCAGAACATGACCATAACAACATAGGTCTTGTCACCGAGTTTGCCGCTTGCAAAGCCAACCTTGGCATCCTTCGTATCGTTTTTCTTAGCCTCACTGTTAACAATAGCCTGATTAGACTTCAACTGAATCTGACCGTTTCTATCATAACCAGGTGTCAGGCTCTCCATCATCATATAATACTTAAACTGACTGCCAAGGTTGCTCACAAGATTCGGGTTCTCAACAAAGGACACAAAGCAATACTTGCCCTGCAGGCCAGTTGCCTTTTCCACAGCATTCGGAGCGGTCAGCCAATCGATGATCTGACTCTCATCAAAATTCTTCTGCTGCTCGGCAGTAAGCTTACCATATTCGGTCTGTGCATTTGCCAGCAGCACCTGAGCTGCGTTGTCCAGCTCTGTCGTATTTTCAACAGTAGCCTCTGTGCCATACAGGCTGTCCTTCAGCATGTTGGTCAGTTCGGTCTTGTAAGCAGCACCAACCTCTGCTTTACCGCAGCCCACCATAGACAGGGCCAGAACAGCTGCCAGAGCGGCTGCTGCCAGTTTCTTGAACAGTTTCATTTTGCATTTCCTCCTGATTATCAGAGTTTTTTCACACCCAAGCGGAACCCCTCCGGCTTGGATGCACTAAGTTTACCCCCCCCCTGTACCCTTTTGTCAATTCGCGGATGCCACAAAAAAGCGGCGCACTTTTTGGCAGTAAAGTGCACCGCTGACACAGAAAAGGCGCTGGCCGGAGCCAGCGCCTTTTTGTTATGCTTTAAAGTTTGGTTTTTGCTTAGTCTTTGGTGGTGCCAGGGGCCGCAGCGGTCTCTGTGGGCACCATGACCACAACCGCATAGGTCTTGTCGCCAATTTTACCAACAGCAACGCCGACATCTGCTTTCTTTACATTTTTCACAGGGTCTGAACTGTTCACAGTAAAGCTGTTCCACTGCAGATTCATAAAGAAGAGTTGCTGCTTAGTAGCATTCGGTATCAGACTGCTCTTGAACTGATAATCCTCTGCGCAGCTGACCTGATAGGTTTTGCCTGCTTCAAAGCCCATACCTTCTGTCTTGCTGGCAGCATCCAGCAGAGTGACCACAGGCTTACCCGCATATCCCTCAGAGCCATAAAGCTCCGCTGCCTTATTCAGCAGGTTCTGTGCAATGCCGTCCATTGCAGCAGTGTTGTTGATCTCTGCATCATTCTGATCTGCACTATCAGCAATCAGATCCAGCACGAGCTGCTTGGTAGCGTTGACACTATTTGCCTTGCCGCAGCCCACCATG
Source organism: Faecalibacterium sp. 3 (assembly GCF_048323735.1). NCBI lineage: Bacteria > Bacillati > Bacillota > Clostridia > Eubacteriales > Oscillospiraceae > Faecalibacterium > Faecalibacterium sp. 3. Next base: position 944,176 of record NZ_JBLWFN010000001.1, read on the forward strand.
GACAGGGCCAGAACCGCTGCCAGTACAGCAGCTGCCAGTTTTTTGAACAATTTCATGTTCTTGTTCCTCCTAAAATCTATTTACAGGTTGGTATTCTGTTTTAACCGGTCGATCAGGCTGCCTTTTTCACCAGCAGAACCAGATAGTTCTTGCCCTTGATCGTACCCGTAGCTGCACCCATCTCGATCGAATCGCCCTTACCAACTGCAGGAGTGCCGATTTTAACGATCATCTCATCATAAGAACTCTCGCCCTTGGTTACCGCGCTGAGTGCCATGTTCATTTTCTGAATGTAGGCATTCTGCATCATTTCTGTACGCAGCTGGGGCGCAAAGATCGCAATGTAATTGCCCTTGTCGTACTTTTGCAGAAGTTCTTGCACCGTATTATTATTGCCTTCTTCTGCTCCAGCGTTTGCAGCACTCTCAATGAGCTTAGCCGCTTCCGTATCCATGGCAGTGGTGTGGGTCGCAGTCTTGCCACTCATGTAGTATGTATCTTCGACCAGATTCAGCACTTCGTTCTTCAGATCAAGTGCCGAGCCCGTGCCGCCTGCACCGCAGCCCACCATAGACAGGGCCAGAACAGCTGCCAGAGCGGCTGCTGCCAGTTTCTTGAACAGTTTCATTTTGCATTTCCTCCTGAATATCAGAGTTTTTTCACACGCCCAAGTGGAACCCCTCCGGCTTGGATGAGTTAAGTTTACCCCCCCCCCCGTACCCTTTTGTCAATTCGCGGATGCCACAAAAAATGACATGTATTTTTTGCAGTCCCGCGTGATAGCCAACCAGAGTGGTTTTTTGTTTTTTCATGGCATACAAAAAACACCGCCGGGTCTCCCTCAGCGGTGTTTTCAGAATTCTTATTTATTTCTGGGCCCTTGCAGCAGGATAATACATCCGGTATAATGTCGTGTATTTTTTGCAGTAAAGCGCACCATCGAAAACGCGGCAGCGCCCTGCCGGAGGGAAAGCCCGGCAGGGCGCTGCACTTGGAGAACTTATGAGGAAAGCAAAAATGCTGAGGTCAGCTGTTTTCAGCAGGGATCTCGGTAATGCGCAGGTAGACGATCGACATCTTGCCGTCCTTCACGGCAATGCCCACGCTGTTGCAGCGGTAATCCACCAAGCCCGCAATCATAGTATCGGTATAGCGTTTGTTCAAACTATAGTTGGTTTCTTCCAGATCGCTGGTCCACACAGCATCGGGACCAGAAAACTTGCTCAGGCTGGATGCTTCAGCGGTATCCTGTGCATTGGAAATGCGCAGGCCCTGCTGGGCCAGAGCGGCTTTCAGCTCGTTAAATGCTTTGGTCTTATCGCCGCCGTTCAGATATGCTTCTGCCAGTGCTGAAGCTTCTTTGCTGTAGGCCGGGGCGGAAACGAAGTTCATCTTTGCGGTTTTCTGCTCGATCACTTCATATACAGCCTGCACGGCCGGGTCTTCCGGGCGGGGACTGGTAGGCACAGGGCCGTTCACACTGCCGCCAGAACAGCCAGCCAGCATCCCTACCGCCAGCACACCGGCCAGCATTGCGGACATCAGTTTTTTAAACAGTTTCATCGTTTTTTCCTCCTGTCCGGTTTATTCCTGTGCAGCTGCATCCGGGAAACGGACATACACGGTGCACTCGTACTTTACTTCTTCCTTGGTATCGGCATTCGTCAGGGTGACGATTGCAATACCCACACGGTTTGCACCCTTCTGGATGATCGTGTTCTTCATGCTATTGACGGAGAGCGGAGCTTTGGCTGCAGTGTCATAAGGGTTCAACTCATACACCAGATACTCTGCACCATCCATCAGAGCAGACACATCCATTTTAGCCTTGTTGATCACAGCAGCAGACGGTTGCGTGGTGTAGTACCGGTGAATCACAGCCGCCTTGGCAATCTCCTGCGCGATGGGTTCCAGTTCAGCACAGTAAACCGGCGTCTTTACATTATATTTTTTACAGGTTTCCGAGACGCCCTGATACAGTGCCAGAGCTTCGGCGTCATTGGGCAGCGGAGTGTTCGGGGCAGCCGGTGCGCCGCTGCATCCGGCCAGCATCCCCATCGCCAGCACACCAGCCAGCAGAGCAGTCATCAGGCGCTTGAACAATTTCATAACAAAATTCTCCTTCCATCGTTGAATGTTTCGGAGCGGATGTTCTCCGACTCCCTTCCTGCTTTTATTGTACCCTCCCCCGGAGATTTTTCCATGGAAGAACTTTTGTTTGATCTGCTCTTTTTTCACGGTTTTTCAGTGAAAAATATCTTTTCTTTTTTGGCACCTGCACTTTCTTTTCGGATACTTTTTTGAATGCATTTTTGTACTCAAATCCCTGATTTTTTCAACAAAAAAACACCGCCGGGTCTCCCTCAGCGGTGTTTTTAAACAAAATATTCCTTTTAGTAATCTTTTTCGCAGCCCAGCAGGTATTTCATGTGCTCAAAGGTGCGGTCATGCCCAAGGTCGCGCACCATCTTCAGCAGCTCTTCCAGCAGGGCGCGGGTCTCCGGATGGAGCAGGTAGTGGGTCTTGCTGCGCTCGTAGTATTCCCACGGGGAAGCATCCGTGTACCTGTCGCCCAGATAGATCTGGCTGGCGGCCACGCGGTCGCACACCATTTCGCACACATAGCGCAGGGGCATCTTCATGCCGGCAAGGCCCGCCTTCCGGGTGCTGTAGTCGATCCAGTATTCCAGATGGTGCTTGTTGCGGCCCTTGTGGTGCAGCCACGCGGAGGAGTAGCCCCGCGCCGCGCGCTCGGCCTCGTTGGGGCTGTGGTCGCCCTGATAGTAGATGCAGCCCGGAATGAACTCGGTAGGGCTGTACTTGCTCAGGTCGTGGGCAAGGCCCTGCTCATAGAGCCCGCAGGCAAAGCAGTATTTCATCACCAGCAGCTTGTGCCGGGTGATGGTCTCAAAATGGCCTTTGATGTTCATGCTGTTATTTCCTCCACTGCACCGTGATGCGTCCCTCTTTCAGCCCGCGCAGATCATTGCTTTCGGAAAAATCCTCCCGGTCCATGGTCAGGTTGGGGTTATAGTAGGGGTCGTGCAGGATGTTCGCCTTGCCGTGCACGGCATACAGCCGCTGCTGCTCGGCGGCAAAGCGCCGGGCCTTCACCGGGTCTTTTTCGTCGCCGCCGCGGCTCTTGCTTTCGTAATGGGTCAGCCGGGCGTAGGGTGTCCATGCAATGCGGCAGCCTGCATCCCGCACCCGCAGGCAGAAGTCCACATCGTTGAAGGCCACCGCAAAGGCTTCGTCCAGACCGCCCACTTCGTCCCACACGCTGGTCTTTACCAGCAGGCAGGCACCGGTGACAGCGGAAAAGTCCTGCACCGTTGCAGCGCGGAACATGTAGCCGCTGCCGCCCGCCTTGCGGTATTTGTGGCTGTGGCCCGCGTAGCCGCCAAGGCCGGTCACGACGCCCGCATGCTGCAACGTCTCGTCCGGGTAAAGCAGCTCCGCGCCGCAGATGGCCGCACCGCCGGGGTGGGCGCACTGCCGCAGCAGCTCGGTGAGCCAGTCGGCATTGCGCACCTCCACGTCGTTGTTCAGCAGCAGCAGGTAATCCCCGCTGGCGTACTGTCGGCCAAAGTTGTTGATGCCGGAGAAGTTGAAGCCCTTTTTCGGGTAGCTGACCACCTGCAGGCCGTCGTAGCGCTGCCGGGCTTCCTTATAATAGGTAAAGGTGGCCGGGTCGGTGGAGTTGTTCTCGATGACGATGACCTCAAAGTTCTCCCAGCTGGTTTTGGTCCAGATGCTGTGCAGGCACTTTTCCAGATCGTCGGTGTGGTCCTTGTTCGGGATGAGGATGCTCACCTTCGGTTCGCCCACAATGTCCCACTTCACCCGGTAGGTGCTGGGGAACAGGCCGTCCTCCACGGTGCCGGTGCGTCCGGTGCGGGCCAGATGGTCGGCCAGCGCCTTTTTTGCCGCCGCTGCCACATAGGGCTTGGCGTCCGCGCCGCCGGAGGTGGAGCCTGCGTGCACCCGCCAGTAGTAGAGCACCTGCGGTACATGGGCCGCGCCGCCGGTCTTTTCGGCAAGACGCAGGAACAGGTCGTGATCCTGACTGCCGTCGCACTCCGGGCGCTCGCCGCCAATGGCGTCCCACAGGGCTTTCCGGAACACCGCCAGATGGCAGATGTAGTTGCAGCACAGCAGGTAGTCCGGGGCGTAGTCCGGCTTGAAGTGGGCCACCATGGGCCGCTGGATGCTCTTGGTGAACAGTGCCTCGTCGCTGTACAGAAAGCCGTCCGGCTCGCCGCGCTGCCGCAGCTGCAGAATGGCTTTGCCCATGGTGTACAGGGCATGGGGTGCCAGAATATCATCGTGGTCGGCAAGGGCCAGATATTCCCCTGCGGCAAGCTCTGCCGCAGCGTTGGTGTTGGCCGCAATGCCCTTGTTTTCGATCTTTTTGTATACGATGCGTTGATATTTTGCCTGATATTCCTCTACGATGCGCTTCACATCGGCATGTTCTGCATCGGAAGCATCCGCAAGGCAGAGCTGACCGTTGGGAGCCGTCTGGTTCACAAAGGAATCCAGAAATTCCCGCAGGTATTTTTCCGGTGTGTTATACAGCGGGGTCAGGATGCTGATGGTGGGCAGGCCGCAGTCTGCCGCCGTTTTGCCGGCCATTTCTGCTTTTTGGGCTTCCAGCACCTTTTTGGCGGGCAGATAGCGGGCACGCTTGCCAAAGCAGCGGCGCTTGACAAAGCCCGCGCCCCGTTTGAGCATGGTGGGCAGGCCCTCGTCCCTCGTCAGCTGCACCGCATAGCCTGCCAGCTCTCGGGCTCGTTTCAGTCGTACATTCATATCAGGCCTCGCCGCGCTGCGTTGCCTTGTAGGCCGCGCAGACCGTTGCCGTATCGCCGTTCATTTTCAGGTGGCCGTGGCTCAGCCATGCCACCTTGCTGCACATGCGCTCGATCTGCTCGATGGAGTGGGACACCAGAATGACCGTGGTGCCGCCTGCCATCAGCTCCTGCATCCGCTTTTCGCACTTCTGCTGGAACAGGAAATCGCCCACCGAAAGCACCTCGTCCGCAATGAGGATATCGGGCTTGGTGATGGTGGCAATGGCAAAGCCGATGCGGGCCACCATGCCGGAGGAGTAGTTCTTCAGCGGCACATCCAGAAAGTTCTGCAGCTCGCTGAACTCCACGATCTCATCAAACTTTTCGTCCAGATACTTGGGCGAGAAGCCCAGCACCGTGCCGTTCAGGTAGATGTTCTCGCGGGCGGTCAGGTCCATATCAAAGCCCGCGCCCAGCTCGATGAGCGGGGCGATGGAGCCGCGGACCGTCACCTTGCCCTTGCTGGGCTTGTACACGCCCGCAATGGTCTTGAGCAGGGTGGACTTGCCCGAGCCGTTCAGACCCACAAGGCCGTAGAAATCGCCGGGCATGATGTCCAGACTCACGTCCTTGAGGGCGTAAAATTCATCGTACTGCAGGCGGCCCTGCACCATGGCAAGGAAGTATTCCTTCAGGCTCTCATGCTTTTCCTTGGAGAGGTTGAAGCACATGGAAACATTGTCCACTTTGATGATCGGTTCCATTGTTCTTCCTCCTTAAATATGCAGCACAAAGCGGTCCTGCGTTTTGCGGAACACCCACACGCCCACCAGCATGGAGAGCACGGCGCAGCAGCCGCACACCGCGAACATGTTGAAATCCAGCGGGATGCCCCACATCACGGTACGGCGGAAGCCTGTGATGTACCAGTACATGGGGTTCAGCTTGATGATCTGCTGCATATTGAACCCGCCGATGGAAAAGGTCATCTGGGTGGGATCGTAGAAGATGGCGGAAAAATACAGCAATGCGGTGATGAACACGCTCCAGATGTGCATGATATCCCGGAAGAACACGGTGGCCGCTGCCAGAAGCAGGCCCACGCCCAGACTGAAGAAGAACAGCGTCACCAGCGGGTAGACCGCCTCGATGAGGGTCAGGTGGAAGGGTGCACCGGTGAAGATCATCACCAGCAGCAGTGCCACAAAGCTGAACACGCAGTTCACCATGGCAAAGCAGCACTTTTCCAGCGGGAAGATATACTTGGGGATATACACCTTTTTGAGCAGGGGCGCTGCGCCCAGCACACTGCTCATGCCGGTGGAGGTGGCCTCGTTGAAGAAGTTGAACAGCAGCTGGCCGCACATCAGGAACACGGCAAAGTTGTCGATGCCGCTGCCCCGCATGTCCATCAGACTGCTGAACACGGCCCAGTACACAAGGCACATGAGCAGCGGGTTCAGAACGCTCCACACCACGCCCAGCACGCTGCGGCGGTATTTGAGCTTGAAGTCACGGCTGACCAGATTCCACAGCAGGTAGCGGTAGCACCAGAAGCCGTTCCACATTGCTTTGAATTTTGCCACAGGCGATCACCACTTTTCAAAATATTCAAACTTCTGTGCAGCAAAGGGCTCGTGCAGCTTGTCCTTTGCGCTGGTCTTGTGTTCGCAGCCGCAGTCCGGCCACTGCACGTTCACGGTGGGGTCATCGTAGGGGATGCCGCCCTCGCTGGTGGGGTCGTAGACATCGGTGCACTTGTAGCAGAACTCTGCCACATCGCTCAGCACCAGAAAACCGTGTGCAAAGCCCTCCGGGATATAGAACATCTTCTTGTTCTCCTCGGACAGGGTGACGCCCACCCACTTGCCGAAGGTGGCGCTGTGGGGGCGGCAGTCCACGGCCACATCGAACACCTCACCCTTGGTCACGCGCACCAGCTTGCCCTGCGTGTGGTTCTTCTGGAAGTGCAGGCCGCGCAGCACGCCACGGGTGGAGCGGCTCTGGTTGTCCTGCACGAACTCCTTATCGATGCCGGCTTCGGCAAACTGATCCTTCTGGTAGGTCTCCATAAAGTAACCGCGGTCGTCGCCGAACACCTGCGGCTCAATGACCACAACACCGGGGATCTCGGTCTGAGTAAACGTAAACTTGCCCATAGTTTTGTACCTCTCTTTTTGTAAAGCGATTTTGGAAGCGGTCTTTTTTGCGGTGTTCGTCCGCATAAAAGCCGCTTCTCATTTTATCTGGAAAAGTCTGCTCCTGTGCAGGCTTTTGCGCATGATCACCGGCGGCCGGCCCGGCGCTTTTTCCGCTTTGCCAGCAGCCGCACCACCACAAGGGTCACTGCCGCTGCCGCCGCCGTGGACCCCAGCGAAATGCCCAGCAGCCACAGCACCCGGCTTTTGGGCTTTACCGCTTTGGCCGCTTCCAGCTCTACGCCGGTGCTGCCGTCCAGCAGCTGGGCAAGGCCGGTCACTTCGGCTTCCACCCGGACGCTGGTCTCTTCCTGCTTTGTGCCGCCTTTGACGGTGTACACTGCGTACACCTCCGGCTCGGTGCCCAGCAGATAGGTCTCCGGCAGCTCCAGCGCCACTTCCACATCCTCCGCGGTCAGGCCGTCGGCCAGAAGCAGCCGCACGCCGGGGTCGGAGACGGTCACGGTGCCAAGGCTCCCGCCGCCGCCCATCACCGGCAGCTGCGCGGTCACGCCCCGGGCGGGCAGGTCGGTGTAGCCGGTAAAGGTGCTGAAGGCGTAGTCCAGCAGGGTGCGGACATCGTTGTATTTATCGGTGCTCAGCTCGCTCTGCATGGTCACGCAGATGAGCCGGACGCCGTTTTGCTCCGCCAGACAGGCGTAGCTGTAGCGGGCCGTGTTGGTATAGCCGAGCTTGGAGCCCTTGACCGACGTGATATGGTACCGGCTGGAGCCGATGCGCAGCTTGTCCTGCTGGGAAAAGTAGCGGGTCACGGGCTGGATGTTGGTGGGGTCCATGGTGTACATCTCATTGCGGGTGAACACCTGCTCAAACCCCGGCTGCTCCAGTGCCCAGCGCAGGATCTGCGCCATATCGTAGCAGCTGGTGTAGTGGTCCTCGTCGCTGATGCCGTGGGGGTTGGAAAAGTGGGTGTGCGCAAGGCCCAGTTCCTGCACCTTTGCGTTCATCTTCTCCACGCCGTCCGCGATGGTGCCGCCGCCGAAATATTCGGCCAGCAGGTTGGCTCCGTCGTTGGCGCTGGCCATCTGGGTGGCATACAACGCATCCGTCAGGGGGACTTCTTCGCCTTCAAGCAGAGCGATGTGGCTGGAATCGGTGCCTGCCAGCGAGTACACATCCTCGTGGCTCACGGTCAGCTTTGTATTCTCCCAGTTTCCCTGCGCCTTTTCACAGGCAAGACCCAGCGTCATCACCTTGGTAATGGACGCCGGGTGCAGCTCTTCGTTCATATTCTGCTGTGCCAGCACAAGGCCGGTGTCTGCATCGATGATGCAGTAAGCGCGGGTGGCACCAAGGGCAGGGCCAGCCGCCGCAGCCCCCGGCACGAACATACAGAACACAAGCAGCACAGCACACAGCGCTGCGGTCAGTTTTTTCATCTGGTTTTCTCCATCGAAGCTTATTCTGCCCGGCCGTACTGCACCGGCAAAGCATCAAATTCAGTATACCACATTTTGTCCCGGCTGAAAAGCCATTCAGACGTTGTTTTGCAGTAGAACGGGCTGCAGCTGCCGCCCGGCCAGCGCAGCGTCCAGTGCAGCGGGCAGACGGGCAAAGTCCGCCTTCAGGCTGCTGGGCTTGGCAATGGGGTCATCCTGCCCGTAGGGCACAAAATAGTAATGCTTGCGCTGGAAAAGCCGGGCAATGTTCTCCCCCGACGCCCCCAGCCCATCGTTGGTGGAAATGCCCACCAGCACCGGGCACCCCACCCGCAGCAGGCTCTTTGCCGCCAGTGTCACCGGCGTATCGGAAAGCCCCGCCGCCAGCCGTGCCAGCGTGGCCCCGGTGCAGGGCGCAATGACCAGCGCCTGTGCCATCTGTCTGGGGCCCAGCGGTTCCACGGCCTGCAGAGTATCCAGCACCGGGTGCCCGGTAAGGGCCTCCAGCCGTTCCTTCCAGAACGTTCCGGTGCCAAAGCGGGTGTCCTGCCCGGCCGCAAAGCTCATGATGGGCAGCAGATCCCAGCCCTGCAGCGTCAGCATCCGCGCTGCTTCCAATGCCGTTTCCAGCGTGCAGAAGCTGCCGCACACCGCAAATGCGGCGCTTCCCCTTTTCTGTGTGGTCATGTGCATTCCTCCCGCTCCCGCAAAATGGCCAGCACCGTGCGTGCCACCGCTTCGCCCGCTGTTTCCGGCGCGCAGACCGCCGGCAGGCTCAGTGCATGGATGGCACGGAGGCCCAGCCGCTGCGCTGCCGCAAAATCCGTTCCGCCGGGCTTCGAGGCCAGATCCACGATCAGGCTTCCGGGCCGCAGGGCCGTCAGCACCGGCTCTGTCAGCACCGGCGCAGGGATCGTGTTCACCACCCGGTCAAAGGCCGGGGCCAGTGCGCCCAGCCGGGCCAGCTCTGCACCGCGCAGGCCAAGGCTCTCGGCCAGAGCCCGCTGTTCCGGACGCCGGGCACAGACAGTCACATCTGCTCCCAGCGCTGCCAGCCGTACCCCCAGCGCCTGCCCCACCGGGCCAAAGCCCAGCAGCAGGATGTTTGCGCTCCACAGGGTGCGGGTGCTCTCCCGCAGCAGGATGCCGATGCACCCTTCCGCCGTGGGGATGGCATTGTAGATGGCCAGCTCCGGCCGCGCGTAGTAATCCACCAGCTCCACGCCCGCTTGCTGCGCAATGGTCTTTGCCTGCGCCGAGAGCCTGCCGCCCAGCGCCACCGCGCCGGGCTTTGCGGCACGCAGCAGCTCTGCCAGCGGGGTGCGGCTCTCGTCCAGCGGGAGCGGCAGCAGGATGCAGTCTGCCCGCGCCACCTGTTCGGCTCCGCTCACCGCACAGCCCGCCCGTTCCAGCGCCCGGCCTGCCGCCGCCTGCCGGGCATCGGTGCCCACGATCGCAAACCGCTTTGTCTCCATGCCGTTCCCTCCCCTTTTCCGCTGTGCGCCATCCTATGCAGGAAGATGGAAATACGTGAGAGGGACGATTTTGAATGCGCTCCGCGCTGCTCTGCGCATCTTCAGCGGAAAAAAGATTTTAAATTTCGGGTTTCAGGAAAGTCTGCGGACTTTCCTGAAACCCATTTTCACGGGAAGGGGCTTGGGCAGTGAACACCATATGCTGTCGCTGGCTCCCTGCGTGAGCAGATGGAGGGGCTTTGCCCCGACAAGTTCCGCAGGCTGCGACAAACACGAATAAAATTTCCGCTAATTATGGCCAAAGTGAACGCGGCGGCCATTTAAATCTGTATCTGTACAAAAAGAGACTGCCGCACGCAATGCACAGCAGTCCCTTTGAAAAACTATTTTTACGGAATGCGCCGCCCTGACATTCGGCACATCTTTTATTTTACGAACTTTGCCACGGCACGGGCTACGATGCCGCCCAGAATGCCGGAGACAAGGAACTCGGCCACGCCCTGCACGCCGACCAGCAGCACCACGAACATGAAGGGGTTCGCAGCGCCCTTGACAGATACCAGATTCTGCACATAGTCGCAGCCGTAGAAGGCCAGCACGATCCAGCCCATGAAGAACACCGTGTTCAGGAAGGGTGCGCTCATGGCGCTGAGGATGTAGCTCCAGGTGCCGGGCTTGTCAAAGCGCTTCAGGCCGCTGAAGATCAGGCCGCAGCACAGGCCCATCAGCACACGCATGCCCACACACAGGATAAAGGTGTTGACGGGGCTCACCTGAAACAGTGCACCGGTCATGGCGGAAGCACCGGTGATGGCGTCATAGAAGCTCACTGCGCCGAACACGCCGCCCAGCAGCGCACCCACCGCCGGGCCCATGGTGATGGCGCCCACTGCGATGGGAAGGGTCAGGAAGCTCATGTACAGCGGGCCCACAGGCACACTGCCCAGACCCACCATCTTCATGACCAGCTCAATGGCAACCAGCAGTGCCACACGGGTAAGAGTTTTCGTATTTTTCATATTCAGTTTTCCTCCTGCTGCCGTTCCGCCCGATACGTCGGATACGGCGCAAACCTGCCCGCTCTATGCGGGTTTTGGGTAAATATTCAAACAGATTGGAGCGCGTTTTGTCAGGGCGTGTTCCAATGGAAATGGCTGTTTTTGGGGTCAGCGGTCGCACGGGAAGCGGATGCCCGCACTGCGGCGGGCCACCGTCAGCACACGGCTGACCGCGATGGTGGTATCCTGCATCCGGGTGCACAGCTCCTGATTGCCGTTTTCCAGCGCACGGGCAAAAGCTTCAAACTCTGCCGCCTGCCGGGGCCTGCCACCGTTCAAATTGTAGTGCTCCTCCTTGCCCTCGTTGGGGTGGAAGGTGACGCCGCCGCAGCAGTTGGCGGTGGATTTTTGCAGGATATAGCCCTTCGTGCCCTGAATGATGTACCGGGCCGGGGCCGCGCAGTCCTTGGCGGCGATGCTCACGGCCTTGAAGCCGCTGTAATCCATCGTCAGGATACCGCTGGTGTCGATGCCGCGCTCCATGTTGGCGGTATATTTTACCTGATTCGGCTCGCCGAACAGGCCCACGATATAGCTCACATTGTACACGCCCAGATCCATCAGGGCACCGCCGGCACAGGCCGGGTCAAAGGCAGGCTGTACATCGCCTGCACAGAAGGCATCGTACCGGCTGGAATACTGGCTGAAATTGCACTGTACCAGCTTTACGGTGCCGATGCGGGGCAGCAGCTCCCGGATCTTTGCGTAATTTTCAAGATACTGGGTGGTCACAGCCTCGAACAGAAACACCTTTTTGCGCCGCGCCAGCTCCACCAGCTCTTCGGTCTGTGCTGCCGAGGGGGCCAGCGGCTTTTCCACGATCACGTGTTTGCCTGCCTCCAGCGCCACGCGGGCGTAGCGCACATGCTGCAGGTTCGGCACTGCGATGTACACCACATCCACCCACTGCAGCAGCTCCAGAAAGTTGGTGGTGTGCTGCGGCACGCCATACTGGCCGCAAAGGCTTTGGGCCAGCTCGGCGCTGCGCTCGGTGCTGCAGATGGCCTGCACCGCAAAGGGCGTGTGCTCCACCAGCCAGGGCAAAAATTCCCGCACGATCTTTCCCGTGCCAAGAATGCCTAATTTCATCTGTTTTTTCTCCCTATCCTATCGTCCCGCATCAGCCTGCCAGTGCTTCCGGCTCGCGGCGGGTGCGCTTTTTGCTGTAGGAGCGCTGTTTTGCGTGGCCGTGCTGGTTCTGCTTGGCATAATGCCTGCCGCCGCCCGCACTGTGACGCGGCGGCTGCGGCGCGTTGAGCTGGTACAAAAGGGCCAGACCCTTCATCAGCAGCTCCGGGTCGTAGGTCAGCGCATGGCGGCACAGCGGCGTTACATATTTTGCCAGCCCTCCTGTTACCACCAATGTCGCCGGGCAGCCCAGCTCTTCCTCAATGCGCTGCACCATGCCGTCGATGAGCACAGCGGTGCCCATCACGGAACCGGACAGCATGCATTTTTCAGTGTTGGTGCCAATGGCACTTCTGGGCGAGCCCAGATGCACCTGCGGCAGCTGGGCACAGCGGTCGCCCAGTGCCCGCAGCCCGGTGGAAAGCCCCGGGCAGATGACACCGCCCCGGAATACCCGGTTTTCATCCACCACATTAAAGGTCGTGGCAGTGCCAAGATCCACCGTGACCACCGGCAGCGGGAAATTTGCCGCCGCGTAGGCCGCATCCACCAGCCTGTCCTTGCCCACGGCATGGGGTTCATCCACCCCCATGGTCAGGCCCGTGTGGATCTCCGGTGATATGATGACCGGCTTCCTGCCGGTGTAATGACGGGCGCACTCCGCCAGTGCCCCCGTGATCTGGGGCACCACGCTGGTGAGCACAGCGCCCTCAAACCGCATGGGCCGTTCCGGGTGGCGTCGATGCGCAAAAATTTTATCCATTTCGGCACGATATTCTGCAGCCGTGCGGGTGCGCACCGTGTCCATGCGCGCCACAAAGCATACACGTCCGTCCCGAATGCCCCCAAGGGCGACGGTGGTGTTGCCTATATCAATGGCTAAGATCATAATTCTGTTTTCCCTTTATAACGCGGCAGTATCCGGCAGGACGGCGGGGAGTTTCTCCGGCGAACGTCCTGGGGGTGGGACCCTGCTGCCGCAGGCAGCAGGGCGGGACTGGAGTCCCGGGCTGTTCGCGGAGAAAGCTCCCCGATGGCCTGCCCCTCACCGCAGTCTGTCCATTCTTTGTCAAGCTGTATTTTACCGCATTTTGTCCCCAGTTACAAGCCCGTACAAAGATTTTGTTGTGCTGGCGGAACTTTTGCATTATACTAAGGTAAGAAATGTGGAAACAGTACGTTTTTGCAGGAGGTTTGACCAATGGATCTGAACGGAAAATGCGTCCTTCTGGGCGTAAGCGGCGGCATTGCCGCCTATAAAATGGCCAATGTGGCCAGCGCACTGCGCAAGCTGGGAGCCGATGTGGAGGTCATCATGACCCGGAACGCCACCCAGTTCATCACTCCCCTCACCTTTGAGACCCTCACCGGCCACAAATGCATGGTGGATACCTTTGACCGCGATTTCAAGTTTGAAGTCACCCATATCTCACTGGCCAAAAAGGCAGATGTGATCCTTGTCGCACCGGCCACCGCCAACGTCATCGCCAAAATGGCCCACGGCATCGCTGACGACATGCTCACCACCGTGGTGCTGGCGGCAAAGTGCCCCAAGCTGGTCTCTCCGGCCATGAACACCGGCATGCTGGAAAACCCCATCACGCAGGATAACCTTGCCACGCTGCAGCGGTACGGCTTTACGGTGATTCCCTCCGAGAGCGGCGTGCTGGCCTGCAAGGATGTGGGCAGCGGACGTCTGCCCAAGGCGGATGTGCTGCTTGAATACATCCTGCACACCATCGCCCGTCCCAAAGACCTTGCCGGTCTGCGCGTTGCCGTCACCGCCGGCCCCACGCAGGAGGCCCTGGACCCGGTGCGGTACCTGACCAATCACTCCACCGGTAAGATGGGCTACGCCCTTGCCCGGGCTGCCGCCATGCGCGGCGCGGATGTCACCCTCATCCACGGCGAGACCGCTCTGCAGCCGGTCCGCTTCACCACCGATGTGCCCGTGACCACCGCCCAGCAGATGTACGAGGCCGTCACCAGCCGCTTTGAGGACACAGATGTTCTCATCATGGCCGCTGCCGTAGCCGACTACCGCCCCGCTGCCGTAGCAAACGACAAGATCAAGAAAAAAGACGGCGACATGTCCATTCCTCTGGAACGCACGCCGGATATTCTGGGCACCATCGGCCCCCGGAAGGCCCACCAGTTCCTGTGTGGTTTTTCCATGGAGACCCGCGACCTTGTGGAAAACTCCTCTGCAAAGCTCACCCGAAAGAATCTGGATATGGTGGTGGCAAATAATCTCAAGGTGGCCGGTGCCGGTTTTGGTGTGGACACCAATGTAGTCACCCTCATCACCCCGGACGGTGCCCGGGAGCTTCCGCTGATGAGCAAGGCGGATGTGGCCGACGCCATTCTGGACGAAATTTTAAAACGCCGCTCCCAGTGAGAAAAAGTGGCTGTCGCATGTGCAACAGCCACTTTTTTATTTTTCCTTCCGTGCAAACACGATGCCAATGGTACCCGGGCCGGAATAGCCGCCGATGGTGGTGCCGATGTCTGTCTCGTGGCATTCCTTGAAGCTGCCGTATTTCTTCAGCCCCGCCTTCACTGCGTCCATGCAGCCGGGCTTCGGCTGGCAGGAGGAGATGAACACAAGGCTGTCCTCGATGTCGTCGCGTTCCACCAGACGGTCGGTGATGTACTTGCCCACGCAGATGGGCAGGCTGCCGCGGTATTTTTTGACTACCTTCAGCTCGCCGTCGATCACTTCCAGTGCGGGCTTGATGCCCAGCAGGTTTGCCCCGAAGGCCAGCACACCGGAGCAGCGGCCGCTCTTGGCCATAAAGTCCAGCCGGTCCAGTACAAAGCTCAGCTCTACCCGTTTGGCAAGGCTCTGCAGCCGCATCGTAATGTTGCGGGGGGGCAGGCCATCTGCAGCCCACTTGGCCGCTTTCAGCACCAGATAGCCCTGCCCGGTACAGATATTCTGGCTGTCCACCACATAGACATTCTCGAATTCGCCTGCCGCCAGCTTCGCATTCTGGAAGCAGGACGAAAGCTTGCTGCTGACCGAAATATGGATCACCGCATCGCACTCTTTGGCAAACGGCTCAAAAAATTCGGTATATTCCACCAGATTTGCGGCGGCGGATTTGGGCATTTTGCCGCCCGCATTCACATAGGCAAACACATCTGCCGGGTAGATCGTTACGCCGTCCAGATAGCTATCCTCGCCCATCAGAATGTGCATGGGCATCAGGGCAATGTCCCACTGTGCCAAAAGCTCTTCGGACAGGTCGCAGGTGCTGTCCGCTGTGATCTTGATTCTCACATTATTTCTCCTTTTATAAAACCGTTCTGCATCCTCTGTTGGCCGCACCGACGATCCCTTAAAAAATTGTCCTTTTCTATTTTACCACAGATGATTCAAAGTTGTTAAGTATTTTGCAAAGGCAAATGTAAATCTTTTATGAAGAAGTTGCCGGTTTCGGTTTTCTTGTACACTTATCACAAATTCCGAATTGGATTTATGGTTCTTTCCGAAAATTCGGGTTTACCTGTTTATTTTGTCCGCCAAAAATTATATAATAAGATGTATCCTAATAGAATGGATTGAATCGGTCTGCTCTGCGGCCGTTATTTATTTGGAGGTTGCCTTACTATGTTCATGTACACCGATTACAACCAGCACCTGCTGGACAATGTAAAAAAGATCCACTTCATCGGCTGCGGCGGCAGCGGCATGTATCCGCTGATTCAGATCCTTGCGGCCAAGGGCTACCAGATCTCCGGCAGCGATGTGCTGGATGGCAGCATCATCCGCTACGAGCGGGAGATGGGCGTCAAGGTCAGTCTGGGCCACAGTGCAGACAATGTCATCGGCACCGATATGGTGGTTTATTCCGCCGCTATTTCCAAGGATAACGTGGAGCTGAATGCCGCTGCCTCCTACGGCATCCCCACTATCGAGCGCAGCGTGCTGCTGGGCTATGTGAGCCGCCTGTACAAGCAGAGCATCTGCGTCTCCGGCACCCACGGCAAGACCACGACCACTTCCATGATCACCACCGCGCTGGAGCTGGCAGGCCGCGACCCGTCCGCTGTCATCGGCGGCAAGCTGCCCCTCATCAACGGCTACGGCAAGGCCGGCAAGGGCGACGACATCGTGATCGAGTCCTGCGAGTTCGCCGAGACCTTCCTCAAGCTGACCCCCTATCTGTCCGTTGTGCTGAACATCGACAACGACCATCTGGATTACTACGGCAGCATGGGCGAGCTGAAGTTCGCCTTCAAGCGCTTTGCCCTGATGACCAAGTTCATGATCTTTGCCAATGCGGACGACAAGAACACCATGGATGTCATGTACACGCTGGACCGCCGCGTGCGTACCTTTGGCATCCAGAACGACGGCGATTATCAGGCATTGAACGTGAACGAATACAAGCCCGGCTTCTTTGAGTTCGACCTGAAGGAGTGGAACAAGGTCACCGGCCATATCCGTCTGGCTGTGCCCGGCTACCACAACATTTACAATGCGCTTGCCATGTGCGCCGTCTGCCGCTTCATCGGCCTGACCGTGGAGCAGTGCGCCGATGCCGCCCTGAACTTCAAGGGTGCCGGCCGCCGCTTTGAGGTCTACGGCGAATGCAACGGTGCGTTGGTCGTGGACGATTATGCCCATCACCCCACCGAGCTGCGCGCCACCCTGACCACGGCCAAGGAAATGGGTTATAAACGGCTGATCGCCGTCCACCAGCCGTTTACATACAGCCGCACCAAGATGCTGTTCAACGACTTTGTGGATGTGCTCAAGATCCCCGACATCACGGTGCTCACTCCCATCATGGGCAGCCGTGAGCCCAACGACCCCAGCATCACCAGCGCAAAGCTGGCTGCCCAGATCCCCGGCTCTGTTCTGGTGAACAGTCTGGAGGAGGCCGCTGATTGGGTCAAGCAGAACGCCCGGGAAGGCGATCTGGTCATCACCCTCGGCTGCGGCGACATCTACAAGGCCAGCAAGATGATGGTGGCTGAGCAGCCGTAATTTTCGCTTATCACAGCAGACAGCCCGGTGCGAAAGGGTTTCGCACCGGGCTGTCTTCATTTTCTCTGTCGATACTTCAAAGGGGTCTGCACCTCGGCGCGGATCTTGCCAAGATAGGCGCGGGTCTGCTCTGCGCCCTGCAGAATCGCTTCCACCTGCGCCCGCTGTTCCTCAGTCAGGTCATCCTCCGCCAGCAGCTCCGCGTTGCCCTTGATGATGGTCAGCGGCGTTTTCAGCTTGTGGGACAGCCGAATGATCTGCTCCCGCTGCCGCTGCTCCATGTCCCACTGCTTCTGCAGGCTACCGGTCAATTCATCGCCCATGGTCTGCAATGCCTGCAAAGCGCTCTCGTACTCCCGCACCTTCGCACCGGAAAACACGGCGCTGTCCAGATCCTTCCGCGCCACCGCCTGCGCGGCGGCGGTCAGCTTTTCGGTCTCCCGGGTCAGGAAGCGCCCTGTCCTGTGGGTGCTCCACACCACTGCCCCTATCAGCAGCAGAATGCCCAGAATGCAGTGCACGGTCTGCATATCCGGCAGCACGCCCCGCAGCGCAGGGTCGGAGTAGGGCACGGCATAGTCAAATTGCAGCAGGCAAACCGTTCCGTCCTGCAATTTCGACGTCATATAATACTGTGTGTAACCAAAATGCCAGTGGGTTTTCCCCTGCCGGTTCTCCATTGCCCGCTGCAAGTGCCCGGCATCCATGTTGGTGGCCAGCACCTCGCTGCTGTCCGGCGCGGCAAACAGGGCGTACCGGCACAAGGAGTCCAGCTGCGTCTCGTCAAAAGTAGCGGCGGTCATGCCCGGTAAAACGTCCTGTGCGGCTTTCTGGCAGGCCTGTGCAGCTTGATTCGCGGGAAGAAACAACCCGCTGTTCTGGATCCACACCAGCAGCACCAGCAGCCACCCCACCGCGACCAGCAGGCAGGCCAGCGCCGTGCGCACCAGATATTGCAGCAGCACACTGCGCAGAGAAATCAGTCTTCGCTTTTCCATCGGTACCCCACGCCCCATACGGTATTAAGCAGCTTTTCCGGCTCCGGCACGCCCGCCGCCCGCAGCTTTGCCCGGATATTCTTGATGTGCTGGGTCACGGCGGTGTCGTCCGCAGTGCCGTCAATGCCAAAAACTGCTTCGTAAATTTGTTCCTTGGTAAAGGTCTGCCCGGCGTGCAGCGCCAGATACTCGCAGATGGCATACTCCGAGCGGGTCAAGGGCAGCGCCTTCCCCTCTACCGCCGCGCTCCGGGCGGTCAGGTCAAAGGCCACGCCGCTGCGCACCATCCGGTGTGCCGGGGTGCGGCTCTGCCGCCGCAGATGTGCCGCCACCCGCGCCCTCAGCTCAGCCACCCGGAAGGGCTTAGACAAAAAGTCGTCTGCTCCGATGCCCAGTCCCTCCAGCACGGCAGCCTCGTCGGTGCGGGCGCTCAGAAACAGAATGGGTGCTTCGGTCAGGCTGCGGATGCGCCGACAGACCGCAAAGCCGTCCTCCCCGGGCATCATCACATCCAGCAGGATGCAGTCTGCCCAGCGGCATAGCGGTTCGGTCAACGCCCCGCCCGCCTGCCGCGTTTCTACCCGGTGGCCGTCCCGCTCCAAAGTGGTGCGGATCAGCTTGCAGAGCTCCAGATTGTCGTCCACGGCCAGAATATTCGCCACAAGATCACCTCAACACGTTATAAACAAGGCAGGATGCTCCATACAGCAGATACACATGGGCGGGGTAGAACCAGTAGAACAGCCGCTTATGTCCGCTGCCACGCTGCCCATTGTACAGCAGCATCAGCAGCACCGCCGCTACGCCGAACCACTCGTAGTAGTCGGTGAACATCTGCGTCCACACAAAATCCGCCTGTCTGCAAAGCATCCCAAAGGTCGGCACAAAATCACATAGGAAAATGAGCACGGCCCATGCCGTCAGCTGTACGCGGCGATGCCCCCGCAGGGCATACAGCAGCACACCGCCCAGCAAAAAGCTCCAGCCGCCGTCCGTGATGGTTGTCCACATGGGCAGCGGGCTTGTAATGACAAAGGCTACGATCGTTGAAGCAATGGGCATCTCCTGTACCCCGGGGAAGAGCAGCAGAAATACTACCACCACATACGGCCAGCACAAAACGGCGGCAATGGTGCCAATGCCCTTTGCGAATTTTTTCTCCCGCAGCCAGTCAATGCCCTGCCAGACGATGCACAGCAGCACAAGATCCTGAAAAATAGCATTCTGCGGGTAGAATCCATCCCCGCGCCGGAAGGCCTTGGCGTAAATCATTAAAAATTCCAGCGCTGCCATCGCCGCGCCAATAGCCCAGATGCGGATAAAATACCGCCTGCGGTCATGGGTATGGGCAAAGCCCTCCACCGTGCAGAACAGAAACAGCGGCGCACTGAGCCGCCCCAGCATACTGAACACCGTCGGGATGCAGCCGGTGAACTCGAAGAAATAATGAATGTGGTCCAGTACCATCATCACCAGTGCAATGGTCTTGAGCTGGGTACCGTCCAGCCCTTTTTTCGTCAATTTTTCCATATAGACTCTCCTTTCCTTGTGCATTCAGTGTAACAGGAAAATCTGTAGAAAGTATAAGGTTCTGCCTTTATGATACTATTTTTTGCCCCGAAACGCAACAAAAAAAACGCCTCAGAATTTCTTCTGAAGCGTTTTTGTTCAAGTCGGCGACTACCTATTTTCACGCGCCGTTTCCAGCGAACTATCTTCGGCACAAGTGAGCTTAACTTCTGTGTTCGGAATGGGAACAGGTGGAACCTCACCGTCATCGACACCGACCGATCTGACTGGTTCAGTATACCATAACTGGTCTACTTTGTCCAGTGTTTCTTAGAAGGACGTGCCTTCAAAACTGAATAATCACTGCTAGCATTTTTTCGTTGACTCTTGAGAGTCTCAAGCGAATTGTGGTCAAGCCCTCGACCTATTAGTACACGCTTGCTGAATGGATCGCTCCACTTACACATCGTGCCTATCAACCTTGTAGTCTTCAAGGGGTCTTACTTGTTTGAAACAATGGGATATCTTATCTTTGGGTCGGCTTCACGCTTAGATGCTTTCAGCGTTTATCCGATCCGTACATAGTTGCCCAGCTATGCTCTTGGCAGAACAACTGGTGCGCCAGAGGTACGTCCGCTCCGGTCCTCTCGTACTAGGAACAGCTCCCATCAAATATCCTGCGCCCACGACAGATAGGGACCGAACTGTCTCACGACGTTCTGAACCCAGCTCGCGTACCGCTTTAATTGGCGAACAGCCAAACCCTTGGGACCGAATACAGCCCCAGGATGCGATGAGCCGACATCGAGGTGCCAAACCTCCCCGTCGATGTGGACTCTTGGGAGAGATCAGCCTGTTATCCCCAGGGTAACTTTTATCCGTTGAGCGATGGCATTTCCACTCACATACCACCGGATCACTAACTCCAACTTTCGTTACTGCTCGACCCGTCAGTCTCGCAGTTAGGCTCGCTTCTGCGTTTGCACTCTTTTGCTTGATTTCCGTTCAAGCTGAGCGAACCTTTGAACGCCTCCGTTACTCTTTAGGAGGCGACCGCCCCAGTCAAACTGCCCACCTAACAATGTCCCCCGCCTTGATTCAAAGGCGCAGGTTAGAATTCCAATATCGCAAGGATGGTATCCCAACGGCCTCTCCACAAGCGCCAAAGCACCTGCTTCCCAGAGTCCCATCTATCCTGTGCATGCAACATCGAAACCCAATATTAGGCTACAGTAAAGCTCCATGGGGTCTTTCCGTCTTGTCGCGGGTAACCGGCATCTTCACCGGTACTACAATTTCGCCGGGCGGGCTGTTGAGACAGTGCCCAAATCATTACGCCTTTCATGCGGGTCAGAACTTACCTGACAAGGAATTTCGCTACCTTAGGACCGTTATAGTTACGGCCGCCGTTCACTGGGGCTTCGATTCAATGCTTGCACATCTCCTCTTAACCTTCCAGCACCGGGCAGGCGTCAGCTCGTATACGTCATCTTTCGATTTAGCACAAACCTGTGTTTTTGGTAAACAGTTGCTTGGGCCGATTCTCTGCGGCTGCATTGCTGCAGCACCCCTTCTCCCGAAGTTACGGGGTCAATTTGCCGAGTTCCTTAACAACCCTTCTCCCGTTGGCCTTAGAATCTTCTTCCTACCTACCTGTGTCGGTTTGCGGTACGGGCACCGCAGAAATACACACAGCTTTTCTCGCCATCTTCCATCCCGGACTTCGGTACTAACTTCCCTCGATCGCTACCGGAACCAACACCCGGCTCCGAGACTTCATATGTGTCCCTGTGTTTAACTCTTTTGGTGGTGACGGAATCTCTACCGTCTGTGCATCGGCTACGCCGTTAGGCCTCACCTTAGCTCCCGACTGACCTGGAGCGGACGAACCTTCCTCCAGAAACCTGAGGCTTTCGGCCATGCAGATTCTCACTGCATTCGCGCTACTCATTCCGGCATTCTCACTTCTATACACTCCACAGCCGCTTACGCTACTGTTTCACCGCGTATACAACGCTCCCCTACCCAATACATTGCTGTATTGCCTAAGCTTCGGTGTCAGGTTTAGCCCCGTTAAATTCTCCGCGCAAAGCCGCTCGACCAGTGAGCTATTACGCACTCTTTGAATGAGTGGCTGCTTCTGAGCCAACATCCTGGTTGTCTGCGTATCTTCACATCGTTTTCCACTTAACCTGACTTTGGGACCTTAGCTGTAGATCTGGGCTGTTTCCCTTTTGACAATGACATTTATCTGACACTGTCTGACTCCCAAGCATCAATACTCTGGCATTCTGAGTTTGATAAGCTTCGCTAACCTCTCGGCCGCTAGGCTATTCAGTGCTTTACCTCCAGGTATCTAACTTGAGGCTAGTCCTAAAACTATTTCGGGGAGAACCAGCTATCTCCGGGTTCGATTGGAATTTCTCCGCTACCCACAGTTCATCCGCCGCCTTTTCAACGGAGGTCGGTTCGGTCCTCCATGGAATTTTACTTCCACTTCAACCTGACCATGGGTAGGTCACCCGGTTTCGGGCCCATTATATGCAACTTAACGCCCTTTTCAAACTCGCTTTCGCTTCGGCTCCAGACCTTAAGTCCTTAACCTTGCTGCATACAATCGCTCGCCGGACCGTTCTACAAAAAGTACCCTATCACGCATTGACGCGCTCTAGGTGCTTGTAGGCACAGGGTTTCAGGTTCTTTTTCACTCCCCTCCCGGGGTGCTTTTCACCTTTCCTTCACAGTACTATACGCTATCGGTCACTGGGTAGTATTTAGGGTTGGAGGGTGGTCCCCCCGTATTCCGACCAGGTTTCACGTGTCTGGCCGTACTCTGGATCCTGCGCAGCTCTCTCCGTTTTCACCTACGTGGTTCTCACACTCTCTGACCGGCCTTCCCATGCCGTTCGGTTAACAGATTAAGTCCTAAAAGCAGTCCGTACCCCGAAAGTATTTCTACTCTCGGTTTGCCCTCTTCCGCGTTCGCTCGCCACTACTTACGGAATCTCGTTTGATGTCTCTTCCTCGCCCTACTTAGATGTTTCAGTTCAGGCGGTTCCCTCGATATACCTATTTTGAAGTTCAGTATAACGTACCTGAGTATGAACCCAGGTGAGTTTCCTCATTCAGAAATCTCCGGATCAATGCTTATTTGCAGCTCCCCGAAGCTTATCGCAGCTTATCACGTCTTTCATCGGCTCCCAGTGCCAAGGCATTCGCCCTGCGCCCTTGTTCGCTTGACCTTTCAAACGTTCTTTTAAGAACATTTGGTATCCTCTTGATTCTCTCTTGCCAACGAAGATTATTGTTACCCTTCCTTTTGAAATTGCAATATTTCTTAAAAAAGAACTTACTATAATCTTTGTTTCGCAGTTATTATTCAGTTTTCAAGGTACGTCTTGGTGATGTTGCTCAAAGCCCGGTCTCCCGGTACTTTGATTTCCATCACATGGTGGGCCAAAATGGACTCGAACCATCGACCTCACGATTATCAGTCGTGTGCTCTAGCCAGCTGAGCTATTGGCCCATGTGGTGGAGATTAAGGGAATCGAACCCTTGACCCCCTGCTTGCAAAGCAGGTGCTCTCCCAGCTGAGCTAAACCCCCACATTAGGAATTGAGTTCCCTTTTCAGGGCCCTCAAAATCGAACAATATCTACTCTACTCGTTTGTTACCTGTCCGAAAGATCTCCATCTTTGATGTCGCTCTTTCGCCTGACTCCTTAGAAAGGAGGTGATCCAGCCGCAGGTTCTCCTACGGCTACCTTGTTACGACTTCACCCCAATCACCAGTTTTACCTTCGGCGGCGTCCTCCTTGCGGTTAGACTACCGACTTCGGGTCCCCCCGGCTCTCATGGTGTGACGGGCGGTGTGTACAAGGCCCGGGAACGTATTCACCGTGGCATGCTGATCCACGATTACTAGCAATTCCGACTTCGTGCAGGCGAGTTGCAGCCTGCAGTCCGAACTGGGACGTTGTTTCTGAGTTTTGCTCCACCTCGCGGTCTTGCTTCTCTTTGTTTAACGCCATTGTAGTACGTGTGTAGCCCAAGTCATAAAGGGCATGATGATTTGACGTCATCCCCACCTTCCTCCGTTTTGTCAACGGCAGTCTGGCCAGAGTCCTCTTGCGTAGTAACTGACCATAAGGGTTGCGCTCGTTGCGGGACTTAACCCAACATCTCACGACACGAGCTGACGACAACCATGCACCACCTGTCTCCTTGCTCCGAAGAGAATACATATTTCTATGTCTGTCAAGGGATGTCAAGACTTGGTAAGGTTCTTCGCGTTGCGTCGAATTAAACCACATACTCCACTGCTTGTGCGGGCCCCCGTCAATTCCTTTGAGTTTCAACCTTGCGGTCGTACTCCCCAGGTGGATTACTTATTGTGTTAACTGCGGCACTGAAGGGGTCAATCCTCCAACACCTAGTAATCATCGTTTACGGTGTGGACTACCAGGGTATCTAATCCTGTTTGCTACCCACACTTTCGAGCCTCAGCGTCAGTTGGTGCCCAGTAGGCCGCCTTCGCCACTGGTGTTCCTCCCGATATCTACGCATTCCACCGCTACACCGGGAATTCCGCCTACCTCTGCACTACTCAAGAAAAACAGTTTTGAAAGCAGTTTATGGGTTGAGCCCATAGATTTCACTTCCAACTTGTCTTCCCGCCTGCGCTCCCTTTACACCCAGTAATTCCGGACAACGCTTGTGACCTACGTTTTACCGCGGCTGCTGGCACGTAGTTAGCCGTCACTTCCTTGTTGGGTACCGTCATTATCTTCCCCAACAACAGGAGTTTACAATCCGAAGACCTTCTTCCTCCACGCGGCGTCGCTGCATCAGGGTTTCCCCCATTGTGCAATATTCCCCACTGCTGCCTCCCGTAGGAGTCTGGGCCGTGTCTCAGTCCCAATGTGGCCGTTCAACCTCTCAGTCCGGCTACCGATCGTCGCCTTGGTGGGCCGTTACCTCACCAACTAGCTAATCGGACGCGAGGCCATCTCAAAGCGGATTGCTCCTTTTCCCTCTGCTCGATGCCGAGCCGTGGGCTTATGCGGTATTAGCAGTCGTTTCCAACTGTTGTCCCCCTCTTTGAGGCAGGTTCCTCACGCGTTACTCACCCGTTCGCCACTCGCTCGAGAAAGCAAGCTCTCTCTCGCTCGTTCGACTTGCATGTGTTAGGCGCGCCGCCAGCGTTCGTCCTGAGCCAGGATCAAACTCTTTATAAATGATATTTATCACTTAAAAGTGTTAAATCTTGTTCGCTCAGCACGCAATCGCTTGCGTCCTGTGTGAATTACTTTTGGAATTGTTTTAAGTGTTTTTCCAAACACATAAAGGTTCCTTACAAGTTTTTCGATATTGTTCAATTTTCAAGGTCCTGTAGCGCCTCAGCCTTGCGGCTGACGACCTGTTTATTTTACCGCCAAAGTGGTTTTTTGTCAAGCCTTATTTTTTAGAAGCTTTTGAACTTTCTGAACATGGGCACTCAAGAAGTTTCTCAGAACAAACCGTGAGCTTGTCGGGGTGAGACCCCTCCATCTTGCTTTCGCAAGACCGCTCTGTTTGCTTGAACGCCCCACTGGGGCGGTTCATTGCTCTCGCAACCGCAAAACTTTTCAGCGTCTATTGGTCCTTTTCAAAGGCTTCCTGCTGAGGCTTCGGAAGTCATTCTTTTGCCTCAGCGCTTGGCGCTCAAGTATAATACCACACCCCCGCCTCCTTGTCAACACTTTTTGACGGATTTTTTCCAATTTCTTTGCAGAGTAAAGATTTTCCCTGTTTTTCATCCGTTACAGGACGTGCCTTTTTCTTGACAAGGCGGCGGGCAGAACGTATTATGGAGTCATCCCCCAGCATCCTGTATAAGGTAGCTATGCTTATTACATAAAGGAGAAGCGCCATGTCCTGTGTCAACATCCGCGGCTGCTGTATCGGTGAGGGCCGCCCTAAAGTTATTATTCCTATTGTAGAGCCCACGGAAACCGCCGTTCTGGAAAAGGCTGCTGAGTTTTCCACATTGCGCGCCGATTGTGTGGAATGGCGCATTGATTGCTTTGAAGGTGCAAAAGACTTTCCGGCCATCGTGCACTGCGCTGCAAAGCTTCGCGTTGTCTTGAAGGACAAACTGCTTCTTTTCACCTTCCGCACAAAGGCCGAGGGCGGCAAAGTCGCTCTGGCTCACAAAGAGTATCTTCATTTTATCCGCACCGTTCTTGCCACCGACTGCGCCGATCTGATCGACATTGAATTTTTCACTGCGGGCGCAGAGCTTCCTGCGCTGATCGAAGAAGCCCGCACCGCCGGGGCTGCAGTGGTGTGTTCCAGCCACGACTTCCATAAAACGCCGCCGCGCGCCGAGCTGGTGAGCCGCATGGTTGCCATGCAGCGGGCCGGGGCTGATCTGCCCAAACTGGCTGTGATGCCCCAGAGCCGCACCGACGTGCTGGAGCTTCTGGCTGCCACCGCTGAAATGGCCGACCGGCATCCGGAGACTCCCATCATCACCATGAGCATGGGAGCTTTGGGCGCGGTGAGCCGCCTTTCCGGCGAAGCCCTCGGCTCCGCCATGACCTTTGCCAATCCCGGGCAGGCCAGTGCACCGGGGCAGGTGTCGCTGGATGTCGTAAACGAAGTATTGGATGCACTGCATTTGTAACCGACAAATCGGAACTTGTCGGGGCGAGGCCCCTCCATCTTGCTGCCGCAAGACCGTTCTGTCACTTAAAAGCCCCACTGGGGCTTTCATTGTTCCGCTTCGCTCCACAAACGCGAATTTATATATAAAGGAGAATATTGATGAAACTGTTTTTATGTTCGCACTTTTCAAGTGTAGGAAGTCTGATAAAGGAAGAAATTGAAAATAAAAAAGTCGCATTTATTCCAACAGCTTCGCTGCGTGAAGGCTACACCGGTTATGTCGGCTCGGCTCGAAAATTATTCAAAAAGTTGGGAGCAATCGTAACTGAAATTGATATTTCAACGGAGGCTTATTCAACGATACAGTCTGTTTTTGAAGATGCGGATATGATATATTTTACCGGCGGAAATTCTTTTTTCCTTATAGACCAGCTCCGTAAAACGGGAACGGATGAGCTGTTGAAGAAAGAATTGGCAAAGGGAAAACTGATGATTGGGGAATCGGCAGGTGCGATTATATGCGCTCCAAGCATCCAATATATCGAGCAAATGGATGAAAAGCCGGAGGACTACTCACAAGAAGATGATGCAGGGCTTGATTTGATTGATTTCTATGTTCTTCCGCATTATCTTACAGCACCATTTAAGAAAGTTACCGAGAAAATAATGACTGAGTTTTCGGATTTGAATCTATGCCCAATTAACAACCGTCAGGGAATTGTAATTGATGGTGAAGGTTCAAAGGTTATTTGCAAAGACTAATTTAAAAGTTCGCGTTTGTGGAGCAAAGTGGAACAATAAAAGCCCCAGTGGGGCTTTTAAGCGACCGAACGGTCTTGCGTCAGCAAGATGGAGGGGCCTCGCTCCGACAAGTTCGCGTTTGCAAGTACAGAAACCCTCTCAGGCCGCTTCGCGTCCAGATTCCTCCTTTTGTCACCTGCGGTGACATCTTCCCCCGGCCGGGGGAAGTCTTTCCTCTCAGGGGGAGCTTTATAGGTGCTTTCCGTCAGCTGCAAAGAGCTCGCCCTTCGGGAGAGCTGGCAAAGCCGTCAGGCTTTGACTGAGAGGGTTTATGCTGCCCCGACAAGTTCCAGTTTGTCGCACATCCTGCCTAAAACACAAACCGGAACGATCTTCCCTTTTTCGGGTGGATCGTTCCGGTTTTTATGTTATATTGAAAATCGTTTTATGCCAGCTTGGCTTCCAGACGGGTGCGGATGGCCTTGATAAAGCCCTCGCTGTCCACGGCGGTGGGGGTGATGCCCTCAGCCAGACCGCACAGGTCTTTCGTCATGATGCCATCGTTCAGGGTCTGCAGGCTGGCGGCTTCCAGTGCCTCGCCAAACTTCACCAGCTCCGGCAGGCCGTCCAGTTCACCGCGCTTCTTGAACGCGCCAGACCACGCAAAGATGGTCGCCATGGGGTTGGTGGAGGTCTTTTCGCCCTTCAGATACTTATAGTAATGGCGGGTGACGGTGCCGTGGGCGGCCTCGAACTCGTATTTGCCGTCCGGGCTGACCAGCACGCTGGTCATCATTGCCAGAGAGCCAAAGGCGGTGGACACCATATCGCTCATCACGTCGCCGTCGTAGTTCTTGCAGGCCCAGACAAAGCCACCCTCGCTGCGAATGACGCGGGCAACGATATCGTCAATGAGGCTGTAGAAGTAGGTGATGCCTGCAGCCTCGAACTTTGCCTTATACTCGGCGTCGTACACCTCCTGGAAGATATCCTTGAAGGTGTGGTCGTACTTCTTGGAGATGGTATCCTTTGCGCCGAACCACAGGTCCTGCTTCACATCCAGTGCGTAGTTGAAGCAGCTGCGGGCAAAGCTGCGGATGGAATCGTCCTTGTTGTACTGACCCTGCAGAACGCCTGCGCCCTCAAAATCAAAGACGGTGGCACGCTGCTCGGAGCCATCGGCACCGGTGAACACCAGTTCAGCCTTGCCGGCACCCGGGATGCGGAACTCGGTGCACTTGTACACATCGCCGTAGGCGTGGCGGGCAATGGTGATGGGCTTTTTCCAGTTTTTGACCACCGGCTTGATGCTGTCGATCATAATGGGTGCACGGAACACGGTGCCGTCCAGCACAGCGCGGATGGTGCCGTTGGGGCTCTTCCACATTTCGTGCAGCTTGTACTCGTCCATGCGCTGGGCGTTGGGGGTGATGGTGGCACACTTGACCGAAACGCCGTACTTCTTGTTGGCAAGGGCGGCATCCATGGTCACCTTATCTGCGGTAGCATCGCGGTTGGGCAGGCCCAGATCATAGTATTCGGTCTTGAGGTCCACAAACGGAAGGATCAGTTCGTCCTTGATCATCTTCCACAGAATGCGGGTCATTTCGTCGCCGTCCATCTCGACGAGGGGCGTGGTCATTTTGATCTTTTCCATAGCAGGGTTCCCTTTCCTCTCTTGCGGTTTGTTTTCAGCCCCGCGCAGCCGATCGCCGCGCCGGAGCGGTTCGGCTTGTTTATTTGCGGTAGACCGCCGCCAGCTTTTCAAGGGCCGGCAAGCTGCGCTGTACCTTCTCGGTGTCGATGCAGTAGGCAAGGCGCACATAGCCCTTGACGCCAAAGCTGTCGCTGGGCACCAGCAGCAGGTCAAACTCCCGGGCCTTCCTGCAGAAGGCGTTGGCGTCCTCTTCCAGCGCCTTCGGGAAAATGTAGAAGGTGCCGCCGGGACGCTCCACCTCAAAGCCCAGCGCGGTGAGCTTATCGTACAGCAGGTTCATGTTGGTCTCATACACGCTCAGATCGCTGGTCACATCCTGACAGCGGCTTACGGCCCGCTGGATGATGCTGGGCGGGCAGTTGTGGCCGGTAAAGCGGGAGATCTGAGCCATCATGTCCACAAGGATGTCCTCACCTTCACAGCCCGGACGCACCGCCACATAACCAAGGCGCTCGCCGGGCAGGCTCAGGCTCTTGGAATAGGAGAAGCAGGTGAGAGTGTGGGGGTAGAAGGCCGCCGGGTAAGGCACCTTTTTGCCGTCGAATGCAATATCCCGGTAGGGCTCGTCGCTGACAAGGAAGATGTTGTGGCCGAACGCCCGGCTCTTTTCGGTCAGGATCTCTGCCATGCGGGTGAGCGTCCCTGCAGAGTAGACCACACCGGTGGGGTTGTTGGGGGTATTGATGAGCACCGCCGTCACCTTCTCAGTGAGCATCTGTTCAAAGGCATCCAGATTGGGCTGGAAGGTCGGTGCCTGCGGCGGCACCACCTTGAGGACTGCCCCGGTGCCCGCCACATAGGGGCCGTACTCCGGGAAGTAGGGTGCAAAGGTCAGCACCTCATCGCCGGGCCGGGTCACTGCGCGGATGGCATGGGCAATGGCACCCGCCGCACCGGTGGTGGGGAAGATGTGCTTCTGCTCATAGGGCAGGCCAAAGGTCTTTGTCAGGTGCGCTGCCACATCGGTGCGGAAGCCCGGGTCGCCCTGACTGGGGCAGTAGCCGTGCAGGTTTACCGGTTCCTCGTTGGCCAACAGGTCCTGCATGGCGGCAGTGAACTCCTGCGGGCAGGGCACGCTGGGGTTGCCCAGCGAGTAATCGAACACATTCTCATATCCGATCTCTGCGGCACGCTGTTTGCCGTACATGAAGGTCTCGCGGATGACGCTCTTATTGCCGAGCATCGCGCGGTAGGTCTCATTCAGCATAATACTTCCCCCTGAGAGTTTATTTGTGGGCAGCCGTATAGCTCTGCTCCACCTTGATGATGCAGCTGTAGGCTGCATCCTGTTCCTTGATGAACTGTTCCAGCTGAGTCAGCAGCTCTACCTTATCCCCTGCATAGCCTGCCGGCAGCACCAGATCGAACAGCACGTTGGTGTGGGTCCTGCCCGGCACGATGCGCAGGTCGTGCAGAGAAAGCTCCGGGTCCATCTGACGCAGCTTTTCGGTCAGACGGGCACGCAGCACCCCCACTGCGGCGTCCGAGGTGACGATGGGATCGTAGTGGATGGTCACCATGAGGTTGTCGTTTTTAAAGAAGTCCCGCTCGATGTTGTCGATCAGGTCATGTGCCTCCAGCGGGTCCTGCTCGGCGGGCAGCTCCACATGCAGGGAGGCGAACTGGTGTCCCGGGCCGTAGTCGTGCACCATCAGATCGTGCATCCCCAGCACGCCGGGATAGGAGAGCACCTTCTGCTCAATGTGATCCACCAGATCCTCGCTGGGGCTTTCGCCCAGCAGCGGGCTGAGCGTGTCCATCACAAGGCCCCAGCCGGAGATCAGGATGAACGCCGCCACGCCTACGCCCATCAGGCCGTCCAGCACATTCCAGCCGGTCACGCGGCACAGCACTGCGGCAATGAGCACCGCGCCGGTGCTCAGCACATCGTTGCGGCTGTCGGCAGCAGTGGCAATGAGGGTCTCGGAGCCGATGATGCGCCCGATGGTGCGGTTGAAGCCGCTCATCCACAGCTTGACGAGGATGGACGCCGCCAGCACTGCCACCGTGAGCCAGCTGAACATCACCGGGGTGGGGTGCAGCACCTTGACCACCGATTCCTTCAGCAGCGAAAAGCCGATGCCGAGAATGGTCACGCTGACTGCCAGCCCCGCCAGATATTCATACCGGGCATGGCCGAAGGGGTGCTCTGCGTCCGGGGCCTTGGCGGCCAGCTTGAAGCCCACCAGACTGACCACGTTGGACGAAGCGTCCGACAGGTTGTTCAGAGCATCTGCCATGATGGCAATGGAGCCGAACAGGGTGCCCACGGTCAGCTTGCCCAGACACAGCAGCAGGTTGCACGCCATACCCACCCAGCAGGCAAGGTTGCCATAGGCGGCGCGCACCTTAGGTTCCTGCGCATGGTCGGGCTGGCGAATGAAAAGACGGATCAAAAACTGAGTCATAACGGTCCTCCATGGGCAGCGCTGGACACCTGCATACCCTGTTATCGCTTATAGTATAGCATTTCGCTTTATCGTTTTAAAGTATTTTCCGTAAACTTTTGCCCGGTATAGAAAGACCCCGGCAGAGCGGGATGCCCTGCCGGGGAACTTTATGGGAACGGTAAACCGGGATTCTCGGATGAATTACTTCTCAGAAGGCTTGCTCAGATCCACGCTGCGGATGATCTTGCGCACCGGCAGGATGCTCTTGGCGTTCATGGACAGCTCGTCCACACCCATGCGCAGGAAGGTCTCAGTGAGGGCGGTGTCTGCGCCCAGCTCACCGCAGATGCCCACCCAGATGCCGTGGCGGTGGCCCGCCTCAATGGTCATCTTGATGGCGCGCAGCACAGCGGGGTGATGGGGGTTGAAGAACGGCTCCAGCTTTGCGTTCTGGCGGTCCAGCGCGCAGGTGTACTGGGTCAGGTCGTTGGTGCCGATGGAGAAGAAGTCGCATTCAGCAGCCAGCTCGTCCGCGATGAGCACGGCGGCGGGGGTCTCGATCATGGTGCCGACCTCGATGTTCTTGCCCATCTTGACACCCTCAGCGGTCAGCTCCGCACGGCACTCTTCCAGAACAGCCTTGGCGTCCTGCAGCTCCCGCAGGCTGGTGATCATGGGGAACATGATGCTCATGTTACCGTAGGCGGAAGCACGCAGCAGCGCACGCAGCTGGGTCTTGAAGAAGTCCTTGCGGGTCAGGCAGATGCGGATGGCGCGGTAGCCCAGCGCGGGGTTATCCTCGTGATCCAGCTTCATGTAATCCACGGTCTTGTCTGCGCCGATATCACAGGTGCGCACGACGACCTTGCGGGGTGCAAGGCTTTCCACTACCTGCTTGTAAGCCTCGAACTGGTAGTCCTCGGTGGGGAAGTCCTTGCAGTTCAGGTAAACGAACTCGGTGCGGAACAGACCCACGCCGCCGGCGTCGTTCTGCTGCACAGCGCCCACGTCGCCCATGCCGCCGATGTTGGCAAACACGTTGATGGTCTTGCCGTCCAGCGTGGTGTTGGGCTTGCCCTTCAGCTCCTGCAGCAGGGCCTGCTTTTTCTGATCTTCCTGCTGGCGCTTTTTCAGGCTCTTGAGCAGGTCGGGGGTGGGGTCAACGTAAACGCAGGCATTGTAGCCATCGATGACCGCCATCTTGCCGTCCCAGTCGTCCTGAATATCCTTGCACTGGATCAGGGCGGGGATGTTCATGCTGCGGGCCAGAATGGCAGTGTGGCTGTTGGAGCTGCCCTCCCGGGTGATAAAGCCCAGCAGCAGGCTCTTATCCATGCGGACGGTCTCAGACGGGGCCAGATCCTCCGCGACCAGAATGCTGGGCTCGGTACCCTGCAGGCTGGCATTGTCCACCCCCTGCAGGATGTCCAGCATGGCCTGCGCAATGTCCAGCACATCGGCGCTGCGGGCCTGCAGATACGGGTCGTCCATGGCGGCAAACACCGCAGCCTGATTGTTGCCGGCGGTCTTGACGGCGTACTCGGCACACATCTTCTGCCCGTTGATGATCTCCTTGATGGCGTCCACAAAGTCGTCGTCATCCAGCATCATGGCGTGGATGTTGAACACCTCGGCGATGTCCTCGCCGGCTTCTGCCAGTGCCTTTTCGTACAGGGCGGTCTGCTGCTCAATGGCCTTCTGGCGGGCAGCTTCAAAACGCTCCAGTTCTGCGGCAGTATCTGCCACAGGGGCGGTGGAAATAGCGGTATCTTTTTTCTTATAGATCTTCAGCTTGCCAATGGCGATGCCATTGAGTACGCTTTTGCCGGTGCCTACCTGCATTGCACACTACTCCTTCTTCATCTGTGCCGGGGCCGCACTGCTCCGACAGTCCAAAAAAAGCCCCCGCAGCTCACCCGCGAGGGCCTTCCTCATGTTAACTGCGGAATCAAACGTTCTCGGTCAGGAACTTCTGGACAGCTGCAGCTGCAGCTTCCTCATCGTCGCCCTCGACCTTGATGGTAACGGTCTCGCCCTGCTTAACGCCCATGCCCATCAGAGCCATCAGCTTGCGCATATCGCAGCTCTTGCCGTCCTTTTCAAGGGTGACGCTGCTGGCAAAGCCCTTGACGGTCTTGACGAGCAGGCCGGCGGGACGAGCGTGGATGCCGCATGCATCCTTAACGGTATACTGGAATTCCTTCATAATCATTTTCTCCTTACTTAGATCCCGTGCGGCGCTTCTGCACCTGCGCCGGACGCAGCCCAGCTGCGGCACGGTTGATACTTCTATTATAAACCCTAGTCGGAAATTTTTCACCATTTTATATTGCTAATTTTTTATGCAAAATTTTGGTACAATTGAACATACAAATGTGACAAAAATGCGCAAATTTCACTTTTTCTTCCGCTTGTGCGTAAATTTTAGGCATTTTGTCCTTTGGCTTTGCAGCAGGAGCCAAAGGCATTTCCGGCTGTTCCCGGTTTTTGCGGGCCATTCCGGTGCTCATTCCACCGGGTAGCCTTCCGCATCCAGCGGCAGTTCTGTGTACGGCACCGCCTGCGGGGCAGCATCCGGCTCGCCGGAGGTCTGCTGCGCATCCAGCTCTTCGTCATGGCGTTCGCCCCAGTCGCCGCTGTAGTCCTCGCCGGAGGTCTGCTGTGCTTCGTCGGTCAGTTCCTCGTCGTGGCGCTCGCCCCAGTCACCGCTGTAATCCTCGCCGGAGGTCTGCTGTGCTTCTGCCTCTGCCATGGCGGCCTGCATGTCTTTCAGGCCCACCACCACGCCGGAAGGCCGTTCCAGCAGATAGGCTCCCACAGCCTTTTTCTTATACACCAGCAGCACACCGTAGCGGCTGGTC
This sequence comes from Faecalibacterium sp. 3, assembly GCF_048323735.1. Classification (NCBI taxonomy): domain Bacteria; kingdom Bacillati; phylum Bacillota; class Clostridia; order Eubacteriales; family Oscillospiraceae; genus Faecalibacterium; species Faecalibacterium sp. 3. The sequence continues at coordinate 978,087 of NZ_JBLWFN010000001.1, forward strand.
TCGCCGCTGCTGGCTGCCGGGATCAGGGCCGTCCATTTCTCCACCGTCTTGCCCTTATAGCGGGCAAGATCCATGCCGCTCTGCTGCACCACCCCGTTGAAGGCCGAAAAGCTGTCATCCCATTTGCGGGGGATCTTTACCTTATCTGCCGTGATGGACGCGCCGTCCACATCCAGACCATAGCCGGTGAACCAGGTCTGGATATCCTGCGCGCTCTCGATCCGGTTCACCGTCGCCGAGACCGTGACCGTGCGCTGGCTGATGAACCGGCCCAGCAGGGCGCTGCACACCACCAGTGCGCAGCACATGGCGCCAAGACCCAGTTTTTTCAGGCTCGTTTTGCTCAGTGTAACTACAAACATATCCCCATGCCTCCCCAGCCTGTTTATTGCTCTGAGAACAATTTATTCAGAGTCCGGGCAGGTTATGACGATTTAAAACGCCCGCCGCCCCTCTGGCGAAGAGGAGCGATTTTCGGTTTTGCCAAGGGCCCCCTCCGTGAGGGGGCTGTCTGCGGAGCAGACTGGAGGAGTTTGATAAGATGCAGTTTCCCTTCACGACCTCTCCCGTGAAAAAGTAAATCCGAAAAGCCCGCAGGCTTTTCGGATTTACTAATTATAAAATAATATTTCCTCTGCTATTGCAACGGCGACGACTGCGGCCTGCGGCCAAAGACTTCCCCCGGCCGGGGGAAGATGTCGCATAGCGACAAAAGAGGGAATGCAGGGAGGAGCTGTTGGGGCCGTGGCCAGCAGGATGCAAGGCCCGCTCAAGGGCCGTAGTAGCCGCTGGGTGCCACAACTCGTCCAGAGCGAAGCGGAGACAATTCTAAATCAGATTCTTCTCAATGCGCCTTCACAAAATCCTCCGGCGAGACTTCGCCGTTCTGGCGGAGCACCTGTTTCAGCACCTGCATCACGCCGTATTCCCGATGGGACGGTGCCAGAAATGGCACCTGCGCCCGCAGCGGTTCGCTGCCGTTCTCCATCAGGAAGCCGTACTTTGCGGCGGTAAGCATCTCGGCATCGTTGTAGGTGTCGCCAAAGGCCATCATGCTGTCGGTCGGAATGCCCAGCAGTTCGCCCACCTTTGCCAGTGCTGCGCCCTTGTGCACACCGGGGTTCATCACGTCCACCCAGTTTCTGCCTGCCACCGCCACCGAGAATGCACCGCCATTTCCGGTGTGGAATGCGCCGTAGGTCCGGTCGAAGGCTTCCTGCGAGTCGTCGTTGGGCAGATAGATGGTAAACTTATCCGCCGCCGCTTCCACAGCGGTCAGGTCATCCACGTACTCCACCCGGGTGTAGAAGTTCTTGAACACGGCATCGTATCCTTCATCCCGCTTTTCCGCGTAGGCCGCCTGCAGTCCGCACAAAAGGCCCACATCTCCGGCCTGCTTCGTGCTCCGGGCCAGCTGCCGCCAGCCTTCGGCAGGCATTTCGGACACAAACAGGTTCTTGCCTTTCCAGCGGGCCGCGCCGCCGTTATCGCCAATGAGGATGATCTCCTCCAGCAATTCCGGGAACATGGTCTCCAACGTATAAAGCGGTCTGCCGCTGGCGGCGGCAAACAGGATGCCCTGCCCGGCCAATGCGCGGATCGTTTCCGCAAAATCCGGCGGGAGCTGGCTGCGTTCGTCCAGAAGTGTCGCGTCCATGTCCGACGCGATCAGGCGAATGTGGTCCATAGGTCCCTCACTTATCCCTTATCCAATGTAGCTGATGTTCACATCCATATCGCCCTTATAGCCGGGCAGACGTGCCGTGCAGGTGCCCTGCCACAGTGCGCAGTCGATGGGGCTGCTGGCAACGCCATAGTGTGCGTTCCAGATGGTATACTTTTTCAGGCTGTTCAGATCGATACGCTTGCGGTACCACAGGGTAGAGGCGTATACGCCGGGCTTGTAGCCCTGTGCCTTGACCTCCTCACAGAAGGCGATAGCGCACTTGGTGCGGTCCTCCATACCCAGACCGTCTGCGCGGCCGGAGCCGTTGGAAGCGCCAGACGCCTCGGTGTCAAAGAAGATGGGGTAATCCAGCTTGCGGCCATTCAGCACATAGGCACAGGCAAAGGCTTCCTCCTTGGCTTCCGCTTCGGTGGTGGCCTGACTGAAGAAGTACACGCCCACCTTCAGGCCTGCGTTCTTCACATTGGTGAAATGCTCCTCGAACATGGGGTCCAGCACCAGCGTACCGGCCGCACCATAACCGCGGTAGCCGATGCGGACGATGACAAAGCTGACGCCCGCCTTTTTGATCTTCGCCCAGTCCACATTTTTCTGATACTTGGAAACATCCACGCCGAAGGTCTTGCCCTTTTCCAGCACGCCGTCCGCATTGAAATAATAGAGTTTATTGTCGATGCACTGGATGCCCACCACCGGCTTGTTGGTGCTCTGGCTGTAGTAGTAGGTCTTGCCGCCGGAGGTACGCCAGCCGGAGTAGGCCGGCTCCGGCTGGGACTCGTCTTTTTTGCCCAGCCAGCCAAACAGGAAATTGAACAGCCAGCTGAAAAAACCGTTCTCATCGCTCAGGTCGATGCACTGAGCTTCGGCGGCATCCATGGCACCGGCATCCAGTGCGGCACGGATCTCCTCCGGGGTCAGCACGACGCTGTTTTCCGGGGTGTGCTGGTTCGTGCTGTTTTCTTCAGCTTCTGTGGCCTGTACGGGCGGTGCCTCCGGGTCCTCGGCGGCCAGCTCCGGTGTCTCCGGCTGCAGGGTGGGCATATCCGCCTCCTGCACCGTCCCGGCAGACGCTGCCGCTTCCTCCGGCTGTGCAGCCAGTGCCAGCGGTGCGCTCATCGAAAAGGCAAGTGCCGCCGCCAGAACCGCCGCTGCACTGCGGACCTTGAACTTGTTCCAGAACATTTTTTTCATGCTGTGCTCCAAACTTTCTGAATTTATCGGGATGCCGCCCTCGCAGAGGGCAGCATTTCATATTTCGGATACGGTTCCAGTATACACCCGCAGACAAGCTCCCGTCAATTGCCGCTCCTGTGCCGTGCGCCCTCTGCGCTGCCCAAGACCCCGTACCAGAAAATGCTCCAAAATAGATACGTCTGCACCGGCAAAAACATTGCACAAAGCCAAAAATTGCAGATATTTCCAGTAAAATCAGCGTTTCATCTTGCTGTCTTGACATGTGTATGGTATTATACTTGACATGCAGTTTTTGCATCGAATCAACCATCTTGAAACAGAAAGGCAGTTTCTCATGTCAAATGTGAAAGATTTCTTAAAACGCAAGGATATCGTCATCACCCCGCAGCGCTATCTCATTGAGGCGCTGGGTGCCATGGCACAGGGCCTGTTTGCCAGCCTGCTGATCGGCACCATCATCAAGACGCTGGGCCAGCAGACCGGTCTGGACGTGCTGGTGGATCTGGGCGGCTACGCCACCGCCATGAGCGGCCCCGCCATGGCCTGTGCCATCGGCTGGGCACTGCACTGCCCGCCGCTGGTGCTGTTCAGCCTGATCACCGTGGGCTACTCTGCCAACGCTCTGGGCGGCGCAGGCGGCCCGCTGGCCGTGCTCATCATCGCCATCGTGGCTTCCGAGCTGGGTAAGGCCGTGAGCAAGGAGACCCGCGTGGATATCCTCGTGACCCCGCTGGTGACCATTTTTTCCGGCGTGGGCCTTTCCATGCTGATCGCCGCCCCCATCGGTGCCGCTGCAAGTCAGGTGGGCACCCTGATCATGTGGGCCACCGAGCAGGCCCCGCTGGTCATGGGCATTCTGGTGTCCGTCATCGTGGGCGTTGCGCTGACTCTGCCCATTTCCTCTGCCGCCATCTGCGCCGCGCTGGGCCTGACCGGCCTTGCCGGCGGTGCTGCCGTGGCAGGCTGCTGTGCCCAGATGATCGGCTTTGCCGTGATGAGCTACAAGGAAAACGGTGTGGGCGGTCTGGTGAGCCAGGGCCTTGGCACCAGCATGCTGCAGATGGGCAACATCGTCAAGAACCCCCGCATCTGGATCGCACCCACGCTGGCCAGTGCCATCACCGGCCCGCTGGCTACCTGCGTGTTCCACTTTGAGATGAACGGTGCCGCCGTGTCCTCCGGCATGGGCACCTGCGGTCTGGTGGGCCAGATCGGCGTGTACACCGGCTGGGTCAGCGACATTGCCGCCGGCGTCAAGACCGCCATCACCCCCATGGACTGGGCTGCAATGGTGCTGCTGTGCTTTGTTCTGCCCGCCGTGCTGAGCGTGATCTTCTGCGAGATCGAGCGGAAGATGGGCTGGATCAAAGAGGGCGATCTGAAGCTGAACTGATTTTTTAAGCGGAAAATTCTTTTTTGATAGAGCAAATCCCGGCAGGCTGCGGTCTGCCGGGATTTGTCTTTTCACGGTTAAACACACGACTACGCTCTGCACAGGAAGCGCTCAAACGATCCGTTTCCCGTCCAGCACCGCCTGTTTCAGCGTATCGCCTTCATACACCAGCTTGAGGGAGAAATAAGGCCGGTCCTCATTCAGCAGCCGGAAGAAGATCTTGTCGCCCTCCCAGATGGGCAGGCCGGTCACCTTCTCCTTCGGCACCCATTCCAGCACGCCCTCCCTGCAGGCGCTGCCCCGCACCATTTCGCCTTCCCAGCGGTCGGCGGTATACAGATGGATGAACTCGGTCATGTTGCCCCAAATAAAGGTCAGCAGGCCCCGGGCACGGAAGCGCTTCAAAGTCAGGCCGGTCTCCTCCTTCACTTCCCGCAGCAGACAGTCCTCCGGGCTTTCAAACCGCTCAAACTTTCCGCCTACACCGATCCATTTGTCGTGGTTGTAGTCGTCCTGCTTTTTGATGCGGTGCAGCATCAGGTAGGCATCCTCCCGTTCCAGATAACACAGCGTGGTGCTGAAAATGGGAAATTCCGGGTTCATGAAGGCTCCTAGATTCATTGCGTTCTCCTTTTGATCTTGTTTTTGTGGAAAATGCCGTTTTTCGCTGCGGCCCCTCCCGGGAAAAAGCACCCCGGCAAAGCCCGCAGGCTTTGCCGGGGTGCAAACCAAAAAAAACTTTTTCCTCTGAATATGCCAGAGCAACGCGGCGGCAATTTAAAATCATTGCCCCTTCCGGCTTGCTCTTCCCTTGCCCGCATTGTTCAGCTTGCGCACAAGGTCGTTCTGATGCTTGCGCTGGCTGGGCGTGGGCTGCGGGTCTTTGGCCTCCTCGGCACGGCGTCCGCTCTGGGCAGTGTCCGGGTCGATGCGTTCCAGCGTCCATTCCTGATTGCCGCCGGCCACAAAGTTCCAGATCTGGGCCTGTGCGCCGTTGGCGGTGTTCATGCCCACAAGGTCGATGTATTTATCCGCCAGCACATTGCGGATGCGGGTGCGCCCGCTGCGGGTGGGCTCCAGCGCCCAGCACTGACTCAGCCCGCTGGTGCGGCCCCACTGGTGCAGCCATGTGCCCTCCACCACACCGCCAAGGGCCAGATCCATCATCTTGCCGGTAAAGCGGTTGCAGATGCGCCAGCGGCCCTCGCCTGCATCCACGAACTGCCACTGCTGCCACGGATGGCCTGCATAGCTCCACAGCTGGATGGCCGCGCCATTCTCGGTGTTGAAGTTCTTTACTTCCAGCACCTTTCCATTGGGGGCTTTGATGATATAAAATTCATTTTCCAGAATGACTGCCTGCGATGCCTTTGCCATAGAGCACGACTCCTTTCCAGTTTGGTAGCCCTATTATAACGTATTTGTCCTTTGGCAGCAAGAATGCTTTTCCATAATCTTTTTACGTTTTATTGTGCATTTCGACATGATTCCCGCAACGATAACGTTTACGCGCAACAAAACCGTCTCTGCAGGGAATTTCTTTACACTCCGGCCCGTCTTGTGATACAATAAAGGCACACGCTTTTAGGGAGGGATTTGGAATGACCAACGAAACCTTGGAAACCATTAAGAGCCGCCGCAGCTGCCGTGCCTATAAGCCGGAGCAGATCACCGACGAAGAGCTGAACGCCGTGCTGGAAGCCGGCACCTACGCCGCCAGCGCCATGGGCCGCCAGAGCGCAAAGATCGTGGTGGTGCAGGACGCTGCCACCCGCGCCCAGCTCACCCGCATGAACGCCGCTGTCATGGGTAAGGACACCGACCCCATGTACGGCGCTCCCACCATTCTGGTGGTGCTGGCCGATGCCGGTTCCAAGAATGCCGTGCAGGATGGCAGCCTTGTCATGGGCAATCTGATGCTGGCCGCGGCCTCGCTGGGGCTGGGCAGCTGCTGGATCAACCGTGCAAAGGAAGAGTTTGAATCCGACGAGGGCAAGGCCCTGCTCCGGCAGTGGGGCATCGAGGGTGATTGGGTCGGCGTCAGCCACTGCATTCTGGGCTATCCTGCTGCAGACCCCAAGCCCGCCGCACCCCGCAAGCCGGATTATATCGTAAAAGTATAAGGAGAACTATGAAGCCTGATTACAAGCTGGTCGCCAAGGCCAAATACATCCACGCCACCGCCGACCTTGCCAGCGAGCTCTGGCACGAGGTATACAAGCGCTATTACCCCGCAAAGCAGCTGGACACCCTTGTGGAGGAGCTGCAGAGCGCAGACGCCATCGAAGCAGACATCGACAACGATGTGAACTATTTTCTGGTCGTTCTGGGCGGCAAGACCATCGGCTACTTTGCGTGGAAGATGGAGAACACCGCCCTGCATCTGATGCACCTGTACCTCAGGCCCGAATACCGCGGCAAGGCACTGGGCCGGGACATCGTGCTCTCCTGCGAGCGGCTGGCCCGCGGCGAGGGCAAGGGCCGTGTGTGGTGCACCGTGCACGCCAAGGCCCTGCCGGTGCAGCAGTTCTTCAAGGCACTGCGCTACCGCAATTTGAAGCCTGCTGAGCAGGACACCGGCACCGTTCCCCGGGACGAAGTGGTGTTTGAGCATACTCTGGGCTGATTTTGCTGCCGGAAAACCGCAAAATGCTATTGAATTTTTTCTTCGTTTGTTCTACACTAATGTAGTGTAATAAAGTGCCTGCCTGTGGGCGGCATCTGCAAAAAAGGAGAACGACATGGCAAAAGATCATCCTACCGGTCAGTCCGGTCTGTATCAGGCATTTTTGCAGCTCAAGACCCCGGAACAGTGCTACCGCTTTTTACAGGATGTGTGCAGCTATTCCGAGCTGAGCGCAATGGAGCAGCGCTACAACATTGCCGAAATGCTGGTGGACAAACGCATCTACACCGAGATCATGGATAAGACCGGTGCGTCCAGTGCCATCATCAGCCGGGTCAGCCGGGTGCTCAGTGCCGACGACAGCGTGCTGCGCAACCTGCTGGAAGCGGAGAAATCTGCCGGCAAAACCAAAAAATGAGAAGCTGTGCCGCGTGCCGCCCGGAGCGGCATGCGGCTTTTTTGTCATCCGACCGGGAAGCAGCCGGTTCCCGCCGCGCGGGGATCCTGCGCTGCCTTTCTCCGGAGAAAGCCTTCACAGGAGGGATATTTTATGAGTAAAGCTGTTGTATTTTTTGCCGAGGGCACCGAAGAGTGTGAAGCCCTGCTGGTGGTCGATCTGCTGCGCCGCGCCAAGGTGGAGGTGACCATTGCCAGCGCCACCGGCAACCGCGCCATCACCAGCAGCCACAAGGTGCACATCACCGCCGACGCACTGGCAGAGGACATCGATTACTCGGATGTGGACATGGTGGTGCTGCCCGGCGGCATCCCCGGCACCCCGAACCTTGCCGCCAACAAGACTGTCACCGACACCTGTGTTTCCTTTGCGCAGGCGGGCAAAAAGGTCGCCGCCATCTGCGCCGCCCCCAGCGTGCTGGCACAGCTGGGCCTGCTGGAAGGCAGAAAGGCCACGGCTCACGCCGGTTTTCAGGATCAGCTGGCCGGTGCCGAGGTGCTGGATGCCGAGGTCGTCGTGGACGGCAATATCACCACCAGCTACGGTCTGGGCGGTGCCATTCCCTTTGCGCTGGAGCTGGTGCGCCAGCTGGCCGGACAGGCTGAGGCCGACCGCATCCGGAACGCCATCGCCTACCGCCACTGAGGGAGGGAGTCAGTATGCGTTTTGTTACCTGCCGCCTGCCGGACGGCGTGGAAGATCCGGCCATTCTTTCTGCCGACGGCACACAGGTCTGGCCCCTGAGCTGGCTGGGCCTTTCCTATGAAACCTTGTCCGACGCCATCCCCTTTCTGACCCCGCAGGTGCGGGCCGGGCTGCAGCTTGCCATTGCAGGCATCCCGGCCCTGCCCATCGATGCCGTACAGCTGCAAAGCCCCATCCCCTGCCCTGCGCAGGACGTGGTGTGCCTTGGCATCAACTACATGGCCCACTCGGACGAGGCAGAGAAATACTCTGCCGATGCCTTTGCCACAAAGCATCAGGACGCCATTTATTTTTCCAAGCGGGTCAGCCGCGCTGTGCCGGACGGCGGCTTCATTGAAGCCCACACCGACCTTGTGCAGAAGCTGGACTACGAATGCGAACTGGCTGTGGTGCTGGGCAGAGACGCCCGGGACGTGCCCGCCGGGCAGACGAAGGACTATGTGTTCGGCTACACCATCCTGAACGACGTTTCCGCCCGCGATGTGCAGACTGCCCACAAGCAGTGGTATTTCGGCAAAAGTCTGGACGGCTTTACGCCCATGGGCCCCTGCATCGTTACTGCAGACGAATTCGACACCTATCCGCCCAAAATGGGCATCCGCAGCTTTGTCAACGGCGAAAAGCGGCAGGACTCCAACACCGGCCTGCAGATTTTTGACATCGACCATGTCATTCACGAGCTGACCCAGGGCATGACCCTGAAGGCCGGTACCATCATTGCCACCGGCACCCCGGCAGGCGTGGGCATGGGCATGGACCCGCCGCAGTTTCTGAAGCCCGGCGACACGGTGCGCTGCGAGATCGACGGCATTGGCAGCCTGACCAACACCGTGCGGTGAGTACTGGCATTTGTGCCAAATATCCACTGCGTTTTCCGTCTGTTTGCATGAAAATCCGCAGCGGCACTGCTCTTTTCGGAGCGGGTGTGCTATACTGGCTGTATGAATGAAAAATGCGGCCCCGGGCCGCAGAAGGGGTAAATGAACTATGAAGGAATACGCATTCGGCATCGATCTGGGCGGTACCACCGCTAAGATCGGCCTGTTCAAGACCACCGGCGAGCTGCTGGAAAAGTGGGAAGTTCCCACCGATACCTCCAACGCCGGTGAACACATTCTGGAAAATCTAGCTGCTGCCGTGCAGGGCAAGATGCAGGAAAAAGGCCTTGCCGCCGCTCAGGTGGAAGGCGTGGGCGTGGGCGTGCCCGGCCCTGTGCTGGACAGCCGCATCGTGCCCATCATCTGCGCAAACCTCGGCGGCTGGGGCAAGCATAATGTAGCCGAAGAGCTGAGCACCATGCTGGGCGGCATCCGGGTCCTTGTGGGCAATGACGCCAACGTGGCTGCTCTGGGCGAGATCTGGATGGGCGCAGCCAAGGGCTGCCGCAGCGCAGTCATGGTCACGCTGGGCACCGGCGTGGGCGGCGGCGTCATCGTCAACGGCAAGGTCATCGATGGCACCCATGGTGCCGGCGGCGAGATCGGCCACATCACGGTGGACCGCCACGAGACCGCCGCCTGCGGCTGCGGCAAGCACGGATGTCTGGAGCAGTATTCCAGTGCTACCGGCGTTGTGCGCTGCATGAAGAAGCTGCTGGACGAGAACCCGGACACCCCCTGCACCCTGCGCGGCACTGAGTTTGCCGCCAAGGACGTGTTTGATGCCGCCCGCAATGGCGACGCCCTTGCCGCCCGCGAGGTGGACGAGATGACCGATACCCTCGGCATGGCGCTGGCAACCATTGCCGCCACCGTGGACCCGGAGATGTTCATGGTGGGCGGCGGCGTGTCCCGCGCAGGCGAGGTTCTGTTTGCCCCGCTGCGGGAGCACTTCAAGGTCTATGCCTTCAAGTCCTGCCGTGAGACCCCCATCGTGCCCGCCATCCTTGGCAACGATGCCGGTATCTATGGTTCTGTGCGCCTGATCGTGGGTGAATGATCCCTCTGTACGCAAAAAGCTCTGCCGTGCTTGCGGCAGAGCTTTTTTGTATGTGTGCTTTTTTACAGTGTATCTTCCCCCGGCAGCTGGTTCCACAGGCGGTAGTAGACGCCCTGCTTTGCCAGCAGCTGGTCATGGGTGCCGGATTCCACGATGCCCTCTTCGCCCAGCACAAGGATGCGGTCGTAGTCCTTGATGGTGGTCAGGCGGTGGGCGATGGTAAGGGTGGTGCGGCCATGGGCCAGCTTTTCAAGGCTTTGGCCCACCAGGATCTCGCTTTCGTTGTCCAGTGCGCTGGTAGCCTCGTCCAGAATGAGGATGGGCGGGTTCTTCAGGAACACCCGCGCAATGGCGATGCGCTGCTTCTGCCCGCCGGAGAGCTTGACGCCGCGCTCACCCACGTAGGTGTCAAAGCCGTCCTTCAGGGCCAGAATGAACTTTTCCGCACCCGCCAGACGCGCCGCTTCCATGATCTCTTCGCGGGTGGCACCGGGCTTGCCGTAGGCGATGTTCTGGGCCACCGTGCCGCTGAACAGGTACACGTCCTGCTGCACGATGCCGATATCCTGCCGCAGGCTCTTCAGGGTGACATGGCGGATGTCCTGCCCATCGATCAGGATGCGGCCGCTGGTCACCTCGTAGAAGCGGGGGATGAGGTTGCACAGGGTGGTCTTGCCGCCGCCCGAGGGGCCGACCAGCGCCAGCCGTTCGCCCGCCCGGATATCCAGACTGACGTTGTGCAGGACCTTGTTGTGGTCGTCCGGGTACTCAAAGCTGACATTTTCAAACCGGATGTCACCGGGGCCGGGCTGCAGCGGCACCGCGTCCGGGGCGTCGCCGATGGTCACGGGGGTGTCCATGATCTCGGCAAAGCGCTCGATGCCGGTCATGCCGCGCTGGAACTGCTCGGCAAACTCCACGATGCGGCGGATGGTGGCAATGAGGGTGGTGACGTACAGCATATAGGCCACCATGTCACCGGCGGTGATCCTGCCGTACACCAGCGAGAGGCCGCCTGCCAGAATGACCACCAGATACATCAGGCCGTCGAACAGGCGGGTGGAGGTGTTGAAGGCACCCATGGCGTAGTAGCCGAGGGTCTTGATCTCCTCGAACTCCCGGTTGCCCTTGGCGAACTTTTCCCGTTCCTCATCCTCGGCGGCAAAGGCCTTCACGACGCCCTGCCCCAGCAGGCTGTCCTCAATGGTGGAGTTCAGCTCGCCGATCTGCACGCGCTGCTGGCGGAACCGTGCCCGCAGACGTCCGTTCAGGTATACTGACACCACCCCCATCAGCGGCACGCAGGCGAACACCGCCAGTGTCAGCGGCACACTGGCCCGGCACAGGATGACAAAGGACACCACGATCTTGATGGCCGCAATGAAAAATTCCTCCGGGCAGTGGTGGGCGAACTCGGTCACATCGAACAGGTCGTTGGTGATGCGGCCCATGATGGTGCCCACCTTGGTGTTGTTGTAGTAGGTGTGGTCCAGCTTCAGCAGGTGGTCAAAGGCATCGCGGCGCATGTCGGTCTCAATATGGACGCCCATGATATGGCCGATGCTGGACATATAGTAGCTGGCTGCACCGTCGATGATGCGCAGCACAAAATAGAGTGCCGCCAGCCGCAGCACGATGCCCGCCGTCAGGGTGATGCCCACGCCCATGGCGGCGTTGGTGATGGTGCTCATGATCTTGGGCAGCACGATATCGCACAGGGTGGTCAGTGCTGCACAGAACAGATCCAGAAACAGGGTCTTTTTGTACTTTGCCAGATAGGGCAGAAACCGCCGGATCAGCGCACCGCTGCCTGCGTGGTGCGCCCCGGGGTCGTTGATCTTGGTTTTTGACATGGTTCCTCCTGTTGTAAAACCCTCTCAGGCTCACTTCGTTCGCCAGCTCCCCCGAGAGGGGGAGCCTTTGCATCTTTCGGGAAGCTGTACAAAACCTCCCCCTTCCGGGGGAGGTGGCATTGCGCAGCAATGACGGAGAGGGTTCGTTCTCTTACTTTTTACTGTAATCCCGTTCACCGTAGATGGCGGTGCCGATGCGCACGAGGGTGGCACCCTCCCGGATGGCGTTTTCAAAGTCGCCGCTCATGCCCATGGAGAGGGTCTCCATGGACACGTTGGAATAGCCGCGTTCGCCCGCCTGTACGAACAGCTTGTACACCTCGGCCAGATAGCGGCGGTTGCGGGTATCATCGTCATTCACGGGAGGAATGGCCATCAGCCCCTTGACCCGGATGTGCTCCTGTGCGGCAGCGGCATCCAGCAGCGGCCAGAGTGCTTCCGGTGCCACGCCGGTCTTGCTCTCCTCCCCGCCGATGTTCACCTCCAGCAGCACGTCCTGCACGATGCCGGCCCTGGCTGCTTCCTTCTCGATGGCGTTCAGCAGATGCTCACTGTCCACGCTCTGGATGAGGCTGGCGCGGCCCAGCACCTTTTTGATCTTGTTGGTCTGCAGATGGCCGATAAAGTGGCTGGGCTTACCGCAGTAGGCACCGGCGTCAAAGTTTGCGCACAGCTCCTGCACATGGTTCTCGCCAAACACATCGATGGGCAGGGCTGCACTTGCGGCCACCGTCTGTGCAGTGCGGGTCTTGCAGGCGGCGCACAGCTGCACCGCTGCCGGGTCGCGGCCTGCTTCACGGGCGGCAGCAGCCATCTTTTCCCGGATCTCCGCCACGGCCTCCTTCATCTGTTCCAGATTCTTTTCTGCCATGATGCTCAGTCCTCCTCGGTATACTTGGCGCGCTCGCCGCCAATGAGCTTCGGGCGGGTGCGGGCGCACAGGATGTTGGCTTCGCCGATCTTTGAAAGGCTCAGTCGCACCGGCACTGCCACCCTTCTGAGGTGCATCCCGATGAGGGTACCGCCGATATCAATGCCTGCGTGGGCGCGGATCTCTTCCACGGCCACCGGCTCCCGGAACTTCTTCCAGCAGGTGGTGGCCCAGCTGCCGCCTGCATGGGGGCGGGGCACCACGCACACCTCTTCCCAGCCGTATTTTTCGGCGGCTTCCCGCTCAATTATGATGGCGCGGTTCAGATGCTCACAGCACTGCGCAGCCAGCCAGATGCCGTTTTCGGCCAGCACTGGGGCAATGCCCGCGTACACGGCCTGTGCCGCCTCGAGGCTGGAATCCTTGCCGATGTGCCCGCCCACGATCTCGCTGGAGGAGCAGCCCACTACGAACACGTCCCCTTTTTTCAGCTTAGCCTGCGCCAGCAGCTCTGTCACGGCCTGCCGCGCCTCGGTTTCGATCTGTTTTTTGAATTCCTCTGTCATAAAAAACACCTCGTTTTTTATCAAAAATCAAAGATTTGCACTGCGCACCTTTTCGCTGCCTGCAAGGCCGAGATACAGCCTGCTTTCCACCGGGCACAGTGCCGTCACGCTGCCTGCGCCCCGGCCGGAGACCACCCGCTGCCAGCTGCCGTCTGCGGTGTCCACCGCCTCGGTGCAGGGGGCGTCCGCAGGCAGGCTGAACAGCTTCTCCTGCAGATTCCGGCCTGCACGCAGGGCGATGCCCCGCAGCAGAGTGCTGCCTGCATTTTTTTCCAGCCAGCTGCTGCGGGCCCAGCGGTAGCCGATGTACAGGGTCCCGTCCGGGTCCATCGCCAGCGCACCGGGATACCCCGGCAGGCCGGAGACCAAGCTGCTGCAGTTCTTTCCGCCTGCGGTCAGATCCTGCGCATCAGCGCTCACCCTCCACACACAGCGGTTTGCAAGGTCGGAGACATACAGGGTGCTGCCGTCCGGGCTCAGTGCCAGACCGGCCGCACCGGCCACGCCGCCCAGCACCTTCTGCACCGAACGTGCCGCCGGGTCGTACACATACACACAGCCGGTGCCGGTGTGGGCCAGCAGTTCGGTACGCAGGGTGCTCTCCAGCCCGTCCGCGGCACCGGCAGCGGCAGCAACCGCAAAATAGATCCGGCCGTCCGGCGCGGCTTCCACCGCCGAGACGGCCCCCAGCGGTGCACCGTCGATCTGGGTCACCACCTGCTCCACTGCCGTGCCCCAGCTGTCGTGGGCGGCACGGCACAGACTGCCACCGCCGGGCGTGAGGATGCTCAGCCACAGGTCTCCGCTGCCGTCAAAGGCAAAGCCGGTCAGCTCTCCGTCCACCGTCAGCACCGCCGCCGTGTGACCGCCATCGGTGCGCACAAGGTCACTGCTGCACTTTTTCAGCGCGGCACCATTGCAGGCCGCAGCATATACAAGACCATCCCGGGCGCGGATGCAGTCCACGTTCTGATACTCGCCCAGATCCAGCGTGCCCTTATCGTCAGTTGCAAGGGCCGTCTGTGCTGCACCGGTATCCTGCCGTACAGCAGGGGCATCGTACGCCTGCGGCGGTGTATCGATGGGCCGGAACACCAGTGTATATACCAGCGCCAGCAGAATGCACACGCCAAACACCGTGCTGGCCGTGCGGAAGCGCTTGAGCAGGGCGTCCCGCTCGGCAGCCGCCTGCGCGGCATATTCTGCCCGGCGGCGGGCGGCTCTGGCATTGACGCGGTTTGCCCGCCGCAGCCAGCGATCCACGAACAATGCCACCTGCGGCCCGATGGTGAGCGACGCAATGGCAAGGATGAGCAGAAATTCAACAAGTCCGATCCTCATAGGGCTATTTCCTTTGTTTGTCAGCAGTCTTGGCAGGTTTGCCTGCCCTTATCGTTTCAGTATAGCATTTGCGGCGCGGCAGTGCAAGCATCCGCCGCAGACCTTTTTCCGCATCTTTCCTGCAAAAGGCTTTTTTGCTGCATGAAAGTATGCTATAATCCGTTTGGTGATAACATCGTGCACAAACGACCGGAATCGAGGATGAAAATGGAGCCATTCAAATACAACGTTCTGCCGGGCCGCTACCGGCATTTCAAGGGCAATGAATACGAGATGCTGGGCATGGCCCGGCACAGCGAGACTGAAGAGGAAATGGTGGTGTACCGCGCTTTGTACGGTGAGCGCGGCCTCTGGGTGCGTCCCGCCGCCATGTGGTGCGAGACCGTGGAGCGGGACGGCAAAGTGCAGCCCCGCTTTGTGCGCATCGAGGAATAAGCGCCGTGCCGCAGCCGAAAATGCATACAAAAAGAGGTCCTTCCGGGTGCATCCGGAAGGACCTTTTACGTTCTGCTGCGCCCCTGCACGGCGCAGCGTTCTTCATTTACCTGTAAAGCACTTATTCCTCAAAGCCCAGTACGTAGGTCACAATGGCAGCCACCACGATGGCAGTCACGATGGCGATGCTCATGGCGATGATGGTATCTTGGAAGATGGGCAGGGCCAGCACGGTGGAGTAGCCCATCACGTAAGCCTTAGCGCCCAGCAGGCCGGCCACAACGCCGCCCACAGCGCCGCCGGCCATCACGCCGTACATGGGCTTTTTGCGGGGCAGGTTGATGCCGTAGATGGCAGGCTCGGTAACACCGGCCACGATGCAGCCGAATGCGATGGACAGAGCTTCGGCACGCTTCTCAGCGCTCTTGGTGCGCAGGGCCACGCCGATGCAGGCACCGCCTTCTGCCATGTTGTGCAGAATGAATGCGGGGCGGAACACAGCGTCGTAGCCGGGGTTGGTCAGAGCCTGTGCCATGAAGGGCACCAGACCAATGTGCATACCGGTCATGACCAGCCAGGGCAGGCAGGCGGCCAGCAGGCCCACGGTGATAAAGCCGATCTTATCGCCCAGGAAGCTGAACGCGACGGCCAGATAGTTGCCCAGGTAACCGCCCAGAGGAGCCAGCACGGTGAAGCCCAGAATGGAGGTGACGGTAACGGTGCACAGGCCCACCAGCAGGGACTTGAAGATGCCCGGAACGATCTTGTTGAAGAACTTTTCCAGATAGTATGCGCACAGTGCGATCAGCAGCGCCGGCAGCAGGGAGCTGGAGTAGCTCATCAGGCGCACGGGGATGCCCAGCAGGGTAATGGGCTCACCGGCAGCCACCAGCGCGGTGTACTTGCCGTGCAGCAGGGCTGCGGCACAGATCATGGAGTAGATGGGGGTGCCGCCCAGCTTTTTGGCTGCGCCGTAGGCAACAAAGATGGGCATGAAGAAGAAGGCTGCATCCGCAACGCCGCTGAGCAGGGCGTATGTAGCGGTATCGGCAAAGCCTGCATTCACCAGCGTGATGAGCAGCAGCAGCACCTTGAGCATACCGCCGGCCACCAGGCCGGTGATCATGGGCGACACGGCAGCGGAAACGTAGTTCAGCACTGCAACACCTGCGCTCTTCACGGTGAGGGGTTGCTTTTCCTTGGGCACATCCAGATTCTCGTTGATGGCTGCGCCTTCCTTGAGGTCAAAGTCCTTCACGACCGCCTCATACACGGGCAGCAGATTCTTGCCCAAAACCACCATCAGCTGGCCGCCGGCGTAGATCACGCCCAGCACGCCGGGGATCTTTTTCAGTGCTTCCTGATCCGCCTTGTTCAGATCCTTGACCACGAACCGCAGCCGGGTCATGCAGTGTGCCACGCTGGAAATGTTCTCGGTACCGCCCACCAGCTGAACCACTTCCGCAGCCGTTTTCTTTGCGTCAAATGCCATATTGTTTCTCCTTTGCTTTATTTATGATTCCTTTATTCGTTCCAGAGGCTTTCGCCGTTGGTGGCGATGACCTCTTTCATCCAATCGTAAGACAGCTTCTTGCGGCGTGCACAGGTGCCGTTGCCCTTATCGTCCATATCCACATAGATGTGGCCGTAGCGCTTCTTCATCTCACCGGTGGAAAGGCTTACCAGATCGATGCAGCCCCACATGGTGTAGCCCAGGCACGGCACACCGTCGATCACGATCGCGTCGATCATGGCCTTGAGGTGGTCGCGCAGGTAGTTGATGCGGTAGGTATCGTTGATGGTGCCGTCCTCTTCGATCTCGTCGATGGCACCCAGACCGTTCTCCACGATGAAGATGGGCTTCTGGTAGCGGTCGTAGATCTCGTTCATGCAATAGCGCAGGCCCAGCGGGTCGATGGGCCAGCCCCACGGGGTGCTCTGCAGATAGGGGTTCTGGTCTCCGCCGATCACGTTGAACTTGGTCTCGGTGCTCACGGTGCAGGAGCGATAGTAGCTGAAGGACACAAAGTCCAGCGTGCCGCTCTTCAGGATCTCGTCATCGCCCGGCTCGGTGTGCAGGGTCACACCGCGGCGGCCAAACAGGTCGCCGGTGTAGGAGGGGTAGTAGCCGCGGGCCATCACATCGATGAAGAACAGGCTTTCGCGGCGGCACTGCATCTGGCGGAACATATCCTCCGGCTTGCAGGTGGCGGGGTAGATCTCGCTCAGGGCATACATGGCACCAAACTGGGAGCCGGGCATCATCTCGTGGCCCAGCTTGACGGCCTGTGCGCTGGCAAGGAACATGTTGTGCACGGCGTTGTAGTGGGTCTGGTCGTCGGCGCTGGAGGTGCCGCAGGAGGCGTAGCCGCGCACGGCGTTGATCTCGTTGAAGGTGAGCCAGTAGCGGCACCGCATGCCGATGCGCTCAAACAGGGTGCGGCAGTAGTGCAGGTAGCAGTCGATGGTGTGGCGGCTCTCCCAGCCGTTGTACTTCTCGGCCAGAGCGGCGGGCAGCTCATCGTGATGGATGGTGATGAGTGGCTCCATGCCGTGCTTTTCCAGCTCGTCGATGAGGTCCAGATAGAACTTCAGGCCCTCTTCGTTGGGCTGCTGCTCTTCGCCGGTGGGGAAGATACGGCTCCAGCAGATGGAGAAACGGTACACATTGTAGCCCATACCGGCCATCAGCTCCACATCTTCCTTCATGTGGTGGTAGCCGTCCACAGCGTTGTGGCTGGGATAGTAGCAGTCCGGGTAGACGTGCGGCTTTGCGCCTTCCGGGAAGCTCTCGGCTGCAAAAAAGCTGCTGCGTGCCTTGGCAAAGCCGCCGTCTGCCAGCAGCAGGGTGTTGCCGCGCGGGTCCTGCACGGAGCCATCGGTCTCAAAATCGTGGGTAGAAAGGCCGCGTCCGCCCTCCTGCCAGCCGCCCTCGTACTGGAAGTCGGCGGTGGCACCGCCCCACAAAAATCCATCGGGTACTCTCATATGCGTCTCCTTTTCTTCGTCATTGTGCTTGAAAATCGCATTTGCCGTTCGTTGCTTCTATTATATTTGCCCGTAATGGATACATGGGAAATTTCGCATTTTGGAAACAAAAAGCGCGTACATTCGGCAGTTTGCTAAAATGTACGCGCTTTGATTTGTGCAGTATTCCAATATTACCGGTTTTTATGGGATTTTTCGTAGTAACGCCATGCGATCATATCCGTAACGAAGGGAAATGTCGTGCGGTGGGTGTGCACATTACCGCCCCGGTGGAACAGGATGCTGTAGGCCACGCGGGGGTCATGGGCCATTTTTTCGTCCGAGGTGATCAGCACGGTCTTTGCCTTTGTGGTGTTGAAGATTCCCTTATCATAGAAATCCTCAATGGCGTCGTACCGGTTCAGGTACTGGCCGGAATCGCTGAACACGATCAGCAACGTGTCCTCGTCCGCACGGGCAACATTGTCCATCTGCTGGATATCGTTCCGGGGTGCCACAATGAACTTGCCGCAGCGGCCCAGCTTGATCTGCAGATCCATGGCTGCGGTACCGGAGAACATCATGCCCAGCGCAAACACTTTTTTATAGTAAATCAGATCGTCCACCAGCCGGTCAACGGCATCCCAGTCCAGCTGCTGCGCTGTGAGCTGGATGTCTTTTGCGATCTCCTGCGTATACTCCTGCACCGAGTTGGATTCCAGATACCCGATTACATCCACGGAAAAATTGTAGGAGACATGATATTTGTTTTCCTCAAGCCTAGCCGCTTCCCGGAACTCGGCGTAGTCCTCGTAGCCCAGCGCCCGGATGAACTTGGAAATGGTGGACTTGGATACCCTGCACAGGTCCGCCACCTCGTTGATGGCAAGGCTGTGCAGCAGTTCCATATTTTGCAGCATGGCCAGCGCAATGTGATAAAAGGTGGAGTCGCTGCTGGATTCGTTCAGCAGGATCAGAAGTCTGTCGTACAGAATGCCCATGAGCCCGCCCTCCTGTATTCCGTTTTCCGGCAAAAAATCTTATCTTTATAGTATCATATTCCACGCTTTTGTGCAATAAAACTGTCTGTTTTATCCGCTTTGAAACTGCGGCTGTGCAGGGCTGGTTTTCTGTGGTATACTGAGAGTGGGTACGCCCGTGCTTTTTTGAAAAGCGTTCACGCAAACTTCACAGCTTTTTCCTATTCTTGCTGTATGATACGATGGATGAGAAGTCTATTTTCGAGGAAGGGGACTGTATTATGGCTAAGATCCTGATCGTTGACGATGAGCCGCGTATCCGCGAGCTGATCCGTGAACATTTACAATATTCCGGTTACATCTGTGAAGAGGCCGCTGACGGCACTGCTGCGCTGACACAGCTTTCCGGCGGGGCCTTTGATCTGGTCATTCTGGATCTGATGATGCCGTTCATGGACGGCATGACCTGCCTGCGGGAGATGCGTGCCCGCCACATCAACACGCCGGTCATCATCCTGACCGCCCGCAGCGAGGAATACGACAAGCTGGCGGGCCTTGAGGGCGGTGCAGACGACTATGTGGTCAAGCCGTTCTCGCCCCGGGAGCTGGTGGCCCGCGTGAAAGCGGTGCTGAACCGCACCATGCCCAAGCCTGCTGCCGCCTCCGACACCATGACCTTCGGCGAGCTGACCATCGACACCGCCAGCCACACGGTGCGTGTTTCCGGCGAGGAGGTCGCCCTGACTCCCAAGGAGTTCGACCTGCTGGTGTTCCTTGCTTCCAACAAGGGCATCGCCCTCAGCCGTGAAAAGATCCTGCAGAAGGTGTGGAACTACGACTACTTCGGTGAGGACCGCACGGTGGATACCCATGTCAAAATGCTGCGGGGCCATCTGGGCAAGTGCCGCAGCTACATTGCTACCGTGTGGGGCATCGGCTACAAATTCGACCCCGACGCAACGCGCTGATAAAGGAGTGTAGGGTTCATGCGGCACCATCACTCTCCCGGCATCCGCGGCCAGCTGATGTGGTTTTTGTGTTGTATCTGTCTGTTCCTGCTGGCACTGGTGTGGTTTCTGTCCACCCAGCTGCTGGAACCGCTGTACACCAAGCACATTGAAAAGCAGCTGATCACGCAGGCCGAAAACATCACGGCAGATCTGGATAAAGCCCTTGCGGAGGACGAAACGCTTTCCTCCTGGTCCTTTGGCCAGCTTTCTGTAAACACGTCTTTTTTTGACCGGCTGGCCACCCAGCTGTACGCCAGCGGTTCTCTGAACAGCTTTTGTGTGGATATCTCGGATTCCACCATGCGCACCATTTACAAGATCGAGAACCAGTCCTACTGCAACCTGCACGAAACGCTGCTTTCCGACTCTGCCAACAACGACATGATCGTTTCCACCGCCGTGGCCATGCGCAAAAAATGCCGCACCACCGGCGGCTTTGTGCAGACCCTGAACCCGCCGCGGCTGTCCGGCTCCGCCCAGCTGCTGGTGGGGCGCAACACGGCCGGCGGCGAGTATACCGTGCTTGTCACTACCAGTCTTGTGCATGTGGCCGAGGCAGGCAAGATCCTGAGCACCGTGCTGCCCATGGCAGCAGCCGTGATCTTCGCCTTTGCCATGACGGCAGGGTGGCTGTTCAGCGAGTGGTTCACAAAACCGCTGCGCCAGCTTTCCAGCGCTGCCCGCCAGATGGCAATGGGCAACTACGCCGTGCAGGTGGACACCCGCCGCAGCGATGAGCTGGGCGATCTGGCGCAGGACTTCAACCACATGGCAACCGAGGTGCAGCGCTCTTCACAGATGCAGCGTGACCTGCTGGCCAACGTTTCCCACGACCTGCGCACCCCGCTGACCCTCATCAAAGGCTATGCCGAGACGGTGCGCGACATTACCGGCGACGACAAGGCCCACCGCGATGAACAGATGAACATTATCGTGGATGAGACCGACCGTCTGACCGCGCTGGTCTCCAGCGTGATGGAGCTGAGCAAAGTGACCAGCGGCGCGGCAAAATGTGAGCGCGTGCACTTTGACATGGCTCAGCTGTGTGACGAGGTGAGCGAGCGCTACGACGCCATCTGCGCCCAGAACGGCTGGCAGCTGAAGCTGGAGCTGCCGGACGAGGAACTGCCGGTCTACGCCGACCCGGATATGATGCAGCGTGCACTGCACAACCTTTTGGGCAACGCCATGCACCATATCGGCAAGGACGGCATCTTCATCCTGCGGGCCCAGCGCTGCACCGAGGGCGTGCGGATCGAGGTGGAGGATCACGGTCCCGGCATTGCCGCCGACGACCTGCCCTATATCTTCGACCGGTACTACCGCTCCCGCTCCGACGCCGGAAAGCAGGGCACCGGCCTTGGCCTTTCCATCACAAAGGCGATCTTCCAGCAGCACGGCTTCCGCTTTGGCGTGCAGAGCGCCATTGGCATGGGCACCACATTCTGGTTCGTCATGAACGATCTGCCTGCCAACGAAAAGAAAACGGTGGAAGACAGAGGCGGTGAAAATCCCGGGGAAAAGATGATAGAATAAGATATCGTCAAAAGCAGGAGGAGCCTTCATGAAGCAATTTTGGAAAAGAGCGGCGGTCGCCATCGTCAGTTTGGCACTGCTGGCCGGGATGCCCCCCGCGGCAGGAGCCGCTTCGGATGAAGTGGAAGCTGCACTCGCCTCCATGACTCTGCGGGAAAAGGTAGGCCAGCTGTTTGCCGTGCGGCCGGAAGCGCTGGATTTTGAGCAGCGCTCCGGCGGCATGAAGCTGACCTGCTCCATGCGGGAGCATCTGCGCTCCTACCCGGTGGGCGGTATCGTGCTGTTTGCCACCAATATTTCCAGCCAGTCCCAGATGACCGCACTGATCCGGGATTTTCAGCGTTCCGCCGGGAACAGCCTTCTGGTCGCGGTGGATGAAGAGGGCGGCCCGGTGGCACGTCTGGCAAACAGCTCTGCCTTCGACCTGCCGAAATTCCCGAGTGCTTCCGCCATCGGCACCACCGGCGATCCCGAGCAGGCCAGGACCATGGGACGCACCATCGGCGGCTACCTGAAGCATTACGGCTTCAATCTGGACCTTGCCCCCGTCGCCGATGTCAACTCCAACCCCCTGAACCCGGTCATCGGCCGCCGCGCCTTTTCCTCCGACCCGGACGTCACCGCCGGGATGGTCCGTGCTGCGGTGCAGGGCTTCCATGAAGCCGGGATGCTCTGCACGCTGAAACATTTCCCCGGACACGGAGACACCCTTGAGGATAGCCATGCCGGGACTGCCACCAGCACAAAGACATGGGAAGAGATGAAAGCGGTGGAACTGCTGCCCTTTGAGGCCGGCATTGCGGCCGGAGCCGATGTGGTCATGGCCGCACACATCACAACCCCCAACGCCACCGAGGACGGCCTGCCGGCCTCGCTTTCCTACACGATGCTGACCGAACGTCTGCGCGGCGAGCTTGGCTTTACCGGTGTGATCTGCACGGACGGGCTGGGCATGAAAGCCATCACCGACCATTATTCTCTGGCAGAGGCTGCCATTGCCGCTCTGGATGCCGGTGCCGATCTCCTTCTGCTCCCTGCCGACCTGCAGGAAGCCTTTGACGGTGTCGTTGCCGCCGTGGAGTCCGGCCGGATCTCCGAGGAACGGCTTGACGAGAGCGTCCGTCGCATCCTGACCCTGAAGGAAAAGGCCGGTCTTTCGCTCCGGGCCAGTACACCGGCCGACACATTGCTGGACCGGCTCTCCCGGCTCTGGAACTGAGTTCTCCCAGAAAAGCCAAAACGGCCTGCTGCTCAGCTGCAGCAGGCCGTTTTTCTGTTACGGGCCGATTACGAATTGGAATCTGCTGTGTGATAAATCCCAAATGTATTATCCGGTGCGGGCATTTCCACCCGGGAGGCACGATCATTCACAGCCCACATCATCCAGCCCATTGCAGCCAGTGCCGCCAGAATGATGAGCCATTTGACAAAATTCGGCAGTTTTTTCATAAAAGATCCTTCAAATCCGTTTTATACTTTATTTTATATTTTTCGCTTTTATTCCGGTCTGCAAAGCTTCCGTGCACATCTGAGCAGCTCTTCGGCCTGCTGGCTGTCCAGCTGCTTCACCCATGCACCGCGCGCTGCTGCGCCCTCGCCGGTGCTGCCCGCTTCCGCAAAGCAGGCAAGGTCCGAGTCGGTGCGGCTCTGCCAGGGCGAAAAGCCTTCCGGTGCAA
Source organism: Faecalibacterium sp. 3 (assembly GCF_048323735.1). Lineage (NCBI taxonomy): Bacteria > Bacillati > Bacillota > Clostridia > Eubacteriales > Oscillospiraceae > Faecalibacterium > Faecalibacterium sp. 3. The sequence goes on from NZ_JBLWFN010000001.1 coordinate 1,001,322, forward strand.
TGTGGGCTCCCAGACGGCAGTCCAGCACGGCAGTCTTTCCGGTGGGCCTCCATGGCCTGCCCAGAAACACCGTGCCTGCCGGGCAGTCGTCCGAAACAAAGTCGCAGTCCCAGAACACAAACCCGAGGCCATCGGCACGGCCCGAGGGAGCTGTGACATAGCTGGCGGGCAGGTGATTGTTCACGGTGCGGATGGTGCACTGCTCAAACAGGGCGTCCGCACCGCCAAAGATAAAATCGATGTCCCCTGCGATCTGGCAGTGCCGGTAATACTGGGCAGTCGGGCGGCGGGGCGCAAGGCCGCGCGGGCCCAGAAAGCCGTCCTTCTCCCGCTCCTTCTCCGGCAGAGGGGCGCAGAACAGGGTGTCCTGATTCCCCAGCAGCCGCACATCCGCAAAAAACGCGCGGGCGCTGTCCACGTAAGCCGCCACAGCCTGACCCACCTCGGCCCCGGGACCGGCATCATTCTCGATGGTCAAATTTTCCACCCGCAGACGTTCTCCGCTGAAAAACGCCGTGTAGCTGCGGAAGGTATGGGTGGGCCTGCCGTCCGGGTGCGGCAGCCTGCCGCCGTCGCCCCACACGATGCGGGTATTGTCCATGCCTGCACCGAGCAGGGCAATGTTCTTTTTTTCGCAGACCAGCTTTTCCCGGTAAGTGCCCGGCCCGATATGGATCTCTGCCCTGCAGTCATACGGCACGGCCAGCACCGCTTCGGACACCGAAGCAAAATCGCCGCTGCCATCCTGCGCCACGGTTATGGTAAGCATCTTTCTGCCCTCCCGTTTTGTTTCTATGCTTCCATAGTATACCTTCTTCCCTGCCGAAAATCAACGAAGTTTGTGTGAACTCAGCACTTTTCCAGCCGCAGCACCGCCGCCGTGATGTCGTCCGGCCTGCCGGTCTTTTGGGCACGCACACGAGCCGTCTCCACCAGCGTCTTTGCGATCTGCTCCGGCGGCTCCCCTGCTGCTGCCGAGAGCTCCAGCTGTTTTGCCACCCAGCCCGGGCCATCCACCAGAAGGCCGTCCGACACCAGCACCGCATAATCCCCGGCCGTCAGATGCACCACCCGGCTCTGACCGTTCACCCCGCTCAGGATCCCTACCGGCAGACTGGCGTCCCCCACTGCCCGCACCCGCCCGCCGTGCACAAGGAACCCCGGCGCTGCCCCGGCCTTGAAGAGCCTTGCCGTGCCGGTGTATAGGTCCACGCTGATGAGATCCAGCGTAGCCCCGCTCTCATCCTCACTTTTCAGGGCAAGGGCCACGTTGACCAGCCTTGCCGCCAGCTCTGCGGTAAAGCCCGCCTTGAGCAGCCGGGCCGTCAGCTCGGCGGCAAGGTTGCCATCCACGGCTGCAGGCCTGCCGGTGCCCATGCCGTCGCACAGGATCATCTGCGCCGCTGCCGGGCTGCAGAACTGCTGCACCGCATCGCCGGAAATGCTGCCCCGCGCCGCCGCGCCTGCCATGCCGAACACCGCCCGCAGGGCAGGCTTTTCACAGAACAGCAGGGTGGTCATTCCCTTGCAGGAGAGCACCTGCGGCACTTCCAGCGTGCGGCGGCAGATGCGGCCCACCTCCCCGGCCAGTGCGGCCAGCTCCTGCGCGGAAAAACGGGTGCGCGGCAGCGTGACCGCCGCGTGGGTGCGGCCCAAGTCGTCCAGCGTGACGGCGCACTCCTGCGGCGGGGTGCCAAGGCCTGCAAAAAAGTCCGCCACCCGGCCGGATTTATAAGGTTCCGGGTCGCCCGGACGGCCCAGCTGCTCCCCCAGCACGCCCAGCGCTTCGGCCACCGCGCTGTATTGCTCGGTCAGGGCGGTGCGCATGGCTTCCGCGTGCAGGCGGGCCTCCTTGCGGCTGCGGTACAACGCAAAGGAGCGGCTTGCGGCTGCACACAGTGCCGCCGGGTGGATGCAGCGGGATAATTGCCCGGGCAATTGGGCGGTTTCCAGCCCGCCGTTCTGCTCCAGCAGCGGGCGCAGTGCCTCCATCCCCTCCAGCGTGGCGGCATACTCCTGTTTCCAGCAGGTATCCCGCCGCCCACAATTAAAACAGAGGGTATCATGCGTGTTGTCGATCACCCACCGGAAATTTTCACGCCGGTGCGGCAGCGTGTCGTAGACATCGTTCACGGTCTCGGCCAGCGATGCAAGACTCTGGGATACCTGTTCCAGCCGGGTAGCGGCAACGCTGTACTGTGGGCGCTGTGCCTGCCGGGGCGGCGTCTTGTCCTCCGGCTCCGGCACGAGCCACCGCGCCGGCATCAATGCCATCGCCGTGATGCCGATGCAGACGTTCAGCAGGTACTGGAACGCGCTTCCGGGCGGCTGGACACAGAGTGCGCCGGTCACGCAGCCGCCCGCATAGGCCGCGGCTGCTTCCATCCGCCGCCCGGGTGCCAGCACGGCTGCTGCCGCCGTGGCACAGGCAAGGCCCGCCGCCGCAAAGCTGAGGGCCGGGTCTGCGGCGCACAGGGCTGCCCCCAGCACCGCGCTGGCGGCAAGGGCCGCCTTGACCTGCGCCTTACTGCACAGGTACAGCTCCAGTGCCGCGCAGGCAATGACCCCCGGCTGCAGCTGCCACAGCTGCACACTGCCCAGCGCCGCTGCCGCTGCAGCCCCTACCAGAAGCATCCCGGCACCCGGCTTTTCGGGCGCGAACTGCCGCAGACAGAACCCGATGGCTGCAGCCAGCAGGGCATCTGCCGCACTGTAGAGCACCAGCTCCGTTCCTTCTCCGCCAAAGGCAAAGCACAGCGCCATTCCGACCAACGTGCCGCAGCCCGCCAGCGCAGCCGGGGCCAGCTTTCTGGTTCCCATCCACCGTGCCGCCACCGCAGCGCCCAATGCGCACAGCATACAGACGCTGCGCAGCGAGAGTGCGCCAAACCCGTGCAGCAGCATCCCCAGCGCCGCACCTGCCGCGCAGGGGGCAAAGCAGTCCTCTGCAAAGCCCAGCACAAAGCCCAGACCAAAGGGCATCAGTGCCCCGTACAGAACGGCCCAGCCGCCTGCAAATCCCACTGCCACCGCCGCCAGCCTGCGGGCTGCCGGGCGCAGCTCTGCCCGCCGTGCCAATGCCGCCGAACGCCCGTCCTGCCGCCCTGCTGTTACCAGACCCATCCGCTCTGTCATAAAAAATTCCCCGCTTTCCGGCGGGGTCCTGTTGTTCTGTGCCCCGCGCTTTCTGCATATACTGTAGCGCGGGGCGGCGGCGATTTTTAGCGCAGTGCAGTGTTCTGCCGCAAACCGGCCCAAAGACGCAAAAAAGCCCTGCGGCATCCAAAAACGCCGCAGAGCTTTGTGTTATTTTGCAAAAAATCAGCCGTTCAGCAGAAATAGCGGATCTCGCCAAAAAAGGCTGTCCATTTTTCGATCACTTCGCCGCTGCGGGCCTCAATAACCGCCATAATGTTACGCAGCACCCGGGGTGGGATCTGGGAGTTATTATTGCACAGATAGCAGCCGCCCGCCTTGGTGATCCAGATCTTCGTGGCGTTGCTGTTGGGTGCGCCCTGCGCAACGTGCACATGGATCGGCTCCAATGGCTCATTCTCGTTGGCCCAGAAATAGACCCAGTAGGAACCAACCTTAAAAACCTGCGGCATTTTCCACGCCTCCTTCTTGGGAGAACCGCAAGATCAGATGCGCGGTAGACTCCACGATCTTCTGATACCGCGCGATCTCCTCGGGCGTGAAGCCGTGTACCTCCTGCCAGTCATAGCCCGGCAGCCAGCACACTGCTGAGTGGAAACAATCTTCTGTATCCGGTTTTTCAAGGTACACCTTTACCCGGCCATCGGGCTTCATCTCGGAATGCACGATCTCAGTATCGTCATCCAATGTCATAAACGGGTACATCATAGGTTCCACCTCCCAGATCTCTGTACTTATGCTTAACCGTTCAGCTTTTCAATTGCCGCATTGACGCGGGCAAGGGTGGTCTCACGGCCCATCATGCAGGCGAGGTCGGTGCCGCCGCCGGGGGTGCGCTGCTTGCCGGACAGGGCAATGCCCAGCGGGTAGAGCAGCCAGCCGTTCTTTTTGCCCAGCTCTTCGGCCTTGGCCTTGCAGGCATCAAAGACGGCATCGCGATTGCCAAAATCCAGTGCCTCATCGCTCAGCACCGGCAGCAGGGCTTCCAGTGCCTCTTTCGCCGTTTCCGGGGTGGTCTTCTGCTTTTTGTTGGCATACAGGCTCACGTCATACTCCGGCATGACATCAAAGAAATCCAGCTGCTCGGGGATCTCGCCCAGCACCTCGCAGCGGGGCTGCAGGTTTGCACACAGCAGCTTTTTGTCAATGGGGGTATGCACGGCCTTGTCGATCCACGGCTCCGCCTTCTTCTGGAACTCCTCGGGGGACAGGCGGCGGATATATTCCGCATTGATGGCCCGCAGCTTGAGGGGGTCGAAGATGGCGGGAGACTTGGAGATACCGTCCGGAGACCAGATCTTGACCAGCTCCGGCAGGGAGAAGATCTCCTGCTCGGCATACTCGCCCTTGGGGCTCCAGCCCAGCAGGCAGATATAGTTCAGCACGGCCTCGGTCAGGTAGCCCTTTGCCACCAGATCCTGATAGCTGGCGTCGCCGTTGCGCTTGGACAGCTTGTTCTGGGCGTCCTTCATCACCGGCGGGCAGTGGATGTAGGTGGGGATCTCCCAGCCAAAGGCCTGATACAGCAGGTTGTACTTGGGGGTGGAGGACAGATACTCGCTGCCGCGGATGACGTGGGTGATGCCCATGAGGTGGTCGTCCACCACGTTGGCAAAGTTATAGGTGGGCATACCGTCGGTCTTGATGAGGATCTGGTCGTCCATCTCGCTGTTGTTCACCTCGATATGGCCGTACACCACATCGTCAAAGCCGGTCACGCCCTCGCGGGGGATCTTCTGGCGGATAACATAGGGTTCCCCGGCGGCAAGGCGCTTTTCCACTTCCTCCTTGGGCAGGTCGCGGCAGCAGCCGTCATAGTGGGTCATCTCACCGTTGGCGCGCTGCTCGGCATGCAGAGCTTCCAGACGCTCCTCGGTGCAGAAGCAATAGTATGCCTTGCCCTCAGCCACCAGCTGCTCGGCATACTGCTTGAACATGCCCATGCGCTCACTCTGCACATAGGGGCCCACGGGGCCGCCGATATCCGGGCCTTCGTCCCACAGCAGGCCGGTCTCCCGCAGGGTGTTGTAGATGACATCCACCGCACCCTCCACATAGCGGCCCTGGTCGGTATCCTCGATGCGCAGGATGAAGGTACCATCCTCGTGCTTTGCCATCAGGTAGGTGTACAGGGCAGTGCGCAGGTTGCCAACGTGCATATAACCCGTGGGCGACGGCGCAAAACGGGTGCGGACTTTATTGCTCGGCATAGAAAAACGCTCCTTTATTCTCATGCAAAAAATTTGCGGATAGCTATGTTTTATTGTACTGATTCTGCGCTGTTTTGTCAATGCGGGATAACATCATACATTCACATCTAATCCTTTTCCTTTTGTTCGCAATATGCTATACTTGATTCAATAAATCGGAATTTGCTACGTTGGTTCATCAAGTACTCATCGTTCAACTTTTTTGCACAGGAGGTTCACCATGCTGGAACGATTCTTCAAGTCACAGGTAGCAACGGTTTCGGATTCAACCTATTGCCACCGTATTACAGATGCTTTGACAGCGGCTGGAATCAAATGCTATTGCAAAACCAAAGATGTGAATCAGCGAAGTGTTTTTGACGCAGCACGGATGCGAGCACAAATCGGGACTTTTGGAATAAAGCCTCGGTATATTACAGAGATTTTTGTAGACAAAGAAAATGCAGAACTTGCTTCTCATATCATTCATACCCTGTAAAATTCCAGTTTGGAGAATTGAAAAAACGGAATTTACCTATTAAGACATATAAACTCTTGACAATAAAACTCCTATATAGTATGTTTTTAATAAACTACTATATAGGAGTTTTTGTATGGAAATGAATGGAGGATTTCTTGTCACCAAAATAAAACAGCTTGGAGACCGGATTTTCGAGAAGATTCTCAGTGAAAAGAATATTGATGCGTTTAATGGAGCCCAAGGGCGTATTCTTTATGTGCTGTGGCAGAAGGATGGTATTTCAATCAGGTCACTCTCGACTAAATGCGGATTAGCGATAACATCTCTTACTACGATGCTGGAAAGAATGGAAAATCAAGGGCTGATAAGCCGTGTTCAGTCTGAAACGGACAAAAGGAAAACGCTCCTGTTTCTGACTGAGAAAGCACATGCCTTAAAGGGCGAGTACGATTCTGTATCTGATGAGATGGGCAGTATTTACTACAAAGGTTTTTCAGCGGAAGAAATTACCCGGTTTGAGGAATGCCTCGACCGCATCAGAAAGAATCTTGAGGAGTGGCAGAAGTCATGAGTATTTGTATCAAAGATCAGATTCAGAACATGAATATCGTCATTGGCTGCACAGTGGGGTGTACATATTGCTATGCCCGCAACAACGTGAAACGCTGGCATATGATGGATGATTTCGCTGCCCCTGATTTCTTTCCGGGTAAGCTCAAGATGATGGAAAAGAAACGTCCGCAGAACTTTCTTCTTACCGGCATGAGCGATCTCTCCGGATGGAAGCCGGAATGGAGAGACGAGGTATTTGCAAAGATCCGTGAAAATCCACAGCATCAGTTCCTGTTCCTTACCAAGCGACCTGATCTGCTGGATTTTGATACCGATCTGGAAAACGCATGGTTTGGCGTTACGGTGACGAGGAAAGCAGAACTGTGGCGTATCGACGCCCTTCGGAAAAACGTCAGAGCAAAACATTACCATGTTACCTTTGAGCCGTTATTCGACGATCCCGGCACAGTTGACCTTTCCGGAATCAATTGGATCGTTGTCGGCACCATGACCGGAGCTCAGAGCAGGAAGATTCATACGGAGCCGGAATGGGCATGGTCTCTGGCGAACCAGGCAGATAAGCTCGGCATTCCGGTGTTTATGAAGGAAGACCTTGTCCCTATCATAGAGGATGAAAATATGATTCAGGAAATGCCGGAAGGATTTAATAAAGTGTTAGAGGTACAGAAATCATGGAAGAAGTAATAAATGGAATCCTCATTCGTGAGGTGGAAACAAAGAACATCATGACTAAGTCCAGTCTGCCGGTAGGCGGTTACTCGGTCAATCCCTATGTGGGCTGTACACATGCCTGCAAGTATTGCTATGCTTCTTTTATGAAGCGCTTTACCGGGCACAAGGAGGAATGGGGCACTTTCCTTGATGTGAAGCATTGGCCAGAAATTAAAAATCCGAAGAAATATGCCGGACAGCGGGTGGTCATCGGTTCTGTGACAGATGGCTACAATCCACAGGAGGAGCAATTCGGGAATACCAGAAAACTTCTGGAGCAGCTGATCGGCAGTGACGCAGATATTCTGATCTGCACAAAGTCGGATCTTGTGGTACGGGATATTGATCTGCTGAAGAAGCTTGGACGTGTAACCGTTTCATGGTCGATCAACACACTGGATGAAAATTTCAAGAACGATATGGACTCTGCTTCGAGCATTGAGCGCCGTATCTCTGCTATGAAGCAGGTATATGAAGCAGGTATCCGTACAGTCTGTTTCGTATCCCCGGTATTTCCCGGTATCACGGATTTTGAAGCAATCTTTGAGCGGGTAAAGGATCAGTGCGATCTGTTCTGGCTCGAAAATCTCAATCTTCGAGGCGGTTTCAAAAAGACAATTATGGATTATATCGCCGAAAAACAGCCTGATCTTGTACCACTTTACGATGAGATCTATAACAAGCATAACCGCAGCTACTTTGAAGCACTTGAAGTAAAAGCCGAGAAAATGGCTAAGAAGTACGATTGTGCCTTTGTGGATAATGAAATGCCTTATGGCAGAGTCCCGCAGGGGCATCCGGTGATCGTAGATTATTTCTATCATGAGGAAATCCGTGGGACAGAGAATACCGGAAAAAGAAATCGCTAATTTCGCGTTTGTGGAGCGAAGCGGAACAATGAAAGCCCCAGTGGGGCTTTTAAGCGACCGAACGGTCTTGCGTTAGCAAGATGGAGGGGCCTCGCCCCGACAAGTTCGCGTTTGTGGAGCGAAGCGGAACAATGAAAGCCCCAGTGGGGCTTTTAAGCGACAGAACGGTCTTGCGGCAGCAAGATGGAGGGGCCTCGCTCCGACAAGTTCCAGTTTGCCGTACAGCACTGAACAGCGGAAAAGCCCCTGCATTCCAAAAACGGATGCAGGGGCTTTTTGTTTACTTCAAGATAATTTCGCCGTTTTCATCGGCATCCACCACAAGGGTGCCGCCGGAAGCAAGGCTGCCGTCGATCAGGCGCTCGGCGGCGGGGTCTTCCACGGCCTTGCGGATCACGCGGCGCAAATCGCGCGCGCCGAACTTGCCGCCCTGACTCTTTTGCACCAGCGCCTTGAGGGCTGCCGGGGTATAGCTGTATGCGATGCCCTTGGCCTCCATGCCGGGCTTGTACTCGTCCAGCATCAGGGCCGCGATGCCCTGCAGGGTCTGTTCCGTCAAAGGCTTGAAGGCGATCACTTCATCCACGCGGCCAAGGAACTCCGGCCGCAGGAACTGGGCCAGCGCCTTGCGGGTCTTTTCCTCGCTGAGCTGTTCCTCGCTCTTGTTGAAGCCAAGCCCGCCGGTGGATTGGTCGCTGCTGCCGGCGTTGGAGGTCATGCAGATGACCGTGTTGGAGAAGTCCACCGTGCGGCCCTGCGCATCGTTGATCTTGCCCTCGTCCAGAATCTGCAGCAGAATGTTCATCACATCCGGGTGTGCCTTTTCGATCTCGTCGAACAGCACCACGCTGTAGGGGCGGCGGCGCACCTTCTCGGTAAGCTGACCGGCCTCCTCGTAGCCCACATAGCCCGGAGGCGAACCGATCATGCGGGACACCGCGTATTTTTCCATATACTCGCTCATGTCCAGACGGATGAGCGGGTCGGGGCCGTCGAACAGCTGATTTGCCAGCTGCTTGACCAGCTCGGTCTTGCCCACGCCGGTGGGGCCTACAAAGATGAAGCTGGCGGGACGGCGGCGGCCGGAAAGGTCGGCGCGGCTGCGCTTGATGGCCTGCGCCACCAGATGCACGGCCTCGTCCTGCCCGATGATCTTCTTTTTCAGCTCACTCTCAAGGTTTGCCAGCTTCGCGAACTCGGTTTCGCGGATTTTCACCGCCGGGATGCCGGTCCACAGCTCGATGACCTTGGCCACATCGTCCATGGTCACCTGGATCTCGCTGGCGGCGGCCTGCTTTGCGGGCAGCTCTGCCTCCAGCTTGGCGATGCGGGTCTTGCGCTCTGCCACACGCTCGTAGTCGATGGGCTCATTGACATCCGCATTCTCCATCTCGGCTTCTTCCTGCTTCAGGGCATCCAGCTCCTTCTGCATCCCCAGATACTCGGAAATGACCGGATGGGCCAGATTGCAGCAGGCACAGGCTTCGTCCAGCAGGTCAATGGCCTTATCGGGCAGGAAGCGGTCGGTGATATACCGTTCGCTCAGGGTGACGGTGGCCGAAAGCACATCGGCCGGAACCTGCACATGATGGTGCTGCTCGTAGTAGCGCTTGATGCCGTTCATCACGGCAAGTGTATCGGCCACGCTGGGCTCCTCCACCCGCACGGGCTGGAAGCGGCGCTCCAGCGCCTGATCCTTTTCAATGTACTTGCGGTACTCGTTGAAGGTGGTGGCACCGATGACCTGAATTTCTCCGCGGGAGAGGGCGGGCTTCAGGATATTGCCCGCGTTCATGGCACCCTCGCTCTCACCGGCCGAGGTGATGGTGTGGATCTCGTCGATGAACAAAATCACATTGCCCGCAGCCTTTACCTCGCTCAGCAGACCCTTGACCCGCTGCTCGAACTGGCCGCGGAACTGGGTGCCTGCCACAAGGCTGGTGAGGTCCAGCAGATAGATTTCTTTATCCTTCAGGCCGATGGGTACATTTCCCTTTGCGATGCGCTCCGCAATGCCCTCGGCAATGGCGGTCTTGCCCACACCGGCTTCACCGATGAGGCAGGGGTTGTTCTTCTGGCGGCGGCTCAGAATCTGGATGGTGCGATAAATTTCGCGGTCGCGGCCAATGATATCGTCCAGCTTTCCTTCCCGGGCCTTGCGGGTCAGATTCTCGCAATAGGTATCCAGAAATTTGCGCTTGGGCGGCTTTTTGCCGTTTTTGCGGTCGGTCTTTTTATCGCCTTCCTTTTTATCGCTGCTGGTAAAGCCCAGCGGGAAGGTGGCATTGCTGCCGGGCACAAGATCCTCGTCCATGCTGTCCGGGTCGGCGTCCTCGCCGCCGTTTGCCATGTTCATCATCATGGAGAGCGGGTTCGAGTCCCCCATTTCCTCCATCATGCTTTCCATGCGGCTCTCCATGTTATCGAGGTCCTGATCCGACATGCCGAATTGCTTCATCAGATCATCCACCGGCTTGATGTGCAGTTCCCGTGCGCAGTGCAGGCAGTAGCCCTCCTGCTTCATCTGACCGCCATCCATCCGCTGGATGAAGATGATCGCCGGACGTTTCTGGCATCGAATACAGAGCATAGTTCCTCCTTTATTCAAAACCCTTTACAGGAAAGGGTTGAAGAGATTGAAGATTTTGTAGTAAAGGCTCGTGCTCATCACCGTATCGTTGAGCACATTCAGGCTGCCGCCTGTGATCACGATGAGGCCCCACAGGATGCACAGCACCAGATAGACATCCAGCAGTGCCGTACCGGCTCCCACCAGCCAGCCAAGGCCGCGGTTCACCGTGCCGATGACCGGCAGCTTGTTCACAAGGCCCAGCACCGTGACCAGCATACTTACCAGCAGGCGCAGAAGCGCGTAGAACAGGAAGAACAGCACCAGTGTGATCACCGGGGTGAGCAGGGGCTGCAGCACATTCTCCACAATGGAATCGGCCAGCACCACGGCATTGTCGGCCAGAACGGCCCCAATGGAGCGCTCGCAGGCCGCCACGATGGACGCGCGGAAGCTGGCGGGCAGAAAGCCTGCATACTTTTCCGCAATGCCGGAAAGGTCCACCGCACCGCCTGCGGCGATGCTGGCGGCGATCTGGGTGCGGAAGCCGCCGGCCAGCATGTGCTCGAACACCCATCCGGCACAGGCGGCGGAAAGCTGGTGGGCACCCAGCAGGCTGAGCAGATTGCCCACCAGCCCCACCATGGACGCAAGGAAGCCCTTGCGCGCATAGCGCACCATCAGGATCACCCATACTACAGTGCATATAATATCAAAAAGAAATGACGGATTCTTGAACATACCTTGTTTTCCCTGTTATTTTTATCACTTTCCCCGCAAGAGTGCTATTTCCGCATGATTTCCCACCTAAAAAAGTCACTGTCCGCTGGAAGCTGCCTGCTCCGGCGGCGTGAGCACCTGCACCGTATTGCCGGTGAACACCAAAATCTGCCTGCCCTCGACCAGTGCCCGGGGCCGGGCCGAAAGCGGCTGGCTCCACTGGAACTCGCCCACATTGTTGAAGCGTTCCACCGTGCTGTCGGTGAGCAGGTAGAAGCCATCGTTCTTTGCCCGGATGATCTGGCTGGCCGAGAGCACGCTGCCGCTGTAACCCACGGTCAGCTCCCCGTCCAGCAGCACCGCCGTGCTGGTCTGGCCATTGCTCAGCAGCAGGGCCACGCCATTGTTTTCGGCAGACACGCTGACGAGGGTGCCGCCGCCAAAATCATAGCTGGCGCGCTCGCCGATGCTGCCGCCGGTGGTGTTGTACAGCACGGCGCGGTTCTCGTAGATCACCAGCAGAAAGCCGTTGGACAGCCAGCCCATCCACTGGGGCACACTGTTCTCGGTGCTCAGCAGCACCGGGTCGCCCTGTGCAAGGGGCAGCGCATACAGGTTGGTGGTCAGCTGCCCGCCCACTGCCGTCACAGCGGCTGCGGCAAGGCGGCGGCTGTCCGGCGAAAACGCCATGCGCAGGGGAACGCCCTGCTCGCTGGTCAGGTTCCAGACCAGCTGCTGCTGCATGCTGGAATTGTAAACGGTCAGCGCTGCCGCGCTGTCGGCATTGTCGGTCACAACAGCCACCTGCCCGGCGTCTGCCACGGCGCACAGGTAGATGGTGCTGTCCATGGTCTTGGTGTAAAGGTTCTGGGTGCGGCTTTCCACCCGCAGCTCACTGCCGGAGCGGTTGTACAGCACAAAGCGGGTCTTGCCGACTGCAATGGCCGGGCGGGCGTAGCCGCTCTGGATGCTGTTGAGCCGGGTGCCATTCATGCTGTAAACAGCACAGCTGTCTCCGCCCATCTCCACAAAGGCACCGGAAAGCTGCTGCACCGTGTCCGGGTCGGTGATGCCGGTCTGCTGCGGCCAGCCGGACGCCGGGGCCAGCGCGATGGCAGCCGTATCCACCAGATCCTTTGCCCGCGCGATGGAGGAGCCCACCGCGCCGGTGGCAAACAGGACGAGGATGGTCAGCACCGCTACGATGATAACGGTGCGGCGGATGCGCCGTGTGCGCACCCGGGCCCGGGCGGCTTCCAGATATTCGACGCGCCCGGCAGAAAGCGGCTCCCCTTCGCTGGAATGGTCGCCGCGGCGAATTTTGCTCATGGATGGTTCTCCTTACAGATCATACTCCACACATTTCAAAAACAGGCCCTTGGCGGGCAGGGTCGGCCCGGCGCGGCTGCGGTCGCGGCTTGCCAGAATGGCGGGGATCTCCGCCGGGTCCAGCCGGCCTGCGCCCGCTTCACACAAAGTGCCCGCCAGAATGCGCACCATGTTGTACAGGTAGCCGTCGGCGGTCACTTCAATGTCGATCTCGTCCCCCTTGCGGGTAACGTGACAGTCCGTGATGGTGCGCACCGTGTCGCCATGGGCTGCAGCGGAAGAGCCCGCCGCGCACAGGGCCAGAAAATCGTGCCTGCCCACGAACTGCTGTGCTGCCGCCTGCATTCTGGCTTCGTCCAGATGCCGGGGCACCCGGGTGTAATAGGCCGCATCAAAAGGCGAATCGATGGGGTGGTTGTGGATGCGGTAGAGATAGGTCTTGGTGTGGGCGGCGTACCGGGCGTGGAAGTCCTCCGGCACCGGCTGTGCATCCAGCACCCGGATGTCCGGCGGCAGATGCTGGTTCAGCGCCAGCGGCAGCTTTGCTGCCGGGATACGGGTATCGGCGTGGAAGTTCAGCCGGAAGCCCAGCGCATGCACCCCCGCATCGGTGCGGCTGCAGCCCTTGATGTCGGGCCGGGAGCCCAGCACCGCTTCCAGCGCGTCCTGAAACGCAGCGGCCACGCTGCGCCCGTTGGGCTGCACCTGAAAGCCGCAGTAATTGGTGCCGTCGTAGGCAAGGGTAAGTAAAAAATTCATAGTCTAAAACCCTCTCAGGCAATGCCTTCCGGCATTGCAAGCGCCTGAGAGGGTTCTCCTCTTTAAAAATTCGGGAACACCAGCCGGGAGGCAAGGATCACTGCAAAGCAGGCGATGCACACGGCCAGATCGATATAATCCTGCTTTTCGCAGCGCAGCACCTTCAGGCGGGTGCGGCCGTCGCCGCCCCGGTAGCAGCGGCATTCCATGGCCATGGCCAGCTCGTCCGCGCGGCGGAAGGCCGAAATGAACAGCGGGATGAGCACCGGCACCAGCGCCTTGACCCGGTCGGTCATCTTGCCGGTGTCCAGCTGGGCACCGCGGGCCTTCTGGGCGTTCATGATCTTATCCGTCTCCTCAATGAGGGTGGGGATGAACCGCAGGGCAATGCTCATCATCATGGCCAGCTCATGCACCGGGAAGTGCAGTTTGCCCAGCGGCTTGAGCAGCTGCTCAATGGCGTCCGTGAGCACGATGGGGCTGGTGGTGTAGGTGAGCAGGCTGGTGCCCGCGATGAGCGCCATGACGCGCACCGCCATCAGCACCGCATAGCGCACGCCCTCGGCATAAATGGTCAAAAAACCGATATGCACCAGCGGTTCGCCCTCGCCCGACACAAAGAACAGGTTGAGCACCGCCGTGAACACCACGATGGGCAGGATGGGCTTCAGGCTCTTCAGGATCATTTTGCCGGGGATCTTTGCCACCCGGTACATCACTGCCAGAAACAGGATGGAAAGGGTAAGGCCCAGCGGATTGGAGGCTGCAAACAGCAGCACGATATAAGCGATGGTCAGCACCAGCTTCAGGCGCGGGTCGAACCGGTGCACCAGACTGTTGCCCGGGAAGTGCTGGCCAATGGTGATATCTCTCAGCATCCGGCAGCACCTCCTTTCTGCTTTGCTTCCCGCGGGAGCACGAGGCTCTCGCCTGCATCCCGGCGGCGCTTCGCCTCCAGGATCATCTTGACCGCATAGGGGATGGTGTACACATCGGCGGGCACATCCACCCCCATCTCCCGCAGCTTGAGGAAAATTTTCGTCACCTGCGGGACGGAAAGGCCCAGCTCCAGCAGCTCCGGAGCGCGGGCAAAGACTTTTTCCACCGTGTCGTACATGGCAATTTTCTTGTTGCTCATCACGAGGACACGGTTGGCATACTTGGCAATGTCCTCCATGCTGTGGGACACCAGCAGCACGGTGGTGCCGGTCTTTTTGTGGTACTCCTTCACCTCGCTGAGGATGTCGTCCCGTCCCTCCGGGTCCAGACCGGCGGCAGGCTCGTCCAGCACAAGGATGCGGGGCTTCATAGCCATGACGCCCGCCACGGCCACCCGGCGCTTCTGGCCGCCGGACAGCTCAAAGGGGCTGCGCTCCAGCAGGGCCGGGTCAAGGCCCACGAAATCGGCGGCTTCATGCACGCGGCGGTCGATCTCGGCTTCGTCCAGACCCATGTTCTTGGGGCCGAACGCGATATCTTTATAACAGGTCTCCTCGAACAGCTGGTATTCCGGATACTGGAACACCAGACCGGTGAGGAAGCGGAAATCCCGGATCTTCTCCGGGTCGGCCCACAGGTCGCGCCCATCGATATAGATTTTGCCGCTGGTGGGCTTGTTCAGGCCGTTCATATGGGTGATGAGGGTGCTCTTGCCGGAGCCGGTGGCCCCGATGATGCCCACAAAGTCGCCCTCTTCCACCGTAAAGCTCACATCGTCCAGCGCAGTGACCGCATTGGGCATGCCGGGGTTGTAGACGTAGCTCAGATGTTCTACTTTGATGATATCTGCCATTGCGTCTGCCCTCCCTTACTGCAAAAGCTCGTACAGAGCCTGTGCGCATTCGCCGGTGTTGATGATGCCCTCCGGCATCGGGATGCCGGCCTTCACCAGCTCGTCCCGCAGCTCTGCGGCCTGCGGCACATCCAGATGCAGGGAACGCACCTTCTCGGTCTGGCTGAACACCTCTTTGGGGGTGCCCTCCATCACTACATGGCCCTTGCTCATCACCAGCACACGGTCTGCCTGCGCAGCTTCCTCCATGTAGTGGGTGATGGACACCACGGTGATGCCCATATTCCTGTTCAGGTAGTGGATGGTCTGCATCACCTGCTCACGGCCCCGGGGGTCCAGCATGGCGGTGGCTTCGTCTAATATCAGACAGTCCGGCCGCATGGCAACCACGCCCGCAATGGCAACGCGCTGCTTCTGGCCGCCGGAAAGGTTGTGGGGCGCGCGCTCGCGGTACTCATAGATGCCGGCCATCTTCATGGAGTCGTCCACGCGGCGGCGCATTTCCTCCGGCGGCACGCCAAGATTTTCCAGTGCAAAGGCAACGTCTTCCTCCACCACGGTGGCAACGATCTGGTTGTCCGGGTTCTGGAACACCATACCCACGGTCTGGCGGATATCATAGATCTTGTCATCGTCTGCGGTGTCCATGCCCTCCACGTAGACCTTGCCGCTCTCCGGCAGCAGGATGGCGTTGAAGTGCTTTGCCAGAGTGGACTTGCCGCAGCCGTTGGCACCCAGCACGGCCACAAATTCGCCGCGCTTTACTTCCGTTGAGACACCGTCCAGTGCGTAGACCGGCTGGTCGCTGTCGTAGCGGAATTTCAGATTTTGTGCTGTTAAAATCGTCTCTTCCATTTGTGTTTCTCTTTCTGGTGGTGCGCCCCTCTGAAAGGGGCTGTACCCCATTCTATATCATTTTCAACACCACACTGCGTGTGGTGTTGAAAATCTCTTGCTTTTTATATTACTCTTCCCAGATGGCCGTTGCGCCGCAGGGCACCACGCCGCCGGTGGCAGAGACCGGCAGGCCGATCTCATCGCAGGAGGTCTGCCCGCCAAAGCGGGGCACCAGTGTGGTCTTGAGCATATATTCCATGACCGCCGGGGACAGGCCGGTGGTGTAGCTGTTCACTGCAAAAAACAGCGGCGTATCGCTCAGCACTTCCTCGCACTGGCTGATGAGGTCGTAGATGCAGTCCTCCAGCTTCCAGATCTCACCGCCGGGGCCGCGCCCGTAGCTGGGCGGGTCCATGATGATGCCGTCGTAGGTGTTGCCGCGGCGCTTTTCGCGGGCAACGAACTTGGCACAGTCGTCCACCAGCCAGCGGATGGGCCGGTCGGCAAGGCCGCTTGCCACGGCATTGTCCTTGCCCCACGCCACGATGCCCTTGGAGGCATCCACATGGCAGACGGTGGCACCTGCCGCCGCACAGGCCAGCGTGGCACCGCCGGTGTAGCCGAACAGGTTCAGCACCTTTACCGGGCGGCCTGCGGCACGGATCTTTTTGGCGTACCATGCCCAGTTGACAGCCTGCTCCGGGAACACGCCGGTGTGCTTGAAGCCGGTGGGGCTGACGATGAGGGTGAGCTTATCCTCGCCCTCGCCGCAGCTGATCTTCCACTTTTCGGGCAGACGGCGCTTGTATTCCCACTCGCCGCCGCCCTGATTGGAGCGGTGGTACACCGCATCTGCCTTTGCCCACAGGGGGCTCTGCTTGGGCGTTTTCCACACCACCTGCGGGTCCGGGCGGATGAGGATGGTCTCACCCCAGCGCTCCAGACGGTTGCCGTCGGTGGCATCCAGCAGTTCATAGTCTTTCCAGGTATCTGCAGGGCGCATGGCGTCCTCCCTTCTTTTACTGTCCCAGAATGCGTTTGTTGATCTTATCCACGATGCGGTCGGCGCAGCGGTGGATGGCATCCAGATCCTGGCCCTCCACCATCACGCGGATCTTCGGCTCGGTGCCGGACACCCGCACCAGCACGCGGCCCATGCCCATAAGCTTCTGCTGCTCGTTCTCAATGAAACCGGCCAGCACCTCGTCCTCTTTATAGGCTTTTTTCTGGGCGGCGTTGGCGGTCACATTCACCAGCACCTGCGGGTACTGGGCATAGATCCCGTTCAGTTCGCTCATCTTTTTGCCGCTCTCCGCCAGCAGCTTGAGCAGCTTTCCGGCGGTCAGCTCACCGTCACCAGTGGTGGCATGGTGCAGCAGGATCACATGGCCGCTCTGCTCACCGCCGATGGCAAACCCGTTCTCGCGCATGTTTTCCAGCACATAGCGGTCACCCACGGCGGTCTTTTCGGTGTTGATGCCCTGTGCCTCCATGTACTTGATGAAGCCCAGATTGGACATGACCGTGACCACAGCGGTGTCGCCGTCCAGACGGCCTTTTTCCTTCATGGTCATCGCCAGCAGGGCAATGATCTTGTCGCCGTCCATCTCCTGACCCTTTTCGTCGCAGCCAAGGCAGCGGTCGGCGTCGCCGTCAAATGCAATGCCGCAGTCAAAGCCGCCTTCCACCACGGCCTTTTCCAGATTTTCCAGATGAGTGCTGCCCACACCCCTGTTGATGTTCTGGCCGTCCGGTGCAATGCCAAGGAAGGTGCACTTTGCGCCCAGACGGGGGAACAGCTTCTGCGCCACAGCGGCAGAAGCACCGTTTGCACAGTCGATGCAGACGTTCAGGCCGGTCAGGTCGCCGTGGATGGACTCATACAGGTGATCCACATAGTCCTGCAGGCCGTCGTCGCGGCGGTAAACACGGCCCACCTCGGCACCGGTCTTCAGCTCGATGCCTGCACAGTCGTTGTCGATGTAGACCTCGATCTCGTTCTCCACCTCGTCCGGCAGCTTGTAGCCGGTACCGGCAAAGATCTTGATGCCGTTGAACTCCATCGGGTTGTGGGACGCCGAGATCACGATGCCGGCATCTGCATTGTATCTGCCCACCAGATAGGCCACAGCGGGCGTGGGCAGAACGCCAAGGCTCTCCACATCCGCACCCACACTGCACAGACCGGCTGTCAGGGCTGCTTCCAGCATATCGCCGGACTGGCGGGTGTCCTTGCCGATCAGGATGCGCGGACGGTGGCCGGTGCTGCCGGTCAGCACCGCGGCGGCGCCGCGGCCGATCTTCATAGCCAGTTCACAGGTCAGGTCTGCGCCCGCTACACCGCGCACGCCATCGGTTCCAAAGTATTTTCCCATAATAAAACCCCACTTTCTATAGAAAGAAGAACCCTCTCAGTCAATGCCTTGCGGCATTGCCAGCTCCCCCAAAAGGGGGAGCTTTTTGGCATCTTTTGGTTTTTCGCTCATGAAGCTCTCCCTTTGGGAGAGCTGTCGAACGAAGTGAGACTGAGAGGGCAAGCCCGTTTATCTCAGAACAAACTCTGCTGCCCGTTCTCTTCGGGCGCGCCGGTCTCCGGCGCTTTCAGGCCCAGATGCTCGTAGGCCAGCCGGGTGGCACAGCGGCCCCGCGGCGTCCGGGTCAGAAAGCCCATCTGCATCAGATACGGCTCACACAGGTCTTCCAGCGTGACGGCCTCCTCACCCAGAGCCGCCGCCAGCGTTTCCAGACCCACCGGGCCGCCGTTGTACATTTCAATGATGGCACGCAGCAGGCTGCGGTCCAGTTCATCCAGACCCAGCGCGTCCACGTCCATCCTCTTGAGGCCCATCAGGGCCACGTCCTGATCGATGATGCCATCGCCCAGCACGGTGGCAAAGTCGCGGATGCGCTTCAAAAAGCGGTTGGCCACGCGGGGGGTGCCCCGGCTGCACTTGGCCAACTCGTATGCGCCCTCCGGGGTGATGGGCTGATCCAGAATGCCTGCCGAGCGCTGGATGATGCGGCTCAGCTCGTCCGGGCCGTACAGCTCCAGTTTGAGCAGCACGCCAAAGCGGTCCCGCAGCGGGCCGGTGATCTGGCCCGCACGGGTGGTGGCCCCCACCAGCGTGAACCGGGGCAGATTGATGCGGATGCTCTGGGCGCTGGGGCCCTTGCCGATCATGATATCCAGCGCATAGTCTTCCAGCGCCGGATACAGCACCTCTTCCACCTGCCGGGACAGGCGGTGGATCTCATCGATAAACAGCACATCGCCCTCCTGCAGGTTGGTCAGCAGGGCGGCAAGGTCGCCGGGCTTTTCAATGGCCGGGCCGCTGGTGATGCGGATCTGCACCCCCATCTCGTTAGCAATGATGCCCGCCAGCGTGGTCTTGCCCAGACCCGGCGGGCCGTAGAGCAGGATGTGGTCCATGGGCTCCCCGCGCCGCTTGGCGGCTTCCAGATAGATCTTCAGGTTCTGCTTGACCTTTTCCTGCCCGATGTAGTCTTCCAGATGCTGCGGGCGGAGGTTGTTTTCCTCGCTGTCCGCCGCAGTCATGCCGGGCTGCATCATTTTTGCGCCATACAGCGCGGTTTCGTCCTGCATCGTTTACCTCCTGCCTGCTGCCATGCCGCGCAGGGCCAGCTTGATGATCTCTTCCACGGGCAATGTTGCATCGATCTTGGAAACAGCCAGTGCGGCCTCGCTCTGGCTGTAGCCCAGCGATACCAGCGCCGCAATGGCCTGACTGCTGCTCTGGGCGGCGGGCGTCTGCGCAGAAGCCCCCGCCACATCCTCCAGCGAGATGCCGTCCACAAAGCCCTTGGCGACCTTGTCCTTCAGCTCCAGCACGATGCGCTGGGCAAGCTTGGGGCCCACGCCGGAAGCCGCCTTGAACGCCTTGTGGTCCCCCGCCGAGATCGCCAGCGCCACCCGCTCCGGCTCCATCACGCTCAGGATGGCAAGGCCCACCTTGGGGCCCACGCCGGACACGGCGGTCAGCATCTCAAAGCAGGCCTGCTGCTCCTCGGTGGCAAAGCCGTAAAGGCTCACATCGTTCTCGGTGACGCTCATCACGGTGTAGATGGTGGCTTCCCTGCCAACGCCGGGCAGTGCGCCCGCCACGCTGGCCGGGCACTGGGCGTAGTAGCCCACACCGCCGCAGCTGAGCACCACGGCATTCATGCTTTTTTTGACGATTTTTCCTGTCAGACAGTAGATCATTTGAAACCCTCTCAGTTTCTGTGTCGGCCAATTTTCCTCTGTTCAGCTCGCCCTTCGGGAGAGCTCCGGCACCGCGCCGCCGCAGGCGGACGGAACCGGTGAGAGGGTCAGATCGGCCCGGCCACACGGCGGACAAAGCGGTTGAGCTGGTTGCCGTTGGTGTGGCAGAAGGTGATGGCCATTGCCAGCGCATCGGCGGTATCGTCCGGCTTTGGCACGGCGGGCAGATGCAGCAGCACGCGGGTCATTTCCTGCACCTGCTTTTTCACTGCCTTGCCGTAGCCGGTGACTGCCTGCTTGACCTGCATGGGGGTGTACTCGTAGATGGGCAGGCCCGCCTGCGCCGCTGCCAGCAGAATGACCCCCCGCGCCTCGGCCACGCCGATCACGGTGGTCTGGTTGTGCTGGTAGAACAGCTTTTCGATGGCCAGCACCTCAGGCCGGGTGCGCTCGATCACCTCTTTGATGCCGGTGTACACCTCATCCAGACGCCGCTCGAACGGCACGCCTGCATCGGTGCACACCGCACCGAAATCCACCGGCGCAAACCGGTTGCCCCCGTAATCCACCACGCCCCAGCCCACGATGGCGTAGCCGGGGTCGATGCCCAAAACTCTCATGCTGCGATACCTTCCGATACTATTCCTATTATAACTTTATTATTATATCACAACAAAACAGTGTGAGCAACAGAAAGCCGCCGATCCTTTGCGCCGAAATCTGCGTTCCCGCGCAGAAAAGGCCTTTTTGAGACCGTAATTTCAAAAAAGTTTTATATTTTTTGCAAAAAAGGCTTGCTTTTTTGCAAAAGGTATGATAACATAAACAAGCTGATTTCGGCAAAAAACGGAATATGGACGGTTAGCTCAGCTGGTAGAGCATCTGCTTGACGTGCAGGAGGTCACAGGTTCGAGTCCTGTACCGTCCACCATACAGTTCGTACTCGAACCCGATTTTCTATGAGAAGGGGTTCGGGTACGTTTTTTGTTTACAAGAGGTTCTGCGAAAGGACTACTCGGAACAGTAAACGAGCAAAGGCAGGGTATCACCATGACGGTGGTATCCTGCCTTTTTCTTTGAAATCAAGTTATCATTGTGCGAACTTGATTGCCCTTATGGAGAAAATCATTTTACTGGTCTGCGCTTTCGTACATCTGGGTCGTTGTGCCGACCTGCTCCGTACCAGCGTTCTCGTCAATGGTCACATCGGCAGTGCAGCTTTCAATGGTGCTGCCCTCGGCGCGGCCTGCAACGGTACCGGGTGTAACGGCACCGTCAATGCTGCCCTTTACCGAGCAGTTGGTGATTTTGAAAACCGTCTCCTCACCGTAGTAGTACAGACCAGTACCCACAAGGCCGCCCACATGGGTGGCACCGTTTGCCTTGATGTTCACGGTCACATTGCAGTTGTCAATGACAGAGGGATAGTTTTTAGTGGAGAAGCCTTCCGTCTCAAGGCAGATATCCGGGTTGGAATGAGTACCCGCATAGCCGCATAAACCGCCAATGGCGTGACCGCCGTTTTCGCTCTCGATGGTCACATCAGCGGTGCAGTTGGTGATGGTGTCCATCATTTCCAGACAGCCACCGATGCCGCCCAGACCCACCGGCTCATTGCCGGTGGCTTTTACGGTGCCGGATGCGGTGCAGCTGTCGATGCTGCCGCCAAAGCTGCCGCCGACTACCAGACCGCCGCACTCGGCAACGTCTGCCTGGATGATCTGATCGGTAAAGTGATTGTCACCGATGACGACCACGGTAGCGCCCTCCACCGTGCAGTTGGTGATGGAGTTGTTGTTGCCGCCCACGATGCCGCCGACACAGTTGTTGCCGGTAATGGTGGAATCACCTTTCAGTGTGACGTTGTCTACAGAGCCCATGTTGTAGCCCACAACACCGCCAATGGCCATGGAAGTGCCTTCCGTTACTGCGACCGTGGCATTTTCCAGTGTCAGATTTTTCACCTCACCGCAGCTTACGCCGAACAGACCGGCACCGCAGTTGTAAACATCCGAAGTATAGTTCAGGTTGGAAATGGTATGGCCGTCGCCATCAAAGGAGCCGAGGAACAGGGTGGAGTGTGTTTCCATGTCGTTCATGTTGCCGATGGGAGCCCACTCGACGCCAGACAGGTCCAGATCACTGGTCAGCTTGAAGGAAACACCGGCATAGCCGCCCTGCGAGCCATCGTTGACGTTGGAAGCAAAGGTCAGCAGGGAATCTACGCTGTTGATCTGGTAGGGGTCTTCCTGCGTGCCGGAACCACCGTCATAGTTGGCGGAAACAGCAGTGGTGCTGATGGAAGAAGCTGCCGCAGAACTTGCGGCAGTGCTGCTTGCGGTACTCTGGGCGGAAGAACCTGCACAGCCTGACAGGAGAGCGGCGGCGAGGCATACGGCAATCACGCCGGTTTGAATTCGTCTCATAATGGAATATCCTTTCTTTGTTAGTTTCTTCTAACCAGAAAGTATAACAAAACAAAGACGGTCTGCCACTCCGAACCGTCAGGAAACATCCAATTCGGACGGCGAGTTTCGGAACAGAGTGGGGCTTATGCCGTATTCCTTTTTGAACGCTTCCGAAAATTTGCTAGGGTTATCATAGCCGAGTGTAGCTGCGATCTCGGTCACACTGCGGCTTGTATCCTGCAAAAGGACGCGGGCGGTCTGCATCCGGTAGGTTTTCATGTATTGATAAATGGAGCTGCCATAAACGGCTTTGAAGCAGAGCTTCATGGAAGTCTGCGCAATGCCGAACTGCCGGGAAAGCTCAGCCAATGTGTAATGGTGACTGAGATCTTGTATCATTGCATCGTGTATCGCCCGGACAGCCGTGACCTGACTGCGGGAGAAAAACTGCCGCTTTTCCGAGAAGGACTCCTGCGGTAGGTCGTTTAGGAGCATGAGCAGTTCCAGTACCTTGGCTTTCAGGTAGTGTGCCATCCGTTCCGGTGGGGCGGCATACAGCTCCGAGAAAATGTGCGCGACTTCCCGGTTGCTGCGCAGCACATAGCAGCTCTCTTCCCGGCAGAAACGCTCGGCGATGGCTTCCAAATGGATATCAAGATCGCCCATGATGGCTTCCAGAGAAGAAAGCGTCTGCTGCGCCCGCGGCAAGTCGATGGTGATGGAAATGCCGTGATAGTGCGCCAGTGGAAAACGGGTCTGCCGGGTGGTGTGGCTCAGCCGGTGAATGGACAGGTCGCCCGCACCAATATACTGATAATCGCCGTTCTGAAATTCGCACTCAAACCGCCCTTCCCGGCAGTGATTGATTTCGATGGTATCCGGCATGGGGCGTTTGTTCTGATTCTGCCCGTCCTTCATGTGAAAGTCATTGTAGAAAAGATCGATCCCCGACAGGATCGGATATTCAGAGATGAGCCCTTCGCCGGTGTCGTTTTGCATCCGGTAAAGTCTGCACCCGGCAGATGCGGCCAAATGCTGCACCTCCGGGTCAAAGAAATCAATGGGACACTGCTTCATTCCAGCACCTCCTCACAGCCCTATTATAATAAATGCATGAGTTTGGAACAAGCCACACCTTTATCCATTGAATCTATAAATTCCAGCTTATAGCACGCGTTCCTAGCAGGGTTTGGGGCAGGCACGCCCCAACAAGAACACTTCGGAAACTCGCAAGAGTTGAAGAAGTGAAGTCCCGGATGGACAGGAAATTTTCAAGAACTGAAAATTTGTGGCCACGGGACGATTCTTGCTCTCAGCTAATAAGCTCAAATTCGATTTTCCGTAATTGTTTCCAAATTGTTAAAACGCATAAGCGGGCAAAGAACTTTTTTCTTCTGAAGTGGTGGTGTTCACGATGAGCACCACCACTTTTCCGTTTTGTTTTTCTTGCAAACAGGTGTGAAATATGGTATATAGGTTATACGAAACATTGCGTTGATTCAATGATGTGCAAAGAGAGGTGCTCCCATGACCGCTGTAATCTACGCCCGCTATTCATCTGACAGCCAGCGCGAAGCGTCCATTGAAGGACAACTGCGCGACTGCAAGGACTACGCCGAGAAGAACGGCATCACCGTGGTCGGCACCTACATTGACCGTGCCTACTCTGCCAAAACGGATGACCGCCCGGACTTTCAGCGGATGATTAAAGACAGCGGAAAGAAAATCTTCGATGTGGTTCTGGTCTGGAAGCTGGACCGCTTTGCCCGGAACCGATTCGATGCCGTGAACTACAAGTACCAGCTGGAAAAGAACGGTGTCCATCTGGTGTCTGCCATGGAACCCATCTCGCAGGGGCCTGAAGGCATTATGGTGGAGAGTATGCTGATTGGCATGGCGGAATACTATTCCGCCGAACTCGCCCTGAAAGTGGCGCGCGGTGAGCGCGAAAATGCCCTCCAGTGCAAGTACAACGGCGGTGTGGTGCCGCTGGGCTTCACCATTGGCAAGGAGGACAGGCTGTACCATATCGACCCGGAGACGGCTCCCATCGTGCAGGAGATCTTCACCCGATACGCCGACGGCGAACCGGCTGAGAAGATTGCCGCCTCCCTGAACGAGCGCGGCCTGCGTACCCGCACCGGGAAGCCGTTCGTGAAGAACAGCTTCTTCCAGATCTTCCGCAACCGCCGCTACATCGGCGAATACCGCTACAAGGACATTGTGACGCCGGGCGGCATTCCGGCTATTGTTGACCAGGATTTGTTCGACCGGGTGCAGCAGCGTTTCGAGCAGAACAGGATCGCCCACGGTCGGCCTGCAAAAGAGGATGTGAGCTATCTGCTGACCACTAAGCTGTTCTGTGGCAAGTGCGGCACCCTGATGGGTGGCGAAAGCGGCACCAGCCACATGGGAAACACCTACTATTACTACAAGTGCGGCAACGCCAAACGCCACGGCAAGGCGCACTGTGACCTGAAAGCCATTCGCAAGGAGCCGCTGGAACGGTTCGTGGTGGATACCGCCATCAAGGTGATTTTTAACGATGAAATCATCGAACGGCTGATAGATTTGGTCATGGAAGCCCAGCAGAAGGAGAACACCCGGCTGCCTGTCCTGAAAGACCAGCTCAGGGACACGGAGAAACGGCTGGCAAACCTTCTGGAAGCCATTGAACAGGGCATCCTGACCCCGACCACCAAGCAGCGTTTGGACGAGCTGGAAGCCCGGAAAGAAGCTCTGAACACCAGCATTCTGGAAGAAGAGCTGAAAAAGCCCGTCTTGACCCGTGAGTGGATTCGGTTCTGGCTTGAAAAATTCCGCAAGGGTGACGTGGGCAGCACGGAACACCAGCGGCAGATCATTGATACCTTTGTCAACTCGGTCTACGTCTTTGATGACCGGGTCGTACTCAACTTCAACTTCACGGACGATGCCAAGACGGTCACCCGTGAGGAAGTGTTGGGTTCGAGTGCTGTGGACAATGCTCCACCAAAACAACCCGACTCATTCGAGTCGGGTCTTTTTGTTTTGGTGGGCGGTACAGGACGAGAACAGCACGTGCCGAGCGCAGCGAAGGCAATCAAAGCCCCACTGGGGCTTTGATTAGTGCGCGGTTCCCAACGCATAGGAATGTCTACCAAGAAAGATGCCGCCAGACCATTCGGTCTGGCGACTTTTTTCGTGGTGGACGGTACAGGACGAGAACAGGAACGAGCAAAGGCAGGGTATCATCGTGGCGATGGTATCCTGCCTTTTGTTTTGATATGTTTTATCAGTAGATCACAGCATCCGTTGCAGTATAGCCTTCGAGAGAATTCTCCTTGACCTGAATACAAATATAAGTGATTTCAGAATTGCTTGCAGCAAAGAACTGACGTTTTGCCACGGGAGAAATCTTCAGCCAGTCGCCTGCTGCAAGGCTGATTTCTTCGCCATCGATAACGACCTTGCCTTTGCCGGAAAGAACACCGTAGATTTCCTCATTTGCCTTGTGGGAGTGGACAAACGGAACATTTGCTCCCGCAGGAAGCGTATTCAGGCTGA
This sequence comes from Faecalibacterium sp. 3, assembly GCF_048323735.1. Classification (NCBI taxonomy): domain Bacteria; kingdom Bacillati; phylum Bacillota; class Clostridia; order Eubacteriales; family Oscillospiraceae; genus Faecalibacterium; species Faecalibacterium sp. 3. Next base: position 1,027,483 of record NZ_JBLWFN010000001.1, read on the forward strand.
TCTCCGCACCAGTCAGGGCGAGTTTTTCATGAAGCTCCGTCCGATTTTCTTTTCCAACTGTCATTTTTGTGTAGCTTGCCATTGTAAGCACCTCCATTTTGATTCGCAATCTTTCATTGCCTGAGTTAAGTATAGAAGCTCACACATTCAAAAACAAGTACGCACCTTTTTGTAACTGTACACTCAAAAATGAATGTGCTATACTCTATACCGAGGTGACCGATATGCGTACAAAAGAAGAACTGCCGGAATGTCCGGTTGCAACAGCAGTATCCCTGATTGGCGGAAAATGGAAGCTCTTGCTTCTGCGAAATCTGAAAGAGCGTCCATGGAGATTCAATGAGTTGCAAAGAAGCATCGACGGGATCTCGCAGAAAGTTTTGACCGAGAGTTTACGGCAGATGATCGATGATGGACTTGCCTACCGCCGTGATTATCACGAGAATCCTCCCAAAGTGGAATATGGATTGACCGATCTCGGAGCGGAAATGTTGCCAATCGTCAATGCACTTGCAGACTTTGGCAATTACTATAAATCCGTCGTTGATCGGTCATGATCGATATAAGGTGGTGCTTCTATGGATATCGAGGTCAAACGAATGTCCCCTACTGCCGTCGAAATGCTCGACCAACTCAGCGCAGTCTGCAAGCGGTTCGGCGTTGATTACTATGCAGCTTCCCAAAATCAGCGCGATCTGCTGGACAGCATTGCCCTGCACGAATATCAACTGAAAAAAGCACACGAGCAAGGGCTGAAGCGTTCCGAAGTGCCTCCGTTTCTTGGTTTGAAGCGCTCTGACCGCAGCAACGATATGCCCGCTTAAAAGTTCGCCTGCTGTGGACAATATTCCACCACAAAAGCATGCACAAAACCCGGAACCTTTTCAGGGCCAACGGCTCAAAAAGGGTTCCGGGTTTCTGTTTGGATGGGATGCCCTGCGGCGCGCGGGGCTTTTTATCTTCTGGTATATCCTGCCATGCCGTGCTCGGCGGGGTCGTAGTATTCCATCAGGGTGATGTAGTTTTCCGGGTAGTGGCAGAATGCCGCACGCAGAACGCTGTCTGCCGGGCTGTTCACACTCATCAGGCTGATGATGTAGTACACCAGCAGCTTCAGCACATCGGTCTCCACCTCATAGCACAGGCCCACGGCCAGCACCGGGATCACGATCTGCCGTGCCTGCAGTGGGATGATAGTCCCCACCCGCTCCAGAATGGGGCGGCTCATGGCAGAGGCCGTCATTACGCAGCGCAGCACTCTGCTCCAATCCATCTGCCGGATGTTCGGCATGCTGCGCAGCCGGGCCATCACGGCCTCGTCGTCCAGGATCACGCCGTCGGCTACCTCTTCCTCCGAACGGGTAAAGGCGCACTGGATCATATCCATGAATGCCGCTTCGTATTTCCGATGATAGTTCTCGCGGCTCTTGCAGAAACGCAGGGCCGCCGCGATCACCGAATCCACATCTTCCCGGGTCGCCAGCTGGTCGAACCGGAGCGGCACGCCGCCCATGCGGCTCTCGATGATGTTCAGATCGTCCAGCTCGTTCCGATAGGTCGTGGCGGGCAGGAAACGGTCGTTGCCGTTGCGGTGATAGCCCCACTCTTCCGGCATGACCCGGGCCACCACGTCGCCGCTGGAAATGAGATTGAAGATGTTGCTCCCGTCCCAGTCCGCTTTCAGCTGGCCGCTGGCAGTGTGGTTGTTGTCGTAGTCTGCCTGCAGCTCCGGCAGGTCTGCCGCCGTCAGTGCCGCCGGGGCTGCAAAGGTGTACACATAGGTGTCCTCCTGCGCGATCTGCGGCAGCTCCCTGCGCACCCGGGCTGCGGCCAGATTTGCCACTGCCGCGCCGCGGCTGTAGCCGCCCAGCCACAATTTGATGGTGCCCAGCTCTCCGGCTGCGGCCTTTGCACAGGCCAGATAGTCCTGCAGGTCTGCAAAGAACTGCTCTGCCGCCGTGACAAAGCCGTAATGCCAGCTGTTCTCCCCCAGATGCAGGTTGCTGACCCACTCTGCGCCATAGCCCACGCCGCGCAGCATCGCCGCAATGATGGTGGTGCGCCGTCCCTGCTGCACCAGCGTTTTCTGGGCAAAGGCGCAGCCCGCCCGGTCTGCCGGTGTATTCAGGCTGCTCTGATAGCCCACGCAGACCGGATTGGCAAAGCCCAGCTCCCGGTAGGCCGCCGCAATGTGGTCTTCGCGGCCCGCTTCCCCCTCCAGCCAGTAGAGGTCATCGCTGCGGTAGGTATTGCCGCATGCCGCCACAAGGCCCAGCGTGGCCAGCGCCAGCCGATGGTCATACTTCAGCGCCGTGTTCTCAAAAAAGGCGTCGGTATAGTAAAAGTCATGGGTCAGGTCGGTCTCGCTGTGGTCGCTGCGGAAGGTCATGGGATACCGGTCTTCCGGCACGATGCTGCCCACCACGGCCTGTGTTTCTTCCGGCAGCAGAGCGTCTGCCGCTGCGTGGGGAACCAGCGTGCCCGCCGCCAGCAGCGCGGCAGTCGTTTTACAGAAATCTCTTCGTTTCATGGTCTTTTCTCAAACGCCCCGGCCCTGACGGGTGATTTCTCCATACCACTCCGGGCGGCGGTCCCGGAACACGCCCCAGCTCATGCGGTTTTCTTCCACCTTGTCCAGATCGAAGGTCGCGGTCAGCACCTGTTCGGTATCGCGGGTGCCGTCTGCCACCAGTGCACCGGTCTCGTCTGCAATGAAGGAGGAGCCGTAGAACCGCAGGGCAGACTTCTGCCCGCCGTTGGCCTCGCAGGGCTCCACCGTTTCCAGACCGATGCGGTTTGCCGCCAGAACCGGCACAAGGTTGCTGCCGGCATGGCCCTGCATGCAGCGGCGCCAGTGCCCGGCGCTGTCGCAGTCCAGAATGGGTTCACTGCCAATGGCCGTGGGGTACAGCAGCAGCTCGGCCCCCATCAGGGCCAGACTGCGGGCCGTCTCCGGGAACCACTGGTCCCAGCAGATGCCGATGCCGATGCGGCCAAAGCGGGTATCCCACACCTTGAAGCCGGTGTCGCCGGGGGTAAAGTAGAATTTTTCCTGATAGTAGTGGTCGTCCGGGATGTGGGTCTTGCGGTAGACGCCCAGCAGGGTGCCGTCTGCGTCCAGCACTGCGATGCTGTTGAACAGCTGGGTGCCCGCCTTCTCATAGAAGCTGATGGGCAGCACCACGCCCAGCTCCTTTGCCACCGTCCGGAAGTGCTGCACTGCCGGATTCTGTGCCGTGGGGGTGGCGTAGGCGTAATATTCATACTGCCGTTCCTGGCAGAAATAGGGCCGCTCGAACAGTTCCGGCAGCAGGATGATCTTGGCCCCCTTTGCCGCTGCCTCCCGCACCATGGCATCTGCCTTGGCGATATTGGCCTCCACCTCTTTGGCGCACTGCATCTGCACCACGGCCACCGTTACGTTTCTCATACTGCTTTCCTCCTCATATCGTTTCTGTCAGCCTCTGGGGATCTGCTGGGTGACGCAGTGGATGTTGCCGCCGCCCACCAGAATGCTCCGGGCCGGGATGGGGTACACCCTGCGGCCCGGGAACAGTCCGCCCAGAATGCGTACCGCCTCGGCGTCGTTCTCGTCTCCGAACTGCGGCAGGATGATGCCGCCGTTGGAGATGTAAAAGTTCACATAGCTTGCTGCAAGGCGCTCCCCGGCCTCGCGGGTATCCTCGCCCTCTTCAAAGGCATAGCCCTGCAGTTCCTCTTCGGTCACGCAGATGGGCTTTGCCGGGATGGGCAGTTTGTGCACCGTGAAGTGCCGACCCTTTGCATCGGTAGCTGCTTCCAGCGCGTCCAGACTTGCCCTGCTCAGGGCGTACTGCGGGTCGTTCTCGTCCTCCGTCCACGCCAGCACCACCTCTGCCGGGCCCACATAGGCGCACACGTTGTCCACATGCTCGTTGGTCTCATCGTTGTAGATGCCCCGGGGCAGCCAGACGATCTTCTGTGCGCCGAGATAGTTTTTCAGCTCCTGCTCGATCTCGGCCCGGCTCAGCTCCGGGTTGCGGCCACGGCTCAGCAGGCAGGCTTCGGTGGCAAGGATGGTGCCCTCGCCGTCCGAGTGGATGGAGCCGCCCTCCAGCACAAAGTGCTGTGCATCATAGCAGTCCATGCCCAGTGCTGCGCAGATGGCGCGGGCGGCTGCGTTGTCCTTTTCCCAGTGGGCGTAAAGGCCGTCCACCATGCCGCCCCATGCGTTGAACTGCCAGTCCACGCCCCGCACGGTACCGTGATCGTCCACCACACAGGTGGGCCCCACATCCCGCGCCCATGCGTCATCGGTCTCGATGGTCAGCACATGGATGTTCTCGTCCCCGGCAAACTCCGCCTGCACGGCACCGGCATCTGCCGGGCCGGCCAGCATCCACACCGTCTCACTCTCGGCAATGGCGCGGGCGGCCTGCGCAAAGGCAGGCTGGGCGTCCCGGCCGCCGTACAGCCAGGAACCGGGCCGCACCGGCCAGATCATCACACAGCCGCGGTGCGGCTCATATTCCGCCGGCATCCGGAAGCCCTCGGCGGCGGGCAGGGTAGAAAAAGTATGCATTGCATTCTCCTGTTGTTTTTTGTTTAGTATACCGGATTTTCCCAGCAGATACAATAGACTTGCCACCCGCACCCCTGCATCCGGGCGCATTTTGCAAAAAAATTCAGCCGGTGCACCAAACACCGGCTGAAATGTGCTATAGTAATAGGGATCCCGCGTTACTGCAGCTCGACCTGCTTGCAGTAGTCCACGATGTGGTGGAACATCTGCTCCACGGCAGGAGCCATCGCGGCAGGGCGCTGGACGGCCAGACCCACCACACGGTATTCCTCCGGCTCGATGGGGTAGATCTTCACAGCGGCCTTGCAGTCCCGCAGCAGCATCTGCGGCATGATGGAAATGCCCAGACCGGCTTCCACCATGGCAATGTTGGACTGGTCGTCGATGACGTGGCAGCGGCGCTCGGTGCCGACCTTGTATTTCTTCAGGAACTGGCGCATTTCTGCGTCGGTGGCGTCACACTGCACCACAAAGCTCTGACCGTTCATCAGGGCAGGGGTCATCACGCCGTTTTCCGGTTCGGGCCAGTCCTGCGGCACGATGCACAGCAGCGGCTCCCGGAACAGCTCGGTGAGGTTGAATTCCTCCCGGCAGGTGGAAGAAAGGAACGCAACATCCACCTGACCGGTGCGCAGCCATTCCTTCACATCATCGTAGGTGCCCTGATAGACCTCGATCTCGATCTGCGGGTAGTGGGTCATAAAACTTTTCAGCAGCCCCGGCAGCAGCGACGCGCATACCGAGTTGAACACGCCCAGCCTCACCTTGCCCTTTTCAAGGCCGTTCAGGCGGGCGATGCTCTGCTTGAGGGCCTCGTCGCTGTTGAGCACATCGCGGATGGACGGGTACAGTGAGGCACCGTAGCTGGTCATAGAAACGCCGTTCTTGCCGCGGTTGAACAGAGCAAAGCCCAGCTCCTCCTCCATTACGGCAATGGCGTGGCTGATGGCCGAAGGGGTCAGATGCAGCTGCTGTGCCGCCTTGTTAAAGCTGCCCTGGCGTGCCACTGCATCAAAGATCTCGTAGGAAAAAAGCGTCATGCCCAAAGCCTCCTTCCTTCTGATCCGGTTCGGAGACGCCCGATTCTCTGTGAATCTTTTTCATCTTTGGTTTGCGATAGTTCAATTATCTTCTTGATTGTACTATCCCGCACCTTTTCTGTCAAGCATTTTTGCCCCGATTTTGCACGCTCTGTGCAGATTTTGCCGCAGCAGACGCAGGAAACGCCGCCTTTCCTCCGTTATAGTTCCTGTAACGATTTTTTCAAACTGACCGAGGTATTTTTATGACTGCACTTTCCCCGCGCCGCAGCTTCAGCTTCAGCGGCACCGCTCTTAAAACCATTGCCTGCATCACCATGCTGGTGGACCACATCGGCGCGTCCTGCATCGAGGCCGGTATCCTTACGCCCGGGCTGGACGTCGGCGCCCTCTCGCAGGACACCCTTTTCGCCTATCCGCTGTACCGGCTGGACATGGTGCTGCGCTTCACCGGGCGGCTGGCCTTTCCCCTGTTCTGCTTTTTGCTGGTGGAGGGCTTTGTGCACACCCACAACGTCAAAGGCTACCTTGGGCGGCTGCTGCTGTTCGGCCTTGTCAGCGAGGTACCCTTTGATCTGGCCTTCTTCCGCACGCCGTTCGCCCCGCAGCACCAGAACGTTTACTGGACGCTGGCGCTGGGCGTGCTGGCCATGGCAGGGCTCAAGCGCTTTGAAAAGGAAAACGGCCTGCCCGGCTGGCAGGGGCTTGTGTGGGCGGGCGGCTGCGCGGTGCTGGCGCTGGCCGCCAGCACCGACTACCACGCCATCGGCGTGCTCATCATCTGCACCCTGTACCTGACCCGCGCAGACCGCAAGCGGCAGTGCCTTGCAGGCGCAGTGCTGTTTTTGTTCGAGCTCACCGCGCCGCTGGCCTTTGTGCTGGTCTGGTTCTATAACGGACAGCGCGGCGCGTGCAGTCCGCTGCTGAAAAAGGCCTTTTACTGGTTCTACCCGGTGCATCTGCTGGTGCTGGCAATGATCACAAACCTTATGCTGTAAAAAAAGCCCGCCGTCCGGAGACAGCGGGCTTTTTACAGCTTCTCACATCGGGAACATCGCACCGGTCAGCAGCAGCATGGCAGGCACTGTGACCAGCATACACACGGTGGAGTGGGCCACCGCCTGACTGGCAAGGATCGCCTCGGTGCCGGTCTGCTTGGCCAGCACCGCGGCAAGGCTGCCGGCCGGGCAGCAGGCGATGATGGACAGGCCGGTGCGCAGCACATTGTCCAGCGGCAGCAGCCACAGCAGCAGCATGAACAGCAGCGGGAACAGGATGCCGCGCAGCAGGGTGACCCGGTACAGAAAGCCGGTGTGCAGCAGCGCGCGGATGTCGCTGTCTGCCAGCAGCACACCCACGATCATAAGGGCCAGCGGGGTGGTGCAGCCGCCCACCGCACTGCAGAACTGCTGCACCGGCGCAGGCAGGTGCCAGCCGGTGGCCAGCAGCACCAGCATGGCCACGGTGGCAATGTTGGTGGGGGTGATGAAGGTCTTGAGCCGGATCTTCTCGCCGGGGCGGAACAGGCACACCACATAGGTAAAGAACCATACATTATAAGAGGCCATTGCCATGCCCGCAAACACGGTGCCCCGTGCTGCACCCAGCAGAGCACTGCACAGCGGCAGGCCGATAAAGCCGCAGTTGGGCATGGCCGCCGTACCCACCAGCACCGCATACTTTCCCGGCGTGTCGTGGTGCAGCCAGCTGCTCACACGGCACAGCGCCGTGGTTACCACAAACAACAGCAGCAACAAAACGAACAGGATGCCGGCCTGCGTGAGCAGTTCCGGCTCACCCTCCACCGCAGCGCCCGCCAGCATGGTGCAGGGCAGCAGGAGCTTCATGATAAAGTCGGACAAAAACTTGCTGTCCCGGTCCTTGATGATGCCGCTGCGGGCCCCCACATACCCCAGCAGCACCTCCAGAAAGATCACGGTGATCTGACCCGCCAAAACACCAAACGCCATTGGTTCCTCCTTTTTTGTTCCGCAAGCCGCATTTTTTCCTTTACAAAGGAAAAAGCCCATTGATTTCAACGAATCAACGAGCTTTTTCTTGGCGGAGTAGGAGGGATTTGAACCCTCGCGCCGTTGTTTAGACGACCTACGCCCTTAGCAGGGGCGCCTCTTCGACCTCTTGAGTACTACTCCAGAGCAAAGTGTGTTACACTTATTCAATAAAAATGGCGGAGAGAGTGGGATTCGAACCCACGGTACGTTGCCGTACGGCAGTTTTCAAGACTGCTTCCTTAAACCACTCGGACATCTCTCCTTGTGGACATCCGCTTTACGCCGTGTCGAATGCCTATTTAATTTACCAGATTTGTGCCCCGCTGTCAAGCCTTTCATGCAATTTTTTTCACCAGACGCAAAAAAGAGAAAATTATCACAACCTTTTTTGGTCTCGGCCCATTCAGCCTCTTTACAAGCACACCTTTTTGTTGTATAATAATCACAAGAAAATTTCCTCGCGGTGTAAAGGAGAATATACCATGTCGTTTTCAGAACTTTTGAAGCAGTGCCGCAAAAAGCAGGGCGTCAGTCAGGCTGAGCTGGCTTCCAAACTGGGCGTGACCCAGCAGGCCGTCGGCAAATGGGAAAGCGGCAAATCCTCTCCCGACCCCACCACGGTGGCCCGCATTGCAGAGCTGCTGAACACCACCGCAGACTATCTGCTGGGCCTGTACCGTCCGGTGAGCAATGTATCTGCGCCGGAGGAGCGGTTCTTCGGCAGCTATTCCGAGAGCCTGATCCCGGTCATCGGTACGGTGAAGGCCGGCTACGGTGCCCTTGCCTTTGAGGAGGACTACGGTCAGGAATACGCCCGCGTGAAGGACCCCTCCAACTACTTCTATCTGGTGGTGCGCGGCGACAGCATGGAGCCCCGCATTCAGGACGGCGACCTTGCGCTGGTGCACCGGCAGGACACGCTGGAAAACGGCGATCTTGGCGTGCTGATCTACGGCGACGAGGGCGAGGGCACCCTGAAGCGCTACATCCAGCGCGGCAACTGTGTGGTGCTGCAGCCCTTCAACCCGGCCTACAGCGAAATGGTCATCAAGGGCGAAGACCTGAACCATCTGCACATCGCCGGGCGTGTGGTGGAGACAAAAGCGAAATGGTGAGCCATTCAACCATTTGAATGGCCTCCGTTTCACTCTGGCCATGATCAGCGGAAAATTATTTTTATTTTCGCGTTTGTCGCGCCCTGCGGGGCGCTCCAAACGCATTTTCACGAAAAAGGCCGAAACCATAAAAGCCATCTGCAATTTTGCGCATGGCTTTATTTTTTGACCCTTTTTCCCCTTTGGAGGTGTATTCTGCATGGAACAGACCCTGATGGACAAGCTTACCATTCTGGCCGACAGCGCCAAATACGATGTGGCCTGCACCTCCAGCGGCGCTTCACGCACTGCCCGGGCCGGAACGCTGGGCAGCTGCTATGCGCCGGGCTGCTGTCACGCCTTTACCGCCGACGGCCGCTGCGTAAGCCTTTTAAAGGTTCTCATGACCAACTGCTGCGCCTTTGACTGCAGCTATTGTGTCAACCGCCACTCCAACGATATCCCCCGGGCTACCTTTACGCCCCGGGAGCTGGCCGAGCTGACCGTGGAGTTTTACCGCCGCAATTACATCGAGGGGCTGTTCCTTTCCAGCGCGGTGCTGGGCACGCCGGACTACACCACCGAACGGATGCTGGCCGCCCTGCGGCTGCTGCGGGGCGAATACCGCTTTGGCGGCTACATCCACGCCAAGGCCATCCCCGGCACAAGCCCGGAGCTTTTGCAGCAGCTGGGATATCTGGCCGACCGTCTGAGCGTGAACGTGGAGCTGCCCAGCGAGCAGAGCCTGAATCTTCTGGCACCGGACAAGGGCCGGCACTCCATCTTCCGCCCCATGAAGCAGATCGCGGTCTCCGGTGCCCAGAGCAAGCAGGAGCTGGCGGTCTACCGCCATGCCCCCAAGTTTGCCCCCGCCGGGCAGAGCACCCAGATGATCGTGGGCGCTTCGCCGGAGACGGACTACCACATCCTGAAGCTCACCGAGGGCATGTACCGGAAGTACAGCCTGAAGCGGGTGTTCTACTCCGCCTATATCCCGGTAGCCGAGGACAGCCGCCTGCCTGCGCTGGACACAAAGCCGCCGCTGCTGCGGGAGCATCGGCTGTATCAGGCCGACTGGCTGCTGCGGTTCTATCAGTTCGAGGCGGACGAGATCTTACATCGGGACAACCCCAACTTCAACCCTTATCTGGACCCCAAATGCAACTGGGCCGTGCAGCACTACGGGCTGTTCCCGGTGGACGTGAACCGCGCCCCCTTTGAAATGCTGCTGCGTGTGCCGGGCATCGGCCCCAAGAGCGCCCGGCGCATCTGGCACGCCCGCAAGCTGTCCAGCCTCGGGCTGGACGAGCTCAAGCGGATGGGCGTGGTCCTCAAGCGGGCGCAGTATTTTATCACCTGCAATGGTTTTTCAGGCGCGCACCCGGGCCGCGGCACCGCCGGGCGGGAGCGCATCACCCAGGCGCTCATCGACCCCAACGTGTTCGGCGGCAATTGTGAGCAGCTGAGCCTGTTCACGCCGCCTGCGGTGGACGAGCTCATCACGCAGGGCGTGGCACCGTGCGCCGCCCTGCGCATGGTGCGAGAGGAGGCAGTGCAATGTCTGGCGAAGGCACTGTGAACCCGCAGAGAACTCGCAGGCTCCACGATGCGGATGTGGTCTATCTCTACGACGGCAGCTTTGAGGGCTTTTTGTGCTGTGTATTCGAGAGCTTTGCCCAGCACGAGATCCCCTTTGCAGTGTGGACGCCCCAGCGGGAGACCTCCACGCTCTATCCGGTGAAGGACATTCCCGCCGACCACGTCCGGGCGCAGCGGGTGTTCGCCAGCTTTGGCAGAAAGCTGGGGGCTGAGACCGAGTATCTTGTCAGCCGGGATTTCCTTTCCGGGCGGGAGGACAAGGAGCTGCTGCTCATCCGCTTTCTGCATCTGGCCTTTGCCCTAGGCCCCGGCACCGTAAAGCGCACCGGCCACCCGGACGTGGCCCCGCTGTACGAAATGAAAAAGAGTCTGGACTGGGAGGTGGACAAGTTTCAGGGTTTCGTCCGCTTCGAGGAGCACGACGGGATGCTGGGGGCCGTCATCCACCCCAAAAACTACATTCTGCCGCTGCTGCGGCCCCATTTCTGCGGACGGTTCCCGGAAGAGGACTTTCTGATCTATGATGCCGTGCATCAGGCCGTGCTGCTGCAGCAGGAGCGCAAGACCCGGCTACTGGAGCTGGCTGCACCGCTGGAGCTGCCGCCGCCCAGCGAGCGGGAGCAGCAGTTTCAGGCCCTGTGGACGCAGTTCTACAAAACGCTGGAAATTCAGGCGCGTCACAACGAAAAAGGCCGCATGAGCCACTGCCCCAAGCGCTTCTGGGCCGATATGGTGGAGATGAAAGATGAATTTTAACAAAAACGTTGCATCTGCGCCGTTGCAACCCCCAAAACCTATGGTATACTATAAGAGATATCCGGCAGGCCTTCTGCCGAACACTCCCGCACTGCTGCGGGGCAACACAAAAGGAGTATTGTAGCGTTATGGTTCGCATTACTATGGAAGACGGCGGCATCATCGATATCGAGCTGAACGAAGAAGCCGCTCCTATCACCTGTGAGAATTTCAAGAAGCTGGTCAGCGAGGGCTTTTACAACGGCCTGACCTTCCACCGCGTGATCCCCGGCTTCATGATCCAGGGCGGCTGCCCGCTGGGCAACGGCACCGGCGGCCCCGGCTGGAACATCAAGGGCGAGTTTGCCGCCAACGGCGTGAACAATCCGCTCAAGCACACCCGCGGCGTCATCAGCATGGCACGCGCCATGAACCCCAATAGCGCCGGCAGCCAGTTCTTCATCATGCATCAGGATGCACCCCATCTGGACGGCCAGTACGCCGCCTTCGGCAAGGTAGTTGCAGGCATGGACGTTGTGGATAAGATCGCAGCGGTCCGCACCGACTGGAACGACAAGCCCACCACCCCGGTCAAGATGAAGACCGTGGAGCTCATTGAGGGCTGATTTTTAAACCTAAAAAATCCCGACACCTTGCGGTGCCGGGATTTTTTGTTTTTGTTGATGCTTGTTTTCAGCAGCCTTCTTTTTCGGCCAGCTTCCGGCCCATGAGCACGCCCATGACCGAAGCCATCATCAGGCCGCGGGTCCAGCCGGAGGAGTCACCCAGACAGTGCAGGCCCTTGATGTTGGTATCCAAGTTCTCGTCCATCTTCACCTTGTTGGAGTAGAACTTCAGCTCCGGGCTGTACAGCAGGGTCTCGTTGGCGGCAAAGCCGGGCACCACCATATCCAGCATCTTGATGAACTCGATGATGTTGGTCATGGCGCGGTAGGGCATGGCGGCGGTGATGTCACCTGCCACGGCGTCCTTCAGGGTGGGCTTCACGTTGGACTGTGCCAGCTCCTTCTGCCACGTGCGCTTGCCGTCCAGAATGTCGCCGTAGCGCTGCACCATAATGTGGCCTGCGCCCAGCATGTTGGTCAGCTCGCCCACCTTCTGGGCGTAGGCGATGGGCTGGTTGAAGGGCTCGGTAAAGTTGTGGGAGACCAGAATGGCAAGGTTGGTGTTCTCGCTCTTTTTCTCTTTGAAGCTGTGGCCGTTGACCACGGCAAGGTCGTTGTCGTAGTTCTCCTGCGCCACAAAGCCGCCGGGGTTCTGGCAGAAGGTACGCACCTTGTTCTTCCAGGGCTTGGGGTAGCCGATGAGCTTGGACTCATACAGCACCTTGTTCACTTTTTCCATGACCTCGTTGCGGCACTCCACGCGCACACCGATGTCCACGGTGCCGGGCTTATGGGCAATGTGGTGCTCCGCGCAGATCTTTTCCAGCCAGTCTGCGCCGCGGCGGCCGGTGCCGATGACCACGGTATCTGCATACACGGGCCGGACCTGATCGCCGTCCTTCAGCAGCACGCCCTTGCACTCCTCGTTCTCAAGGATGATGTTCTCGCACTCGGTATTGAACAGCATCTCCACGCCGCTGTCGGCCAGATGGTTCTGGATGGCCAGATACAGCTGCTGTGCCTTCTCGGTGCCCAGATGGCGGATCGGGCAGTCCACCAGCTTCAGGCCGGCATGGATGGCGTTCTTGCGGATCTCCTTAATCTCCTCGCCGGTGTAGATGCCCTCCACATGGGGGTCTGCGCCGAACTCAAGATAGATCTTGTCGGTGTAGTCGATGAGCTCCTGTGCAAACTCCTCTCCGATGAGGGTGGGCAGGTCGCCGCCCACCTCGTAGGAAAGGCTCAGCTTGCCGTCCGAGAAAGCGCCTGCACCGGAAAAGCCGGTGGTGATGGCGCAGGTGGGGCGGCAGTTGACGCAGTGGCCCACCTCGGCCTTGGGGCAGTGCCGCTTTTCCACCGGCTTGCCCTTTTCCACCAGAAGGATCTTCTTCTTGCTGCCGCGGCGCAGCAGCTCCACAGCGGTAAAGATGCCGGCCGGACCGGCGCCCACGATGATCAGATCGTACTTTTCCATTTTCTCTTTTTCCTTTATATGATTTTTATTTGCTCAAGCTTGGCTCAAGCTTGCATGATAAGACTGACGGCCTCGCCCTCTCCGTCACGGCTTACGCCGTTCCACACTCCCCCTTTTGTCGCTACGCGACATCTTCCCCCGGTGCGGGGGAAGTCTTTCCTCAAAGGGAGAGGCCTTGGCAAAGAGATGAACCTTGCGTGGACTGCCAAGGGCTCCCACTTTGGGGGAGCTGGCGAGCAGAGCGAGACTGAGAGGGCAAGCCCGTTAATCTTTCTCGTTCTCCTGCTCCACAGTGGCACTCTCGTCCACCTCATCCAGCTCCACAGCACTGGCTTCGGCATCGGTGCGGGTCACATCCGGGGCAACCACGCCGTCACCGTTCAGGTCTTCGCCGGTCAGGGACTCCAGCATGGACTGGGTCTCCGGGTGCAGCTTGGTAAAGCGGCGCACGGCCAGCACCGTGTACAGGGCGCTGAGCAGGTTGATGGCCCCCTCCACGATGAGGATGATGCCAATGGCCATCACCAGCTTTTCCATGGCACCGAAGGGGTTGATGACCAGCACCACGCCCAGCACCACGCTGAGCACCGGCAGGAACAGGAACCCTTTCCAGCTGTCGTAGCCGCAGCGGCGCAGATCCAGCGCATTCTGCACCCGGCCAATGGCGTCAAAGATGACGAACAGGCCGAACACGATGGGCAGGATGCTCACCACGATGTCGCTGCGGATGATGAGGAAAGCCCCCAGCGCCAGACACACGATGCCGGAGACCAGGGTAAGCTGGCTCTGGAACACCCCGCGCTCCACCGCAAAGTAGCGAACCAGCTGCACCGCTGCGCAGGCCAGCACCACGCCGCCCAGCGCATAGCACACGATGTTGAGGGCCGTACCGGGCTTCATGACCAGAAAAACGCCCAGACCCAGATACAGCAGGCTCATGAGGACCAGATTCCACTTCAGCTTTTTTACCATAGAGTTCACGTTCCTTTCGTTTGCAGGGCCGTCTGCCCGCACCCGGGTCAGTGGTACAGGGGTGCGATGGTCGTTTTGTTGATACGCGCATAGAAGGCCAGACTCATCAGGATACTGACGATCTCAGCGATGAAGAAGGCCCACCAGACATTGTTGACATTTCCGGTCTGTGCCAGCAGCCATGCGGCCGGCAGCAGCACGAACAGCTGACGGCAGACCGAAACGATGAGGCTGAAGATGCCGTTGCCCAGTGCCTGAAATACCGAGCTGAGCACGATGCTGGCACCCGCCAGCAGGAAATGCAGGCAGATGATGCGCATGGCCGGGACGCCGATGGCCAGCATGGCATCGCTGGCCGCAAAGATGCCCAGCACCTGCCGGGGCGCGAACTGGAAGATGCAGAAGCCCACCAGCATGATGCCTTCGGCGTAGCACACCGCCAGCTTGATGGTCTTTTTCACGCGGTCCGGCCTGCGGGCACCGTAGTTGTAGCTGATGATGGGCACCATGCCGTTGTTCAGGCCGAAAATGGGCATGAACACGAAGCTCTGCAGCTTGAAGTAGACACCGAACACCGCCACCGCCGTAGCCGAGAAGGCCATGAGGATCAGGTTCATGCCAAAGGTCATCAGGCTGCCCACGCACTGCATGGCGATGCTGGGCAGACCCACCGTGTAGATGCGGCCAATGGCCTTGGCACTGGGCCGGAAGCCTTTGAAGCTGATTTGGATATCCGGGTTTTTGTTCAGGTTGAAGAACAGGGTCATGCCTGCGCCGCAGAACTGGCCGATGACCGTTGCCACAGCTGCACCGGTGGTGCCGGACAGCGCCTGCCCGCAGTAGCCAAAGATGAAGATGGGATCCAGAATGATGTTCACCACTGCACCCACCAGCTGGCTGATCATGCTCAGCTGGGTGCGGCCGGTCGCGGCCAGCAGCTTTTCGCCCATGGTCTGGGTGAAAAGGCCCAGACTGAAGATGCAGCACACCGAAAGATACTGGATGCCCTGCTGGGCAATGGCTGCATCACTGGTCTGTGCATAAAAATAGGGCTTCATGCAGGTAAGACCGATGACCAGAAACACCACAAAGCTGCACAGTGAAAGAAAAATGCCGTTCTCTGCCGTAACGTTGGCACGGTGCTGGTTCTTTTCGCCCAGACTCTTGGACAGCAGGGCGTTGACGCCCACGCCGGTGCCCACGCCCACGGCGATCATCACGTTCTGCAGCGAGAACGCCAGCGAGACGGCGGTGAGGGCGCTTTCGCTCACATGGGACACGAACACCGAGTCCACCACGTTGTAAAGTGCCTGCACCAGCATGGAGATCATCATGGGCACGCTCAGCTTGACCAGCAGAGGGTTGATCTCCATGGTGCCCATGATATTTTCCCGCGCGGCGGGAGAGGTTTGGGATTGCTTTGTTTCCACGTTTGCTCCTTTTGACTTGAGATGTTTTTTGCCAGAGACATATTGCCGCACTTGTGCAGCTGGCAAGGCTTCTGAAAACCGGAAGCGGCATCAGCGCCCGGGTTGCGGCTCCCAGCGTCCACTTCGTGACCGCCCATGCGGCACTCGTGTCCTGCTGGCCGCTGCCCCAACGGCTCCTCCCTGTTTCGGCCGCAGGCCGCGGTCGTCGCCGTTGCCCGAAACGTGGGCAGGGCGCTTGCACACCCTACCCACGAATCATCGTTGTTTTATTTTTGAAGCGCCCCGGCGGTCAGCCGAGGTCCTTCTCCTTGGCGGCGGCTGCGTCCAGGATCATCTTCACGCAGGTTTCGCGGCCGAGAGCTGCGTTGATGGCCAGATCATAGTTGTGGGCATCGCCCCAGCGGTTCTGGGTGTAGTAGTTGTAGTAGGCAGAGCGGTTGCGGTCGGTCTTTTCCACCTCTTCCTTGATGCCCTTTTCGTCCTTGGCCTTGACCAGCGGGTTGGTCTTTGCGTATTCCAGCCGCCATTCCTTGGGTGCATACACGAACACGCGCAGCACATCCTTGCGCTCGCGCAGCACGTAGTCGCCGCAGCGGCCCAGGATCACGCAGGGGCCTTCCTCGGCCAGCTGCTTGATGATGCGGCTCTGAAGAATGAACACCTGATCGCCCAGCGGCAGCTCATTGCCCATGGTGTACAGACTGTACAGCAGGCTGTGGGTATGCCGCTTTTCACTGGCGGCAACAGCTTCTTCCGAAAGGCCGGAATGCTTTGCTGCCATGGTGATCAGCTCTTTGTCGTAAAGCTTGATGCCCAGTGCATTTGCCACATCTTCTGCGATGTAGCGGCCGCCCGTGCAGTATTCACGTCCCAAAGTGATGATCGTCTTTGCCATAATGTGTTCCTCCTGTGTGTATGATTTCGCTCAGGTGCTGCCGGTCACTTCTCCGGCTTTGCCTGTGCTTGGGAAGCCGGTCGTGCTGTATCCGGTGCAGGCTTCGGCTTGGGCAGCCGCACCTCCGCCACCCGCATGGTGCCGGTCTGGTCCACAGCGTACACGCTGCAGCGTCCGCCCTCGGCCATCTGCGCTGCCGGGAAGCGGATGCCGCCGTCCCGGGTGCGCTCCATGCAGTGGAAATTGCGGTGGGCGGTGGTAGCGTGGGCCACACCGTCGTGCAGGGCGTAGGCCGTCCAGCCGGAAAAATCCTCCGGCAGCGGGTCGGCCTCACCGTGCTGTTCAAAGAAATAAACGCCCTCTTCCTTGCCGGGGACAAGCTCACAGCGCAGCCGCCGGGGGCGGTTGGCTGCCATGTCGCGGGGCTTTGCGCGCAGGGCAATGGCCCGCCCGGTAAAGTAGCGCATAAAATCCACCAGCGCCATGGTGGTGCCCACCGAGCCATCGGAATCTGCCGCAGGGTCGTTGAGCTGCACCAGATCCACCATCCGGGCCTCGTCATGATCGAAGCCCCGCAGGCCCATCCAGACCCGCACCGGGTCCCGCTGGCCCCGCACGCGCCGTTCCACCTGCACCGCCACACAGCAGCCGTCGTGGATCTGGGCACGCAGGTCGGCAAGGTCCATCCATGCCTGCCAGCAGGGGTAGCCGCAGCAGCCCGCCGCAGCCGCCGCAAATGCGGCATTGCCGGTGGTCCTGTCGGCCATGTCCTCCATCACGTAGGCCACTTCCTCGGGCAGGATATCCTCGCCCCAGCAGTTCATCAGGGCCGCCATGACCAGCGGCAGGTCCATGGTGCGGCCAAAACTGGGGTCGTGGGCAGAAAGGCAGTATTCCGGCAGATAGAGCTGCCGGTTCAGCGGGTGGCCGCTGTGCTTTTCCCACGCCAGCGGCCGCACCGCAGCGGCCAGCAGCCGCACCTGCGGCGAAACTTTGTCGTCGTTGGTGGAAAGGTTCACCTGCAGCTGCACGCCGGTGCCGCCGCCGGGCGTTGCCACGGTCACGGTATCGCCCATGAGGAAGATCATGCCGTCGTCGCTCTGGGAGGTGCAGCTGCAGCGGGGATAACCCGGTGCCCACTTGCCAAAGCTCATCCAGCCGGTCCATCGGCTGCCGGCGTAGACCCGGCAGCGCACCTCCACCATGGTGTTGTGGGGCGCGAAGGCGTTCCAGCTGACGTTCAGGTTGCAGAACGGCGGCATGGCAAACTCCGGCGTGGTGTAGCTGCCGTACTGCAGGCAGCGGCCTGCCACACTGTCCAGCACCAGCGCACCGCCGTCCAGCGCCACATTGTCCAGCTGCCCGCGGGAGAAGGTCTCGGTGCCCTGCAGGACCAGATTATTCCGTTGTTCCATGGGACACATCTCCCTTCTTGAAATTCACGCTGTTCGGTCGGTTCCGGAAAGCGCTTTGAGAAGCTTCCCGGCAGAAGATCATTTTTCGGTGTCGTCCTCGCCGGAATCATAGTCCTCTTTCAGGGCCGCTTCCAGCTCGGCATCCTTCATTTTGCGGATGCTCTCCTCGATGTGGAATACCTTTTCAATGTCGCCGTAGATGATCTGGCAGGACACCTCGGTGACGAACCAGAAGCCGAAAATGAGCATCAGCAGCAGGCCCAGCGGCATGCACAGGATCACCACGCCCCAGAACAGGATCTGCACGATGGCAGCCGCCAGTGCGTGGGGCAGGAAGGCGATCATGCAGTTGAGGCTGTTTTTCATCGTCAGGCTGAAGGGCTGATCCAGCAGCACCACCTGCGGCCACATGTAGGCGAACAGCATCTGGAAGATGAGCAGGTTCAGCACCGTGGCCACCCACAGCGGCACGCCCACATTGGTGCCCTGCGCCAGCATGCTGAAGCAGAAATACACAAGGAAGATCTGCATCGTGACCACGACGCAGTAGAAGATGCCCGGCGCAATACTGGCCTTGAAGTTGCGCTTGAAGGCGCGGCGGTAGGTCACCCACCAGTAACCGGCCTCATCGCGCAGGGCGCGCAGCACGGTATCGTACATGCCGGCCAGCGCAGGCCCGGCCAGAATGCCGCCCACCACCGCGCTTGCCAGCATGACAGGCAGGCTGTTTGCCAGAAAGCCGATATACACCAGACAGATCACCGGCAGAAAGCCGATGCAGGCCAGCAGGTTTGCAAGGAACATGCCGTTCATATCACGGCCCACAAGCTCAAAAAAGCGGCCTATGCCGGTCTTGCGGGGGGCGTCTTTCTCCACACCCTTGCCGGCTTTGAAGTCATTTGCAGAAGGAAATAAACCCATATTTTATGGTACCTTTCTCTTTCTCCCATTGGTCCAGCAAAGGTGTTTCACACAGAAAGTGCCATTGTGCTGGCTTTACAACTATAAATATACCCGCATTTTGTCAATTTTGCAAGACCGCAGATCCTCCGATTTGTAAAAAAAGTGTTATTTCTCCCCTTTTTACAAAAAGTGTGATACAATGACAATGGCATATTTTGCCGAAGGGAGGAAAACACAATGAGTATTTTTCGCACGATTGCGATGTTTATCTACTTATTTGGTTATATGATCGTCCATTATGGCGTGCTGCGCCGGGCAGAACACGCTCTGGCTGCAGGCGACACGCAGCTGGTGGAAGAGCTTGTCAATAAGCATATCCCGCACTGGAGCCGGGGCATTTTAAAGGTGACCGGCGTTTCCCTGAGCGTGGAGGGCCTTGAGAATATCCCCAAGGACACCCCCTGTGTGTTTGTGGGCAACCACCGCAGCTACTACGACATCCCGCTTTTGCTGGCCAGTCTGGATAAGCCCCACGGCATCCTTGCCAAGGAAGAGCTGGAAAAGATCCCGCTTCTGAACCGCTGGATGAAGCTGCTGGGCTGCGTATTCGTCCAGCGCGACGACCTGCGGGCATCCGTCCGCGCCCTGAACGACGCCACCGCCATCGTGGAAAGCGGCAAAAGCTTCGTCATCTTCCCGGAGGGCACCCGCTACAAGGGGGAAGAGGGCGGCGTCGGCGAGTTCAAGGCCGGTGCGTTCCGCATTGCCGTCAAGACCGGCGTGCCGGTGGTGCCGGTAGCCCTGACCGGTGCCCGTGCCCTGTTTGAGGGCAACGGCAACCTGTGCCATCCGGGCAGCGTACATATCAAGGTGCTGCCGCCCATCCGGACCGAAGGCATGAGCAAGGCCGAGCAGAAGCAGTTGCCCGATGCAGTGCGTCAGGCCATTCTGGCACAGCTGTAAGCACCCGCGCAGCCGAATCATCAAAATCAGGAGTTTTTCTATGGCAAGCTACCGTTATGAACGTGATATCGACCCTAAAGACCTCCAGCCCCGCAAACAGCGCCAGTACACCCGCAAGGAGCGCTGGGCCAACTGGTGGGACTACAATCTCAAGTGGGTCATCATCATCGGCATCATCGTGGTGTTCTTTGGCTACAACTTCATCGGGCAGTACTTTTTTACCGTCCATGCAGATTACAACGTAGCGGTAGTGGCCCCCCACTACCTGCCGGAAGCCACCCAGACCGCCCTGCAGGACGCCCTTGCCGCCTACGGTGAGGACCGGAACGGCGATGGCAAGGTGGTGGTAAAGCTGAACCTCTACACCATGGACTTTGGCAACGAGGACTCGGACGCCTACCTTGACATGGCTGGCACCACCAAGCTTTCCACCGACATTCAGGGCGCGCTGAGTTCCATCTTCATCCTGTACGACCCCGCAGGCTTCCAGAAGACCACCGGGACCCTGCGCTACCTTGACGGCAGCCTGCCCCAGTCCGACGCCGACAGCGACTGGTGGAACATGGTCTACCGCTGGACCGACTGCCCGGTGCTGACCGACCTTGATCTGGGCGATTACGCCTCAGATGCCGTGCAGAGCGAAAGCGGCTCCAGTCAGGAGCTGCTCAGCCAATACTACATCGGCATCCGCGGTGCATGGAACAAGGACACCGCCGACCTGCTGGCTGGCGGCGAGGCGCTCTGGAGTGCCCTGACCGCCGGGGCTGTTTCCACTGCCGGGGCAGAGGGGTGAGCCATGCGGTTCCGGATAACGCGCGGCGGGCCCGCCGCACAGCTCCGCTTTGACCGGACGGCAAAGCCGGTGGTAAAGCCGGAGCCGGAAAAGCCGGTCTCCCTTGCGCAGGCGCTGGACAATCCCTATGGGAGATATTACGGCAAAGCAAGAAGCAGGGAAGAGCTTTTGGCAAAGCGGCACAATTGAAAATGGCCGCCGCGTTCGCTTTGGCCATCATGAGAGGAAATAATATTTTTATTTGTATCTCCGAAACGACTGCGGTCGTTTCGGAGATACTTTTTCACGGGAAAGGTCGTGACGGCAAACGGCATCGATTCACGCAGTTCATCGCGCAAGCGACTTTCAAATCGGCGAAACACAAAAAATCTTTTAGCGTAGCGACTTGGATTTTTTGTATGGAGCCTTTCTGCTTTGGGATTATCAAGGGCGAGCAGCCCTTAGTTTGCAACGGCGACGACCGCGGCCAGTGGCCGAAACAGGGAGGAGCTGTTGTGGCAGCGGCCTGCAGGATGCGAGTGCCGTCCAAGGCACGAAGCAGACGCAGGGAGCCGCAACCCGCCGCCTCCCGCGCCTCGAAAGTAGCGGGCGCTTTTCTGGTACTCTTTTGTGCGCGCAAAAGAGTACATATCCGGCGGAGAAGAATTTTATAAAAGCGATATAGCCTTTCCCACGCGAGAACGCTCCGTATGGGAAGTCCCATTCTCAATGTCTTTGCAATTTTCGTCTTTTTTCATAAGGCTGATTTGAAATATTCTCCCCTTTGAAACGCCGGAGGCCTTGTTGTTTCTCCGTCCCAGTTATGGTATACTTACTGGGTATCTGAGAATCAAATGGCCGATCTGAGCCATATAAAAGGATGTGAACCCATGGACGCACTGGAACAGGCACGCGCCGAGATCGACGCAGTGGATACTCAGCTTGCCGCACTGTTTGAGCGGCGGATGGCCGCTGTGCTGCAGGTGGCCGAATACAAAAGAGCCCACGGCCTGCCCATTTACGACGCCGCCCGCGAGACAGCAGTGCTGGAAAAGGCTGCGGCCCGCATTCAGTCTCCCGCCCTGCGGCCCTATTATAAGGATCACGTGCAAAACCTGATGGATGTGGCGAAGCAGTACGAAGCCGTGGTGCTGGGCCAGAACCGCGCCGCCTATCAGGGCGTGGAGGGTGCCTTTGCCCACATCGCCCTCCGGGCGCTGTTCCCCCACGCCGAGGCTGTGAGCTACCCCACCTGGGACGAGGTGTTTGACGCGGTGGAACGCGGCGATGCCGCCCGGGGCGTCGTTCCCTTTGAGAACAGCCATGCGGGCGATGTTTCTGCCGTGCTGGATCTGTGCTACAATCACCCGGCGCTGTGGGTGGTGGATGTGTACGATCTGCCCATCTCCCAGAACCTGCTGGTGCTGCCGGGCACAAAGCTCGACCAGATCAGAAGCGTCTACAGCCATCAGCAGGCCATCGCCCAGAGCGAGACCTTTTTAAGGCAGTTCGGCCTGCCCGCCACCGCCATGGCCAACACCGCCATGGCCGCAAAGTTCGTGGCTGAAAGCGGCGATGCCTCCAAAGCGGCCATTGCAAGCGTGGAGACGGCGGCCCTGTACGGACTGGAAGTGCTGGTGCCCAGCATCAACACCGACGGCGACAACACCACCCGCTTTATCGTGCTCAGCCGCGAAAAGCCCACCGGCGGCAACCGGTTCTCGCTGCTGTTCACGGTGGACAACAAGCCCGGCAAGCTGGGCGAGGTGATCCAGATCATCGGTGCCAGCGGCTTCAATATGGAATCCATCAAGAGCCGCCCCATGCCCCATGTGCCCTTCGAATATTACTTTTACGTCGAGCTGGTGGGCGACCCCACCGCCGATGAGACCGCCGCGCTGCTGCGCGAGCTTGACCGCACCTGCCGTACCGTGCGGCTGTTAGGAGTGTATACCAAATGAGTGAATTTATCGGAACCAAGCTGACCATGAATCTGGGTGAGCGCAGCTACGACATCATCGTCAAGAGCGGCTCGCTGGAAAACCTGTATCAGTTCGCCCGGCTGGACCGCCGGGTGGCGGTTGTCACCGACAGCGGTGTGCCCGCACAGTACGCCCAGATGGTGGCCGACCAGTGCAAGGATGCCCGCATCATTACGGTGCCCCAGGGCGAAGCCAGCAAGAGCTTTAAAATTCTGGAATCCGTGCTGCGCCAGATGCTGGAATTCGGCATGGGCCGCGGCGATCTGGTGATCGCCGTGGGCGGCGGCGTGGTAGGCGATCTGGCCGGTTTTGCCGCTTCCATCTACATGCGGGGCATCGACTTCATCAACTGCCCCACCACCACCCTTTCCATGATCGATTCCTCCATCGGCGGCAAGACCGCCGTGGATCTGGGCGATACCAAAAACATCGTGGGTGCCTTCTGGCAGCCCAAGCTGGTCATCGTGGACCCGGACACCCTTGCCACCCTGCCCCGCCGCCACTTCATCAACGGTCTGGCAGAAGCCGTCAAGGCAAGCCTGCTGGCAGACCCCGAGCTGTTCGCGATCTTTGAAAATGGCGACGTTGATGCCCAGATCGGCGAGATCATCTGCCGCAGCCTGCGGTTCAAGAAGAATATCGTGGAGCAGGACGAGACCGAGCAGGGAATGCGCAAGGCCCTGAACTTCGGCCACACCATCGGCCACGGCATCGAGGCCGTCAAGGGCATCAAGGGCCGCCGCACCGTGGGCCTTTACCACGGCGAGTGCGTGGCGCTGGGCATGCTGCCCATGATCGAATCCAAGGCACTGCAGAAGCGGGTGCGCGCGGTATACCGCCGCCTCGGCCTGCCCACCCGCACCACCTACGATAAGGAAAAGGTGCTGGCTGAAATGCTGCACGACAAAAAGGCACAGAGCGGCCAGATCACCATTATCAAGGTGCCGGGTCTGGGCTGCTGGCGCGCCGAGACCATCCCGGTGGAGGGTCTGCGTCCTTTGCTGGGCATTGAGGAGTAAGCCATGAAAAATACATTCGGCAGCGACCTTTTGCTGACCATTTTCGGCGAGAGCCATGGCCGCGCCATCGGCGCGGTGCTGGACGGCATGGCCGCCGGTGTGCCGGTGGACGAGGCATTTCTCGCCGCCTGCATGGACAAGCGCCGTGCCCGGGGCGACGGCCTGTCCACCCCCCGGGTGGAGGCAGATGCCGTGCAGCTGCTGTCCGGCGTGGTGAACGGCCGCACCACCGGCACCGCCATTGCCCTGATGATCGAAAATACCAACACCCGCAGCGGCGATTACGCCAAGACCGCAGACCTTCTGCGCCCCGGCCACGCAGACTATACCGCCTATGCCAAGTACCACGGCTTTCAGGATGCCCGGGGCGGCGGGCACTTCTCCGGCCGGGTGACGGCCGCCCTTGTGGCTGGCGGTGCCATCGTGCTGAGCGCACTGCACCGTGCGGGCATCGACATCACCACCCATATCGCGGAGTGTGCCGGCATTGCGGACACCCGCTTTGCGCTGGACGATGCCGCACAGCTGGCTGCACAGGTGGAAGCCCTTGCCAGCAAGCCCGAGGGCTTTGCGGTGCTGGACGAGAGCGTAGAAGGGCCCATGAAAGCCGCCATCCGTGCCGCCGGAGCCGAGGGCGACAGCGTGGGCGGGATGCTGGAAACTGCCATCCTCGGCCTGCCGGCCGGCATCGGAGAGCCCTATTTCGACAGTGTGGAGAGCGAGATCGCACATCTGGCGTTCTCTGTTCCTGCCGTCAAGGGCATTGAGTTCGGCACCGGCTTCGGCTTTGCCGGAATGCGCGGCTCCGAAGCAAACGACGCCTTCCGCATGACGCCGCAGGGAGCAGTCGTCACTGCCACCAACCACAATGCGGGCGTCAACGGCGGCATCGCCAACGGGATGCCGGTGGTGTTCCGCACCGTGGTCAAGCCCACACCCAGCATCTATAAGCAGCAGGACACGGTGGACTATCTTGCCAAAAAGGACGCACAGCTGTCCATTCAGGGCCGTCACGACCCCTGCATCGTGCCCAGAGCCGCCATCGTGCAGACCTGCGCCGCCGCACTGGCTGTGGGCGATCTGCTCACGGCACGCTACGGCGAGGCCTGGATGACCCACCCCACCAGCTTCCGGAAGGAGGACGAGTAAAATGGAATACGGACTCATCGGCGCAAAACTCGGCCACTCCTACTCCAAGATCATCCACGAGATGCTCTGCGGCTACCACTACGACCTGTGCCCTCTGCCCACGGAGGAAGAGGCCCGGGCGTTTCTGCATCGGCGGCAGTTCAAGGCCATCAATGTCACCATCCCCTATAAGAAGCTGGTAATGGAATACTGTTCCTACATCGACCCGCGGGCCAAGGCCATCGGAGCGGTGAACACAGTGGTGAACAAAAACGGCCTGCTCTACGGGTACAATACCGACTACATGGGCTTTGCCCACCTGTGCGACGCCCACGGCGTGAATTTTGCAGGCAGGACCGTGCTCATTCTGGGCACCGGCGGCACCCACAACACCACCAGCGCGGTGGCCCGGGACAAGGGTGCGGCAAAGGTGCTGACCGTCAGCCGCCATCCGGACCCGGAAAAGGGCGAGCTGAGCTATGCCGAGGCCGTTTCCAGCGGGGCGCAGATCGTGATCAACACCACCCCGGCGGGCATGTACCCGAATGTGGGTGTGTGCAATCTGGACGTTGCTGCCATGCCGGGCCTTGAAGCTGTGGTGGATGTGGTGTACAACCCCGACAAGACCGAGCTCATCCTCCGTGCCGAGGAAGCGGGCGTGCCGGTGGCTGTGGGCGGCCTTGAAATGCTGGTGGCGCAGGCAGTGTATGCCGCAGAATATTTTCTGGACCGCAAGTTTGAGGATGCGCCGGTTGAGATCCACCGCATCACCGCCGCACTGCGCCGCGACATGCTGAACATTGCTCTCATCGGGATGCCCTCCTGCGGCAAGACCACCCTCGGCAGGCTGCTGGCAAAGAGCCTTGGCCGCACCTTTGTGGACCTCGACGAGGAGATCGTAAAGACCGACGGCCGCAGCATCCCGGATATTTTCTCCGCCGAGGGCGAGGACGGCTTCCGCGCCCGGGAGACCGCCGAGGCCCGCCGTTTCGGCAGGGAGGGGCGGCAGCTCATCTCCTGCGGCGGCGGCATCGTGAAACGGCCCGAAAATCTGCGGGCGCTGCACCAGAACGGCGTCATTCTGTTCATCGACCGGCCATTGGATGCACTAACCGTGGGCGGCGGCAGACCGCTTTCTTCCAGCATGGACGCGCTGCGCCAGATGGAAGCCCAGCGCCGCCCGCTGTATCTGGCCGCAGCAGACGCCGTGATCCCCAACAACGGCACACTGGACGAAGCCCTGCGTGCCGCCATGGAGGCATTGGATGAAATTTTTGATTCTTAACGGCCCGAACCTCAATCTCATGCGCTGGTCAGAGCCGGGCGTACCCGGTGAGCTGGATTATAACGCCATCATGGACTATGTGCAGGCAGGCTGTGAGCAGCTGGGCATCGAGACCGACTGCTGCCAAACGAACCACGAGGGCGACCTTGTGGACGAAATTCAGGCCGCGGCGGGCCGGGTGGACGGCATCGTACTGAACCCCGGGGCCTACGCCCACTACAGCGTGGCCATTCTGGACGCCCTGCGCCTGTGCGGCGTGCCCGCCGTGGAAGTGATGCTGCACGCCCCGGACGAGCGGGAGCCCTTCCGCAAGACGGACGTGGTGTCCTTTGGCTGTCAGGGCCATTTCATCGGGGAAGGCCCGCAGGGCTACCTGCACGCCTGCATCTATCTGGCCCAGCTGCTGCGCACCGACGGCTCCAGCAAGGCGCATATCGTGATGTAAAAACGAAAGGAAATTATCACTATGATCATCTCCACCAAAAAAGGGACTCCGAAGGACGAACTGGAAAAGATCGTTGACAAATTCGAGAAGCAGGGTCTGGACGTGACCCTCATCACCGGCAAGAACTACAACGTGTTTGGTCTGGTGGGCGACACCACCAAGATCGACGAGCGGGACGTGCTGGCAAACCCGTGGATCGATAATGTTACCCGCGTATCCGCGCCCTATAAGCGCGCAAACCGCCTGTTCCACCCGGCAGATTCGGTCATCGACTGCGGCGGCGTGAAGATCGGCGGCAAGGAAAAGATCGCCGTCATGGCAGGCCCCTGCAGCATCGAGGGCGCAGAGCAGGCTCTGCGCATTGCACAGGGCGTCAAGGCCGGCGGTGCCACCCTGTTCCGCGGCGGCGCATACAAGCCCCGCACCTCTCCCTACTCCTTCCAGGGCCTTGAGACCGAGGGCATTCTGGACATGGTAAAGGCCCGCGAGGCCACTGGCATGCCCATCGTCTCCGAGCTGATGAGCGAGGACCGCATCCCCGAGTTTGAGGAGTATGTGGACGTGGTACAGATCGGTGCCCGCAACATGCAGAACTTCCAGCTGCTCAAGGCCGTGGGCAAGATGCACAAGCCTGTGCTGCTCAAGCGCGGCCTGTGCAACACCATTGAGGAGTGGATCATGAGCGCCGAGTATATCATGGCCGGCGGCAACGAGCAGGTCATCCTGTGCGAGCGCGGCATCCGCACCTTTGAAAAGTATACCCGCAACACCCTTGACCTGTCCGCCGTGCCCATCATCCACGAAAAGACCCACCTGCCCATCATCGTGGACCCCAGCCACGCCACCGGCAAGGCAAACCTTGTGGAGCCCATGATGATCGCCGCCGTGGCCGCCGGTGCCGACGGTCTGGAGGTGGAGGTCCACTACGACCCCCAGCACGCATGGAGCGACGGTGCCCAGTGCCTGACCCCGAACGCCTTCGCACAGGCCATGGCAAAGTGCCGTCAGGTGGCATGGGCCATTGGCCGGGATATGTAACGGCCTATGCTGGTAACGATTCAAAACGCGCGTCCCGTGGGCGGCACCATCACTGCCCCGCCCAGCAAGAGCATGGCCCACCGTGCAGTGCTCTGCGCAGCACTGGCCGAAGGACGCAGTCCTATCACCAATCTGGAATTCAGCAAGGACATCTCCGCCACGCTGGGCGCAGCGGCACAGCTGTGCGCCCGTGTGCGCACCGGCGCAGACGACGCCGTGGTGGAAGGGCTGGGGCATTTTGTGCCCCTCGCCACGCCGGTGGACTGCTGCGAGAGCGGCAGCACCCTGCGCTTTCTCATCCCCATCGCCAGCCTGACCGGACAGGCTGTGACCTTCACCGGCCGCGGGCGGCTGATGGAGCGGCCCCAGTCGGTGTACGAAGCTCTGTACCGGGAGCAGGGCCTGCGGTTTGAACAGAGCGCTGCCGGGCTGACCGTGGAAGGGGCGCTGACCCCCGGCGAATACCGCCTTGCAGGCAATGTATCCAGCCAGTTCATCAGCGGGCTGCTGTTTGCCCTGCCGCTGCTGGCCGGAGACAGCACGCTGCACCTCATCCCGCCGGTGGAGAGCCGCAGCTACATCGACATGACCCGTGCGGTGCAGGCGGCCTTTGGCGTCGAGAGCCGCTGGCAGGACGAAAACACCCTTGCCATCCCGGGCGGTCAGACCTACCACCCCTGCGATTATACCGTAGAGGGCGATTACAGTCAGGCCGCGTTCCCGGCGGTGCTGGGGGCCGCGTGCGGCGGCGTGACCATCACCGGCCTTGCCCCGGACACCCTGCAGGGAGACGCCGCCATTCTGGACATCCTGCGCCGGTGCGGCGCAGTGTTCACCCGCACGGCAGAGGACATCTCTTTTGAAAAGGCCCCCCTGCACGGGGTGGACATCGACCTTGCGGACTGCCCCGACCTTGGCCCCGTGCTCATGGTGCTGGGCCTGTTGTGCGAGGGCACCACGGTCATCCGCAACGCAGAGCGGCTGCGCCTGAAGGAGAGCGACCGCATCGCGGCCATGGAGGCCGAGCTGCGCGCAGTGGGCGGCCTGGTGGAAAGCGAGGGCGGCACCATCACGGTGCAGGGCTGTGCAGACAGGCTGCACGCCCCGGCGGGCGTTTTGCACGGCCACAACGACCACCGTGTGGTCATGAGCCTTGCGGTGCTGAGCCTTGCCACAGGCATCCCTCTGACGGTGGACGATGCCGAAGCCATCACAAAAAGCTGGCCGAATTTCTTTGAGGCCATCAAGCCCTTGGGCGCGGAGGTGGAACATGTTGGATAAAACAAAGCGTTATCTCGTGGTGGGCCTTGGCCTGCTGGGCGGCAAGTACGCACTGGAGCTGACGAAAGCCGGCTTCCATGTGGACGGCATCAACCGCAGCGAGGGGCATCTGCAGTACGCCCTCAGCCACGGCTATATCGCCAGCGGCAAGACCCACGATTTTGAGGATCTGGTGCAGCAGGCCGACCACATCATCTTCGGTCTGTACCCCACAGCCCTGCTGGAGTGGTTCAAAACCTACGGGCATCTGCTCAAGTCCGGCTGCATTTTCACGGATGTGTCCGGCGTAAAGACCGGCCTTGTGGAACCGGTGCAGGCCATGTGCCCGGCAGGCGTGGAGTTCATTGCCAGCCACCCCATGGCGGGCCGTGAGACTTCCAGCGTGGAGCACGCCGCCGAGGTGAATTTTGCCCCCGCCAACTTCATCATCACCCCCACCGAAAAGAACACCCCGGAGGCCATCCAGTGGGCAAAGGAGCTGGCCGGGGTGCTGGGCTTCCACCACATCTGCACCCTGACCGTGCAGGAGCATGACCGGATGATCGGCTATGTGAGCCAGCTGTGCCACGCCATCGCCGTGAGCCTGATGTGCGCCAACGACAACTCTTCGCTGTGCGAGTACACCGGAGACTCCTTCCGGGATCTGACCCGCATTGCACGCATCAACGACAAAATGTGGGCAGAACTGTTTTTGTGGAACAAGCAGAACCTGATCAGCGAGATCGACCAGTTCGATGCCGCTCTGCAGGAAATGCGCTCTGCTCTTGTGGCCGACGACCGGGATAAGCTGGAACAGATGTTCCGTCTTTCCACCCAGCGCCGTGCGGCCTTTGACAAAAAACTGCCCGAATAACCTGAATTTGGAAAGCCGGAGGTATTGCCATGCCCAAGCAGGAAGGCCAGAAATCCAAGCTTTTGACCCTTTTGCGCATCCTTGAGCAAAAGACCGATGAAGAACACCTGCTCAATGTTCCCCAGCTGGTGCAGCTGTTGGAGCAGCATGGCATCCTTGCCGAGCGCAAGAGCATTTACAGCGATATCGACACCCTGCGCTCTCTGGGCTTTGACGTCCAGCTGCAGCGGGGGCGCGGCGGCGGCTACTGGCTGGCCAGCCGCACCTTTGAGCTCTCGGAGCTCAAGCTGCTGGTGGATGCCGTGCAGGCCAGCAAGGTCATCTCTGCCCGCACCAGCCGAAAGCTCATCCACAAGCTGGAAGCCCTCTGCTCCGACTACGAGGGTTCCCAGCTGCAGCGTCAGGTGTATGTGGACGGCCGCCCCAAAAGCGACAGCCACACCCTGCTGTACAGCATCGACGCCCTGCACAGCGCCATCAACGCAGGCCGGATGGTGAGCTTCCGGTACAAAAAAGACGGCACCCGCACCGTGAGCCCATGGCGGCTGGCGTGGGACGGCGGGTGCTACTACCTCATTGCCTATCAGGACGAGAAAGAGCCTGCGGGCATCCGCAACTACCGTGTGGACCGCATGTCTGCCGTGACGGTGCTGGACGAAGCGCGCCGGGGCAAAGCCGAGTTCCGCCAGTTTGACCTGCCCGCCTACCTGCGCAAGCACTTCAACATGTTCGGCGGCACCGAATACCGGGTCACCCTGCGCTGCACCGCCGACCTTGAAAGCGCCATGCGCGACCGCTTTGGCAAAAGCATCCTGCTGGTGCCGGAGGCGGACGGCACCCACTTCCATTTTGATGTGCCGGTGTGCGTCAGCCCCCCAGTTCTACGGCTGGGTGTGCGGCTTTGACGGCAAGGTGGAAGTGACCGCCCCCGCCGAGGTGCGGCAGGAAATGCGGCAGACGGCAGAAAAACTGGCAGCGCTGCACGCCTGAAAGCAGGAATGCGCACCGCGCTGCTTTGTGCAAAAACATTTTTTGACCGGATAGCTCAGGGAGATCTGCGGATCTGTCTAGGCTTTTTATTTGCACGGCCAAATCATTTCCCGGATTTTTGTGCAGCTTTGCCCTGTCATTCTGTCGCAAATTTTCGGCTTATTTTGTGCTAGTTTCACAAAATTGCCCACCCCCCCCCCCGAAAATTCGGCATTTTATCTTGACATTTTCCGCGGCACAGCACTATACTTGTGCCGCAAAGAGACGCCGGGCATGAAAATGCGCAGCTATGTGATTTTATGCCCCGAAATCCCGGTTTTTGCCGGTTTTCGGTATCGTTCCCGGTAACGTTCACGGTAACGTTCGCGTCTCTGTAAGCTTTTTTGTTTGGAGGGTTTTGCAATGAGGAAAAACGTGAAAAAACAGCTTGCCTTGCGGGTGCTGTCCACGGCGGCTCTGTTGGCCATGGTCTCGTCTATCGCCACAGCGGCGTTTGCGGATACCTACGACCTGAACACGGGCAGTGTGACGGTAGAGACCAAAGATGACGGCTATACCTATGTGACGCAGACGGACACAAAGACGGGCGACTTCGCCCAAAATAGCAAGGGCGATACTTTGGACGGTTATAAGGACACGGACCCGAAAGGCGTTACCATCACCAGCGGCGGCAAGCAGACTTCAAATACCATCACGGTGGAGACAGCTGATAAGCAGACCACCAATGTGACCCTGGAGAATGTGCACATTGAGCAGCCAGACTCCCATTGGAGTGGGAATACTGACCCCGCACCCATCGAGATCAAGGGCAAGGGCGACACCAACCTTGAGCTGAACGGCGATAACATCGTTCTCAGCGGCAATTCAAAACACGCCGGTATTGAAAAAGCAGACGTAAACGGCACCGGTACCCTGACCATCAAGGACGATGTGAACGATGATGGCAAGCTGCTGGCAGGCGGCTACGGTAGTGGTGCCGGTATCGGCGGCGGCTCATATCACGATGGAAAGAGTTATGACCATACTTCCAACATTACCATCACCGGTGGTGATATCACTGCCAGCGGCGGTACTCACGGTGCCGGTATCGGCGGCGGCGACGGCGGTACCGGCAAGAACATCCGCATTGAGGGCGATGCACATGTTACCGCCTTTGCATACGATAGTGCTGCCATTGGATCCGGTTATGAATCGTCAGGCAACAGTGATATTACCATCACCGGTAATGCCACTGTGACTGCTGCTAGCGAAGTTGGCAGTGGCATCGGTCAAGGTCTTAATGCTTCTGGTAAAGCCACTATCACAATTTCTGGTAATGCATCGGTAAACGCCGAAACCTTCAACGATCATGCAGCCATTGGCAGTGGCCCGTCTTCTGCTACGGTTAACATCGGAGATAATGCTGCCGTTACTGCCGTTGCTCCTGGTGTTGCCATCGGCACCGGTTATGGCCATAAAGGCACCTCCACTGTGATCAATATTACCGGTGGAACAGTAAATGCCGTCACCACCCGTGGCAACGAATCCAATCCCGCTATTGGCACAGTTAAGGGCAATTTGGACCTTACGATCAACAGCTCTACCGGAAAAACGACCGTAAATGCCTACACGACCAGCAGTGACCCCCTACCTTTAATTGGCACCGCCAATCATTACCACTCTTCTACACATAAAGATGATAGCATCAGCCCATCTGAGGGCGCAGAATACAACGAGGATGGCTCTTCCCATCTGGGCGAAGACAATGCCGCTATCATCAATTCCTACTGCAACACTACTTTGGGGACTGACACTTATGATGCGCCCAAAACACTTGATGAGTATGCATTTCATGCCACTTATGAAGCTTATGGCGATCTCTACAATGCGAAGCATACCCTCTCTGACAAAGACAAAGGTGACCTCACCAAGGTCGTCCACAACCGCAAGTACATGAAAGAGCACCCCGAAATTGTTGATGACATCAACAAGCTGGAAAACAGCGACCTGCACGACTGGCAGCTGAAGGGCGAGGTCGTGGAGCCCACGCTGGAAAAGGACGGCTATGCAGACTACGTCTGCCGCATTGACAAGTGCGGCCAGACCAAGCGTGTGGTGCTGCCCAAACTGACCCCGGAGGAATCCGGCAGTGTTGAAACGCGCGAGGTCGGCGTGATCTACTGGGATGCCGCCGCACAGGCTGCCCCGGCAGCCCTGCAGGGCAAGGTGCTCTCGGCAGATGAGCAGACCGCGACGGCAGAAAAAGCACAGGTCGAGTCTCTGCTGGCAGACAAGGCAAACTGGAAGCTGGCGGAGGACGTGGGCGATTTGATGATCCACCCTGCTGCAGACGCTGCGGGCACGGTCTATGAGCAGGCCGTGAAGGCGAGCGGCTGCCAATATTACGTCATCGCCAACGTGACGGCACAGTAAACACTGCCTCCTCTGCCGTGCTGACCGCAAGCGGTGCGGCAGATTTCTCAAAAAGAGGGACGGATGCACATCATCGAGTGCATCCGTCCCTCTTTTTATTCCTCAAATTCCAGATCGCCGGGCAGGATCAGGTCCAGCTCCGCGTCCGGCTCTGCCACAAGGCGGCGGCTCTGGTGGAAGATGGCCTTTTCCAGCGTGTTGCGGGCAAGACGGCCGTTGCCGGCGGTGCGGCTGTCCAGCGCCTGACGGCGCTTGTAGTAGCCCAGCAGCGGGAAGGTGCAGCCCTCGGCAAGGCGGTAGCCTTTGCCCTTTGCCAGCACGTTGGTGATGTCCAGCAGCTCGTCTGCCGTGTAGTCCGGGAACTCGATCTTGTTGGGGAAGCGGCTGGCAAGACCGCTGTTGGCGGTAAGGAACGCTTCCATCTCCCGGGTGTAGCCCGCCAGAACGACCACCAGCTCGTCCCGGTGATCCTCCATGCCCTTCACAAGGGTATCGATGGCTTCGAGGCCAAAGCTGTCCTGCTCGCCGCGGTAGAGGCTGTAGGCTTCGTCGATGAACAGCACGCCTCCCAGCGCGCTCTCGATGACGCTATTGGTCAGCGGGGCGGTGTGGCCGGTGTAGCGGCCCACAAGGTCGGCGCGGGTCACTTCCACCAGCTGACCGCCCTTCAGCGCACCAATGGCCTTGAGGTACTTTGCCACCAGCCGGGCAATGGTGGTCTTGCCAGTGCCCGGGTTGCCGGTGAAGATCATGTGCATGGAAAGGCTGGCAGTCTTGAAGCCTGCCGCCGCGCGGCGCTGCTGCACCTGCAGGTTATCCGCCAGACCGAACACATACTCCTTGACCGCCCCAAGGCCCACAAGGCTGTCAAGCTCTGCACGGACCGCTTCTGCAGCCCCCGTGTACTCGGCGGGCAGCAGGGCAGACAGGTCGGCGGGGGCGGCATCGTTCAGTGCAAACTGCACACCCTCCGGCTTTGCGGTCAGGGTGACGGTGCCGGTAAGCTTTGCATCGGTCTGCAGGCAGTATTCACTCAGGGCACGGAAGATCTCATCACAGGCTTCCCCAAGGCCCGCTGCTCCCTTTTCTTTGGTGCACCGGGCTGCAACATAGTCCCGCACATCGGCCCCCGCACAGAGGGTCAGACCGAGGCGGGTGCTCACCTTCTGGGCCAGCGCATTCAGCTGCTGCGCCGCCAGCGCTGCAAGGTCCTCGCGGGCAAAGGCGCTGGTGGCGCACACATCGCCCACCGCCGCCACAAAGGGCGCACCGAACTTATCTGCCAGCGCGTCCCGGCCCTTGCGGGAAAAGAAGATGAGGTACTTGCCGCAGGGCGTGATGCTGCTCACTGCGCCCGGAGCCAGCGCCGTGCCCGCATCCACAAGGATGCCCTCCTTGTTCACCAGATACCGGCTGGAAAGCGGCGCACTGCCCTTCACGGCCAGATCGGACAGCATTTTCAGGAAGCCGGGGTGGCAGCTTTCGTAGTGCTCAAAGATCACGATCTCCCCGGGTGCGTGCAGGGCCGCGTACAGATCCTGCAAAAACAGCTTTTCCGCACCGGAATTGGGGTAGAGGGCAAGATCCACCACCGCGGTTTTGTCGCTCTGCAAAAGGCCCCGCGCCGCCATGATGCGGGCGGTCTCTGCCAGCGCAAAGTGCCGCCCGGTGCCCGCACCTCCGCAGATCAGGATCACGTTGCGTGCCGCCGGGCGCTCGGTGCCCAGCACAAAGGGCCGGCGCATGGCGCGCACCACACTGTCCACAAAGGCGTCCTGCCCCAGCACGGTCTTTTTTACCTCGGCGGCAAGGCCCTCAAAGCTGCCCAGCTGCTCTGCGGGCAGGTCTGCCGTGCCTTTGGCAAGCAGGCCGTCGGCTTCCATATCCCGCAGCATCTGGCGGCTGTCCTTCAGTGCAGACTGCACCGCGTCATCCTTGGTTCTGAGCTGAGCATTCTGCTTTTTGAGCAGGGCATCCAGCTGCTTCTGGTTTTCCAGCAGGGCAGCGTTCAGGTCCGGCACGGCTGAAGTCCCGGATTTCTGCGGCTTCGCCTCCGGCTGGGCGGTGCCGCCAAAGCGCGGCCTGCCCCCTGCACCGAACACACCGTTCATAAGGTTTTCCCAATCGTCGGTATATGCCATGGTTTGCCCTCCGTTTTTGTCGTTTTCTTCCAGTATAGTGTACCCGGACAGGTTTTGCAATTCCCTCTTGCAAAAAAGACCGCCGGTGTTTACACTTATATCTGATAGGAAATCTGCAAGAAGGAATGAAGAAACTATGACCGTCAAAACGCCCGCCGAACTGAAAACGCTATACGAGAGCATCTCCTTTGACCTTCAAACCACCTACACCGGCCCGCTGGGGCAGGAATATGCTGTTTCCGGCACCCATCTGCGCCTGTGGGCACCCACGGCGCAGAGGGTGGAGGTCAGCCTTTACCGCAAAGGCAGCGGCGGTGAGCCCATAGGCACTCTGCCGCTGGAGCGGGGGCAGCAGGGGGTGTGGAGCATCTATCTGCCCGGCGACCAGCACGGACGATACTATACCTATACGGTCACAGTGGATGGCATTTCGCGCCAGACCGGCGACCCCTATGCCCGTGCGGCAGGCGTGAACGGCACCCGCAGCATGATCGTGGACCTTGCCCGCACCGCTCCCTCCGGGTGGGAGCGGGATGTGCGTCCGGTCATCCCACCGGAGCAGCGCGCAGTGTGGGAGGTAAGCGTGCGCGACTTCTCGCAGGATGCTGCCAGCGGCGTGCGCCCGGCATGGCGGGGCAAGTTCATGGCCTTTACCCAGCAGGGCACCACCCTGCACGGGGACGGCATCCACCCCACCTGCCTGAACTACCTCCGGCGTCTGGGCGTGAAGTATGTGCAGCTGATGCCCATTTTCGACTTTGGCAGCGTGGACGAGGCAAAGCCGCTGCTGCGGCAGTACAACTGGGGCTATGACCCCACCAACTACAATGTGCCCGAGGGCAGCTATTCCACCGACCCCACCCGCGGCGAGGTGCGCATCCGGGAATGCAGGGAGATGATCGCAGCCCTGCACGCGGCGGGCATCGGCGTGGTGATGGACGTGGTGTATAACCACATGTACCGCAATGAGAACCCGCTGAACGATACCGTGCCCTGCTACTTTTTCCGCCAGAACGAGGACGGCAGCTTTTCCAACGGCAGCGGCTGCGGCAACGAATTTGCCAGCGAGCGGCCCATGGCCCGGCGGTATATGATCGATTCCATCCTCTACTGGGCGCAGGAATACCACATCGACGGCTTCCGGTTCGACCTGATGGGCCTGTACGATGTGGAGACCATCAACGCCGTGCGCGCCGCGCTGGATGCGCTGCCCGGCGGGCGGGATATCCTGATGTACGGCGAGCCGTGGCAGGGCGGCGGCAGCCAGCTGCACCGGTACGAGGCCAACAAGGCCAATCTGTCCATGCTGAACGAGCGCATCGGCATCTTCTGCGACGACACCCGCGACACCATCAAGGGCGGCTGCTTCAACGCCCGGGAGCCGGGCTATGTGGAGGGCAGGCCCGGCAGCTTCTGGGACATCGGCGGTGCGGTAGCGGCATGGTGCCGCAGTGACCGTCTGCCGCCCCACGCGCCCAGCCAGATCGTGAGCTATGTTTCCGCCCACGACAACTTCACCCTGTGGGACAAGCTGCTTTTGGTCCGGTACGAAAAGCCGGAGTTCACGGCGGCAGACGGCACAGCCCTTGCCCAGAACCGGCTGGCGGCGGGCATTTACCTGACCAGCTTCGGCCTGCCTTTCCTGCAGGCGGGCGAGGAGTTTGCCCGCACCAAAAAAGGGAAGGGCAACAGCTACTGCTCCTCGCCTGCGCTGAACCGGCTGGACTGGGAGCGGGCCGAAAAATATCATGCACTGGTGGACTACTACCGCGGCCTGCTGGCGCTGCGGGCAAGGTTCCCGCAGCTTTCCAGCACCGACCCCCACGCGCCGGATGCCCTGCACTTTTTCTCGCTGGAGCAACCGCTGGTGGGCTGGCTCCTGCCGGCACAGTGGGGCGATGGTGCGGCATGGCAGGCGCTGTGTGTGTTCTACAACCCCACCGATGCCAGCAGGACCGTGCCGCTGCCGGTTGGGCGCTGGCAGATGCTGAGTGACGGCATTTCTTCCAGCCTGTGGCGCGGCCCGGCAAGGGTGTACGAGCACGAGGCTGTGCTGATGCCTTACAGCGCTACTATCTTCGGACAGATATAAAAAAACAGGAGCGGATGGAAAACTCTCATCCGCTCCTGTTTTCTATTTTGTTCAGCTGTTGGAAGCCGTCTTTTCGCCCAGCGTCACATTGACCGTCTGCATCTGGCCTTCACGCGCAATGGTGATGGAGAGGGTGTCGCCTGCGGCATGCTTCTGCATCAGGGTGCCAAGGTCGTCTTTCGAGGCGATTTCGGTGCCGTCCACGCTCACGATGCGGTCTCCGGTCTGCAGACCCGCCTTCTCGGCAGGGCCGCCCTTGACCACCTCCACAACGTAGACGCCGTAGGCGTTCACGCCCAGCTGAGCTGCAGTCTGTGCATCCTCAACGGCCAGATAGGTGATACCCAGATAAGGCCGTCCGGTCACATAGCCGTTTTCCAGCAGCTCCTGCGCCACCTTGATGGCGTCGTTGATGGGGATGGCAAAGCCCAGACCCTCGGCATCGCTGGAAGAGGATTTTGCATTCACAATGCCGATCAGCTCACCGTTCATGTTGAACAGGCCGCCGCCGGAGTTGCCGGGGCTGACCGAAGCATCCATCTGGATCAGGGACATGGTGTTCACAGAACTGCTGCCCTGAATGGTGACGCTGCGGTTCAAAGCGCTGATCATGCCGCCGGTGACGGTGCCGCCCAGCTCACCCAGCGGGTTACCCACAGCCATCACGCTCTGGCCCACCTTCAGGCCGTCGCTGTTGCCCACGGTGGCGGGGGTCAGGCCGTCGGCGTCGATCTTGATGACCGCGATATCGCTGGTGGTATCCTCGCCCACGAGGGTGGCGGTATAGTCCTTGTCACCAATGGTAACGGTGATGGTGGAAGCGCCGTCCACCACATGTGCACAGGTGAGGATGTAGCCGTCCGAGCTGATGATGACGCCGCTGCCGGCGCCGCTTTCCACCTGATTCTGGCCGTACCACGACCACTGAGAATAGACCACCTGCTCGGTGGTAATGACCACCACGCTGGGGCTGACCAGATCGGCCACCTGCTCGGTGGTCAGGCCGGTGCCGGTGCTGGACGCTGCGGTGATGCCGCTGTCCGCACTGTCGGAGCTGCTCGCCGTGGAGGAAGGTGCCACCTGCTGGATGACCACCTTACCACTGCCGCCGAACTTTGCGCCCACAAAGCCGCCGGCAAAGCCCATGGCTGCGGCCAGCACCAGCGCCACCGCACTGCGTGCGATGCGCCTGCCGGTGCCCTTCTTCTTTTTGCGGGGCGGCTTTGCGCCGGTCTGCGGCTGCACCGGCTGTACCGGCGGCGTGGTGCCGCCTGCTCCGTCGGCCGTCTCAGGCTCTGCTGCGCGCGCCTCCGGCTGCGGGTCATTGTACTGGTTGGCGGTATTCATGCCGCTGCTGCCCACATTGGGATAGCCGGTGCCGCCTTCGGGTTTATTCTGAGAGGAATAATCATATTCCCACTTGTTCTCGTTGCCCATGTTGATACTTCCTTTCCGTAGAGGATCTGCCCACAGGAGCCATGCTCCTTTGAACTGTTCTCATTGTAGCGGACAATTGTGAAAATCAATCGCTTGCGCAGTGAAGAAACTGTGAAATAAAGACACACTTTCTGCCCTTGACAGCAGCCCCCGCACTTGCTATTTTAGAAGCAGATTCAGGAGGGAACACATCATGGAGCTGCACCGCACGAAGGAGGGCTTTGCCCTTTACAAGGAGAAAACACAGATCGGCTTTTGCACCCTGACCCCAGCCCCGAAGGGGGCCGCCATCGCCGCCCTTTGCATCCAGCCCCAGTGGCGGCGCAAAGGGTACGGCTCCTATTTTCTAAAAGAAATCTTGCGCAGCTTTGCCGGATATGACCGCGAGCAGGCCACGGTGTTCACCGCCCCGCTGCCCGCCGATGCCGCAGAGCTTGCGTTCTGGGCAAGGTTCGGCTTTGCAGCAGAGGGGCCGCAGCTGGTGCGCCGCCGCACCCCGGACCTGACAGCCGTCCGGTTCGTGCAGGACTTTTTAGCCGCACGGCTGGGCCGTCCGCGCCTTTGCATCGATGCTACCTGCGGCAACGGCGGCGACACAGCCTTCCTGTGCGGGCTCACCGCCCCAGAGGGCAGGGTGCTGGGCTTTGACATCCAGCCCGAAGCCATTGCTTCCACCCGGAAGCATCTGGAGCAGCTGGGCATTCCCGCCGAGAGGTATGAGCTGCACTGCCAGAGCCACGCAGACCTTTTACAGGTTGTGCAGCCCGGTACGGCAGATGCGGTGATGTTCAACTTTGGCTGGCTGCCCGGGGCCGACCACGCGGTGTTCTCCACGGCAAGCAGCAGCATCCCCGCCCTGCAGGCGGCTTTGGAAGCCGTGCGGCCCGGCGGCGTGGTAAGCGCCATCCTCTACAGCGGGCAGGTCATCGGCACGGACGAAAAGCAGACGGTGCTGGAATATCTCCGGGCACTTCCGCTCAAAAGTTTTACCGTTCTGGTGTGTGATTTTGCCAACTGGGCCGAAACCGCACCTCTGCCCTGCATCATCCTGAAAAAATAACGAAAACACTTGCATTATGGAGCGTTTTCGGATAAAATAGGGTGCGTATGTGTAAAAATATACTTCTTCCGTCACGGCTGACGCCGTGACGGAAGGAGTTCCATCCATTTCAGGAGAAATAATAGTTTATGACAAATCGTGAAGAAATCGAGCGCCGCCGGACGTTTGCGATCATCAGCCATCCCGACGCCGGTAAGACCACTCTGACCGAAAAGCTGCTGCTGTACGGCGGAGCCATCAATCAGGCAGGCTCCGTCAAGGGCAAGCAGAGCGCAAAGCACGCCGTGTCCGACTGGATGGACATTGAGAAGCAGCGCGGTATTTCCGTCACCTCCTCTGTCCTGCAGTTCAACTACGCGGGCAAGTGCGTGAACATTCTGGACACCCCGGGCCATCAGGACTTCTCGGAGGATACCTACCGCACCCTGATGGCGGCAGACTCTGCCGTCATGGTCATCGACGCCGCAAAGGGTGTGGAGGCCCAGACCATCAAGCTGTTCAAGGTGTGCACCCTGCGCCACATCCCCATCTTCACCTTCGTCAACAAGATGGACCGCGAAGCCCGCGACCCCTTTGAGCTGATGGAGAACATTGAGGAGATCCTTGGCATCAAGACCTACCCCATGAACTGGCCCATCGGCTGCGGCAAGGAGTTCAAGGGCGTGTTCGACCGCAACACCCGCAAGGTGCTGGCATTTTCCAGCGACGGCCGCGCCAACGGCGTGAAGAAGGTGGATGAGACCGAGGCCGAGCTGGGCGATCCCGCACTGGACGAGCTGCTCACCCCCTACCTGCACCAGCAGCTGGTGGATGAGATCGAGCTTTTGGACGGCGCCGCCGAGGAATTTGACCTCGACAAGGTGCTGCGCGGCGAGCTGAGCCCCGTGTTCTTTGGTTCTGCCCTGACCAACTTTGGCGTGGAGCCTTTTCTGGAGAACTTCCTGCGGCTCACCCCCACCCCGCTGGCCCGCGTGGACAGCCTGACCGGCGAGACCGTGGACCCCTGCCGCGACGAGTTCTCGGCATTCATCTTTAAGATCCAGGCCAACATGAACAAGGCCCACCGCGACCGCATCGCCTTTATGCGCATCTGCTCCGGCAAGTTCGAGCGCGGCATGGAGGCCTTCCATGTGCAGGAGGGCAAGAACATCAAGCTGGCCACCGGCACCCAGCTGATGGCGCAGGACCGCGCCATCGTGGACGAGGCCTACGCCGGTGATATCATCGGCCTGTTTGACCCGGGCATCTTCTCCATCGGCGACACCCTGTGCACCGGCAAAAAGAAGGTCCAGTTTGCGGGCATCCCCACCTTCTCCCCGGAGCACTTTGCCCGCATTGAGCAGAAGGACACCATGAAGCGTAAGCAGTTCGTGAAGGGCATGGAGCAGATCGCGCAGGAGGGTGCCATCCAGATCTTCCGCGAAGTGGGCGGCGGCATGGAAGAAGTGGTGGTCGGCGTGGTCGGCGTGCTGCAGCTGGAAGTGCTGGAGTACCGCCTGAACACCGAGTACAACGTGGAGATCCGGATGCAGCAGCTGCCCTTTGAGCAGCTGCGCTGGGTGCAGAACGACCCCGACACCTACAACCTGCGGGATCTGGACCTGACCAGCGACACCAAGGCTGTGGAGGATATGAAGGGCAACCGCCTGCTGCTGTTCACCTCTGACTGGGCCGTGCGCTGGGCCGAGACCCACAACGAAACGCTGAAACTGAGCGAGTTCGGCAATATCTGAGTTGAAAGAGAGCTGCGGTGCGGGAATATCCTGCAGCTGCGGCTCTTTTTTCATAAAGCACAAAAAATACAACAAAGAATGCCAGTTACGGAATGAGATGCTCCCATTGCGGGGAACACTGCTGGCATGGAGGGAAGTATATGCAAAACATCAACATTGGCAAAAGCGGCATTCAGGTGCCGTTTCTGGGCATGGGCACCTGGGCCATCGGCGGCGGCTCCTGGTGGGGCGACAACGACGACGCCCTGTCGGTAAAGGCTATCCAGACTGCTGTGGAGCAGGGCATCCAGTGGATCGACACCGCTCCCATCTACGGCCTGTACCACAGCGAGACCGTGGTGGGCGAGGCCATGAAGCACATCGACCGCGACAAGGTGGTGCTTTCCACCAAGTGCGGTCTGGAGTGGCGGCACGAGACGCCGGTGCTGCACAAGGTCGTGGACGGCACTGCCGTCTACCGTGACCTGTCTGCCCAGAGCATCATCGAGGATGTGGAGGACAGTCTGCGCCGCCTGCACACCGATCATCTGGATGTGTTGTACACTCACTGGCAGAGCCCCGATTTCGGCATCTACCCGCTGGAAGAGACGGTGGAGGCCATGATGAAGCTGAAGGAGCAGGGCAAGATCCGTGCCATCGGTGCATCCAATGTCACTGCGGACATCATCCGCGGCTACTGCAAGTATGGTCAGCTGGACGTCATTCAGGAAAAGTACAGCCTGCTGACCCGCCGCGTGGAAAAGCAGCTGCTGCCCACCTGCAGGGAGCTGGGCGTTTCGGTGCAGGCATACTCTCCGCTGGAGCAGGGCCTGCTGACCGGCAAGGTGACCATGGACACCACCTATCCCGAGGGCAGCACCCGCAACACCAACCCCAGCTTCCAGCCCGCCCGCCGGGCACAGGCGCTGGACATGCTGGCAAAGTGGGGCGACCTGACCGAAAAATACGACTGCTCTCTGGCACAGCTGGTCATCGCCCTGACCGCCCGCATGATCCCGGGCCTGCATGTGCTGTGCGGTGCCCGCACCCCGCAGCAGGTGATGGACAACGCCGGTGCACTGAACATCAAACTGGACGGTGCCGATGCCGTCCGCATGAAGTGGGACGTGGATGCCATTTCCTGAGTTTTTGATTTAAGACGCAAAAAGCCTCTGACCGCAATGGTCAGAGGCTTTTTTGCATCTCAGCTGTTCTCCTTCCAGAACAAACCGCCGGAGGTCTGGAACAGCGGCCATGGGTTCACGCTCTTGCTGCCAAGTTTGAAGTCCATGGTCAGCTCCTCGCCCAGCACGCCCACGGCCTGCCCCTTTTCCACCGTCTGCCCGGCAGAGACAGAAAGTGCCTGCAGCCCGTACAGGTAGCTGCGCATCCCGCAGCCGTGGTCAATGACCACCGTGTTTCCGGTGAGGGCCAGCTCTGCGGCCAGCACCACCACGCCGTTTGCCGGGGCGCGGCAGGGCTCGCCGGGAATGGTGTAGAGCTTTGTGGAGTTGGAGCGGCTGCCCTGCCGGCCGTTGACCACCCTGACCTGACCGTAATCCACCAGCGTGGTGTAGCTTTCCACAGGGTTCACAAAGCCGCCCTGCCAGAGCTTTTCCCGGGCAGGTGCTTCGTACAGGCCCCAGACCGCATTGCGGAACTGGGTGTTCGCCGCTTTCGATGCATCCGGCTCCGGCTCCACATCCACCGTGCCGAAATCTCTGGGCAGCACGACGATGCTGCGGCTGACCGTCTCGCCGTTCACCGTGATGTTCACCTCATGCCCGCCGGAGGAAGCGTTGTAAGCCGCCGGGATATAGGCCCGCCAGCCATCCGGTGCACGCACGCACTGCACATTGCCAAGGTCCGTTTCCACCGTGGGGGCCGCATCGCCGGTCATGCCGGAAATGCGCAGGCCCACCACGCCGCCCTGCTCCACCCGCTCGGCCGAAAGCTCTGCCTCTGCGCTGGCCTGCAGGGTGAACCGGAAGGCATAACGGTACCAGCCGGTAGGCTTTGCGGGCTTTTCCAGCCTCAGATTCCTGCGCACAGCCCCGGTGCTGCCGCCCTCGAACTGCATCACGGTGCCGCCCTCCGGCACCCGCCAGACGGTCAGTTCGGCCTTGTACTCGCCATTGGCCGGGAACAGAAAGCTCTCGTATTCACTGGCTGTGCCCGTGAACACCGTCTCGCCGGAAGCCGTCCGGATGGTCAGGGTGGTGTAGACGGACCAGTCCGGCAGGGTGAGGGACGGGTGGGCCGTGTACAGGGTGCCCAGCTTCTGCACCGTGAGGGTCGCCGGGCTGGCGAATACCTTATCCAGCTGTCCGCCGATCAGCGGCACCTGCCAGCAGGCTCCGTTGCTCTCCAGCGCTTCGGCGCCGAACTGCGCCGCACTGTCCGGGCAGCTGCCCTCGGTGGTAAAGGCGTAGCTCACCCCCATCACCGCCCCCAGAAACACCCCGACGCCCAGCACCACACCCACGAGCCAGAGCAGAAAACGCTTCATGATGTACTCCTTCCGCAACGCTGTTTTTCTGCATCCCGCCGATAAAAACAGCTTCTATGTAACAAAAAGGGCGCACCGAAACAGTCTTGTGCAGACTGCCGGTGCGCCCGAAAGGTCTTTTGCAGTTCAGGAATTATTCTGCGGCGTCCTCGGCAGGGGCAGAATCCTCAGCGGGAGCAGCGGGCTCAACGGTCTCAGCATCGTCCTCGCCGAACAGCAGACGCTCGTACTCGTCCAGTTCCTTCTCACGGCGGTGCAG
Source organism: Faecalibacterium sp. 3 (assembly GCF_048323735.1). NCBI lineage: Bacteria > Bacillati > Bacillota > Clostridia > Eubacteriales > Oscillospiraceae > Faecalibacterium > Faecalibacterium sp. 3. The sequence continues at coordinate 1,071,617 of NZ_JBLWFN010000001.1, forward strand.
ATAAACAGCAACAGCGGCAAGGGCACCGGCAACAGCAGCCAGAACAGTGATCACAGCGACCAGGCAAGATTTCTTCATAGGTTCGTACACTCCTTTTTTGATTGAAACGGTGTTTCAGCTTTTATCCAGTGCTTGTTGGCTTTTATTATACCCGTTCCTGTCAAAAATTACAACCATTCAGGTCAAAAAGGCCGAAATTTCATACCATAAGCTTCTTATATGACTTAAATGCACCGGGCAGGGTATACTCCGCCTGCAAAGCTTCCCGGCTGGCCCAGACGCAGCCTGCCGGGGCATCTTGGGCAGGCAGATGCAGCAGGATGCCGCTCATGTGCCACTCGATATGGCTGAAGATATGCTTTGCGGCGGGCAGGGCGTCCGGCGCAGCGCAGCCCGTGTCCAGCCCCATGGCCCGCAGACGGGCAAGGACCTCTCCGTCCGCAAGGGCTTCGCCCTCCCACAGCACCGGCTGCCACAGCCCGGCCAGCAGGCCTTTTGCGGGGCGCTGCTGCAAAAGAAAGCCCGCCGGGCTTTCCAGCAGGGCCAGTGTCACCGGCTCCATGCGCCGGGGCTTTGGCGCAGCCTTATGGGGCAGCTCCGGCGCGGTGCCCGCCGCCCGGGCGCGGCAGACTGCCGCCAGCGGGCATTTTTCGCACAAAGGCGCACCGTTCGGCACACAGATCAGCGCCCCCAGCTCCATGAGGGCCTGATTGTAGTCGCCCGCAGCGTCCGGCGGCTGATGCTCCATGACCCGGGCCGTAAAGGCCTTTTTCACCGCCGGTTCGGTGACGACGGCAGGGTCGTTGTACAAGCGGGAAAACACCCGCAGCACGTTGCCGTCCACCGCCGGCACCGGGATGCCGAAGCTGATGGAGGCAATGGCCCCCGCCGTGTAGTCCCCGATGCCGGGCAGGGCCCGCAGGGCATCGTAGTCGGCGGGCAGCTGTCCGCCGTACTGCTCACAGACGATGCGTGCAGCCTTTTGCAGGTTGCGCACCCGGCTGTAGTAGCCAAGGCCCTCCCACAGCTTGTGCAGCTTTTCCTCCCCGCAGGCGGCAAGGGCCGGGATGTCCGGCAGGGCGGCGAGAAAGCGTTGGTAGTAGGGCAGCGCCGCCGAGACCCGGGTCTGCTGCAGCATGATCTCGCTGAGCCATACATGGTAGGGGCTGGGGTCGGTGCGGAAGGGCAGGCTGCGCTGGTTTTTGTAGAACCAGTCCAGCAGGGCAGAGGAAATGTTTTCCACTTCTTTTGTGCTCCTTGTTGAAAAGTCGGACATCTTGCGATTTAGAATTGCCTTTGCTTTGCTCTGGCAATCATAGCGGTAAAATTTTTATAGAAAGCGATCCCGGAAAGTCTGTGGACTTTCCGGGATCGCACTTTCACAGGTAAGGCCGCCGCGGTCAACAGCTGTATCATTTTAAAGCAGCAGTTTCCGGATACGGCCCCTTGCGTGAAAATGTGTTTGGAGCGGCCCGCAGGCCGCGACAAACACGAATATTAAAAATTCATTCCGCTGAATATGCCCAAAGCGCAAGCGGAGGGCATTCAAATCGTCATACTCAGAATCCGTATGCGGTGCGGGGGAAGGGCAGCACGTCACGGATGTTCTGGATGCCCGTGAGGTACATGATCATGCGCTCGAAGCCCAGACCGTAGCCGGAGTGCTCCACGCCGCCGAACTTGCGCAGGTTCAGGTACCAGTCGTAGCTGGACTTGTCCAGACCCAGCTCGTCCATGCGGGCTGCCAGCTTGTCGTAGTCCTCTTCACGCTGGCTGCCGCCGATCAGCTCGCCGATGCCGGGCACCAGCATATCTGCGGCTGCCACGGTCTTGCCGTCGGCGTTCTGCTTCATGTAGAAGCTCTTGATCTCCTTCGGGTAGTCGGTGACGAACACAGGCTTCTTGAACACCACCTCGGTCAGGTAGCGCTCGTGCTCGGTCTGGATATCCACGCCCCACTCCACGGGGAACTGGAACTTCTTGTTGTTCTTCTTCAGGATCTCGATGGCGTCAGTGTAGCTGATGCGGCCAAACTCGCTGTTTGCCACCAGCTCCAGACGCTCGATGAGGCCCTTGTCGATGAACTGATTGAAGAAGGCCATTTCATCCGGGCAGTTGTCCAGCACGTAGCGGATGACGTACTTGGTCATGGCCTCGGCAGTGTCCATGTAGCCGGACAAGTCGCAGAATGCCATCTCCGGCTCGATCATCCAGAACTCGGCGGCGTGGCGGGTGGTGAAGCTCTTCTCGGCACGGAAGGTGGGGCCGAAGGTGTACACCTTGCCGAATGCCATAGCCATGGCTTCGGCCTCCAGCTGGCCGGAAACGGTCAGGTTGACCGGCTTCTCGAAGAAGTCCTGGGTGTAATCCACAGTGCCGTCCTCGTTCTTGGGCACGTTCTCCAGATCCAGCGTGGTGACGCGGAACATTTCACCGGCACCCTCACAGTCGGAGGCGGTCAGCAGCGGAGAGTGTGCGTAGACGAAGCCGTTCTCCTGGAAGAACTTGTGGATCGCATAAGCGGCGACGCTGCGCACCCGGAATGCAGCGTTGAAGGTGTTGGTGCGGGGGCGCAGGGTGGGCATGGTGCGCAGATACTCCATGCTCATCTTCTTTTTCTGCAGAGGATATTCCTCTGCGGGGCAGTCGCCCAGGATCTCCACGCTGTCGGCGTTCAGCTCAAAGGGCTGCTTTGCCTGCGGGGTGAGCACCAGCCTGCCCTTGATGCGCAGGCTGCTGTACAGACCGGTGTGGATGACCTCATCGTAGTTGGCCAGCTTGCCGGCTTCCAGCACCACCTGCAGGGTCTTGAAGCAGCCGCCGTCCGACAGGGCGATGAAGCCGATGTTCTTGGAGTCTCGGATGTTCTTTGCCCAGCCGCAGACGGTGATCTCGGTGCCGTCGGCGGGGGTGTTTTTGAACAGCGAAACGATCTCGGTACGTTCCATGATAGTTCTCCTTTATAACACAAAAAGACAGCTTTTTCTCCCTGAAAGTTCAGGGCGAACAAGCTGTCTTGTAATGTCCGCGGTGCCACCTGAATTACCGGAAGTGTCCGGTCGCTCACGCGCTCAAAAAAGCGCTGTCCCCGTAACGCAGGACCTGCGGCGCACCTACTGGCGGCCCATTCCAAAAGGCCGTGTTCAGCTTGCTGCTCCCGGGTGTTCGTTCGCGCGGCGCACGGGCGCGGCTCTCAGCTGTGCCGCACTCTCTGGGCCGGACGGCCCGCGCTACTTTTCCCGATCAAGGCATTTGACCTTTAAAAAATAGCACTTTGGCGGCGTTTTGTCAAGCACCGCCCAGCAGTGCGGCGGCAAGGCCCTTTGCCGCCAGCTGCCCGGCGTAGAGGGCCTCGTTCAGATTGTTGCCGTGCCCGCCGATCTCAATGAGCAGGCTGCCGCTGGTCAGGTCCTGATTGTAGAACCGGTAGCTGAACAGCACCGGCCGGGTGAACCCGGGGTACATCTCCTCCATGCTGCGCTCCCACGCGGCGGCAAAGCGCAGGTTCTGCCGCCAGCCGGGCAGCCGGACGGTGGTGCCGTTGTCGCACCCGCAGATGATCATGACCTGCGCGGCCTGCCGCCCGTCCACCGTGCACACCGGGGCATAGCGGGAGCCGCTTTCGGTCTCGATGGCGTCCCGGTGGACATCCAGCACCACCTTGATGCTGGGGTACCGGGCCAGATACTGCTGCACTACGGCCCGGCTGTTGGCATAGCTGCCGGTGTAGCTGGGGTAGTCGTTCAGGGTCTCGTCGTGCAGGGTGTTGATGCCCGCCGCATTGAGGGTGTCGGCCACCACGCGTCCCACCGCACACATGTTCACGCTGCAGTCGGTGCTGCGGGCACCGTCGCCCGGGGCGAACCACAACCCTGCCGAAAGACGGTAGTCCTCGGTGGCGTGGGTGTGCATCACCAGCACCTGCGGTTCGGGGCTGTCCGGCTCGATGGCAAAGGGCAGCGGATTCTTGATCTCTGCCGCAATGTCCGCTGCGCTCTGCCGGGTGTTGTTCTTGATGCTGCCCGCCCCGCAGGGGATATACTTTTCGCCGCTGCCCTGCGGATATTGCTTTTCAATGATCTTCCCTGCATCTGCCGGGCGGGCATCCTCCCCCAGCAGGGGCACAAGATAGTCCTCGATGCTGCCCGGCAACGCCTGCACGGCCTGCGGCAGGGAAGAAGCGGGCCCTTGCGGTACGGACTCCGGCTCTGCCTGCTCCTGCACCGAGGATGCCGTTTCTCCTGCGGCCTGCCGGCCCAGCCAGAGAAGGGTCTCGGCCATGGGCAGCGGTGCCGTGATGGCCGCTGCCAGCCCCAGCGCCGCGCTGCGGGCAAAGATGCATAGTGCGGCAAACAGCACTGCCGCTTCCAGAAATGGCCTGACCTGCCCCTGTCCCCGGGCGGGCAGCGGGATCCTGCTGCGCATGGCGGCACCTCCTTCCGGCTTGTTTTATCATTGTATGCCGGGCCGGGTGCAAAATAGCGCAGAATCCCAAAGGGGCTGTGCACTTTTGGGCTGCAGCCGCCACGCTCTGCAAAAAACGTTTCAGCCGGTCAACCAGCACAGCTGCGCCACGCTCAGCCGGGGCTGCAGGGCCCGGTTGATGGCTGCTGCCAGCAGAGCTGAGCCGTGGGCAATGACGCTGTCCAGCGCCCGGGGCGTCACCACAAGATCCGCCCCCTCCTCCGCTTCCATCAGGGTGGGGATGCCCGCTGCGACCACCGGCACGCCCAGCATCCCGGCGTCCAGATGCCTTGCGTGGTCTGCCTGTGCCGGGTGCAGCCCGGTGTCCGAAAACTGGATGCTGCGGCCCAGACGCGCACCCTCGGTGCTGCATAGGCTGTCCACGCAGATGAGGGCGGCAGGCCGCACCGCTTCCACCATTGCTCCGGCCAGCTGGCACAGGGTGAGCCCGGTGCTGCCCGACACCCCCGGCGCAATGGCGGCCACGGGCCGGATGCCGCGCACCGGCAGCGCATGCTGCGGCCCCATCGTGACCAGCACCTTCTGTACCGTGCGGGGGCCCAGCGCATCTGCCGTGATGCGGCGGCTGCCCACCCCCAGCACCAGCACCGGCCCCTCCGGCGGCAGCAGGGCCCGCAGCTCCGCCGCACAGGTCTCGATGACGTCGGCGTCCCGCTCGTCCAGCACGCTGACGCTGGGCATCTCCAGTGTCACATACCGTCCCCGAGGCCGGCTGAGCCCCTCCCGCGCGATCTCTACCCGTGTAACGGTGACGCCGCCGCGTTTTGCCGTTGCCAGCCGCACCCCCGCGGGCAGGGCCCCCTCTGCCGTGCCAAACAGCTCATCGGCCATATCCGTAAAGCGCATTTTCTCGCCCCTCCTGCCTGTTTTGGGGCCAAATGCCCCCTCTGTACGCAGAAAGTATGGCAAAAATCAAACTTTTCTAAACAAAAATCAAAAAAACGCTTGCGTTAATACGACAAATATGGTATCATAAGGTGCGCTGTTATAGGTAGCCAAGGAGGTGGAACGAATGCCTAACATCAAATCTCAGAAGGACCGTGTCGTGCAGGCTGTTGCAGAGCAGGCTCACAACAAGGCCATTAAGACCAACCTGAAAACAGTCGTCAAGAAGGCAGACGCTGCCATCGATGCGAATGCCGCTGACAAGGACGCAACCGTCCTGGCTGCTGTTTCCGCGATCGACAAGGCTCGCGCTAAGGGTGTCATCAAGAAGAACACCGCCAGCCGCAAGATCAGCCGTATGGCAAAGCGTGCTAACAAGAACGCTTGATTGCTTTCTGATTGACGAACAAAACCCCTGTACCGGATCTCCGGCACAGGGGTTTTTGTTTTGCCCGCTTTATGGCACGGCGGCAGGCTGTTCCAGATCGCACAGGGCGGCAAGATCGAACTCCGACACCGGCCCCAGAAGCCGCTCCGGCGGCAGGGGATCGGGCGGCTCGGCAAACAGCGCCCACGCAGCCCATGCCGTGGGCACCGCCGCCGCAAGGGCAAGCCCCGGCAGCACCAGAGCCGGGCATGTATGGAACCCGCTGCCCGGCGGCAGTGCTGCCGCCGCACAGACAGCCTGCGCGGCCCACAGCTCCCACAAAAGGGTGGTCCAGCGGTGCTTCATGCACATCACCTCCTGTTTTCCACAGTTTACCGCAGTGCGGTGGAAAAGCGGGGCGAAGTGCGGCGGACAAAGTGACGATGTTCTGGTGTATTTCTTCTTCAGTTCTGGTCATGGCTTTTCCCTGCCCAGCTGCACACCACGCCGCACACAAGGCTGGTGGTGATGCCCGCCGCAGCAGCGGTCAGCCCGCCGGTGAGGATGCCCACGGCCCCCTCCTCAGCAAGAGCGGTGCGGACCCCCTTTGCCAGTAGATGCCCAAAGCCCAGCAGGGGCACGGTGGCACCGCAGCCTGCGAACTCGGCCAGCGGGGCATACCACCCGATGGCGGAAAGGACAACGCCCGCCGCCACGTATCCGGTCAGGATGCGGGCCGGGGTCAGGCCGGTCAGGTCGATGAGCAGCTGCCCCGCCGCGCAGATGGCTCCGCCCACGCAGAACGCCCAGAAATAATTCATGTCCTGTCTCCTTTCTGCGGAGCGCGCAGCTCCACCAGATGGGCCACCGCAGGGATGCTCTCCTTCTGCAAAAAGGTCGTCTGGCTCATCAGGGCCCCGGTAGCCACGAACAGCACCCGTTTCTGACTGCCCCGGCGCAGGCGCGGCAGGATATGCCCGCACAGCACCGCTGCGCAGCAGCCCGGGCCGGAGCCGCCGCTCTTCACCCGCTGCTCGTTCGGGTCAAACAAGATGCATCCGCAGTCCACATGGTTCCGAACGAGCAGGCCCTCGGCGGCCAGCAGCTCCCGCAGCAGCTGACTGCCGGTCTGTCCAAGGTCGCCGGTATAGATGCAGTCGAACTCCTGCGGCTCGGTGTTGGTATCCTTGAAATAGTGCAGCAGGGTCGAAGCCGCTGCGGGAGCCATGGCGGCGCCCATGTTGTTGATGTCCTTTACCTGATAATCCTGCACCCGGCCAAAGGCGGCTGCTGCAATGCCCACGCCCTCACCCTGCGGCTGCAGAAGGCAGCACCCGGCAGCGGTGGCCGTCCACTGGGCCGTAGGCGTGCGCACAGCCCCATAGCTCAGGGGCGTGCGGAACTGCCGTTCTGCCGCGCAGAAGTGGCTGGACGCCATAGCCAGCAGCGCCCGAGCCGCACCGCTCTCGCACAAGACAGCCCCCAGCGCCAGCCCCTCGGCCATGGTGCTGCAGGCCCCGAACAGCCCGGCAAAGGGCACGCCCAGCTCCCGCATGGCGTAGCTGGACGCCGTGCACTGGGCCTGCAGGTCCCCTGCAAGGGCAAGCTGCACCTTTTCCTGCGGGAGCGCCGCTTTTTGCAGACAGAGCCGCGCGGCACGCAGCTGCAGGTATGTTTCCGCAGCTTCCCAGCTGGACTGGCCAAAGCGGTTGTCTGCGCTCAGTTCATCGAACTCTGCAGCCAGCGGCCCTTCGCCCTCTTTTTTGCCGCCCACTGCCGCCCCTGCAGCAATGACCGGCGGCGTCTGGAACAGCAGGGTGTCCCCGCACCGGATCGACATAGGCAAAATTTCTCCTTCGTGGAAAATAGATGGAAAAAGTTCCATAAAATGTTGTATAATAACAGCATGCTGCAATCTTACGGCACACTTGCCCGTTTTTATAAAAGGACGGGCATCCCCAGCGTGTCCAGCACCCACAGCACCGCGCCGTACACCACCGCCGCCAGCGTACCATATACGATGACCGGCCCGGCGATGGTGAACATCTTGGCCCCGGTGCCCAGCACCCGGCCCTCGGCCTTGAACTCGATGGCCGCGCTGACCACTGCGTTGGCAAAGCCCGTGATGGGCACCAGCGACCCGGCCCCCGCCTTTGCCGCCAGCTTCTGATACCACCCCAGCGTGGTAAGCACCGCCGAAAGGGCGATCAGGGTGCAGCTGGTCAGGGTACCGGCAAGGTCGGCTTCCATCCCCATGGCAAGATACCGCTGGCGCAGTATCTCGCCCAGCAGGCAGATGCCGCCGCCCACGCAAAAGGCCCACAGACAGTCTGTTCCCAGAGGTGAGTGCGGCCCCACACGCCGCACCCGGCGCGCATATTCCTGTGCTGTCATCTTCATATCCTGCTCCCTCCGGGCATAGTCTGCCCATGGAATGCCCATTCTATACACAATGGTACAACCCCGCCGGAAAGGAGGCTTTCCATGCATCCGACTCCCCATCACCGCCATTCTCTGCGCCCGGCTGCGCGCCGTTTGCTTGCTTTCACCCTTGCGGCCTGCGCGGCTGCGGGCGGAGTCTCTTTCCTGCTCAGCCGTCATGCCGCCGTTCCCAGTGCATCGGCGGCTTCTGCCAGCAGTACAGCAGCCGAAACCGCTCCTGCTTCCGGTGCGGCTTCGGCCGTGGAGGAAGAGCCCGGCCTGCTCTCCGCTCAGCAGGCGCAGGCCATGCTGGACGACCCCCGCATGGTGCTGGTGAACCATACCAACAAGATGCCGGAGGACTACACCTTTACCACCAGAGAATGCGGTTCGGCCACCGCCGTCAATAAGACCCTGCAGACCGAAGCCGCCGACGCCTTTCTTGCCATGCAGGCCGCTGCCGCCAAAGAGGGCGTGACCATCTGGATGCAGAGCGGCTACCGCAGCGTGAAGTATCAGGAAGGACTCTACAACAAAAAGACCCAGTATTATCTGGACAAGGGGCTGAGCCGGGCCGAGGCCCTGCAGAAGGCCGCTTCCATCGTGAATCCTCCGGGCTACTCCGAGCACAACTGCGGCCTTGCCGCCGACCTGAACAGCCCGGAGCACACCGGCCTTGACACGGGCTTTGAAAAGACGGCTGCCTTCCGATGGCTGAAGGCCCACGCCGTGGAGTACGGCTTCATCCTGCGGTATCCCAAGGACGCCGAAGCCGTCACCGAGATCACCTATGAGCCGTGGCACTGGCGCTATGTAGGGCCGGAGAATGCGGCTCTCATCCAGCAGAGCGGCCTGTGCCTTGAGGACGCCGTTGCCCTGCTGCAGAAGCTGGCCGCAGGGGAAAACACGGCCGGTTAAAAATCCGTAAAACCGGCGGTCTGCGCGTTGCATTTTGCACGCGGTTATGGTAAGATAACAATAGTCTGCCCTGATGCAAGACCGCTTTGGGCAGCTGCGAGAATGTTTTGAACAAAAGAAGGAATATTTTATGATAAATCGCACAAAAATTATTGCAATCACCCTCACCGGTGCGCTGACTGCAGCTGCACTGACCGGCTGCGGCGGCAGCAGCTCTTCCGCTGCGCCGTCCTCCGTTTCCACCGCTGCGGCGGAATCTTCCGCTTCCAGCGCCGCTGTGTCCTCTGTGGTGGACAATGCGGAAAACGGCACCGACACACTGGACGGCATCTACAACGCCCTGCTGGAGCAGGACCCCATTTCCAACCAGTTCGAGATCGCAGCCATGAACATCGAGTACGACTTCGGCCTGAAGGCTGAGGACGTGGTGAGCTACAAGGGCGTCAAGAGCAACGACAACGGCGACGCCGGTCTGGTGCTGGTGTTGGAAGCCGCCGACGGCAAGGCCGAGGATGTGGCAAACCAGCTGGCTGCCTACCAACAGGATCAGGTGGCCTTCTACGGCAACTACGCCGAGTTCGCGCAGGCACAGGACAACGTGGAGAACGCCGTCATCGCCTTCAAGGACAACACCGTGGTCATGGTGATCGCATCCAACGAGTGCACCGCTGATCTGGACAGCGCCGTGGACAACGCTCTGGCATAAACCCGAACCACCCGAAGCCGGTGCCATTTGCGGCATCGGCTTTTTTCGGTAGTGACCCTCTCAGTCAACGCCTTTCGGCGTTGCCAGCTCCCCCGAAAGGGGGAGCTTTGGAGACGCGGGCCTTGTTGTCTTGCAAAAAAGCTCCCCCTTCGGGGGAGCTGGACGCGAAGCGGCCTGAGAGGGTTTCTTCCGATTTAATTCAAAAGGAGGCTGACGCCTTGGTTTTCAGCACCATAATCTTCCTGTTCCGCTTTCTGCCCATCACGCTGGCGCTGTACTACCTTGCACCCCCGAAGCTCAAGAATACCGTGCTGTTTTTGTGCAGTCTGGTGTTCTACTGCTGGGGCGAGGTACGCTTCTTCCCGGTGATGGTGGCCCTGATCCTGATCAACTATATCAGCGGCCTTGCCATCGAGCATTTTGACCAGCGCCCGGCCCTGCGCAGAGCGTTCCTGCTTGCCGCCCTGATCGGCAGCCTTGGGATGCTGTTCTATTTCAAATACGCAAACTTCGTCCTGCGCAGCGTCAACGCCCTGCTGGGCACCGGCTTTGCCGAGATCCAGGGCATCGGCACCCTGCCGCTGGGCATCAGCTTCTACACCTTCCAGACCCTGTCCTACTCCATCGACGTCTACCGCCGGGATGTGAAGGCGGAGCGCAATATCATCGACTTCGGCGCCTACGTGGTCATGTTCCCGCAGCTCATCGCGGGCCCCATCGTCAAATACCGCGATGTCTCCAGCCAGCTGCACGTATACCGGCACCGCTACAGCCTGCAGCAGATCGAAGAGGGCATGACCCTGTTCACCTTCGGCCTTGCCAAAAAGGTGCTGCTGGCGGACGCCATCGGCGCTTTGTGGACTGACATCATCGGGGTAGCAGACAGTCCCTCCACCACCTTTGTGGGTCTTGCCAACGCCTCCACCCCGCTGGTGTGGCTGGGCATCATCGCCTACAGTCTGCAGCTCTATTTTGACTTTTCCGGCTACTCCATGATGGGCATTGGCATGGGCAAGATGCTGGGCTTCGATTTCCCCGCAAACTTCAACTACCCGTATATCTCCGCATCCATCACCGAGTTCTGGCGGCGCTGGCACATGACCCTGTCCGGCTGGTTCCGGGAGTATGTATATATCCCGCTGGGCGGCAACCGCAAGGGCCTGAAGCGCCAGATCCTCAACCTGTTCGTGGTGGAGCTGCTCACCGGCATCTGGCACGGCGCGAACTGGAACTTCATCTGCTGGGGCCTGTACTACTTTGTACTGCTGGCGGCAGAAAAGCTGTTTTTGCTGCCCCACCTGCAAAAGGGTAAAGTCTGGCCCCACATCTACACCCTGTTCCTCGTGGTGGTGGGCTGGGCCATGTTCGTGGGCAACGACACAGGCGTAAGCTTCGGCCTGTTGTTCCAGAAGCTGTTCATCCCCTCCGGCGGCGTATCTCCGCTGTATTTCCTGCGCAACTACGGTGTGCTGCTGGCGGTGAGCGTGGTGTGCTGCACCCCGCTCATTGAAAAGCTCTGGGATGTGCTCCGCAGGAACGTGGTCACCCGCTGTGCCGCCATCCTGACCTTGCTGGTGATCTCCACCGCCTATGTGGTGGGCAGCACCAACAGCCCGTTCCTCTACTTTAACTTTTAAGGAGGCGTGAAGATGGACAAGCATTCCAAACGATCCTCTTCGCTCCTGCACTACCCGGTGCTGGTGGTGTTCAGCCTGTTCTTTATTGGTCTGTTCGCACTGGACCTTATTACACCGGATCGTGCCTACAGCGAAATGGAGAACACCACCCTCAGCCAGCGCCCGGCGCTGACCCAGCTTTCTGCCAAGGGGCTGAACAGCTATTTTACTGCCTACACCAAATACGTGAAAGATCAGGTGTTCGGCCGCGATAACTGGATCAGCCTGCAGAGCGTGGTGGAGACCACCCTGCTGCAAAAGGAGCAGAGCGGCGGTATCCTGCTGGGCAAAGAGCACATGATGTTCCCCCGCACCTTCGGCCTGCTGGACAGCGAGAACCGCACCCTGCCCAAGAACACCGCCGCCGTGGAAGCGCTGTGTCAGCGGTACCCGGGCAAGGTGGATGTTCTGCTGGCACCGGCGGCATCGGTGATCTATCCGGAGAAAGTGCCTGCAAATGCGCCGCTGCTGGACGAGGATGCCTACCTCGACCAGCTCTCTTCCGCCGTGCAGGCGGCAGGCGGCCGCTTTGTGGACGTGCGGCAGACCCTTGCCGAGCACAAGGACGAATATATCTACTACCGCACCGACCACCATTGGACGAGCCTTGGTGCATACTACGCCTACCAGCAGCTGTGCGGTGCGCTGAGCCTGACCCCCTTCGACCCCGCCGCGCACACCGCTCTGACGGCCGAAAACTTCTACGGCACCCACTACTCCAAGGCCCGCACATGGAACGCAGTGCCGGATACCATCACCTACTACGACCTGCCGAACACCCTGACCATCTGGAATGTGACGGCGGCAGGCCAGCCGACGGACGGCCAGACCACCGGCCTGTACGACACTGACAAGCTGAATGTGTACGACAAATATGCCATGTTCCTTCACGGCAACAACGGCCTGAGCCGCATCGAGGGTAATGGCACCGGACGCATTCTGGTCATCAAGGACAGCTACGCCAACTGCTTTGCGCCCTACCTGACCGCAAACTACGCCGAGATCGACGTGGTGGACTTCCGCAACTACAACTATGGGCTGGATCAGCTGATCGCCGACAACGGCTACGACCAGATCCTGGTGCTGTACAGCTTTGACAGCTTCAAGAGCGACCCGTACCTCTACCGTGCCGGAGTAGCGGGGTAAGCCCCGCCTTCTCCCGCACAGGAACGCACCCCTCTGCCGACCGCCCAGCGCGGTTTGCGGAGGGGTGTATTTTATTGCAGTGCTTTTCCACAAATTTTTCCAGTTCTTTTCGGAAGTCTCTCCAGTTTTTGCGCAGACTGCCCATTCACCTCTTGAAAAAATGCAACGGGTGTTGTACAATGGCGATATAGAGCAGTTGCTCTTCACCGATGGTTCAATCTGGTGTGAACAGTGCATAGAATGTGCTGATACGATCTTTGATTCAAAGGAGTGTTATTATGGAAAACAAGATCATGATGCCTGCTTCCTACAACGTTCTTTCCTGCGAAGAAATGACCTACACCGAAGGCGGTGCTACCTTTACGGAAGCTCTGCTGAACTGGATCCCGCCCATTGGCTGGTACATGGGTGTTACCGCCATGCGCCGCTACCGCAAGAGCCACCCCAACGACTGGCTGGATACCGGTCTGGATGCTCTGAGCCGCGATATGGATTCCAGTACGCAGAACATGCTGCGTGATCTGGGACGCATCGTCTGGGTCACTGCAACCAGTGCTACCGGCGTCGGCCTGCTGGTCAATGCTGCCATCGTCCTGCTCTGACCCTGCTCATAAGATCCGTCCGGAGAGACCAAAGACCCCTTTACCCGCGGCCTTTTCCGCCAGAGAGGGCCGCGGGCTTTTCATCAAGCAGAACTAAGAAGCCGACTGCAAGGGCAATGTGACCAACACCTTCTACCATGCCGGCATGATCTTCTGGAATGCTGCATCGACTATCAGCAGCTTTGGCTTTTCTGCTGTTATGTCTCTGGGCATCATCTACTTCTAACTTTCAGGAGTACCCCAAAGGGCTTTTTGCGGCGGCTCTTCATGAGAAGAGCCGCCGTTTTTATTTCCATACAAAAACAAAGGAGTTTGCTTTATGACGAACACCATTACGTATCCCGCTGCATACCATGTTTTATCCTGTGATGAGATGACCTACACCGAGGGCGGCGTAGGCGTCGTGCAGGCCGTCATGGCCTGGTTCCCGCTGTACGGCTGGTATAAGGCTGTTTCCACCATCCACGATTACCGCAAGGCAAACATCAACTCCAACTGGGTGGAGAACGGCATGAACGCTCTGGTCGTCCACGCTGAAAAGAGCTCTCTGAACACCATCCACGATGCAGGATGCAGCTTCTGGTTTGCTGCATCCTGTGTGAGCATCATCGGTCTGGTTCCCAATGCACTGATCGTCTTTGGCTCCTGAGCGTCCCCTGTATCTCCCTGAACAAGCAAAAAGCGGCGGCACCTCCCGGTTGGGAGGTGCCGCCGCCTGTTGTTTATGATCCTTCCTGCTCCGGCAGTTCTGTTTTGTCAAACAGTACCCGCAGGTAATCCCTGCGGCCATAGAGAACACGGTCGATAAAAATATTCTCACGCGTAATACGGTAAAACACCATATAGCTTCCGCAAACAAGAAATCTCTCATCACTATTGGCTCCAGAGATTGATGCTAAAGCTGCTCCCATCAACGGATTATCGTTTAGAAGCCGGATCTTTTTTGTGATGCGTTTTATCGCCTCCATTGCTGCCTTGGGATTCTCCAAATCAACAGCAATATACGATTTTATTTCCAAAAGATCTTTTTGGGCCGCTCTTGATAATTGTAGCTTATTCATTTGTGATTCCAAGTGATTTCTCCACTTCCTCCACGCTCAGCCAGCCCTCCTCTTCGCCGGAGCGGCGGCCCTTGGCGATCTCGCTCATCAGGCGGATGGTCGCCTGCGCCTTTTCGTAATCACGCAGCTCCACAATGGCATATTTTCCGCGGCCATTTTTGGTGAGGAACACCGGCGAGCCTTCTTCTACATCGCGCAGCACCTCATTGTAGTTTCTCAGGTCAGAGATCGGTTTGATATTGGGCATGGTATCCACTCCTTTCAGCCTTAGTATACCGCAGTATGCTGTAAAATTCAACGTAAAATTTGCAGCGAATCGCGGTTGCAGCAAAAAAAAGGCGGCACCTTCGGTTGGGAGGTGCCGCCGTTTTTGCGTTATGCCATGCTTTTTATGTTCAGCTGTTGAACATGTCCTTCAGCTTTTTGAAGAAGCCCTTGCGCTTTTCGTAGTTTTCTTCTTTCAGGGTGCCCTCAAATTTCTTTAGGGCCTCCCGCTGGGTCTTGTTCAGCTTCTTGGGGATCTCCACCTCGCACTTGACGTACATATCGCCCCGGCCGCGGCCGTTCAGATACTGGATGCCCTTGCCGCGCAGGCGGAAGGTGGTGCCGCTCTGGGTGCCCTCGGGCACGGTGTACTCCACCTTGCCGTCAATGGAAGGCACCTGCACGGTGTCACCCAGCACGGCCTGACTGAAGGTGATGGGCACGGTGACCCACACATCATAGCCGTCGCGCTGGAACACCTCGCTGGGGCGCACCGTGACCATGACGATCACATCACCGGCAGGACCGCCGTTGGCACCGGCATCGCCCATGCCGCGCAGTGCAAAGCTCTGATCGTCGTCGATGCCCATGGGGATGGACACCTCCAGCGTCTTTCTGGTAGCCACCTTGCCCGCGCCATGGCAGACCTTGCAGGGGTTCTTGACCAGCTTGCCCTTGCCGCCGCAGCGGGAGCAGGGCTGCTGGGTCTGCATGACGCCAAAGGGGGTGCGCTGCTGGCGGATCACGAAGCCGCGGCCGCCGCAGTCCGGGCAGGTCTCAGGGCTGGAACCGGCAGCACAGCCGCTGCCGTGGCACTCGGTGCACTCCTGCTGGCGGGTGATGGTGATGTTCTTCTTGCAACCGTGCACGGCCTCGTCAAAGCTCAGGGTGATGCGTACCCGGATATCCTGACCCTTGCGCGGTGCGTTGGGGTTTGCCTGACGGGACGAACCACCGAAGCCGCCGAAGCCGCCGCCAAAGATATCGCCGAAGATGTCGCCCAGATCCACACCGTCGCCGCCAAAGCCGCTGAAACCGCCCGCACCGGGGCCGCCGCCGTTCTGTGCTGCATAGGCAGGGTCAACACCTGCAAAGCCGTACTGGTCGTACAGCTGGCGCTTTTTCGGGTCCGAAAGCACCTCGTTTGCTTCGTTTACTTCCTTGAACTTTTCCTCGGCGTTCTTATCGCCGGGGTTATAGTCCGGGTGGTATTTCATTGCAAGCTTGCGGTATGCCTTTTTGATCTCGGCATCGGTCGCAGTCTTGGATACCCCCAGCACTTCGTAGTAATCACGCTTTTCCTGTGCCATATCCACTCACCTCTCCGGGAACGTTTGATCCGGGAAACGCCCCGGTTGGTTCCTCGCTCTATAACCAGCAAGAGCCGCTCCGGCAAAACCGGAGCGGCTTTTGCTATTCTACGCATGTGTCCGCCGGTTTGGCCGGGCACACACTGCTGTGTTTTTTATCAGACTTCCTTGAAGTCGGCATCCACAACGCCGTCATCACCCGGCTTCTGCTGGTTGTTTGCGCCTGCATCGGGGCCGGGCTGTGCACCGGCGGCCTGCTGTGCGGCAGCAGCTGCCTGATACATCTTCTCGAACACCTGGCTCAGGGCTTCCTGCTTTGCCTTGATGTCGTCCACATTGCCGGACTGAACAGCGGTCTTCAGGTCGGCCAGCTTGCTCTCAGCCTCAGTCTTGACGTCGGCGGGCAGCTTGTCGCCGTTCTCCTTCAGCATCTTCTCGGTCTGGAACACCATCTGGTCGGCACCGTTGCGGATATCGACCTCTTCACGCTTCTTCTTATCGTCGGCAGCAAACTGCTCAGCTTCCTTCACAGCCTTGTCGATGTCCTCCTTGGACATGTTGGTGGAAGCGGTGATGGTGATGTTCTGCTCCTTGCCGGTGCCCAGATCCTTTGCGCTGACCTTCACGATGCCGTTTGCATCGATATCGAAGGTAACTTCGATCTGAGGCACACCACGGGGAGCCGGAGCAATGCCGTCCAGATGGAAGACGCCCAGACTCTTGTTGTCGCGTGCGAACTCACGCTCGCCCTGCAGCACGTTGACCTCAACAGAGGGCTGGTTGTCGGCAGCGGTGGAGAACACCTGGCTCTTGTGGGTGGGGATAGTGGTGTTGCGGTCGATGATCTTGGTGCACACGCCGCCCAGAGTTTCAATGCCCAGGCTCAGCGGGGTGACATCCAGCAGCAGCAGGCCCTTGACGTCGCCCTGCAGCACGCCGCCCTGAATGGCAGCACCCACAGCCACGCACTCATCGGGGTTGATGCCCTTGAAGGGCTCGCAGTTCAGTTCCTTCTTGACTGCATCGTAGACAGCGGGGATACGGGTGGAACCGCCGACCATCAGGACCTTCTTCAGGTCAGAGGGACGCAGGCCTGCATCCTGCAGAGCCTTGCGGACGGGGCCCATGGTGCGGTCCACCAGATCAGCGGTCAGCTCATTGAACTTTGCGCGGGTCAGGGTCATATCCAGATGCTTCGGGCCGGTAGCGTCGGCAGTGATGAAGGGCAGGTTGATCTGGCTGCTCATTGCGCTGGACAGCTCGATCTTTGCCTTCTCGGCAGCTTCCTTCAGACGCTGAGCAGCCATCTTGTCCTTGCGCAGGTCGATGCCGTTCTCGGTCTGGAAGGCATCTGCCATCCAGTTGATGATGCGCTCATCGAAGTCATCGCCGCCCAGATGGGTATCACCGTTAGTGGCCAGAACTTCGGTGACGCCGTCGCCCATCTCGATGATGGACACATCGAAGGTGCCGCCGCCCAGGTCGTAGACCATGATCTTCTGGTCCTCTTCCTTATCGATGCCGTATGCCAGAGAAGCGGCAGTAGGCTCGTTGATGATACGCTTGACGTTCAGGCCTGCAATGGTGCCTGCGTCCTTGGTGGCCTGACGCTGGCTGTCGTTGAAGTAGGCAGGAACGGTGATGACGGCCTCGGTAACAGACTCGCCCAGATAAGCCTCGGCGTCAGCCTTCAGCTTCTGCAGGATCATAGCGCTGACCTGCTGGGGAGTGTACTCCTTGCCGTTCAGGGTCACCTTGTGATCGGTGCCCATGAAACGCTTGATGGAAGCAACGGTGTTCTCGGGGTTGGTGATGGCCTGACGCTTTGCGACCTGACCCACCAGACGATCGCCGGTCTTGGTAAAGCCGACCACAGACGGGGTGGTGCGTGCACCCTCAGAGTTTGCGATAACAACGGGCTCGCCGCCCTCCATGACAGCCACGCAGCTGTTGGTAGTACCAAGGTCGATACCAATGATCTTACTCATAATGAAAACTCCTCTCGAAAGAACAAATCGTATTGTTTATGTGATGCTCAAATGTTTGTAAGCGGATATTATATTCAAAACCCCTGCGGGTTTCTGCATTGTTACTCGGCCACCACAACGGTCGCATGGCGGACGATCTTATCGCCCAGTCTGTAGCCCTTCTGGTAGACCGTGATGACGGTGCCGCTCTCCTGTCCGTCCGGGGCGGGGATCTGCTGCACCGCGTTCATGAAGTTGGGGTCAAAGGGCTTGCCCAGCGCTTCGATCTCCTCCACATGGAGGACGTCCAGCGCCTTGGCGGCTTTGTCCAGCGTCATGGTCACACCCTTTTTGTAGTTCTCGTCGGTGGTGGGGGCGTTGGCTGCCATCTCCAGCGTGTCCAGAATGGGGATGATCTGGTTCACCGCAAAGGAAATGCCATCGTTGAACTTCTGGTCGGCTTCGCGGGTGGAGCGCTTGCGGTAGTTCTCGTACTCGGCAGCCATGCGCAGCAGCTGGTCTTTGGCCTGTGCAGCGTTGGCTTCGGCCGCGTCCAGCTTTGCCTTTATGGCTTCCAGCTCACGGGCCTTCTTATTGAACCAGCCGCCATCCTTCTTCTTATCATCCTTCGGGTCGGCAGCTTCAGCAGCAGGTTCCTGTTCGGGTGCTGCCTGCTGGGCCTTCTCCTCGGGAGCCGTTTCGGGCTGCTCCGCTTCCTGAGCCGGAGCCGTCTTTTTTGCTTCTTCGCTCATTCCAGATCCTCCTTATAGATCACAGTCCGCCGGGGTACGGCAGCCTGTGGGGTGTCTTTTCGTTTGCCGCTCATGCCCTCGCCCAGCTGGTCTGCAAAGTAATGCAGCAGCGGCATCAGTTTCTGGAAGGGCATCCGGGTGGGGCCGATCAATGCAATGGAGCCCCACAGGCCTCCGCCCACCAGATACCGGTCGCTCACGATGCACAGGCCCGGGATCTGCGGTTCCAGATCCTCGCCCAGCAGCACGCTCTCGCTGCGTTCTGCCGGAGGTGCGATCAGGGCCGCTGCCTGTTCTTCGTCGTTCAGCAGGGTAAGGATGTCACCCACCTTGCCGTCCAGCTGAGGCCAGTCCAGCAGATACTGCTCACCGCCCAGAAATACGTGGGGCTTGACGGAGTCCTGCAGGATGGCCGCCGCCGCGCTGATGACAGGC
Organism: Faecalibacterium sp. 3; assembly: GCF_048323735.1. Taxonomy (NCBI): domain Bacteria; kingdom Bacillati; phylum Bacillota; class Clostridia; order Eubacteriales; family Oscillospiraceae; genus Faecalibacterium; species Faecalibacterium sp. 3. The sequence continues at coordinate 1,090,612 of NZ_JBLWFN010000001.1, forward strand.
ACCAGCTCCGGGTCGATCTGGCTGCACAGCTCTGCCAGCAGCCGGGGCGAAAGATCCACCGGCGCCACAAAGGTGAGGTTTCGGTTCAGCAATGCGGCAAGAGCCGCCGCATTCTCGCGGGAGAGGCCGGTGCGTACCCGCGCCACACGGGTGCGGACGTAACCGGCAGTTGTCACGGCCAGCACAGCGGCTGCGCTGCGGCCCACCTGAACGACTTCGTAATGGGCAATGCACAGATCCTCTGCACACGGGGTGCTGATGGCGGCAGTGCAGCCGCTGATGGCGGCCAGCGCCCGGGCTGCACCCTGCGCCAGCTTTTCCGGCTCGTGGTCGAGACTTGCGAACACCGCATCCACACGGGCGCGGCTCACGCGGTCCAGCGGCTGATCGTCGGTCAGCAGATTATCAAGGTAGTAGCGGTAGCCCTTGGCACTGGGCACACGGCCCGCGCTGGTGTGGGGCTGCTCCAGCAGGCCCAGCTTTGTCAGCGCCGCCATTTCATTGCGGAGCGTTGCGCTGGAAACTGCCATGTCAAAGTAGTTTGCCAGCACGCTGCTGCCAACGGGCTCGCCTTCGAGACCATACAGCGCCACGATCGCCTGCAAGACTCGCTGCTTGCGTGCATCCATCGTCATAGCGCCTGCCTCCTTTTTGCGTTCGCTTTGTTTGTTTAGCACTCCTTGTTCCTGAGTGCTAAGACCATTATAGCCAATTTTCCGGTGCTGTCAAGCCCCTTGGAAAAATGTTATCAAAGATTCATAATTCTGTCATAAAAAGGGGGTGTGGCCCTGGCAGTACGTCAGGCTTTCCGGTTTTGCCAAAGCGTCTGAGGGGTCAAGCCCGCTTCCCGCTGCGCCGCGCTTTCGCGGAAAGCAGCGCGGCAAATACCGTTTGCCGCCACGACCCCCACCCGTGAAAACGCAATGCCGGGCGGTCCGCAGACCGCCCGGCATTGCTCTATTATAAATAATTTTTCCGCTGAATATGCGCAATATGCGCAAAGCAGCGCGGCGCGCATTCAAAATCGTCCTGCCTTACTCCTCCATCTGTCTGGCCAGAAACGCTGCCGCCACATTCACCGCCTTGAGCTGGGCGGCGTCCGGCACAGCGGTGCGGTCTTCGGTCAGCAGACCCACCACGCCGATCACATCGCCCGACGCAATGATGGGTGCGGCGCACAGCACCACCCGGGGCGAGCCCTCGCAGGGCAGGATGCATTTTTCCGCAATGCCCTCGCACTGGTACAGCCTGCGGCCATCCATCAGCTTTTCCAGCGGCTGGCTGATGCTGCGGTCGGCCAGCTCCCGCCGGCCGCTCCCGCTCACCGTGAGGATGCGGTCCCGGTCTGCCACAAAGGTGGTAAGCGCAAAGCTTTTGCTCAGCACCTCGGTGTACTGGGCTGCCACTGCGTTCATTTCGCCAATGGGGGAATACTTTTTAAAGATCACCTCGCCGTCGCCTGTCGTGAAGATCTCCAGCGGGTCGCCGCGGCGGATGCGCTGGGTGCGGCGGATCTCTTTGGGGATCACCACCCGTCCCAGCTCGTCGATGCGGCGCACGATACCTGTTGCTTTCATTGTTGGCTCCTCCGTTTCCTTGAAAATGCCTGCACCTCTAGTATCTGTCAGCCCGGGCAATTTATACCTACGGAAAGCTGCCCCTTCGTTGCGTTTCCGGCAGGGTTCTGCTACAATGATACCAAAAGCCGTTTTCATAAGCACAGCACCCTGCTTATGAGGACAGCTTCTGAAATTCTGCTGAGAAAGGCAGGTGTCAGGATGCCGAACATCCTCATTCTTGGCGGCGGTGCCGCCGGGCTGGCCGCCGGGCTGGCCGCCGCACAAAGTGCACCCCGCGCGCAGGTGCTCGTGCTGGAACGCAACCCAAGGCCGGGCAAAAAGCTGCTGGCCACCGGCAACGGCCGCTGCAATCTGGACAACACCGGCATCGCGCCGGAGCGGTATTTCACGGCCGACCCGGCGGCGCTGCTCCCGCTGCTGGACGCTGTGAATGCAGCCGACCCGCTGGGCTGGTTCCGCGCTCTGGGGCTCTATACCCGCACCGACGAAGCGGGGCGCATCTATCCCTATTCCAATCAGGCAGCGGACGTGCTGGCCCTGCTGGAGCACCACCTTGCGCAGCACCATGTGCAGCTGCGCACCGGCTGCACCGTGCGCACCCTGAGCCAGAGCCGCAGCGGCTACGCTGTGCAGTTCGAGACGGCAGAGGGCAGCACCGAGACCCTGCGCGCGGATGCCGTCATCTGCGCCATGGGCGGTGCCGCCGGGCCGCAGTTCGGCACCGACGGCTTCGGCACCCGGTTCGCCGCCCAGTGCGGCGGCAGAACGGAGCCGCTGTATCCCTGTCTGACCGCTCTGCAGTGCGCAAAGCCCAACAAGACTCTGGCCGGCATCCGCGCCAAGGCCGCGGCCTCCCTGTTGGACGGAAGCCGTGTGCTGGCCACAGAGACCGGCGAGGTGCAGTTCACCGACTATGGCCTTTCCGGCATCTGTATCATGCAGCTGTCCGGCCTGCTGGCACCGGGCCGCAGTCCAAAGGCTCCTGCGGTGGAGCTGGATCTTTTTCCGGCGCTGGACGAAGCAGAGCTGACCGCCCTGTTCCGTTCCCATGCCGCCCAGACGGCAGGGGACAGCCCTGCCGGGTTCTGGCTGGGCCTGCTGAACCGGAAGCTGGGCTGCGCTGTGTGGTCTGCCGCCGGGCTAAGGGACGGCAACGCTCCCGCCGTTCTCACTGCCGGACAGTGGCAGAAACTGGCCCACACCGCCAAGCACTGGCGCTTTGAGGGCCTGACGCCCTGCGGCTGGAAGCAGGCGCAGGTGACCGGCGGCGGGCTCTCGCTGCGGGAAGTGGATGCGCATTTTCAGTTTCAGGGCTGCCCGGGCCTGTATTTTGTGGGCGAAACGCTGGACTGCGCCGGCAGCTGTGGCGGCTTCAATCTGCACTGGGCCTTCGGCAGTGGGATCGCAGCCGGGCGGGACGCCGCCCGCCGCATTCAGCGGCAGCGGAAAAAATAGCCGTCCGGGAGATGAGCGGCACCGCCGTATATTGCTGCCGTTCCATTCACCACCAAGTAACAAAACAATTCACTATGTGCTGGTACATCCTGATTATCAGGGGAAGGGCATTGCCGGAGAGATGCTGGAACGTATCAAAGAAAAATATAAGAACTACCTATAATATTGAGGGAATGCCAGAGGACGAAAAGAATGTCCCGTTCTATGAAAAGCACGGCTTTCAGCGGATGGAGCATGGTTCGGCCATCCAAATTTGCAACTATTCTGATAAACGCTAAAAATCAAAAGGAGACTCAGTTATGAAAATCGCAATCCCTTATGAAAACGGTCAGGTGTTCCAGCACTTCGGACACTCTGCACAGTTCAAGATCTATAACATCGAAAACGGTCAGCTTCCGACCGGCGAGGTCGTTTCTACCAATGGGCAGGGCCATGGTGCATTGGTGGGCTTCCTTGTTCAGAACGGTGTAAATGTCGTTCTCTGCGGCGGTATTGGTGCCGGTGCGCAGAACGCTCTTGCACAGGCCGGGATTCAGCTGTTTGGCGGCATTTCTGGCGCAGCTGACAGCGTTGTTTCGGATTACCTTGCAGGAAATCTTGTTTTTGATCCAAATGCCCACTGCGACCATCATGACCATGAAGATGGTCATAGCTGCGGCTCACACTCCTGTCACGAGGACAAGGGTGGTTGTACCGGAAATTGTCACTAACACTTTTTGATTTCCGTTTTACTCCCCCGAGAAAACCGCCTGCATCGTTTGTGATGTGGGCGGTTTTTGTTTGAAATACACGGCTCATTTTCTCGCAGAAATTAACATTCGATTTCAAATCAAGTAATATTTCAATCAGAAGCGTGATCCTGTTTCTGTGCAGAGAAAACAGTGATTTCGGAGGGCTGCTATCCACGATCTCAGGAGCAACGGCAAACTCCATATCAGCGACCCACATATGCTCAAGACAGCTTTTTCTTGTGCCGGTAAAAGAAAATCTGCCGGACAGCATCCATGACTTGGTGGCGATTTGAGTGACCGCAAGGGTAAATTTGATACACGGAAAGAAGAATGCCCACTCGTCTGAGGAGTTCTCAGGGGAGTGGGCATTTCTGCACAAGCGGTTAATATAATTTCGATTATGATAATTCAAATTATATTAAGACGTTCCATGGGCTATAACAGCTTCACCGCTTGGTTTTCAAAAACCACCTGTTGATAGCGGTGTTACTTCTTCACAAATTGGTATACGCCATATTCTGGTGACGTCACCAATCCATGCTTGATAAGATTCTTGATAATAGAGGATGCACGAGATTTCTGAACGCCATATAGCTGTGCAACGTTTATGCTGCGGAACTGATATTGATACCGATATCTCTTGAAAAGTTCAAGCGTATTATACCGGTTTTTATCAGTACATTCCACTACTTTATGCGGTCACATGGGTGGCATTCTCTTTCACCGAATTGATCGTATCCATCAGCTCACTGCCTGTTTTGCCATCAAACAGGCGGGTAAACAGAATGGGCTGGTCAAAGGGTGGTTTCATCAGAACCGCTTTGCTTTCCACATAACCGTTCTGCTCGATGTAATGAATGACCTTCTGAACAAACGCGATCTGCTTTGCATTCAGCGATTCGTCGTTGATGAACTTGGAAAATGCCTGCATGGCAGCATCGTGGTCCAGCTTTGCCACTTTACGCACCAGCAGACCAAAGGGTGTATCCCGAAACTCCCGTGCATAGTCCTCTTTGCTGCCCAGCTCACAGGTAAAGATATGTTCCAGCTCGGTATAGTCGCCCCGGGAAAGCGGAATGTTCTGGGTCAGCTTGTGGATGGCCAGCGTATCGCTGCGGTGCTCCATGATGTAGCGGTTCACACGTTCCCGGTACTCGCCGAAATCATAGCCGGAATCCAGCGCTTTGCCCTCGGTCTGTTCCAGTACCGGGTCGGCAAGGGCCGTGTAGACAGGCTTTTGCCCCTCGCCGCCCTCCACCAGAAACTTGATGAGTTCCCGCAGCTCCTGCCGCATTTCCTCAAAGCGGAGCAGATCATGCGAGGTCAAAATTTCGTCTGTCTGCACCTCCCGGATGAGGGATAGCTTTGTCTGCACCTGTGGGATGGTAGCCTTCCCTTCCAGCATTGCCGCTGTATTGCGCAGCTGTTTCTGGGCGCGGCCCAGCCCCGGCAGACCTTCCAGCTCACAGAGCAGCAAGCCATACACAAAGTTATCGAACCGCTTGGCGGCCTCGTCCTTATCGTCCAGCGAGATGAGCGGTGCCACCTCTTTCATCAGAGTACCCTTGTCCGTTTCGGTCAGGCTGACAAAGGCTTCCGGCTTTTGATAGTGTTCCACGGCCTGTCGGTGCAGCCGCACGGATACCAGCTCCGGGTTCAACGCTCCTACTTCGGCACGGCAGGTTTCTGTTAAAATTTTACGCCAGTTCTGGTATTTTTCGTCCGCATAGGCTCCATCCTGCAGCGCGGCGGCAATGCGCACCCTTTTTTTTTTTTTTTTTTTTTTTTTTTTTTTTTTTTTTTTTTTTTTTTTTTTTTTTTTTTTTTTTTTTTTTTTTTTTTTTTTTTTTTTTTTTTTTTTAAAAAAAAAAAAAAAAAAAAAAAAAAAAAAAAAAAAAAAAAAAAAAAAAAAAAAAAAAAAAAAAAAAAAAAAAAAAAAAAAAAAAAAAAAAAAAAAAAAAAAAAAAAAAAATATATATATATATATATATATATATATATATATATATATATATATATATATATATATATATATATATATATATATATATATATATATATATATATATATATATATATATATATATATATATATATATATATATATATATATATATATATATATATATTTTTTTTTTTTTTTTTTTTTTTTTTTTTTTTTTTTTTTTTTTTTTTTTTTTTTTTTTTTTTTTTTTTTTTTTTTTTTTTTTTTTTTTTTTTTTTTTTTTTTTTTTTTTTTTTTTTTTTTTTTTTTTTTTTTTTTTTTTTTTTTAAAAAAAAAAAAAAAAAAAAAAAAAAAAAAAAAAAAAAAAAAAAAAAAAAAAAAAAAAAAAAAAAAAAAAAAAAAAAAAAAAAAAAAAAAAAAAAAAAAAAAAAAAAAAAAAAAAAAAAAAAAAAATATATATAAAAAAAAAAAAAAAAATATATATATATATATATATATATTTTTTTTTTTTTTTTTTTTTTTTTTTTTTTTTTTTTTTTTTTTTTTTTTTTTTTTTTTTTTTTTTTTTTTTTTTTTTTTTTTTTTTTTTTTTTTTTTTTTTTTTTTTTTTTTTTTTTTTTTTTTTTTTTTTTTTTTTTTTTTTTTTTTTTTTTTTTTTTTTTTTTTTTTTTTTTTTTTTTTTTTTTTTTTTTTTTTTTTTTTTTTTTTTTTTTTTTTTTTTTTAAAAAAAAAAAAAAAAAAAAAAAAAAAAAAAAAAAAAAAAAAAAAAAAAAAAAAAAAAAAAAAAAAAAAAAAAAAAAAAAAAAAAAAAAAAAAAAAAAAAAAAAAAAAAAAAAAAAAAAAAAAAAAAAAAAATATATATTTTTTTTTTTTTTTTTTTTTTTTTTTTTTTTTTTTTTTTTTTTTTTTTTTTTTTTTTTTTTTTTTTTTTTTTTTTTTTTTTTTTTTTTTTTTTTTTTTTTTTTTTTTTTTTTTTTTTTTTTTTTTTTTTTTTTTTTTTTTTTTTTTCATGGCATTGGCGTGTGCATGGCGTTTTTTGGTATGGTCGTGTTTTGTCTCATTCAATTGTAGCGACTTTTTCTCGGTGCGGCGGTTCATCAGCTTCTGCAAGTCGTCCTTGCAGAACACCCCGCTCACGGCACGCTGCGGGCCGCTCTGCTCATCCCAGAAATAGGTGGTGTAGCCGTTGGTGGTAAACAGCATCGGACGGCGGCCAAACTTCTGCTCCAGACAGTCTGCATAAAGCTGAGCCTGCTTGCGCCCGATGTTGGGGTCTTTGGTGCTGCGCTTGGCTTCAATGGCCGCCAGCGGCAAGCCGTCCTTGCCCATCAGCAGATAGTCCGCATAGCCCTTCTGCCCCAGCACGCCGTTCATGTTGTCCACTTCGTACTCGGTGCGCACATCGGCGTCCGGCCCGGTGAATTTCCAGCCCATGGCCTTGAGGTCGATGTCGATGATCTTCTGCCGCGTCTCGGCTTCGGTCAGGTCGGCGGCGGTGAAACTGCGGCTCTGCTGGTTCTGCTGTTTGCTGGCTGTGTACGCCGCCGAAAGGCTCTCCACCTGCTTGCGCAAGGCTTCCAGCTCGGCATCTTTCTGGGTCAGTAAACTTTCCTGTTCCCGGATCTTCTTTTCGTCCAGCGCTACCTTTTCGCCGGGGATGGCTGTTTCATCAAAGGAGCGCTCCACATAGTCCGTGCCGTAGCAGTAATCCACCCACTGGATGAAGTCGAACAGTCCCCGCAGACTGAACACTGCATCCGCTGCCGACACACTATGCCCTGTATGTACCGCCAGATTGCCCGCCTTCACGATGCTGGGCAGCACGCTCCACACATTGCGGTCCACCGCGAACCGGAAACTCGGCTCATGCAGCAGGGATTGCAGGTTGTCCTTGTAGGGCATCGTGATGGTTTTGTCTGCCGCATACACCCACTTCACCGCCAACTCCAACGCCTTCCGACACCCCACCGCGCACATCGCCGGAGAGGTGGAGAACACTTTCTCGGCCTCAATGGCAGAATTAGCAAAGAGGGAATATTCAGGTTTGGTGGCAAGATAGGAGAAGTTGGACATGGGAAGGCTCCTTTCAACTTATCTCACGAAAAATCGTATGATATAGTTTCTGTAAAATTAATAGAATCTGCATCATTTGCAATTAGCATTCTAACCGTTTCAAACAAAAGTGACATTGCCATAAATGATGTTCCAGAAAATCGTTCATAATCATCTAATGTTTCAACTGTTAAATCACAATTACTTATTGCAAGCTCTCCATGAACGAATTTTGATCGAAGCGAATACATTTTCTTTATTTCATCTTTTGAAATCATTGGAAAAATTTTATTTATTCTTTTTTGCAGTGTGTAAGAAATTCCAGATTTTCCGGGAGAATAAATGCTTTCCAATCCAATGATAGAATAAATCAGTCCCTCATGATATTGACGGTTAAATACATATGTGAGTGCCGAAAATGCACTTGGGGATTTATCACGATTTCCACATAAACTTGTGTGATTTTTAATCCACATCAATGCTTTCTTATAGCTTACATCAACCTTTTTTATTGTTTTGTATTCTTTTAGAGTTCCAATTGGAATTATTTCTTTGACATAATTTTCGCTTGAATAATAAATTTCATTGATATACACTTCTGTATTCCACACATGCATATGAGGTTGTGTAAAAACAAAAGCCATTACAAGTGCCAGATTTAATTTTGCAATGTATTCTTCATAAAAACTATCAAAATAATCCCACTCACACTCTGAAGCATCGCAGTTCGGAAAGATGATTTTATTAGTATCAAGATCAACATTAGAAGATATTATCATATCAAACGTCATTGCCGCTTTATAACTACTATGCATTTCCAGCAAATTTTTATACTCGTTTTTTAATTTATCATCCGTTGGATTTTGTTTTACTTCTGCTTCTTTTAGTTCTATGTTTTTCTCATAATGTGGAATGATAATCGCTTTCGATGTTATATCAACCATTTCATGGTATATATTCCATCGAAATGACAAGTCATCCACACATTTCTCTATAGCATTTTTAAACCCTTCCGTATCCCCATCACCTTGAATAATGTGCATTGTTATGGCTATTCGCGTCATATAATCCTCACTTGCTCTCATATTCATATGATTGACACTTAATAAACTCCCTCCGTCACGGCTGCGCCGTGCCACCTCTCTCAAAGAGGGAGGCTTTTGCCTTGCGGCCGCGTTAAGGCTCCCTCTTTGAGGGGGCTGTCGCCGTCAGGCGACTGGGGGAGTTTTACCCAAAATACTCCTGCATCAGCGCTTTTTTCATCAATTCCAGCTTCTCAAGGCTCTGCTGCACGGTCTGTTTCTGCTGGTCTACACGTTCCACAAAGGCGGCGAATTCGTTTTGCAGGGAAAGAGGGGGTAAAGCAACTTGCAATTGTTTGAGTTTAATCCCCGGTAAATGCGCGATAGTAGCTTTTGCTCCAGCAATTTCTGCAAATCCGCCATGATTGCAATTATACTTGAACCACCACGCAAGATAGTCTGGCTGAACAAGCTGACGATTACAACGTACTCGATGTAATGCTTTCTGGAAAAAACATGGCTGTATCTCATTGTGCCACACAGCACAACGACCAATTTCACCTCCTTCACACACCAAAAGATCTCCGTCCCTTAATTCAAACTCTTTTTGCTCAGCTTCATTAAAATCCATTTGATTCAGATTGTCCACATTAAAATTAAACCACTGTACATTGAAATTTGCCAAATAGGGATAACTGTATTTTCCTGTTTGCTGTTTTGCATCCAGCATTTTTCCTAGCCGAGAGGACGCAATATCTGAAAAATTATGAATCGGCCACGATTTATCATTGCGAATTATATTTCCAAACATCTCCACAAACCGTGCCTTTACCAGTTCGTCCAGTTTGGCAAGCTGCTGCTTACGGAGAGAAATCAACTGCTCTAGCTTTTTAAATTTTTCTGCAATCTTCTTTTGTTGCTCAATGGTTGGCACGGGAATCTCTGCATTCATTAAGTCTTTTGTACCTAGTCTCGGCATTTTTGCGCCAGCGGTTTTTGACACCGCCCAAGTAACAAAACTATCTGACCGAAGAAAAACTGCTAAATAATCCCTATTTAACACGCGGGCATCAGGACGAAGCGGAAGCAGTTCGGATGTGGAAAAACCATCTTTTGGGGGGAGAACAACCTTGTTCAAATTAGGACGGAGCTTTGAATACAAAACATTTTCTGTATCGAATTGAATAATTGAACCGTTTAAATCATCCTCACCCACATACTTATACTCTATCACTCGTCCCGTTTGCTGCTCCACCATATCAAGATTTAGAAGCCATGCACCTTGACGTTCGATGTTTTTGGTACTCGGCGAAACTTTGCAAACCTCTCCCAACTTCGCCATCACACCATCTCCTCCCATTCCCGCATATCACTCCGATTTTTCATCCTCTTTTTCCGTTGCCACGCTTTCGATCATTCCGGCAACCGTCTGCCCCAGCAGCATGGTACTTGCATTCTCGGCAGTGACCACCGGGCGGCCGGTTTTGGATTCGATCTCTTTCCGGGCATTTCCGGCCACTGCGCCGCCCTGTTTGGCAACGACACGGTTTTCTTCCAGCCCCTGCGGATTCTGGGCATTCGTCAGCTCCGTTGTGGTAGCTTCTGCCAGCATATTCAAGGCAAGTTCCAGCGTGCTCATGTTATCACGCAGATTTTCCTTTTTCAGCCCTTTGAAATTTTTATACTGCCGTGTGCTCATGCCCGACCACGCCTTCGTCACTTCGTCCGTCAGAATGGCATACTCCTGCCCCTCTTTCACGCCGTGCACCTTCCATGCATCGGTCAGCTCTTTTCGGGCGCGGATGGTTTGCAGCCGCTGGTTGATCCATTCCGGGGAATAGCCTTTTTGGGCGTAGGTATCGAGTGCGCGCTCGATGGTCAATTCCGGGTCAATGATCTCCTCAATGCGTTCCCGGCCGACCATCGCCAGCCACATCTTGAACGGTTCTGCCTTTTTTGAGGGCACCGACTGGATGATGCGCAGGAGCTGTTCCGTGTTGGCAACATCGGTCAAACGGCGTTTTCCGTCTGCCGCTTTCATTTTCAACTGGTGACAATTTGTCACCAGTTCACTGCCCTCAGCTTTCAAGCGCTGCTTCAACTTATTCCAATATTTTCGCCCGGTGTTGTAATCTCCGCTTTCTGTTAAAACCGTCACAACATCAACAATGGAGAAGTACCATTCTTCCTGCGTTTCATCCCATGCGGTACGAATCGGACGGTCCTCAAACATTTGCAGTTTATCATTTTCTGTCATCGCATTTTCCTCCGTCATACCATTTCTTCCAGTTCTGCCAGACCCTTGGTGATCTCCATTTCCAGCTCATGCAGGTCGGCCAGAATTTCCGTGGTCGAGGGGTACTCCACCGGCACATACTCGGTCTCTTTGTACTTATTGATGGACAGATCATACCCGTTGGCGGCAATTTCCGCTTTGGGCACAAAGAAGCTCTGCTCGGTGCGCTTGCGGTCAGTTTCGGCGTTGAGGTTATGGAACCGGGCGATGATGTCCGGGATGTCGTTTTCCTTCACCTCGGTGCGCTTGTCGTCCAGCGAGAGGCCGTCGGCTTTCATATCGTAGAACCACACCCTGTCGGTGCCGCCCGCGCCGGTCTTGGTGAACACCAGCACCGCCGTAGACACGCCTGCGTAGGGCTTGAACACGCCGGACGGCATGGAAATGACCGCCCGCAGCTGGTGGTTTTCAATCAGTTCTTTTCGGATGCTCTGGTGCGCCTTGCTGGAACCGAACAAAACGCCGTCCGGCACGATGCAGGCGCAGCGTCCGCCGGTTTTGAGCATCCGCAGGAAGAGCGCAAGGAACAGAAGCTCCGTCTTTTTGGTGTTAGTGACGGCTTTCAGGTCGTCGTTGATGCTCTCGGCATCCACAGTGCCCTTGAATGGCGGGTTCGCAAGGCAAACGGTGTACTTGCTGCAAATGGAGTTTTGCTTCGACACGCTGTCCTTGTAGTCGATCTCCGGGTTCGTGATGGAGTGGAGCATCAGATTCATGGCCGAAATGCGCAGCATGGTGCGGTCTGTGTCAAAGCCGGTGAACATCGGGCCGGCAAAATGCTGCCACTGCTCCGGGGTCATGCTGTCCT